>JAIXYQ010000007.1 GCA_027490145.1 Planctomycetaceae bacterium
AGTCGCGAAGGCGGCACGAACAGCGTGTTCGGAGGCGGGTGCCAGCCCCGCCGAGCGACGGACGTGAGCGCGAGCGAAACCTGGTGGAGCGAGCGCGTCCGCGCAGCCAGGGCCCGAGGTCGCGAGAGGGCGGCGCGGAGCAGCCACTCACGCGCGCGGCGCGCGGTGGGGCACTCGATCGCGGACCAGGCTCCATGCCACGACCGAGGCCGTGATCATGGCCGCCACCTGCATGCTGCCCATCCAGGCGAAGGATTGCGCGAGGTCGTCGGCCCCGAGTTGCTCCATGCCGGGCGCATCGAGTGACGGAAGACCGGTGCGGGCGAGCACCATGGCTGCGATCGCCACCCCAAGCGAGTTGCCGACCTGCCGCGCCGTCGCCGCCAGGCCGGCACTCTCACCGCGCTGCGCGGGCGGCACACGGCTCACGACGTCCGTCTGGATCGGGTTCATGAGGAAGGCCATGCCGGAGCCGTGCAGGGTCATGCCCACGGCCATGACCACGTAGGACCGCATCAGCATGCCGATGGTGATCATTCCCAGGCCCACCACGCAGAGCACGCTGCCCACGCGCACGACACCCACCGCACCGCGACGGTCGTAGACGCGACCTGCCACATGCACCAGCAGCAGGGCCGGCACCGCCAGGGGCAGTCCGGCCAAGCCACTCTGCAGCGGCGTGAATCCCAGTGCGCCCTGCAGGTACGCCGGCCCGAACATGGTCTGTCCGATGGTGGCGACCTGCGTCAACCCGAGCACCGCCACCTGGCCCAGCAGGGTGCGGTCGCGGAACAGGCGAAGGTCCAGGAGCGGCGCGGCGAGCGTGAACTGCAGCCGCGTGAAGATCGCCACCAGCGCGGCTCCCACGATGATCGCGGCCGGGCCGATCCAGGTGGCCATGCCGTCGGTGGGCCGCGTCTGCTCCTGGAGCCCGAACACGAGCGCCGGCAGGCCGGTCACGAGCATGGCCGCACTCAGCCAGTGGATCGGTCGACGCTCCGCCACGGGTTCGATGGGCCGCACGATGGCCACCAGCACCAGCGCAGCGACGGCGACCGGCAGGTTCACGCCGAAGATCCATCGCCAGCCGGCCCACTGCGTGAGCGCCCCGCCGAGCACCGGGCCGAGCATCATGAAGAGCAGGGGAACGCCGACGTAGACCGCCATCGCCTTGCCGCGCTTGCCTTCCGGGAAGGCACCGGCGACCATCGCACTCGATGCAGGTTGCATCAGGCAGGCGCCCAGGCCCTGCAATACGCGCGCGCCAATGAGCACATCGCCGTTCGGAGCGAGCGCGCAGCCGAGGCTGGCCATCGCGAAGAGCGACACGCCAGCCTGGAACGCCCGCACGCGCCCGATCACGTCGCCGACACGACCGCCGATCGCCATCGCACCCGCGAGCGCCACGAGATACGCGTTGACGATCCAGGCTCCGCCCCCAACGCCCAGTCCCAGGTCATGCTGGATCGTCGGCAGCGACACGCCCACGATGGTGGCGTCGAGGAAGACCATCGCCAGGCTGCCGGTCATGGCGGCGAGCACGAGCCATGGATTGGACCCCGCCTTGGTCATCACCGTCGATGGTAGGGCGATGCCTCAGCGTGCTGGTTCGTGGCGCAGCAGAGCGGCGTCGATCGCGCGCGGTGGGGCGCCGGGCTGGTCCTTCGGGGTGGTCCACAGCAGGTTCAGGGCCTCGCCGCCATCGGCCTCGATGTAGCGGATGGTGAAGCGGTGCCAACCGAGGTCGAGCGCGGCCTTGCCCGTCATGCGGGTCGGCCCGTGGAGTCCATCGTGGTCCACGATCCGTTGTCCATCGATCTCGAGCGTGCTGCCGTCATCGCTCTCGAGCGTGAATGCGTGGATGCCCGCGTGCTCGCAGAACACGAAGCCGTCGATGCGCAGCGCGAAGCCGTCGGCGGGCCTCGTCCCCGGCAGGCCGACCGTGGCCGAGGTGCCTTGCGCGCGACCTTCGCGGCGCCAGGCGTCATCAGTCGGGACGCGATCGAAGCGCCCGGGCACCAGCTCCCACGACACGCCGGGTTCAGGCGGCACGTCATCGCTGCCGGGAATCCACTCCGCACGTCGGAGGATCGCCTCGAACGGATCGCCCACGGCGATGCCCTCGACGAACGTGCGGGCACGCACCTGCGTGGTGCGTTGCAGGTTGATGGGCACCGTGTACCGGGGCGAGTCGACCGTGGGCAGGGTGGCATCGAGCGTGACGTGGATCGCGCCCGCCGCCGGCGGACGGAACGCCAGCTCGGTCTCGTGCAGGAAGAGCTCCTCGCCACCGATCAGTTCCGGCGTCCCCACGATCGGCGGTTCCCCGTCCCATTCGAGCGCGATGACGGTCGCCGTCGGGTCGATGGCGCCTTCACCGAGCGTGATCGAGAGCGAAGGACCGGCCGCGCGCGTCGAAACCGTGATGCCCGGAGCATCGAGCACACGCGCGCGTGCCGGGGCACCGGCGATGCCATCGATCGTGATGGTGCGGTCGGCCGGCAGCTCGAAGACGACCGCATGGACGCGCCGCCGATCGGCACTGGCCGTCAAGCGCCCCCACGAAGGACGCGCGCATGCGACGGACCCGCACCCGCGGATCGCCTCGCCGTTGGTGCGCATCCAGGCGCCCAGCGCAGCGAGTCGATCGGTCGTGGGCGCATCGAAGGATCCATCCCCCAGGGGCCCGACGTTGAGCAGGTAGTTGCCGTCCTTGCTCACGATGTCGACGAGGTTGCGGATGAGTTCCGAGGCGGGTTTCCATCGGTGGTCGTGCACGACATGGCCCCACGTGCCGTTCATCGTCATGCAGGTTTCCCACGGTCGATTCGGAAGCCGACCATCCGGGATCCTGTTCTCCGGCGTGGCGTAGTCGCCCGGCAGGGACCAGCGGTCGTTGAAGAGGATGCCCGGTTGCGCCCGCCGCACGGCGGACATCAGGTCCTGTGCGCGCCACGTGGTCGCGGAGTGCTCCCAGTCACCGTCGCCCCAGAGGATGGCGATGGATCCGAAGCGCCCGTCCGTGAGTTCCCTGACCTGCGCATGCATGCGATCGACGAATCGCGCCATCGACGCCGTGTCGGTGGGGCGCGTGTCCCACTCGCGCCGCGGCAGGTAGTCCGGGTCGCTCCAGTCCATCAGGCTGAAGTAGAGGCCAAGGCGCACGCCATGGCGTGCGCACGCATCCGCCAGTTCGCGCAGCGGGTTCCGTCCGGCCTTGCCGAAGGGTGTCCCCATGAGGTCGAGGTCCGTGGTGGCGCTGTCCCAGAGCAGAAACCCGTCGTGGTGCTTCGTCGTCACGACGATGGAGCCCATGCCGGCGTCCTTCGCCGCGCGGACCCACGCGTCGGCATCGAACCTGACCGGATCGAAGCGCGGCATCAGCGTGCCCGCGTAGACCGACGGATCGACCTTGATCTTGTTGAGGAGCCATTCGCCCCAACCCGGGATGTCGCGGCCCTCCCACCGGCCCGCCGCAACGCTGTAGAGGCCCCAGTGCACGAACATGCCCAGCCGCGCATCGCGCCACCAGGTCAGGTCGGCCGCCGATGCCGGCGCCGAGGCATCCATCACCCGGCCCGCGTCGCCCGCACGGTCCTGCATCGACGCAGATCCGGAGCGCTGTTCGTCCGTGGCCTTCGTTCCGGGCCCGGACCCGGACGCGGCAGGCGGCACGGCCAACGACAGGATCAGCAGGGCGGAAAGCATGGAGTGCACTGTACGGAACTGCACCCGACCCCCAATGGACGGCATGCGTGCATCGGCTAGCCTCCGACTCCCATGGCCACCACCGAGATCGTCCTGAACGGCACGTCCATCAAGCTCCAGCCGCAGCCGCGGCCCGTCTTCATGAACCTGGCCGCGACCATCATCAAGAGCATGTACGACGCACCGAACTTCGGTGCGATCATCAGCGGCCTCCTGGCCGACGGGCTCGAGAAGCAGGTCGCCCACGACAATCCCCTGTTCCAGGCGGCGCTCTGGCTCATGCATGAGATGGGTGTGCGCGAGTTCCGCATCGACGTCGAGGCCAAGCGCATGGAGGTCGACCGCCAGCTCTCCGCGGAGGAGCGAGCCCGCGACACGAGCGACCCGTACACCAAGGGCAACATCGCCACGGGCCGCGCGGTCATCGCGTCGGTGGCCAACCTGCGCAACCGGCAGTTCGTGCTCAACGGCACCAGCGTGCAGGTCCGCCTCCAGGAGAAGGCGCTGATGGAGGAGCACGTGCAGGCCGTGGTGAAGAGCCGAGGCGTGAACGAGGACCTCTACTCGGCGGCCATGCGTGGCCTGGTGGGGCGGGTCATGGAAGGCCTTCCGGCCGAGGACCCGAAGGTGCAGTGCGCGATCCTGCTGCTGTCGGACCTGGGTGTCCGCGGCATGCGCATCGTGAAGGAAGAGGACCGGGTCAATGTCTCGATCGAGGGCCTGAACGAGCATGACGCCATGGCGGCAGCCTTCCTGCAGGGTGCCGAGACCGAGCAGATCCACCAGGCCCGCGATCGCATCCGCAATCTGCACAACGCGCTCATGAGCCGTGCCCAGGCGGCGGCGGCGAAGGCCGGCGGCTCCGCGGCGCCGGCTGCACCTCAGGCACCGCAGACGGTGTCCGCGGCGATCAAGCGCCGCCGTCGATAACGCAGGATGTCGCCCGAAAGGGCGGGTCCATGGTCGTCCGGCTCGGGGTTGGTGCTAGGTTCATCGATCCCAGGAGATCCCGTGCGCCATCAGCTTGCCCTCATCGTCGCGCTCACCGCCTGCCCAGCCGCTTGGGCCCAGCAGTTCGTCCGGGAGACGGCCACCCGTTTCCCGACGCAGTCGGAGTACACGAACCAGCTCTCGTTCTGCGACGTCGATGGTGACGGCGACCTCGACATCGCCTGGGCCAACGGCCAGGGCTACTCCTCGCTCGGGGCGCTCCTGAAGCCGCGCCTCTTCCTGAACGACGGCGCGGGGCGTTTCACCGACGTGACCGACGTGAACGTGGCCGGCATCACGGGGTGCTTCCGCGGCGTCGAGTTCGGTGACGTGGACCGCGACGGCGACTGGGACATGCTGCTCGCGCAGGACTACGCGCGGCCCGCGCTCCTGCTGCTCAACGACGGTACCGGTCGCTTCAGCGCGGCGCCCGCCGGCCAGATGCCCGCGATCAACCTGGGCTCGAGCCGCGGACAGTTCGGCGACATCGACAACGATGGCGACCTCGACATCGCGCTCTGCAACAGCGGCACGAACCGCTTCGGCACGACCGGCAAGCCGAAGCTCTACCTCAATGACGGCACGGGCAAGTTCACCGACAACACGGCACTCACCCCGGCGGGCAACGTGAGCGAACAGATGGACATCCTGTTTCTCGACGTCGACCAGGACTTCGATCTCGATCTCCATGTGGGAACGCGCACGACCGGCACGCAGTCGAGCCGGCTCTGGCTCAACAACGGATCGGGCACCTACGTCAACCAGACGATGCCGACCGACAACACGTGCTACTCGTACGACACCGGCGACTTCGACGGTGACGGCGACTTCGACCTCCTCGGGGTGAATGCAGGGACCAGCAACACCGAGCTGCTGCTGGCCAATGCGAACGGCCTCGGCACGAGCTGGACCAACGTGAGCGCGCAGCTCACCACCAATCCGACCACGGACGACAACGACAGCCGCTTCTTCGACATCGACATGGATGGCGATCTCGACATCGTGGTCGGCACGCTCGGCTCCGCAAGCGAGCGCATCTACCGCAACAACCGGCCCGTGACCGCGAACTTCAGCGTGGTCGCCAACGCCATCACCGCCGTCACCGACTCCAGCCTCGACGTGAAGGTGGCCGACGTCGACAACGACGGGGACTTCGACATCGTGACCGCGCAAGGCGAGAGCGGTGCCTTCCAGAACCAGATCTACATGAACGCGACCGGCCCGGCCGACAACCGTCCACCGCGCGTGCTGAAGATGGAGTCGGTCGTTCCCGGCGCCGATCCGTCGACCCACGTGGTGCGTGCGATCATCGTCGATGACATGACGAGCGACCGCGGCTTCCATGACCGCGGCGTCGTGCTGGCGATCCGCTCCAACCAGGGACCGTGGAACGAGATCCCGATGCAGTGGAGCGGCAACAACCTCTGGCGCGCCGTGATGCCGGCGCAGCCCGCGGGCGCGAACGTCGACTACTACGTCCTGGCGCGCGACTGGGCGAACAACCTCGTCGCCGGCGAGGTGAAGAGCTTCGTCGAGGGCGGCACGCCGGCGAATCCCGCTGACCTCAACGGCGATGGACGCGTCGATGGCGCCGATCTGGGCATCCTGCTGGGCGAGTTCGGCACGGCGGGTACGGTCGCCGACATCAACGCCGACGGCTCGGTCGACGGCGCCGACCTTGGACTGATGCTGGCGGCCTGGGCACCCTGACGCGCGAGGCCGGCTTTCGAGCGCGCGGCCAAGGCTCGGGTGGGCCGCCCTTCGGTCAGGTCACTGGTCGTGGCCTGAGTTCGCGGGCAACTGGTGCCCTGCGTCGCGAAGCGTCTTCTCGCGACGCGCGAGCTCCAGGTCGGAGTCGACCATCATGGCGGCAAGCTGTTCGACCGTCGTCGTGGGCGTCCAGCCGAGCCGCTCCCGCGCCTTGGAACAGTCGCCCAGCAGTTGCTCGACTTCCGCGGGTCGGAAGTAGCGGGGGTCGATCTCGACGAAGTCGCGGTAGTCCAGCCCGACGTGGCCGAAGCAGAGCTCGCAGAACCGGCGCACGCTGATCATCGTGCCCGTCGAGACGACGTAATCGTCGGGCTGCTCCTGCTGCAGCATGAGCCACATGGCCTCGACGTAGTCGCCGGCGTAGCCCCAGTCGCGCAAGGCATCGAGATTGCCCAGGAAGAGCTTCTGCTGCATGCCGAGCTTGATGCGCCCCACGGCCCGCGTGATCTTTCGGGTCACGAAGGTCTCCCCGCGCCGCGGGCTCTCGTGGTTGAAGAGGATGCCGCAGCTGGCGTGCATGCCGTAGCTCTCGCGGTAGTTCACCGTGATCCAGTGCCCGAAGACCTTGGCACAGCCGTAGGGCGAACGGGGCCAGAAGGGCGTCGTCTCCCGCTGGGGGACCTCCTGGACCTTGCCGTACATCTCGCTGGAACTGGCTTGGTAGAAGCGCACGGGCCGCGACGACGACACCTGGAAGTTCCGCACCGCCTCGAGCAGCCGAAGGGTGCCCGTGGCGACGATGTCCGCGGTGTAGATCGGCTGGTCGAAGCTCACGCGCACGTGGCTCTGGGCCCCGAGGTTGTAGACCTCGTCGGGCTGGATGCGCTCGAGGAGCCGATCAAGGCCGCTGCCATCGGACAGGTCGCCGTAATGGAGCTTCAGGCGCGCACCCGACCGGTGCGGGTCCTCGTAGATGTGGTCGATGCGGTCGGTGTTGAAGGTGCTCGCTCGCCGGATGATGCCGTGGACCTCGTAGCCCTTCGCAAGGAGCAGTTCGGCGAGGTAGGAACCGTCCTGCCCGGTGATGCCGGTGATGAGTGCGCGTTTCATGGAGGTGGCCCCTTCGTGCGTCGTACGGTACACACCCCGCATGAACCGGCGTGACCTCGACGACATCGCCATGCGCGTGCGCCGTACCGGCGATCGCATCCAGCCGTTGCTTGAACCGCATCCTGGGCTGGCGGCACGGAACGCCCATGCGCACATCTGGCTCGGGATCAAGCTCCGGTTCGGCGAGTCGTGGCGGTCTCGCGCCACGCACGCCGGCGTGTGCGCGTTCATCGAATGGATCGATTCGAATCCCAACGCGGACTACGAGGAGTTCCCGGGCCCGATCGAACTCAGGGAGCCGGAACAGGGACTCTTCGGGGCGCTCGACGCCTGACCCCGGCTCGCTGGCGGCGCACTTTCTCCGGTCGATCCCCGAAGCGCCCTTGGCATCGGATCGATGTCGCGCCACACTCCCATGATGCCCATCACCACGCTCGTCCTGCTCGCCGGGCTGTCAGGCTGGAGCACCTCAGCCTCCAGTCCAACCCTCCTGGTCGGTGGATCAGGCGAGCAGGTGCAGCCCAAGCTTTCATGGGATGGCCGCGGCATGCTCGCGTTGAGTTGGTATGACGCCCCCTCCGGCTACGACGTCATGGTGCGCCAGCTCACGACCGACGGCGACTTCACCTGGCCCACGGCCACCGTGGTGATGAACAACTCCTTCAGCAGCACCCAGGACTACCAGCTGTTCCGAGGGGCACCGTGGGCCGTCGCGAGCCAGCAGGGGAGTTCCTCGCCGGTCGCCGCGGTCGCGTCACTCAACAGCGACGGCACGCTCGCGTGGACCCGGACCGTCAGTGGATCGTCCGCCAGTGTGCCCAAGGGCAACCAGGCCGACGACGGTTTCCTGTGGAGCGCGTGGGTCGAGGGATCGAACACGCGCGTGCAGCGACTGGCGCAGGCAGACGGCGGCTTCAGCTTCGGCGCCCCGATCCAGATCGGGACCACGGGTTCGGCCTTCGCCGCGGATGTGGAGCCGGCGCTTTCGGGTTCCGGTGTGGTCGTGTCCACGGTCCGCTACTCCACCTTCAGCGGTCCCAAGGTGCTCTGGGCCAACCTCATCAATCCCGATGGCTCGCAGCCATGGGGCACGATCGGCAGGCAGGTCTTCTCATCCGGCAGCCTGCAGTTCGGGAACTTCCCGGAGTTCCGGCGGGTGCCTTCGCTCGGCCACCTGTTCGCGTACTACAAGACCTCGCCGCTGCAGTCCTATGTCCAGGTGCTCGATGCCCAGGGCAACCGGCTCTTCGGCACCGAGGGCTTCGGCGTCACGGGTGACACGAGTCGCGAACGCACCAATCCAGCCGCGGTCGCCGATGGGCAGTACGTGTACGTGTGCTGGATCGAGCACACTCCGAACTCCAGCATCTACGGCGTGTACGCGCAGTGCTTCGACGCGGCGACCGGCACGCGGCAGTGGGGCGCCTCCGGTCTTCCGCTGGCCGCACTCGAGACCGTCTACTCGTACTCAGGCGCGGTCGCCCACCTGCGCCCCGAGGGCGTCGTGTTCGGATGGGTGCGTTCCACGGCGTTCGGCCAGGACACCGTCGAGGCGATGTGCGTGAACGCAGCGGGTGCGACCGTGTGGGATCGCCGCCCGGTGGCGACCAACGCCAGCCCCAAGGGAAGGATGCAAGCCTGCGGGGTCCCTTATGGCACGGTTCTTTTCTGGGAGGACGGCATCACGCTCGGCTCGTCGGACATCCGCGGCATGCGCATCGGTGCCGATGGTTCACTCGGGCCCGCCGTCCGTCCATCGCCCGATCTGAACGGTGATGGATCGGTCAACGGTGCCGATCTTGGCGTGCTGTTGACGGCATGGTCCGGAGAACCCGGTGAGTCATCGGCTGACCTGAATGCGGATGCCGGCGTCGACGGCGCCGATCTTGGTCAGCTGCTGACCGCGTGGCAGGAGTGAGCGGCCGCAGTGATCCGAGTGATCGGGCGCATCCGGTCACGCTGAACCGCTACGCTTGAACCTCGCCATGCCGCACCGCAAAGGCCTGAGCCTGCTCACGATCGCATCGGTGCTCGGCCGGGGCTTGGCCGTCGTGCAGAGCGTGGCGATCGGCTTCCTGCTGTCGCCCGAGGACTACGGCGCCTTCGCGGTCGCGCTCGGTGTGCTCATGTTCACCGGTCTCTTCCGCGCGGGTGGGGTCTGGATGGTGCTCGGCAGCATTCCGAGCGAGCACTTCCGCGACCGCGCACCGCCGGTGTTCTGGGTGGGCGTGATGGTCGGCGCGACGGGCTGCATCATCACGGCCATCGGTGCGATTCCCGGCATCGGGGTCAAGCAGGTCCCCGGCAGCAGCCTTGCGCTGCTGGTGCTCGGATTGCAGTTCGCCATCCTCCCGATCCAGCAGTTGGCGCAGATGAAGCTGGGCAGTGAGCACGGCTACCGCGCGCTCGCCATGGCCGTGCTGGTGTGCAGCGTGATCAAGTTCGGGGTCGCGATGTCCGCCGCCTGGTTCGGTTTCGGAGCGTTGGCACTCGCCCTGCCGCAGGTGCTGGGAACGGCCATCGAGGCCGTCCTGTACGGCCGGGCTGCGGGTCTGGATCGGTCCTACTTCAGGTTCCGTCCGGTCGAGGTCTGGGAGGCGCTCCGGCTGCAGTTGCCGGTCCTTCCCATCGCCGCGCTCAACTCGATCAATTCACAGGGTGACTACTTCATCGGATCACTCTTCCTGACGACGGCGTCGCTGGGGCTGTACTCCTTCGCCTACCAGATCGCGAGTCAGCCCTACATGGTGCTGACCATGGCGTTGCAGCGCGTGCTCGTGCCCCGTTCCGCGACCTCCATCTCCTCCAGCCAGCACGGCGAGTACCTGGCAGGCATGGCCACCACGGTCTTCTTCGTGGTGCCGGCCATCTGCATCGGGCTCGGCGTGTCGTTCCCATCGATCGAACAGGTCATCTGGGGCGGGCGCTGGGCCGATGCCTCGGAGCTCGTGACGATCCTGTCGATCGGCCTGAGCGGTCCGCTTGCCCTGGCCATCCTCATCACGCCACTGCTCGCGGCCCGCCGATTCTCGATCGTGCTGGCCACCGAGGCGATCCGAGGGGCGAGCGTGCTCGGCGGCGGGGCGTTGGGGGCGATCGTGCTGGCCAACGGTGCCTGGCTCGCTGGTGATCCGATTGCCGATGCCAAGGGGCTTGCCCTGGGTGTCTGCCTGGTCACCACCGTGACCTCGGTGGGGACCGGCGTGTGGCTCCTGTCCGCGGCGGGACTCCGCCTTCGCCCCATGGCCGAATCGCTGCTCGTGGGTCCGGCCGCCTGCACGTTGGCCGGCTACGGGGCCTGGAGCGTGGCGCACTCCCTGGTGCTGTCGTTCGATTCCCTGGGATCGCGAGGCGGTGCCGCGGTCGTGGCGACCGTCACGCTCGTGCTGTACGCGCTCATCCTGATCGGTGCACTGCAGCTCCTTCCTTCCCTGCGTGCGGCCTACGTCAATGTGGCTGAACCTGGGCTCGAAGGCCTGAAGCGCTTCGCGCAGCGGCTTCACCTGCCGGTCGGGGATTGATCCTGCTGCAGGCACGCGCACTATGCTTGCGCGCGTGCAGCGCATGAGGCTCTACAACACGGCACGCCGGGCCATCGAGCCGGTCGTCCCCATCGATCCCTCCGGCTCGATCACCTTCTACTCCTGTGGTCCGACCGTCTACGACGATGCGCACATCGGCAACTTCCGCTCCTTCCTGAATGCCGACACGCTGCGGCGGGCGCTGGAACTCGTGGGCCACCGGGTCCGGCACGTGATGAACATCACCGACGTCGGCCACATGACCGACGACGGCAACGCGGACGGCGGTGGCGAGGACAAGATGGCCGTCGCCGGCCGTCGCATCGCCGAAGCCAAGAAGTCGGGCGCGCTGCCGGCCGGAACCGACATCGATCCTGCGGATCCGTACGCCATCGCGGGCTTCTACGCCGACCGCTTTCTGGAGGATGCGCGGACGCTCGGCCTGAAGGTCGCGATCGAGGCCGTGGCCGATCCGTCGCTGATGCCGCGCCCGACCGCCTGCATCCCACAGATGGTCGCCCTGGTCCAGCGGCTCGTCGAGCGCGGACACGCGTACGTCGCGGCCGACGGGGTGGTCTACTTCGACGTCCGCTCGTTCCCTGCCTACGGTGAGCTCTCCGGCAACACGCTCGATCAGCTTCGCGAGGGCGAGGGTGGCCGCATCAGCGCCGAGCACCAGGCCGTGAAGCGGCACCCGGCCGACTTCATGCTCTGGAAGCCCGATGCGCACCACATCATGAAGTGGCCGAGCCCGTGGGGAGATGGCTATCCCGGTTGGCACCTCGAGTGCAGTGCGATGGCCGCCATGACCCTGGGCGAGCGGATCGACCTGCACTCCGGCGGCGAGGACAACATCTTCCCGCACCACGAGTGCGAGATCGCCCAGAGCTGCTGCGGCTTCGGGCAACCGTCGTTCGCGAACCACTGGTTCCACACGCGTCACCTCCAGGTCGAGGGCGAGAAGATGTCCAAGAGCAAGGGCAACTTCTTCACGGCGCGCGACCTCTTCGCCAAGGGCGTCACGCCCGCGGCGCTCCGTCTTGAGCTGGTGCGCACCCACTACCGCACCAACGCCAACTTCACCATGCAGGGGCTCCGGGATTGCCAGCGCATGATCGATCGTTGGGCCCGCGCGCAGCAGGCGCTCGATGCCGCGGCCGCAACCTGTGCGCCGGATCCGGCGGCGGCACCGGGGCCCATGGCGCGCGCGCTGGGCGCCTTCATCGATGCGGTCTGCGACGACCTGAACCTTGCTCGCGCGATCGCCGCCCTCAACGAAGCGTGCGGCGAGGATCCTTCGGGCTGCCCGCACGCCGAGCGTGCCGCGCTGGCGCGCATGGACTCGGTGCTCGCGGTGCTCGAGCGCAACGCGTCGCAGCAGGCGCCCACCGACGATCCCTTCACGGCGCAGGTCGAGGCCCTCATCGCGCAGCGGCTCGCGGCGCGGGCGGCCAAGGACTGGGCCGCGGGCGATGCCATCCGTGCGCAGCTCGTGCAGCTGGGCGTCACGATCAAGGATGGCGCGAACGGCACGACCTGGACCCGCACCGTATGACGGCACCATCCACCGCGGCCGTGCGTCCGATCCCGACCATCGGGCTCGTCGGGGGCATCGCCAGCGGGAAGAGCGCGGTGCGCTCGATCCTGGCCGACCTCGGATGCATCACCTGTGACTCGGATGACCTGGCGCACCAGGCGCTCCGGGATCCGGCCATCCTCGGCGCGATCGGAGCACGATGGGGCGATCGGGCGGTGCGCGGTGGTGCGGTCGACCGTGGGGCGTTGGCGGCCATCGTCTTTGCCGATCCAGGCGAGCGCGCTCACCTGGAGGCGATCGTGCATCCATGGATCCATGCGCAGCGGCGGGCCATGTTCTCCGCCGACCCCGGGGCCGCCCCCGCCCGGGTGATCGATGCCCCTCTGCTGCTGGAGGCCGGCCTGCACACCGAGTGCGACAGCATCTGGTTCATCGATGCACCGACCGAGGCGCGGCAGACCCGCGCCCAGGCGAGCAGGGGGTGGACGGTGGCCGAACTGGCCCGTCGGGAGGCTGCCCAGTGGCCCCTTGACCAGAAGCGCGCCCTCGCGCATCATGTCCTTCGCAACGACGGTGACCCGCAGTCGTTGCGGTCCCGGGTCATGGCGGCGCTGGCGGACACACTCCGCACGCACGCCCACGCCAAGGGCACGTAGGCGAACCCGCCAGTCAGGGTTAAGTCCCACCACCACAGGCCGCACCATCCCCGTCGGGGTTCCCGGTGCAGGACCCGCATCCCAACCAAGGCAGCATCAACATGGAAGTCAATGGTCGTCGTCGCCGTCGTCGTCGTGGTCGTTCCGGCGGAGGCAGCGGCACGGGTGGTGGCGGTGGCGGTGGTGGTGGTGGCGGTGGTGGCGGCGGTCCAGCCGGCATCGTGGCTGCACCGAGCGTCGCGATCCTGCCCGGCACGAGCGTGCCCACCGATGAGCAGCTCGACTTCGAGGCCTCGCAGCTCGATACCGAACTGAAGGAAAAGTACGAGGCCGCCAAGAAGGAGAACCTCGACGCCGCGAGCCTGCAGAAGCTCACCGCCGAACAGCTTGCCAAGGAAGCCAAGGCGCTCGGCCTCGGTGACCTCGTGGGCATGCCCCGCAACAAGCTCGTCTTCGAGGTGGTCAAGGCCAAGGCGATGAAGTACGGCCTGATGTTCGCCGAGGGCACCCTCGAGATCATGCCCGACGGCTACGGCTTCCTGCGCAGCGCCGAGTACTCGTACCTGCCGTCGGACGATGACGTCTACGTGAGCCCCGCGCAGATCCGTCGGCTCGGCCTGCGACGCGGCCACGTGGTGCGCGGCCTCGTGCGCCCGCCGAAGGAGGCCGAGACCTACTTCGCGCTCCTGAAGATCGACACGGTCAATGGGCACGACCCCAAGAAGCTGCTGAACCTCCCGACCTTCGAGAACCTCACGCCGCTGCACCCCAACAAGCGCATCCACCTGGAAATCCTCGAGCAGCCGCAGCGGCTCGAACCGCGCATCATGGACATGGTCACGCCGCTGGGCTTCGGCCAGCGTGCGCTCGTCGTGGCCCCGCCGCGCACGGGCAAGACCGTCATCCTGCAGCAGATCGCCAATGCGATCACGCACAACCACCCCGACGTGCACGTGATCGTGCTGCTCGTGGATGAGCGCCCCGAGGAAGTGACTGACTTCAAGCGCACGACCAAGGGCAAGGTCGAGGTCGTCGCCAGCACCTTCGATGAAGAGGCCAGCCGCCACATCCAAGTCAGCGACATCGTGATGGAGAAGGCCCGCCGCATGGTGGAACTGGGCGACCACGTCGTGGTGCTCCTCGACTCGATCACGCGCCTTGCCCGTGGGTACAACAATGCGGGCGCCGGCTCCGGCAAGATCGGCTCGGGCGGCGTCGACAACGCGGCGCTCATCCGCCCCAAGAAGTTCTTCGGCAGCGCACGCAACATCGAGAACGGCGGCAGCCTGACGATCATCGGGACGGCGCTCGTCGAGACCGGCAGCCGCGCCGACGAGGTGATCTTCGAGGAGTTCAAGGGCACCGGCAACGCCGAACTTCACCTCACGCGCAAGCTCGTCGAGAAGCGCGTGTGGCCGGCGATCGACATCGCCGCCAGCGGCACCCGCCGCGAGGAGCTCCTGCTCGACGCGAAGGAGCACGAGCTGATCGTGCGCCTGCGCAAGGTCGTCGCCGACATGAACGTGGTCGAGGCCATGGAGCTGCTCCGCAGCCGCCTGTCCAAGACCAAGTCCAACGCAGAATTCCTGATGACGATGGCCATGTCCTGATGCCGGGCGCGTATGGACCCATGCCGGTCCGTGCGCACACCGGCCGGCGCCGAACCCACGGGAGCACACGCATGATGCACACCAGCCCGCGACGGGCCTTCACCCTGGTCGAGATCCTCACGGTCGTCGGCATCCTTGCGCTCCTGGTGGCGATCCTGCTGCCGGCCCTGCGCACGGCACGCCGCAACGCCGAGTGGGCCGACGCGGCGAACAACCTGCGGCAGGTCTCGACCTACCTGCAGGCGTACATCACGGACAACCGCGAGTCGATCACGCCGACACAGTTCGACTACTCCACGGCCCGCAATCCCGGCCGGGTGCGCGGGCCGTCGTCGTCGGGCGTCAATCCGCTGCTGGGCCAACCCCGCCGCGGTACCTGGGCCGACATCCTCTGGACCGGTGCGGGCATCGATCCCCCTTCGCTGCCGGCTGAGTCCGGCACGGCCTACGCCTGGGAGTTCGATTCACCGGACCGCTTCTACTACGGCTACGACGACGCGTACTCGAAGAACCCGATGCGTTCGACGGTCGGCATCGAGAAGGTGCAGTTCCCCGATTCCGACGGTGTCTCGGAGTGCCGGCCCTTCGGTCCGGGCATCGATGCCCAGGAGATCGGCGAGCCCGGCTACTTCGCTGGCAACCTCTTCTTCCGTCAGGCGCAGGCCCCGTTCTACGCCGGCGATGCCACGCTCAACGCGCCGTACCAGTGGTGGAGCGCCGCACAGATCCGTCGACCCCAGGCCGGCATGTACCTGGTCGATTCCAAGGCGGGTGAGGTGATCGGCGGCACGACCCGGCAGGAATGGGAAGACCAGTTCGACGGCGATGCCACGGATGGTCGTTGCCAGGTGGACTTCCGATACCTCGGCGACACCTGCATGTTCCTGCTCCTGGACCTGCACGTGGACACGCAGCCGGCGTGGACGACGTTGCAGGAACTCCAGGGGGATTGGACCGGAACGAGCGGTTCGACCAATCCGATCGGTCGCGACATCAAGGTCACGAACCTCGAGCGCTCCGATAATCCATCGCCACCCTGAGGCGACGATCTCCTCGATCAAACTTGGTGAAGCGCATGCCAACCCCTTGATGCGCGCGCCAACTCCGCTACACTCTTCGTCCCGCCCGATCATCGGGCGGTTTTCATTCTGGAACGCCACCGTAGCTCAGTGGTAGAGCACACCCTTGGTAAGGGTGAGGTCGAGGGTTCAAGCCCCTTCGGTGGCTTCCGCGCGCGGACGCGTTGTCCCCGCGCATGTCCGCTTCGCGCGAATCCCTGCTGGAGTCACTGAGTCATGGCAAAAGAGAACTTCAACCGCACCAAGCCCCACGTCAACGTCGGCACCATCGGCCACGTCGACCACGGCAAGACCACGCTGACCGCCGCCATCACCGCTGTGCAGGCGGCCCGCGGCTTCAGCAAGCCGATCTCCTACGACCAGGTCGCCAAGGCGTCCGAGTCGGAAGGCCGTCGTGACCCGACCAAGATCGTCACCATCGCCACCAGCCACGTCGAGTACGAGACGGCCAACCGTCACTACGCGCACGTCGACTGCCCCGGCCACGCCGACTACGTCAAGAACATGATCACCGGCGCTGCCCAGATGGACGGCGCGATCCTCGTGGTCTCGGGCGTCGACGGCGTCATGCCGCAGACCCGCGAGCACATCCTCCTCGCCCGCCAGGTCGGCGTGCCGAAGGTCCTCGTCTTCCTGAACAAGTGCGACATCGCCGATGCCGAACTGCTCGACCTGATCGAGATGGAAGTGCGCGAGCTCCTCAGCAAGTACGACTACCCCGGCGACGACACCCCCGTCGTCCGTGGCGCCGCGTTCCCCGCGCTCACCAACCCCGGTGACCCGAACGCGAACAAGTGCATCGCCGACCTCATGGACGCCATCGACACGTGGATCCCGACCCCGGTCCGCGAGAAGGACAAGCCGTTCCTCATGTCGGTCGAAGACGTCTTCAGCATCAAGGGCCGCGGCACCGTGGCCACCGGCCGCATCGAGCGCGGCGTGATCAAGGTCGGCGACGAAGTCGAGATCATCGGCCTGCGTCCCGACGCGCTGAAGTCGACCGTCACCGGCGTCGAGATGTTCCAGAAGACCCTCGACAGCGGCGAAGCGGGCGACAACGTCGGCTGCCTCCTCCGCGGCGTCGAAAAGAAGGACATCGAGCGCGGCCAGGTCATCTGCAAGCCCGGCTCGATCAAGCCCCACACCCAGTTCACCGCGCAGGTGTACGTGCTGAAGAAGGAAGAAGGCGGCCGCAACACGCCGTTCAAGGCTGGCTACAAGCCCCAGTTCTACTTCCGCACCACGGACATCACCGGCAAGATCGAGGAACTCATCGGCGCCGACATGTGCATGCCGGGCGACAACGTCCAGATGCGCGTCGACCTCGAAGGCAAGGGCGTCGCCATGGAAGATGGCGTTCGCTTCGCCGTCCGTGAAGGTGGCCGCACCGTCGGTTCGGGCGTCGTCACCAAGATCCTCGTGTGATTTCTGCGGCAGTCCTGGGCCGGGGCGTGATCCCCGGCCCAGGGCACCGCATGCCGGGTCCCCGGCGATAGGAGCATCGACATGGCCAAGAAGTCCCTCGACCGCGAGTTCGTGTGGCTGCAGTGCACCGAAACGGGCGACCTCAACTACCGGGCCGAGATCCGCGTCAAGGGCGGCATCTCGGACAAGGTCAAGGAGGGGTTCATGAAGTTCTGCCCCAAGCTGCGCAAGCACACGCTCCACAAGATCAAGCGCAAGTGATGCGTGCGGCGGGTCCAGCCCCGCTGCGTCGGCATCGCTCGTGCATCAAGCCTCGGTTACGCCGATAGCTCAGCTGGTAGAGCAGCGGATTCCAAATCCGCAGGTCGTGGGTTCGATCCCCTCTCGGCGTGTTCGGATCATGGGTCCCCGATGGGGACCGGACAGGAGCCACCTCATGGCGCTCAGCATCTACAAGTCTGGCCTGGGCTACTGGACCCGCCTGGGTACCGCCGTTGCGGCGGGCATCCTCGGCACCCTCGGTGGGTACTGGCTCTGGGAAGCCCTTGCCGGAGCCGACTGGGGCGTCCCCACCGTCTACGTCCAGAGCGGGGCAGCCCTGCTCCTGGTCACGCTCGTGGCGATCGCCGCATGGTGGCTGGTCGCCATGCGCCCGGCCTCCGTGGACTTCTTCATCGCGACCGAAACAGAGATGAAGAAGGTCAACTGGAGCAGCCGGCGCGAGGTGGTCGGGTCCAGCATCGTGGTCATCGTGGTGAGCCTGGTCCTGGCTGGCCTGTGCCAGCTCTTCGACTGGGGCTTCTTCTGGCTCTTCCAGCAACTGCGCGTGCTGCAGGTCGATGGCGGTTGATCCGCTCCCCGAAAGGCAATCCATGAACGACAACGACTCCATGACCGAAGCCCATGACGGTGCCCCCGAGGGTGCATCGCACGGCGATGCAGGTTCCAGCCGCAACCTTCGAACCCTCCGCCCCGGCGAGGGTTCGTCGGCGGCCAATGCCCCGACGCTGCGTTCGCTGCAGGGGGTGGCCACCATCCGTCTGGGCAGCGACACCACGCCCGAGCCGGCCCCGTCGAACGTCGTGGATCCTGCGACCGACCTGCCCATGTACCGCGAGGGCATGGACTGGTTCGTGCTGCGCGTGGCCAGCAACAAGGAAGACAGCGTGCGCAACTCGCTGCTGCGCAAGGTGCAGATCGAGAGCATGGAGCGCCTGATCGGGCGCATCATGGTGCCCACGGAGAAGTCCAAGACCGTCAAGGGCGGCAAGCAGAAGGTCACCGAGACCAAGCTCTATCCGGGCTACGTCTTCGTGGAAATGCGCCTGGAGCCGGATGGGCGCATCCCCCAGGATGTCTTCTTCATGATCAAGGAAACCTCGGGCGTCGGCGACTTCGTCGGCACCTCGGGTCGTCCGGCGCCCATGTCGCCGGCCGAGGTCGAGAAGATGCTCTTCGACAGCCGCAAGCCGGAAGAGGCTCCCCAGGTCAAGATGGAGTTCGTCAAGGGCGACAACGTCTCGATCCGCGAAGGCCCCTTCCAGAACTACGAGGGCACGGTCGACGAGGTCCTGCCCGACAAGGGCCTGGTCCGGGTCCTTGTTACGATCTTCGGTCGTCAGGCTCCAGTCGAACTGGAGTACTGGATGATCGCCAAGGTCGATTCCTGATCGACGCCGGCCCCGTGCCGGAAGCATCACCGGCCCCGTGCCGGAGGACCACGCATGCAACGGACTGCATCGATCGTCATCTGCTTGATCCTGCTCGCGCTGCCGGCCATGCTCGGCGGCTGCAACATGAAGGCTGCCTATCCGCAGCAGGATGGATGGCAGCAGCTCGACCCGTTCCTCGATCCCGTGCCGCAGGTCATGGCACGCGCGCTCGATGCGTCGCACGCCGCGACGGATCCGAGCGTTCCGCTCGTCTGGAACCTGCCGCCGGGCATGCAGCAGACGGTGTGGAACAAGGTGTCCACGTTGCTCGGGCCCGGCGCGGTCGCGATGACCAAGGATGGCGAGCGCGTCTGGAGCATCGAGCGCGTGCGCGTGAACGGCTCGTTCGCGGAAGTCGACGTGCTCTGGCGCAATGCCGACGGGCTGTGGCAGCTCATGACGGTGCACCTTGAAGGTGCCGCGTTGGCGCCCTATCGCGTGACCTATCTCCAGCGCTGGCGCCTGCCCGAGGCCCGCGTGCCGGTTTGCAACAACCCCAAGGCCATCGGCGAACCCGCCGCGCCGACCGCCGCGACGGCGGCGCCATCGAAGGATGCCCCCGCGCCGAATCCGGCACCCAAGCTGGTGGCGCCAACGCCCGCGCCTGCTGAAGCGCCGGAAAAGCCGTAGCGTTCCCCGCCTTCACGCAGCCTGGCGGCTGCGGCAGGATCCTCGAACCCCGATGGGAGCAGCACCATGAGCGACGGCAAGCAGCAGAAGCAGGGGGGCGCGCCCCAGACGGCGATCACTCCCACGCGCGAACAGAACTACGCCGAGTGGTACCAGCAGGTCGTGCGTGCGGCGGACCTTGCCGAGAACAGCCCCGTGCGCGGCTGCATGGTCATCAAGCCCTGGGGCTATGCGATCTGGGAGAACATGCAGCGTGCGCTCGACCGCATGTTCAAGGAGACGGGGCACCGCAACGCGTACTTCCCGCTCTTCATCCCGCTGTCCTTCCTGCAGAAGGAGGCGGACCATGTCGAGGGCTTCGCCAAGGAATGTGCCGTCGTCACGCACCATCGCCTGAAGCCGGGCCCTGACGGCAAGCTCATCCCCGACGGCGAGCTCGAGGAGCCGCTGATCGTGCGCCCGACGAGCGAGACGATCATCGGTGCGACCTTCGCCAAGTGGGTGCAGAGCTACCGCGACCTTCCGCTGCTCATCAACCAGTGGGCCAACGTGGTCAGGTGGGAGATGCGCACGCGGCTCTTCCTGCGGACCGCCGAGTTCCTCTGGCAGGAGGGCCACACCGCGCACGCGACCGAGGCCGAAGCCGTGGACGAGACGATGAAGATGCTGCGCGTCTACGAGACCTTCGCGCAGGAGTGGATGGCCATGCCGGTCATCTGCGGCGAGAAGACCGAAGGCGAGCGGTTCCCGGGTGCCGTCCGCACCTACTGCATCGAGGCCATGATGCAGGATCGCAAGGCGCTGCAGGCGGGCACGAGCCACTTCCTCGGGCAGAACTTCGCGAAGGCGAGCGGCATCCAGTTCCAGTCGAAGGACGGCGTGCAGGAGCACGCCTGGACGACGTCATGGGGTGTGAGCACCCGATTGATCGGTGGCATGATCATGACGCACGCCGATGATGACGGCCTGGTGCTGCCACCTCGTCTCGCGCCCGCGCACGTCGTCATCCTGCCCGTGATCCAGAAGCCCGAGATGGCCGAGCAGGTGCTCGGATGGTGCCGGGCCCTGGCCAAGGAACTCTCGTCGGTGTCGTTCGCAGGCGAGCCGGTGCGCGTCGAGATCGATGACCGCGACATCCGTGGCGGCGAGAAGGCATGGACCTGGATCAAGCGCGGCGTTCCCATCCGCCTGGAGGTCGGACCGCGCGACATCGAGGCCGACAGCGTGTTCTGTGCCCGCCGTGATCGTGGCCACAAGGAGAAGTCGGCCGTCAAGCGCGGCGACTTCGTGGGCGGCGTGGCGGCGCTCCTGCAGGAGATCCAGGACGGTCTCCTCGCGCGCGCGGTGGCGCACCGCTCGGCCAACACGCGGAGCATCGACACGGAAGCCGAGTTCAAGGCTTGGTTCGCCGCCCCTGCGGTGGCCGAGGGCCAACCCACGCCGATGCATGCTGGCTTCGCCATGACGCACTTCTGCGGCGATCCGGCGATCGAGGAACGCATCAAGGACGAGCTGGGTGTGACGGTGCGCTGCATCCCGATCGATGGCGATGCCGAGCCGGGCACGTGCCCGTTCAGCGGCAGGCCGAGCGCACGCCGCGTGGTCTGGGCGAAGTCCTATTGAGCCGGTCGGTCCGGCACGATGAACCGCGGCGACGCTCGGTGCGTGCATAAATTCCATCCCGAACACCCGCAAACTGCGGTTGCACTGAATTCGCGATTTTTCTCCACGCGACGCTTTGCTTCGTCGGTTCCCGCGACATGATGATTTCGGAGCGGTTCCGTTCGAATCGCAAAAACTAGGAGAGGAGAAGAGGGATGTATCTATTTATGGGAGCGGCTGTCGCCGCGGTGGTTATCGCACCGCTGGCGCAGGGTGCCATCGTCAACGAAGCGGTTCCGGAATGGCGCGGCCAGGCCAACACGATCTTCGCGGGATGGGAATCATTCATGAGCGGATCGGGCGGCTTCAACGTCGCCGATCGAGCAGGGTCCTTCTGCGGCTGCTCGCTGTTCAACTTCGGGGCCGGGTCGGTGCTGGATGCCGATGGTGACATCCGCGCGGGTGACGCCGGTCTGGACGTCAAGCTCGTCGGCGGGCAATTCTCCACGCAGCGCCTGCGCTCGGTCGTGGTGAATCTGGCCTCGTACGACGGTTGCGTCGAACTCGGGCAGATGAAGTTGCGCTTGGTGGATGGCGCCGGCGCGGTCACCTTCATCGCACCGGCCTCGCTCGAGGAGCGGGACCAGCAGATCTTCGACGATGGTTCGATCTACCGGTCGCGCTCCTACCGCTTCGACGTGGTCGATGGCTATCTCTCGACCGGCGCGGTGACGCAGTGGCGACTGGAGTTCACCTCCTCCGGCGGGATGGCGCTCGACGCCATCACGATCGACCTTGACTACAACGTGGTGCCCTCGCCGGGTGCCTTGGCCCTCGCCGTCCTCGGCGTGGCTGTGGCCCGCATGCGGCGCCGCTGATCCGATCCTCTTCCCCCCTCCGCGCGCCGAGCGGCGCGCCCTGGCGGGACGGTCCCCTCGACCGTCCCGCTTTTTCATGGGCCGCATGGACGGACGCGTCGCCCGCACGCGCGCTCAGGCCGGCGGTGCATCGACCCGCATGAACGGTGCGCACTTCGTGATCGTGGTTCCGGCGGCGAGCGTGCCCCAACCGCCATCGCGCACGAGGTCCGTCGGGGTGCACCCGCCGTAGGACGCGAGCACCTCATCGGCCTTGGTCACGAGGATCGGCTGCAGCAGGGCGGCCGCCGCGCGCACGCCCTGTGCGCAGCACGCCAGGATCGCCCCGACCTCGGGAAGGTTGGCCGGGTCCTTGGCCAGCTTGAAGGGCTGGGTCTCGTTGATGCTGGCGTCCACGGCGCGGATGATCGAGAGCGCGGCGTCGGCAGCCTGATCGAGTTCGAAGGCGCGGTAGTGCTCAAGCGACCGGTCGCGTGCACCGTCGACCAGGGCCTGCCAGGTCGGTGATCCCGGTGCGATCGATGCCGGACGACCGCCCTCGGGTGCACAGGGCAGCGTTCCGTCGAAGTACTTGCCGATCATGGCGCTGGTTCGGCTCGCGCAATTCGCGAAGGTGTTGACGAGTTGCGCGGTGTACAGCTCGTGGAACTGCTTGGGCACGAAGTCCGCATCGGTCGCCCCGAGCGGCCCCTGCGTGATCATCGCCCAGCGCCACGCGTCGAGCCCGTACGCCGCCACGTAGCGTTCGATGGTCGGCAGATCGATGAAGTTGCCCATCGACTTCGACATCTTCTGGCCGTTGCTGATCCAGAACGAGTGGGCGTAGACGCAGCCCGGCAGCGGCAACTCGAGTGCCATGAGCATCGCCGGCCAGACCACGGCGTGGAACCAGAGGATTTCCTTGCCGATCACGTGGTACCGCGCCGGCCACCAGTCGCGCCGGGTGCCTCCATCGGGTTCGGCCAGGCCGAGCGCCGTGGCGTAGTTGAAGAGCGCATCGATCCAGACGTAGATGACGTGCTCGGGGTCGTTGGGCATCGGGATGCCCCACGTGAAGTTGGTGCGCGTGATCGGTACGTCCTGCAGGCCGTCGCGAAGCCGGCCCTTGACCTCGTTGAAGCGGGCCTCGGGCCGGACGAAGCCGGGGTTGGCGGCGAAGAACGCCTCGAGGCGCTCCTGGAACGCACTCAGCCTGAAGTAGTAGTTCCGCTCCTTGGCACGCACGAGCGGCTTGCCGCTGACCGGGCTCAGGTAGTTGCACTCCTTCGCGCGGGTTTCGGTGACGTACTCCTCCTGGCTCTCGTCGTACCAGCCTTCGAACTCACCGGCGTAGACCGCACCGGTCGCGAGCAGCCGGCGCACGAACTCCTGCACCTGCCGCTCGTGGCGCGGTTCGGTGGTGCGGATGAAGTCGTCGTTGGTGAGTCCGAACGTGCCCAGCACGCGGCGGAACTCGGCGCTGTTCTCGTCGGCCAGCGCCTTGGGGCTGATGCCGCGCTCCTGGGCGCTCTTCTCGACCTTCACCCCGTGCTCGTCGGTTCCCGTGAGGAAGAAGACGTCCTCGCCGCACGCCCGCATCGCACGCGCCCACACGTCGCAGAGCGTGGTCGTGTAGGCGTGGCCGATGTGCGGTCGGTCGTTGACGTAGTAGATCGGGGTCGTGATGTAGGCGCGTGCCATGGCGCAGCGATGGTAACGATGCCCGCGGCCACGCCCGGGTGCCGGCGCGGATCGATCGGACTCAGCGTGATGGCGCGGCGCTTCGCTCTGGTGCGTCGGCACCGGCGAGGACTTGGGTGAGCATGGACGCATCATCACCCATGACGACCCACAGCAGCCCGTCGTCGCGCCAGGCATAGACCGACGCCTCGTCTGTGCTGCCCATGTCGCCCGCGAGTTCGCCGCGCTCGAGGGGAATGAGCTGTCCGAACCTGTCGCAGACCGCGAATTGCCCGACGTCCTCGGCAAGGCCGATCCAGGCCTGCATCTCGATCCCGTTGCCGTAGGCCAGGATGGCGGTGTGCTGCGGCGCCGCATCGGGGTCCACGCGGATCGACATCAGGACCAGTCCCGTCGAGGAGAGATCGGGCATCGAGATGGGACGCCCGAAGACCCTCTCCAGCCGCGTGGCCATCATGCCCTGCGATTCATGGCGCAGGCTCTCCGGCCGAAGGGGTTCCTGGACCTGGAGCTCGCGGCGCAGGCGTTCGAGACCCACGATGACCTCGCCGATGGGCACGAAGCCGTCATCTGAACTCGATGGTCGCGCGCTGGGAACGACCAGACCGAAGGTCACGGCCATGGCCATCAGCGCCAGCACGGCGGCCACGGCCCAAGGATGTGCCCGATCCGTCGCGGGTTCGCGCATGGTGCAACCTTATACTTTCGCCGTGCTGCATCGAGCGCTCATTCCCGGACTCCTGGCGGTGGCCGTCGCCGCGTCGGCGCACGGCCAGAACACGCTCGATTCGAGCATGACGCGCAACGCAACCTCCCGACAGGGGACGACGCTCGACCGCAACCTGCGGCGTGGCTCGTCGGGGATGAATGAGTCCCGGCGCTCGGGCTACAGCAAGGAAGAGTGCGACTACCGCAACCTCGTCGTGACCGGCGGCGTGGCCGGTGGTTCACAGTTCCGGGGCAACGTGGGGTACACCGCGCCGACGGACTTCCGCGGCGGCAGCACGGCGTTCCTGAATCCAGGGGCATCCTCGGGGGGCTCGCGCGTCGGCTCCATCGAAGGGTTCCTCGCGGGTTCCGCACTGAGCAATCCGGCGTTCATCAACAGCGCGCGCGCGCAGGACCGGTTCCTGCTGGCCAACGGCCTCGGCCAGTTCCAGTGGCGACCGTACCTGACGCCGGATCCCGTCGAGCTCTCGCGGGTCCCTGATTGGCGTCGCGTCGACAGTCAGGTCCGGCTCGACGACGTGGTGGGTACGCAGTCGCTTGCGGGGTACCGATCCGGCGCCCAGCAGTGGCGGCAACTGGCCTTCGCGGCCGATGACCGCAACCGACCCAGCTACGCGACGTTCTTCCACCCGGTGCGCGGGGCGACCACGGTCGGTGCGGAGAATCGGCCGGATTTCTTCGCGCCGAGTCCATACGAGGCGGCGCAGGTGCGGCAGGACATCGACCGCGGCATGGTGCCGTTCGAGCGTGCGGTGACGGCGTTCGACCAGCCCTACCGGCGGCGCCTCGATGAAGCGGAGCGGAGCGGACAGCCTGTCTCGAAGGACTATCGCACGGTGATCGAGCGGCTCAAGGGCCGAGCAGCCGAGGATGCCAAACAGCGGCGCGAGCGCGACAAGACGCCTCCTGCCGCCTCGGGCGATGACGCCGCGGAACTCCTGGAGTCGATCCGCGAGCAGCTGCGTTCAGGCGAGTCCGAGCTGGCTGGCAAGCCCGAGGATGCCGCCAAGCCGTCGACCGATGGTTCGGCGGTCCGTGGCCCCAGGCCGCTGACGCCCGAGGAAACCGCCTTGATCCTCAAGCATGGCATGACGATGAAGACCATCGATGCCGAGACCGGGCAGCGCGTGGATGAGTTGCTGCGCATGGCGGCGTCGCAGATGAAGCGTGGCGACTACTTCCTGGCGGAGGACTCCGCCCGGACGGCGGCCGCGTTGGTGCTCGACCATCCCACGGCGCTGGCCGTGAAGGCCAATGCGCAGATCGGTGCAGGGTTGCTCCGCAGTGCCGGGCTCACGCTGCACGACCTGTTCATCTCGAGTCCCGAGATGATCGACGTGAAGTTCGATGCCTCGCTGCTGCCGGATGCCGCGCGTTTGCGGGCCGTGCTGGCGCGGGCCAAGGACGAAGCACCACGGCAGGCCGATGCCTTCGATCTCGGGCTGGTGCAGGCGTACATCGGTTTCCAGCTCGGCGATGCCGACGCCACGGCCGCCGGCCTGGGCGCGATGGATCAGGCCGGAACCAATCCCACGCTGTCCAAGGTGTTGCGCGGCGTGTGGCTCGCGCCACGCTGATCACGCGTCTGCCGGTGCCCGGGTGCGGGGCTCGCCGCCGGGCCTCCATCAGCCCGGCCGCAGCTGGGCACTCGTGCGGGCACCGAGCGTTTCGTAGATCCTTCGCGTGCTGGCCGACTTGTTCAGGGTGTAGAAGTGGAGCCCCGCCACGCCGGCATCGATCAAGTCGCGGCACTGTTCGGTCGCCCAGTGCGTGCCGACGCGGGCCACGGCCTCGTCATCGTTGCCTGCCCGCGCGAGCGCGCGCAGCAGCTTGGCGGGATAGCGCGTGCCGGCGGCGAGGTCGGCCATGCGACGCAATCCCGAAAGGCTCGTCACCGGCATGATGCCGGCCACGATCGGCACCCGGATGCCGGCGAGTTCGCAGCGTTCGCGCCAGTCATGGAATGCCCCGTTGTCGAAGAACAGCTGCGTGATGATGGCATCGGCCCCGGCGTCGACCTTCGCCTTCAGGTGGTCCATCTGCACGAGGGTGTTGGGGGTCTGGGGATGACCCTCCGGGAAGCCCGCGACCGCCACGCCGAAGCGTGTGCCGGGCCCGTGACGGCCGGCATCGTTGAAGCGTTGGATCGCGCGGACCAGGTCCGCAGCGTGCGCGAAGTCGCCCGTCGGCGCATCCGGCTGCGGATCGCCTCGCAGGGCGAGGACGTTGCTGACGCCGGCCTCGGCATATCGATCGAGGATGCCGTCGATCTCGGCGGCGCGGTGACCCACGCAGGTCAGGTGCGGCATCGGATCCAGGCTCGTGTCGCGGCGCAGGCGCACCACCAGGTCATGCGTCTGGGCTCGCGTCGACCCGCCGGCCCCGTAGGTGACCGAGACGAAGCTTGGAGCAAGGGCCTCGCACTCGGCGATGGTCGCGAAGAGTGCACCCCAACCGGCCTCGGTCCGGGGAGGGAAATACTCGAAGCTCGCGCTCATCGAGGGTCCCGCGAGGATCTGCGCCAGGTGCATGATCGCAGTCTATGGCCGCCCGCGCGCGCTGCCGTACACTCGGCCGCATGTCGTCCCGATCGCGCGTGCCACGGCCGGCGGCCCGCCGCCTGAGCCTCTACCTGCGGGAGCTCAAGCTCCGCGCGCGGGATGGCAGCGCCACGATCAGCAGCCGCCAGCTCGGCGAGGCTCTGGGCCTGACCGACGCGCAAGTCCGCAAGGACCTGGCGCACTTCGGGCACTTCGGGCAGCCCGGCGTCGGCTACCGGTGCATCGACCTGCTCGAGCGTCTGCGCATGATCATGGGCATCGACCGCGCCTGGCCATGCGTGCTGGTGGGCGCAGGCAACATCGGGCGCGCGCTGCTCTCGTACCGACGCTTCGAGGAGGACGGCTTCGAGATCAAGGCGGTCTTCGATCGCTCGCGGGAGATCGTCGGGACCAGCATTGCCGGCCACAAGGTGCGCCCGATCGACGATCTGGTGCGGGGCGTCGGCGCGCTCAAGGCGGACATCGGCATCGTGGCGGTGCCGGCGGACGCAGCGCCTGCCGTCGCGGCGATGCTCGTCGAGGCCCGGATCCGCGGCATCCTGAACTTCACGCCCTGCCGGCTCGACGTGCCGGCCACCATATGCGTCCGCAACGTGGACTTCAGCGTGGCGCTGGAACAGCTGGCCTTCGACGTCAGCCTCGCCGCAGCACAGGACGACGAATCATGACCCGATCCATCCTTCTTGCCCTCGTGTTCCTCGGCGGCTGCTCCGCCACGGTCGTCTCTCCGTCGCCCAATGATGCGCTCCGCCGCGACATGCAGGCGGCCGTCGATCGCTCGCAAGCCCTCGAACGCGAGAACCAGGAACTCCAGAACAAGTTGGCGTCGGCCATGGCTGCCGGGAGCTTCTCTCCCGAGGCGATCAAGGCCCTGCCGACGGTCACGACCTTGGTGCTCAATCCGGCGCCGGTGCTCGAGCAGCGGCCGGACGGCTGCTGGGTCGTCGTGCGCGTCGAGACGCACGACGGGCGTGGCCGCTTCACGCAGGCCGTGGGCACGATGGGGTTCCGGGTCTTCTCGCTGACGGCGCCCGCCGGCACGCAGCCGCTCCTGGCGGAGAGCTTTGCGAGCCCCCTCCAGGTGCGCGAGTCCTACCGAGGCGGGGTCATGGGGACCTACTACTCCTTTGAGATCCCGTTGCTGGCGGGGTTGGCCTGCCAGGGCCCGCTCAGCGTGTTGGCCGTCTACGAGGATGCGCTCACCGGGGCCAGGATCGAGGCCGTGGGCCACACGGCGGCGCAGCCGATCCAGCTGGGCAAGTGATCGTGCCGCTCCCGCGCGCCACCACCATTAGCATGGTCGCCATGCGACAGCCGACACGATCCATGGTGCGCCGCGTGCTGCTGGGTGCAGCCCTCGTTGCGGCCGCGGCCGGTTGCCAGCGCGTGCTCTTCAATCCGGACGAGCCCTACAACCAGTACGACCGCTACGACCGATTGCGCGATGGCTTCTCGCCCAAGGAGTTGCCGGATGAGTACGGGGTGCCGCAGCCCGCGCTTCGGGCGAGGCTTGGCCAGGACACGTGAGCCCAGTCGCGGCCTGTCAAGGGGTCATCTCGAACAATCGTTGCAGACCAAACGAATCGTGGCCGATGAACCCTGAGAGCCACGCACCATGTCGTACTCGCCCACCAAGCCCAGCGCCTCGACCCGTCGCACCCGCATCGTGTGGTCGGTGTTCATCGCTGCGATGACGCTGACGGCCGGGTTGCTCATGCTCGGCGACACCGGTGCTCCGCCGATGACCATGGCGGTCAATCCGGTGCGGATCGGCGGCAACGTCGGGCCGGTCGAACCCCGACAGGCCCAGGCAGCCGCGTGGAAGGGGATCGTCGTCCACGGATCGGGCACCGCCGGTGGTGACCCGGACCTGCTGAGCCGCCAGACCGGCGGATCGAGCTTCCACTTCATCATCGGCAACGGCCAAGGCATGGCCGACGGCAGCGTGCACGTGAGCCCGGCCTGGGATCGGCAGGAGATGTGCCGCCACATCCGCCCCACCGCCCCCGGCGGCCTGCTGCGTGCGGCCAATGATCCGGCCACGCTGGCCAAGTCCGCCGAGCGCGCGAGTGCCACCACGATCTCGATCTGCCTGGTCGGCAACGGCAACCGCCGGGCCTTCACGGACCTGCAGATGCAGGAACTGGTCACGCTGGTCCGGGCCCTGCAGGACCGCTTCTCGATCCCCGCCGACCGTGTCCTGCTTCGCAGTGACGTGGATGGCACCGCCAGCCCCGGACAGTTCTTCCGTCAGGCCGACTTCGAGGCCCAGCTGCGCCGTTGACCGACGGTCGGGCTTGAGCCGAACGCCCGCGATCCCTACACTTCCCGCTCACTTCACTCCGGGCCACATGCGCGTGGGAGCCTGTCCCGTCGCGGCGTCTGGCGGCAATGGTTCGCAATGTCTTCCCTCGCTGTCAAGGACATCTTCGGCTTCAAGGTGATCGCCCCGCTCGGCACCGGTGCGGCCAGCATGGTCTTTGCCGTGCAGGATCCCGCCGACAAGCAGATCTACGCCCTGAAGCACGTGGTGAAGAACACGGACAAGGACCAGCGCTACCTGGACCAGGTTGAACTCGAGTACGAGATCGGCAGCAAGCTCTCGCACCCCAACATCCGCGCGCTCCACAAGATCCACCGCAACAAGAAGTTCTTCAAGGTGGTCGAGATCGCGCTGACCATGGAACTCCTCGATGCGCCGACGCTCGACAAGGCCCTGCCCAGGACCATGGTCGAGGCCGCGGGCATCTTCGCCCAGATCGCCCGGGGACTGGCGCACATGCACGAGAAGGGCTTCTGCCACGCCGACATGAAGCCGATCAACGTGATGATCGCCGACGGCGGCACGGTCAAGATCATCGACCTCGGCCAGGCGTGCGCACTCGGCACGGTGAAGAAGCGCATCCAGGGCACGCCCGGCTACCTCGCGCCGGAGCAGGCGCACCGACAGGAAGTGAACGGTCAGACCGACATCTACAACCTCGGTGCGACCATGTACTGGGTGCTCGTCGGCGACACGATCCCCACGGCCATCCCGTCGAAGTCCGACCCCAAGGCGCTCGGAGGCGAGTTCACGCCCGTGGCCGTCAAGCCACCCGTGCCGCCGTCCGCCCGCAACAAGTCGATCCATCCCATGCTGTCGGACCTGATCCTGGAGTGCGTCCAGGTTCGCCCCGGTGATCGCCCTGCATCGATGCAGTTGGTGGCCCAACGGCTGGAAGACCTGCGCACGCTCTTCGCCGCGCAGCCCGACGGCGTTCGCCTGGACACGCGAGGTTGGGGCTCGAGCGAGTCCTCGCAGGGGTCGTGGGAGCGCTGAGGTCCATCCGGCCTCGCATGCAGCCGGCACTGCTGGCGGCACTCATCCTGTCCACCGCGGTCCCCGCCCGTGATGCCCGTGCGGGCGATCCCGATCTTCGAACGCCGGAACGATTGCAGGATCTCCGTGTGCTGGAGGAACGCCTGAAGGCGCTGTCGCAGGCGGTCCGTCCGACGCAGGTGGCGATCAAGGTGACGGAGCTCGGTGGCGGCGGCTCCTGCAGCGGCACGATCATCGATGCCCAGGAGGGCTGGATCCTCACCGCGGGCCACTGCTTCGAGAAGCCGGGCCAGGCCGTGGCCATCGAACTGCCGGATGGACGCACGATTCCCGGCACGACCGCCGGCCTGCACTGCGAAGGAAACAAGGACTGCGGCCTGGTGAGGTTCGATCCCGTCGAGGGCATCGTTGCCGCGCGGCTGGGACCATCGGCGCGACTGACGGCGGGCGACTGGCTCGCACCCTTCGGCCATACGCATGGATTCATGAAGGATCGTGCGGCGGTCATGCGCATCGGACGCGTGGTCCACCAACGCGAGCATGCCGTCGATCTCGATGCACCGATGTCCGGCGGGGACTCCGGCGGGGGCGTGTTCGACCTGCAGGGGCGGCTCGTCGGGATCGTGAGCACGACCAGCGGCGAGCCCACGCTGGGTTCGATGTGCACGAGCGACTTCGCGTCGTCACGGATGGCCGACCTCAAGGCAGGCACGGTGACAGGCGGGCGCACGATGGATCCGGCCAAGCTGCAGGAGATGTGGGCCGGCGAGCGCGGCGAGTTCGAGCCGACGGCCGAGGCAGGTCGCGGCGCACCTGCGCTGCGCGAGATCACCGGGGAAGTGACCACGCCCTGGCTGCAGTCGGTCTGCCAGGTGCTGGTGGACCATCGGCCGGTCTGCCTGGCAACCGTGATCGATGCATCGGGCGTGCTCCTGGCCAAGGACAGCGACGTCGGCCGATCGAGCGAGGCGGTCGAGGTCACCTTGCCGGTGGGCACCACCGTGCGGGCACGCCGCGTCGCCCGTGACCGCGATCTCGATCTGGTGGTGCTCAAGGTCGATGGCGAGGACCTGGTGCCGATCGAATGGTCCGACGCGGCCGTGCCGACCTCCGGCACGATCGTCGTGAGTGCCTCGTCGCAGTGGAACGGTGAGTCCTGGGGCATCACGGGACTCGATGGGCTGCGCGAGAACACCGTCGATGGTTTGTCGGGATTCCTGGGCATCCGCGTGGAGCCGGGCGGTCCGGACGGGCAGGGTGGCCAGGGTGTCAAGGTGATCGAGTCCACGATTGGTTCGCCCGCCTGGGTCGCGGGACTTCGTGCCGGTGATCGTGTGCTGCGGCTCGCCGGGCAGGCGGTGACCAAGCAGGGCGACATCGGCCGCATCGTCCGGGCGTACGGCGGAGGCGAACTCCTGCTGATCGAGATCGACCGCGACGGCTCGCCGATGTCGCTCCTGACGCGCGTGACGGTGCGACCCGACGACCGACGCATCGCCCAGAGCACGGCGCTCTTTCCTGCGAGCCGCCGTGCAAGCGGGTTCGGCGGCGTGCTGCAGCATGACACGCCGTTGCCGTGCATGCGCATGGGAGGACCGATCCTTGGACTCGATGGCCGCGCGATCGGCATCAACATCGCACGGCCCGACCGTACGGCGACGTATGCGCTGCCGGCCAGCCGCGTGAAGCCGCTCATCGAAGGATGGATCGACGCCGCGACGTCGGGGACCACGCTGCCGACGGTGGCGCCGATCGACCTCTGGCCACCGATGCAGCGCAGCGGTGCGCGGTGGATCGGGCATCCGGCCCTGGCGGAGCTCGAGGGCTCATCGCTGGTCTATGCCTTCGACCAACAGGTCGATCCGGGCGTGATCGAGGGATGGACCGATCCGCTCGCGCGCTGCGCATGGGTGGCCGAACTCGACCCCGGTGCGTACGACGTGTTCATCGAGGCGGGCCTGGTTGGTGAGGCCGAGCGATCAGCGACGATCGACGTGGGACACGATCTTCCGCGTACGCGCGGTGGTGATCAAGGCGATGGGCCCGACGAGCCGGCCGACCGTGCCGAGCGATCCACGCGCGTGCGGATCGCCGCGACGCAGCCGCCCGACGAACGCGTGACGGGCCGCATGAAGCTGGCCACGTTCCCTGCGGGTCGCATCGAGGTCGGGACCCGTGGGCCGGTGGTGGTCTGGGCCGGGCGGCCGGGTGCCCCCGACCTCGTGATCGGTCGGCTCACGCTGCGCGCGGTGGACGCGGCGGGTGATCCCGGCGAGGATGCACCCAAGGCCGCACCCGATGAATGACCACTGGCACCAGCGCTTCCTCGACCTGAGCCGCACCATCGCCGGATGGAGCAAGGATCCTTCACGCCAGGTCGGCGCCGTCATCGTCAGCCCGTCCAAGCAGATCCTCTCCACGGGGTTCAACGGCCTGCCGCGCGGCGTCGCGGACCGTCCCGAGCGGCTCGAGCGCCCCGTGAAGTACGACCTCATCTGTCACGCCGAGATGAACGCGATCGTGCAGTGCGCACGCAACGGCGTGAGCCCGGTGGGCTGCACGATCTACTCCAGCTTCAGTCCGTGCGTGCAGTGCTCCCTCGCGATCATCCAGGCGGGACTGGCCGAGGTGGTCACCTTCGAGGTCGATCATGGCAACGAGCCGTGGTCCGAGTCGATCCGGAAGGCCGTCGATCTCTTCGCCGAGTCCGGCGTGTCGTACCGCGCGTTCCCCGCGCGATGACGCTGCGGCTGCACTGAAGCACGTGCCTGGTTCGGCGCGCGGCGGCAGCGGCGCGTGGGGTGCGTGGCACCACCTACACTCCGACGATGCACGAGCAGCGCGACTGGTTCAGGCTTGATGACCGCCATGCCTTGGTCGGCGGAGCCACGCAGGGCATCGGTCGCGCGTGCGCGATCGCGCTGGCGCGGGCGGGCGCCCGCGTGACGATCACCGGGCGCAACGACGAAGGCCTTGCGAAGGTCGCCGGGGAACTTGCCGCCATCGGCCCGGGCCACTCCACCGTGCTCGTCGACCACGCCGATTGGCAGGCCGTGCAGCGTTCGATCGACGCACTCGCCGCGCGCGATCCGGTGCACGTGGTCGTGCACAACACCGGTGGACCCGCGGCGGGGTTCGCGATCGATGCCGACCCGGCGCTGTTCTCGGCGGCCCTCTCGCAGCATGTGGCGACCGGCCAGGCGATCATGCAGGCGTGTGCGCCGGGCATGCGCGCGGCGGGCTTCGGTCGGCTTGTGTCGATCACCAGCACCAGCGTGACCACGCCGTTGCGCGGGCTCGGCGTGTCCAACGTGGTGCGCGCCGCCGTGGCGAACTGGGTGCGCACGCTGGCGCACGAACTTGGCCGGTTCGGGATCACCGCGAACAACGTGATGCCCGGGTTCACGCAGACCGGGCGGCTGGCCTCGCTCTTCGAGGGCAAGGCGCGCCGGGCCGGCGTGGAGGTGACGGACATCGAGCGCGACGCCATCGCCACCATTCCCGCCGGGCGGATCGCCCATCCCGACGAGATCGCGGCGGCGGTGCTCTTCCTCTGCTCGCCGGCGGCGGGCTACGTGAACGGCGTGAACCTGCCGGTCGACGGCGGTCGGCTCGTGCAGATGTGACCGATGGCTGATCCACGACCCAACGTCCATGGAGCGGACGACGATCCCGCGCGCAGCCGGCGCATCGGTTCGATGAACGCGCTGGCCGCGCTGCTCGGATGGAGCACGGTCCCGCTGCTCTTGCGCGATCTCGCGGGCCGTGGCGTGGACTTCTGGAGCAACAATGGTTGGCGCTACGGGGCAAGCGCGGTGCTCTGGCTTCCGTACGTGCTCTGGCACGCGTGGCGAGGCCGCATGCCCAGGGGCATCTGGACGGCGGCGATCGTGCCGAGCATCGCCAACGTCGCCGGGCAGGCCTGCTTCACCGCGGCGTTCGGGCTTGCCACGCCGGGCATCGTGACGTTCGGGCTGAGGAGCCAGCTGATCTTCGTCGCGCTGGGTGCCTGGTTCCTCTTCCCGGCCGAGCGTGCGGTGATGCGCACCATGAGGTACCTGGTGGGCTTCGCCCTGCTCATCACGGGACTCATGCCGGTGCTCTTCGGTGGCGACTTCTCGCTCGGCGGCGCCAACGGATCCGGCGTGCTCATGGCCGTCTGCTCCGGACTCGGCTATGCCTGCTACGGACTGAGCGTGCGTCGCTTCATGGCGCCGTACCACCCGGTGCTTGCCTTTGCGGTGATCTGCCAACTCACGGCCGTCGGCCTGATCGCCCTGATGCTGGCGTTCGGCCGGGACGGCGGTGCGTACGTTCCCTCGCTCGGATCGCGTGAACTCATTTTCCTGGCGATCAGCGCGGTGGCGGGCATCGCAGCGGGCCACGTCTTCTATTACGTCGCGATCGCGCGGCTCGGTGTGGCCGTGACCAGCGGCGTCCTGCAGCTGCAGCCGTTCCTGGTGAGTGCGGCGAGTGCCGTCGTGTTCGAGGAACGTCTCACCACCCTGCAGTGGCTGGGAGGCATCGTTGCGGTGGGCGGCGCAGTGCTCATGCTCACGGCGGAACGCAAGGCGCCGCAGCAGGCCCAAGCCAGCAGCGAAACCGGTGACTGACCGCCGTGGCGCGGGCGTGCGGGGGCGTGCCGGTCACGGCCGGCGCCATGGCGCCGGCGCCACGATCACTCAGCGGGTCGATGCGAGCGCATCCACGAAGCGCCAGACCTCAGCGAAGGTGTTGAAGAGCGGTGCAGGGGCCGCGCGGATGACGTTGGGCCGCCGGGTATCACAGGCGATTCCGGCAGGCAGCAGGAGTGCGTGCCGTTCCATGCAGCGCTCGTCGAGCTGGATCGACAGTTGCGCGCCGCGCTCATGCGTGGCCGCCGGTGTCAGCACGCGCGCCTCGGGAACGCGCTCGCGCAGGAGCATCTCCAGGAAGGCCGTGAGCCGCAATGACTTGGCCCGCAGGCGATCGAAGCCCGCGGCGTCGAAGAGTTCGAGGCTCGCGAGCAGCGGCGCCATGCCGATCACGCTCGGCCCGCTGACCTGCCATCCATCGGCACCGGGCGTGGCCACGAAGTCACGCTCCATGGCCATGCGCGTGGCGAGCGGCACGCCCCACCAGCCCGCGAAGCGCGGCGTGGTGCCATCGAACCCGTGGCGCTCATGGATGAACAGTCCCGCCGTCGCACCCTGACCGCCGTTCAGGTACTTGTAGCCGCACCAGGCCGCCGCATCCGCACCGAGGTCGTGCAGCGAGAGCGGGACATTGCCCATGGCATGCGCCAGGTCGAAGCAGGCGAAGGCGCCGACCGCGTGCGCGGCCGCGACCAACGCACCGAGGTCCAGGAGTTGGCCCGTGGCATAGTTCACGCCGCCCACGAGGAGCAGGCCGGCACGATCACCGGCTGCGCTGCACGCTTGCGCGAAGTCCTCGGCGTGGAGCAGCCCGTCCGCGCGGGGCGGCACCTCGATGATGCATGCGTCGGGATCGAAGCCGCGCGCCTGGACGTGGCTCCGCACCGCGTAGCGATCGCTCGGGAACGCCGACGCCTCCATGATGATGCGGTCCCGCCCGGTGTGTGGCCTCCAGAACGAGGCCATCAGGAGGTGCAGGGTCTCGGTGAGCCCGGCCATCGCGACGACTTCGTGCTCACGCGCACCGGCGAGGGCGGCGAGGGACCGTCGTGCATGGGCGTGGTAGTCCATCCAGGGACGTGGGCCTTCCAACCGTGCGTAGTGGCCACGGGCTCCCCACTGATCCATCACCTCGAGCACGAGTTCACGGGTCCGCCGGGCCATCGGACCGAGTGAGTTGCCCTGGAAGTACACCAGTGGTGCGCCGTCGGATCCACGCGGAAGCTCGAATCGATCGCGAAGCGCGGCAAGCGGATCGTTGGCGTCGGCCCAGAGGGCCCACTCACGCGTGGTCTCGATCTCGGCAGCGTTGACGTCGAGGACGGTGGTGGGCATCCACGGATCGTAGGATCGGGGCGTGGCCATGCCCGAGTCGATCCAGTGGTCCGAATGCCTCGCACGAGAGCGGCCCGGCCGGCGCGTGCTGCTGGCCCTGGTGATCGCGGCACTGGCGGTCGCCGTGGGGATGGCCGCACGGGATTGGTTCGTGGGAGCGCTGGCGGCTGTCGGCCTGTCGGCGATCACCGCGGAAGGTTGGGCTGGGTGCCGATGCACGATCGACGGTGATGGCATCGTTCGGGCGGGCCCATTCAGGCAGCGGCGCCTGTCCTGGTCGGCGGTCACCATGTGCACCGTGAAGGACGCGGGTGCCACGTTCGCACGCCCCGCCGGTCGCGGCGCGATCTCCTTCCACCTTGATGGGGTGAGGGCGTCCGAACGCGCGCACGTGCAGGCTGCACTGTTCGCCTGGCACGCGTGGTGGTTGACCGTGGGTTCAGCGCGGGGAACCAAGCCATGACGGATCCCGCACGCAGCTGGCGCGATGCGCTCCGGCATGCCTTTGCCGTCGAGCCTCCGGGACCAGCCACGCTCACCGACGCCGAAGCGGCGGTGGTCGGTCGAATCGCGGATGAGATCGTGCGGCGGGGCATGGTGGCACCCGCGCTGCTGGCGCTCGAGTCGTTCCGCCCGCTGAACGCCATTGGTGCGAATGCCATGCACGCGCTCACGCCGTTCGCGTCGATCGTGGGTGACCCCGCCGCGTTCACCACGCTTGCCGCGCTCTTGGAGCGTCGCGGGAGCGTCGAGGCGATCTGCCTGGTGATCGAGGCTCGCTCGCGGGCCGCCGGGCCGTCTCCCGAGTCTTCGTGAATCGCGCGACGGCGGCGCGTTGCTCGTGCGGCCGTCGCTCCCGTGGGGTCGCGGTACGTCGCGTGCTCATGCGGCCGTCGCTCCCTTTGGTCGCGGCATGCCTCGTTCGCTCAGACAGTCCTCGCCTGCTCAGAAACTGGCGCGTCTGTCACCCCGTGGCCACTGACTGCGACTGCGCGCCAGCTTTCCTCGCAGGCTGCGGAACTCGCTCTGCGAGGCATGCCGCGCCCCTGTTCCGCGACGGCCGCAACAGAGCTCACCACTGCCACGCGGTCACCAACGATGCGACGCGCCGTCCGCAGCGACCGAGCGGCCCTGCGCCGCGCGGCTTTGGGAGTCGCGAAGGCGGCACGAACGATGCGTTCGGAGGCGGGTGCCGGCCCCGCCGAGCGACGGACGTGAGCGCGAGCGGAACCTGGTGGAGCGAGCGCGTCCGCGCAGCCATGGGCCCGAGGGCGCGACGGCGGCGCGGGTTCCCCATAACAGGGCGCGCGCGATGTGCAGCCCGAGTCCGTAGCCTGCGCCCTCCATGCCGAAGGATCCAAGCAGCATCAAGGTCGTGGTCGCCACCGACTGCGGCAGCACCACCACGAAGGCGATCCTCATCGAGTGCGTGGATGGCGTGTATCGCCAGACGCACCGCGCCGAGGCGCCAACGACCGTGGAAGCCCCGTTCGCCGACGTCACGCTCGGCGTGACCAATGCGGTCACTGAGCTGCAGGAGCTCAGCGGACGGCGGCTGGTGAACGACGATGGCACGATCCTCCGTCGCACGTCGGATGATGCTGCGGATGGATGCGATGCGTACATCTCGACGAGCAGCGCCGGCGGCGGACTGCAGATGATGGTCGCGGGCGTCGTGAAGGAAATGACTGCCGAGAGCGCCAAGCGTGCGGCGCTTGGTGCGGGCGCGATCGTGATGGACACCATCGCGAGCAACGACCGTCGCCGGCCGCACGAGCAGGTGCAGCGCATCCGCGAGCTGCGGCCCGACATGGTCCTCATCTCGGGCGGAACCGACGGCGGCGACACGAAGAAGGTGACCGAGCTCGCCGAACTCATCGCGCCCGCGAAGCCACGGCCGCGCTTCGGCGGCGAGTACAGCCTGCCGATCATCTTCGCCGGGAACCGCGATGCGCGGCCTGCCATCGAGCGCACGTTCGCGGCCGGGGGCTTTGACCTGAAGGTCGTCGACAACCTGCGCCCGACGCTTGAGCGCGAGAACCTGGGCCCTGCGCGCGAGACGATCCACGATGTCTTCCTTGAGCACGTGATGGCGCATGCGCCCGGCTACGACCGGCTGATCGCATGGGCCGATGCGCCCATCATGCCGACCCCCGGTGCGGTCGGCGACATCCTGCAGGCGATCGCGAAGGGGCGTGGGATCAACGTCGTCGGTGTCGACATCGGCGGCGCGACGACCGACGTCTTCAGCGTCTTCGACGGCTCCTTCAACCGCACCGTCAGCGCGAACCTGGGGATGAGCTACTCGATCAGCAACGTCTGCGCCGAGGCCGGCATGGACAGCGTGCTGCGCTGGGTGCACCTGGACATGGACGAGCGGGAACTGCGCAACCGGGTCAAGAACAAGATGATCCGGCCGACCACGATCCCGCAGACGCACGAGGCGCTGGTGTTCGAGCAGGCCGTCAGCCGCGAGGCGCTGCGGCTGGCGTACGTGCAGCACAAGGCGTTCGCGACCGAGCTCAAGGGAGTGCAGCAGCAGCGCACCGTCGGCGATGCCTTCAGCCAGCAGGAGGGCGGCCGTTCGCTCGTGAGCGGCATGAAGCTCGACCTGCTCGTGGCCAGCGGCGGGGTGCTCAGCCACGCCCCGCGCATGGAGCAGACCGCGTCCATGCTCATCGATGCCTTCGAGCCCGAGGGCTTCACTGAGCTCGCCAAGGACAGCATCTTCATGATGCCGCACCTGGGCGTGCTGGCGACCGTGCATGAGCGTGCGGCGATGGAGGTCTTCGAGCGCGACTGTCTGGTCATGCTCGGCACGTGCATCGCCCCGGCGGGCACTGCGGTCGCTGGCAAGCCCGTCATGCGCTGGAGCGCGCGCTGGGAGGGAGGCAGCGCCGAGGGAACGCTGATGGGCCAGGAGATGAAGCTGCTGCGCATCGGTGAACGGGCGCACATCGAGGTCACGCCCGAGCGCGGGTTCGACGTGGGCGCCGGTCCGGGCGTGGTCGTCAAGCGTGAGGTGCGCGGGGGCAGCGTCGGGCTCATCCTCGACGGTCGCGGCCGTCCGCTGACGGTTCCCGCCGGGACCGAAGGCCGACGCCTCGTCGCCTCGTGGGCGAAGGCACTCGAACTTCACCCTGACTGAGGAGACGACCATGGCGAAGGCCTACACACCCGGATTGACCGTGAGCGCACGCGTGCGGTACCGCGCGCGCCGCCTCCTTCCGCTCACCGGACGCATCACCGTGCAGGTCGGTGACCGCGTTGCGGCGACCGATGTCGTCGCGCAGACCGACCTCGAGGGGGACATCACGCCGATGAAGATGTCCAACCTGCTCTCGTGCGCCCCGCGCGACGTGCCGGGTCTGCTGCTGAAGCCCGTCGGTGCGGCGATCGCGAAGGACGAACCGATCGCCCAATCGAAGGGGATCTTCGGCATGATGAAGGTCACGGTGAAGTCCACCGCCACCGGCACGATCGAGAGCGCCAGTGACTCGACCGGCATGGTCATGATCCGCGGTGCGGCGCAGCCCGTGCAGGTGCGCGCGTTCACGAGTGGACGGGTCGTGGAGGTGCTCGGCAGCGAGGGCGCCGTCATCGAGAACGACGTGGCGCTGGTGCAGGGCATCTTCGGCATCGGCGGCGAGGCGTACGGTCCGATCGCGGTCGCCTGCACGCGGCCGGACGAGCGCCTCGAAGCGGCGTCGATCCGCAGCGAGCATGCAGGGAGCATCCTCGTGGGCGGTGCCCGCATGACCATCGACGCCATCCGCCGTGCCATCGAGCTCGGCGTGGCGGCGATCGTGTCGGGCGGGATCGATGATGCCGACCTGAAGGCGCTGCTCGGACATGATCTCGGCGTGGCGATCACCGGCAGCGAGAAGGTCGGGATCACGCTCGTGGTGACCGAGGGCTTCGGCGACATCGCGATGGCTGCCCGCACGCACGGCCTGCTCGCGTCGCATGCCGGGCACGCCGCGAGCGTGAACGGCGCCACGCAGATCCGCGCGGGCGTGATGCGCCCCGAGATCGTCATCCCGCTGGCCGACGAGGCGGCGGGCGATGCCCATGCCGGTGGCGGCGCCACCGCCGGGGAACTCTCGATCGGGACGCCGGTGCGGGTGATCCGCGATCCCTGGTTCGGAGCGCTCGGCACGGTCGCGGCGCTTCCCGAGCAGCCCGCGGTGCTCGGTTCGGGATCGAAGGCCCGCGTGCTCGAGGTTGCGTTGGCCGACGGCCAACGGGTCACGGTGCCGCGCGCGAACGTCGAGTTGATCGCGGAGTGATCGACCGCACCGTCGTCGGTGCCATGTCCGAACGTCGTGCCGGGCGCACGGCTCGCCGACGCGTTAGGCTCCGCGCATGGTGCTCGGCGCCGAGGCATCGTTCCTGAACCCGGACAAGCTCCTGCTGCTGGTGGTGCTGGCTGCGACGTGCGGCTGCATCATCGCCAGCATGGTCGCGGCGCGTGCAGGGAGCGTGCCCCGCATCCGGCGCATCGCCGGTCTCGAGGCCGTGGAAGAGGCCGTGGGCCGCGCCACCGAGATGGGCCGGCCGATCCTCTTCGTGCCGGGCATCCAGGACATGGACAACCCGATGACGGTCGCGGGGATCACCGTCCTGAGCCGTGTGGCCGGCACGGCCGCGCAGTACGACGCCACGCTCGACGTCCCGGTGAGCCGGTCGCTCGTCATGCAGGCCGCGCGCGAGAGCGTGCAGGCCGCGGCGCTGCAGGCGGGCCAACCCGACTGGTACGACCCCGAGCGCATTCGCTACATCACCGATGAGCAGTTCGGCTACGCCGCCTACGCCGCGGGTGCGATGGCACGCGACAAGCCGGCGGCGTGCTTCTACATGGGGTGCTTCTTCGCCGAGAGCCTGATCCTGGCCGAGAACGGCAACGCCATCGGCGCGATCCAGATCGCCGGCACCGCCGAGACGGCCCAGCTTCCGTTCTTCGTCGCCAGCTGCGACTACACGCTGATCGGCGAGGAGTTCTTCGCGGCCAGCGCGTACCTGAGCGGCGCACCGGATCAGCTGGGCACGCTGCGCGGCCAGGACATCGCGAAAGGACTGATCGCGCTCGCGCTGGTGGGTGGGGTGGTCATGGCGACCATGAAGGTCCTCTCGCCCGGGGCCGTTCCCGCGTCCCCCGCGGAGGTCGCACCATGAGCCGTTCGATCGCGCTGCTCATCTGCCTCGTCGGCGGGCTCACCATGCTCGTGAGCCCGTTCCTGCCGATGGCCACCGGCTGGGCCAACGAGGTCACCGACTGGTTCAACATCCTTGCCGCGATGGCCTTCGTGCTCGGCGGCGGCAGCCTGCTGAAGGTGCAGCTCATGCGCCTGAGTGCGCGCGGTCCCGGCTGGGGCTATTCGGCCGTGACGCTGCTGGCCTTCGTCGTCACGCTCTGGGTCGGCCTGGGCAAGGTCGGGGTCGTCGCCGATGCATCGGCACCTGCGGTTGCGTGGAGCGGCAAGCCCGATGATGAGGGCTCGGCGTTCTGGTGGATCTACCTGTACGTGATGACGCCGATCACCTCGACGCTCTTCGCCGTGCTGGCGTTCTACGTGGCGAGTGCGGCGTTCCGTGCGTTCCGCGCGAAGAACCTGGAGGCGACGCTGCTGCTGGTCACGGCCTTCATCATCCTGCTCGGCCGCACGTTCGCCGGCGTCGTGCTGACGGGCTGGCTGCCCGACTGGGCGAGCGGCCTGCGCCTGGAGAACCTGGCCGTCACCATCATGGATGTCTTCAACACCGCCGGCAACCGGGCGATCATCATCGGCATCGCCCTCGGCGTCGCGTCGACGGGCATCCGGCTGATGCTCGGGCTCGATCGCAGTTACCTCGGGGGTGACGCATGAGTGGCACGCTCGACAGGCGATGGATCTACCTCGCCATGATGCTGGCGGTCGCGTTGCCGATCCTCTGGAACGGCGTGACCGGTAAGACGTTCCCTGAGTCGCCCACGCCCCCATCGCAGGCCTGCTTCGATGCCATCGAGGCACTGCCCGCGGGTTCGCGCGTGCTCGTGAGCTTCGACTACGACCCGGCGAGCGAGGGGGAACTGGCTCCCATGGCCACGACGTTCCTGCGCCACCTGATGCACAAGGGGCTTCGCCCCGTGATCATCGCCCTGTGGCCGCTCGGCCCGACGAAGGCCGAGGAGACGATCGCCAATGTGATGAAGGTCGACTTCCCGGATCGCGTGAGCGGCCGGGACTACGTGAACCTGGGCTTCCAGACCGGCAACGAGGGCGTGCTCAAGGTGATCGGCACCGATTTCCGCAAGCAGTTCCCGGTGGATCGCTCGGGTACGCCGGTGGACCGCCTGCCGATCATGGAGGGCATCACGAAGGTCGGTGACTTCCCGCTGGTGATCACGATCAGCGCCGGCTATCCCGGCGGCAAGGAGTGGGTGCAGTACGTCTCGAGCGCGAACCCCGGCCTGGTGCTGCTGGCCGGTGTCACCGGTGTGCAGGCTTCGCAGGTGTACTCGTACTACCCCGGCCAGCTGCGCGGCATGCTCGCGGCGATCAAGGGTGCGGCCGAGTACGAGGCGCTCGTCAGCGCGGCGATCGACGGTGACCGGGTGACGGCTCCCAAGTACACCGAGGCCCGCCGACGCATGGCGCCGCAGCTCTTCGGGCATCTCCTGCTCATCGCACTGATCGTGATCGGCAACGCGATGTACTTCGCGCAGCGGCGCTGCAAGGCGGTGGCGCCATGAGCGACGTGATCGCCAACCAGTCGGAGCCGACGCAGGGCAGGTGGTGGATCGGCCTCTTCCTCGTGATCGCCGTGCTCGTGGCGATCCGCGCCGGCATCGGCGAGGGCATGGGCCGTGTCTATGTTCAGACCGAGTCGACCTCGTACGTGTCCACGGAGGGCGAGGGCGGTCGGGTGTCCTGGTCGGCGGTCCCCGGAGTCACCGAGGACTCCGTCACGATCGACCGGGATGTCTTCCGGACCGCGGGCCAGTACCGCGCCGCCGAGGCGGCCGCACCCGGCCAGCAGGCGATCCGGCTGTCGTGGGACCGCACGATCGGCCTGTGGCTTGCGGCGTTCTTCACGCTGGCGGTCTTCAGCTTCCTTGCGGGTGACAACCCCGCGTACAAGCTCACCGAGAGCATCGTGATCGGCGTCAGCGCCGGGTACTGGATGGTGGTTGCCTTCTGGGAAACGCTCGTGCCGAAGCTCCTGGCCCAGCTCGCGCCCGACCTCGTGAAGGCGTGGTGCATGCCCAACCTCGAGGGCGGCGCCTTCAACCCCGTGGCGCTCGTGCCGCTCGGCCTGGGCATCATGCTGCTCTCGCAACTCACGCCGCTGGGCCGCCATGTCGGGCGATGGCCACTCGCGTTCGTCATCGGCACGTTTGCGGGCCTCAAAATGGTCAGCCACGTCGAGAGCGACATCATCGAGCAGGTGCGTGCCACCGTGCTCCCCCTGGTGGTGTCCAGCGAGGACGGCTCGCTGGCGGCCTGGGCGTCGCTGCGCAATGTGCTCATCGTGACGGGCGTGCTCTGCACGCTCGCCTACTTCGTGTTCAGCGTCGAGCACAAGGGAGCCGTGGGGCGCGCGGCGCGGGTCGGAGTGTGGTTCCTGATGATCACCTTCGGCTCGGCCTTCGGCTTCACCGTGATGGGCCGAATCGCCCTGCTTGCGGCCAGGTTCGAGTTCCTGTTCATCGACTGGCTCTGGCTCATCGATCCCAAGGGTGAGCGGGGGATGTCCGTGGTTGCTGCCGTGATGCAGTCAGGGTGAGTGTTCAGATCACGATCGGCTGGTGTCGAGGTTGCCCCCGGGCCGCAGGCCCCAAGCAGCGTCGACACCCGACGCATGCCTGAAGAGTTCCATGGTTAAGCTCCTCACCATCCTTGCGCCGTTCAGCCTCGGTTCCGGGAACGATGCCGCCGTGCAGGCGGAGATCGATGCGCTGCGCTCAGACCTGAGCGCCCTGCAGCGCAGCCAGTCGCAGGGTGCGCTGGATGCCGAACGCGCGGACGAGATCCGCGCCATCGTGAAGGATGCGCTTGCAGATGCGGGGACCCGCACGATGCTGCAGGGCCCGGGCCCACAGGACGGACCGTTCGTCGGCGACAACTTCTACCGGCTCGATGCCCGGGGAACGGAACTCACGTCGGCCGACGGCAACTTCAGGTACCACCTGAACGTCCAGATGCAGCTCCGCTTCATCTGGAACCACCGCGAGGAGCTCGGCGACACGCAGGGGTTCGAGAATCGACGGACCCGCTTCATCATGGACGGCCACGCGTTCGGCAAGGAGTGGCGGTACGGCTTGCAGATCTCCCGGCCCAGCGGCGTGCCGTCACCGCGGGTCCCGGACATCGAGGATGCCTGGGTCGGTCGTGTGCTGTCCCCCGAACTGCAGCTCAAGATGGGCCAGTTCCGTCCCGCATTCACGCACGAGGAACTGATGGTCAACGCGACCACGATCTTCATGGAGCGGAGTGCACTGAACAACTACTTCCGCGCCGCCCGATCCCGGGGGATCGCGTTGGAGTGGGAGACCGAGCACTTCATGTGGCGCAGCGGCTGGTTCGATGGGATCACGGTGCGGTCGCCGTCCACGCCGGGTGGGGCGGACTGGAACACCGGCAACACCGTGAACCTGCCATGGGACAACAGCCTGGCGATCGATTGGGCGTTCTCGAGCCGATTCGACTGGAAGCTCGCCGGATCATGGAAGGAACTGCGCGAGTACACGCCGTGGCTCGACATGGAGGGACAGGCCACCAACCTCGGGGTGGCGGTGGATGCCGAACAGGCGAGCCCCTCAGCCCCATTCCCGGCCGATCCCTGGATGATCGAGGTGACCGCTGACCTGATGCACAAGCAGGCCGGGTGGTCGCTCTACACCTGGGGCGTGTTCCGTCGCGTCCAGAGCGACGACGGCCAGTCCAACCAGTGGGGAGCCCTGGTCCAGGCCAGCACGATGCTGGCGGAGAAGTGGGAAGCAGCGTTGCGGTACAGCATCGGCGACTCCGGCGCCGATGCCGACGCTGCCTATCCCATGCTGAGCCTGCTCGAACTGAACCTGAGCCACTACTTCCATCGTCACAGCATGAAGGTCCAGCTGGATGTGGGGTACTCCTTCGAGGGGCTCAGTGCCAACAGCCGGGGCAATGGCTTCGCCACGGCGGCGAACAACCTGCTGCCCGACGTCCAACCACCGGCCGGGGATGTCTCGGGCCAGATGTACGTCGGCATCCAGTACCAAGTGCTGTTCTGAGGCGTCACGCCGGGCGTATGCTCGACCGCCCATGACGGCCGCGCCAACCGCACCAGCCACCACCGATCGCCCCGAACCAGCCGTCGGGGCGTCGCCCGCGGGTGCGGACCCGTGCGTGCTCCTGATCCTGGGCGCGAGCGGCGATCTCACGCACCGCAAGCTCATCCCGTCGATGTACGAGATGCATTGCCTCGGTGCGCTGCATCCGGCGACCGCCATCCTGGGCATGAGCCGGACCGCGAAGACCGACGAGGGCTGGCGCGCCGAGATGCGCACCGCCGTGCAGGCTTCGGTGCAGGGCTTCGATCCCACGCGTTGGCAGGCGTTCGAGGAACGGCTCTTCTACCACGCCGGCGATGCCGCGACGCAGGCGGCCTATCCGGCGCTGGTCGAGCGCCTGGCCGCGCTCTCCGCGTCACGCGCGACTCGGGGCAACATCCTGTTCTACCTCTCGGTGGCACCCTCGCTCTACGAGCCGATCGTGCAGTGCATCGATGAGGCCGGCCTGGTGAGCGAGGGCAAGCGCTGGTGCAGCATCGATCCCAAGGGCCGCTCATGGCAGCGGATCGTGGTGGAGAAGCCGTTCGGCACCGATGAAGCCAGCGCAGCGAGCCTGAACCGGGCGCTCGGACGGGTCTTCGAGGAGGACTCGACCTACCGCATCGACCACTACCTCGGCAAGGACCTGGTGCAGAGCCTGCTCGTGCTGCGCTTCGCGAACAGCATCTTCGAGCCGGTGTGGAATCACCGCTACATCGACCACGTGCAGATCACGGCCGCGGAGACCGTCGGTGTGGGGACCCGCGGGGGCTTCTACGAGCAGACCGGGGCCGTGCGCGACATGATCCAGAGCCACCTCATGCAGGTGCTCGCGTTCGTCGCGATGGAACCGCCCAACCGGATGCGGGCGAACGAGATCCGCAGCGAGAAGATCAAGCTCATCGGTGCGATCCGACCGACGGCCGCGGCCGACGTGGCCACGCACGGCGCGTTCGGCCAATACGGCGCGGGGCCCGATCCTGCGTACGCGCAGCTGCAGGGTGTCGCGCCGGGCTCCACGGTCGAGACCTACGCCGCGCTGAAGCTGCACCTGGACACCTGGCGCTGGGCGGGCACGCCCTTCTACCTGCGCACGGGAAAGGCCATGCGCGCCAAGCGCACCGAGGTCGTGGTGCAGTTCAAGGCGCCGGCGGCGGACCTGTTCAAGGACGTGCCGCACGGGGCTGGTGGCGTCCAGGGCAACCGGCTCGTGATCGAGATCGCACCGCGCGAGCGGGCCGAACTCCGCTTCGAGAGCAAGGTTCCCGGTCGCCGCATGGCGATCGCCCCGATCGCGATGCAGGCTGACTTCCGCAAGGAGTTCGGCGGGCAGCCGATCGAGGCCTACGGCCCGCTCATCGTCGATGCCATGCGCGGCGACCAGTCGCTCTTCAAGCACCGCACCGAGGTCGAGGGTGCGTGGGGCGCCGTCATGCCGTTCCTCGATGCCCGCAGCGCACCGCTCCGTGAAGGCATCGTCGGCAACTATGCGCAGGGTTCGTGGGGACCGCGGGCCGCCGACGACCTGATGCAGCGCGATGGCCGCGCCTGGCATGACGGCTGAGCCATGACGATCGACCCATACGACCTCGTCGATGACTCCTTCCCGGTGCCCGCGCTGCCGGGCCGCGTCGTGACGGGCCTGGATGCGGACGACGTCCATGGTTCGCTCGGCGCCGACCTGCTCCTCCAGGCGAACAACTGCGTGCGGGCGCACGGTGATTTCCACCTTGCGCTCTCGGGTGGTTCGACACCACTGCCGTTCTATCGCTGCCTCATGGTGGATCCGCGGTTCCGCCAGCTGCCATGGGAGCGCACGCACCTGTGGATCGTCGATGAGCGGTGCGTGGCGCCGGATGACGAGCGCTGCAATTTCCTTCACATCCGCGAGACCATCGTGGACCACGTCGACATCCCCCCGCAGCAGGTGCATGCGATGGACGCGCACCTGCCGGGCGCGGCGGCCGCGTATGACCGTGCCGTGCGCGAGACGCTCGCCTGGCGCGAGCCCGGCCACGATCGGCTCGACTTCGTGCTCCTGGGCATGGGTGGCGACGGCCACACCGCCAGCCTCTTCCCGCACAGCCCCGCCTTGGTCGAGCCCGAGGCACTGGTCGTGGCCAACGACGGCCCCACGGTCACGCCGCCATCCCGCATCACCATGACCTACCGGCTGCTGAACGCGTCGCGGTTCGTCGCGGTGCTCGTCATGGGGGCGTCCAAGCACGCCATGCTCGAGCGTGTGGCCCGGGCCGACGTCGAGGATGCCGCGAGCCTGCCGATCCGCGGCATCACGCCGACGGGTGGTGAACTCCGCTGGTACCTCGATCGCGCTGCCTGCACGGGCGTGCAGGCACCCTGACCTCGCTTCATCCGCCGTTGGCGTCGAGGAATCCCTGCAGGATCACGCAGGCGGCGAGTGCATCGCGGATCGCCTTCTTCTGACCGTGGGTCCGTCCGCTGCGCTGCAGGAACTCCTCGGCATCCAGGCTCGAGCACCGTTCGTCCTGCAGGTGCACGGGCAGATCGGTGCGCTGCCGCAGCGACTCGACGAAGGCCCGCACGATCCGCGCGCGCGGACCCTCGGAGCCATCCATGTTGAAGGGCATGCCGACGACGAGGTCCGTGGGATCATGGCTCTCGATCGCCCGGAGCACGGCGTCGCGGACGAGCCCATGCGTGGTGGCCTGGACCACCTCGAGCGGCATGGGAAGGCGCAGCACGCTGTCCGCCACCGCGAGACCGGTGCGCTTGTCGCCAAGGTCGATGGCGAGGTAGCGGGCCATCAGCGGATCGATGGGGGAAGCCGTGACACCAGGTCCTTCACCTGCTCGGCCAGGTCGGCACGGCAGACGAGCGTGGCGTCCTTCGTGCGCACGATCACCACGTGGTCCAGCCCGATCGTGGCCACGGTGTGCGTCGGGTCGTCGCTGGCCACGACCATGTTGGTCGAGCCCAGGTGCACCGCGGCACAGGACGCCCGGTTGCCCGCTTCGTCCGAAGCCAGCGTCGACCCCCAGCTCGGCCAGGAACCCACGTCCTTCCACTCCACCGGCATGGGCACGGTGCAGACCGACAGCGAGGCATCCACGCTGGCGGGTTCCATCAACGCCATATCGACGCTGACCTTCGGAAGGCCGGGATAGACCTCGGCGACGGTGCGATCGAGGTCGCCGCCGGCGAGGACCGCATCATGGATCCGCATGAGCCCGGCGTGGCTGTCGGGGCGAAAGCGCGCGATGGCGCCGAGCACGGTGCGCGCATGCAGCACGAACATGCCGCTGTTCCAGCCGAAACGGCCGCTGGCCACGTACTCCTGCGCACGCTTGATGTCGGGTTTCTCGACGAAGCGCTTGCAGTGCACGGCGGGCGCGAAGCCGGGCACGGCATCGCCGTACTCGACGTAGCCGTAGCCCGTGGCAGGGTGGGTCGGCGTGATGGCGAACGTGGCGAACCGCGTTGGGTCGGCCTCGACCAGGGCGAAGCCGGTCTGCATGCAGGCCTCGAAGGTCGCCTGCGGCGCGATCACGTGATCGGCGGTGAGCACGCAGAAGACGGCATCGGCATCGCGCGCCGCCAGGACCGCTGCGGTGAAGCCGACGGCGTTCAGGGTGTCGCGGCCGACCGGTTCGCCGAGCACGTTCCGCGGATCGATCCCGGGGATGGCCTTCAGCACCAGGTTCCGGTAGGCATCCGCGGCGCACACCAGCCTCCGCTCGGCCGGGACCAGTCCTGCGATGCGTTCTCCGGCGATCTCAAGCAGGCTCCGGCCACCGATGAAGGGCACCAGTTGCTTGGGCATCGCCGAGCGGCTCATCGGCCAGAGCCGTGTGCCGCTGCCCCCGGCCATGATCATTGCATAGCGCGCCATGGCGGTGATCCTACGCGGTCGCCCGGTACGCTCCGGGCATGATCGCGCGACTGCACGGCACCCTCGAGGAACTCCACGAAGGCATCGCGCTCGTGCGATGCGGCAGCGTGAGCTACGAGGTGCTCGTGCCCGCCGCCGACCAGATGCGCCTGGCCGGCGCGGTGGGCAGCGAACTCGAGTTCGTCACCCTGCACTACCTCGAGTCCCAGGGACAGGGCAGCAGCTTCTGGCCGAGGCTCATCGGGTTCCGTACGGTCCGGGACCGCGAGTTCTTCGAACTCCTCACGACCGTCAAGGGCATCGGCAACCGCAAGGCGCTCCGTGCGCTGCAGCTCCCGTTCGGCCAGGTGGCGCAGGCGATCGTGGACCGGAACCTTGCCCTTCTCACGAGCCTGCCCGAGATCGGCCGCAAGACGGCCGAGACGATCGTGGTCGACCTCAAGGACAAGATGGGCCCATTCCTCGACCTCGGCGGTCCGGCCGTCGGTCCCAAGGGGGCCGTGCCTGCCGCCGCCGGCCAGCTCGCGCTCGATGCGGTGGCGATCCTGGTCCAGCTGGGCGAGAGCCGCGCGGGCGCGCGTGACCTGGTCGATCGCGCACTCGATGCCGAGCCCGCACTCGCCACGGCCGACGCCGTGGTCACGGCTGCCTTCCGGTTCAAGTCATCGTGATGGTCTCGCCGCGTGCTGGGCGAGCCGCTCCTCGATGTGATCGAGATGGCGGTCAGCCAGCGGAAGGCCCAGGTCGTTCGCGATCATCGTGCGCACGCGCTCGGTGAAGGCCTCCAGGTCGTTGGCGGCCGGTGGATCGGCGATGGCCAGGAGCCGCAGCGTGGCCGAGCATGGGATGAGCAGGCTGCGCATCACGCCGGCGTTCGCCGGGATCCCGCGCAGGGACAGCACCACGACCCGCGCCTTGCCCTTGGCGGCAAGCGATGCGAAGCCCGGCATGAAGCGATAGACCTGGCCGTGCGGCCGTGCGATGCCTCCCTCGGGAAAGACCCCCAGGGCGCCACCCGCGCGCAGGTGCGTCATCGCCGCCAGCAGCGACTGCGTGTCGCGACGGTCGTAGTGGACGGGGATCACCTGCTGCAGCCGCCAGAACCAACCGAGCGTGCCGACCATCTGTTCAGCGGCCATGAACCATCGGAGCCGCCGACGCATCGAGAGCTGCACCAGGATCGGGTCGACGCCCGCGGCATGGTTGCAGACGACGATGATGGGTCCCGATGCGGGGTCATCGAGCAGCGCGCGCGCCTGCGGCGTGAAGCCCTCGATCCGGTAGCCGTGCACGCGGCGCGTCCAGAGCCAGCCGAGCTGGGCGAAGAACGCACTGACGTCATCCGCATCCAGCCGCCGCCGGCCGGCCGGCAGGAACCAGCCCCAGAACCAAGCCCAGAACACGATCCACCCCGCCAGGATGATCCCGGCGGCGACGGGCGCGGCCGTGGCCAGGGGTTGCGTGGCGGCAGGGTCGGGAGTGGGCATGCAGGCGCATTATGGCGTCGACCCGTTGCGCTATCCTCGCCCTGATTTTGCCCTGAGGTCACCCACATGCCACGACGCGACGACATCTCCACCATCCTGATCATCGGCAGCGGCCCCATCGTCATCGGCCAGGGCTGCGAGTTCGACTACTCGGGCACGCAGGCGTGCAAGGCCCTGCGCGAGGAGGGCTATCGCGTAGTGCTCGTGAATTCGAACCCCGCGACGATCATGACGGACCCGGGCTTCAGTGACCGGACCTACATCGAACCGATCACGCCCGAGGCCGTCGAGCGCATCATCGAGAAGGAACAGGCACTCGGCACGCCGATCGACGCGGTGCTGCCCACCCTCGGCGGCCAGACCGCCCTGAACTGCGCGTGTGCGCTGTTCGACCGCGGGATCCTGCAGCGGCACGGCATCGCGATGATCGGTGCGGATCGCCAGATCATCCACCGGGCCGAGGACCGCGAGGCGTTCCGCCGCATCGTCGAGGGACTCGGCCTGCGGCAGCCGAAGGCGCGGACCGTCACCACGCTCGAGGACGGCCGCGCGTTCCTCGAGGAGATCGGCCTTCCCGCGATCATCCGCCCGGCGTTCACGCTCGGCGGCACGGGCGGGGGCATCGCCTACAACCGCGAGGAGTTCGACGAGATCATGCGGCGCGGCCTGGCGGCGAGCATGATCGGCCAGGTGCTCATCGACCAGTCCGTGCTGGGCTGGAAGGAGTACGAGCTCGAGGTCGTGCGCGACCGCAACGACAACTGCATCATCGTCTGCGGCATCGAGAACATCGACGCCATGGGCGTTCACACCGGCGATTCGATCACGGTCGCGCCCATCCAGACGCTGACGGACAAGGAATACCAGCGCATGCGCGATGCCGCCTTCGCGATCATGCGTGCGGTCGGCGTCGAGACCGGCGGGAGCAACGTCCAGTTCGCGGTGAACCCGAAGGACGGCGAGATGGTCGTCGTCGAGATGAACCCCCGCGTGTCGCGGTCGAGCGCGCTCGCCAGCAAGGCGACGGGCTTCCCGATCGCGCGGATCGCCGCCAAGCTCGCGGTGGGCTATTCGCTCGACGAGCTCCGCAACGACATCACGGGCACCACGAGCGCGTGCTTCGAACCGAGCATCGACTACGTGGTGGTGAAGATCCCGCGGTGGACCTTCGAGAAGTTCCCCGAGGCCGACGAGACGCTGACCACGCAGATGAAGTCGGTCGGCGAGGGCATGGCCATGGGGCGCACCTTCAAGGAAGCCCTGCAGAAGGCCATCCGCAGCATGGAGGTGAAGCGTTTCGGCTTCGGCCTCGACCGAAACGACAAGTGGCTCGCGGCCTGGCGCGCCGCCAAGGCCGCGGGCGTGCCCTTCGGCAAGGGCATGCCCACCGATGCGCTCGCGGGACTCGAGATGGCCGACGGCAGCAAGCTCGCCTGGCCGATCCCGCCCGAGACGCTCCACCGCAAGTTGAGCGTGCCGGGGCAGGGGCGCCTGTACTTCGTGCGCTACGCGCTCAAGGAAGGCATGCCGGCGGGGCAGGTGTGTGCGCTCACGGGCTATGACCCCTGGTTCGTCGATCAACTCGCCCAGCTCGTCGAGTTCGAGGACACGCTGCTCTCGTTCCCGTCGCTCGAGGCGCTGCCCCGTGAATCGCTGCTGGCCGCCAAGCAGATGGGGTACAGCGACGCCCAGCTCGCGCAGGTCTACCTCGGTGACATCACGCCCGACACCGTGCTGGCCGTGCGCGCCCACCGCAAGTCGCTCGGCATCGAGCCGGCCTTCAAGCTCGTCGACACCTGTGCGGCCGAGTTCGAGGCCGCCACCCCGTACTACTACAGCACCTACGAGTCGGGTTTCAGCGCATCGCCCGGCGCGCCCGTGCGCGTGGACGACGAGATCCGGGTGAGCGACCGCAAGAAGGTCGTGATCCTCGGGGGCGGCCCGAACCGCATCGGCCAGGGCATCGAGTTCGACTACTGCTGCTGCCAGGCGGCCTTCGCCTGCGCGGACATGGGCTTCGAGAGCGTGATGGTCAACTCGAATCCCGAGACCGTCAGCACCGACTACGACACCAGCGACCTGCTCTTCTTCGAGCCGCTCACGCTCGAGGATGTGCTCAACATCGTCGAGCGCCTGAACGGCGGCGGCGTCGACGTGCCATCGCGCAGCGGCGGCGTGGCGGGGTGCATCGTGCAGTTCGGCGGCCAGACGCCCCTGAACCTCGCCCATGGCCTGCACAAGGCCGGCGTGCCCCTCATCGGCACCGGCATCGACTCGATCGACCTCGCCGAGGACCGGGATCGCTTCAAGGCCATGATCGACCGGCTCGGCCTTCGCCAGCCGCCATCAGGCATCGCGCGCAGCCTGCACGAGGCCGTGGCCATCGCCGACACGATCGGCTATCCGGTGCTCGTGCGACCGAGCTACGTGCTCGGCGGCCGCGGCATGGAGACCTGCTTCGACGAGACGGCGCTGCGCCGCTACATGAGCGAGGCCGTCGACGTGAGCGAGCTGGCGAACCGCCCCGTCCTCATCGACCGCTTTCTCTCGGATGCGATCGAGATCGACGTCGACGTGATCGCCGACTTCACCCCCGACGATGCCAGCCGCAGCCGCCAGGTCGAGCACGCCGGCGATGATCCGCAGGCGCTGGTCTGCGGCGTGATGGAGCACATCGAGGAAGCCGGCATCCACTCCGGCGACAGCACGTGCACGATCCCGCCGTACTCGCTGCCCCCGAGCGTGGTCGACGAGGTGCGGCGCCAGGCGCGCTCCATGGCGCGCGAGCTGCGTGTGCGCGGCCTGATGAACGTGCAGATGGCGTACAAGGACGGCACGATCTTCGTGCTCGAGGTGAACCCGCGCGCCAGCCGCACGGCGCCGTTCGTCAGCAAGGCCACGGGCATCCCATGGCCGCGCCACGCCGCACGCGTGATGATGGGTGCGAGCCTGTCGCAGCTCGGCGCGGCCGAGGTGCACGACACGGGCTTCTATGCCGTCAAGGAGAGCGTGTTCCCGTTCGCGAAGTTCCTCGGCGTCGACATCGTGCTCGGGCCCGAGATGCGCTCCACCGGCGAGGTCATGGGCGCCGACCGCGACCTGCCGGTGGCCTTCGCCAAGGCGCAGATGGGCGCCGGGATCTCGCTGCCGACCTCCGGAGGCGTCTTCCTGAGCGTGCGCGAGTCCGACAAGGCTGCGTCGATCGACGTGGCTCGGGCGCTGCACGGCATGGGCTTCGTCATCGTCTGCAGCGCCGGCACGGGCGAACGCCTTGCGGCACAGGGGATCCCTGCGAAGGTCGTGGCGAAGATCGCCACGGGCGTGCGTCCCAACATCCTCGACCTCATGTCCAACGGCGAGATCACGCTGATCATCAACACGCCCACGCGCAAGGGCGCACACACCGACGAGGGTCGCATCCGGGCGCAGGCGGTTCGGCAGGGCATCCCCATCGTGACGACGGTGGCGGGTGCGCGTGCAGCGGTGCAGGCGATCGCGGCGATCCGGAGCGGATCGTGGGATGTGCACGCCATCCAGGACTATTTCCCGCACCTGGCGCGCCCGGCGCACTCCGCCGAGCCCGCGCTCGCCCGGTGACCCGGCCGGTGGTCCGCTGCCCGCCCTCCCGCCGGTCGACCCGGTGGGCCCGGTGCCGGGCAGCGGCTAGGATCCCGCTCCCATGCAGGCCCTGATTCCCGAGACCGGCGGCATCGCCCAGCTCATCACCAACGCGGTCACCATCTTCGTGGTGATCCATGTCATCCTGGGCGGGTGCGCCTACGCCATCATGCTCGAGCGCAAGCTCAGCGCATGGATGCAGGACCGCATCGGTCCCAACCGCGTCGGTCCCAAGGGCCTGCTGCAGCCGATCGCCGACGGCCTCAAGTTCCTCTTCAAGGAGGACTACCGGCCCAAGAACACCGACGGTGCGCTCTTCACGCTCGCCCCGGCGCTGATCATCATCCCGGCCATCATCGGCTTCGTGATCATTCCCTGGGCCGGCGTGCTCGATTTCTCGCAGCTGCCGTTCGGCTTGGGTGCCACGCTCGGCCTGGATGGCGTGCAGGTGAAGATCACCGGCGCGGCGGTGAACATCGGCGTGATCTACCTGGTGGCCGTGGCCAGCCTGGGGGTGTACGGCGTCGGTCTCGGCGGCTGGGCCAGCGGCAGCAAGTTCAGCTTCCTCGGCGGCCTGCGCGCGAGCGCGCAGATGATCAGCTACGAGATCCCGATGGGCGTCAGCCTGCTGTGCGTGGTGCTGCTGGCCGGCTCGCTCGATCCCTACGCCATCGTGCTCGCCCAGCAGGATGGCATGTGGAACCTGCTGCAGCAGCCGCTCGCGGCGATCATCTTCTACACCTGCCTGCTCGCGGAGTCGAACCGAGCGCCCTTCGACCTGGCCGAGGCGGAGAACGAACTCGTGGGTGGCTACCACACCGAATACAGCAGCATGCGCTTCGCCATGTTCTTCCTGGCGGAGTATTTCCACATGATCACGGGCTCAGCGCTCTTCTGCGTGCTCTTCCTCGGGGGGTTCAGCCTGAATCCCTTCGGCGCAGGGCCCGACCTGCCGCTGGTCGGCGGGCCGCTGCTGATCCTGGCGCAGTTCGGCATCCTCGCGGGCAAGATCTTCCTGGTCGTCAGCCTCGGCATGGCGATCCGCTGGACGCTCCCGCGTTTCCGGTACGACCAACTCATGCGCCTGGCCTGGGAGGGCATGATCCCCGCGTCGGTCCTCGTGCTGACCGCGACGGCGCTCATGGTCTACTGGGGGCGCACCGACCTGATGTGGCTCGCGAGCATCGCGTGCGTGGTGGTGATCTATGCGGTCCGGCCGCTCCTGCCCAAGCAACCCAATGCCAACCAGCGCATCCGGATCATCGGCAGTCGCTTCTCGCCGGTGACCGAGGGCGAAGCTGCACCGCGCCATCCCTTGGCGCTCAACGAATCGGCCGTGCCTGATCCGGCGCAGGGCCCGATCTCGATGCACTGATGCGACTGCTTCGCGCCGTCTTCGCGTTGGCACGGCTCGGCGTGGCCACGCGCTTCCGCCTCGGCGGCGCCTACTGGTCGTGGCGACGGGAGACGGCGTTCGGTCGAGATGCATCCCGGTGGCCCTCGGCGGTGCACCGTCGCAAGGCGATGATCGAATACGCCGAGTGGGTCGCCGAGATGCGGTCACTCATCCGACGCTGATCGCCACCCGCGCCGTCGGTGCCCGCGCCATGCGCTGCTTGCGTGCCGCCGCTTTCGTGGCATAGATTCCTCATACGAACTTCATGCGGGCGTCGAGGGGAACTCCGACCTTCTCGGCGCCCGCTGCGTTTTTGCACCGCTCGACGACGCGCCACGCGGACCACCACCGAGCCCCGCCCTGTCCGCGCCGTCCGCAGCGACCGAGCGGCCCTGCGCTGCACGGCTTTGGGAGTCGCGAAGGCGGCACGAAGCGCCCCATCGTGTTCAACCGAACTTCTTCGAGTGTCACGTGCAGCGTCGCCGGGCGTTGCTACGCTCGGAGCATCCATGGCCAAGCTGCGCACATCCTGGGTCTGCGATGGTTGCGGCGGCGTCCAGGTCCGATGGGCCGGCAAGTGCCCCGACTGCGGTGCGTGGGACAGCCTGAAGGAGTTCCGCCATGATGCGGCTGCCGCGCCCGCTGTGGATGGTGGCAGCGCATCGTGGCAGGGCCTCGCATCGTCCTCACCGGCCGTGCCATTGGGGGAGGTCGAGCCGCTCGAGGCACCTCGATTCCCGACCGGTGTTGCCGAACTGGATCGCGTGCTCGGTGGCGGCTGTGTTCCCGGCAGCGCGGTGTTGCTGGGCGGTGACCCCGGCATCGGTAAGAGCACCCTGCTGTTGCAGGCACTCGGCCATGTGGCGGCGCTCGGTACACCCGTGCTCTACGCCAGCAGCGAGGAGAGCGCGCACCAGGTCAAGCTCCGCGCCGAGCGCATCGACAGTCCGTCGAACGCCGAGCGTGATCGGCACCTGTACCTGCTCGCCGACACGAACATCGCGCGCATCCTCGAGCAGGCCCGGACCATCAAGCCGGCGATCCTGGCCATCGACTCGATCCAGCTCGTGTCGCGCCACGATCTCGATGCGCTGCCGGGCAGCATGAGCCAGTTGCGGCGCTGCTGCCTCGATGCGGTGCAGTTCGCCAAGTCCACCGGCACCGTCGTGATCGTGGTTGGCCATGTCACCAAGGAGGGCGACCTCGCAGGCCCGAAGCTGCTCGAGCACATGGTCGATGTCGTACTCTCGTTCGAAGGCGATCGGCATCTTGCCTGGCGCGTGGTGCGGGGCGTCAAGAATCGTTTCGGCAGCACGCTCGAGATCGGCCTGTTCGAGATGACCGGCTCAGGCCTCGAGCAGGTCGACGAGGGTGCGATCGCGCCCGATGCCGTGGCGCGCGCCGGATGCGTCAGTTTCCCCACGCTGGCGGGTTCGCGGGTCCTGCTCGCCGAGATCCAGTCGCTCGTCGTGGCCGGCATCCTCGGAAGTGCCAAGCGCAAGGGCAGCGGCCTCGACGCCAATCGACTCGCCATGATGATCGCGGTGCTCGAGCGTCACGGCGGCTTGCGACTGGGTGATCGCGACATCTATGCCAGCGTTGCCGGCGGGCTCCGGATCATCGAGCCCGCAGGCGATCTGGCGGTCTGTCTGGCCGTAGCGGGTGCGCACCTTGATCGAACCCTCGGCCGCGGCACGGCGGCAATCGGTGAGGTGGCGCTCTCTGGCGAGGTTCGACCCACGCGACAGCTGCTGCAACGCGCCAGCGAGGCGGTTCGACGTGGCTGCTCGGCCCTGCTGGTTCCTGCGAGCCAAGTCGGCGATCTGGCCTCGTTGGTCGGCAAGGCCGACATCGTCGGCGTGAGCAACGTGGCCCAGGCGATCGATCAGTTGGGTGCAGTGCCTTCGGTCGTGGTGCAGTCGTCGCCGCGCGCGTCGACCCGCCGCTCCTGAAGGTGGTCAGAGAGTGCGATGATCACACACGCTGGGGGAACTGCGTTATCAGGCCGCATGCAACCGGTCCCTCACATCCGTGCGCTACCTTGCATCCGTGCATGACTTCCTGCAGATCGAAGGCCTGACCCGCATGCAGCTCGAGCAGCTGCTCGATGCCACGAACGGCAATGTCTCGCATGCCGAAGGTCGGCAGCCGGCCAAGTCCACGCTCGATGGCAAGGTCGTCGCCAATGTCTTCTTCGAGGACAGCACCCGCACTCGGTGCAGCTTCGAGACGGCGGTTCATCGACTCGGTGGCGAGGTCTTCACGGTGGCAGCCGCCGGCAGCAGTGCAAGCAAGGGCGAGAGTCTCGTTGACACTGCGCTGAACATCGAAGCCATGGGCGTCGCCGTGATGGTGGTCCGCTGCGCGATCAGCGGCGGCGCCGCGATGGTGGCCAAGGCACTGAGGATCCCCGTGATCAATGCAGGCGATGGCCGACATGAGCATCCAACCCAGGGATTGCTCGACGTGGCCACGCTTCGCGAAGCACTCGGTCCCCTCGATGGTCGCTGCGTCGCGATCGTGGGGGATGTCGCCAACAGCCGCGTGGCCCGCTCAACCACCAAGGCGCTGTGCCTGCTCGGAGCCCGCGTCCGTTTGGTCGGGCCACCAACGCTCGTGTCGCGTTCCATGGAAGCTCTGGGCGCCGTGTCCGGTCAGGTTCAGGTGTCCCACGACCTGGATGCGGCGCTGCACGACGTCGATGCCGTGATCATGCTCAGGATCCAACTTGAGCGGGCGGCGGGATCGGCAATCAGCAGCGACTACCGGATCCTGTATGGCTTGACGCAGGCCCGCATCCGTCGGTTGCCGACCCATGCCGTCATCCTGCATCCGGGGCCCATGAATCGGGGCGTCGAAATCGATGACTCGGTCGCCGACGATCCGGGGCGCAGCCGGATCCTGCGCCAGGTGACCTTGGGCGTGGCCTCGCGCATGGCTGTCTTGGAACGGGCGGTGATTGGATGATGGGTGGGAACCCGTTGCCAACGAAGTTCGTTCAGGTCTCGGTACCATCCGGCCGATGAACCCACTACGCGGTTCGCTATCGGCTGGAGTCTGCAAGCAAACGAATACAATGAATCATAAGAACAGCAAACTTGCAGCGCTCATGGCCCTTGTGGCTGTTGGTTCGGGCTGTGAGACCGATAGCTTCTTTGACCCCAGCCGAACCGGTCGCTTCGAGACCACGCCGACCACCATTCCGGTGTTGCAGCGCCTGGACGTGATCGAAGGCGTGGAGCGGCTTCCTTTGAAGCCAACTGAACCCATCGGCGATGACGTTCAGGTCCTGAGCGAACTTGAGACCACCATTGCCGCGGGTGATGCACTCCGCGTGGGCGTGCTCGGTCGTCTCAACGCGAATGAGGAAGATGACACCCAGATCGTGGTCGATCCATCCGGGAATCTGCACCTTCCGTACGGAACCGTTCCGGCCGTTGGGCTGACTGTTCCCGAAGTGCAGGTCGCCATCGAAAAACTGCTCGAGCCGCTGCTCAACAACCCTCAGGTGCGCGTGGAGTTGCTCCGCTCGGGTTCGCTTCAGTACACGATCGATGGTCAGGTCCAGCAGCCCAACGTCTACGACCTCTCTCGTCCTGACTTCCGCTTGCGCAGTGCACTCGCGGCGGCAGGGGGTGCGGCACCGACCGTTGAGACCATCTTGATCTCGCGGTCTTCGCCTTGCCAGCTGGATGAGACCATCCCTGAGCTCCTGACGGGCCGCGCTCGCGAGGAGTACCGGCGAGCACGCGGCAGCGACTCAAGTTCGTCGACGACCGGTGCTGCAACAGGATCAACGGGTTCATCGGCATCTTCGGGGGCTTCGTCAGGAACGACTGCAGGCACTGGCACTGGCACTGGGACTTCAGCCACCGCTCCGGCTGCACCCTCGACGGATGACCTCCTGCGTGAACTCGGAGCAGCTGAACCTGCGCCGGCACCAGCTCCCGCGCCGGTCTCCGCACCGGAGCCCGAGCCTGCACCGGCACCCGAGCCTGCACCGGCGCCCGAGCCTGCACCGGCGCCCGAGCCTGCACCGGCACCCGAGCCTGCACCGGCACCCGAACCCGCACCGGCGCCCGAACCCGCACCGGCGCCCGAACCTGCATCGGCCCCCGAACCTGCGCCGGCCCCCGAGCCTGCACCGGCCCCCGAGCCTGCTCCGGCGCCCGAACCCGCACCGGCACCCGAACCCGCACCGGCACCCGAACCCGCACCGGCCCCCGAGCCTGCTCCGGTACCCGAGCCTGCTCCGGCACCTGAGCCTGCACCAGCTCCCGCGCCTGCAGCAGTTCCAGCTCCTGGCTCCGAGTCGGCGCTTCAGTCTGAACTCGACGGCGTGATCGCCGAACTGCTCGCGTCGAACCGATCCCTTGACGATCTCAAGCAGCGCATCGATTCGTCCGCATCCCTCGATGCCACGGAACGTGCCAAGGCCGAGGGCGACGACCGTGTGAAACCACTGTTGGTGGACATGGCCCGGCTGCGCGCCGAGCGCGACGCGGCGCCCGCTGGTTCCGAAGCCGCAGCCACGGCGGCTACCGCCCTCGCGGCGGTCGAGCGGCAGTACGGCAATCTCATCGATGACATCGGACGCTTGAACCGTGAGTCCACGCGCCGATCCCTCACGCAGTCGATCGCCTCGTTGACGGACCGCCGAGCCAGCCTTGAACGCGCGATCCGTCAAGCCCGTGGCGAACCGGAACCTGCACCGGCGGCCGTGGCGTCCGGATCGCTCCGATTGGTCACCCTCGATGGCACCACGCCACCCACCACGCCGGAGTCGCCTGATTCGGATGCTCCGACGATGGTTGCTCCAAGCCAGGTCGACACCGTGATGTCGACGAGTTACGTCTTCGATGCGAAGCTCGACAAGTGGGTCCCCGCGCGACCGGCCACGTCCGCTCCTGCGGCGGCAGCGCCGTCGAACCCCGTGGCGCCGGGTACACCGCAGCCGGCGGCGCCGCTCATCGACGAGGACCTGATCCCCAAGGGCATCCGCGAGAAGTACTCCGTCGCGGACATCCAGCGAATGGCTGCCCGTGACATCGAGGACGGAACGCTGGACGGTCGGGTCACGCGCCTGCTCGAGATCGACTATCGCGACCTCATCGCCGGCAAGTCGATCCTGAACGTGATCGTCCGCCCCGATGACTTCATCAACGTCGTGCCGCCGCCGACCGGCGTCGTCTACATCGATGGCGAAATCTCGCGTCCCGGCCCGTACGACCTCCCGGCCTCGGGCCAGCTGACGCTGAGCCGGCTCGTCGCTGCAGCCGGCGGGCTTGGTCCGCTGGCGATCCCCGAGCGTGTTGACCTGGTCCGTCGCGTGGGCGATCGTGAAGCCACCATCCGAGTCAATCTTGCGGCCATCCGCGAGCGCGCCGAGCCTGACATCGCCCTGAAGAGCGATGACCACGTGATCATCGGTACGAACTTCTTCGCGCAGCCCTTGGCGGTCATCCGCAATGGTTTCCGGATGACCTACGGCTTCGGCTTCCTCATCGATCGCAACTGGGGTACCGACATCTTCGGGCCGCCGCCCGAGGCGCTGACGGTCCAGTGACCAAGCGTCCATGTGCAACCGATCCCGGACCTGCACCTGGCCGTACGGTGGCGACAGACCACTCGAGCATTCCTCATGACGAGCACCGCCACCCAGCCTCGCCGCCTCGCCGAGCCGACCGCGCCCGTGGTGTTCGGCATGCTTGCGCTGCTTGGCGTACTGGGACTCGCGGTCTTCTACGACTTCCTCCGTCAGCAGGTTGCATTCGCCGTCAGCCAGCCATCCGATTGGGGCCACACCCTCATCATCCCTGCGGTCGGCGTGTACTTCGTGTGGCTGCGTCGTGGTGAACTGTTGGCCGAACCGTTCAGCCCGTTCTGGCCTGCACTGGCGGTCCTGCTGGCCGGCGTGGCTTGGTACGCGCTCTGTGTGATCGGTCCGAAGCCGCTCTTCCACCACAACCTGCAGGCGGCGGGGGTGACGCTTGCCTTGGTCGGTGCGGCGTGGACGATTCTCGGCACGCGCGCCATGCGGGTGCTCTGGTTCCCGCTGCTCTACGTCTGCATCTTCAGCCAGACGCTCTCCGAGCGGATGCTCTCGAAGGTGACGTTCCTGCTGCAGGATCTCGCGGCGCTCGGCGCGTACGGGTTGCTGCTGGTGCTGGGGCTCGATGCGGACCGCAGCGGCAACACGATCACGGTGATCAGCGAGGGAGTGTCGCACCCACTCAACGTCGCCGAAGCCTGCAGCGGCATGCGCATGGTGGTGGCCTTCACCGCACTGGGCACGTTCCTCGCCTATACGCAGATGCACGGTCTCGTGCAGCGCACGCTCATGGTGCTCTCGGCCATCCCGGTGGCCGTGGCCGTCAACATCCTCCGCATCGTGACCCTGGGTGTGCTGTCGCTGGCCGATGCCAACTTCGCCAGCGGCGAGTTCCACCACTTCGTCGGCCTCGTCTGGATGCTGCCCGGCCTCCTGCTCTTCCTGGGCGTGCAGTGGGTCATCAACAACGTGATGGTCGAGGACCGGGGGGCCAAGCGTGCGGTTTGATCCGCGATGCACCCTGGCGTACGGCGCGGTCTGCCTCTCGTTGGCGGGCAGCGCGCTGGGCTTCCGAGCGGCCATCGAGCAGCTCAACGTCTACCTGCGCAAGGAGGCTGTCCCGTTGCGCGAGTCGCTCGACAGCATCCCCGTCGTGCTTGGTGAGTGGGAACGGTCCGGCGAGGACGTTCGGTACAGCGCCGACATAGAGACCGAACTCGGCACGAAGCAATACCTGCTCCGCACGTACGAGCGGGCAGGTGCCGACGGCCGCGAACGGGTGCAGCTGCACATCGCCTACTACACCGGTCTCATCGATACGGTGCCCCACGTTCCGGAGCGGTGCTGGGGTGCTGCGGGCATGATCATGACCGAGCAGCCGCACGACGTGGCCCTCCAGGTGGACGCCGCGGGCTGGACGCCCGGCCAGGCGCGCAACGCCGCCACCGGTCAGCCGTATCCGGCGGCCATGGTTCGCGATCCGGTGACCCGCAAGGAGCAGCTGGTGCATCTGCCGCTTGGTGACTGGGTGGCCAGCGTGACCGAGTTCCAGGAGCAGGGCGACGCCAGGCATCGCGTGCTCGGCGGGTACTTCTTCGTCGCCAACGGTCGGATGACGAGTTCGCCGTACCAGGTCCGCAACCTGGCCTTCGACCTCACCGACCGCTACGCGTACTACTGCAAGGTGCAATGCACGATGGTGCTGCCGTCCGACGGCGCCACCGACCAAGCCTTCTCCGATGCGGCCGGCGACCTGGTTCGCCAGGCCATGCCCGACATCATGCGGTGCCTGCCCGACTGGCCGTCCTGGGAGGGCGGCGCGGTGGCCACCGGTCCCGAACCCAAGACAGGATGAATGACAACCATGGCACGCAAGCTCAATCGCAAGTTCGTGATCATCGTCGGTGGAGTGACCTTGACGGCCGTCGTCGGGGTGGGCGGCATCGCTGCATGGCGCATGTCGAGTGCACCGGAGCGCAATGTCGCGATGGGCGATGCAGCGCTGCGTGCCGGCCGCATCAACGAAGCCGTCGAGCGCTACGGCCGTGCGGCCAACAAGCGGCCGGACCGCGCGGAGTACTGGAAGAAGTACGTGGGTGCGCTCGAGCAGCAGCCGACCAACACGACCCAGGCCAGCACCCAGAACTTCTTCCAGTTGCTTGGTGGGCGCGCGAAGCTCGCCGAGTCCGATCCAACCGACGTCGAGGCACTGGCGAACTACCTCGATCAGCTCGGCGGGACCAACCCTGCCGATGTGGTGCTGGCCTGCACGCGCATGACCCCGCTGTATGCCAAGTACCCGAAGCAGGCTGCCATGCTGGAGGCGGCATCGCTCTCGGCGACGTTGCGGCAATGGGAGTCCAAGCGGGCCGGCATCGATGATGCTGAGCGCAAGTTGCTGGATCTGGCCCGGGCGCCGGACTCGGGCATGGATCCCTGGCTTGGCTTGGTCGAGTACGCCAGTTCGCGCCTCGACGCAGCACGTCGGGCCGGCATCGCCGCCGACATCGCGCGCTGGAACGAGTTGCTGGATGGCTACCTCGCCCAGGCGATCGCTGCCAACCCCTCGGCGCCCCGGTTGCAGATCGCCCTGGTCTTGAAGGTGCTTGGGACCGACCGTGAGCAGCGAAGGACTGCCGAACAGGCCCAGTCGCCGGCGGCGTTCGATGGCGTGCTCGCCGTGGCGATGCAGCAGCTGCCGACGCTCGAGCCGATCGATGTGTCCAACCTCCTCAAGATCGGTCGGCTGCTCGGACCTGTCCAGCGCGATCGTTCCGTCGAACTCGCGCAGGATTGGCTCGCGAAGCACCCCGCGCAACCCCAGGTCATGGCCGACCTCGCCTCGGTGCTGCAGGAGTCGGATCGCCAGGCCGATCGTGACGAGTCCGTGGCGCTGAATGCGAAGATCCGGGACATGCAGACCTTCCCGCCGGGTCCGGCGGCGCTGACGCAGGACACGCTGCGCGTGCGCGCTGCACAGGGCGTGTTCGATGCGCGGTTCGTCGGACTGCTCGAAGCGAAGGACCAGGCTGCTCGGGATGCGATCGTGCCATCGCTCGACGAGGCGCTCCAGGCGATGCGCCGCGTCGGCGGCGCGGGCAACGAGCAGGCCATCGCACGATGTGAGGCGCTCGTCCAGTTTGCGCGTGGCCAGTACGGTCCTGCACTGCGTGGCCTCGAGCGGATCGTGGCTGCCCCGGATGCCGACACGCTGTCCATGATCGTCGCCATCGAGAGCGCCGTGCGCCGCGAGGAGTTCGGTGTGGCGCAGCAGCTGTCTTCGCGCGCCGCGGCCCGGTTCCCGCAGAATCCAAGGGTGGTCGAGGGTGCCTTGCGGGTCTCGCAGGCGACCGGCCGTCGCGACGAAGCGCTCGGCCTGGCCGAACGCCTCCTCTCCATCGAGCCCGACAATGCGCTGGCCAAGTCGATCCTCGCCGCCGCCCAGGACCCAGCCCGGATGGCCCCTGCGCAGGATGAACTCGAGGCACAGCTGCGCAAGGCGTTCCAGGACTCCAAGGGTGATCCCCGTGCGCTGCGCGACGCAGCCGTTGCGTTGATGACCGCCCATCCGCAGGATGTCCGTCCCCGCCTGATGTGGGTCGAGGCGATCGCACGGACCGGCGATCGGGAAGCCGCCTTGAAGGCAACCGATGAGTCACTTGCGGTGTTCCCCGACAATGAGGTGCTCAAGGCGCGCAAGCTTGACCTCTCGACCACTGATCCCGTCGAACGACTGCGCTTGGTGGCCGCACAGCGCCAAGGCACCGATGCCGAGCGCCTGATGTACGAGGTTTCCACGCTCCTGGCCAGTGAGCCAGCCTTCGAGCGTGCCTCGCTCAGCGGTGCTGACCAGGCGGAGCGTGAACGAATCACCAAGGAGCTCGCGTCGATCCGCAAGGCGATCGATGAGACCCTGCCCAAGGCCCTTGCGGCGAACCCCGGCAACGAGACGCTCCTGATCCTGCTCGCCGAACGCGGTGCGCGCCGCAAGGATCCCGCACTCGTCGACCAGGCGGTCAAGGCGGCAGCGGCCTCGAGTGATCCGAAGTTGCCGAACCTCGTCAAGGCCGTTGCGTCACTGCGGGCCGGTGATGCGGCCCAGGCCATCGAACTCATCCGTGCCGATGCCGAAGGTCCGTCCGCCGATGCGCTCCGGCTGCGCCTGCTCGGCGAGGCCTACCTTGCCGTCGGTGCGCCGGACAAGGCCGTGGACGCCTTGGGCCGCGCGTTCGAGCGCCAACCCACCAACGCAGCGATCGGTCGGCTGTACGCGGATGCGTTGCTGGCGACCGGTGATTCCACGAAAGCCCTGGCATTGCTCGGTGACGCAGCCGCCGCGAATCCCGGCGATGCCGAACTCTTCAACCAATGGCTCTCCGCGGAGGCGCGCCTGGGCGATCGCGGTCGCGCGTTGATCGAGCGACGCCGTCGTCTGCGCCAGGCTCCCGATGACTTGGCCAACATGCGTGGCTTGGCCGCACTGCTGCTGGAACTGTCCCCTGATCCAACCACGATCCTGGACGACCAGCTGCGGCCGCGCTACTCCGTCGGCCAGTGGGAAGCCATGCAGGTGGCCAACCGTGAGGACGCGATCAAGCGTGCGCGCGAGGCCAACCTCGCCGAGGCCAAGGCGCTGATCGACGCGATCCGCAGGGCCGACCCGAATGACCTCGATGCGCTCAGCGTGCAGATCCAGGGGCTCACTGCGCTCGGGGATGTTGCCGGCGCCGAGGCGGCCCTTCGTGCCGCCGAGCCGACCGTCACCCGCGGCCGTCCGTTGCTCTTCCTGATTCAGGCGGACTTCTTCTACAGGATCAGCAAGCCTGAGCAGGCCGAACAGGCGTTGTCCCGGGCATTGGAGGCCGCCGCCGGTGATCCATCGACCGTCAGGTCCGTCGCGCGGCTGCGCGCGAGCCGTGGTGAGGTCGAGGCCGCGCTCAAGGCCGTCGAGCCGCTGTTGGCGGCCCAGCCCACGAACGACGACCTTCGTGAGGCCGCGCGCTGGAACCTGGTGCTCCGCAGGCCGGACGTCGCCAAGGCACTCCTGGCACGGGTGCAGGATGGCACCGATCGCCGTGAGCAGTTCGCGACGCGCCTGGTGCAGGGGATGGCGGCCCTCCAGGACGTGATCTCCAAGCAGGAGCAGGGTGACCGAGTCGGCATGGATGCCAGCTTCGCCGAGGTCCGCGCGAAGCTCGATGAAGCCGCCAAGCTCGATCCTCGCTCGCCCCTTCCCCATGTCTCCCTGGCCGAGATCTCGATGCAGATGTTCCGTCGGACCGGCGACAAGTCGTATCTCGACTCATGCCTCAAGGCGCTCGATGCGGCGCAGCAGCTCGATCAACTCAGTGCGTCGATCGCGCGACTGCGCTGGACGGCCCTCGAGGCCAAGGGCGACAAGGCCGGTGCCGTGCGTGAGGCCCGGCGGATCATGGTGGCCCTGCCCAAGGAGAACGGGGCGCGCATGGACCTGGTCAACCTGTTGCTCCGGAGCGGTGATCCTGCGGCGGCGCGGGCCGTGCTGGAGGAGGCCGTGCAGGGGTCCGCACTCAACGCCCTCTGGCTGCGGCGCCTGGCCGAGATCCAGGCTGAAGCCAGGCAGTGGACCGATGCGGGTCAGAGCTACGAGCGCGCCTTTGCCTCCGATCGCTCGATCGGATCGCTCGAGTTGGCCGGCCGCATGTACCTGTCCAAGGATCCACCGGACCTGCGGAGCCTGAGTTCGCTCATCCGTGCCTATCCCGAGCAGGTCCGTTCGTCGATGTACCTGCAGAGCGCCCGCTCGGCTGGCGAGTGCCTCAGCGGTGCCCGCGATGCCGGCCTGGTGAACCTGCGCAGCATCTACCAGGCCAACCTGGCGGCCGGAGCCGCGCGGCAACCAGTTCAGGGCTGGTTCGACATCCTGCTCCAGGTCTTCAAGGTGCAGGAGTCGAAGTCGGAACTCGAGGCCTACGACGCATTCGTGCGGCAGGTGGCCGACATGAAGGATCCCGAGACGCTGCGGCAGCTGGCATCCGCGTGGATGCAGTTGCGCAACGCACCGCCGGAGGTCCTTGCCAAGGCGCGTGACTATGCACAACAGGCACTCAATGCCGCGGGGACGGATCGCGTCGCCGTGGCCATGAGCCACATGAGCCTGGGCAACGTGCTCTACCGAATGAGCGACTGCGCGGCCGCGTCCAAGGAGTTCGAGATCGTCCTCCAGGCGTTCCCCAACCAGTTCGATGCCCTCAACAACGTGGCGTACGTGGAAGCCACGTGCGGTGACCCGCAGAAGGCGCTCGGCTACGCACGCCGTGCCGCGGCGATCGATCCGTCGAACGTCGATGGCATCGACACGCTCGGCCTTGCCCAGTTGAAGGCGGGGGATCCTGCCGCTGCCGAGTCCACGCTGCTGCGCGGGCTGGAGATGCGCCAGACGCCCACCATGCTGCTGCACCTGGCCATGGCCCAGGATGCGCAGGGGCGCAAGGATGCCGCCAAGGCGTCGCTCGCCAACGCCATGGCGCTGGCGAAGGACATCCCACTGCCTGAGTCCGAAGCCGCCATCGCGGCCCGGCTCGAAGCAACGCTGAAGTGAACCGAGGAGCACCCATGACACGAGCCCCATCACGTCCTGCTGCCGACGCACGTCGTCCGTCGTCGCGTCCATCCGTGAACATCGATCCGGTGCGCGTGCTCCGCGAGCACTGGAAGGCGATCGTCGCCGGCGGCGCGGTCGGCGCGGTCCTCGGCACGATCCTCAACTACGGCATGGGTGCCGTGTATCCGCTCTACACCGGCGAGGCGGTCTTCGAGATCCGCAACCGCATCCTCGAGGGCACGGATGCCGTCGGCCAGGACTACACGCAGGAGGAGCAGGTCGTCCGCATCGCGAACACCGAGATCGGCTTCATGCTGTCCGATCGCGTGCTCGAGAGCGTCATCGCCACGCCCGCGTTCCAGCAGACCAGCTACGGCCAGCTCTTCCTCGAGAACGGCGTGCCCAACTACACGGACGCGATCCGTGAGCTCAAGGAGGACCTCTCCGCCTCGTTCGCGCGCAGCAGCCAGCTCTTCGTCCTGCGCTTCATGTGGACGGAAAAGTCGGACATCGCGCCGGTGCTCAACACCGTCGGCGAGACCTACATGACGCTGCGCGTCGCCGACGAGAACAAGCGCATCACGGCGGGCAACGAGTCGATGCGGACCCGGTCCAAGGCGATCGAGTCCGAGATCAACACGATCGACGATCAGATCAAGTCCGAGCTGCGCAAGGCCGGGATCCAGTCCTATGACGAGGATCCGCAGAAGGGCCAGCGCGCGCTGGAAGCGCTCCTGCTGCGCCGTGCCGAGGTCATCCAGCAGATCCAGTTGACGCAGTCACGGCTCGAAGCGGCGCGCGCCCGCAAGGGTGGTACCGGCATGGGGACCGAGGAAGAAGTGCGTGAAGCACGTCGGGACGCAGCCGTGCAGGCGCTGCTGGTCGACCGGGACCGCACGCAGGCCACCTACGACGCGGTCCGCGCCCGGTTCCGCGAGGGCACGCCGCAGGAGAAGGAAGCGAAGGAGTCGCTCGACAAGGTCGAGCAGCAGCTGAAGGGCCGCATCGCCGAGCAGGTCCAGCAGAACCGCTTCGCCGATGAGAAGCGGTTCGATGATGAGCTGTCGGCCGTCAAGTCGACGCTCACCGGCCTGGACCGCGAGATCAACGAGACCGAGAAGGTCCTGGTCGACCGCGCTGCGGTGGTCGCGGGCATCGAGCGCCTGAAGCGCGAGAAGGAAGGCAAGCAGGAGGAACGCCAGGATCTGGAAGAACGGATCGCGACCAACCAGCTCCGCGCCGACCGTGCCGACGCCCAGCAGATCCTCATGCGGCCGGCGGTGGAGCCCCGTGAACCGACCTTCCCCAAGCTCAAGATCACGCTGCCCGGCGGCGCCGCCCTCGGTGTGCTGGCGGTCGTCGGCGTGCTGTTCCTCCGGGAGATCACCGAGCAGCGTGTGCGGTATCCCGCGGATCTCATCGGTGCCGGCAAGATCCTCGGCGTGATCCCGCAGCGACAGGACGAGGCTGGTGGACCGACGCAACCGGAGTGGGCGCTGTGGAATCACCCCAACTCGTCGTTCAGCGAGGTCATGCGGCAGTTCAGCATGGAGGTTTCGCGCGCGTGGGGAACCCCGGGAGGTGGGCCGCCTGCGAAGGGCGTGATGTTCGTCTCTGCGGGCCCGTCGGCGGGAACGACCACGATGGTGACCAACTTCGCAGCCGCCGCCGCGCACGCGGCACGCAAGGTGCTCATCATCGACTGCAACTTCCGGCGTCCGCGCATGCATGAGCTCGTCGGGCTGCCGTCCGAGACCCCCGGCCTGGGTGAACTGCTGCAAGGCCGCATCACGCCTGAGCAGGCGATCCGTCCGGCGGTTCCGGGCATCGACGTGGTGTGCGCCGGTGGTGCGGCATCGCGGCTGCCTGAACTGCTCTGCACACTGCACACCGTCGAGGTGATCGAGCACCTCAAGGCCAACTACGACGTGGTCGTCATGGATGCGCCACCCCTGGTCGTGGCCGGCGAGTCGTTGCTGCTGGCCGACCGGGTCGGTGATCGCGTGGTGCTCGTCGTCAACGCGCTCACGCAGGAGAAGGGTCTCGTGTTCCGCTACGCCAACAAGTTGCGCGAGGCGGGCGCCGAGGTCATCGGTCTGGTCCTGAACCGACCGGTTGAGGTGCAGGGCGGCCACCTGCAGCGCAACCTGCGCACGATCGCGGCCTATGGATCAGGCTCGCCCGCGGCCCAGCCATCACCCACCGAGGCGACGGGTTGATCGATCCGGATCCGAGTCCCGTGTCGTTGGTCACGACCGCACCCGCGATCGATGAGGGCATCCTCGTCGGCGCGATGTCGGTCCTCAACGAGGCCGCGCCCGTGTTCATCGTGGCGTTCCTCGTGACCCTGGTGGCGACGCCGTTCGTGCGGTTGATGGCCGTGCAGGCGGGGATCATCGACAAGCCTGACCAGCAGCGGAAGCTGCACAAGTACCCCGTGGCTTATCTGGGTGGCCTCGCGGTGTTCCTCGGCCTGGTCGCGGCGCTCGGGGTCTCGTACGCCTTCGTCGGCATCGGCGAGCGCGACTTCATGCCGGTGCCGTGGGAGATCCTCGCCGGCATGACCGCCATCGCGTTCGTGGGGTTCCTCGATGACCTCGACTCGATGCACCCCTGGGGCAAGATCGCCGGCCAGCTGGTCGCCGCCGCACTCCTGTGCTACTCGCCCGACAACGCCTTCGGGACGCCCATCGCGCGTGGACTGCTCTACCCGATCATGCACGGTGGGGTGGGTGAGTGGCTGGCCGGATCGACCGCGGGCATCGTGACCGAGGACGCGGTGTACTACTGGGTGGGCATCGTCCTGGTCGCGGGCATGATCCTGGGCGCCTGCAACGCCGCCAACCTGATCGATGGCCTGGATGGCCTGCTCACCGGGACGAGTTCGATCATGGCCGTGGGTTTCCTGGCCGTCGGACTCCTGCTTGCCGCGACCCTGCCGGTGGGCGTGGAGCAGGGACAGTTCGTCGCGGCGCGCGTGGTCCTCGCCTTGGCCCTGCTCGGTGCACTGCTGGGGTTCCTCCCCTGGAACTTCAATCCCGCGGTCATCTTCCTCGGTGACTGCGGCAGCCTCCTCATCGGCTACCTGCTGGCCGTCTGCATCATGATGCAGGCGCAGGAGGACAGCATCAGCCTTTTCTTCGCGGGCTTGATCATCTTCGCGCTGCCGATCATGGACACGCTGCTTGCCATCATCCGCCGCAAGCTGGCCGGCTTGCCGATGTCGGCTGCCGATGCCAACCACATCCACCACCAGGCCAAGCGACTGACGGGTTCCGTGCGCAAGGCGGTCATCCTGCTCTATGGAGTCACGGCAGCCTTCACGCTGCTGGGTGTCGGTCTTGCGGCGCTCCACCTGTTCGAGCGCCCACGTGTGCTCGTCGTCTACAGCATCGCCTTCGTCCTCTTCGCGGGTCTGATCTGCGTGGCGCTCAAGGCCGCTCTGCTCGAGCGGTGGCAGGTCGCCCCTCGTACCGACGCCGCCCCCGAAGCGTTGCCGGGGGCATCCGCCGAGGCGGCCAAGCCCGTCGATCCGGCCAAGGCATGACATCGCCCACCGGCCCTCGAGGCGGTCGATCCGCCGCCCATGCTTCCACCGCCGCCGATCCGAACGGTCACCGTCCGGTGCTGTTGGGTGAGATCGTGGATCTCCTGGCCCCGGTGTCCGGCCAGAGCGTGATCGACCTGACGGCCGGGCGCGGCGGGCATGCGGTGGCGCTGGGGGCGTCGGTCGGTTCGGCGGGGGTCCTGACGCTGTTCGATCGCGATCCCACGAACCTGTCATACGCCAGCGCACGGGTATCGGCCATGCCGTCGGCCCCGCGCGTCCAGGCCATCCACGCCGACTTCCGGTCGGTTGGGCTCATGATGCCGGCAGGAACGCCCCCGGCCAATGCCGTTCTGGCTGATCTTGGGTTCAGCTCGACCCAGATCGATGACCCGACCCGCGGTCTGGCCTTTTCGCACGATGGCCCGCTCGACATGCGCCTGGATCCCACCCGCGGCGAGACGGCGGCGCAGCTCGTGGCACGCCTCGACGAGCGCGAACTCGCCGACATCATCTTCCACTACGGCGAGGATCCGTTCGCTCGACGCATCGCCAGGAACATTGCACAGACTCGCGCCCGCGTGCCGATATCCACGACGGGTCAGCTTGCAAGCCTGGTACGGGAGTCCTACGGCGCCCGTGCCGCGGCGAGTCGGCTGCATCCAGCCACGCGGACCTTCATGGCACTCCGGATCGCCGTCAACGACGAGCTCGGAGCGCTGGAAGGACTCGTGGCGGCCGTGCGCGATGCCGCGCTCGCTGCCGCCTCGGGATCCCCGACGTGGCTTGCGGTGGGGGCTCGAGTGGCCATCATGTCCTTCCACAGCCTGGAAGACAGGATCGTCAAGCGGGCCTTTGCCCAGATGATCGAAGCGGGCTGGGCAGAGTCCCTCACCCGCAAGCCCGTGGAGGCGTCACCCGCCGAGGTGGGTGCGAATCCCCGGGCCCGGTCGGCGAAGTTGCGGGCCGTCAGGTTGGCCTGCTGACCGAGCCATCGGGCGTTGGAGGCCGGACCGCGTCCGGAGTGGGCCGATGCAAGGATGCAGAGGCCGAGTGCAGAGGCTGGGTCGAGAGCCCTCAGGGCATGGATGCTGCGATGAACCGTGAACACAAGTTGGCGTTGGTCCTCGGATTCGGGTTGCTGCTCTTCGTGGGCATCCTGCTGTCGGACCATTTCTCCGCCGTCGATCGCCCCGCGAGCTCGATGCTCGTGGCCAATGAACCTGCGGTGGCCCGTCCGGGGCCTTCGAGCATCCAGCCGGTGAGTGCCGTGCGTGAGGGCGTGATCGCCGCGCGCCAGTATGGCCTCACCGAGGACTTCGACAATCTTGGCCGTGGCGCCAAGGGAGCGACGCCGCTCGAACCCGGCACCTCCACCGGTGGGAGCTCGACCGTCCGGACGACCGTGATCGGCAAGGGTGACACCCTCGCGTCGATCGCCCAGCGTGAGTACGGCAGCAAGGCCCTGGCCCAGAAGCTGTACGAGCACAACCGCACGGCGATCGGCAATCCGCGGGCCATGAAGATCGGCACCCGCATCGAGTTGCCCCCGATCGAGGTCCTCACCGGACAGCCCAAGGTCGAACCCGTGCAGCCCGCGCTTCCCGAGCCGACCACCGGCACCGGGACCAGCGAGCCGGTGGGCCGCCGCTACACCGTCAAGCCCGGCGACAACCTGGGCTCGATCGCAAAGTCGCAGCTCGGATCGACCAAGCGCTGGCAGGATCTCCTTGCCGCGAACTCCAAGGTCCTCAAGGATCCGAAGCAGCTCAAGCCCGGCATGACCCTCGTGATTCCGGAGTGATCCATGGTCGCCAAGCTGGCCGTGATCATCCTCGCCTGGGCCGTCATGGCCGCGTCCGTCCTGTCGCTGCGCCAGCAGCGGTTCGAGACGGTCAAGCGCATGTCGCTCGTCAAGCGTGACCTCGACCGCAAGGAGCGAGCGCTCTGGGACCGCCGCGCCTCCGTCGCAGCGTTGACGCGCCCCGGTGAACTGCGCGAGACGATCGCGCGCGGCGGCCAGGAATGGACGCCGATCCTCCGTGCCACGCCCGGGATGACCCCTCCTCGGCCGCAGACGGCGATCGCCAAGCAGGACGGCGTCCGCACCGCCCAGAACGGTCGCATCCGCGCCGCCAACGGGAACTGACTCCCATGACCAACACGCATGTTGATGGCCAACCCGAAGGTCCGCGACCGACGGGCTCGGATCGGATCTCGATGGCATCGCGCGTGCTGCTGGGAGCGACGGTGCTGATGCTCGGCGCCGTCGCGATCCGGGTGGCCCAGCTCAAGTCGATTCCCGACAGCCGGCTCGCGCCCGCCATGGGGTCGCGCACCAGCACCAGCCCTGAGCTCAATGCGCGTGGACGCATCCTCGACCGCAAGGGACGCATCCTCGCGACCAGCAGCGTGGGCTACCGGCTCTATGCCGACCCGGCCATGATCTGGGAGCGCGGATGGCAGGCTGCCGAGAAGGCGAAGGCGCTTGAACCGGACAGCGAAGCCGAGTGCGATCCGTTCAGCGACATCGCTTCGGCCCTCGGCTCCACGGCGGGATTCGATCCCCAGTCGGTGCTCGGGACCCTGCGTGAGCGCGCGGATGACCGCTACGTCGTCCTGTCGAAGCAGCTTGAGCCCTGGCAAGTCGAGCAGGTGCGCCAGCTTGACCTCGATGGGCTCGGCCTCGAGCCGCGTCTGGTCCGCCACTACCCTCAGGGCGAAACGGCCGCGCTGCTGGTTGGGCGTGTCGGCGGCGAGCAGACGGGGTTGTCGGGCATGGAGCTTCGACACGAGAAGTCGCTTGCGGCCACGGCGGGTCACCTCACCTACCTGCGCGATGTCCACCGCAACACGCTCTTCGTCGAGGAAGGCAAGTACCAGCCCGGTCGTGATGGTCACGACCTGGTGCTGTCGATCGACCTGGTGATCCAGGACATGGTCGAGCGGCGACTCGACGAAGCCGTACGCGATGTGAACGCCGGGGGCGGCCGAGCCGTCGTGCTCGACCCACTGACGGGCGATGTGCTCGCCATGGCCGACATCCTGCGTTCACGCAGCGGCTGGAACGAGATCACGACCGACCCCAATCGCGCCAAGGACCTGTCCCTGGGCCGCAACCGCTGCGTCACGGATCCTTACGAGCCAGGATCGACCTTCAAGCAGTTCGTCTGGGCCTGGGCGACCAAGCACGGCATCTTCAAGCCGACGGACCGGCTGCCCACGCCGCCGGGCCATTACGTCACGCCGTACGGCCGCACCGTGCGCGATGTGCACCCGGTGGCGCGTGCGGACTGGCGCACGGTGCTGGTGAAGAGCCTGAACGCAGGCATGGCGATCTCGGCCGAGCGGCTCTCGCATGAACAGATGCAGGACTGCGTCCGGGCGTTCGGCTTCGGCACGAGCACGTCGGTCGGTGTGCCGGGCGAGATCGGCGGACTCGTCACCAGTCCGGGTGCCTGGAGCAAGTACACGCAGACCTCCGTGTCGATGGGCCATGAGATCGGCGTCACGGCGGTGCAGATGGTTCGCGCGTTCAGCGTCTTCTGCCGCGACGACGGCATGCTGCCGAGCGTCCGGGTGGCGGGCGGCACGAATCCTTCGTCGTCGATGCAGCTGCCGGTGATCCCACCGGGGATCGCCCTCGAGGCCCGTTCAGCGATGGAGGGCGTGCTCACCGAGGGCACGGCACGCGGCGCCAAGAGCTCGCTCTACCGCATGTTCGGGAAGACGGGCACCGCGCAGTTGCCCAAGCCCGCAGGGCAGGGCAAGGGCTACTACGACGATCGCTACGTGAGTTCCTTCGTCGTTGGCGCGCCGTTCGAACAGCCGCGTTTGGTGGTGCTGGTCGTGATCGATGACCCGGATCGCCGCATCAAGCACTTCGGCGGTTCGGTGGCCGGCCCGGCAGCGCGCGACATCATGGAAGGCGCGCTTCAGTACCTCGGTGTGGCACCGGATCAGCCGGATGCGCCCAAGCCGGTTGCCCGGGCCGACTGACCCGGTCGCGTCGTCCGGCGGGCGCTGCGGTGCCCGGTCCGCGACGGCGCGTCAGAACTCCATGATCAACTGGGTGGCGCCATACCACTGGCCCTGGTCCACGCTGCCTGATTCGTTCGCGTGGCTGAACTGAAGCTTGAACGTGAACGACTCGTTCAGCCGCGTGCCACCACCGATGTCGAAGCGCTGCACGTCGTTGTCCCAGCTCTGACCGTTCAGATCACCGTAGAACTGGGAGTTCCATCGTGCGGACACCCAGGTATCGACTGCCACGTTGATGCGACCCTCCACGAACCAGCTGAAGCTGGTCAGGTCACCCAGCGCCGGCTGGTCGAAGGTGTTCCAGATGAACTCGGCCCAGATCTCGGCCCAGCGATGGGCGTAGCTGATGTCGATGCCCCAGGTGGTCTGGTCATACTGGCCGGGGTCACCGATGGAGGTGCCTGGACGCACGGTGGGATCGGCGATGAGGTATCCGCCTTGGCTGACGCTGCCACCGATGGTCCAGCGTGCATCAGGCCGCAGGGCCACGCGACCGGTGACGGTCGGGCTCTCCATGTTGCGGTCCCACCAGGCCCATTCCTCGGGTCGTGACGACAGCGAAGCGTTCTTCACCTCGACGGCCCAGTCCACCAATGGACCGTGCCATGCCGGGAAGGTGCCGAAGGCACTGAAACCACTGGCGTAGGCAGGGCCCCAGATGATGGGGTTCCAGTCCGGCACGTTGTCGGCCCTGTCCTTGCGGCCAAGCTGGACGGCCGCGCCCGGATTCGAAGGCAGTTGCGTCCCATCGCCGATGCTCGTCATCCACCCGTACGGCAACGGGGCATCGATCAGCGGATTCTCGAACGAGAGGTAGCGACGGTTCCACTGGCCGAAGGTGGTTCCGAAGGCACCGGCGCGGAGGTTCAACACCTGGTTCTCGAACGGACGCACGTTGAGGAAGTACTCGTTGAGGAGCATCTCCATCGGCGCCTCGGTCGGATCGAAGCCGCGCGAGGCCATGGCATAGACGGTGAAGTCGAGGACCTTCCCGGCGGTCGCCGTGCCCATCAGGTTGATGACCGGTGCGTACAGCGCGTGACCATCGGCCTGGATGAATCCCGGAGGCGGCTGCGTGAAGAACCAGCCGGTCTGGTCGATCCACGGATCGATGCCCACCGTCCAGGCGCCGTCGGGATCGCCGGCGACGAGGGCATCGCCGAGGTCCTGCATCGATTGCGACAGCGCATCGAACCACGATGGGTCGTCGGCCGGCAACTGGGCGAGCGAGCAGGTGATCAAGGTCGTTGCGGCGAGCATGATTCCTCCCGGTGGATCAGGTCATTCGAAGGACGTGGGCGACGATGGGTTCGCTGAAGCCCTTGACGTGGAATGGCTCGAGCGGGGTCGCCACGATCCCGGCGTCCACGTGTGCACGGACGGCGTCATCCGCGACGACCTGGCCCGCCTTGGCTGCGCTGCACAGGCGACTGGCCAGGTTCACGCGCGCACCGAGCACCGTGTAGTTCACGCGGCTCGTCGATCCCATGCAGCCCGCGACGACCGGACCGTACGCGATGCCGATGCCGATCCTGATGGCGCGTCCGCCCGCGGCGTTGAGCCGCTCACGCTCGGCCTGCATCGCGAGCGCGCAGCGCGCCATGCGCAGGGCATCGTCGGGCGAGGACCGCGGTGCGCCCCAGACGGCCATCACCAGGTCGCCCACGAACTTGTCGACCATGCCGCCATGGCGGTAGATCACGTCGCACATGGCGCTCATGTGGTCGTTCAGCATGGAGATGACCTCGTCGGGCGTCATCGACTCGGTGGTCGCCGTGAAGCCGCGGATGTCGCAGAAGAGGATGCCCGCATCGACCGTCCGGCCCTTCAGGTCGAGCTCGCCCGAGACCAGTTCCTCGGCGACCGCCGGATCCGCGACCGCATCGAGCACGTTGCGGTAGCGGTCACGCATGGCCAGCCCCTGAGCCATGTCATTGAAGGTCGAGCCGAGCGACTCGAACTCATCGGCACCTGCGACGGCGACACGGATCGAGTAGTCGCCGTGACCGATGAGGCGCGCGGCATCACCCAACTGCTGCACGGGCCGCGACAGGCTTCGCCCCATCCACTGGCTGACGGCGCCCCCGGCCGCGATCGCCAGGATCGCCGTGCCGAGGAAGAAGGCATTCGTGCGGCGCTCCGCAGCCCTTGATGCAGCAAGGCTGCGCAGCACCATGAATCGTGCCGGCGTGCGCAAGGCGCCCTCGATCGGGAATGAGCGAACGAGGAATGGTTCCCCGGAGGGGCTTTCGAGCTCCGCTCCATCGGTGGTTGAGATGGGTGGCATCGCCTGCGCAAGCCACTCCTCCATGGCCTGGCCCGGTGGGAGTGCCACGCGGCCATCGACGAGCACGACGTAGAGCGTCTCGGAACCGGCCGCCGTGCGCTCGGGCCAGGTCCATGGCCACGCCGCAACGATCCAACCGACGGGATCGCCGGTGGTCACGTCCACCACGGGCTGACGCAGCGCCTCGACGAGAAGCCCATCCTGCAGCACGCAGATCGGGCGGGCAGGTTGGTCGAGCGGCTCATCCTGCACCGGCAGGGCGCTGGAGTCGATCGCTCGCGCGAGCGGCGTCGGCTCGCTGCCCGGACGCGCCACGGGCCGTCCTGCCGCATCGAGGAAGTGGGCATCGAGCGCGCGGAGTGCGCGGAGTTCGTACTCGGCATTGGCGTACAGGTCGGCCCAATCCTCCTCGACGAGTGCTCCGAAGAGGAACGAGTTCGTGTCGAGTTGCCCGATGGCCTGACGGGTTGCTTCCAGTCGAAGGGCCTGCCGCTCCCGGATGGACCGCGCCTCGAGATCGAAGACGGCCGACACGCCATCGGCTTCGGCGCGTCGCACCTGCTGCCGTGCGATGCCGGCGCCGATGATGCTGGTTCCCGCGACGATCGCGAGGATGCTCAACGTGATGCGTCGGCTGAACCTCATGGGTCACTGGGTCCAGTCGACCTCGAGCGTCTGCCCGGCTTCGATGGTCACTTGGCGGGTTTCCTCGTCCTTCCGGCCGCGCCAGAGCGTGACGGTGTGCGTGCCGGCAGGGATCCCGCGGAGTTCGAAGGAGCCATCGGCCGAGCTCGTGCAGAAGTGGGGGGTGTCGACCACGAGCAGGTGGCCCTGCATGTGCTCATGGACCTCGCAGAGCAGGAAGACGTAGCCCGCCTTGTCGAACACGACCGGCGGCGGTTCCTCGCCCTTCATGAAGCGGCCGACGTTGAACTTCTTCGCCGAGCTCTGCGAACGCACGGCGTGCAACACCTGGTCCTCGTTGGGGAAGATGACCGGCGTTCCCGTCTGCACTACCAGCGTGCCGGGACGGAACTGGATGCCCTCCTGGCGGATCCGGACGGGTTCGGTCGTGGCCGGATCGCGTGGCGGCGCACCGGAGCCGACCCAGATGGCCGTGACCGGCGGATCAGCCTTCGTGGTCTCTGCCGGCGCCACGTAATCGGAGCGTGTCTTGACCGGCGGCCGCGGTGCCGGGATCTTGACTCGTCCCTTGAGCGTGCCGGTCGGTGCTTCGTTCGCTGCCGTGGCGGTTTCCGGCGAGACGGCCTGCGGCGTGGCTTCGCCGGCAGCCGGTTGCTGCGCAGCCGCACGAACCGAGGCGAGCAGCGCAGTCACCAGGATGATCCCCGTCACGGTCCGCACGACACCCTGGGTGTTGGGCATGCCGCGGAGCGTACCTCGCCGGCAACCACGGGCTCGGCGGCGCCCTCCCTCGCGCTCGGGGCCTGGCTGCGCGAGCGGCGCGCAGCCGCGACCACGGTCACTGGATCTTGAAGCTGAACTTGGTCATGATCTCCATGCGCTTGAGCTCGAAGCTCTGCATCATGGTCGGATCAAGGCGTGGGTGCCCGGCCGGTGGCTTCCCCGCAATGCCCACGCCCGAGGCGCGGGCCACGCCAGCGGCCTTCTCGGCGTAGGCGTACGCCTCCATCGCTGCGTAGGCGTTCTTCTTCAGGCTCTCCACGATGCGCGGCGTCAGCCGGCCGTTGGACTTCATCAGCGCCTGGAGGTCGACGAAGCCCTTCACGAAGCCCGCGTCCGCCGCCCAGAACGCCTCGGCATCGGCACCAGTGAGCGTGCCCGACGATCCGGCCTTCTTCAGGAGTGCAGCCTTCTCGTCCAGCGCCTTGGCCAGTGCCTTGGAGAGGTCGTCGATGCGCGCATCGGGCACGCTCGCAGCCGTCGAGGCGGCGGGCTTCATGGGAGCCGGCGGCGGCGGGGCATCGTCCTCGGCGCACGCGGCGAGCAGGGCAAGGAGCACGCAGGAGGCAAGCGTCTTGGTCATGGTTCGTCCTGCGGCCGTGCCGCGTGGTGGCTGGTCAGAGGCCCAGGAGCAGCCGTTCGGGCCGCTCCACGCAATCCTTGATGTGCTTGAGGAAACCGACGCTCTCGGCGCCATCGATGATCCTGTGGTCGTACGAGAGCGCGATGAACATCATCGGGCGCAGCGCGATCTGGCCGGGGTGATCGGGATCCTCCACGGCACGCTTCTTGATCGCATGCATGCCGAGGATGCCCGATTGCGGCGGGTTCAGGATCGGCGTGGCCATGAGCGATCCGTACACGCCGCCGTTGCTCACCGTGAAGGTGCCGCCGGTCATCTCATCGACGGTCAGCTTGCCGTCACGCGCACGCGTGGCGAAGTCGCGCACGGCGAGCTCGACCTGGGCGAAGCTCATGGCATCGGCGTTGCGCAGCACCGGCACCACCAGCCCGCGGTCGGTGCCCACGGCGACGGCCACGTCGCAGTAGTCGTGGTACTCGATCTCGTCACCGATGATGAACGCGTTCACGCGCGGGTAGGCGCGGAGTGCGCTGCAGGCAGCCTTGACGAAGAAGCTCATCAGGCCCAGGCCGATGCCGTGCTTCTTCTCGAAGGCTTCCTTGTGCTTCGCGCGCAGCGCCATGACTTCCGTCATGTCGACCTCGTTGAAGGTCGTCAGCGTGGCGGTGGTCTGCTGGCTCTCGAGCAGGCGCTCGGCGATGCGTTGACGGATCTTCGGCATCTTCTCGCGGCGCGAACCGCGCGATCCGGGCACGATCGCCGGCACGGGGGCTGGCTTGGGTGCGGCGGCCGCGGGTACGGCCGACGGCGCTGCCTCGGCGGGGGCGTGCTTGCCCATCGCGCCTTCGACGTCGGCGCGCGTCACGCGACCCGCAGGACCCGAGCCCTGCACGCCTGCGAGCGAGATGCCGTGTTCCTCGGCCATCTTGCGTGCCGTCGGCGTGGCCTTCTGGTTCGGCGCGGCTTCCGCGGCAGGCGACTTCGCGGCGGCTGCCGCTGCGGTCCCCATGGGTCGCGCTGCACCGGAACCGGCCGGCTTGGAGGCGGCGGTGTCGATCTGCGCCACGGCGGCTCCGACCTTCTGGTCGCTGCCCGACTCCGCCTTCACGCGCAGCACGCCCGCGGCGGGCGCGAGCAGTTCGAGCGTGGCCTTGTCGCTCTCGATCTCGTTGAGCAGTTCGTCCTTCTCGACCCAGTCGCCATCACCGCGCTTCCACTGTCCGAGACGGACTTCGGTGATGCTCTCGCCGGGGCTGGGGATCTTGACGTCGGTGATCTGTGCCATGGTTCCTCGCAGGGGATTGTGTCACGGCTCGTGCAGGTCTGCACGAGCGGGCGGATCAGGATCGGGTGGCGGCGGGCTTGGCTCCGGACGTGGCCTTGGCGGACTCGAACAGCGTGCCGTCGGCATCGGAGGACGTGAAGACCGACTCGACGAGCACGGCTTCTTCCTTCTTGTGCATCTTCTCGCTGCCGGTCGAGGGCGATCCGCACTCGACGCGGCTGCGGCAGGCGGGATTGATCCCGAAGCGGTCCATCAGCTGGGCCTGCACGTAGCGGAACATGCCCGAGTTGCGGGCCTCTTCCTGCGCCACGCCGACGGTTGCGCCCGGGTAGCGGGCGAGCACGGCACGGAGCGCTTCCTCGGGGAAGGGCGAGACTTGCTCGAGACGCACGAAGGCGTTGGCCGTGTCGCCGAGTTCCTGGCGCTTGGCGTCGAGGATGTGGAAGAACTTGCCGTGGCAGAGCCAGACGTTCCGCACGGCCTTCGGATCGGCCTTGTCGTCATCGATGACGGTGCGGAACGAGCCCTCCACGAACTCGGCGCCGAGGCTCTGGGCCGCGGGCAGGCGCAGCATGCTCTTGGGGCTCATGACCACCAGCGGCTTGCGCCACGTGGCCTTCAGCTGGCGGCGCAGCAGGTGGAAGACCTGGGCGGTCGTCGACGGCGAGCAGACGCAGATGTTGTCGCCGTCGGAGAGCTGCAGGAATCGCTCCATGCGCGCACTCGAGTGTTCCGGCCCGAGGCCTTCGTTGCCATGCGGCAGGAGCAGCGTCATCGCCGACGCGCGACGCCACTTCACCTGCCCGGTCGTGATGTAGCAGTCGATGAAGACCTGGCCGCCGTTGGCGAAGTCGCCGAACTGCGCTTCCCAGATCACGAGTGAACTCGGGTCGTTCAGCGAGTAGCCGTACTCGAAGCCGAGGCACGCACTCTCCGTCAGCGGGCTGTTGAAGACATGGAACATGCCACCGGTGGTGCCGGCGTACTCCGCAAGCGCGTTCCAGGTGGCGCCGGTCTTCTGGCACGTGACGACGGCGTGGCGGTGGCTGAAGGTGCCGCGTTCCACGTCCTGTCCGGTCAGGCGGATCCGCGATCCCTCGGCGATCAGCGAGCCGTAGGCCAGCAGTTCGGCCTGCGCCCAGTCGACACGCTCATCCTTCGCGAAGGTTCCGCGCGCGCCCACGATCTTCTCGATGGTCTTGTGGGCAGCGATGCCTTCGGGCTTGGCGGCGAGTGCCTTCGCCACGGCCTTGAGTGCCTTCTCGGGCACACCGGTCGCGACGTCGTCGGTCGAGAGCCGCGGCGCGATGCCCTTCCATGCGCCCTCGAAGCCCGGCCGGATCGGATCGATCACGCTGGCCTTGGCCTGCTCCTGCGCACGATCGAGCGTGTCCCAGTAGGCCTTGGCCTGCGCCTCGAAGGCCGCCGCATCGAGCACGCCTTCGCCGGCGAGCCGCTCGGCGTAGCGCTTGACGACCGAGTTTGCGGCCTTCACGCGCTGGTAGAGCACCGGCTGCGTATAGGTCGGCTCGTCGGCCTCGTTGTGGCCGTTCTTGCGCCAGCACCACATGTCGATGACGGTGTCGGTGCGGAACTCCTGGCGGAACTCGTAGGCCAGCTGCGCAACCCACGCGCACGCTTCGGGGTCGCCACCGTTCACGTGGAAGATCGGCACCTCGACGCTCTTGGCGTACCCCGTGACGTACTCGCCGGTCGAGCCGTCCTCGAGGTCGGTGGTGAAGCCGACCTGGTTGTTGATGACCAGGTGCAGCGAGCCGCCGACGTTGTAGCCGGCGAGCCCCATCATGTTGAAGCACTCCGCGGTGGTGCCCTGGCCGGCGAAGGCGGCGTTGCCGTGGACGACGACCGGCACGTGCAGGAGGCCATCGAGGTCACGGTCGGCATCGCGGCGCGCACGCGTGCGGCCGAGCGCGACCGAGCCGACGAACTCGAGGTGCGACGGGTTCGAGCAGAGGGACACGCGCACGCTGCCGCCATCGAGGGTGGCGCGGTCGCTGCTGTAGCCCTGGTGGTACTTCACGTCGCCGCCGCCGTGTTCGAAGTCGGCCTGCCACGACTCCTCGAAGTTCGACATCATCTGCTCGGGCCTCTGGCCGAACTGGTTCACCATCATGCCCAGGCGGCCACGATGGGCCATGCCGATGATGAGTTCCGCGGTGCCCAGGCGTGGCGCGAGCTGGATCCAGGTCTCCATGATGAGCGCGGCGCTCTCGCCGCCCTCGATGCCGAAGCGCTTCTTGCCGATGTAGCGGGTCGCGAGGAACTGCTCGAACGACTCGGCCTTCATGAGCTGCTCGAGCAGGAACCGCCGTCCGTTCTCCGAGAGCACGGGCCGGTTGCGTGCGGATTCCATGCGCTGCGTGAGCCAGGCGCGCTTGGCCGAGTCCTGGATGTGCATGAACTCCACGCCGACGCTGCGGCAGTAGGTCTCCTCGAGGCATTCGAGGATCGCCGAGAGCGGGCTTGGATTGGGCAGCGGCAGCGTGCCCGGGTCGAACGACTGCGACAGGTTCGAGTCATCGAGGCCGAAGGCATCCAGCGCGAGGTCGGCGGGGTAGGCGCGCGTCGTCCCCAGTGGATCGAGTTGCGCGGCCTGGTGACCGATCTCGCGGAATCGAACGATCATGGCATCGACGCCGCGCTGAGCCTGGGTCACCCCCGTGGTCGTCGCGGGGGCCACCGTCGCCGGCGTTGCGGACGCAGAAGCAGCCGCAGGCTTCGTCGGCGTGGGACGGGCCAAGCCAAGGTCGAAGCCAAGGAAGAACTGCCGCCAACTGGCGTCGACGGAGTTCGGATCGCGCTTCCACGAGGCGTACTGCTGCTCGAGGAACGCTGGATCCCACGCGTTCACGGACTGGGCAGCTTGGGCGGACGAGTGACCTGACGCCGACGAATGGGTCGACACTGGGGGTGCTCCTGGCGGGGCGTGCGAAACCGGCGTTGGACAGCGCCAGCCGGGCGGTCGAGGATAGGGCAAAACCGCAGCGGATTCATGCCCAAAGCACGGTCGGACGGCGTCATGACGGCGGGCTCGGCGTCACCCCTCGTGCGTCCGGGAATCAACGTGGCGAAGAGTTCACAGGAGCGCGACGGGATCGACGTCCACGGCCAGGTGGTCGCTGGGCACGATGGCACCAGCCGAGCGTCCTGCGGCAATGAGGGTCGCGAGCGCGGAGGCGTTTGGTGCCAGCAGCTCGATCTGGACCCGGAATCGGTCGTTGATGCGGCCGATCGGGCAATCGGCGGCTGGGCGGATCAGGACCCCGGCCGCTGCCGGCAGGGTGAGAAGTCGGGCGACCACCGCGCGGCCAGCGGCTAACGCCCGATCATGGTCTGCATCGCGCAGCACCAGGCGCGCCAGACGCTTGGCAGGGGGCAGTCCGAAGGCCTTGCGAGCAGCCAGTTCACTCGCCGCAAAGGCCTCGAAGTCCTGCTGGGCCGCCCACTGGATTGCCGGCGCATCGGGCTGGAAGGTCTGCACGATCGCCAGGCCGGCGGCATCGCCTCGGCCGCAGCGGCCAGCGACCTGACTGACCAATTGATAGGTTCGTTCCGTTGCTCGAAAATCGGGCAAATTCAGCGCAGTATCAGCGCTGATCACGCCAACAACGCGTACATTCGGGAAATCGAGGCCCTTGGCGATCATCTGCGTGCCCAGCAGGATCCGAACCTCGCCGCGGCCGAACCGCCCCAGCACGTCGTGAAAGTGCGCGGCCGTTTGGGTGGTGTCCCCGTCGACTCGGGCCAGCGCCCCCGCAGGCAGGTCAGGGAAGGTGCGCTCGAGTTCCTCCTCCACCCGCTGCGTGCCCAGGCCAAAGATGCTGATCGGGCCCCGGCAGACCGGGCATCGCTCCGGAAGCCGAAGTTCCGACAGGCAGTGATGGCACCGGACGAAGCCACCCTTGGGCAGTCGAGTGTCGCGGTGGGCGACCATGCCAGCGTCGCAGCGATCGCACTCCATGCACCAGTTGCAGTCCTTGGCCGCGCAGACGATCGAGTTGGCGTACCCGCGGCGGTTGAGCAGGATGATGGCTTGCCCGCCCTCGTCGAGCGTTCGACGGAGTGCGCGTTCGAGGGTCGGTCCGATCAGGTGCACGCGGCGATCCGTCCAGGCGCGTTGTTCGGCTCGGAAGTCGACCAGTTCGACGCGGGGCGTACGCAGGCCTGGTGCGCGACGGGAAAGTCGGTGCAGGTGCACCACGCCGCGCTCGGTGGCGTTCCACCAGGTCTCAAGGCTCGGCGTGGCGCTGCCCAGGAGGACCGGGCAGCCAGCCAGCTGCGCGCGGCGAATCGCGGTGTCCCGACCGTGGTAGCGCGGCTGCTGGTCCTGTTTGTAGCCGGTGTCATGCTCCTCATCGACGATCACCAGGCCCAGGTCGCCGTCGGGGATCGGCGCGAAGACGGCGCTGCGAGCACCGACCACCACGCAGGGCCCGGGTTGTGCGGCCAGGCCCCACTGCTCGTTGCGTTGGGCCGCCGTCAGGCCGCTGTGCAGCACGAGCACGCGATGCGCCGCCAGTCGCGCCATGACGCGACCGCTGGTCTGCGGCGTCAGGGCGATCTCGGGCACCAGCAACACGGCGCTCTTGCCGCGCTGCAGCGTGCGCTCGATGAGCTGCAGGTAGACCTCGGTCTTGCCGCTGCCGGTCACACCGAAGAGAAGATGCTGGGAAAAACCGTGTTCTGCGCTCGATGCCACGGCCTCGACCGCGGCGCGTTGCTCGTCGGTCAGGTTGGGGACCGCGAGGGTCCCGACCGCTGCATCGGCCCACCTGGCCTGGACTTCGGTGCGTTCGACCGCACGCACGAGCCCACGCCTGGCCAGCCCGCGCAGCGGCTCCTTCGTGGCGACGCCCGAGCGTTCCAGCAGCTCAGCCTCATCGAGTTCGCCGGCTGCGGACGCGAGGCACTCCAGCAGGGCGCGCTGCTGTGCACTGAAGCGTCCTTCCTGAACCGTATCGGGAACGATCGACCAGGATCGCCGCGTCACGGTGCCGACGCGCCTGCGCACGGCCGAGGGCACCATGCTCGACAGCGTCACGCCGATCGGCGCGCCGTAGTACGCGCTGATCCAGCGGCCGAGTGCCAGCAGTTGTGAGGGCAGCGGCATGGCGGACTCGTCGCGACCATGCAGCGGCTTGGCACGCGCGGGATCGAGTGAGCCGAGCAGTTCAGCACCTCCGCGCTGCACGACGTACCCATCGACCGTGGCGTTCCCCCGGCCGAGCGGCACGCTGACGCGGTCGCCCTCACGCACGTCGGCGAGCGTTGCCGGGACCGAATAGGTCAGACCATCGGGATAGCGGTCCACGCCGCGCTCGACCGCCACCTGGACGAACTCGCGGGCCCCGACGGCGTCATCGCTGAACAGACCCCCGTCCGGACCTGTCGCCGGTCCGTCCGTCATGCCCCGACCGGAACGGCCTTGGCGGCTTCGGCTGGCGCAGCCTGGGCGATGGCCATGTCCTGGGCCCGGATGGGCTGACCTGACTCCATCATCGCGATGAAGCAGTCGAAGAGGTAGTCGCTGTCGTGCGGACCCGGCGAGGCTTCAGGGTGGTACTGCACGCTGAAGATAGGCTTGGTCAGGTGCCGGAACCCGGCGCAGGTGCCGTCGTTCAGGTGCACGTGGGTGACTTCGCCGCCGGCGGCCTCGAGCGACGCGGGATCCACGCAGAACCCGTGGTTCTGGCTGGTGATCTCGATGCGGCCGGTGAGCAGGTTGCGCACGGGCTGGTTGCTGCCGCGGTGACCGAACTTGAGCTTGTAGGTGGTGGCGCCCAGCGAGAGCGCCAGCAGTTGGTGACCGAGGCAGATGCCGAAGGTCGGCACGTTCCCCGCCACGGCGCGCAGGGTCTGGATCGTGGCCTGCACCGCCGCCGGGTCGCCTGGACCGTTGCTGATGAACAGCCCATCAGGCTGTTGCGCCAGGAGATCGGCCGCCGAGGCATCGTGCGGCATGGCGATGACGTCGCAGTTGCGTTCGGCCAGGTTCCTGTAGATGTTTCGCTTGGCGCCGCAGTCCAGCGCAACGACCTTCAGGCGCCGCACGGCGCGCCGCACCAGGTGTTCGCCGCGTGGAACCCAGTCACCAAGGTCCTCGCTCCATGCACTCGCGCACGAAGGGCTGACTTCGCTCGCGAGATCCTGGCCGGCCATGGATGCGGCGGCCTGCGCGCGCGCGACGAGTTCGGCATCGGTCAGCGACGGGTCGGTGCTGATCACGCCATTCATGGCCCCGCTGGTCCTGAGGATGCGCACGAGCGCCCGGGTGTCGATCCCGGAGATGCCGACGATGCCGTGCGACGACAGCCACGACGACACATCGTTGCATGCCCGGTAATTGCTCGTCATCCGCGAGAGTTCGCGCACCACGAAGCCGGCCACGCAGGGCTTGCCGCTCTCGACGTCGTCGGCAGCAACCCCATAATTACCGATCTGCGGCGCCGTCATCACCAGAATCTGCCCGGTGTAGCTCGGATCGGAGAGCGCCTCTTGGTAGCCGCACATGGCCGTGTTGAACACGACTTCGCCGGTGCCCTGGACCGCAGTGGCCCCAAAGCCCGTGCCGTGGAAGACCGCGCCACTCGCCAAGGCGAGGCGCGCCGGAGTCGACGCATGCTGATTCATCGATGCGCGATGGTAGCGATTGAGGGGAGCCATCCGGACCAGTCTTGCGAATGTTCGGTGGATGGCGGTACGCTCTGCGACCCGCCGCTCGCGGCCTGACCGACAGCCCCACGACCGATCGTCAAGATTGCCCCCACGGAGCGCCCCAGCATGCACTGCCAGCCCTTTGCCCGCTTCCTGATCGCCTCGTCCGTCGCCGCGACCTTGCTCGCCATGCCGACGACTGCCCAGGACGGTCGCCCCGCGCTCGACGACCCGTCGGCTGACCAGCCCGCTCCGCGCGGCCGAGCCACCGCCACGCCGGCGCCGACGCAGGCCGACCGCGACGCGGCTTCGGCTCGCCGCGCCCGGTTGGTGACCGACACGCTCCGCTCCGAAGCCAAGGCCCAGGCCTCGGCCGGCAACTGGGAAGCGGCACTCGACTACTGGAACGAGGTCCTGAAGTCGGTCCCCGGCGACAAGGAAGCACTCGACGGCGTCGAGCAGGCCCGCGCCGCGATGAACCAGGGCTCCATGGTCGACACCGTGGCCGACGACATCTCGCTGCTGCGCCAGCGCCGCGAGGTCGAGGCCCAGTCGGCCGTCCGCCGCGCCACCGAACTCAAGCAGAAGGGCGACTTCGACGGCGCCATGCGCGTCATGACGGCCGCCCGGCTGAAGGTCGAGCAGGCCCGTGACTACCTGACCCCGGGCATGGTCGATTCGCTCATGGTGCAGATCGATGAGCTCATCGCCGACATCAACGAGAGCCGCACCCTGTCCCTGATGGTCGAGCAGGACAAGACCCGCGAGCAGGCCTCCAAGACCGCCCGCGACCAGCAGCGCGCCGAGCAGACCAAGCGCGACCAGGTCGTCAACGAGAACATCCGCCGCGTGCGTGAACTGCAGCTGCAGCAGAAGTACGACGAGGCCCTCACGCTGCTCGACGCGACGCTCACGCTCGACCGCTACAGCCAGGCCGCCCTGGCGCTGCGCGACGCCATCGAGACCGCCAAGAGCTACCGCGACTACAGCGTGGCCATCGGCGAACGCGCCCGCGGCTACACCCAGATGTCCAAGGATGCGATCGAGGGCATGATCGCCCCGCGTCGCAACGTGCTCGGCGCAGGCCCCAAGTCGACCAACGGCAAGATGGTGTACCCCGAGGACTGGCGCCAGCTCTCGCTGCGCCGCTCCGGTGCCGCCGGCTTCTCGGATTCGGCCGCCGATGCCCAGGTCCTGGCGTCGATCGAGTCCACCCCGGTCAACCTGGCCTCGGCGGACTACTCGCTCGAGCAGGCGATCGACGTGATGGAGAAGATCGCCCGCACCGACAACCCCGGCCTGAACATCGTGCCTGACTGGCGCGCCCTGGCCGAGGCCGGCATCGACCGCGAGGCCCGCGTGCGCCTGGATGCGCTCGAGGGGGTTCCCATGGACGTCGCCCTGACGCGCGTGCTCGAGCAGTACGGCGAAGGCACCTCCAGCCCCGCGTTCACCGTGACCGATGGCATGGTGGTCGTGAGCACGCCGGAGTCGATCCGCCGCAACGTGATGATCGAGGTGTACGACATCCGCGACCTGCTGCTCGAGATCCCGTACTTCGACAACGCTCCCGACTTCAGCCTCGAGAAGGGCATCAGCCAGGGCACCGGCGACGGTCTGACGCCGTCGCAGGGCGGCCAGCTCTTCGGCGCGAAGAAGGATGAGAGCCCCGCCAAGACGCGCGATTCGATCGAGCAGGACGTCATGAACCTGATCCAGATGCAGACGGCCGACGTCGGCGACTGGAAGGACCAGGGCGGCAACACTGGTTCGATCTCGCCGATGAACGGCAACCTGATCGTGACCAACACCGCGCAGGCCCACCGCGAGATCGAGGGCCTGCTCAACAAGATGCGCGAGGTGCGCGCCCTGCAGATCGCGATCGAAGCCCGCCTGATCAACGTGGACCTCGAATGGTTCGAGCAGATCGGGATCGACTTCGACCTGTACTTCAACTCGAACCCCGCGATGTACGACGCGGCGGTGGCGCAGGACCCGAACTTCCAGCTGCGGGACTTCTTCTTCCAGAACATCCCCGGCTCGGCGCCGCCGCAGGGCAACAGCAACATCGGCCGGCTTCGCAACCCCGTGACCTTCACCGGCATCGGCCAGGACAGCGACCTTCCCGGCGCGGTCCCCAACACCGGCGGTGCGGTTGGCGTGGGCAACGGTGGTGACATCGACTACACCTATCCCGGCCAGTTCTTCAACCCCGTCGGCGTGCGCCGCGAGGGTGAGGCCTACGGCTCCAGCGGCGAATCGAACGGCTTCTCGCCGGTGAACGTGCAGCAGGAAGGCCTGCCGCTCGTCAACGCCCTCGCCGCGGCCAGCCAGTCGCCCTTCGTGCTGGCGGCGCTTGGTTCGCCCGCCCTGTCCACCGGCTTCACCTACCTCGACGACGTCCAGATCGACCTGCTCGTGCAGGCGACGCAGGCCGACCAGCGCAACTCGGTGCTCACCGCGCCGCGCCTTACGCTCTTCAACGGCCAGCGTTCCTGGATCAGCATCGCCAAGGGCATCACCTACGTGTCGGGCCTCGAGCCGATCACCGGCAACAACGCCGCAGGATTCGAGCCCATCACCAACGTCGTGTTCGAGGGCTTCGTGCTGGACCTCGATGCCGTCATCAGCGCCGACCGTCGCTACGTGACGATGAACGTGCGCTTCGGCCTGAACGAGAACGTGAACTTCACCCCCGTGACCGTGACGGGTGCGGCAGGCGGTGGCGGCGGCGACGGCGGCGGTGGCCGTGCGTCGCAGTTCTCCGGCACGATCCAGCTGCCCAGCCTCCAGGGTTCCGAAATCCGCACATCCGTGAGCGTTCCCGACAAGGGAACCATCATGCTCGGTGGGCAGATCCTCATGAACGAGATCGAGATCGAGGTCGGCGTTCCCGTCCTCAGCAAGATCCCGATCGTCAACCGGTTCTTCACCAACCGCCTGACCACCCGCAGCGAGAAGACCCAGATGCTGCTCATCCGTCCCGAGATCATGATCCAGCAGGAAATGGAAGACGACCTCTTCCCCGACCTGCGGTCGCAGCTCGGCGAGGGTTCCGCCGGCGGCTTCTGATCCAGTCCACCAACCCTTCGGGCAAGCACCATGGCCAACGACAGTTCCCGCCTGCGCATCAGCGCCGTCAACGACGTGGTGCGCATCGACTTCGTCGACCGCGACATCCTCGATGAGGCCACCATCCGGCAGATCGGCCAGGACATCCAGCGCAAGCTCGAACCGATGAGCGCCCCCAAGGTGCTCATGTGCTTCACCGTGGTGGAGCACCTCTCGTCGGCCGCGCTCGGCACCCTCATCACGGTGAACAGCCTCGTGAAGAAGAAGGGCGGCACGCTGCGCCTGGCCGAGATCCGTCCCGAGATCCTCGAGGTCTTCTACATCACGAAGCTGAACAAGCACTTCAGCATCGACGAGTCGGCCGAGGCCGCCCTCAAGGCGCTCGCCTGAGCCCTGCCATGTCGGCCCGCATCGAAGGCCACGCGATCCTCCGCGGCCCGCGTGCCGAGATCGACGCGTGCCAGTCGGCCGTCGAGCAGGCGATGACCGAGCACGGCTATGGCCGCGAGGCGCTCTTCGCGGTGCGTCTGGCCCTCGAGGAGGCTCTGGTCAACGCGATCCGCCACGGCAACCGACACGTGCCCGATGGGCAGGTCGACTTCCGGTGGAGCGTGGATGCCGACGAGGCCCGCTTCGACGTGCAGGACCAGGGCGAGGGTTTCGATCCCGATGCGGTGCCCGACCCGACCGAGGACGACAACCTCGAGATCCCGTCCGGCCGCGGCATCATGCTCATGAAGGCCTACATGTCCGAGGTCGAGTACCGCGGTCCGGGCAATCACCTGGCGATGGTCTACAGGAAGTCGAAGGACGCATGAGCACGAAGGCACCGTTGCGTGTGGGCGTGGTCGGTTGTGGACGCATGGGCAGGCACCACGTGCGCGTGGCCAGTCAGGCGGACGGCGCCGAGCTCGTGGCCATCGCCGATGCGAGCGAGGAGCGGCGCACCACGCTGGCCGAGCAGTTCGGGGGCACGCCGTGCACGAACCTCGATGAGCTCCTGGCCGTCGGCGTGGAGGCGATCGTCGTCGCCACGCCCACCGTCACGCACCGCGACATCGTGCTGCAGGCCGCGGCTGCCGGCGTGCACTGCCTGGTCGAGAAGCCCCTGGCCCCCGATGAGCGCACCGCGACGGAGATGGCCGAGGCCGCTGCACGCTCGGGCGTGGCGCTGCAGGTCGGTCACGTCGTGCGGTACGACCCCGTGATGGTCGCCGTGCGCGGGCTCGCCGGCATCACGCCGCGCTTCATCGAGATGGACCGCATCTCGCCCATGACCTTCCGCAGCGTCGACGTGGGCGTGGTGCTCGACATGATGATCCATGACCTCGATCTGCTGCTCATGCTCGTGGGCAGCGAGCCCGAGGAGATCCATGCCAACGCCGTCTGCGTGCTCGGTGAGGCCGAGGACATCTGCAACGCGCGGTTGGTCTTCCCAGCCGGTGCCGACGGCATCCGCTGCGTGGCCAACGTCACGGCGAGCCGCATGGCGCTCAAGACCGAGCGCAAGATCCGCATCATCAGCGAGGATGCCTACGTCAGCGCCGACTTCGTCGCGCGCCAGGGCACGGTCGTTCGCAAGACGGCGAACGCCGAGCAGCTCGACCAGGTGCGCCGGCAGCTCAAGGACGGCGACGACCTGTCCGGCGTGAACTACCTCGACCTCGTCAAGGTGGAGCCGCTGGCCGTGGGTGCAGGCGACCCGCTCACGCTGCAGTTCGCCGACTTCGTGCGGGCGGTCAGGACCGGCGAGCGTCCGTTCGTCGATGCCGAGGCCGGTTCCGCAGCGGTGCGCACGGCAGAGCGGATCGTCGAGGCTGCCCGCGCCGCCGGCGCCCGCATGGTCTGACCGGTCGTGGTTGACCAGCGTTCCCAATCCAGCCGGCGCGAACGAACGACGGGGGCCGCTGCTCCAGGCATCATGATCGGCTCCCATTGCTCGATCGCCGGGGGCCTGCATCACGCGATCGACGAAGCGATCTCGCTTGGCCTCGACTGCGTGCAGGTCTTCACCAAGAACCAGCGTCAGTGGAGTTCGAAGCCCCTGCAGCGCAGCGAGGTCGACGCGTGGCGGGCGTCGCTCTCCGCCGCTGGCTGGGACGGTTCGCGCGTCGTGAGCCACAACTCCTACCTGGTCAACCTCGCAAACCCCGACCCTGCAGCCCGCGCCCGTTCGCTGGCCCTGCAGCGCGACGAGACCGAACGGTGCGAGGCGCTCGGCATCCCGGCATGCGTGATGCACCCCGGTGCCCACCTGGGCACGCCGCGCAAGCCTCGTGATCCCAACCGGCTCGGCGAGGCGCCCACCGACGATGAACTCGATGGACTGCGCCGCATCGCCTCCTCGCTCGACGAACTGCACCGGCACCTCACGGGGTACCGCACGATCACGCTGCTCGAGACGACCGTCGGCTCGGGGACGAACCTCGGCTACGACTTCGCCCACCTGCGTGTGATCCGAGACCTCGTGCGGCAGCCTGAGCGGGTGGGGTTCTGCATCGACACGTGCCACATCGTGGCCGCGGGATACGACTGCTCCACGGCTGCGCGCGCGAAGGCGGTGCTGGAGCGCTTCGATGCGGAGTGCGGCCTGGAGCACGTGCATGCCGTCCACGTCAACGACAGCATCGGTGCGTGCGGCTCGCGGCTGGACCGTCACGTGCACATCGGGCACGGCACCTGCGGCGAGGCCTGCTTCCGTGCCGTGCTCCGGCACCCGAAGCTGCTCGGGCGTCCCATGATCCTGGAGACCGCCAAGGAGGATGGCCCCGGCGGGGAGCCCTGGGATATCGTCAATGCGCGTGAACTCCGACGCCTTGCCGGCGTGCGCACGGCCCGATGAACCTCTGGCGATCCCTCATCTTCACCGCACTGCTCGTGGCCCCCGGGTGCCGCGATTGGTCGAAGCCGGTCATTCCGCAGGACCCCGAACTCGCAGCGCTCGCCAAGGATGCCGCGCCGCCGACGCGCGAGGAACTCCACGCGAACGCCGAGAAACTCTCCGCGCAGGGCGATGGCAGGGCCGCGCTCCGTTCGCTGCAGCGCGCGCTCGCCACCAACCCCGCCGACCCGCAGACCGAGTTCCTCATGGCTCGCGAGTACCTGGCCCTCGGTGAACGCGGGAGTGCGCTGGAGTTCGCGACGCTCTCGTCGCTGCACGATGCCATGCCGACCCGTGCCGTCGCTTGTGCACCGATCATGGTCGCCGCCGGGGCTCCGCAGCGTGCGGCGCGACTGCTGGAGTCCGCGCTCGGCGGTGCGAAGGACGCCCCGACGCGCACCACGCTCCTGCGTGAGCTGGTGGTCGCCCGCAGCGCAGCGGGGGAACACGACGGTTCACTCCAGGCCGCACGCGACCTCGTTGCCGTCGCACCGGGGGCCGAAAGCCAGGCCATCCTCGGCAACGCCCTGCTCCATGCGGGCCGGCTTGCTGATGCCGAGGAAGCGTTCCGCGCCGGGACGAGCGCCGATCCCACGTCGACGGTGTGCTGGAACGGCCTGGGCACTGCAGCGCTCAATCGATGGATCGCCGGCGGCAAGGTTGACCAGTCCGTCCGTGCCCGCGCCGTTGCGGCGTTCGAGGCCAGCCTCGCGATCGATCCCGACCAGCCGAAGGTCGCGCGCCTCATGGCTTCGCATGGGCTCTGATCGCGCCCCGTCGGCGCCACCGGCCGCCGTGGCGCTCGGCGCAGCGGCTTCCTACGATTGGACCCATGCCCGATACCAGCCTGCTCGAGTGCTTCCCGTCGCCGTCAACCACGCCATTCGTGATCGAGCACGTGAGCGAGGAGTTCACCTCGGTCTGTCCCAAGACCGGTCACCCCGACTTCGGCAACGTGACGCTGCGCTACGTGCCGGGTGATCGATGCGTGGAGCTCAAGAGCCTCAAGCTGTACTACCAGAGCTTCCGGAACGAGGGCATCTTCTACGAAGCCGTCACGAACTCGATCCGCGATCACCTCGCTGCGGCCATGAAGCCACAGTGGATGCAGGTCATCACGGACTGGAAGGGACGCGGTGGCATCCGAAGCCGCATCGTGGCCACGCACGGAGCCGTGCCTTCGGAGTGGGCCCGCGGCTGAGGCTGAGGTTCGCGCGCAGCGCAGGGCCGCTAGGTCGCTGCGGACGGCGCGGGGCAACTCCTTCGCGCGCCGTGGTTTCTGCGCGATGCGTTCAGCCGGTGGAAACATGCACCGAATCGGGTCGGTCCCGGGGTTCATCCGAACTCCGATGCCGTAGCCTGCGTGGGTCCGTCGATCCAGGAGGCCATCATGACCAAGACCCTGTCCCGTGCGTGGGCCGTCGTGCTCTCGCTGCTCTTCGTGCCGGCCGTCGTGCCTGCTGCCGCGCAATCCCAGTTTCCCACGGCGCTCACGTCGACCGAGTTCGAGGCCCTGCTGCCCCGCATCGGCGTCCCTGATGCACAGCGGGCGGCGGCCATGGCCGAGTACGACCGATACCAGCGCGCGACCAGTGAACTGCGCACGGGCGCCATCGAACGCTATCTGAAGGATCAGCCCCAGGGCGGCATCGCGTTCGGCATGGGTGACGACGATCGACCGGTCGACGAGGTGCGCAACCAGGTGCGCGCTTACCGCAGCCTGCTCACCCAATGGGACACGCTCGAGAACGCCCTCGTCGATTCCCTTGCGCCGCTCGGTGCCAGCGGCACCAAGCTCGACCGCGTGCGCCGTTCGTTGGAGTTGCGCCGCATCGAGCAGTCCACGGCCGATGCCTTCATGGCGCGCCTGGGCAGCCAGGCCGACCTGTGGGCCATCGCCGAGCGCGCGAGCAAGGACCTCGAACCAACGCAGCTCGCGCAGATCGATGAGCGCATCGCCGCGCGCGAAGCCGAATACGTCGATGCCGTTCGGTCCATCCGAACCGCTGCCCTCGAGCAGCCCGAGCGCCTGATCGAGCTCAAGGCCAAGGCCAGCGCCGATCACCCTCGCCCAACCGCAGAGGCGATGCAGCAGATGATGGAACAGGCCCAGGAGCAGGGCGGCGAACCCGATCCGGCTGAATGGTCCAAGGGTTTCGAGGACCATTTCCGCGCGATGGCCGGTGCGTTCCAGCAGTCGCGAGAGCCCGTGCAGCTCGCGCGCAACCGCGCCACGCGATTGGGCGCGACGATCCTGAACGATGCGTTTCAGGGGATTCCCCAGCCTCGTGGTGCCGTGGCGTGGCTGGCGTTCATCCGTGCCAGCGGCATGGGGGCGTTCGGCATCGATGACGGCGGCACGATCCGACTGGTGGAGTCCACCGTGGCCAAGGCCCCACTCACGCCCGAGCAGGATCAGGCCGTGGCCGCCGCGTTCGCCGCATGGCAGGCTTCGGTCCTCGGCGCGCTCAATGATCAGCGGCCCATGGAGTTCATGGGTGGTGACGCAGATGACATGCAAGCGGTCTTCCGAAAGCGTGAGGAGGCCGCCAGGGCACGCAGCAACGCCCTCAAGACAGGCATCCGCTCAGCGCTTGGACTTCCGAATGAGCCCGTCGAGATCGCGCAGGATGCCCCCGATGGCGGCGCAGGTGGCGCTGACCAGGCCGTTCCGGCTGGGGTCACGGTGCGCGTCGGCGTGGCCGTTGCGGACGGCGAGGATGATGGTGGCGCCATGGCCGTCGCCGGCAATGCCGTGGTGCTCGACATGGCGGACGATGGTCTGGAGGAGTTGATGTTGGGTGACGAAGGCGGCCCCATGCTCTGGCAGGGCGCCGGTCGTCCCACGATCCAGCCGATCACCAAGCAGCAACTGCAGGAGCTGCTCGATCTCTGTGGCTCGAAGGAAGCCGTGAAGCCGGTCGTGACGCAGTTGCACGCGGATTACCTCGAGGTGGCCTCGGCGGTGAAGGAACAGCTCGACGCCGCCCCCAGTGCCCAGATGTCGTTCGGTCCTGATGGCCCCAAGTCTCCCTCGAAGGACGACATCGCGGCGAAGTACGACGCCATCCGCACCGCCTTCGCTGCGATGGAGCGGGCCGATGCCGACTTCTTCGCCGACCTCGCGGCGGTGGTCGACGAGGCGTGCGTGCGCCAACAAGCGCAGTACCGAGCTCGCGAACTTGCCCGGGCAGCAGCCGGTGGCGCCGGCAGCAGCATCGGTTTCGGGATGGTGGGCGGTGCGGGTTCGGGGCCCTTCGTGGATCCTGAGTCCGTCATCCGTGCGGCCGTGGTCGATGGCGCCCTCGACGCTGCTGCGGCAGCCACGCTGCGTGAGTACGTCGCGGCGCAGGGCCACGAACCCATCCTGGCAGCGCTCAGGAGCCAGGTCGAGGTCACCCTCACGAAGGGGCGCGAGCTCGCCCTGCTCGAGGCGGATCTCTTCCAGCCGCCGGCCGACGGCGAGCAAGGAGCGAGTTTCACCGTCAATGCCGAGGCCGGCCAACGCATGCAGGCCGCCGGTGAGGCCATGGCCGCCGCTGGCGGCGAGTCGTCCGCGCGGGCGCGTCAGGTGCTCGATGCGCTGCCGGCGCTCCTCAAGGAGCCGCAGCGACCCGGTTTCCTCCGTGCTGCCGATGTGGTGCGCTACCCCGAGACGTTCAAGGACCCCACGGACATGGAGCCCATGTTCGCCAAGGCCTTGGCCCTTGCGGAGCTCGACACGGCGACCATGAGCGCCATCACCACCCAGCGGAGTGAGTATCGCACCGCCTATGCCGCGCTGCGTGACCAGTTGACTCAGGTGCGCCCCAAGGCCGTCATGCCCGAGTTCAGTGGTTCCGAGGAAGGCGGCATCGAGGACTTCCAAGCCAGGATGAACGCATCGCAGGCGGCCGGGCGCCAACTGAAGCAACTCAAGACCGACCGCGATGAGCTCAATCGCCGCACGATGCGCCAGCTCCAGACCGCGCTCGGCGAGGAGCGAGCCAAGGCGATCGGTGAACTGCCGGCGCAGCGCAAGGGGCGTGGGCTTTCGATCCCCGGCCTCGAGGGTGTCCAGATCACGGTGCCGTGAGCCCTCGACCGGATGGCCGGGTCGGCCCGGCCAGCCTCACGTGGCGGAGTCACCCCACCCGCGTGGCTTGGCCTTGACCGCCTTGGCATCATCGTCGGCGGCGGGGCCCTTGTAGCCCTTGCACGTCACGAACATCTCCACGCTCTCGGCGCGGCTCGACTTGGGCTTGAATCCCTTGCTCTCGGCAAAGAGCGCCGCGCAGCGCCGCAGCAGCGCGGGGTATTCGCTGCCCTCGTAGACCTTCATCGTGGCGTGGCCACCCCTGCGCAGCCAACGCGGAAAGCGATCGAGCAGCGCGTTGCACAGATTCACGCTGCGGATCGAGTCACCGAACGGATCGCCGCTCGTATCGGGGCCCATGTCGCTGATCACGACGTCGAAGGGAATCCCCCCGAAGTGCTCTGGCGCCAGGTCCATCAGGTCCGCCTGCAGCAGCGACACATGCTGGGGCAGGCCGCGTGGATCGATCGCCTTCAGGTCCACGGCCACCACGGTTCCCCGTGGCCCGACACGCTCGGCCGCGACCTGCGTCCACGAGCCCGGGGCAGCACCCATGTCGAGCACACGGTCGCCCTTGCGGATGAGCTTCTTGCGATCGTCGATCTCGATCAGCTTGAAGGCGCTCCTCGCCCGGTAGCCCTGCTCCTTGGCCAGGCGGAAGAAGTGGTCCTGCACTTCCTTCATGGCTTCTCCGGTGCTCCACCCGATGCTCCACCCGGTGCCACGCGCTCCTCTGGCTCGGTCGCGGGGGCATCGTGCGCGAGGATCCAGCGCCGCATCTCGGGATAGAAACGAAGGCTCGACAACGCGCTCGCGGTGCCGTGGTCGGCGCGTTGGAGCAACTCGACGTAGCCCGGGACCGTCGCAGCATCCGCGGGGGCACCCGCTCCCGGGAGCTCAGCCAGTGCCGTCCGCAGGCGATCCACCGCGCGCTCGAGGTAGAAGTTGTCCCGGTCGCCGCAGACCAGGTGCACACGGTCGCGCCACAGTGGCAGGTAGCGCTCCGGATCCTCGCGCAGTCGACGCGCGATGTCGAACGTGCTCCAGGCCTCGACCACCACCGGGTCGATGGCACCGGTCGATGCGTCGACCAGCCTGCGGGGATGTCCGGTGATGGAGTCGACGGGGCTCCACATCGAGCACCAGGCATCCCACTGTTCGCCGCTCAGGCCGGCGGGCGAGAGCACCCACTCCATCATGATCTCGTCGCGGTTGTTCATGCACACGCGGTCGAACGCATCGCGCATGGGTTCGCGGAAGCTTGGGAACTCGGCGCCGCCTGCATCGACGAACGCATTCGGGTCGGCGTACAGGTCGACGGTCTGGAACGCCGAGAAATCCACCGGATCGGGCGCGCTCGAGAAGCAGGTCCCGAAGGTCTCCGGGTAGGTGAGGGCGAGCCACAGGCTGCTCCATCCGCCGCTTGAATGTCCGGTCACCATGCGTGCCTCCGGGCGCGCGTCGAGGCGGAATCGCTCCTCGAGCCATGGCACCAGTTCGGTGGTCAGCGCCGTGCCGCGCGGACCGTTGGCCACCGAGTCCACGAAGCCGTGGTGCCCAAGCGGGCCGTCGGGATCCAGGACCACCCACACGGCCGGCGGCAGTGCCGCCTCACCGATCTCGCTGTGCACGACCTTCATCAGCGAGGTCGCACCGAGATGGCGACCGCCGAAGCCGGGGATCACGTAGATGGTGGGCCACATCCGGCGAGGGTGCGTGGTGTCGTGATAGCCCGGCGGAAGGATCACGGCTGCACGGTGCACCGCAGGCGTGCTGCGCGAGGTCACCAGCGAACTCGGCAGATTGACCCACACGAGCTGGGGCCGTTCCGGATCGTCACCGATCTGCCCTTCGGGCATCGGCTCCTGCGGTACGAGTGCGTTGAGCTCGAGCACGACGTCGTCCTCGGCCGAGCGGGAAAGCGTGATGGTGGTCACCGGACCCATCAGGTTGCCCGGCCCCCTGTGCCCACGCACCGTCGTGTCGCGATCGAGCACCGCCTGCACGCGGAACGTGCCGTCGAAGTCACTCATCGGGAACGGGTACCACGCCGTGCCTTCCCCAAACTCGATGGGCACGCCCGCAGCAAGGTCCTTCACGTCGATCCCGGCCATCGGCTGCGGGTCCTCGAAGAAGGGAGCCTCGACGGGGTCGGCATCGATGCGCGAACCCTCCGTCACGAAGAACACGAGGAGCCGGCCGCTGGGTGCACCCGCGGCAAGCAGGTCGACATGTTCGCCGGGGATCCGCACGCGAAGCCGATCGGCCTTGGCGGGCGGTTCGGTCGGTGCGACGAGTCGGGGCCGCAGGATCGGCTTGGCGCCATCGATGGCGTAGTCGCGCGCGGGCGCGGCATCGGGAGCGGGCGCGGCGTCGGGCGTCGCATCGTTCGTCGGGGTGCTGGCGGGTGCGCTCGGACTCGGTTCGGGGCCGGGCGTCGTCGGGGCTGCCGCGGGCAACCCCATCGGCACATCGCTCGGCGCCGGCTGAGGCATCGGCGGATCGACGCGGCGTGGGGGGACCTGCAACATGCACGCGCTGGCCAGGACCATGTGGAGCATGCAGCCATCCTACGCGCGCGTGCTGTGTGCACCGATACACTCGATGGCATGCGATCGCTCGCCTTCCTCTCGCTGGCCGTGGCCCTGCTCGCAGCATGCGAAACGGCTCACCCGCCCCCGGGCATCCAGCGCGACGTGGTCGACGTCTGGCGCGCCGGATTCGCCGGCGGCGCATCATCCCGCGAGACCACCGAAGTCAAGGTCGGTCCGGTGGTCGACGTCGAGATCGAGCTCTTCGCCGGTGACGTCACGATCGAAGCCACCGAGGACGATGCCGAATACGCCGAACTGACCGTGACGCGCAAGGCCGTCCACGGCATCGGGCGCAACGACGAAGCCGAGGCCTCGATCCCGCAGATCCGCCAGGACCTCTCGGTGACGCAGCCCTCGGCCGAGCGCACGCTCATGCGCATCACCGGCATCACCGGTCATGCGGAACCCTGGTACCAGCGCGTGGATGTCGACCTCAAGGTCCCGCGCCTGGGTGCGGTGCGCATCAAGACCACGCGCGGCCACGTCTGGGTCCATGGGAACCGTGACCGCATCGAGATCGACGGTGGCGGAGGCGACGTGCGGATCATCACGGATTTCCCGTTCTCGGCCGATTGCCGGGTCATCAACGAGGACGGTGACATCGATCTGCGCCTTCCCGAGCGCTCCGCGGGGACCTTCGACCTGGCGACCGTGCGTGGCACCGTGAAGACGAGCATCGCCAAGGGCGAGTGGAAGGACCTCCCCGGCCAGTACAGCGACCACGACACGGTGGTCTCGATGCTCAACGGTGGCCGCAACCGCGTTCTGCTGCGGACCGTCGACGGCAACATCCGCATCAGCGTGGATGACCATCCGTACGAGGTCGGGCCCTACATCATCGATCCGTGACGGCGGCCGAGCGCCGCATCGACGCGTTCAGCCCGCCAGCACCGCGAGCCGCTCGCACGTCTCGTGGATGTTCGCACGGCTGTTGAAGGCACTGATCCTGAAGAAGCCCTCGCCGCACGAGCCGAAGCCCGCACCCGGGGTGATGACCACCTGCGCCTTCTCCAGCAGGAGATCGAAGGCCTGCCACGAGAGCAGGCCCTCGGGACATTCGACCCAGACGTAGGGCGCGTTCGTGCCGCCCCAGCATCGAAGGCCAAGACCCTGCACCGCCGTGCGCAGCAGTGCGGCGTTGGCCAGGTAGAAGTCCGTGAGCGCCTTGACCTCCCGCTGGCCCTCGTCGGTGTAGAGCGACGCCGCTGCGCACTGCACCGGCCACGACACGCCGTTGCTGCAGGTGGCCCATCGACGCGACCACAGCCGATGCAGGGGAATGCGCTCGCCGTTGGAGGTCGTTCCCATCAGCGACTTCGGGCACACCGTGTAGCCGCAGCGCAGTCCGGTGAAGCCACCGTTCTTCGAGAAGCTGCGGAACTCCATCGCGACCTCGCGTGCGCCGGGAATCTCGTAGATCGAGCGCGGCACGGCCGGATCTCGCACGTAGGCCTCGTAGGCCGCATCGAAGAGCAGGATCGTGCCGTGGCGATGCGCATATGCGACCCAGGCCTCCAGCTGGGCGCGCGTGGCGACCGCGCCGGTCGGGTTGTTGGGGAAGCACAGGTACGCCACGTCGACCGCTTCGGTCGGTGGGTCGGCGACGAACCCGTTGGCCGGCGTGCCGGGCAGGTACGCCAGCCCTTGGTAGCGGCCACCCTCCAGCGCCGGGCCGGTGTTGCCGGCCATGACGTTCGTGTCGACGTAGACCGGGTAGACCGGATCGGGCACGGCGATCCGGTTGCCGCTGCCGAGGATCTCGAGTGCCGCGCTCGCGTCGGGCTTCGAGCCATCGCTCAGGAAGATCTCGTCATCGGCGACGTCGATGCCACGCGAGCGGAAGTCGCCGTTCGCGATTGCCGCGCGCACGAAGTCGTGGCCGGTCGCGGGTCCGTAGCCCTTGAAGCGCTCGTGCGTCGACAGGTCATCGACCGCGGCGTGCAGGGCCTTGATGACGGCGTGGGGAAGCGGCTCGGTCACGTCGCCGATGCCGCAGCGGATGATGCGCGGGGCGAGCGCGGGGTGCGCGGCGGCGAAGCCCTGGACGCGTCGCGCGATCTCGGGGAACAGGTAGCCGGCCGACAGCTTCAGGAAATGCTCGTTGATGCGTGCCATGGTGCGTTGGGTTCAGGAGGGCAGGATGACGGTGGTGGCCTTGGCGGGGGGGATGTTGGCCATGACCACGTCGCTGGAGCGTGAGCATCCGGCCAGGATGCGATCCTCGATCTCGGCCAGCGGAGCGGCACCGCGCAACGCGCCGCGGCCGTCGCGCAGCGTGCGTGCGCCGACGTAGGCGAAGTAGCGCAGCGACCCCGCGGGGCGGATCAGCGCCCGGAGCTGGGTCATGATCCGCTCCACGAGTTCCGGCGGGAAGTTGTTGAAGGGCAGGCCGCAGACGACGTGGTCGAACCCGGGCTGGAGTTTCGCCTCTTCGATGGGCGCGTTGATCAGGACCACCTCGCCCGCCTGATCCGGATGCGACAGCTTCCACGGGGCGATGACGTCCGCCTCCAGCCTGACGCAGAACTCCTTCGACAGTTCGACGATCACAAGCCGGTCGCCGGGGCGCTTGGCAGCCAGCAGCGCACGCGTGAACGGACCCGTGCCCGGTCCGACCTCGAGCCATCGCTGCGGCGCTCCCGTCGCGATGCCGTGGACCATGGCCCGGGCGAGCGCCGGCGATGACGGCATGATCGAGCCGGTGTTCCTGGTGTCCCGGAAGAACTGGCGCAGGAAGGTGAGCATGGGCGAGCGATGCTAGCGATCGCCTCGGTCAGGCAGGGCCGATGGCCTGCAGGGATTCGGCGCCGGTCATCGCAAGGGCTGCGCCGGCGAAGACCTGGCCGATCTGCTCGAGGTCCTTCAGCGCGCACAGCTCGACGGTGGTGTGCATGTAGCGGATCGGCAGGCTGAGCAGGCCGCAGGGGATCCCACCGTTGCGGGTGAAGATGGCGTCGGTGTCGGTGCCGCTGCGGCCGGCGGTCGCCGAGCGCTGCACGGTGATGCCCTGCGCGACGGCGGACTCAGCCAGCATGCGCGTGCATGCGGCATGGACCGGCAGTCCGACCGCGAGCTTGGGCCCGCCACCGAGCTTGAACTGTCCATGCTGGGCGTGGCTGATGCCCGGGCTGTCGGTGGCGTGGCCGACATCGGTCACGAAGGCGAGGTCCGGTGCCAGGCTCTGCGCAATCATGGCCGCCCCGTGCAGGCCGACTTCCTCCTGGACGGTGCTCACGGCCACGACGCGCACCTTCAGTCGACTGCGTTCGGCATGCACCAGCCGGAGTGCCTCGGCGGCGGCGAAGATGCCGATGCGGTTGTCGAGCGCTCGGGCCACGAGCAGGCCGTCGCCCATGGACATCGGGCCGTCGGCGAACACGCCCGGATCACCGATGTTCAGCCGCGCCAGCGCGGACGCCTGGTCCTTGGCCCCGATGTCGATGAAGAGCTCGTGCAGCTTGCGCACCTTGCCTTCGGATGACTTGTCCTGCAGATGGATGGCGGTGGCGCCGATCAGGCCGATCACCGGCTCGGTCACCCCGGGCACGCTGCTCTGGAAACGGATGCGCTTGCCCACGATGCTGCCTGCATCGATGCCGCCGATCGCACGGCAGTACACGAAGCCCTGGGCATCGACGTGGTTCACCATCAGGCCGATTTCGTCGCAGTGACCGCAGATGGCCAGCGTGCGTGACGCGCCCGTCGGCTCGATCGCCGCGAAGCAGTTGCCATGCGCATCACTCCACACGCGGTCCGCGAACGGCTTGACGTAGTCCATCCACAGCCGCTGGCCGGGGGCCTCGAAGCCGCTGGGCGTGGGCGTTTCGAGCAGTCGGGTGAGGAACGAAAGGCTCTCGCTTCGCATGGGCCGCGCATCCTAATGCGGGCCCGCAGGGCACCCTCCAGACGACACCGCCGCACCAGGCGAGCCGCTGCGCGGTGGGCTCGGTGACTGTTGCGGCGGGCGTGCGCCGTGTGGAGACATCACGGCGCGATCCAGGAGGAGAAAGAGGCGGGCACGAGCCAAGCGATCAGCCCCACCATCGGCGCTGGTCCATACGCGCGCAAGCCCCGGACTGTTCAGGCATTGTGTGGGCGAGTGGCTACATTTCCATGATGCCGATCGCCTTCCCGTCGTCGCTCGCCCTTGCCGCCTTCGTGACATCCGGCACGGTCGATCTTCCTCGCCTGCCCGCGCTCAGCCCCGATGGATCGCAGCTCACCTTCACCTGGCGCGGCGACCTCTGGAAGGTGCCCGTCCAGGGTGGTGCAGCCACGCGCCTGACCAGCCATCCGGCGGATGACGCGGAGAGCGCCTGGCTCCCCGATGGTTCCGGCATCGTGTTCACGAGCGATCGCGAGGGCGGTCCGAACCTCTGGTTCATGCAGCCCGATGGTTCGGGCCTCCGCCAGGTCACCACCCTCGATGTCCCCTCGATGCGGCTCACGGGCATCGGTGATTCACCCGCAGGCCGGGCGGCGTACTTCGATGCATTCCTCGAAGGCGATCTCTACCGCAGCCCCCGCTCCTACCTCGTGCCGCTGACGGGTGGCGAACCGCGCCGTGTCCACGATGCGTTCGGCACCAACGCCCGCCCCTACGCCGACGGATCCATCGTCGTCTTCGAGCGCGGTGGAAGCGAGTGGTCGCGTCGGCATTACCGTGGTCCTGATTCGCGCGACGTGTGGACCTTCAATCGCTCGGCCGAGCCGGCCAAGGCGTACACGCGCCTGACGGATTGGGCCGGGAACGACGGCCATGCCTTCTGGACCGCTCCGGCGACTATCGTCTTCCTGTCGGACCGCAAGGATGACACGGTCAACCTCTTCCGTCGCACGCCCACCGGTGCGATCGAACAGCTCACGAACTTCAAGGGTGAGGACATCAAGGACCTCGCCGTCTCGGCAGACGGTTCGAAGGCCGCCTTCACCGTCTGGGATCGGCTGTATTCGTTGGACCTGTCCGGCGGGGGACAGCCGCGGCTGGTCGCGGTGACGGCGACCGAGGACGCCGGCGACCTCTTCGAGCAGAAGTCGGTGGCGACGCTGGCAAGCGAGGCGGCGCTCAGCCCCGACGGCAAGGTCATGGCGGTGATCGCGTTCGGCGATGTGTGGGTCAAGGGCACCGACAGCAAGGTGCCCGCGCGCCGAGTGACCGACTGGCCGAGCCGTGAGAAGGACATCGCCTGGAGCGCCGACAGCCAGACGCTCTACTTCACGAGCGACCACGCCGGCACCGAGGACCTGTGGCAGGCGACCGTCACCAAGACGCGCGACGACGTGAAGAAGAGCTTCGAGGCCGCGACCAAGCCCATCGAGCAGCCGAAGGCCGCTGAAGCGGCCGCACCCGCAACCGATCCTGCGAAGCCTGCCGAACCTGCGCCTGCGGTGGATCCCGCGAAGGCTGCCGAGCCTGCGTCCGCAGCCGATCCCGCGAAGACCGCCGAGCCTGCGCCCGCGGTGGATCCCGCGAAGCCCGCCGAACCGGTGAAGGCCGATGCTCCCAAGCAGGATGGTGCGGCCGGCGACAAGAAGGATGACAAGAAGGACGAGAAGAAGCCCGAGGACAAGAAGGACGAACCGAATCGCTGGCCCGATGCGGTGGCCTTCGAAGTCACCGCGCTGCTGCAGGATCCTGCCCAGGATCGACAGATCGTTCCGAGCCCGGATGGCACGCGCGTGCTCTTCCGTCGCAACCAGGGCGACCTCTGCATGCTCGATCTGGCCACGAGGGCCGTCACGGTCGTGCAGCCGGGTTGGGATTCCGGCATCGAATACGTCTGGAGCCCGGACTCGACGGCGATCTGCTTCGCGCAGTCGGACATGGACTTCAACAGCGATCTGTGGATCGTGCCGGGCGATCTCTCCAAGCCCGCCGTCAACATCACGCGCCATCCCGACAACGACGGGCGTCCGCGCTTCTCCGCCGACGGCAAGGTGCTCGTGTTCCTGAGCGAGCGCACCAACGAGGAACTCGACGCCTGGTACGTCTTCCTCGACCGGTCCCTCGAGTCGTTGCCCAAGCACGAACTCGAGCAGTACTTCAAGGATGCGGGCGAAGCCGCCAAGAAGCGCAAGCCTCTCACGGCCAAGGCGAAGGAGAAGCCGGCGGATCCGAAGGCAGATGCCTCCAAGCCCGAGGTCGCGGCAGCCGAGCCTGCGAAGCCGGACCCCGCGAAGCCTGCCGAGCCTGCAGCACCCGCGCCCGTCGTCGCAAGCGACGAACCCAAGAAGCCCGACGAGCCCAAGAAGGACGAACCCAAGAAGGCCACGATGCCGGCCTGGGATCTCGACGATGCCTACCTCCGCGTGCGCCGCATCACGAGTGCACCGGGCAACGAGGGCAACCTCGAAGTGCTGCCCGCAGGCGATCGGATCCTGGTCTCGTCGGGCGAAGGCCTCCAGACGATGAAGCTCGACGGCACCGACACCAAGAAGCTCACTGGTTCAGGCAACGTGCTCGGCCTGAATTTCGCCGGTGATGCGGCTGTGGCCGTCTCGGCGGGCAAGGCCGCCACGATCGCCCTGGCCGGTGGCGAGGTCAAGTCCACCGATCTCGACGGCACCATCCGGGTCGATCGTCGTGAACTCAACAGCCAGAAGTTCCTCGAGGCCGCCCGGGCGATCGGCGAGGGCTTCTATCACCCGACGATGAAGGGCCTCGACTGGGATGCCCTCACCAAGCGCTATCACGCCCTGGCGTGCCAGTCGCGCACGGGAGCGGAGTTCGACCACGTCGCCAACCGGTTCCTCGGCGAACTCAACGCCAGCCATCTCGGCATCCGTTCGCCGCGGGAGCGCGCCGGCACGTCGGCGCCGCCGCAGGGCCGGCTGGGCCTTCGGGTCGAGCCCGGTGCCAAGGGCTTCGTCGTCAAGGGCGTGCTGCCGGAGATGCCCGCAGCCAAGGCCAAGGTGCCGCTGCTCGTGGGTGACGTGATCACCGCGGTCGAGTTCGAGCCCGTCGATCTCACGCGGACCCTCGAGAGTCACCTCCCCGGCCTCGCCGGCCGCGAAGCGGCGCTCACCGTCGAACGCACGCTGTCCGACGGCCGCATCGTGACCTTCGATTCGTTCATCGTGCCGGCGATGTCGGGTTCCGCGTCGGCGCAGTCGTACGAGAACGAGTGGCGACGCATGGAAAAGGCCGTCCACGATCGCTCGGGTGGTCGTCTGGGCTACATCCACATCAAGGGCATGGACCAGCCGTCGCTCGATGACTTCGAGCGCGGCCTCTACGCCGCCGGGTACGGCCGCGAAGGCCTCATCGTCGATGTGCGCAACAACGGCGGCGGCTGGACCGCGGACCGCCTCATGGCTTCGCTCGCCACGCCGACCCACGCGTACACGATTCCGCGCGGCGCCGACGGCAAGGTCACCACGGGCTATCCGCAGGATCGGCTCTTCATCCAGCGATGCATCCTGCCGACCAACATGCTGTGCAACGAGAAGAGCTTCTCGAACGCCGAGATCACCGCGCACGCCTTCAAGGCGATCAAGCGTGGCACCCTGGTCGGCCAGCAGACCTACGGTGGCGTGATCTCGACCGGCGGCATCGTGCTGCTCGACGGCACCACATGCCGCATGCCGTTCCGCGGCTGGTACCTGCTTGACGGCACCGACCTGGAGAACAACGGCGCGATGCCCGATCTGGTCGTGCCGCAACTGCCGCAGGACGAGGCCGCGGGCGTCGATGCCCAGCTCGATGCAGCGGTCGATGACCTCATGAAGCGCCTGCCGAAGCGCTGACGGGCCCGTCGCCAACGCCGTACCAAAGAAGAAGGCACCCACGGGGGTGCCTTCTTCGTCAACAGGTTGAGGCGTAGGTTCAGCTGCCCCAGGCCGCGAGCAGGATGCCCAGGTCGCCACCGCCCACGATGCCATCACCGTCGATGTCGCCAAGGCCGGTCTGGCTCCAGTTGGCAAGCAGGATGCCGAGGTCGGCGCCACCCACGATGCCGTCGCCGTCGAGGTCGGCGGGATTGGCGGGCGCGAGGTCGATCATGGCGCTGTCCATGTCGATCGGTGCGCTGCGGCCGAACTGCACCCACAGGTCATAGGCCACCTGGCCGCGCTGGTCCGTCACGTTCGCATCGCGCAGGAACTCGGCGTACTCCTTGGTCGTGGTCTGGTGGTAGAAGGTCACCACGGCCTTGGTCGCGCCGGCGGGGATGGCGTAGAGCGTGTCGTCCCAGTGTTGGCCATCCGCGTAGGAGTAGCCCACGGGCGATGCCTGGACCGAAGCGAAACCGGCGTTCGTGAAGCCGCGCGGCGGGATCCGGTTGTCGAAGTCCGTCCGGTTGGCGAGCGCTCCGTGGAAGGGGGCTCCCTCGGGCAGGCCGGAGAGCGCCGACATGGCCGCGTCGATCGACGAGCGCTTCTCGTATACCTTGGTGTCGCTGCCATCGAAGGCAGCGGTGGCCATGTTGTACGCGCCGCGTTCGTCGACGAGTGATCCGTCGGCGGCCAGGAACTTGACGTTGACCCAGGCGCGTCGCCCGCTGCCCACGCCGGTGGGGAGCTTGTGGCCGGACTGGTTCGTGATGCGCACGCTGAGCTGGCTGCCCTGCTGGGTCAGCGACATGTCGCTCGCATCGCGGAGCATCTGCACGTTCCGGGCGATGGCGTCGTCGACGCGGTCCTGCGTGAGTCCGACGAAGTCCGCATCCTCCGTGCCGAGCTGGGCGCGCACGGCGCGGACCACCCAGGAGTTGGCACCCGCGAACGAGTGCTGACCGATGTCGTCGCGCTGCTGCTCGGGCGTGCCGCCGTACGACGGGTCATAGAAGATGCAGCCCGCGCCGACCTGACGCGGCATGTGGCAGTCCTGGCAGGTCTTGATCACGCCCGTGGGGTGGTTGCCACCGAAGCGGTTGTCGGCGAACGTCACGCCGGTCGTGGCGAACTGGCTCATCTTCCATTCGCTGTAGGTCCGGTGCTCGGGGAACATGTCCGCCGGATTGCCGGTCGGGTGCGCCGCACCGGCCGCGTTGGGCACGTAGGCGCTGCCCTGCTTGTTCACGATCGGATTGCTGACGTCGTGGCAGCTGGCGCAGGCCTCGCCCTTGGTGTGCAGCGGTGAGAACACCAGTTCGGCGTTGCCGTGGAAGTTCTGCGGAACGTCGTCATAGGGACCACGGCGGACATCCTGCGGCGAGACCACGAACTGGCTCGACGTTCCTGCGCCGACCGGGTGCGTTCCAGCGGCCACGAGCTGGGCCAGGATCTCGGGGTCGGGCGTCAGGTCTGCGTTGCCGGGGTACCCCTGCGCATCGTCGGTCGTCGTCAGTTGCGGATCCACCAAGCGGTGGCAGAAGTTGCAGTTGATGCCATCGAGGTCGTCCAGGGTCAGGTCGTCGATCTCGCCTCCGGCGGAGGTGCCGCTGAGGAACGACTGCGGCGAGTGGCAGCGAATGCAGGATTCGCCCGAATTGGCGGCATCCTGGTTGGCGATGGTGACGGCAGCCTGCCAGATCGGGTCGCGCGCGGCCTGGGCCATCATGCTGCCCACCCACGAATCGAACGGCGCGGTGGCTGCGTCGTACTCGGCGTGGCAGTACTGGCAGTTCACCGCCGGGTAGATCGGCTCGACCGACGTACCCGCAGGATCCGGCTGCGTGCCGTTGAAGTAGAAGTCGGCGCTCGTGGTCGGAAGCTGCGTCTGGCCACCACGGAAGCCCAGGACGACGGGAGCGAGCATGGCCGCCGAGATGGCGCCAAGGGCGATGGTGACGGCGATGGAGGGGGTGCGCATCGTGGATCGTGGGCTCGGGGGCAACGGGCAGCGCGCGCAGCCGCCTGCGCGCATGCATGAAGTCTCGCCCTCAGGTCGGCGATGTCAATGCGGTCCGTGACCGAACTCAGGGTTTTTTGTCACCCGGACCACCCGCTGCCCCAAGGGAGCGCTCGATGAGCCCGAGAATGCGCTGCTCCGTGGCTTCATCCCGCCCCACGGGGGTCCACGTGGCCCGATCGACCGGCCCCTCCGTCGTGGAGCGAGGCTCCGAATAGCCGCTCGACAGGCTGGCTGAGTAGGTCGAGATCCGGTCGCCGGGCGTGTACTGCTGCTCCAAGGACACGATGGCCTTCAGGATCAGGGCTCCGGAGGCCAGATCAGGCCGTGGCGACGGTGCCTTGGAACCCGGGAGCTCGGGCCCCGACAGCGTGGCCGGTTCGGTCAGGGGCAGTTGGGCACCGACGGGCGTCCAACTCAGCCGCACCTGCCGGCGACGGGGCGACACGGTGTTGGCCGCGGCATCCGACAGGCTGGCGTTGTCCGTGCGCCACGGCTCCACCAGGGAGCCGGCGCGCAGGGGATCGGTGTCCACCACGCCTGCCTCGCGATCGATCACGGTGCATCGGTAGCCCAGCCGGTTGAGCGTGTCGACCGCCACCTGCACCGACCGGTCGTACTCGCCGGCGGGGACCGCGATCTCGGTCGGGCCCTGCCAGGTGGTGCAGCCAGCCAAGGCAGCCAACACAAGCACGGCGAGGGCGATCGGTCGCATGCGAGGGACTGTACCTCAGCCCGCCTCGATCCGAGGATCGACGACCCGGTAGAGCAGGTCGACCACCAGGTTCATCACGACCAGCAGCGAGCTGTAGCAGAGCACGATGCCCATCACCAGGGTCACGTCCTTGCCGAGCACGCCTTCGACGAAGTGACGACCGATCCCGGGAACGGCAAAGACCTTCTCGACGACGAACGAACCGGTCATGGCCGCCGCCGTGGCGGGCCCGAGGTACGACAGCACCGGCAGCAGCGCGTTCTTCATCGCGTGGTGCACGGCTGCGCCCGCGCGCGAACGCCCCTTGGCCATGGCCGTCCGGACGTGGTCCGATCGCATTTCCTCGAGCATGCCGTAGCGGACGAGGCGCGCGATGGCTGCGGCGAACGGCAGGCTCAGCGCCAGGGCCGGCAGGATCGCGCTGCTCCAGCCGTCCCATGTGGCGACGGGGAACCACTGCAGTCCCGCGCAGAAGACCGCCGACAGCACCGAGCCCACGACGAACCCCGGAAGACTGATGCCGATCACGCTCACGCCTTGTCCGACCGCATCGCCGAGCGATCCGGGCCGCAAGCCCGCCACGAGGCCCGCTCCGAGCCCGATGGCCAGCGCGAACACCATCGCCAGCGCACCAAGGGCCATGCTCACGGGAAGGCCCGCGGCGATGATCTCGTTCACCGTCCAGTCGGCATGCCGAAGGCTCGGACCCAGATCGAACGCGCGGTCATGACGACCGGTCAGCCAGGCGATGCCGCTGGCGCGGTCCAGGTACTGCGCTCCGAACGCGACCGGATCCTCCATGGCGTAGGAACGCTCGAAGAGCGCTGCGATCTCCGGCGGCGGCCGTCGGCCTTCGCTCTCCATGGGATTGCCGGGCACGAGCCACATGAGCGAGAAGGTCACCAGGAAGACCGCGCCCAGCACGAGCGGCAGCTGCAGGCAGCGCCGCAGCATCATCGAGCCGACGCTCATGGTCCGGCCTCTCGACCGAGCGTCGACAAGGCTTCGCGCTCGGCATCCGTGCGGCGGTGCATGCGCCAGAATTCATCCTCGAGCATCGGCTGGTGGCTCACGCCAGCCAGCGATGCCGGATCGACCATGTACACCGCGCTGAGCTGGCACAGGGGGAGCACCGGGACGTCGTGGTCCATCAGCAGTGCCTCGGCGCGGGAGAGGATCGCTAGGCGCTGCGCGGCGTCGCGCGTTGCCGCAGCCTCACGGAGCATCGCGTCGTAGTCCGGATTCGAGTAGCCGCGGTCGTTGTTGCCGTTGCCTGTCTCCAGCAGCTCGAGGAACGTGAGCGGATCGGCGTAGTCGCCGTACCAGTTGCCACGCGCGATCATGAACTTGCCTTGCTTCAGGTCATCCTTGAAGAACTTGGTGTCCTTGCCGACGAGCTGCACATCCACCCCGAGCGTGGCTCGCCACATGTCGCGCAGCGCGAGCGCGATGAGCTTGTAGCGGTCCACGCTCACCGAGTAGAGCAGCGTCACGCTCGGGAACGGCGTGCCGCGCGCATCCTCGGGCACGCCGTCGCCGTTGCGGTCGCTCCAGCCGGCCTCGGCCAGTTCGGCGCGCGCCCGTTCGCGGTCCATGCCGAGCCCGGCAGGACTTTCGTAGCCGGGAATGGCGCCGCGGGGCACCAGCGTGGTCGTGGTCGGCTCGCCCAGCCGCGTCACGCGATCCACGATCGCGGTTCGGTCCACGCAGCGTGCGAAGGCCCGGCGCACTCCCGCGATCGCGAAGGGATTGGCGCTGCCGTCGGGCAGCGTCGGCCGGCAATTGAATTGCCAGAACTCCGTCCCGAAGGCCGGGATCACCACGAGATCGCGTCGTTCACCCGCGCCCGGAGCCGGCAGGGCGGCGACGAGGTCATCGCCGCTGAGCCCATCGGCGGCTAGGCGCTGCGCCTGGGGCCGCACGCGCTCATCCCACGCGCGGCGCTGCGCCGCCATGTCCGAACGCCAGTCGACGGCGACATCGCACAGCCAATCGACCGAGCCCGTGCCGAACGCGAGCACCGCGGTGCCTGGGTCGGCGATGGGGACGAGCTCGATCGACTGGTTCCGCATGGCCGCGTGGTTCCACCAGGTGGGCGAGGCCACCATCCGCATGCTCCGCTTGTAGCGCCACGACTCGAGCCGGTAGGGACCGTTGGTCACGAGTGCACCGGGCTTGGTCCAGTCCGTCTCCCAACGGACCCGTCCCGAGGTCGGATCGAGACGCCGGAATCGCTCAGCCTGTCGTTCCTGCACGGGGCTCGTCGTGGGAAACGTCATCAGGTCCAGCCAGTAGGGGACAGGCTGGACCAACGTGATCACCAGGGTGTGATCGTCGGGCGACCGCATGGCCACCAGTCGATCGAAGGTCTCGCGCGTCCTGGACCAGAGTGCTTCCGGATCACCGGGTGACGCGGTGTGCGCCACCAGCGCCTCCGCGCGCCACCGCAGGAAGGCCTCGGCTCCATCGATCCGCAACTGGATTCCCGCGAAGTCCGTGGCGAGATCCGGAAGCAGCGCTCGCATCCAGGCGTATCGCACGTCGTTGGCGGTGACGGGCGCGCCATCGGACCACCGTGCGTCGCGGCGCAGGGCGAAGGTCCAGGTCCGACCGTCCTCGCTGCACGACCAGGATTCCGCGAGTCCGGCCTTGGGCAGTCCGGTCACGGCGTCGCGCACGAGCAGCGGTTCGTAGAGCGCCCGTGCCACACGCAGATCCTGTTGCCAGCTCATGCGCTGGGGATCGAGCGTGAACACCTCGGCACTGACGAAGCGGATGTCGGCACGCGGTTGGGGCTCGGTCCGTCCAAGCCACAGCGCCGCGAGGGCCGCGAGTGCTGCAAGGACCATCCATGGCCGCATGACGGGAGCGTAGCCACCGGAGGCACACGGCCCATCCGGTGCATGGCCCGATGCCGGGCTGCGCGCTCACTCAGTTCGTGGGCTTCTTCGGGGCGGGCTTGGCGGCGGGCTTGCCGGCCGGCTTGGCGGCAGGCTTGCCGCTGGCCTTGAGCAGTTGCGCCATCAGGTCGGCGGCCTTCACGGTGTCGGCGTAGGCCGCAGTCAGATCGGCATCGGCGCCCGACGGCGGTGCGAGGCCGGCCTTGCGGAGCGATTCGACGACGGGCAGCAACGTCCCGGACAGCGCCGAGCGCTCCGTCGATGGCGCGTTGGCCAGATCCTTGCGCATGGCCGCCAGCACCCGGCTGGCGCTCTTCATGAGTTGGGCATCCTTGGCGTCTCCCTTGCCAACCTTGGTGGCCAGCGCACCAAGGCCCGACACCTGGCCGGCTCGCGCCGCCGAGACGACCTTGGCATCCATCCCGCTGCGCTTGGCGATGGCGGCGAGCGCCGTGAGCTGGCTGTAGGAGCAGGCCCACTCGGTTTCGCGCTTGGTGGCCTCGGTGATCGCACGGACCAAGCCGTCGGCCTGTGCGGAATTCATGTCGGTGCCGGCCTCGATGGCCGTCTGCAGGGCGCGCGATGCGGCAAGCCGGACACCCACGTTGGTCACCGTGCCCGAGTTGGCGAGCTTGGCCAGTTGCTGCAGGGCTTCATGGGTCTGGACCACCCGGAGGACTTCGATCGCATTCACCGCCTGGATCGGCTCGGCACGGAGCACCAGGTCGGACAAGGGGCCGCACGCGACCTTCGAGAACTCACCGCGGAAGACGGGGGTGGCGACGCCGTCGGACCATCCGGAGAGCAGCTCGCGGGCCTTGGCGACCTCGCCCACGTCGCTCGAGCCGAGCTGCTTCACGCCGGTCTCGACGTTCGTTCGGATCGTCTGCTTCTGGGCGTCGGTCAGGGACTTGGCGGACGCCAGGTCGTTGAGGTCGCCGGCCATGGCCGCGGGAACAGCGGCGCACCAGACCAGCAGGGAGCACGTCAGGATGTGGCAAGCCGCTCGCATCGTGGGTTCCAGCACAGGTCGCGCATGGTAGCGCGATGCCCGCTCCAACGATGCAGGTCATCTGCACCGACTCGATGACGCCTTATCGATCCTCGGCTGCGGGCGTCCGTGTCGGGCCGCACTAGACTCGGTCCCATGCGAAGCCACGTGGCCGCCGCACTCCTGCTCTCCTGGACCACGGCTGCGCCCGGCAGCGTGGCCGCACAGCCATGGCAAGGCGCTCCGACCCCGGGTGAGCCCCCGATCCTGCCGGTGGATCCCGCCGCATCGGGCTTGGCCGCCGATGCCACCCGCCGCCTCGCGAGCCGCCTTGCGCTCGATGCCTACTCGTTGGTTCGCACGCCGGGCGTGACGGCGCAGGAGATCGACGTGGCGCTCGAAATGACCCTCTTGGGCGCGCGCATCATGCCTGACTCGATCGAGGCCTGGCGCGACGTGCTCGCGCTCGCCGACCTGGTGGGTCAGGGGCAGGAATCAGCCGCAGCGGTCCGTGCGGAAGCCTTGAGTCAGTTGGCCAGGCTCCAGCCCAAGGACCAGGTGGTGCTGCTGCGCAAGATCGCCACGTCGATCGGCAGCAGGCAGACCGTGGAAGCCCGCATGAAGGGCTACGAGCTCGCACTCGCGCCGGCCTACGCGGGAACCCTGTCGCCGCCGGTGGCGTCGCGTCTGGCGCTGGATGCGGCGCTCCTGCAGAATCGTCTTGGTGATGCCACCGCATTCGAGTCCTGGCTCGGCCGCGCCTGCACGATCGATCCTTCGAATCCCGTGAGCGCCGAGATGCGCGCCGGGTTGTCGGCGTCGCTCGATGCTCCCGAGGTCATCGCCAACGACCTGGTGGCGGCCATCAAGGCGAATCCCGCGTCGTACGAGCTCTACAGCAGGCTCGCGCGGCTGCTCCTGAGCCAAGGTGCCTACGACGGTGCGCGGCGCATGGCACGCAATGCCGACTTCGCCGTTCGTCCGCAGTTCGAACTGCAGGGCTTCGATCCGATGATCCCGATCATCGTCGAGCGCTGCCTGGCCGAGTGGGCTGCCGGCAGCACCGAGCAATCGCGCCGCCGCCTGCACGAGTTCGACCAGCTGCGTCAGCAGGTGTTCCGCCAGGCGGCGCAGCGCCAGGGCATGGCTGGCACCAAGCAGGACATCGAATCGCTCGGGTTCGCGCCCGAGGGCCAGATCGAGATCATGCGGCTGGCGCTCGAACTGGCTGACCTCGCCCTGGCCACGACCGGACCGGGAGCGACCGGTGCCGCGCCGACCAAGGTCGAGGCGGTCTCCGTCGTGCGCAAGGCCGTGCTCGATGGGCTCGATGCGCAGGCGCGCGAGGTCGCGCAGCATGATGATGCCAGTCCCGCGCAGAAGGTCGCTCCCTTGCTGCTCGGTGCGCAGCTGTGTGCAGCCAGCCTGGGCGACGAGAGCGAGACCCGCGCGTGGCTCGCCCGCGTCGAGGCGATCGCGCCGCTCGACCCCAAGGCTCTCGCGCGGTTCGAGGGTTGGATCGCGCTCAAGCGCGGCGACGCCGCGACCGCGGGCAAGCACTTCGCCGAGAGCGACCCGGATGCACCGATGACCATGCTCGGCGTTGCCGAGGTCGACCGGCTCACGGGGCGCTCGGCCGAGTCGCTCGCGGTGTTGCAGTCCCTTGCCGTCCGGGATGCCGCGGGGCCCATCGGCCTGCTGGCCCGCACGCGGTGGGAGGCGCAGTCGGGCAAGCCGCTCGTGCTCCCGCGCGCCGCGGAGTTCGAACGCATCGCCAAGGCCGTGCCCGAGTTCTGGGATGCCGCGCTGCGCGGCGAGAAGCAGGCCGTGCTCGTCGAGGGCCGGCCCGTCGATGCCACGCTCAAGCCCTTCGATCCGTTGCTCGTGCGGCTCACGATCACCAACGTCTCGCCCGCACCGCTGGCCATCGACGACGGTGGCCCGATCATGCCGTCGATCGTGCTGCAGCCCACCCGGCTGCAGCAGGGGACCCAGAACGAGACCCCGTCGATCGTGCAGCTGGACGGTGCCCTCGCCCTGGCGCCCGGCGCATCGCTCAGCGTGGAGTCCGACATGCGCCGCTGGCCCGTCGGCCTCGCGACCGAGCAGCGGCCGCTCGAGAGCGCGTCGGTCACCTTCCGCGCGGTCAGCAATCCGGTCTTCGTCGGTCGGGGCGTGAACCTCGGGGCGCTCGGCGCCGAGTCGGTCATCGAGCCGATGATCGTCACCGCCCCGATCACGAACGATGCCTGGATCGAGGCCGCGATCGCCGCGGTGCGCAACCCGGATACGCCATCCGACCTGCTGGATGTCGCCTTGCTCATGTGGGTCGGCGCAGCGGCCGAGGTGCAGTCCAAGGCCCGCGAGGACGAGCGCTCCAACGCGCTCAATGCCGCCGACGCCGCCACGCGCATCCAGCGTGCGGCCGATCTCCAGGCCATCGAGCGTGCCAAGGCAGGCAACCAACCGCCGCCACCCGAGCGCGAACCGGTCCAGCCCAAGCCGATCGATGAGTCGAGGTATCCGTTGGTGCGTTGGCAGCAGCAGGTGTGGGATGCGGTGGCGGCATCCACCGCGCGCCTGCCTTCCCACGCCCAGGCATGGCTCCTGCTCATCAGCCCCGGCCGCTCCGAGGGCATGGACAAGGTGCGCGACGCCGTGCGGGATGTGCAGGATCCGCTGGTGCGGCTGTGCTACCTCTACGGGGCGATCGTGACGCAGGATGATCCTGTCTTGGCGCAGGAACTGGCGAGCACGGATCCCGTGCGCGCGCACCGGGCGCAGGGCATGCAGGCGATGCTGCGACGGAACCTGCAGGGTGCGCTGGACCTCCGCAAGCTCGAACTGGACGCCCAGCGCCAGTTCGATGTCACGTCGCCCCAGACACCCTGAAGCCAGCCCCCCAGGCGGGCTGACTCACTCCCCCGCGCGCTGGCGCAGGTTGTCGAGCACGTTCATGAAGTTGATGTACGCGTCGTACGGACTGTCGTACGGGCTGAAGTACTTGTGCACATCGCCGTCCGCCCAGTACTTCGTGCACATGTAGTAGAGGTGGTCGCTCGTCGTGAGCTTGCGCCAGTCCTCGAGGATGTACTGGTCGCCTTCCGCGTGCCGGCGGCGCACGGCGGGCTCGAGCCGGTAGAGCTCGGCCGCGGCGTTGTCCTGCAGCGGGTTGCCCAGCCAGGCACTCAGGTCGCGCTCGCTGTCGGCCCACGACATCGGCCGCTCGACGTCGTACGTCCCGACGGGAGAGTGCATCGACGTCACCTGGCTCGGCGTGAGGAAACCGTTCTGTCCCGGGTTCACGTCGAACACCTTCTCGGGCAGCGCGTCCAGGAACCCGAAGATCCCGGTTTCGGCCCACTGATGCTCGCCGAAGGTCTCGTAGTCCATGAACAGGTTCACCACGTGGCCATCGCCGTTGACCTGGTTGACCCACTGCGCAAAGCGCTCGGCGGGCAGCGGCCATTCGCGCCAGTTCCTGTCGCCGAAGCGGAACGCGATGTCATCGCTCAGCCGGTAGTTCTTCAGCAGGAGCCTCGGCGAAGCCGCTCCCTCCGGGATCGAGTGGGGCGGCGGCGCGTAGACGTGGTTCGGGCTGCGTGCGCCCAGGTGCCGATCGAGACCTTCGCACAGGATCGTGCGGTGGCGGCCCATCCAGGCGATGTGGCCGGCGAGCTCGTTCATGTAGATCAGCTCGGTGTTGCGGAAGGTCGTGGGTTGCTGGCCGAAGAGCCGCTGGATGCGCGCCTCCTGCAGGGCGACCTGCTCGTTGAACTCGGCCCGCGAGAAGAGGAACGACAGCGAGTGGTGGCTCGTCTCCGCGATGAACTCGCAGGCACCGGTCGCGCCGAGTTCCTGGAAGAGTCCGATCACATCGGGCGCCCACTGCTCGAGCTGCTCGAGCACCACGCCACTCAGCGAGAAGCTCACGCGGAAGCGGCGATCGTGGCGCTTCACCAGGTCGAGCAGCAGGCGGGTGGTGGGCCGATAGCACTTGTCCGCGACCTTCAGCAGGATCTCGCGGTTCTTCTCGTTGTCGAAATAGAAGGGATCCGTGTCGAACACGGAGTAGCTGCGCAGCCGGAACGGCTGGTGCACCTGGAAGTAGAAGCACACGGCTGCCATGGGCGCCCGAGTCTACGCCCGCCCGGTTTGGGTGGCATCGGCTCGGTTCCCTACACTCCCGACATGACCACGCTCGCCACGCCAGCGCCCGCCACCGTCGCCGTTCCGCTGCTTGACCTCAAGCCGCAGTACCAGGCCATCAAGGCCGAGATCGAGCCGGTCGTCTGCAAGGTGATGGAGAGCCAGATGTTCATCCTCGGCCCCGAGGTCGAGGCCTTCGAGCGGGAGATCGCCGAGTACTGCGGCATGAAGCATGCGATCGGCTGCACCAGCGGCAGCGATGCGCTGCTGCTGGCGCTCATGGCCATCGGCGCCAAGCCCGGCGACGAGGTGCTGTGCCCGAGTTACACCTTCTTCGCCACCGGCGGCGCGATCGCGCGGCTGGGCGTCAAGCCCGTCTACGTCGACATCGATCCGGCCACCTACAACATGTGCCCCAAGCTCACCGCTGCAGCCGCAGCGAAGTGCCGCCGGCTCAAGGCGATCATGCCGGTGCACCTCTATGGCCAGTCGGCCGACGTCGATGCCTTCCTGGCGCTCGGCAAGCAGCTCGGCGTGCCGGTGATCGAAGATTGCGCGCAGGCCATCGGCACGCGCGACGTGACGGGCGCCATGGTCGGGTCGCGCTGCGCGATCGGGACCTGGAGCTTCTTCCCCACCAAGAACCTGGGCTGCTTCGGTGATGGCGGACTCTGTGGCTGCAACTGCCCGCACCTCGATGAGATGATGCGCATGCTGCGCGTGCACGGCAGCAAGGTGCGCTACTACCACAAGCATGTCGGCATGAACGGCCGACTCGATGCGCTGCAGGCCGCCGTGCTGCGCATCAAGCTGCGCCACCTGGAGTCGTGGCACGCCGGTCGCGCGCGCAACGCGGCGTTCTACGACGCCGCCTTCTCCAAGGCCGGCGCCATGGACACGCGGCACGGCTGGGAAGCCGGCGGCCTCGCGCTGCGGTTCCCGTATGCACTGCCCGCACCCGCGCGCCACGTCTACAACCAGTACGTGATCCGCGTGCCGGCCGAGCGACGCGATGCGCTGCGCGCATTCCTCGCCGAGCGCAAGATCGGCTCCGAGATCTACTACCCGGTGCCGCTGCACCTGCAGGAGTGCTTCGAGTACCTCGGGCAGGGGCCCGGCTCGCTGCCGGTCTCGGAAGCCTGCGCCCTCGAGACGATCGCGCTGCCGATCTTCCCGGAGCTGAAGCAGGAGCAGCTGCAGGCGGTCGTCGACGGCATCCTGGCCTTCCTGCGCGCCTGAGCCCGGTTGGCCGCGTGCTGCGGCCCCACGCAGGTCCTGAAACCCTCAGCGCGCCCCGTTTCATGCGGGGCGCGTTGCATTTTTGCGTCGTCGGCTTGCGCGGCTGCGGCGCGAATTCGACCGTTGTCCTGGAGGGACGGAAAGGGACTCGGAGGGAGGGAAAGGGAATCTGAGGGAAAACGGGCAGGTCGACGAAAGTCGCCTGCACAAGGGAACGATCAGGAGGCTGCCATGAACGACTCAACCAACCACGCAGGCAGCACCGGCACGACGCAGCAGGACGCCCGAGGGCGCTTGGAGGGAGCGCCCTTGGGCGTCCGTTGCGTTGCGCCACGCGGTTGGACCGCTCGGCTCGGGCCCCGCCCGAGCGATGCGGATGCCTTCGAAGCCTGCGCCGACGCGGATGATCCACACCGCGCGCCGGCGTGCACCGTCGAGGTGCACTGGCACGACCTGGCCGATCCGACCGAGCCCAACCACGGTGCAGCCACGGAGTGCGCCGAGGAGTCACTGGCCGGCTGCGTGCTGCGCGTGGTCGACCTCCTGCACTCCTTCGCCACCACGCACGATGTCCGGCTCCGCGCCGAGATCGATGCGAGCGCGCGATGCACGCCTGCAGGACCGCTCGCGACCGTGCTGTTCAGCGCGGTGCGCCATGCGATCGAGGCTGCATCGGGCCCCGCCGCCGCACATCCGATCGAGGGCCACGAGGTCTCGGTCTGCGTGCGCGCCGATGGCCACAGTGCCTTCGTGCACGTCATGGACAATTCAGCCGACGCCCAGTCGGCCGACTCGGTGATGCTCGGTCACAGCATGGGGCTGTGCCGCGGCATCGTGGAGCGGCTCGGTGGAGCGCTCAGCATGCGCCAGGTGCCGTTCGGCCCCGGCGCACTCATCTCGGTCAGCGTTCCTGCGGAGAACCTGCGGCGCGCCGGATGATCACGGTCCTACTTCTCCCGCGCAGTCGGTTCGCGCGGGACCTCCTGGTTGGGGCGGGTCGCGGAGGGGCGACCCGCCCTTTTCCCTTTCACGACTGCTGCGATGAAGACTCAGGGAATCACGCGTGTTTCGTGCATCGCGCACGCACCGAACCGATACTCTCCCCGTAGGACCTGCATCATGCTGAAGGCACGAACCATCGTCTCGACCATCTGCTCGCTCGGGCTCGCCGCCGCGGCGCACGCGCAGGCACCGATCGGCTGGCAGGTCGCTGCGCAGTCGATCGATGCACCCGCCACGGGCGAGACCTGGGGCTACAGCATCGCGTTCAACGAAGATGCCTCGCTCCTGGCCGTCGGCGCACCCAACGCACGCGTGCTCGGGGGCAGCGGCGTGGGCAAGGTCTACATCTACGAGCGCCTGGTCGATGGCACGGGCGCAGTGAGCTGGAATCTCGCACAGACCATCCCGGCACCCCCGTTCGTCACGACGGATCCGGATGATCCCTACGTGGTGGTCGGCTTCGCGCAGTTCGGCTGCTCGGTCGCGCTCGAGAACGACACGCTCGTCGTGGGCTCGTGGGGCTGGACCGCGCAGGGGGAGACGACCACCTTCAGCGGCCGCGCCTTCGTCTACTCGCGGGTGTCCGGCACCTTCGGTACGGTCGATGCCGACAATCCGGATGGGCAGACCTACACGCTGCCGACCTTCACGCTCCGTCCCGATGACCGCGCTGCGCTCGATCTCTTCGGCTACGAGGTCGCCATCGACTTCGAGGGCGCCAACGGCACGATCGTCGTGGGCAAGCAGCTCGGCGAGGGCCCGGCGGATCAGAGCAACGCTGGTTCGGCCTACGTCTTCGAGGGATCAGGTGCGGCGTGGACCCAGGTCGCCAAGCTCACGACCGGCGCCGATGCGGCGGCCAACGACAACTTCGGCGAGCAGATCGCCGTGCGCGACGGCACCGTCGTCGTGGGTTGCCCCAAGCACGATGGCCCCACCGGCAGCACCAACAGCGGCACGGTCTTCGTGTTCGAGCGGCCCGGTGCCTTTGGTTCGTGGGGCGCGGCCACCGAGCCGACCACGTCGATCCGATCCGCCGACGGCAGTTCCAACGATGCCTTCGGTGCCAGCGTCGATGTGCTCAAGGATGGTGGCGGCACGCTCATCGCCATCGGTGCGCCGGGCTACGACCGCGACCAAGCGGGTGACAGCTTCAACGGCAACGGCGCCACCTACGTCTACACCGGCTCCGGCACCACCTGGTCGCTCGCCAATCGTGGCTTCGCGCGCGAGTCGAACCCGAACAATGCCTTCGGGTTCTCCGTGGCGGTTGCGGGCTCGGTGAACCAACCCAGCCTGATCGTGGGCAGCCCCGGCTACGAGGGCGGCGCCGTGGGTTCGGGTGTCGGCTTCAACGTGCTCGGCAGCGGTGGCACCTACAGCCTTGCCGGCAGCGACCTTTGGGTGCCGGATTCCGCCGCGAACGGCGCCATCGGCCGCAGCGTCGCGCATCGTCGCCTGGTGGGCGCCGACATCGTCATCCGTGCTGCGCTCGGCAGTGAGTACCCAACCCTCGCTCCGCGCATCTTCGTCTGGGACTTCGGCACCTCGGTGCCGGGTCCCGACTACCCCACCGACAAGCAGATCGCCGCCGGCGTGCCGCCCGAGCCCGTCGCCCCCGGCGCAGACGGATTCCCCGATGACGCCACGGGCGGTCAGCCCGCAGGTGGTGGGGTTCCCACGGGCGGCGTCGGCGGCGGTTCCACCGTGGTGATTCCGCTCACGCCCATCCAGGCGGACTTCGGCCTCGTGATCGGCACCGTCATGGTGACCAACGGCAACCAGTTGCTCGGCTTCCAGACCGATGGCCGCAACGCGCGCAGCAAGAGCGAAGCCCAGCCCATCGGCACGATCCCGGCAGGCTGGATCTACCTGGCCGCGCCCGACATCAACGGCGATCGCGGTGGCGATCCGTTGTTCATCGACACCACCACCGACAAGGTGCGCGCCTGGCTGCGCGATGGCCTGACCGTCACCGGCCAGCGTGAAGTCGGCAACTGGAACAGTGATCTTCGCTACCTCACCTTCGGCAAGCTCAACGACGGCCAGTCCGACGACATCGTGTGGCAGGATGGTGACGAGGTCGTCGTGTGGTTCATCGCCGATGGCGCCATCGAGAACGAAGCCCGCATCCCGCTGCCCGGCGCCGATGCCCTGGATCCGTCCACCCTCGCCGGCTGGGAAGCGACGATCACCGACATCGACACCGACAACGCGTTCGAGCTCGTGCTGCGCAAGGCCGGCGTGGGCGCCTTCCTCTACCGCGTCTCCGATGACGGCACCGAGCCGGTGCAGCAGGAGCTGCCCGACCAGGGGCCGGGCTTCACGCTCCTCGGTTCCGCCGACATGGACGGTGAGGATGCCAGCGACCTGGTCTGGCACGACCTCAGCCGCGATGCGCCGTACTTCTCCTACCTGCGGGTGACCCAGGACAATCTCGGCAACGAGATCATCGTCGAGGAGGGCGGCCGCGACTGGCCGCTGAGCTTCGGCGGGATCACGCCGGTCGAGGTGCGCGACCTCGACTCCAACGGCACCGGTGACTTCATCCTGCAGATCGGCAGCGACGCGATCATCTTCCTGACCGAGATCAAGTCGACCGACAGCGGCTTCTCATACCTGGGCACGGCGTATCGCCGCAACCTCGGGTCGGTCCCGGGCGGCGGACAGGTCCGCGGCTTCGGCGTGCGGTGAGCCACGACGCCGGTTCCAACGTGGCTGAACCGTGATGGATCGCGGCGCGTGCGCGCCACGAGTGTGGTGCGGGCGCGCGGCGAGTCCGCTCGACCCGCCCTTACGGCGCCAGCGTTTCGACGATGTTCTGGATGACTTCGTCGGTGCGCACGCCTTCGGCCTCGGCCTCGAAGTTCAGCAGGCAGCGATGCCGCAGTGCAGGCAGGGCTGCCTTGCGCAGGTCGTCCACGGTGACCTGCGGGCGTCCGTCGAGCAGCGCATGCACCTTGCCCGCGAGCACGATCGTCTGCGCAGCGCGCGGGCTCGCTCCGAAGCGCAGGAAGCGGTTGACGTTCGGCGTCGCGAACTGTCCCTTGGGGTGCGTGGCGAGCACCAGGCGCACGGCGTAGTCCTGCACGCGCGCGTCGATCCGCACCGCGCGCACCAGCTTCTGGTGCATGATGATGCCCTGTGCATCGAGCACCTTCTGGATCGGCTCCTGCGCGCCGGCGGTGGTGCGGTTCAGGATTTCTGCAAGCTCCTCGCGCGAGCTGTAGCCGACCTCGAGCTTGAAGAAGAAGCGGTCGAGCTGCGCCTCGGGCAGGGGATAGGTGCCTTCCTGTTCCACGGGGTTCTGCGTGGCCATCACGAAGAACGGCCGTTCGAGCTCGTGCGTCACGCCGCCCACGGTCACGCTGCGTTCCTGCATGGCCTCGAGCAGCGACGACTGCGTCTTGGGGGTCGCACGGTTGATTTCATCGGCGAGCACGATCTGGCTGAAGATCGGCCCCTTGCGGAACTGGAACTCGCGGCCGCGTTCGTTCTCGACCACGATCGTCGTGCCCGTCACGTCCGCCGGCATCAGGTCGGGGGTGAACTGGATGCGGCTGAAGTGCAGCGTCAGCGCCTGGCTCAGGCTTCGGATGAGCAGCGTCTTGCCCAGGCCGGGCACGCCCTCGAGCAGGGCGTGGCCATTGGCGAACAGGCAGGTCAGCACCCCATCGACCACCTCGCGGTGGCCCACGACGGCCTTCTGGATCTCGCGGCGCGTGCGATCGAAGTCCTCGCGGAACTTCGCCATCAGCTGCTCGGTCTGCGACATGGGCGGACTGTATCCCGGGAGCACCCGGCCCGATCGCGCCGTCGCGCCCACCGGCGTCGCAGAAGCAAAGTCCGGGTCCCCCCAGTCGCCACAGCCCGTCGATCCGTCGATAGCCTTCCGGGGTCCCCTCCCGGCGGAGGAATGCGGTGCGAATCCGCAGCGAACGCGTCACCGTGAGCAGGCTTGTCCTGCAAGTCGGGTCGACCGCCGGTCAGGGGTTCGTTGCTCGCCTTGCATCCGCGCGAAACGGATGCGCAACCTGAAAGGGACCCATGCGTCCTTCCCTCCTTGCCTCGGCCAACATGGCCGTGGCCTGCCTCGCGTCGTCGTCCCCGGCCGCCGTCATCGCCTCGTACTCGGTCGGCTCGGGTTCAAGCACCAGTTCGGTCCAGATCGACTTTTCCAACGGGAACGGCTACCTGTTCACCGTGCGTTGGGACGAGCCGATGAACGGCTACCAGCTGCTGCAGTACATCGACAGCCAGCTGACGTCCGTGTCGCACACGGCACAGGTGTTCTCCTTCGGCGTGTTCGTGACCGGCATCGGCGTGGGCGCCGACACGGAGTACGGCGAGGGCGACCAGTGGCCCGTCGAGAACTACTGGCACTACTGGACGCAGGACTCCGGCGCCTGGCAGCAGGCGATGGTCGGCGCGAGTGATCGCACGATCTTCAACGGTTCGTTCGATGCCTGGGTGTTCGGCAGCTCCGTGGCCCCGCAGGCCGTGCCCGCGCCGGGTGCGTTGGCGCTGCTCGTGCTCGGGCTGCGTTCACGCCGCCGCTGATGGCACACGCTCGCGTCCTCGGCCCTCGGGTCAGGGGCGCGAGCGCCGGGGGCTCCGCTCACCCAGCCTTCACGGGCAGCTTCGTGAGCACCTGGTCGATCAGGCCGTGCTCCTTCATCTGGGGCGCGGTGAGCCAAGTGTTGCGCTCGCAGATCTCGGCGATGCGCTCGGTGCTCATGCCGGTCTGTTCGCTGTAGATCGCGTAGAGCTGCTCGCGCATGCGCAGGATGTGGCGCGCCTCGATCTCCAGGTCGGTCGCCTGGCCTTCCATCACGCCGCCCAACAGCGGCTGGTGCATCAGGTTCTCGGCGTTGGGCAGCGCGAAGCGGCGGCCCTTGGTGCCGGAGCACGCGATGACCGAGCCCATGCTCGCGGCCTGGCCGATGATGTAGGTCGCCACCGGGCACGGCACGAAGCGCATGGTGTCCACGATGCCCAGGCCGGCGGTCACGCTGCCGCCGGGGCTGTTGATGTACATGCTGATCTCGGCCTTGGGGTCCTCGTTGGCCAGGAACAGCAGCTGCGCGACGATGGTGTTCGCCATGCCGTCGCCCACGCCGCCGGTGACGAAGATGATGCGGTCGTTCAGCAGGCGGCTGTAGATGTCGTAGGCGCGCTCGCCGCGGCCGGTCTTCTCGATCACGATGGGGATCAGGCTCATGGAGTCCTCGTCGTCGTCTTCGTCGTGGTTGGTGGTCGGGTGATGGTTCATGGCGCCGCGGGCTCAGGCCTTGGGCGGGAAGGTGGCGATGTCGTCGACCAGGCCGTAGGCCTTGGCCTCGGCGGCATCGAAGAACTTGTCGCGCTCGCCGTCCTTGCTCACGCGCTCGACCTGCTGGCCGGTGTGGCGCGCGATGATCTCGTTCAGCAGGCGCTTGCTCTTCAGGATCTGCTCGGCCTGGATCTGGATGTCGCTGGTCTGGCCGGTCACCCCGCCGTAGGGCTGGTGGATCATGACCTTGGCGTGCGGCAGGATGACGCGCTTGCCCTTGTGGCCCGCGCACAGCAGCACGGCGCCGCCCGAGTACGCACGGCCGATGCAGGTCGTGGCCACGTGGCTGCTGATGAACTGCATCGTGTCGTACATCGCCAGCGTGTCGTCGACCGCGCCGCCGGGGCTGTTGATGTAGAAGTTGATGTCCTGGCCGCGCTTCTGGTTCTCCAGGTAGAGCATCTGCATCATCACGCGCGCGGCGCTCGCGGGGCCGATCTCGCCGATGAGGAAGATCACGCGGTTCTCCAGCAGCAGCTCGTCGATCGACATCTCGCGCGTGCGCTGGTAGCTCACGGAGTTGAGGATCGGCCGGGGCAGGCCGCTGGCCAGAAGGTTGTCGCTGGTGGCGGGCAGTTGCCCGGCTGCGCCGAGCAGGCTCATGTCGGTGATGCTCATGGAGGTCGGGACTCTAGCCGAGCGGCGCGCCTCACGCACCGAAGCGCACGCCCAGGTCGCCGCCCGGGATCGGCTTGGGCGCGCGCGTCTCGTCGGCATCCTGCGAGGCAGCCGCGGGCAGCACCAGCACGAAGGCAGCACCCGGCAGCGCGCGCCCGGCATCGGCAGCGCGCACCTGGCCGCCGAGCACCGGGTGCGCCGGCCATGCATCACCGTTGCCGGCATGCTCGACGGCGCCGCCGTGCAGCAGCGCCAGCTTGCGCGCCACGACCAGGCCGAGCCCGGTGCCGCGCTGGCCCTTGCTCGTCGCGAACGGCTGGAACAGCCGATCGCGCATCGAGTCGGGCACGCCCGGTCCATCGTCGCGCACGACCGTCGCCACCGCGCCGCTGGGCCACCGAGGGCAGGGCTGGATCCAATGCGTGCTCACCGCCACGCGCGGCGACTTCTCCGGAGCGGCATCCACCGCATTCATCAGCAGGTTGAGCAGCGTCTGGTGCACCGCCACCAGATCGATCGGGATCTCGACCAGTCCCTCGGCGCGGGTGCGCTCCAGCGTGCCGCCGCGCCGCCGCAGCGCGGCCTCGGCCAGCGCGCACGCTTCATCCACCATGCCGTCCAGCAGCGTGGGCTCGGGATCGAGCGGCCGATCCTTGGCGAACGCGAGCATGTTCAGCGTGACCTGCATCACGCGGTCCAGGTTGCGGGCCACGATGGGCCAGCCTTTCTGGGCCATCTCGAGGTCGTGCCGCGCCAGGGCCAGTTCCACCGCATCGGCGCCCGAGCGCAGGCCCTGCAGCATGTTCTTGATGCTGTGGCTCACGGTTGCGACCGCTTCACCCATGGCAGCCAGTTGCTCGGTGGTCGGTGGCGCACCCAGCGTGCCATCGGCGCGCTCGACCAGCAGCACGGTCTCGCCGACCCGCACACGGTCGCCCGCACGCAGCGCCTGGTGCCCATGGATCCGGGCGCCATTCACGAAGGTCCCGGCCCTGCTCGTCAGGTCGCGCACCAGCCACAGCCCGTCGCGCGGTGTGAGTTCCGCGTGGCGCCGGCTCACCGTGCGGTCGGTGCACGGCAGGGCTTCGGTGCTGCGGCCCAGGATCTGTGGTTCCTCGGGCGGCAACTCGTGCACGCGCCCGGCATCGGGGCCGGAAATCGTCCTCAGCCGCAGCATGGGTGCAGGGTACCTTGGCTCCATGCACGCTTCGGCCGATCACCGCATCGTGGTGCTCCACGGGAAGGAGTCCTTCCTGCGCTCCGAGCACACGCGCCGTGTGCTCGATGCGCTGCGCGAGCGCCACGGCGCGGTCGATGAGTTCAGCTTCGATGGCGCCACGTGCTCGCTCGCCGATGTCCTGGACGAGCTCCGCAGTTACGGACTGATGAGCCAGCACAAGGTGGTGGTCGTCGACAACGCCGAGCAGTTCATGCAGGGCGATGACCGGCGCCGCGCCATGGAGCGCTACGCCGAGAGCCCCATGCAGGATGCCACGCTCATCCTGCGCAGCGGCGGCTGGCGGCCGGGCACCTTCGACAAGCTGGTCGCCGCCGTGGGCGTGATCCTGAAGTGCGAAGCCCCCGGCGCGGCCGAGGCCGTGCGCTGGGCGGTCGCCCGCTGCCAGAAGCGCCATGGGGTGGAGCTCAGCGCCGCTGCGGCGCAGGCCTTGGTCGAGCGCGTGGGCCCGGATCTGGGCCGGCTTGACAGCGAGTTGGGCAAGCTGGCTGTGGGTGCGCTGGCGGGGCAGGGGGGTGGCTCAACTGGGCCGACCGGCGCCGCTGCGGGTGCGGCGTCACCCGGCGCAGGCGACGCCAAGGTCGTGATCACGCCCGAGCTCGTGAAGGAATTCACAGGCCTTTCGCGTGAAGAGCAAGCCTGGGAGATCCAAGGCGCGCTCGCCACCGGCGACCCGGCGCGGGCGCTGGCCAAGGTCGATGAACTGCTTCGGGTGAGCCGCGCGCCCGAGGTCATGCTGGCCTGGTCGACGATCGATGTGGTCCGCAAGGTGCACGATGCGGCCGCGCTCGCTGCCCAAGGCCAACCCGATGCCGCCATCGCCAAGAGCCTGAAACTCTGGGGTGACGGCGCAGCCGTGATCGTGCGCCTGGGGCGCGCGGTGCCGCTTGCCCGGGCCGCCGCGCTGCTGCAGGCCGCCATCGCCGCCGATCGGCGGATGAAGAGCGGGCTCTCCCCCGAGCCATCGCGCGCGATCGAGGCACTCGCCGTGCAGATCGCGACCGGGCTCGGGCGCTCCGACCGAGCGCGTTAGGGCTCTGCAAAGACCAAGGCGCCCAAGGGGGCCTGCGGACCAGCGAACCGGTGGATCGTGGTGGGATTTCAGCGCTCTGGATTCGTAAATCCATGTTCAGCAATATCTTGCGTGCTCCAATCTGGTGCGATCCAGCCGCCAACAGCCCCGATTTGGACGCAAAAACCGCGTCGATTGGACGGCGTCCCCTCGCGTGGCTATAGTCCCGCCTCAAGTTGCGACCGACCACCGGTCGATAGCAACCCAGTCCGGATCCGCCATGGTGGCGGGCTAGCCGGGTGTTCGATCCAGGGTTTCCTAGCGTCTCAATCAACTAGGGCCCATCTCACTAGGAGTAGAAGCGAATGAAGCTCACCACGTTCGTCGCCGCCCTCGCTGGCGGTTGCCTGGCGACCAGCGCCATGGCCCAGTCCGATGCCCTCGCCCAGATCGCTGAACTGCGCGCCCAGCTGGCCGCTGTCCAGGCTCAGGCTGGCAACAACACCCTGACCGAAGAGCGCGCCAACGAAATCAAGTCGATCGTGCGCGACACCCTCGCTGATGCCGACACCCGCACCAGCCTCCAGGGCGGCGGCGCCATGGCCGGCTACGACAACGGCTTCTTCATGAGCAGCGCCGACGGCAACTTCAAGCTCAAGCTTGGCGTGCTGGAGCAGGTCCGCTACGTGTGGGAATTCAACAGCGAAGACCAGATGGGCTTCGAGAACCGCCGCACGCAGTTGAACTTCGGCGGCAACATGTTCGATCCCAGCTGGACCTACAAGGTCCGCTTCAACTACAGCCCCTACGCTACCCCCTATGGTGAAGCGGTCGATTCTACGACGGATGCTGCGGTGATGAACCTTGCAGACGCGGCGATCACCAAGACCATGGACGGTGGCATCGCCATCACCGCTGGTCAGTATCGCACCCCGTTCACCCGCGCCACGCTGGTCGATGATGGCGTTCAGCTCAGCGCTGACTACTCGCCCGCTGACTACCAGATGAGCGCCGGCTACATGCAGGGCATCATGGGTTCGTGGTCGAGCGACATGTTCAAGGTCATGGCGTCGATCGGTGATGCGATCAACACCACGAACAACACTTGGGGTGCTGCTCCGAGTACCTCCGGCGCCGCCGGCAGCTTCAACGGTGCCGTTCGCGTCGAAGCCAAGCTGAACGGCTCGTGGTCGCAGTTCAACAAGGAAACCAGCTTCCGTGGTGAAGAATTCGGTCTCCTGGTTGGCGCCGCCTACGTGCACAGCGATACCGAAACCGCTTCGTACACCTCGCCTTACAACGCGTTCACCGTTGACGCGACCGCGTTCTTCGGCGGAGCGAACTTGGCCGCGGCCTACACCTACGCCAACGCTGATCAGTACAGCGTTGGATTGAGCAACGGCCAGGACCTCTGGACCCTCACCGTCCAGGGTGGTCTGTTCGTGACCGATGCGATCGAAGCCTTCGGCGCATGGAACTACTTCGACGGTGACATCAACACCACCTCGTTCCTTCAGTTCGGTGCCAACTGGTACTTCGCCAAGAACGGCTGCAAGTGGACCACGCAGATTGCCATCCCGCTGGACGGCGACAGCACCTTCGCTCCTGCTGACAGCGCCGCATGGGGTTGGTCGCCGTCGGCTGGCGCCACCGCAGGCGACGATCCGTCGTTCCTGACCCAGCTGCAGTTCATGTTCTGATCCCTCGGGATCTGAACACTCGCCAGGCACCCCGCCTGGCATGATTGAGACGCACACGGGGCCGGCCTTCGGGCCGGCCCCTGTTTCATTGGGTCGCGGTAGCCTCCCGGCCCCCATGCCGTACCTGTCCGCCTTCATCGTTCCGCTGTGTCTTGCCGTCCCCCAGTCGGGCGATTCGGTCGATGCCCAGTTGGCTTCCCTTCGCGCAGATCTTGCTGCCCTGTCGCAGGCGCAGGCGGGGCAGATCCTCGACGCCGAGCGGGCCAGCGAGGTCCGTGCCATCGTGCGCGATGCGCTCGCAGACTCGGCCACGCGGGCCAGCCTGCAATCGGGTGGCGCCACCGTGGGCTTTGATCGCGGCTTCGTCGTGACCAGCGCCGACGGCAACTTCAGCATGCGCGTGGGGGTCCTGGAGCAGGTGCGGTTCGTGTGGGAGTTCAACACCGATGCCGACATGGGCTTTGAGAACCGGCGCACCCAGATGGACCTCGGTGGGCACATGTTCGACCCGAGCTGGACCTACCGCGTGGTCTTCAACTACAGCCCCTACACCACGCCGTACGGTGAAGTGGCCAACACCTTCACGCTGGCCGATGCATCCATCACCAAGGCGTTGGATGACGGCTTCGGCGTGGTGGCGGGGCAGTACCGCACGCCGTTCACGCGTGCCACGCTCGTCGGCGATGGCGTGCAGCTCATGGCGGACTACAGCCCGATGGACTACGACTTTTCCGCGGGCTACCAGCAGGGCATCATGGGAACCTGGGGAAACGACGCACTCCGTGCCATGGTGTCGGTTGGCAACGCCATCGGCGCGCTGAACAGCTCATGGACCGACGGCTCGGACCTCGGTGCCAGTCCGCCGGTGTTCAGCAACAACGCTCAGACGTTCAACGGTGCCGCACGGATCGAGTGGCTGGTGACCGGCGCCTGGTCGCAGTTCGACAAGGAAACGAGTTTCCGCGGCGAGTCCTTCGGCACCCTCCTGGGCCTGGCGTACCTGCGCAGCGACAGCTCCGGCACCGGCAACTACGATGTTGACTCGGCGGGCGACCTGGTGGATGGGTTCACGGCCGATGCCACGATGATGTTCGGCGGGGCCAACCTGTCGGTGGCCTACGCCTATCGCAACGGCAAGGAAGAAGACACCGCCACCAGCATCGAGCCGGGTGAAGACGAGTACGGTTTCTCGATCCAGGGCGGGGCGTTCGTGCTGTCCAACATCGAGTTCTGGGGCGCCTGGAACTACCTCAACGTCTACCGGATCCAGCCTGTGCAAGGCAGCTACGTCCAGGCCGGTCTGAACTGGTATCTGCACGGCAATGGTTGCAAGCTCACGGCGCAAGTCTGTATTCCGTTGGAAGCCGATGGCCGGGCGGCGAATGTCCTGTTCCAAGGCGGTGCGTTCGGGGAGCTGAGCAACTTTGACACCAGCTACCTGACCCAGCTGCAGTTCATGTTCTGATCCCTCGCGGAGGTGGTTATCTGCCCTTGAGTGCGCGCCCAGCCCACGTCGACCCGGCTGGGCCCCGCATCGATCCGGCCTTGCGTGTGAATCGATCGCCATTGGCCGAGTCACGGTGAACGAAACCCGGTGTTCGGTCGATACACAGGATGTCGATGCCCCCGGCTGCGTCCCTCGACTGGCTTTCATTTACCCTTGACGGCCCAAGCATGGTCCGAAGCGCGACCACATCCCTTTGCGGCGCACGGGCGCGTGGCGCCGTACCGGCGTTGCTCACCCTGGCGGCGGCCGCAACCCCTGTGTTGGCTGCCGAGCCGTCGGCCGTGCCGGCCGCTGTCCCGGCCAGTGCGTCGTCCCGACCGCAGGATGAACCCACGTCCGCGGGCAGCCCGTGGTTGAGCGATCAACCCTCGGCGAGCGGCGCCAACGCACCCGCCCAGGCTGCCGACATGGGCGCGCTGCTCAAGCGGCTTGATGCCCTCGAGCGCCGCAACGAGTCGCTGGAGGGTGAAGTCAATGAACTGCGCCAGAAGGACAGCGAGCGCACGCTGACCGCGGAACGCGCCGACGAGATCCGCGCGATCGTGCGCGATGCCATGACCGAGAGCGGCAACTACGCCAGCTTGCGCGGTGACGTGTCGACCGCCGGCTGGAATGACGGGTTCTTCCTGCGCAGCGCCGATGGTCGCTTCCTGATGAAGTTCGGGGGCTTGATGCAGACTCGATACATCTGGAGCAACATTCGCGAGGTGCCGCCAAACGTGGTGGCCACCGGAACCGCCGACACGCAGGAAGACCGCGAGGGCTTCGATCTCGGCCCCTGGAGCTCGCTCTGGATCAACGGCCACGTCTTCAGCCCTGACGTGACCTACATGGTCAAGGGCTACTGGGTGAATTCGAACGCCACGATCATCAACGATCCGTCGGCGCCGCCCTTCTATCCGCAGTTCGGCGACAACGCCGGTCCGATCCAGCTTGCAGATGCATGGGTACGCGTGGCGCTGGATGACCAGTGGTCGGTCCGCGTGGGCCAGTACCGCGCGCCCTACAGCCGGGAAACGCTGATCGCCGACAGCAACCAGATCGCGGTCGACCGCAGCGTGATCGACTACCACCTGGGCCTGTGGTACACGCAGGGGATCGAGCTGGAAAGCCTGACCGACGACTGGCGCTGGCGCTTGTCGTTCGACGAGGGCGGCACCGACAACATCGCCGGCGAGTTGGAATTGGTCGGCACGGAGCCGATGGACCGGCCGTGGTACAGCACCGACTCGCAGTTCTCGGTGACCTCGCGACTGGAGCACAAGCTGTCCGGCAGTTGGGAGCAGTTCGCCCAGTTCACGAGCCCGCAGGGGGATGAGACGGGCCTTCTCGCCGGTGTGGCCTTCCACTACTCGGTGTCGGAGCCTTTCCAGCCCGACGATGCCTCGCAGTACGGCCAGAACGAGTGGACCGGCATCACGGCGGACATCAGCTGGATGCTGGGTGGCGCGTCGATCTACGCGAGCGCGTACTGGAACTACATCCACTCCGATGCAGCACTGCCCGAGATCACCGGACAGCCGTTCTCGATCCCGGATGCCAGCACCATCTGGGGCGCCACGATCCAGGGGTCGATGTACGTCACCCAGAAGCACGAGGTCTTCGCCCGCTTCGAGGCCGGCGAGATGCAGTTCGGCGACCTGTCCAACAATGCCCAGGTCGATCCGATCTATGGTGAGGAACACACCATGACCCTGTTCACCACCGGTCTGGTCTGGTACCTGGATGGCCAGGACCTGAAGTGGACGACCGACATGGGCGTGAATTTCACCGACCTCTCGCCTGCCTGGTACGACTCCCAGGCCGGCTGGCGCGTGAGCGAGGACGGCGAGTTCGTCTTCCGCAGCAGCTTCCAGCTGATGTTCTGACGCCCCTACACTCGGCGCCCGATGAGCGCCGTCCACGCCCAACCTGCCCCGCACGCCGCCCACCAGTCCGCACACCGTGTGCACCGCATCGAGGTCCGTCCGGCCGATGGCCAGCGCGACATGCGCGGCGAAAGTGTGCAGCGCCAGTGTGCCGCCGCTGCAGTCGCGGGCGATGCCGTTCCCAGCCGTGTCGAGCATCGAGCGGTCTACCTGATCGAGGGTGCGCTGCATGCGGAGCAGTTGGCCACACTGGCGAGCCAGCTGTTCGCAGACCCCGTCACGCAGACGGCGACGATCGATGGTGCCGTGGCCACGGCCCCGGGGGCCGTGACGGTCGAGGTGCACCCGCTGCCTGGCGTGATGGACCCGGCAGCCGAGAGCGTGCAGGAGGCGATCCACGCGCTGCTGGGCGTTCGTGTGCAGGTGCGGACGGGTGAGCGGTTCGATCTCACTGGGTGTACGGCGGTCCAGGCGCGCGGCTGGGCGCAGCGGCTCCTCGCCAACACCGTGATCCATGCCATCCATGATGGTCCGTTCCATCCGGCATCGTTCCCCGAAGGTCGCCCGTACGAACTCGCGATCCGCAGCGTGCCGATCACGCCCCTCGATGACGCACAGCTTGAGACCATGTCGCGGTCGGCGCACCTGTTCCTGTCGCTCGACGAGATGCGCGCGATCCAGTCGCACTACCGCACGCTCGGGCGTGAACCCCGCGAGATCGAACTCGAAACGCTCGCCCAGACCTGGAGCGAGCACTGCGTGCACAAGACCCTCAAGAGCACGGTGAGTTACGCCGTTGCCCCGGGAGCGCCCGCCGTCACGACCGATGGTCGACCCGGCCATGAGGCGGTCGATGGCGGCATCGTCATCCACAACCTGCTCAAGTCGACCGTGGCCGCGGCCACGCACGAACTCATGGCCGACGGCATCGATTGGTGCCTGTCGGTCTTCAAGGACAACTCCGGCGTCATCGCGTTCGACGACCAGTGGGCGGTGTGCTTCAAGGTCGAGACGCACAACCACCCCAGCGCGATCGAGCCCTACGGCGGCAGCGCCACCGGCATCGGTGGCTGCATCCGCGACATCATCGGCACCGGCCGGGGAGCCAAGCCGATCGCCAGCACCGACATCTTCTGCGTGGCCGATGTCACGCGCACCGAGGTCCCGCGCGGTTGCCTGCACCCGCGCCGGATCCTGCGCCAAGTGGTGAACGGCGTGCGTGACTACGGCAACCGCATGGGGATCCCCACGTTGAACGGCACGGTGTGGTTCGACGATCGGTACGTCGGCAATCCGCTCGTCTATTGCGGCTGCGTGGGCCTGATGCCGCGCGAGTTCGTGAAGGGCCAGGTGCAGCCGGGTGATGCGATCGTGGCGATCGGCGGCCGCACGGGCCGCGATGGGATCCACGGCGCCACCTTCAGCAGCGCCGAACTCACCGACACCCACGCCGATGAGTTCAGCCACGCGGTGCAGATCGGCAACGCGATCACCGAGAAGCGTGCGCTCGATGCGATCCTGGCCGCTCGCGACCACGAGCAGGGCTGCCTGTTCAGTGCGCTCACCGATTGCGGCGCCGGCGGGTTCAGCAGCGCCGTGGGGGAGATGGGCGGGACCATCGGAGCGGAAGTCCACCTGGACCGCGCGCCGACGAAGTACGACGGATTGAGCCCGACCGAGGCCTGGATCAGCGAGGCGCAGGAGCGGCTCGTGCTGTCGGTACCGCGCGCGAACCTTCCTGCCCTGCAGCAGGTGTGCGACGACCACGGCGTTGAGCTCTGCGACCTGGGCACCTTCGGCACGCCGGATCGCTCGATCCGCCTGCTGTGGAAGGGCACCGAGGTCGGCGCGCTCGACACGCACTTCATGCACGATGGCATACCCACGCCAACGCGCACCGCGGTGTGGGATCCCGCCTGGGCCTCGTCGTTCGCGCCCGTGGTGCGTGCGACCATCGCCCCGGGCGACCTGCAGAGCGCGCTGCCGGCCCTGCTGTCGAGCGCGAACATCGCCAGCAAGGAATGGATCATCCGCCAGTACGACCACGAGGTGCAGGGCTCGAGCGTGGTGAAGCCGCTGCACGGCCCGCAGTCGGGCCCTGGCGATGCATCGGTGATCCGCCCCGTGGCGCACAGTGTGCGCGGCTTGGCGATGGGCAACGGCCTCGCCACCGGCTTGGCGGCCGATCCGTACTGGATGGGTCTTGCGGCGATCGATGAGTGCGTGCGCAACCTGGTCTGCGTGGGCACGGATCCATCGCGCATCGCGATCCTGGACAACTTCTGCTGGCCCAGCTGCAAGGATCCGCGCAACCTCGGCGCGCTCGTGCGGGCTGCGCATGCGTGCTACGACGGCGCCAAGGCATACCGCACGCCGTTCATCAGCGGCAAGGACAGCCTGAACAACCAGTTCACGACCGACGACGGCACCACGATCCAGATCCCGCCGACCCTGCTGATCTCCGGCTTCGGCCTGGTGCACGACAGCGACCACTGCGTGACCATGGACCTGAAGGGTGCCGGCCATGCGCTCGTGCTCGTGGGTACCACGGCGCAGGCCACCGGCGGCAGCCAGTTCCGCGCGCTCGGCGGCACCGCGGGAACGGATGAGCTCCCTCGCACGGACCTGGCTGCGGGCCCGGCGAATGCACGCGCGGTGGCCAGCCTGATCGCGGCAGGGCACGTGCTGAGCGCACACGATTGCAGCGAGGGCGGGTTGCTGGTGGCCGCCGCCGAGATGGCGTTCGCGGGCGACGTGGGCGTGCAGATCGACTTGGGCGCCGTGCCTGGTGCGGGTGCATCGCTGGTGGCGGCGTTCAGCGAGACCCCGAGTCGTTACCTGCTGGAAATCCCGATGGATCGGCTTGATGCTGCGCTGCAGGCGCTGTCTGCGGCCGGTGTCGTGCACGCGCGCGTCGGCGCGACCTCGGCAGTGCACACGGTGCAGGCCGGCGGTTGCACCTGGACGCTCGGTGAATTGGCCGCGGCCTGGCGCAGCGGCGGGAAGGGTTGGTGAACACCATGAAGGCACTCGTCATCACGGCGCCCGGCATCAACTGCGACCTGGAGTTGGCGCAGGCCTTCGAGGCCGCCGGCGTCACGCCCGAGCCGGTCTTGCTGTCCACGCTCGCGCGCACACCGTCGATCGTCGATCGCTTCGGCATGATCGGGCTGCCCGGCGGATTCAGCTTCGGCGATGACATCGCCGCCGGCCGCATCATGGCGGCGCTCATCCGCGAGCGGCTCTACCCGGCCCTTCGAGCGGCCATCGAGCGGCGGGTGCCCATGATCTGCCCATGCAACGGTTTCCAGATCGCGGTGCAGGCTGGCCTGTTGCCCGGGCCGATCGACGGCGCCTGGCCAGTGCAGCCGACGCTGGCCACGGTGGCGCTCTCGAACAATGCCAGCGCCCGCTTCGAGGATCGCTGGACGCGCATGGAGATTCCTGCAGACACCGTCTGCGTGTGGACGAGGGGCTTGGCCTGTGATGGCGATGATGCGATGCTGCCGTGCGCCCACGGTGAGGGCCGGTTCGTGACGAGCCCGGCACTGTTGGGCACGCTGCAGTCGCGCGGCCAAGTGGCGATCCGGTACGCCGCGACCGACAACTTCAATGGATCGATGGGCGCGGTCGCTGGGCTCTGCGATGCCAGCGGCCTGGTCTTCGGTCTGATGCCGCACCCTGAGCGGTACACGCGATTCACGCAGCACCCCTGGTGGACCCGGCTTCCTGCGGCCATGCGCCGCACCGCGCCCCTGGGGCTGCGCATGTTCCAGTCTGCCGTCGCGTGTGCGCGCGGCGAGGAGGTTGCACGATGACCGCGTCCCCGGGTTCGCCGCCACCGTTCCAGCCTCCGCCGTATCACCCTCCCCTGGGCACCACGCCACCGCCGGGCTTCGACCGGGATCGGGCCAGTCGCCTCAAGGTCATGGCCGGCGTGTTCGGCCTGCTGCTCGGCGGCTTCGGGATCCACAAGTTCATCATCGGGGCGATCGTGCCGGGCATCATCATGCTGGGGGTGACCCTGCTCGGTACGTGCCTGTTCGTTGGCGCGGGCTGGCTGCTGGTCGGCATTCCCTGCGGGTTCGGCCCCGCCGCCATGGGCGTGATCGGCTTCGTCGAGGGCATCATCTACCTGACCAAGTCCGATGAGGACTTCAATCGCATCTACCTCGTCGGCAAGCGTGGTTGGTTCTGAGTCCGTGGACGGCTTCACGCGGCCGGACATGTCCACCCGGAGCCCCAGCGGGCCCAAGGAGCTGCTCATGATGATCGCACTCGTCCCGGTCGTGTCCTCGTTCGCCGCCTGCACCGCCGTGCAGCAGGCTCCCAAGGAGGGCGTCACGCTCACGGTCTATTCAAGCGCCGATCCGGCGGGGTTCGACCCACAACGGTTTGTGGCGCAGCAGCGGATGGGTGGTGGGCCCGACTTCGCCTGGCAGGTTCCCGGGTTCGGTGTGGTCAAGTCCGTGCGCCGCGCCACGCTGGCGCAGGGGCGCGGCACGCTCGCCCTGACGGATGTGGCGGCCTTCATCGATCCGACCACCGTGAGCATCGTCGATCTGACGGATCCCGCGACGGCGGTGCTCGACCAGCGGTTCGAGTTCGACCTGGTCAGCCCGCAGAAGCTGCTCGAGAAGTACATCGATCGACCGATCTCGGTGACGACCGACATCAGTGAGCACACCGGTACGCTGCTCTCGGCCAGTGATGGCCGCATCGTGATCCGCACCACGGAAGGCATCGAGGTGCTGCCGTCCGCGGATGTCCAGGTCAGGCTGGGCTCCCTGCCGGCGGGCCTGATGACCCGACCCACTCTGTCGTGGACCCTCGACACCCCCAAGGGCGGCGAGCACCTGGTGCGGACGGCGTACCAGACCGGTGGACTGACCTGGCGTTCCGACTACAACCTCGTGATCGATTCCTCCTTCAAGAAGGCTGACCTCGGGGCGTGGGTCACGCTGCTGAACCTGAGCGGCCAGTCGTTCGATGACGCGGTGCTGAAGCTCGTCGCGGGCAGCGTGCAGCGCGTGCAGCCGCGCCAGGGCATGCGCATGGAGCGCATGCTGGCCATGGCCGATGCAGCCGGTGGCGGGGGCGGCGGCTTCGAGGAGAAGTCGTTTGCCGAGTACCACCTGTACACCCTGCCACGCACGGTCGACCTGCCGCAGAACGGCATGCAGCAGATCACGCTCTTCCCGACCGTGGCCGCCGTGCCCGTGGAGCGCGTGCTCGTGTTCGACGGCACGAGCCAGTGGTCCGGCTGGGCTCCGAGCGAGCCCTTTGCCGATCCCAACGACCCGGGGGTGCAGAAGCCGAAGGTGGCCGTGCTCGTGCGGCTCATGAACGACAAGGCCTCGGGCCTGGGGATCCCGCTGCCGGCCGGCAAGATCCGCGCATCCATGATCGATGCGGCGGATGGCTCCATGGAGTTCATCGGCGAGGACGTGATCGGCCACACGCCCCGCGACGAGCGCGTGACGATCCGCATCGGCGAGAGCTTCGACGTCGTCGGAGAGCGCACGCGCGTGGACTTCAAGGTCGATGCCGAACGGCGCACCATGAGCGAGACGGTGCGCATCGAGCTGCGCAACCGCAAGCAGGACGAGGCGGCCACGGTGACCGTGCGTGAGCGGCTGTACCGCTGGGCACAGTGGACGATTGCCGTGGAGTCCCAGCCCTCCACCAAGACGAGCGCGCAGCAGGTCGAGTGGACGGTGCCGGTGCCCGCAGGGGAGACCCGCGAGGTCACCTACACCGTCACCTACCAATGGTGAAACGACAACGGGCGCCGAAGCGCCCGCTGTTCGTTGCTTGAACGACCTGCCCCGCGCGCCGTGGCGGGCGCGCTGGAACCCGCGCGCCGTGGCGGGCGCGCTGGAACCCGCGGCTCAGCCGAGTTTCGGTGCCGGCAGCGTGGCCGGTGCCGTGGCTGCGACGCTGAAGCTCACGTGATGCGTGGCGAGCACGACCTTGCCGTGGGCCTTCTCGCGGCGAGCGCGCGCCTTGGACAGCACGCCCTCCACCGTGGCGAAGGCCTTCTGGATGGTCTTGACCTCGTCGGCCTCCAGGGACTCCCAGGCGTTGCCGATCGCGGGCAGGTCCATCTTCGACGCCATGGCCAGGTCGGCAGCGTGTTCGGTGATCAGGCCGGCGACGAGCTTGGCCATGCGCTGCTGATCACGCGCGGACTTGGGTGGCGCGAAGCGAACGGCGTCGACGTTGGCGAAGAAGACCGCTGCCACCGGACCCAGGCGTCCGACACGCCCTGCGGCGGGCTGGGGCACCATCTGCCCGATCAGTCCCGACTTCAGGAGCAAGCCGATGTGGTAGTAGAGGCTCGGCGGGCTGACGTCGAGTGCACGCGCAATCTCAAGGACGGTGCATCCGCCCGAGCCACGGATGGTCTCGAGCAGCCGAAGGCGGAAGGGTGAGCGAACGCAATGCCACACGGCGTTGACCGAGAGGTCGATTGCCTGTGACGAGGACTGACGACCAGCCTTGTTCCCCCGGAGAGAGGTCGAAGACCGAGCCATGGAACCTGCCTTATGTAGACCGAAGCGAGGCGATGCACGCTGCATCGCGTGAATGGAGGATATCGACTTGCCGGGCGAGACGGCTTGACCAATCAGCCAATCGCGTGCATCAGTGCAAGAATCTGCGGCGGAGTGAGTGTTTCGGCACGCATCGTTGGCAGGATCCCGATGGGGAAACTGGCTTGACGGCCAAGCAGCGCACCGAGTTGCTTCCTGCGGGAGGCGAAGATCCGGTGGACGAAGGCGCTGACCTGATCAGGATCCAGTGCAGGCCTGTCCGGCTTGGGAATCACGGACATCATGGCACTGGTGACCCGTGGGGCGGGCCAGAAGCAGGATCCGGGCAGCGTTTCGAGCACACGGACCGTGCTCGTCAGGGACACCAGCACCGTGGCCGCGCCGTAGTCGTCGCTGCCGGGCTGCGCAGCGAGCCGCTGCGCCACCTCGCGCTGGACGGTCACGAACTGTCCGAGGCACGTCGGGTGGTGGGCAGCCAGGTTCAGGACCAGAGGGGTCGCCGCGCCGTAGGGAAGGTTGGCAACCAACCTGAACTGGCGACCACCGAGGGCCTCGAGGATGGCTGGCGAGACGGCGTGCTTGCCGTCGAGGCAGTCGCCGTGGATCAGCGTCACCCGGTCTCCCAGGCGCTCCCGGATGATGGCGGCCATGTCGGCGTCGAGTTCACAGGCCACGACCTCGCAGCCGGTGTCGAGCAGCGCTTCGGTCAACGTCCCGGTGCCGGGCCCGACCTCCAGCACCACGTCGCCGGCCGTGACGCCGCTGTGCCCGATGAGCGCCCGGAGCTTGTTCTGGTCGTGCAGGAAGTTCTGCCCGAGCCGATGCTTGGGTTCGAGCCCGCGGGTGGCCAGGATCGCCTTGATGTCGCTCAGGGTCTGCACGGTTCAGCGCGCCGATGCCTCGGCCCGCACCTCGCGCAGGACCGAGACCTTGATCTCGCCGGGGAAGGTCATCTCGCGCTCGACGCGGGCAGCGATGGAGTCGGCGATCGCACGGGTGCGGGCATCGTCGACCGAGCCGGCATCCACGATCACGCGCACCTCGCGACCTGCCTGCACCGCAAAGGCCTCCGTCACGCCGGCATGCTCGCGCGCGATGGCCTCGAGCTGCTGGAGCCGCTTCACGTACTGCTCCATGCTCTCGCGCCGTGCACCCGGCCGTGCGCCCGACAGGGCGTCGGCCGCCATCACGATCGGGGTGTAGGGCGTCGTCGAGGGGATGTCACCGTGGTGGCCGGCAACCGCGTTCAGGACCGCTTCGTTGCGCTCACCGTGGCGGACCAGGAAGTCCCGGCCGATCGCCGGGTGCCCGCCTTCCATCTCGTGGTCCATCGCCTTGCCGAGGTCGTGCAGCAGCCCGCATCGGCGGGCCAGGCGGCCGTCGAGCCCGAGCTGGTCGGCGATCATCTGCGACAGGAAGGCCACTTCGATCGAGTGGCGCAGCACGTTCTGGGCATAGCTGGTGCGGAACGACAGGCGGCCGAGCGCCTCGATCACGCGGGGGTGGAGGTTGCGGACATCGGCTTCGAGGGCGGCTTCCTCGCCGGCCTTGGTGATGCGCTGCTCCATGTCGCGGCGGACCTGCGCGACGACGTCTTCGATGCGCGCAGGATGCACGCGTCCATCGGCGACGAGTCGCTGCAGGGCCTCGACCGCGATCGCCTGGCGCACGCGGTCGAAGCAACTCACCGCGATCACGCCCGGCGTGTCGTCGATGAGGAGGTCGGCGCCGGTGGCCTTCTCGAGCGCACGGATGTTGCGCCCCTCCCGGCCGATCAGGCGGCCCTTGATCTCCTCGTTGGGCACCTTCACGGTGCGGACCGTCGATTCACCGACGGTTTCACCCGCGTAGCGCTGGATGGCCATCAGCGTGATCTCACGGCCCTGCTCGCGGGCGGAGCGCTCCGCTTCGGACAGCAGGGCATGGCGGAGTTGCGCCGCCTCGTGCTCGCTGTCGCGTCGGGCATCATCGAGCACGCGCTGCATGGCCTCGTCACGCGTGAGGCCGGCGATCGCCTCGAGCTGGCGTCGAAGGTCCGCCAGCGCCGCTTCGCGCTCAGTCAGGGCGGCCTTGGCGCGCTCGAGGGTGGTGGAGGCCTCGCGCTCCCGGTCGTTCACGCGCTGGTCGCGTTCGTCGAGCCGGCGTTCGCGCTCGCCGAGCGCGGCGAGGCGGGCATCGACCTGCTGCTGCGTCGTGCGCAGGGCGTCCTGGCCCTGACGCAACTGGGCCAGTGCTGCGTCGATCTCGCGATCGATCTGCGCGCGCCGTTCGGCGATCCGGCGCTCGGCCTCGAGTTCGAGGCCCTTGGCCGAGGCGAGCGCTTCAGCCTGGGCGGTCTCGACGATGGCCGTCGCCTGCTGCCGCGCCACGCGCAGCGAGCGTGAACCGATGAATCGGGCCGCCAAGGCGCCGGCCACGGCGCCGCCCACGGCACACGCCCCGGCGAGGGCAACGACCGTCGTGGTGGACATGCCGGGATCGACTGGCTCGAGCATGGGCTCAAGGGTAATCGACCCGCGCGACCGGGCGCGCGGGCACCGTACGATCCGAACCATGTCCGGCGTGGTCCAGCGACTCCTCGCGCTTGCTCCCACCAATCCCATCGCGGTGCGCGTGGTGACGGGTGCGAGCCGCCGCACGCGGCACCTCCACCTGCGTGCGGGCTACCTGGGACTGATGGCCACGATCCTCACGCTGGCGCTGTTGTTCACCGGATCCGAAGGCATGCGCGGCCTTGCGGCGCGTGGCGCGCAGGCCTTCACCCTGGTCAGCTACGGGCAGGTGCTGGCGATCTGCCTGCTCACGCCTGTGTTCATGGCGGGCGCGATTGCGCATGAATCCAGCCCGCGGACCTGGGAAATCATGCTGACGACGCCGTTGTCGAGCGCGCAGATCGTCCTGGGCAACCTGCTCGGCCGCCTGTTCTTCGTCGTGGCCCTGCTGCTGAGCACGTTCCCGCTCTTCGCGGTCACGCAACTCTTCGGCGGCGTGAGCGGCGGCTCGATCATGGGCTCGTACGCGATCGCGGCCTCGACCGCCGTCCTCGTGGGGAGCATCGCCATCATGCTGTGCGTGACCCGCGTCGGCGGCCAGCGGGCGGTCTTCGCGTTCTACGTCTCGGTGGTGGCCTATCTCTTCGTCACGTACGGGGTCGATGCGGGCTTGCGGCAGCAGGTCGGGACCACGCTGGACGTCACCTCGACCACGGTCATCACACCGCTGAATCCGTTCCTCACCCTCGAGGTCCTGCTGCGATCCAATCGCTACGTGGTGCCGGCCGAGGGCGGCTTCTGGATGACGCGACCAGTCCTGGCTCAGGCGGTCCTCTTCATGGGCACGGCGCTGGTGCTCATGGCATGGAGCGTGCTGCGCGTGCGACTGATCGGCGCCGACGAGCGTGGTTCGCTGGGTCGCGTCCGGCAGGGTTCGAGCCGTCCGCCGAGCGAAGTCTGGCAGAACGGCATCGCCTGGCGCGAGCTGCATGCACGCAACCTCGGGCTGGGGTCGCTCGTCATGCGCTGGGGTTTCCTGTCGATCGGCGTGGCGGCGTCGGCCGTGCCGGCCATCCTGCACGCCCGGGGCACGCTCAACGATGCCGGGTTCCCCGTGGCGGTCCTCATCGTGGTGGCAGCCGAGAGCGTGATCGTTGCCCTCGCTGCACTGAACGCCAGCGCGACCGCCGTCACCAAGGAGCGCGAGGACGGTTCGCTCGACATCCTGCTGACCACCCCGATCGATCCCGGTGCGTACCTGTCGGGCAAGCTGCGCGGGATCGTCACGTACCTCTGGCCCATGCTGGCCGCCCCGATCCTGGGCGTGCTCGTGGCGGTGGCGTACTCCATGGCCCGCGGCCTGCTCGTGGCACTCCCCGGCGGATCGGTGCGCGCGCCGCTGATCCTGCCGGAGGTGGCGATCGCGTTCCCGCTGGTCCTCGTGGCGTTCACGGCCTTCTGCGTCATGGTCGGCCTGCAGTGGTCGGTGCAGAGCAAGGGGACCATCGGCAGCGTCTTCGCGGCCACCGGCGTCGCCGCGGCGGTGGCGCTCGTGAGTGGACTGTGTGGCCTGGGCCTGGGCGGCCGGATCCCGGTCCTGGGTCCGTTCCTCGCGGGGTTCAATCCGTTGGCGGTCCTGCAGCTGGGGCTGGCGCCGCAGGACCTCTTCGCCGCACTCGCGGTCGAGTCGCTCGCCGAGCTCTCGGCCACCCGTGCCGCACTGGTGGCTGGTGCCATCGCCGGCTCGGTCGGCTACCTGGCCATCGTCGTCGCGATCCGCGCGTCGCTGCGGCAACGCTTCATGACGATCGTGCGGCGCCTGGCCGGCACGGCCTGATCCGGTTCTGACGGGAATCCCAGCATGTTCCGGCATGCCGGCCTGCGCGCACGCGTGGTCGGCACGGCCCTAGAATCGATCCTCCCCAAGGAACACCCCATGCACGACCCCTTCAAGGCCAAGGCCACGCTCCAGACCCCGACCGGACCCAAGTCGTACTACAGCCTCGCTGCCCTGAAGGGCATCGGCAACATCGATCGCCTCCCGTACTCGATCAAGGTGCTGCTCGAGAGCGTGCTGCGCAACCTCGACGGCCGCGTCTACACCGAGGACCACGTGCGGGCGATCGCCAACTACGACCCCCGCAACCCGGGCGAGGACGAGATTCCCTTCATGCCCGGCCGCGTGGTGCTGCAGGACTTCACCGGCGTGCCGTGCGTGGTGGACCTGGCTGCGATGCGCGGCGCCATGAAGCGGATGGGAGGGGATCCGCGCAAGGTCAATCCGCTCGTGCCGTGCGACCTGGTCATTGACCACAGCGTGCAGGTCGACGCCTACGCCAGCGGCGTGGCCCTCTCGATCAACAACGAGAAGGAGTTCGAGCGCAACGCGGAACGCTACGAATTCCTGAAGTGGGGCCAGGGCGCGTTCAGCAACTTCCGGGTCGTCCCGCCGGCCACCGGCATCGTCCACCAGGTCAATCTCGAGTACCTGGCCAAGGGCGTCTGGGAGAAGGATGGCGTCCTGTACCCCGACAGCCTGGTCGGCACCGACAGCCACACCACCATGATCAACGGCCTCGGCGTGCTGGGCTGGGGCGTGGGCGGCATCGAGGCCGAGGCCGTCATGCTGGGGCAGCCGGTCTACATGCTCATTCCCGAGGTCGTCGGCGTGCGGCTCACCGGGAAGCTGCCTGAAGGCACCACGGCGACCGACCTCGTGCTTCGCGTGACCGAAGTGCTGCGCAAGCACGGCGTGGTCGGCAAGTTCGTCGAGTTCTTCGGTCCCGGCCTGGCCGACATGCCGCTGGCCAACCGCGCCACGATCGCGAACATGGCGCCTGAGTACGGCGCGACCTGCGGCTTCTTCCCCTTCGACGAACACACGCTTGACTACATGCGCCTGTCGAGCCGCCCCGAGGAGCTCGTGCGCACGGTCGAGGCGTACGCCAAGGCGCAGGGGCTCTGGCGCGACGACAGCCTCCCGATCTCGTACGGCGCCGTGGTGGAGCTCGACCAGTCGACGATCGTGCCGAGCCTTGCCGGCCCGAGCCGCCCCCAGGATCGCGTGGACCTGCCGGCCATGCAGAAGACCTGGCAGGGCGCACTGCCCAAGTTGAAGGCCGGATCCAAGGCCACCACGCTGCCCACCGCTACGGCGCTTGCCGAGGATGGCGCGGCCGTGATGATGGATGGCCAGGAGTTCATCCTCAAGCACGGTGCAGTCGTGATCGCGGCGATCACCAGCTGCACGAACACCAGCAATCCAAGCGTCATGATCGGTGCGGGCCTTCTCGCGAAGAAGGCGCGACAGTTCGGCCTCGAGCGCAAGCCGTGGGTCAAGAGCAGCCTCGCCCCGGGGTCCAAGGTCGTGACGGAGTACCTGAACAAGGCCGGCCTGCAGGGTGCGCTCGATGAGCTTGGCTTCCAGACGGTCGGCTACGGATGCACCACGTGCATCGGCAACAGCGGTCCGCTGCCGGAGGCGATCGAGTCGGCCATCAAGGGCAGCGACCTCGTGGTGGCCAGCGTGCTCAGCGGCAACCGCAACTTCGAGGCCCGCGTGCACCAGGATGTGAAGGCGAACTACCTCGCGAGCCCGCCACTGGTCGTCGCGTACGCGATCGCCGGCACGGTCGACATCGACTTGCAGAACGATCCCATCGGCACCGGCAAGGACGGCAAGCCCGTCTACCTGCGCGACGTCTGGCCGAGCCAGGCCGAGGTGGATGCAGCCGTCAAGGCCAGCGTGACCAACGATCAGTTCCGCACGCAGTACGCGGATGTCTTTCGTGGCAGCACGGAGTGGCAGGCGATCCGCACCGGTGGTGGCGACATGTACTCGTGGGATGCCAAGAGCACCTACATCCAGGAACCACCGTTCTTCACCACCATGACGCTCGAGGAGCCCGGCCCGATCGGTTCGATCGGCGGGGCGCGTGTGCTGGCCAAGCTCGGCGACAGCATCACGACCGACCACATCTCGCCCGCCGGCAACATCAAGAAGGACGGCCCTGCGGGCTCGTACCTGCAGCAGCACGGCGTTCCGGTCTCGATGTTCAATTCGTACGGCAGCCGTCGTGGCAACGACCGTGTCATGACGCGGGGCACGTTCGCCAACACCCGCATCCAGAACCAACTTGCGCCGGGCACCACGGGTGGCGTGACGATGGACTTCACCGATGGCCAGGTGAAGCCGATCTTCGATGCAGCGGAGCGCTCCAAGGCGCTGGGCATCCCGCTCATTGTGCTTGCCGGCAAGGATTACGGCATGGGGTCCAGCCGTGACTGGGCGGCCAAGGGCACGTACCTGCTTGGGGTGAAGGCGGTGATCGCCGAGAGCTTCGAGCGCATCCATCGCTCGAATCTGGTGGGCATGGGCGTGCTCCCGCTCTGCTTCCTCGAGGGCCAGTCGGCGGCCAGCCTTGGCCTTGATGGATCCGAGACCTTCGACATCGACGTGCCGTCCACGCTCAAGCCGCGTCAGCGGCTGAAGGTGGTGGCCAAGGGTGAGAAGGGCGTCACGGCCTTCGAGGCGCTCTGCCGCATCGATACGCCCGTCGAGATCGACTACTACCGCAACGGAGGCATCCTCCAGACCGTGCTGCGTGCCATGGCGCGCGCCTGATCCGCACCGAACTTCCTTCGTGCCCCCGCGGGGCATGGCCTGGAGCATGTCTGCTCCGCGCCATGCCCCGCTTCTCATTGCCGGATGCGCTTCGCGCGTGGATCGATCCAGACATCCTCGGTCTGACCGAGCTCCCGTTGCCGCGGGCGCTCGGCACATCCGTGGGTCATTGCACCGTCTGCGGTGCGTGGACGAACGGTGGCGGGTCGGACCCCGCGAGCCGTGACGGATGCGAACTTCCGGAAGGGGTCGATGCGGTGATCTCGTTGGGCGACTATGACGGCCCAGCTGGCCAGGCCGCTCGACTCATCAAGGGCACATGCTGGGCTGACGGTGCGTGGTGGTGGGGGAGAGCACTCGGCGAGCGGCTCATTGCGTGGTCGGCGTGCGAGCGAAACGCCGGAGCAGAGATCGGGTGCGGCGGTGTCTCGGCATACGCCCCCATGAAGGGCGCCGTGCTGGTGCCCGTTCCCGGCGATCCGTGGCGCACGCTCGTGCGCGGCATTGACCATGCTGGCGCGTTGACCCGAGCGGCGTCCACGGCCTGCGGTTGGCCGTCCCGCTCGCTGCTGGTCCGCCATGACCGGGTGCGGCAAGCGTCGCGCCGGGCGCAACAACGTCGGTCGTTGCACGGGCGATTCGCACTCCGATCAAAAATCATGACCGTTCCAGAGCAAGTCGTGCTCGTGGATGACGTCTGCACGACTGGCTCCACCGGCGCCGATTGCGCCCACGCGATCCGCCGTGCGGGCGCCTCCTGGGTCGCCTTGGGAGTGCTGGCCCGGGCGCACCGATAAAACCATCGGCCAGATCGGCGGAAAGCGCTGCTTATTGAGCCTTGAATGAATTGTGGACAGCCTCACAACCCCTTGACAGGCCGTTTGATTTGCGTACACTCTCCCTCCCGCCGCATCTCGCAGCGGGCACACTGGTGCGCTACGCAGCAGTGAGTTTCCTTGACAATCGAGCAGTTGGAACCGCGAGGATGCGGGCTTCGCACGCAACGTTCACAGCGTTGAGTGCAGGCAAAAATCGCTCACTATCACAGTAGTGAGCGCCGACATCCTCTGTGATGCCAGAATGTGATAGATAGTCGATTCTGAGGACTCCTTCGCGGGGCGAAAGCCCATGGCGACGGATGTCGGAAACTTCCATCGGATTGCCATCCGATGGCACCAACAGAATGGTGAACGACCGGCCGGTGCTTTCGGCACCGGTCGCCAGGCAACCTTCATCGAAGATCACAGGGCTTGCCCTGTTTATTCGTCCAATTGAAGAGTTTGATCCTGGCTCAGATTGAACGCTGGCGGCATAGCTAAAACATGCAAGTCGAGCGAAGCAGCAGCAATGCTGACTGAGCGGCGAAAGGGTGAGGAATACATTCCTACGTACCGTGAGGTCGGGGATAGCCAGGGGAAACTCTGGGTAATACCCGATGTGGTCGCAAGATCAAAGATTCATCGCCTCATGAGCGGGGAATGTCCTATCAGGTAGTTGGTGGGGTAACGGCTCACCAAGCCTAAGACGGGTAGCAGGTGTGAGAGCACGGCCTGCCACATCGAAACTGAGACACTGTTCGGACTCCTACGGGAGGCTGCAGTAACGAATCTTCCGCAATGCGCGAAAGCGTGACGGGGTAATGCCGCGTGCAGGATGAAGCCCCTCGGGGTGTAAACTGCTGTCAGGAACCAGGAACGCAATGACCAGTTCCAGAGGAAGAGCCGGCTAACTCTGTGCCAGCAGCCGCGGTAATACAGAGGGCTCAAGCGTTAATCGGAATCACTGGGCTTAAAGCGAGCGTAGGCGGATCGGTAGGCACGTTGTGAAAGCCCACGGCTCAACCGTGGAATTGCAGCGTGAACCCCCGATCTTGAGGCGAGTAGAGGTAGCCAGAACGATAGGTGGAGCGGTGAAATGCGTAGAGATCTATCGGAATGCCGAAGGTGAAGACAGGCTACTGGGCTCGAACTGACGCTGAGGCTCGAAAGCGTGGGGATCAAACGGGATTAGATACCCCGGTAGTCCACGCCGTAAACGATGCGCACTAGGTTGAGGATGCTTGACGCGCCCTCGGCCGTAGCAAAAGTGTTAAGTGCGCCGCCTGGGGAGTACGGTCGCAAGATTAAAACTCAAAGGAATTGACGGGAGCTCACACAAGCGGTGGATCATGTGGCTTAATTCGAAGCAACGCGAAGAACCTTATCCTAGGCTTGACATGCACGGATCAACTCCATGAAAGTGGAGCCACACCCGCAAGGGCGGAACGTGCACAGGTGCTGCATGGCTGTCGTCAGCTCGTGCTGTGAAGTGTCGGGTTAAGTCCCTCAACGAGCGCAACCCCTGTCTCTAGTTGCTAACGGGTAATGCCGAGGACTCTAGCGAGACTGCCGGTGTCAAACCGGAGGAAGGTGGGGATGACGTCAAGTCCTCATGGCCTTTACGCCTAGGGCTGCACACGTGATACAATGGTGCCGACAGAACGATGCGAGGCCGCAAGGCGGAGCAAATCGCTTAAAAGGCACCCCAGTTCGGATTGGAGGCTGCAACCCGCCTCCATGAAGTTGGAATCGCTAGTAATCGCGGATCAGCACGCCGCGGTGAATAAGTTCCTGAGCTTTGTACACACCGCCCGTCAAGTCATGGGAGCTGGCAGCGCCCGAAGTGGCCCCGTTTCAGGGGTCCCTACGGCGAGGCTGGTGACTGGGACTAAGTCGTAACAAGGTAGCCGTAGGGGAACCTGCGGCTGGATCACCTCCTTTCTAAGGGAATGTTCTTAGACATCCCGCGAGAGCGATCTCGCAGATGCAATCGTCAACGTACCTCGTCCACTCACGTGGAAACCGGCTCGGCAACGAGCTGGAATGGCTCCAACTGCTCTTTTCTACAGCGCCCTCGGCTTGCCGGGGGCGCTGTTCTTTTTGGTGCCTGGACCGTCTTGGCCTCGGCCACGCTAGCCTGACCTGATGGACCGCCGCACCTTCCTGGCCTCTGCCGGATCCGTCGCCGCCGCTGCACAACTCTCCTCAGGCGCCACGCCGGAGTCCACGGTCGGCTCGAGAGCGCAGATCCGAGAGCGCGCCGCTGGCCCGAGTGGTGCCCCGACCTATGGCCACTCGGTCTGCCGCTGGTGCTACGGCGGATTCGAGCTCAAGGACCTGTGCGTCCGGGTCAAGGCCATGGGCTACGGGAGCGTCGAGCTCCTGAGCGAGGACGAGTGGGGGGTGGTGCGCGATGGGGGTCTGCAGTGCGCCGTGTCCAACGGCCCCACGTCGATCGTCGAAGGCATGAATCGTCGCGAGACGCACGACCGCATCGTGAAGGAGGCCGAGCGGCTCCTTCCGCTCGTGGCCAAGGCAGGCATCCCGCAGATGATCGTGTTCAGCGGAAATCGCCGAGGCATGGCTGATGACGAGGGCCTGGCGAACTGCGCGGAGTGCCTTCGCCGGATCATGCCCGCAGCCAACGCCGAGGGCGTGACGGTCATCATGGAGTTGCTGAACTCCAAGGTCGATCACCGCGATTACATGTGCGATCGAACCCCCTGGGGCGTTCGGCTGGCCGAGGCGGTCGGCGACGACCGGTTCCGACTGCTGTACGACATCTATCACATGCAGGTCATGGAGGGCGATGTCATCCGCACCATCCGCGATCACGCGAAGTGGATCGGTCACTACCACACCGGCGGCGTCCCAGGCCGCAACGAGATCGGCACGACGCAGGAACTGTTCTATCCGGCCATCTGCTCCGCCATCGCGGCGACCGGCTTCACTGGTTTCATCGGCCAGGAGTTCATCCCGGCACTCGATCCGATGCAGGGCCTGCAAGCGGCCATCTCGCTCTGCCGCGATCCACGCGCGGCGTGACGGACCCATGCCAGCTCCGGGGACGGCTCGTCCGCGGGGGTGCGCGCCAGAGAAGGACCGAAAACCTGTTCGGCGGCTTCAACGCGCGGAAAAGGTGAGCGAGCGGGAGGAAATTCACTTGCGCTGTGCAGAGTCCGAACTACCTTGCACGTGCTTGGAAGGAAAGGGCCCTCGCCGCGCAAGCGGCACGTCGGTTGGCCCCGCAAGGGGCACCTGCCCGCCTTCCAGCGACGCAGGCATCCGGCACGGGGGCTCACTGGTGCGCGGTCACTCGCGCGCCTGCGCGGCGCCCCCGATCTGGGCCCCGACCTTCTGAGTTTCGGGCGCCACCGGACTCCATCGTGGGGGAGTCTGGGGCGCCTTTTTCATTCCGGCAGCGGGCGAGCGCCCGGTCTACGATCCCGGCCCCAACCAAGGAGCCTCCATGACCTCGCTGCTCGCCGCACTCGTTCTCTCGCTTGTTGCCGTCTCGGACGGCGCTCCCGACTACTCGGCGCTTCCGGTTGATCCTGCCGAGATGGAGCAGCGCCTGGCGGCCTGCGCCGTGAGCTTCGACAAGGCGATCGAGTTGGCCGTGGCCAAGGTGCCCGGCATGGTGGTGGAGGCCGACGTGCATGACCACGGCGGCGTGCTGCAGTACGAGATCATCATCGGTGGCAACGGCACCATCAAGCGCGTGGTCGTCAACGCGACCACTGGCGCCGTCACGGCGCCGGCGCTCGACCTGAAGGGTGCCGTGGCGGCGGCCCGGGCGAAGGTCGATGGCCAGGTCATGAGCGTGGTCTCGGACCAGCTCGCCGATCCGCCGACCTACACGGTCCGCATGTTCCACAAGGGCAAGATGCACACCATCACCCTGAGCGCCGTCGATGGCGCCATCGCCAACTCGACGGCGCAGGGGCGCTTCCCCGGTGAAGACACGGGCGACAAGGAACCCGTGGTCCTTCCCAGCGGCCTGCAGTACGTGGACCTCGTCGAGGGCACCGGCGCCCAGCCCAGCGGCCCATCCGCGAAGGTCAAGGTGCACTACACCGGATACTTCAACGACGGCAAGGTGTTCGACAGTTCCGTGAGCCGCGGCCAGCCGGCTGAGTTCCCCCTCGGCCAGGTGATCAAGGGCTGGACCGAAGGCGTGGGCAGCATGAAGGTCGGTGGCAAGCGCAAGCTCGTGATTCCCTTCCAGCTCGCCTACGGCCCGGAAGGCCGTGGACCGATCCCGCCCAAGGCCACGCTGTTCTTCGACGTCGAGCTGCTCGAGATCGTGAGCGATCCGGGCGCGGCACCTGCCGGCAAGTGATCGTCGTCGGCTCGGCCGCAGGCCGGCCTGACTGAGGTCAGGGCTGGATGTCGTCGATCTGCTTCTGGATCTCGCGGTCGCGTGCTTCCATCTGGTCGCGCACGTCGAGTGCCCTGTCCCGCGCCTTTCCCAGCACACTGCTGGATTGCCGCTTGCCGGCGGGGGCTGCCGGTGGCTGGCCTGCGGATGGCCCAGAAGCCGCCGGGGCTGGAACGGGGGTTGCGCCGGTCGCGGTGGGTGTGGCGGTGCTGTAGGTCGCACCGTCATCGCACCCCGGAGCAACGAGCGTGGCGATGGAGATCAGGGCCGTCATCGTGATCGTTCGTTGCATGGTGCGTCGTCCTCCTGCGCTCCTGCGCGATGGTGCTCAGGCGAGTCGATCGGGATTCAGGTCCTTCAGGTCGTCGACCACGAAGAGTCCGTCGCGGCGGATCACCTGGCCATCGAACTCGATCGTGCCGCCGCCGCACTCCGGTCGCTGGATGCAGACGAGGTCCCAGTGGACCTGGCTCCGGTTGCCGTTCTCCGTTTCCTCGTAGCACTGTCCAGGGGTGAAGTGGAAGCTCCCGGCGATCTTCTCGTCGAAGAGGATGTCCTGCATGGGGTGCAGGATCATCGGGTTGAAGCCGAGCGCGAACTCGCCGATGAAGCGCGCACCGGCGTCGGCATCCAGGATGGCGTTGAGGCGCGCCGAGTCGCCGTCGCACGTCGCCCGCTCGATGCGGCCCTTGCGGAACTCGAGCCGCACGTTGGCGAAGCTGGTTCCGTTGTAGATCGTGGGCGTGTTGTACTGGAGCACACCCTCGACGCTGTCGCGCACCGGCGCCGTGAAGCACTCCCCGTCCGGGATGTTGCGCGAGCCGCAGCAGGGCACCACGCCGATGCCCTTGATGCTGAAGGACAGGTCGGTGTCGCCGGGGCCCTTGATCCGCACGCGGTCGGTCGACGACATGCGCGCCACCAGCGGTGCGACGGCGCGCTCCATGCGCGCATAGTCGACGCAGCAGACCCGGAAGTAGAAGTCCTCGAAGTCGCGGGTGCTCATGCGCGCCAGTTGCGCCATGCCGGGGCTTGGCCAGCGCAGCACGACCCACTTGGTGTGCTTCACGCGACGCTCCATGTGCACCGGCTTGCCGTAGAGCGCGCCGATGCGCTTGGTCTGCTCGTCCGGCACACCGGCCATCTCGTTGGCGTTGGCCCCGCCACGCAGCCCGACGTACGCCTGCATGCGCTCCATGCGGAAGAGGTCGCAGTCGGCCCACATCCTGAGCTGGTCCTCGGACGCGGCCTCGTTCAGGGCGCGCATGACCCTGGGGGAGCGTTCGGCCACGTGTGGGTGGGCACCCATGGCGCGCGCGGCTTCGACGAGCGCCACGACCATCTCGTCTGGGATGTCGAACGCCTCGATGAGGACGTGCTCGCCCTTCTGGAGGTCGCAGGAATGACGGCTGATGATGGAGGCCAGCTGGTCGAAGCGCGGGTCGGTCATGCCGTCATGCTAGGGCGCACCCCGGGTCAGCATCGAACGCACGGTGCCCGCGGCTCGCTCGATCGAGGCGCGGTCGACGTCCAGGTGGGTGACCGCACGGATGCGTCGGGCACCCATGGGGATCATGCGCACGCCGACCGATGCGAGTCGCGTGCAGACCTCGGCGGCCGTGCCGAGCGAGGCATCGAGCGACAGGAAGACCATGTTCGTCTGGATGCCTTCGAGACCCGGGTCGAGCCGGGTGCCCGGTATGCCCTGGAGCAGCGACGCAAGGTGGCGTGCGTTTGCATGATCGTCGGCGAGTCGCTGGACGTGGTGGTCGAGGGCGTGGATGCACGCGGCGGCGAGCAACCCACTCTGACGCATGCCGCCACCGAACATCTTCCGGAACCGCCGCGCGCGCGCGATGAGTGGCGCCGGTCCGCACAGCGCGCTGCCGACGGGAGCGCCCAGCCCCTTGCTGAAGCACACGCTCACGGTGTCGGCGATCGAGGCGAACGTGGCTGCGCCGTACCCCGCGGCGATGGCGGCATTGAAGAGCCGCGCACCGTCGATGTGGACGGCGAGTCCGGCGCCGCGGGCGGCGTCGGCCACGGACCGTGCGGCCTCGAGCGGCCAGACGGTGCCGCCGGCGCGGTTCTGCGTGTTTTCAAGGACCAACAACCGTGACTTGGGCGAGTGGATGTCGCTGCCGCGGATCGCCGCCTGCACGGCGTGGGCGTCGAACTGGCCATGCGGCCCGTCGATCGGACGGATCATGCAGCCGGACAGTGCGGCGGGCGAGCCGGTCTCGTAGTGGATGATGTGGCTCTCGGCGTGGGCGACGATCTCGTCACCCGGCTCCGTGTGGCAGCGGATCGCCAGCTGGTTCGCCATCGTGCCGCTCGGCGTGAACAGCGCAGCGTCCTTGCCAAGGAGCGCGGCCACCTTGGCCTCGAGCGCCTGGACGGTTGGCTCGTCGCCGAGCACGTCATCGCCCAGCGGCGCGGCCATCATGGCTTCGCGCATGGCAGCCGTCGGCCTGGTCACGGTGTCGCTGCGCAGATCGATGTCCATGGCGCCAGTCTAGGGACCGGCCGGGCACTACCACATCGACGCGCGCGGCCGATCACGGAAGACGCGGGTCCAGACCAGGCGATGGATCGCCCACGTCCCATCGGGCAACCGACGGACGTGGATGATCCAGTCCGTCGGCACGGCACCCATGCCGCCCATGCTGGCGGTCTCGGTGCTGCAGGACAGATCGACGATCCCCTCGCCGGCGTCGGTCCGGGCGTCGAGCGTCGTGATCCGGTTCGACGCGATGCGGTGCCTGCCTCGGAGGCTGGCGAGTCCGCGGTCGATCTCGGCGAAGTCCATGCCGGGTGATTCGGTCGATCCGTAGTGGATCGATCCGTCGCGGTCGAAGCAGCCCCGCATGGCACCGAGGTTCCCCGCCTCGGCCGCGGCGACGAGCGCGCGGACGAGCGCGTCGGCATGTTCGCCGGGGGTGGTGACGAGCCGATCCGCGATCGGCGCCGCGATCGCCCCCATGAGCAACAGGGCCGCCACGATGAGCAGGCGGGCCACGCCGGACTGCACCGCGAGCGCGGCCACCCCGACGGCGAGCCCCGCCAGGACGACGGCCGTCGGCCAGGCGCCGGCGAAGAGATGGTTGTCGAGCCAGTCGGCCATGGTCCTACCATTGTTGCACATGGCCGTCGAACTCAGCGTCGACTTCAGCGAACCGCTCCCGATCTTCGCGCTCGGGTCGGTGGCGTTGTTGCCGCACGCGGCGGTCCCGCTGCACATCTTCGAGCCGCGCTACCGGCAGATGGTGCGGGATTGCCTCGATGCGGCCGGGGATCGCGGCCTGCTCCACGCCCGTGGCATCGCCCTGTCGAGTTGCCATGGATCGCCGCGCCGCCTCCGCGAGGTGGCGTGCGTCGGCAAGCTCGTTCAGGTGCAACCGTTGGCCGATGGCCGGTTCAACGTCGTGCTGCACGGCGTGACCCGGGCCCGGATGGTCGAGGCCGAGGCGCCCGAGGGTGATCGCCTCTATCACCAAGCCATGTTCGAGCCCATGCGGCCCGAGGATCCCGGCGTGGCGCGAGGCGTGCGTCGGGAGTTGCACGGGGCCCTGGCGGATGCATCGCTGCGGCGCTTCCACATGGTGGACCAGGTGCTGGGCATCGTCGGCAACAGCGAGATCCCCGCGCAGGCGGCGATCGATGTTGCGGGCGATGCGCTCGTGCACGGTGACGAGGATCGCTACGCGCTCCTGGCCGCGGGTGACAGTCGCTCGCAGGGATCGATCATCTGGGAGCATGTGCAGCGCATGCGTGGCCTGGCGCGGGCGGCTGATCGGCAATCGCAGGGGCGCTGGCCGCGCGGCGCATCCTGGAACTGAGCGGGGGATCCCAACCCATCGCACCTGCACCCATCCTGACCGATCACCGCACACCGAGGACACCATGAGGCATTGGCTCTGCAAGAGTGAGGAAACCTGCTACTCGATCACCGACCTGGAGCGCGATCGCCGGGCCGGATGGGACAGCGTGCGCAACTACCAGGCCCGCAACTTCATGCGGGACCAGATGAAGGTGGGCGACCTGATCCTGTACTACCACTCCAATGCGGATCCGACCGGGGTGGCCGGGATCGCGCGTGTGTCGAGGACGGGGCTGGCCGATCCGACCCAGTTCGATCCACGGAGCGAGTTCCATGATCCGAAGTCGTCGCGTGACGACCCCACCTGGATCATGGTCGAGGTGGAGTTCGTGGAGCGGTTCCCCGAGGTGGTCACGCTGGCGGCGCTCCGGGCCGAGAAGCCGCTGCAGGGCATGACCGTGCTCGCCCGCGGCAACCGGCTCAGCGTCATGCCCTGCGACCCTGACCACTTCGAGCATGTCCGGCGGATGGGTCGGTCATCGAAGGCTGCGGCCGGAGCCACCGCGCGTGCGGCGGGCGCATCGACGGCCCGCGAAGCAAGGCGTGCATCGGCGGCCGGCGGGCGCGCGCTTGGGAAGCGGTAGGATCCTGCTGCACTCCGGTGCAGGAGGTCCGCAATGGGCATGGCCTTGGTGGTGATTGTTGGGGTGTTGCTGGCGTTCGTCGTCGTGGTCGCCCTGTGGGTGATCGGCGTCTACAACAGCCTGCAGCGTGCGCGCGTGGCGACCGAGGGTGCGTTCAGTGGCATCGACGTCAGCCTGAGGAAGCGCCATGACCTGGTCCCCAACCTGGTCGAGACGGTGAAGGGCTATGCCGCGCACGAGAAGGGTGCGCTCGAGGCCGTGATGAAGGCTCGGGCCTCGGCGATGGGCGCCGGGTCGGTCGACGAACGCATCGGTGCCGAGCAGCAGCTGACCGGTGCGCTCGGTCGCCTGCTCGCCGTGGCCGAGGCGTACCCGGACCTGAAGGCGAACCAGAACTTCCTGCAGCTGCAGGGCACGCTCGGCCAGCTCGAGGGCGAGATTGCCTTTGCCCGGACGGGCTACAACGGCAAGGCAGGCGAGTTCAACACGCAGCTGGCCGTCTTCCCGAACAACGTGATCGCCGGCGTGTTCCGCTTCCAGCCCTTCCGCTTCTTCGAGGTGGGCGAGGGCGAGCGAGAGGCGCCGAAGGTCAGGTTCTGACGCGAGGCGGCCAAGGATGGCACGAGAACGCATCGTCGAGGCAGCGCAGCAAGGGCGCGACCGTGAACCGGAGGCCCCGGCCGGCCCGGCGCTCCGGCCGCAGCACCTTGCCGAGTACATCGGGCAGCCGGACCTGAAGGAACGGCTGTCGATCGCCATCGATGCCGCTCGCTCCCGGTCGTCGCCCATGGAGCACGTGCTGCTGCACGGCCCGCCCGGACTCGGCAAGACCACGCTTGCCCATGTGATCGCCAATGAGATGGGCAGCCGTGCGTACGTGACCAGCGGTCCGGCCCTGACGAAGGCGGCGGACCTCATCGGCACGCTCACGAAGATGGAGGAGCGCGATGTGCTGTTCATCGACGAGATCCACCGACTCCCGGCGGCCGTCGAGGAGTACATCTACCCGGCGATGGAGGATTTCCGCATCGACTTCACGGTCGACAGCGGCATGCATGCGCGCGTGGTGACGGTGGCGCTCAAGCCGTTCACGCTCATCGGCGCGACCACGCGGCCCGGGCTGCTCACGCAGGCGCTCCGCAACCGATTCGGCATCGCGCACCACCTGGGCTTCTACGGCACCGCCGAACTCATCGAGATCCTGCGTCGCGCTGCCGGCTTGCAGGGCATGCGTGGGATCCCCGACGGGGCGCTCGATCGCCTGGCCGGGCGCAGCCGAGGCACGCCGCGGATCGCGCTGCGATTGCTGCGGCGGGTCCGAGACTTCGCGCAGGTGCGACGCGGGGGCACGCTCGACCTGGCTGCCGTCGACGAGGCCCTGGAGCTCGAGGGCATCGATGCGCTCGGACTCGATGCGCTCGATCGCGCCTACGTCCAAGCCCTCGCGGGCGTGTATGGGTGTGGGCCCGCAGGCGTGGAGGCCATCGCCGCCAGCATGGGCGAGGATGCGGGAACGCTTGAGGATGTGGTTGAGCCGTACCTGCTGCAGCTTGGGTTCGTGGCCCGCACGCGGCAGGGGCGGCGGTTGACCAAGGCCGCCTGTGATCACGTCGGTGCGGCGTGGAAGGGGCCGGCGGACGGCGGGCTGTTCGAGGCGTGATGGTGCTTCAGGCCGGGTGGTGCCCGCGAGGCACGCGTGCGGTGGGCTTCACCGACCGCCGAGCGACGAATTCTGCGCGAACGCCGAGTTGAGGGCCGATCCCAGGTCGGCATTGTTGCCGCCGAGCGAGACACCCAGGCCGAACGAGTAGGCATCGGTGATCAGGTCGTAGCCGCCGTTGATCGTGACCGCGAAGTCGGGGAACTGGCGCGTGATCGAACCGGTCGCGCTGCGGAAGGTCTCGGCCAGGAAGTCGTACTGGCCCGCGAGCGCGATGTTGTAGTTCTCGCTCACGCGGTACTGCATTCCGCCCTGAAGCAGCTCATCATCCGGGTAGAGCCCCGTGTCGTCGAAGGTGTTGACGAAGCGGTACTCGGTGTACCAGGTCACGGCGGGGGACTGCACGATCTTGAAGCCCACCGAACTCTGGGCGAGGTCGTCGCCCTGGCTGTCGCGGTCCTCCAGCATCCAGGTGACCATGCCATACAGACTCAGGGCGTCGCCGAGCGCCCAGGTGCCGTTGCCGTACAGGTGATCGCCCCACTGGCTGTACTCCGGACGCCAGGCATAGAAGCTCGGCAGCGGGCTCTGGAAGTTCTTGAGCCCGAAGGTGTCGCCGGGCGTCGTCGTGCGCTGCAGGTCGTTGCTGCGGTCATCGACGACGACGCCGGCATCGACCGTGACCCAGTCCACGCTCTGCCAGTTGCCGGGTCCGCCACGCATGGTCTGCAGGCGCTGGTCCAGACCGGCTTGACCGACCGCGCCGCCTGACCAACCTTCCCATTCCTGGTCGTAGACGGGATAGTTCGTGAGGTCGTTCGAATCCCATCCGTACCACGCCGTGCCGTAGGGCTTGATGACGTGGCGCAGGCGCTCGAGATCGAGCAGGCGGCTGCGGACCGTGTCGTACGAGGCCGTCAGCGTGGTGCTGGCGCGAACCCCGCCCGAGAGCAGCCCGCGGAAGGAATCGGATTCGGCCGAGTAATCCTTGAAGTCGTCGAAGAAGTAGCCGATGCCGTTGCCCGAGGCGAAGGGTGTGATGCGCGCATCGCCGAGGTCGAGCGGCAGGGCGAGCTCCTGGCGGGTCGCCACGCGGCTGCGGATCTTTTCGTCGTAACCAGCTCCCTCGTACGCCTCGCTGATGTTCTGCGTGGCGGCGAAGGCCGGATTGATGCTGATGGCATCGGGATCAGCGCCGATCTCGAAGCTGTCGGTGTCCTGCAGGTTGAGCTGCATGAGCGACCCCGAGTAATCGCTCGACCAGGTGACCGCACTGCCGAAGATCCGGTCGCCGAAGCGGCGGTAGTTGAGCTCGGGGAACTTCTCCGTCGTGTACGGGCGGCTCGCGAGCTGCCACATAGTGCTGACCCAGTCGTTGGCGCTGATCGAGGCCCCGAAGTCGAAGATCGAGTTGTCGCTCGAGGCGGTGGTCCAGGCGGAGGTTTCGTACGGCCTGCGCTCCTGGTAATCGTCGGGACGGAAGATGCTCACGAGCGTCGGGTCGCTCTGCACGCCCAGCTGCAGCTTCGTGTCGGCATCGGGCGAGGACTGCAGGACCCAGTCGGCGGTGACCATGCCGCGCCACTCGTTGGCGCTGGTGACGAAGCCGGCGTTGGCGGTCTGCTCGGGGTTGAGGAAGTCGTACACGCCGAAGAAGTCGGCGTTCCACGCCCCGCCGGCATCGCCCTTCATGCGCAGGTCGGCATTCACGCCGTACTCGGACTGCACACCGGCCTCGAGCGTCGCATCCAGGCCCGGCTCGGGCTTGAGGCCCAGGAGCACGAAGGGATCCAGCTCCACGCCGAAGGTCGTGCCTTCCGGATCGCCGTAGCCGAGCTGGACGCCCTTGATGGGGAGCCGGTCGAGCGATCCCTGCACCGTGGGCATCCAGAAGAAGGGGATGCGCCCCATGCGGCCGGTGACGTCGTCGGCGATGACGAACGAGTCGCCGGCGGCGGTCTGCGTGACGGTGGCGCGGGAGACGCCGACCGACAGGTGCGGCACGAAGAACTCGCTGTTGCTGAGCGTCGATTCGCCGACGCGCCACTGACGGCCGGCGACCTGCTGCATCTCGGCCGCGCGGGCCACGAGGAGCTGCCCCTTGCGGTCGACGGTGCGCAGCACGGCATCGGCCGCGTACGCCTTGTTGCGGACGAGGTCGTAGTACACGTGCCGGCAGCGGATCGTGTACTGGAAGTCCGTGGCCACCACGTCGCCCTCGAGGTAAATGCCGACGATGTCGAGCGCACTGATCGTGGTCGCTGGTGACGCGTCCTTGCCCTTGGCCTTCAGCGCAGCGAGTGTTCCTGGTTCCAGGAACACCACGCCGCTCTCGGCCGAGAGCTGCAGGTCGCGCGGGCCGTCGTCGGTCTGCATGCCGGTGGCATCGATCTGCACGCCGCCGGTGATCGTGACCGAATCGGTGGCGGCATCGAACGTGATCGATCCGCCGAACCAGCTCACGGTGGCGCTCCCGGCGATGATCGGCACCGTCCCGGTGTCGGCCGCACGGATCGTCACCGGGGGCAACGGTGTCTCATCGGTGCTGGCCTTGATCGGCGCACCCACGGCGATGGGTGGTTCCGGGGGCTTCGGCGTGACGTCGATGTCCGGGCGCTGCTCGAGCACCGGTGCGCCGGTCGCGATCGTCCGCAGGTGACGCTGCAGTCGCGCCACGCCCTTGCCCAGTTCGGGCTTGCCCGATGGTGCGCCCCGATCGGTGAGCACGGTGGTGAGCTGGACGGCGCCGCGGCTGCTGCCGGTGACCAGGAGTTCCTTGCCACCCGCGCCGACGCCGGCGTAGCGCGTGGGCTCGCTCGCCTCGGGGAAGAAGACCGCGTACTGCGTGATGAGCCCGCCGGAGGACGGGATGCGGTTGATCCAGACCGCCGCGGCTGGTGCACTGAATGCGTACTCACCCAGGTCGATCGACACGTCGCCCTCGAGCCAGAGCCGCTTCGTGTCGAGCGACGTCCACTCCCACCGGCGTTCCGCCGAGATGGTCAGTCCGCCCTCCACCGGTTCCACCGGCAGCACGAAGCCGGCGAGTGACTCGCCGTTCACGACCAGGTCAACCTGCTGCGCCGACGCCACCTGACCGAAGGCCAACGGGAGCAGCAGGACCAGGGCGGATCGCATGGCGCGATGGTAGTTCAAGGCTGGTAGTCGAGTGGTCGGGCCAGGTGCAGGCCCGTCCGCACGCCGGTGTCGACGAGAGCCAGTGCCAACGCGGCGAGGGCGAAGCTGCCTGCGGCCTGGGGTCGACCCATGCAGAGGAACCATGCCGATGGCATCAGGGCCTGCGTGAGCGTGGCCAAGCGCGCGAAGCGGTCAGCCTGGCGCGGCCCGCCGGTGGTCATGCGCCACACGGCCCCGGCGATCACCACGAACGCGACCACCAGGATGCCGGCGACCAGCAGGCCATCGCGCGGATGATCGAATCCCATGAGCGGTTCGGTGGCCTGCGGCGCGATCCACCAGGCCAGCGCGGCGGACCACACGGCCCACAGCGCCGTGGCGAAGAGCATCCCGCGGACGGTGGCGGTCGGTCGCTTCTGGCGCATCCGATGCACGATGCCCGCCACGATCGCGGTGAAGGTCATCGAGAACCAGAAGGGAAGCAGCACGACCGGGTGCTGGTCCGGGACGAGCATGTGCAGCGCGCCGATCGCGCCGAGGCTGACGAACCCGAAGGCAGGGATGAACTTGGCCAGGAGGTTGTAGGTCACGATGCCCGCAGCCGTGAGTCCCGCCACCAGCATGCCACCGCGACCGAACTGCGATGCCGCCGCGAGCGCCGCGAGCAGGCTGACCACGGCCAGGACGGACAACCACTGCACCGAGAGCAGCCATCGCGCCGGCCGCTCCGGGGCGAAGGCGCGATCGTGCTTGCGGTCCAGCACATCGTTCATGGCCACCCCGAACACGAACAGCCCCAGCGACACCACGCTCATGCAGAGCAGCAGCGAGGTGAGATCACCCTCGAGCCGGCCCGCACGGTGGGCGATGGCCACGGCGAACCAACCTTCGGCCATGGCCCCGTAGGCCAATCCGGCCCGCGCGGCCTGGACCCCTGCGGCAAGGCGGCGCAGCGCTGCGTGCATGGTGGCGAGGCTACCATCTTCCCCCCATGCAACCCGTCGTTCCACCCACAGCCGTCAGCGCCCGGTCGTTGCGCATCGTGATCGTGACCAGCACCTACCACGCCGAGCTCACGGGTGCACTCGAACGAGGTGCGGTGAAGGCGTTCGAGGAGGCGGGAGGGGATCCATCGAGGCTGAGGATCGTGAAGGCACCCGGTGCCTTCGAGCTCGTGGCGATCAGTCGCGCCGCGGCCGTTCGGGGTGACGTGGATGCGGTGGTGGCCCTGGGTTGCGTCCTCACGGGCGAGACCAGCCACGATCGGCACATTTGCGATGCGGTAGCCCACGGCCTGGCTCGGATCTCGGTCGAGTTCGGCAAGCCTGCCGCCTTCGGCGTGCTGACGTGCCAGACGCTCGGCCAGGCACAGGCTCGGTGCGGCGGCGCGAAGGGCAACAAGGGTGAGGAGGCCATGCGTGCCGCGATCGGCGCTGCCCAGGCCATCAAGGAGCTCCAGTGAGCGCGCCCGCCGACCTCGTCGTGCGGCGCTGTGCGCTGCAGGCCATGTACCAGTTCGATGCCGTCGCCGGCGTGTCGCCCGAGGTCGTGCGTCGATCGCTCGATGAGAGCGACGGCACCGAGGCGCATCACGATGCCGGGTTCGCGCTGGCGTGCCTGGCCTGGGAGCACCGCGGCGAAGCCGATGCCGACATCGTTTCGTTCACACCCGACTGGCCGTCGCACCGGCAACCCATCATCGACCGCAACCTGCTTCGCCTGGGCTGGTATGAGCTCGCGATCGGCCGGGTCGCGCCCGGCCTGGCCATCGGCGATGCCGTCGAACTGGCCAAGGAGTTCGGCACCGAGCGCAGTGGCGGTTTCGTGAACGGGGTGCTCGACCAGGTCGCCCGTCGCGTGGCTGGTGGGGGCGCCGCGTGATCTTCCGTGCGGCGGTCGAGGCCATCAAGCGAGGGCTCGCCAAGACGGCGGCCACGCTGGGATCCGGGCTCAAGACGCTGCTGCACGGGAAGTCGCTCAGCGAGGACGTGCTGGCTGAACTCGAGTCGCGTCTCATTGCTGCGGACGTGGGCGTCCGCGCGGCGCGCGAGATCGTGGAAGCACTGCGCGTGGAGTACCGCGCGGGTCGTGTGGAGCGCGGCGAGGACGCGCTGGACTTCCTGAAGAAGACACTGAAGGCTCGCTGGAAGGAGGCACCCGTCGGCCTCCGCTATGCCGCGTCGAAGCCGACGGTGATCCTGGTGGTCGGCGTCAATGGTGCCGGCAAGACGACGAGCGTGGCGAAGATCGCCAAGACGATCCGCGACAGTGGCCGAACCGTCCTGCTGGGTGCGGCCGACACCTTCCGCGCCGGTGCCGTCGAGCAGCTCAAGACGTGGGGGCAGCGCCTGGGCGTGGAGGTCGTCGCCGGCGGGGCCAACGCCGACCCCGCGGCCGTGGCGTTCGATGCAGCCGAGGCGGCGCTGCGTCGAGGCGTCGACGTGCTGCTCATCGACACGGCGGGTCGCCTGCACACCCAGGATCACCTGATGCGACAGCTCACGAAGGTCCGTGACGTGGTGCGGCGCAAGATCCCCGATGCACCGCACGAAGTGCTGCTGGTGCTCGATGCGACCAGCGGCCAGAACGCGATCCAGCAGGCGCAGGTCTTCAAGCAGGCCGTCGACGTGACGGGCATCTTCCTCGCGAAGCTCGATGGCACGGCCCGCGGCGGCGTGGTGGTGGCGATCCGCGATGCGATCGATGTCCCGGTCAAGCTCGTCGGGACGGGCGAGACCCCCGAGGACGTGCAGCCGTTCGATCCTGACCAGTTCGTCGAGGCGATGTTCTCGGCCTGACCCGGCGGCGATGCTGCGCGTCGCGACGTCATGCGTCGACCCGGGGTCGATGCGGACTCGTCACGCATCCGGGACGATCCGGTTCCGGCGCGGATTCATCCGGCCCATGCATGGTTGCAGGTGGCTTCACGGCTACGATCCCTGTGTGCGCAAGGCCTTCACGCTCGTCGAGGTGCTCGTGGTCATCGGGATCATCGTGATCCTGATCGGCCTCTTGCTGCCTGCGCTCGGTGCGATCCGTGCCGAGAGCGAGAGCGCCCAGTGCCGGAGCAACCTCAAGCAGGCGTTCACCGGGCTGCAGTCGGCCATGAACGTGCGCAAGGGCATGCTGCCGATGTGCGAGTTCATCCCGGTCGTGCTTCCCGAAGGGCCCGAGGGCGGACTGCCCAAGGCGCTCAAGGGCTACGTCGAGATCGACAGCCCGATCTGGCTCTGCCCGAGCGACACGAACGAGGACTCGATCGCCACGGGAACGAGCTACACCTACGTGCCCGGGCTCATCCGCTACCTGCCGCAATTCCAGCTCGATGTCTTCCAGGCGCTGGCGGCGCTGCCCTCCAACACGCCGCAGGAGCAGCGCGACCGGACGCGCAACGACCTCGAGTCCCGGCTGGTGACGCGGTTCCTGGAAAAGCCCTTCCTGAGCGCCGACGGCGGCGCCGTGAAGATCCCGCTCCTGATCGACAGCGAGGATCGGCACCTGAAGGGCGCCCGGAGTCCACGCAACGGCGTGTTCCTGGATGGCAGCGTGGACGAGGCCACGATGGATGACGGCATTCCCGAGGATGATGGAGGCTGATGCATGATCGCCCTGCCCGCAGGCTTCGATGACCGACGCGCACGTTCGCTGGCGATCGCCGCGCTGGTGGCGCTGCTCGTCGCCCTCCCGCTGTACTGGTTCTTCGCGGTGCGCTGGAAGCCGCCGCCGAGCATCTTCGATGCGCCGGTCGATGACGTGCTGGGCTACCTGGCGCTGGACGACTTCAACAAGCTGCCGCTCGAGGAGCGCCTGAAGTTCATGATGGACTTCGCGGGCAGGTTCCGCGGGATGGAGGCCGGCGACAGCGCGGCGATGGCCGGCTTCATGGCCGGCGTCACCGGTCCGGCGCGCGAGCAGATGACGAAGAACGCGCGCACGCTCGCGAAGGACGTCCTGGCCGACGGCAGCAAGCGCTACCTGGCGCTGCCGGCGGCCGAGCGCGCGAAGTTCCTCGACCAGTGGCTGGTCGAGTGGGAGCGCCGCATGCGCATGGTCACGCGCGGTGACGAGGGCAAGGAGAGCGACGCTGAACGCCTGAAGAAGATCAAGGACGACGTGAAGCGCAGCGAGGATCGGCGGACCAAGCGCATGGCCGATGGCCGTGGCGGCATGCCGGACCTCGAGGGCGAGGGCGCCGTGGCGTTCATGGACTTCTGGCAGCAGGAAGTCGAGTCGACGGCCAGCCCGTCGGAGCAGGGGCAGATCGGCCGCTTCCTCGAGGACATGCGCAAGCACCTGTCGGGCGTCTTCTGAGTGCCGCGATGGGCCAGATGAAGGGGCATTGGGGCGAGGGGCTTCCGGTCCGTCGCCTGGCGGACACGATCGAAGCGCGCCTGCGCGTGAACCCCACGCTGGTGTTGAGCGCCGAGACCGGGAGCGGCAAGACCACGCAGGTCCCGCAGATCCTGTTCGAGCGCTCGCTCGTCGGCGGCGAGATCGTGGTGCTGCAGCCGCGGCGGCTGGCCGCGCGCAGCGTGGCGCGGCGCGTGGCCCATGAAATGGGCGTTGAGCTCGGTGGCCTCGTCGGCTTCCAGACGCGCTTCGAGCGAGCGAGCGGTCCATCGACGCGCATCCGATTCGTCACCGACGGGCTCTTCGTGCGGCAGCTGCAGTCCGACCCGTCGCTGCGCGGCGTCGGCTGCGTGGTGCTCGATGAGTTCCACGAGCGTGGTCTGCACACGGACATGGCGGCGGGATTCGTGCGCCGGCTGCAGTCGGGTGCACGGCCGGACCTGAAGCTGGTGGTGATGAGCGCGACCCTCGACCGCGAGCGGCTCGGCCAGGCGTTCGGCGTCGAACCGCTCACGAGCGAGGGCCGTGTGTTCCCGGTGGCCGTGCGCCATCTCGGCGACGGGCGCCAGGGTGAGCCGATCACGGACCGGGCCGTGACTGCGCTTGGTCTGGCGATCGAGGAGGGCCTGCAGGGCGACGTGCTGGTGTTCATGCCCGGCAAGGCGGAGATCGACCGCACGATCGAGGCCGTGGCGCAGTTCGCACGCCGGCGAGGTGAACCGATCGTGGTCCTGCCGCTGCACGGCCAGCTCACGCCCGATGAGCAGGACCGTGCGCTCGCTCCCGCGCCTCGGGGTCAGCGCAAGGTGGTGGTGGCGACCAACGTCGCCGAGACCAGCCTCACGATCGAGGGCATCGGCATCGTGATCGACAGCGGACTGGTGCGGATGCACCGATTCGATCCCCGCCGGAACTTCAATGCGCTGCGCCTGGAGGACACCAGCCGGGCGAGCGCGGAGCAGCGCGCCGGCCGGGCCGGGCGCACCATGCCGGGAACGTGCCTGCGCCTGTGGAGCGAACGGTCGCAGGCACGCCGGGCGGCCTTCGACGTCCCCGAGGTCCGGCGCGTGGAGCTGGCGGGGCCGCTGCTGCACCTGGCCTCGATGGGCGAGCGAGACGTCGATCGGTTCCCGTGGCTCGATCCGCCGGACACCGCGATGGTGACGCGGTCGATGGAGGTGCTGCGCACCATCGGTGCACTCGATGCCGAAGGCGCGATCACCCCGATGGGGCGGGCGATCCTCCGCGTGCCGGCGCATCCGAGGATCGGTCGCGCGATGGTGGAGGCCGCACGCCGCGGCTGCGCACGCCGGGTGGCCACGTGGTGCTCGATGGTCGAAGGGCGGGATGTGCTCGCGCGTGACGGCGTCGATCCGGTCCGTGTGCTGCACGCGCATGACCGGCCCGGGGATGTCGTCGTCAGGGAGCGCCTGCTCGAGGATCCCCGCGGCGATGGCCGTGGGCTGCTCGACCCTGATGCCTCGCGCGAGGCTCGCCGCGTGGCGCAGCAGCTGCTCGATGCCGTCGCCTCGGGCGACCAGTCCTCCGCCGATGATGCGGCCTGCGCCTGCTCGATGATCGCCGGGTTCCCCGACCTGGTGGCGTGGCGCCCCGATGCCCAGAAGCCGACCGCCTCGCTCGCCGGTCGCCGCAAGGTGGTGATCGACCGCCAGAGCGCACTGCGCGGCGCAGGTCCGTTCCTGGCGCTCGACGTGCGTGAAGGCGGCGGGACCGAGATCCAGGAATCGACGCTGTCGATGACCATCGCGCTGGACGAGGCCTGGGTGCGCGAAGCACTGCCGCACCGCTTCGTGCGGACGGTGGAAGAGCGTTGGGAGTCCGCGAGCCTGGCGGTCGAGGAGGTCGAGGAGGAGCGATTCGACGAAGCCGTCCTGTCGCGCACCGTGCGGCCGCCGCGCGATCTTGGCCGTGCGAGCGAGGTGATCGCCTCCATGGTCCTGTCGGGTGAACTGGTGCCGGAGCGCCTGGATGACGACGCCAGGCAGTGGATCGAGCGCGTGCGATGCGTGCGCGAGTGGTTTCCCGATCGCGCGATCCCCGCCTACGACGAGGCCGACCTGAGGCTTGCCTGGTCGGACTGGGCCCACGGCGCCACGCGGTGGAGCCAGGTGCGCGACCGTCCGGTGCTCGAGCGGCTGAAGGACCTGCTCACCCACGACGACTGCCGATTCGTCGAGCGCATGGCGCCCGCCTCGATCAAGCTCTCGCGCGGCTTCGGCATGAAGATCGAGTACGAGGCCGGCAAGCCGCCACGGGGGCGGGCGAAGATCCAGGACTTCTACGACACCACGGCGCATCCGAGCGTGGCCGCCGGCCGCATCCCGGTGCTGCTGGAGATCCTCGGACCCAACTACCGGCCGCTCCAGGTCACCTCGGACCTGCCGGGATTCTGGACGCGGCTCTACCCCGAGATCGTGCCTGCGCTCAAGCGGCGGTATCCGCGCCACGAATGGCGCTGACCGTCACTCGAAGTCGTCCGAGGCACCCATGTACTCGTCGCCCGTGCGCCACGACCTGCGGCTCGTGGGCCGGCCTCGTGCAGCCTGCGCAGGCCGCGGTTCGACGGCTTCGAATCGCGGGAGCTTCGTGGCCCAGGGACGAGTGCCCAGGTGCACCTCATGCACGAGGTCGACGGCCTCGTGCACGCTGTCGGTCAGGTGGAAGAGTTCGAAGTCCTCGGGGCTGATCGCCTTGTTGCGCTCGAGCATGGTGCCGCGGATCCAGTCGAACAATCCGCCCCAGAACGCCTTGTCGACGAAGACCACCGGGAACGGAGCGATCTTCATCGTCTGGATGAGGGTGAGGCTCTCGAATGCCTCGTCCATCGTGCCCATGCCGCCGGGGAAGATGATGAAGCCGCGCGAGTGCTTCACGAACATCACCTTGCGGATGAAGAAGTAGCGGAAGGACAGTTCGATCGACTGGTACGGGTTCGGCTCCTGCTCTCGAGGGAGCGTGATGTTCAGGCCGACGCTCACGCCGCCGGCCTCGAGCGCACCCTTGTTCCCGGCTTCCATGATGCCGGGTCCGCCACCGGTGATGACCGGGAAGCCTCGACCGACGAGCAAGCGCCCGCACTCCTCGGCGGCCGCGTATTCGGGCGCTTCCTTCGCGGTGCGCGCGCTGCCGAAGATGCTCACGCCTGGACCGACCCGCGCCAGCGCGTCGGTGGCGTCGACGAACTCGCTCATCATGCGCAGGGCGCGCCAGGATTCGCGGGCGTAGTTCACGTGATCGTGGTGGTGAGGCGCGTTCATGGTTTGCCATGCTAGGCAGGGTTCGGCAGGGCGGCATTCTCGGAACATGGATCGCAAACCATTGCTGTGCCTGACCTTGCGTTGGGCCTTTTGCGTCCACCTCGGTCGATCGCTAGACTCGCCCGGATGTCGAGGAAGAGCGCTTCAACGGGCAGCGGTTCGCGCACCACCACCAAGCAAGGTCCAGGCAAGACCGCGACCGGGCCGAAAGCCAAGTCGAGCGTCAAGCCTGGCACCAAGCCCCAGGCACCGGCGCCGAAGCCCGTCGCATCGAAGCCATCGGCAAGCAAGCCATCGACGACGCCCGCCGTGGCCACCAAGCCGGCCCCGGCCGTCGCGGCGCACCACAACGTGCTCGACGAAGCGCCGGTCACGCACGTGCCGATCATCGGCGTCCCGGCGATGCGGGGTTCGGCGCCCGTGCGCGCGGAGGAGCCGCTCGAGCCGAAGCTCGCCGAGCACCGCACGAGCGAACTCTCCAAGACCGAGCAGACCAAGGCACGCCGGGGCGACTTCAGCGACTACTCGGTGGCGCTGAAGTGGCTGCACGAGCGCGTCGACCTGGAGCGCCTGCATACCGTGCAGTACAGCGACGAGCCGTTCAAGCTCGACCGCATGCGCCAGTTGCTCGAGGCGCTCGGCAATCCCCACGAACAGGTCAAGTGCGTCCATGTTGCCGGCACCAACGGCAAGGGCAGCACCGTGGCGATGGTGAGCGCGATGCTGCAGGCCTGCGGCTACGCGGTCGGGCAGTACGTGAGCCCGCACCTGGTCGATGTGCGCGAGCGCGTCACGATCAACGGCGCGATGCCCAGCGAGGCGGACTTCCTGGACCTGATGCGTCGCGTGGCCAAGGCCGCCGGCAAGCTTCCCTTCGAACCGACCTTCTTCGAGTTGATGACGGCGCTGTCGTTCGTCCACTTCGCCGAGCAGGCGGTGGACATCGCGGTCGTCGAAGTCGGCCTGGGCGGGCGTCTGGACTGCACCAACGTCATCACGCCGCTCGTCTCGGTCGTGACGTCGATCGACCTCGACCACACGCGGATCCTCGGCAAGGACGTCAAGAGCATCGCGCGCGAGAAGGCCGGCATCTTCAAGGCGGGCGTGCCTGCGATCGCGTTCGAGCCCCAGCCTGAGGTCGAGGCGGTGTTCCGCGACGTGGCTGCGCAGGTGGGCGCGCCCCTGATGATCGTCAACAAGGACATCGAGTTCAGCAGCCGCTTCTGCACGACGCCCGACCTGGGCGCGCACACGCGGGTGTGCTTCTACACGCGCACGACCCGGCTCGAGCACCTGCCGGTGCCGCTGCCGGGCGAGCACCAGGCGGCCAACTGCGGCCTGGCGCTCGCGGCGATCGACGTCCTCAAGTCCGCGGGCTTCTCGTGCCCCGACGACAAGATCAGCCTTGGGCTCATGGCGACGAAGATCCGGGGACGGATGGAACTCATCGCGGAGCGTCCGCGCGTCCTGGTCGACGGTGCGCACAACCCCGCCAGCGTCGGCACGCTCATGCGTTGCGTCGGTGCGCACGTGCCCTACGACAGCATGGTGTGCATCTTCGGCTGCTGCCGCGACAAGGACATGGCCGGTCTGCTCGACAAGGTCCACCTGGGCGCCGACAAGGTCATCTTCACGCGTGCTGCGGGCACGCCCCGGGCGGCCGATCCCAACGAACTGCAGCGCATGTTCGCCGAGCGCAGCGGCAAGATGAGCCAGGTCGCCCGATCGCTGTCGGAGGCCCTCGAGGTCGCCATGCGTGCGGTCGGCCGCGAAGACCTGATCTGCATCACCGGCAGCTTCTACCTCGTCGGAGAGGCGATGCGCCTGGTCGGTCAGCGGCGCCACGCCTGACGCACGGGCCCCTGCGCCCCCGGCCCCGGGCGTCGTTCGTCCGGTGCGTGCACCCCGCGGGTCGCAGGGCGCGCGATGGCACGGGTACGCTGCTCCCTCCCATGGATGAGCAACGCAACGAGGTTCCCTTCCGCTACGGCGCCGCGCTGGCCAACGACCTCGAGGAGCGGTGGCAGCGCACGTGGGATGAACAGGGCGCGTATCGAACGCTGAACCCCGGCGATGCGGGCTTCGACGCCGGTCGACCGAAGTTCTATTGCCTCGACATGTTCCCGTACCCATCGGGTGCGGGACTGCACGTCGGCCATCCCCTCGGCTACATCGCCACCGACATCATCTGCCGGGCTCGTCGCATGCAGGGCTTCAACGTGCTGCATCCGATGGGCTGGGATGCGTTCGGCCTGCCTGCCGAGCAGTACGCGGTGCAGACGGGCGTGCATCCCGCGGTCACCACGCGCAAGGCGATCGACACCTACCGGCGGCAGTTGAAGCGCTTCGGCTTCTGCTACGACTGGTCGCGCGAATTCGCCACGATCGACCCGCAGTACTACCGCTGGACGCAGTGGATCTGGCTGCAGTGCTACGGCGCCTGGTACGACGCGGAAGCGCGCCGCGCGCGCCCCATCGCGGAACTCGAGGCCGACCTCGAATCGGGACGACGGCGGGCCGATGGCACGCCGTGGTCCTCGCTCGACGCCGCGGCGCGCCAGGCGCACCTGGACCGTCACCGCCTGGCCTACCTGGGCGAGCAGACCGTGAACTGGTGCCCGAAGCTCGGCACGGTCCTGGCCAATGAGGAAGTGATCGACGGCAAGAGCGAGCGCGGCGGCTATCCGGTGCTGCGCATGCCGCTGCGGCAATGGATGTTCCGCATCACGGCCTATGCGGAGCGGCTGCTGTCCGACCTCGATCTGGTGGATTGGCCAGACAGCACCCGGACGATGCAGGCCGAGTGGATCGGTCGCAGCGACGGCGCAGAGATCGACTTCGAGGTGCCCGGCTTCGGCATGCTGCGGGTGTTCACCACGCGACCCGACACGCTGTTCGGGGCGACGTACATGGTGGTCGCCCCCGAGCACCCGCTCGTCGAGGTGGCCATCAAGGCAGGGGGTGCCGGTGCGGCTGCGGTCCGGGAGTACGCAGCGGTCGCCGCCAACCGCAGTGACGTCGATCGCCAGGCCGACACCAAGCAGAAGACCGGCGTCGACACCGGCCTGCGGGCGGTGAACCCGGCGACCGGCGAGACGATCCCAGTGTGGACGGCCGACTACGTGCTCATGGGCTATGGCACCGGAGCGATCATGGCCGTGCCGGCACACGATGAGCGTGACTTCGAGTTCGCCCGTGCGTTCAGGCTGCCGATCCGCCAGGTCGTCGAGGTGGCCGGCGTGGCTTTCGACGGGACCGCTGCCACGAGCGGCCATGGCGTGGCCTGCAACAGCAGCGGACCGGGCTGCGCGATCGATGGCCTGGACACCACGCGCGCCAAGACCGCCGTCATCGACTGGCTCGCCAAGACCGGTCGCGGCGTGCGCCGCGTCAACTACAAGCTGCGTGACTGGCTCTTCAGCCGGCAGCGGTACTGGGGCGAGCCGTTCCCGATCGTGTACGACGAGCACGGCCGGCACCATCCGGTTTCCGAGCGCGCGCTGCCCGTGCTGCTGCCGGAGCTGGCCGACTACAAGCCCATCGAGAGCGATGTGCCCGTGCCGCCGCTGGGCAAGGCGTCAGCCTGGGTCAACACGACCGCAGGCGAGGCGGGAGTCGATCCGTCGATCCTGCCGCCCCACACGCCGGTGCGGCGCGAGACGAACACGATGCCCGGCTGGGCCGGATCGTGCTGGTACTACCTGCGCTACTGCGATCCGGCGAACGGGTCGCGCATGCTGTCGAACGAGGCGGAGCAGTACTGGCTGCAGAGCCAGCGCAGCGACGGCAGCCTGCACGCCGGCGGCGTCGATCTGTACGTGGGCGGAGCCGAACATGCGGTGCTGCACCTGCTCTATGCGCGGTTCTGGCACAAGGTGCTCTTCGACCTCGGTCACGTGGGCACGCCGGAACCCTTCGGCAGGCTCTTCCACCAGGGCATGCTCACCGCCTATGCCTACCAACGCGAGGACGGCAGCCTCGTCGCCGTCGACCAGGTCGAGGAGCGCAACGGTGGCCACCATGAGCGCGGCGGCGGACCGGTGACGCAAGTGATCGCCAAGATGTCGAAGAGCCTCCGCAACGTCATCAACCCCGATGACGTGATCGCGGAGTACGGCGCGGACACGTTCCGGCTCTATGAGATGTCGATGGGGCCGCTCGAGGCGAGCAAGCCCTGGAACACGCGCGACATCGCGGGGGTGCACCGTTTCCTGCAGCGGGCGTGGCGGCTGGCCGTGGACGAACGCACCGGTGGCGTGCTGTTGGCCCGCCAGGCGGATCCCGCGATCGAGCGTCTGCTCCACCGGACGGTCCACAAGGTCACCGGCGACATCGATCGGCTGGCGTTCAACACCGCGATCGCGTCCATGATCGAGTTCGTGAATGCGGCGACGAGGCCGCAGGAGATGAAGGATTCGGGTGATGGCGGCTTGACGCATGCGCAGCTCGAGCGCTTCGTGCGCATCCTGGCGCCCTTCGCGCCGCACGCGGCCGAGGAACTCTGGGCCAAGCTCGGTGGACAGGGGCTGGTCGTGCATGCGCCCTGGCCGATCGCGGACCCGTCCATGCTCGTGGATGACGAGGTCGAGATCGCCGTGCAGGTCATGGGCAAGGTCCGCGCGCGGATCATGGTGCCGACGAAGGCCGATGCCGCAGAGGTCGAGGCGATCGCGCTCGGGCACGCCGACGTGCAGCCGCACCTGGCGGGCAAGTCGCCGCGCAAGGTGATCGTGGTGCCGGGGCGCATGGTCAACCTGGTGCTCTGAACACGGGCCTCAATGAAAACCGGGCGACGCCCTTCGGCGCCGCCCGGTGTGTGCCGTCGATGGTGATGTGGGGCCGTGCGCTCAGCGGCCTTCGATGCGGTAGAAGCCGCGCGGGTTCACCATGAAGTAGCAGTCGTACGGATCGAGCGGGGGCAGGCTCATGTACGGCCGGCCCTGCTCATCCTGCTTCATGCTCACGCCGAACATGCCCCACATCGGGGCGGCGGGTGCGTTCTCGGGCTTGCGGCGGATGCCTTCCTCGCGGATCTCGCTCACGACGTGGTCGACCCACTTGAGCTTGACGGCGTTGTCGGCGAACTCATCCCAGTCGCCGGTCTTGCGGGCCTTGTACATCCGCTCCTTGAACTCGGCCATCGAGATGCCCATCTTGCGGGCGATCGGTTCGGCGAGGCGGCGCTCCCACTCCTGCGCCATCTTCACTTCCTGCTCGATGTCGGTCATGTTGCCCGAGATGCCGGTGGACATCTGGTGGTGGAGGATGATCGCGTTGGGATACGCGTAGCTGTGCGGGGCGAGCGTGGCGATCGTCGCGGCCATGCTGGCGGCGAAGCTCTTCACGATCACGTGCACGGGGGCGTCGCTGGTCTCGATCGCCTTCACGATGCGGTAGCCCTGCATCACGCTGCCGCCGGGCGAATTGTCGATGACGATGAAGATCGGCTTGGTGCGGTCCTGGTTGTTGAACCAGTCGATGCGGTCGCAGACGTAGTCGGCGGTGCCGCTGACGATCGGGCCGTTGAGCGCGATGCGACGGTCGCTGACGGTGATGACGCCATCCTTGAACGGCTGCTCCGGATAGGCATCGAGCACATCGACGGCTTCGCGCATCTTCTGTGCGGCGTCGCGCTGGGCGAGGCGGCCGGCCATCGTGCGCGACTCGATGTCGACGCGCATCTGCTCATCGGCCAGGCGGGCCTGCTCGGCGCGGCGCTTCTCGGCGGTGAGCGCATTCTCCGCGGCGATCGCTTCCTGTTCGCGGCGCAGGCCGGCGAGCTTGACGCGGTGACGCATGTCGAGCAGGTCCTGCTCGGCCTTCAGGCGCGCCATCTCGGCGTTGCCGGCGGCGAGCTCGGCATCGAGCGCGGCGGCGCGCAGCTGTGCCTCACGCTGCATGCCCGCGAGGCGGGTGGCTTCGGGTTCGTTGGCGGCAGCCTGCTGGGAGGCGTTGAGCGCCATCTTGGCATCGAGCCGTGCCTTTTCGGCGCGCACGCGGGCGAGTTCCGCCGAGAGCTGCTCTTCGCGCAACTGGGCTTCGGTCCGCAGCTTCTTGATCTCGGCTTCGGTTTCGTCGGCCTTCGGTGCTTCGGCCTTCGGTGCTTCGGCCGCGGCAGGGGCGGGCTGGGCGGCAGGCGCCTGGGCCGGCTTGGCGTCGGCGGGTTGCTGGGGGCCAACGGCGGCGCAGGCCACCACGGGCAGGGCAAGGACGGCGGTCATCAACTGACGCAGTGGATCCACGGTGTTCTCCTGTATAGAGGGTGACGTCGGGCGCGGGCACTGTACGCCCGCGGTTGGACCGACGCGCGCCGTGGTGCCTGGGTTCGGGCGATCCGGAGCCTTGGGTCCGGCCAGACCCGGGCGGGATCAGGTCGGCGCCGCCACCAGCGCGCCCCCGGCGAGCACCGCGGCAGCCAGGCACGCCACGCCGATCAGGGCCTGCACCACCGTCGCACCGAGGGCTCCTCCACGCCCGGCCCGGTTGACCGCGCGGGCCATCCGCCAGGGCAGCCATGCCACGCTCATCGTGCCCACCCACACCAGTCCGGCGATCCGCGGCGCGTCCAGGGGAAGCAGCGCACCGGTCAGGAAGAGCCCCATCAGGGGAACGAGCCAGCAGACCAGCACGCGTCGTGCTTCGCGGACCGTCACGGTCGCGGCCTCATGGTCCGCGAGGCCCCCCATCCGCCCGAGCACGCCACGAAAGGCCACCAGGCTTCCCAGCATGGCCACACCGAGCGCTGCGGCGCGCAGGGCGGTCCACGTCGCCGCCGAGTAGGGGCCGATGCAGAGGGCGCGGTCCGAGAGGATCCAGATCGCATGGGCTGCCTTCGTCCCGTGGGGCTTGAAGGTGGACAGGGTCATCGAGGGTGCGCCATCGAACGGCGCAGCGACGGCATCGTGCCATCCGATGAACCCGCCGAACCACGAGAAGCCCATGATCACCGCGGCCGATCCGATCGATGCCAGGAGCCATGGCGACGATGGGCGGCGATCGAATGCGGATTCGGCTGGTGCTGGTTGGGTCATGGGTGGAGCGCCCGCAACACGGTGTACCGTAGCACCATGGACCACGAGCAGCCCGGTGACCACGCGCCAGTACCGTCGGGCTCATGGCCCGAGCTCGAGCCCACGCCGCTGCAGCTGGTCGCCTTCTGGCCGCATGCCGACCCACCGACCGCAGCCGAGGTGCTTGCGGCCCTGACCGCTTGGATGGAGGCGACCGAGCCGGTCGGCTCCGAGATGGATCTGGGCGAGGGCGAGGTCAACTGGGCCATCGAGTGCGCCATCGATGGCGTGCAGAACCCCGTGGCGCTGTGGTGCGAGAAGGCGCTCGAGGTCGACGACGCCTGGCGCGCCATGCTGGGCGACGCTGCGTCGTGTCCCTGGGTCATCCGGTTGCAGGTCCAGCTCGACGGTGACGAGGGTCCGAACGAGTACTTCCAGCTCCTGAACCTGCTGGCGGGTTCGATCGCCGACGCCGCCGGTGTGCTGGACGTGACCACCGGGCAATTCGTGCCGCGGGCCGAGCTCGATCAGGAAGTGCTGGCAGCCGATGCGGTGCCGATCGATCGATTGATGTGGCGGATCGTGCGCCTGCCCGGCGTCAGCGACAAGGCCGATGTCCCATCGAGCCATGTGGCGATCTGCACCGTCGGACTCGGACGGATCGGCCGGCCGGAACTCGAGCTCCTGGAGGTCCCGGTGGAGCACGCCCTGGCCGCCGAGATGGTGCTCGACACGCTCGTCCCGCTGCTGCTGGAGGATGAGTTGCCGTTGCCGGGACAGCCCGTCGAGATCGGCGACGGCATGGTGGTGGCGCTCGTGCCGCTGGCGGAGGCGGATCGATTCGTCGCGGAGTCCCATGCAGGCAGCCGCGCGTGGCGCGAGCGGATCGCCGCGATCGGGATCGATCATGTGAAGTCCCCCCGCGTGGCGGTGTGTGCGGCCAGCGAGCGTGGCGCGTTCCGCAAGGCCTGGACCTGGCCGCTCGATGCGGCGCAGCGCATCGAGGAAGGCGACGCAGTGCTCTACCTGGCGCAGCGCGAGGTCGATGCGAATGCCCGCCAGGCCCAGCGGACCTTCCCGCTCTTTGCCACGGCCTTCGCATCGCTGGCCCGTTCGGACGCGCCGGCCTGGCGCGCACTGGCCCAGGAGCACTTCATGGTGCAGGCACCCGTGGGCGGTACCGACGGCGATGACCGCATCTAGCAGGCGTGGTATCGCGTGGATCACCTTGATGGGGATGGCGTCGATGGCCTGTTGGTCGATCGGCCACGGACGCGGCCCGATCTGGAGCCCGGGTCGCACCATCGCATCGATCGCAAGGCCGTCAGCGGATGGAGCGTCGATCTGCCGGGCGGATCGTTCCGCCCCAACGATTGCCAGACCCTGCTCGAGGCGATCGATCGACTGCGCGACGACCTGCCCAGGACGGCGCCGGAGCCCGGTCCATGATGCACACGTCCGGCGTCCGCGAACGCGCATCATGAGGCGTCGCCTGTCCTACCGGCCGGCGCTCGGTGGACTCGTCTTCGTGATCGGGGTGTTGGTGCTGGTCCTGGCGGTGGTGTGGCGTCCGTCGAACCTGCTGATCTGGGCGGTCGGGACGGGCGTCGGCATGATCGTCGTCAGTGGATTGGCCAGCGGCGCGATGATGATGGCGCTGCGTGTCCGGCGGCTGGTGCCCCGGGATGCGCGCCTCGGCCAGCCCCTGATGCTGCGGTACGAGGTCCGCAATGCATCGTGGTTCTGGCCGGCCTTCGCCGTGTCGATCCGCGAGTCCGCACTTGGTGCATCGCAGGGTTGGCTCGTGTCGCTCGGGCCAGGGGAGCAGTCCATGGTGGAGCGTGCCTGGTGGCCTGCGCGACGTGGCGAGGTGCAGCTCACCGACGTCATCGCCCAGTCATCGTTCCCGTTCGGGCTCGTCGGCAAGCGCGTCACCTGGCGGCAACGCGCGACGATCACCGTCCTGCCGCGCGTGGTGCGCGTGCCGGCGCCACGCCTGCGCGCGCTCCTTGACCGCGGCCCCGCCGGCCAGCGTGCGGCCTCACGGCCCGGTCACGGCGAGGAGTTCTTCGGCGTCCGCGATGCACCGGAACTCACGAGCCTTCGTGACGTGGCGTGGCGTCGCTCGGCGTCCCGTGAGCAGCTCGCCGTCATCGAACGCGCGAGCCCGAGCTACCCGAGGCTTCGCCTGGTGCTGAACCTCTCCGAGCCCACGGCATCGCTGGCCGGCCGCGTGCCCGTCGGCGTCGATGCCCGTCAGCGGGAGGAGGATGCCATCACGATGGCGGCAAGCCTGGCGTCAAGCGCCGTCGCGCTGGGCCATGAGGTGAGCCTTCGTGTGCACGGGTTGCCGTGCGCAGCCATGCCCGCCGCGGGCGGCGTGCGTCACCTGGATCGATTGCTGGTGCAGCTGGCGAAGCTCGATCTGGATGCGCCGCGGACCACGGCGATGGTCTCGGGCCCCGGTGACGAGCGATCCGCCACGGTGGTCATCCATCCGGGCCGCATCGATCCATCCGTCGGCGGCCCCGCAGCCGTGCACCAATCGGCGGCGCAGTTGCAGGGACTGGCGTCTCGCCATGGGGGTGCATCTTGACGATGCCACGCGCCATGCAGGCCATGATCCTGGTGACCGCGATGCTCTCGCTGTCGGCCTTCTGCATCGCCGATGATTCCTTCGTGTTCCTGTCGTTCTCGCTGGTCGCCGCAGCGCTCAGCGGTGTGCTTGCGCAGGGTGTCCGGCCGCGTCGGATGCCCACCATCGTCGCGCACTCGATCATCGCCAGCCTCGTCGCCGCCGCCGTGGTCTCGGCGTTCATCGCCGGGCGCCCACCCGGCATCGAACAGGTCGGGTTCCTCTGCGGAACCGCACTGGTCATCAAGCTCTTCGCGCGGCACCGTGCAGCCGACGAGCGGCACGTGCTCGCGCTGGGCTCGATCCTGCTCCTCGTGGCCGCACTCGACGCCACCGATGTGCTGGCGGGGCTTCCCCTGGTCATCGGATCGCTGCTGATGCCTGTCTGCGCGGCCGCGACCTGGGTGCAGGCGAGCACGGAGCGCGCTGGCGCGGCGCATGCGGCCCTGGTCCCCGCCGGATCGTTGCCGGTGGCGTTCGAGCCCACCACCGGCGCTGCACCCATGCGGAGCTGGACCGGCTTCGCGGTGGCTTCGGTCATCGTGACCGCCGTGTGCGCCTCGCTGGTGTTCCTCGGTTTCCCGCGCCAAGGCCTCGACGGGGAATCGTGGAGCCGCACGCGCACGGGCGGATTCTCGCTGCGCGTCAGCCTGGCCTCGGATGAACGCATCGAGGATTCGCGCACCGAGGTCATGACCGTGCGATGGATCGGGCCCGACGGCGTGGCGATCGAGCACAACGAGCCGTTGCACCTGCGTGGTGCGGTGTTCGATCGGTACGACCCCATCTCGCAGTCCTGGCAGGTGCCCCAGCAACCACGCCGCGAGTACATCGACGGCGCCGGTGAGGCGTTCGTGCCGTTCGTCGAGTCGGGCATCGATGCGCGGTTCCAGGTGTACCGGCAGGTCGTGCAGATGCGGGGGCTCGCCACGAACCAGGTCTTCAGCGTGCTCGCGCCGATCTCCATCCAGGCCGCCGAAGGGACGTCGGTCGCGTTCGACCAGGCCACGATGCTCCTCTCGGGTGCATCGAGCCGGATCGGCGAGTTCGATCGCTACACGGTGGCGGTCAAGCCGTACGCCAGCGATCGCGACATGACGGTGCTTTCGGGTGGGTTCATCGAGCCGGAGGCCGTGCCCACCTTCCCCGTGGCCGGCGTGCGCCCGTTGGCGCTGGACCTGTGGGAGCGATGGAAGCCCCGCGGACGCACCGTGCCCGACGTCGATGAGGCCCTGCGTCGACCGGCGGCGCGCTGGGAACGCAATCGCGCGGTGGCCACCGCCCTCGAGTCGGCGCTGCTCTCGGGGGAGTTTCGGTACACGACCGACCTGGGCTCGATCGTGCGTCGTCGCGGCGAGGACCCGATCGTGAACTTCCTGTCGTCGTCGCGCCAGGGCCACTGCCAGTACTTCGCCAGCGCACTCTGCGCCATGTGCCAGTCGATGGGGGTGGATGCGCGCGTCGTGGCGGGCTTCATCGCCCTTGAGTACGACGCCGCGCAGTCGCAGTACATCGTGCGATCCTCCAACGCGCACGCCTGGGTCGAGGTCCGCACGGGCGATGCGCAGTGGACGACCTTCGATGGCACGCCGCCGATGACGCTCGAGGCCCTCCAGGCCGAGCAGCGCAGCTGGGCCGACGGACTGCGATGGCTGTGGGACCCGCTGAACTTCGCCTGGACACGCCACGTGGTCAGCTTCGACGTTCAGGCGCAGGCCGAGCTCGTCGACCGCATGGCGAGCACGCGCGAGGCGCTGGCCCGCCCGGTGCGCGCCACGCGCGAGGCAGTCGATGCCATCCGCCAGCGCCTGGCCGAGACGTTCTCTGGACTCGTGGGCGGCCTGTGGCTCGCCTCGATCGGGATGGTGCTTGCCGCGTCGATCGTCGTCGCTGCGCTGCTGCGGGTGAGGCGCCGACGGACGGAGCCACTCCTGGGCCCCGATGCCTCGCCCCGCGAGCGCGAACTGACCCGCCATTATCTGGATGCGCTCCGCGTCGCCCACCGGCGGGGCGCCATGCGCCGGGCCGGCATGACGCCATTGGATGTAGCGGCCGAACTGGCCCAGCGCTCACCCGATGCTGCAGCGCACCTTCGGTCGGTGGTCGAGTCGTTCTACGCCGTCCGGTTCGGCGGGCAGCCGGCAACCGCCGAACGCTGCTCTGCCGCCGCGCGAGCCCTGTCGGCGTTGCAGGGCGTGCGAACCCCATGATCCCCGCCGCGTAGGATGGGGTCATGCCAGCGCAACGATCCCGGACGGCGGAGTGGCGGCGGACCATGGCCCAGGTCTTCGAACGCGGCGGCGCGATCGAGGTCGCCATCGCCCGTCCCGGCATGGGCGCCGAATCACGCGATGCCAGCGACCTGATCTGGCGACTGCATGTCGTGGAGTTGCGCGATGACGATGTGCTCGTCGAGTCGCCCGCCACGGTCGGCATGCCGATCCAGTTGCGCGATGGCGTGTCGCTCATCGGCGTGATCACGCTTGGACAGAATCGCTGGACGTTCACCACACGCAAGCTCGGCGATGTCCCCGGCCGCGAAGGCCGCGTGCTCCGACTCGAGCTCCCGGATGCGGTCGAGCGCTGCCTGCGTCGTCACCCGCGTCTTGAACTCGGCGGTCTCACGCCGCCCGAGATCGATGTCTTCCCGTTGCTCGATCCGGCCAGCGTGCACGATGCCCAGGTGGCCTACGACGCGGTCGCACGGGACTACCTCGAGCATGGCACGATCGGTGCCGAGCCGTCGCGGCGCCCGCAGGTCGGCCCCCCGGTCAAGGCTGAACTGATGAACATGGCCACCGGCGGCGTGGGACTTCGGGTCGATGCCACGGCCGCACCGGTCTTCGCACGCCACCGCACGTTCTGGCTGCGGATTCCCCTTGGTTCGTCGATGCCGGTGCCGATCGTGGTCGCCGCCAAGTTGGCGCATACGCGCCTGGACAGCAGCCAGCGGACCTACGTCGGCCTGGGCTTCGATTTCAGTTTCCACCCCGCCCATGCCGACACTCTCGCTCGGCAGCTCGCCCGCTACGCCCAGGCGCGCCAGGCCGAACAGTCGGCGCAGCGGCCGTCGTGATCGACCGCGGCGCACCCGTTCCGATCTCCTAGACTTCCCAGCCACATTCCAGGGAACCACTCCATGACCCAGCTCCAATCCAGCAATCCCGTCTTCGCCGACCAGCTCTTCGACCAGAAGATCCATGCCCAGCCCGCCGGCGGCGTGGCCACCGTTCAGGGCGTGATCAACAAGACCGGCGCCTGCGCCATGCTCTGCGCGATCGCCGGTGCCATCGCGTACGCGATCACGGGCTCCAACCCCGGTTGGTCGATGGGGTTCATGATCGCCTCGCTGATCTTCAGCTTCGTGGCGTTCTTCGCCATCTGGCGCAACCCTGCGAGCGCCCGTTGGGTGGCGCCGGTGTACTCCCTCCTGCAGGGTGCAACCATCGGCTCGGTCACGTTCTTCCTCGAGAAGATCCTCGAGTCCAAGGGCATCACGGTCGCGGGGGGCCTTGCGCTGCAGGCGTTCGTCATCACCATGGCGCTCATGGGCACCATGCTCGGCCTCTACAAGGCCCGCATCCTGCGTGGAGGCCAGACCTTCCAGATGGCGCTCACCGTGGCCACCGTCGGCTTGATGGTCGTCATGCTGATCGGCTTCGTGCTCTCGCTCTTCGGCGTGTCGCTGCCGTTCATCTCCATCGGCAGCGCCCTCGAGGGCGGCACCCCGGCGCTGATCGGCTTGGGGATCAACGTGCTGGTGCTGGGGCTTGCGTCGCTGTGGCTCGTGGTTGACTTCCGGGTCATCGATGACGCCGTGCAGGCCGGCGCGCCCCGTGAAGCCGAGTGGTATCTGGCCTTCGGCCTGGTGGTCACCCTCGTCTGGGTCTACATCGAGGCCCTCAAGTTGGCGTTCAGGCTGGCTGCCATGTTCGGCGGCAAGCGCGACTGACGATAACTGGGCAAGCGTCGGGGTGAATCCCCGCCTGCCTTGCATGCGAAGCCGCGAGCGTGAACCCCGCAAGCCGACAGGCTGCCGAGACGATCGATGGCGTGTCCCGCGCCATCGCGGGTTGGGCTGCGGCCCGCCTGCTCGAGCGCGTCCCCGGCATCCAGGCGCGATACGGCCCGGATGCGGAGCGGCTCTGGAAGGCTGAGATGCTCCAGCGGCTCGGTCACCTCGCGGTGGCGGTGGCCTTCGAGCGCGTCGAGTTGCTGGTCGAACAGGTGCAGTGGTCCCGCGTGGCGTTCTCGTCGCGGCAGGTGCACGACACCGACGTCGTCGAGAGCATGCACGCGCTGCGCGATGTGCTGGCCGAGCAGCTTCCCAAGCAGGCGATGGTGGCATGCCGCGTCGTGGATCAGGCCTTGGAGCGCGTGGCCGGCACGGCCGTGCCGCAGCCGAGTTCACTGCTCAATGCCACGGGTGGGGATTCGACCGCCGCACGGCTGTACCTGCTGCATCTGCTCGAACGCAATCGCGATCGAGCCTGGCACGTCGTGCATGGTGCTCGCCTCTCCGGCCGCACGCTGGCGCAGGTCTACGAACGCATCCTGGTGCCCAGCATGGCCGAGGTCGGCCGCATGTGGCACATGCAGGAAGCATCGATCGCCGATGAGCACTTCGTGACCAACGCCACCCAGGCGATGATGGCCCAGTTGCGCATGGACGTGCCCGTCGAGGGCGAGCGGCCCTGGCGCGTGCTGGCCACCAGCGTCGGTGGCGACCACCACGACATGGGCGTCCGCATGCTCGCCGATCTCTTCGAGGTAGCCGGCTGGAAGGTCGAGTGCCTGGGTGCGAACACGCCCGCCGACGAGATCGTGGCCGTGCTCGATGGATCCCAGACCGGTCGCCCCATCCATGTGCTCGCCCTGGGCATCGGCAGTTCGCTCTCGCTGCGCCCGCTTGCCGACACGATCGCCGCGGTGCGCGCATCGCGTGCGGCGGACGGTGTCCGGATCATCGTGGGCGGCCAGCCGTTCCAGATCGTCCCGGACCTCTGGAAGCTCGTGGGCGCCGACGCCTGCGCACCGAACTTCAGCGAAGCGGTGCAGCAGTCCGAGCGCATGATGCTCGCGCCGGCGTCCTGACCCGGGGCGGGGGCGTCAACCCTCGAAGCGAGCGAACACCAGGCTGGTGTTGTGGCCACCGAAGCCGAAGGAATTGTTGATCGCGTAGCGGATCGATCGTTCCTTGGCGTGGTTGGGAACGAAGTCCAGATCGAACCCGTCGTCGGGGCTGTGCAGGTTGATCGTCGGTGGCAGGATGCCGGTCTTCACGGCCATGACCGTGGCGATCGTCTCGATGCCGCCTGCGGCGCCGAGGCCGTGTCCGGTCACGCCCTTCGTGCTGCTGACCGAGAGCCGCTGGGCGTGGAGCCCGAAGACCTGCTTCACGGCGGCGACTTCGGCGGCATCGCCGAGCGGCGTGCTCGTGCCGTGCGCGTTGATGTAGCCGATCGCGTCGGGCGAGAGCTGGGCGTCGGCCAGGGCATTGACCATCGCGCGTTGCGCCCCGGCCCCGGCCGGATCCGGCGCAGCGATGTGATGGGCATCGCCGCTGACGCCGTAGCCGACGAGTTCGGCGTAGATCCTGGCACCGCGGGCCTTGGCATGCTCGAGCTCCTCGAGCACGATCACTCCCGCGCCTTCGGACAGCACGAAGCCGTCGCGGTCGCGGTCGAAGGGCCTGCTTGCCTCGGTGGGAGCGTCGTTGCGCGTGCTGAGTGCCTTCATCGCGGCGAAGCTGGCCATGCAGAGCTGCGTGACCGAGCCCTCGGCGCCGCCGGCGATCATGACGTCGGCATCACCGCGCTGGATGAAGTGGTACGCCGCACCGATGGCGTGGCTTCCGCTGGCGCAGGCCGTGGCCGTGGCCACGTTCGAGCCCCGCAGGCCGAACCGGATGCTCACGTGGCCCGAGCAGGAGTTCAGCATGAGCTTGGGCACGGTGAACGGGTTCACCATGCGGGGACCGGACTGGGCGATCTTGTTGATGCCCTGCTCGATCGTCTCGATGCCGCCGATGCCGCTGCCGATGGCCACGCCGCGGCGGTACGGGTCGCCCGAGGTGAAGTCGATGCCGCTGTCCATCGCGGCCTCGCAGGCGGCCGTGTAGCCGAAGATGCAGTAGCGGTCCATGCGCTTGGCATCGCGGGGATCGAGCACCTTGGTGAAGTCCAGGTTGCGGACCTCGCCGCCGAAGGTGACGGACCAGTCGCCGCTCTGCTGGAAGGCGGTCACCGGTCCGATGCCGGAACGGCCATGGATCATGGAATCCCAGGTGGCGGGGGCCGAGTGGCCGCAGTCGGTCACGGCCCCAAGGCCGGTGACCACGACGCGTCGCAGGGTCAGGGTGCGCATGGACCGGAGAACCTACACAAAAAGCACCAAGGAGGGCGCGTGGGCGCCCCCCTTGGGTGTGTTCGGTCGATCGTCCGAGGCATGCGGCCGGATCGGTGCGCCCGGGAAGCCCGGAGCCCGCCAGCCGCAGCCCGGATCAGTTGCCGGCAGCCTTGCGCTGCTTGATGTAGTCGATGGCCAAGCCCACGGTCTGCAACTTCTCGCTGTCGCCTTCCGGGATCTTGGTGCCGAACTCCTCCTCGAAGGCCATCAGCAACTCGACCATGTCGAGGCTGTCGGCATTCAGGTCGGTCATGAAGTTCGTCTCGCGCTTGATCTCGGCCTTCTCGACCTTGATCTTGTCGGCGATGATGTTGATCACCTTGGCTTCAATCTCTGCTTCGGTCAAAGGGGTGCCTCCTGCAACGGCGGAATGCCGTGGGGGCGGAGTATAGCGATGCCGGGCGAACCCGTCGGGGTGGTTCGTGGCCGATACACTCGCGGAGAGCGCTCCCCGCGCCAAGAGGAAAGGATCCTGCCATCGAACGTCGCGTCGCCATCGTCACTGGAGCCAGCCGAGGCATCGGCAAGGCCATCGCCCTTCGACTTGCCCGTGACGGGCGGCATGTCGTGGCCGTCGCGCGCAACGCCGAGGCCCTGGCGGACGTCGTCGCCGCCATCACCGCCGCAGGCGGCAGCGCCGAAGCCCGCTCGTGCGATCTCGCCGATGCGGCGGGCTTCGCGCAGTTGGTGGAGGACGTGGCCTCGGCACATGGCCGGCTCGACATCCTGGTCAACAACGCGGGCATCACCCGCGACGGGCTGATCCTGCGCATGAGCGACGAGGACTTCGACACCGTGCTCTCGGTGAACCTGCGGAGTTGCTTCGCCGGCTGCCGTGCCGCCAGCCGTCACATGCTGCGCGGGAAGTGGGGCCGCATCGTGAACGTCGGCTCCGTCAGCGGCATCAGCGGCAACGCTGGCCAGGCGAACTACGCCGCGGCCAAGGCCGGCGTGATCGGCCTCACCAAGACGATCGCCCAGGAACTCGGCTCCAAGGGGATCACGGCCAACGTGATCGCGCCGGGCTTCATCTCGACCGACATGACCGATGCCTTGCCGCAGATCGTCAAGGACAAGGCCATCGAGCACATCCCGGTGCGCCGCTTCGGCACGCCCGATGACATCGCGGCGGCCGTGGCCTTCGTGAGTTCAGACGAAGCCAGCTACTTGACCGGCCATGTGCTGGTGGTCGATGGCGGCATGACGATGTGATGCAGGCGCCCCCGCGGGGGCGCGATTCCACGCCCAGCATGTGACAGGAGCCCCGATCGGGGCTCCTGGTGTTGCATGCGTGTGCGTCCGGCGCGAGGTCAGTTGCCGGAGGGGTTCGGCCCCGTCGGGGCGGGCAGCGGTTCGGCCGGCGGCTTGCGTCGCATCGGTGCGCCGCCACCACCCACGCCTGATCCCATCTTGGGGGCCTCGCTGTCGCCCTCTTCCTGCGTCTTCTTCTGCGGCGGGGCCACGACCTCTTCGGGCTCGTCGGCCCGCGCGAGGTACTTCGACACGACGTCGAACCAGGCCTTGACCCAATCGTCGCCCGAGAGCTTGTCGATCATGCCGGGCAGGCAGGCCTCGGCGGTGAAGGTGCCGCTCTCGTCCTCGGTCGCGGTGAAGGACCACATGGCGACCTGGTCGTCACCGGCGGAGTAGGAGAAGACCGCCAACGCGCAATCGGTGCCATCGGGGCCCTTGCCCCAGCGGCAATCGGCCTTGGTCACGTTGTCCGTGGCGCGCTTCCACGAGCCGTCGTCGACCATTTCCTTGAGGATGGCCTTGTCATCGTCGCCGAGCATCGGCTCGACCTTGGCCTGCTCGCCGCGGACCACGCCATCCATGAACTTGAGCATGGCGATGCGCTCGGGGTCGGCTGGCGGCGCCAGGTCTTCCGGCAGGTTCACGCGCTGGTCGATGCCGTAGCGCTCCATGAGCTCGGCGATGCTGGTGACCGCGGGTGCCGGCGGCGGCGGCGGCGGCTCGGGCTCGGCCTGGACCACCGGCGGCGGTGGCGGCGGGGCTTCTTCGCCGCAGGCAGCGAGGGCGAGCGGCGCGAGCAGCGCGGCGGCGCGCAGCAGGTCAGGCAGTGACGGGGTCGGGCTGGTCATGGCTGGTCACCTCGCAGGTTCGATCGATCCGCTTCATGAGGCCCTTCAGGACGGTGCCTGGAGCAACCTCGCGGAACGTCACCACTGTACCCGCCGACCGCATCGAGTCGATCAGGTCGGTGCAGGATTGGCTCCACCGGACCGGGGCGGTGAGTTGCTGGACCAACAGCTGCTTGATGGTGACGGGATCGCTGCCGTGGGGCCGAGCCGTGACGTTGCTCCAGACCGGGCTCGACGGGGCCGAGAAGGCGGTCTCATCCAGCGCCTTGGCGAGCCGCTCGGCTGCGGGCTGCATCAGGGGGCTGTGGAAGGCGCCCGCGACCACGAGCTTCGTCGCGCGCAGGCCCAGATCGCCGGCCACCGTGACGGCGCGGTCGCAGGCGGTGGCATGGCCGCTGAGCACGATCTGCCCGGGCGCGTTGAAGTTGGCGCACACCAGGACCTCGCCCTGTGCGGCCTTGGCGCAGACCTCGAGCGCCTTGTCCTCGTCGGCACCGATCAGGGCGACCATGCCGCCCTGACTCGACTCGGCGGCGTCCTGCATGAATCGACCGCGCAGGGCGACCAGTCGAAGGCCATCCTCGAAGCTGAACGCACCGGCCAGGTGCAGCGCGGTGTATTCGCCGAGCGAGAGGCCGGCTGCCGCGGCGAGCGACAGGGGGGCGCGCTCGCGCATGGCCGCGGCACAGGCCACGCCCACGGTGTAGAGCGCCGGCTGGCTGATGTCGGTGCGGCTGAGCTGGTCGAGCGGTCCTTCGGCACAGACGGTGGACAGGGCCTTGCCGATGGGCAGCGAGGTGGCGCGGTCGGCGGCCTCGATGACCGCACGCGCTGCGGCGCTCGATGCGGCCCAGGCGGTGCCCATGCCGATCGATTGCGCGCCTTGTCCGGGGCAGAGGAGGACGGTCTGACTCATGGTGGCTCCTGTCTGGCCGGCCTCGATGCCGGCGGGTGCGTCACTTGTTCCACACGCAGCTGGCCCAGGTCAGGCCGCCACCGAAGGCGACCATGATGAAGGGCTTGCCGTCGGGAGTCTTGCCAGCGCGGTTCAGTTCGTCAAGGCAGAGACCGACCGAGCCGGCGCTCGTGTTGCCGTAGCGATCGATGTTGACCAGGACCTTCTCGCGCGGCAGGTTCAGCTTCTCGATGGCGCTCTCGATGATGCGGGCGTTCGACTGGTGGCAGATCACCTGGCTGACGTCGTCGGCGGTCAGGCCGGTCTGCTGGAAGGCATCCTCGATGACCTCGCGGAAGCGGTTGACCGCGAACTTGTAGACCTCGCGGCCGTTCATGCGCAGGTTGCCCAGCCGGATCGGGTTGGTGCGGTCGCACTCGGGCACGATGTCCGGCCGGTACGGCATGTAGAGGTGCTGCCAGTTCGCGCCATCGGCGCTCATGGTCTGGTAGCGGCACCCCTTGGAGGGATCGTCGCAGCGCTCGAGCACCACCGCGCCCGCGGCATCACCGAAGAGGATGCTCACCGTGCGGTCGGTGTAGTCGACCACCGACGAGATCGCGTCGCAGCCGATGGCGAGCACGCGCCTGGCGCGCCCGGCGCGGATGATCGAGTCGGCGATGTTGACCGAGTAGACGAAGCCGCTGCATGCCGCCGCGATATCGAACGCGCCGGCCGGCGTGGCGCCCAGCGCAGCCGCGACGCGGCACGCGGTGCTCGGGCAGAGCATCTCGCCGCTCACGGTGCCCAGGATCACCAGGTCGATGTCGCTGCCCTTCATGCCGGCCATGTCCAGCGCGCGCTGGCCGGCCTTGCAGCTCAGGTTGAAGACCGGATCGACGGCTCCCGCGGACACGCGGCGCTCGCGGATGCCCGTGCGCTGCGCGATCCACTCATCACTCGTGTCGAGGATGCGTGCGAGGTCGTTGTTGGTCAGGGTGGTGTCGGGAACGGCCGAGCCCGTTCCCGCAAGCCGCACGCCGCAGGGCTGGATCATGCCTGGGCCGCCGTGCACGCCGCGAGGCGCTTGACGAGCGTGTCGTTGATCCCCGCGGCGACGAACTGCTTGCAGCGCAGCACGGCATTCATGATGGTGCGCGCCTGGCTGGAGCCGTGGCTGATCAGGCAGGTTCCGTTCACGCCCATGAGCGGCGCGCCGCCGTACTCGTGGTAGTCGTACTTGGCGTAGAGGCTCTTCACGACCGGGTCGAGCCGCGCCGCGAGCGACGGGTCGATCTCGAGCACTTCCGTGGCGAGCGCCCGGAAGATGCCGGCCGAGAGGCCCTCGGCGAGCTTGATCATCACGTTGCCCACGACGCCGTTGGTGATGACCACGTCGGCTTCGCCGTCGAAGACGCCGCGGCCTTCCACGAAGCCGATGAAGTTGATGTTGGGCGTGCCTTCGAGCAGTTCACGCGCTTCCTTGGCATCGGCGGTGCCCTTGTTCGCCTCGCCGCCGACGTTCATCAGCGCGACGCGGGGCTGCTTGATGCCCAGGATGTCGTGCGCGTACACGTCGCCCATGACGCCGTACTGCGCCAGGTGCGCGGGCTTGGGCTCGATGTTCGCACCGACGTCGATCAGCACGACGGGGCCGGCGAAGGTGGGGATCGTGCAGGCGATGCCGGGGCGGATCACGCCGGGCAGGCGGCGCAGGTACATCTGGGCGCCGGCGACGCACGCGCCGGTGTTGCCTGCGCTCAGGATCGCGTCGAGCCGCTGGGCATGCCCGGGGGCGCCCATCTTGCTCATGACCGTGATCGACGAGTCTTCCTTGTTGCGGATCCCATCGACCGGGGACTCGTCCATGCCGATGACCTGCGACGTGAAGACGCACTCGATGCGCGGATCCTTGATCCTGCGCTCGCTGAGCGTGTCCTCGATGGCGCCGCGATCACCCAGCAGCACCAGCGTGTCGTCGTCGGCGAGGCGAGGGAGGGCCTGCAAGCAGCCCTTCAGGATCTCGTCGGGGGCGTTGTCGCCCCCCATGACGTCGACGCCGATGCGCATTTAGGCTTCCTGGCCGCCGAGCTTCAGCTGCAGACCGGGGCGGACGTAGCCGCAGGCCATGCACGAGGCGTGCGGACGCTTCGCAGCGCCGCAGTTGGGGCACAGGGTGGTGTGCACGGGCTTGAGGGCCTGGTGCGCACGGCGACGGCGCTTGCGGCCGGGCGAGGTTCGGAAGGCGGGATTCATGGCTGGCTCCGTGGTCAGGGCGCGCACGACAGGGCGCGCTGTGTCGAGCGAAGCAGTCTAGGGGAATGGTGCTGCAAGTCAAGGACAGGACGGGTCTTCCTATAACACGGAAGCGGACTGTTGCAGTGGAGCCGAGGCTTCGCTAGTCTTGTCGACCCTTCACTTCAAACGCCAATGCCGACCATCAACCAACTCGTTCGCAAGCCCCGCCGCTCTCCCGCCACCAAGTCCAAGGTGCGCGAACTTGCCGCCTGCCCGCAGAAGCGCGGCGTGTGCCTGCAGGTGAAGACGGTCAGCCCCAAGAAGCCGAACTCCGCGCTCCGCAAGGTGTGCCGCGTTCGCCTCAGCAACGGCCGTGAAGTGACCGCCTACATCGGCGGCGAAGGCCACAACCTGCAGGAGCACTCGATCGTGCTCGTGCGCGGTGGCCGCGTGCGTGACCTTCCCGGCGTGCGCTACCACGTCGTGCGTGGCGCCCTCGACTGCCTCGGCGTCGATGGCCGCAAGAAGAGCCGCTCGTGCTACGGCGTGAAGAAGAAGGCCGCCGCCGCCAAGAAGTGATCGTCAGCGTCAGAACCACACAACCCAAGTAACGATGCTCCCCAGTCCGGGCATGACCAGCGCCCGAGCATCGTGAACCAAACCGGGCCGATGGCCCAGAGGACCCAGAGATGGCACGTTTCACCGCCAGCGAGAAGCAGCTCAAGCCCGACCCCCGCTACCAGGACCTGGTCGTGGCCAAGTTCATCAACTGCATCATGGAAGACGGCAAGAAGGCGACCGCCATGCGCGCCGTCTACGACGCGTTCGACGTCATCCAGGCCCGCCTGGACAAGGACAAGTCCGACGCGCTCCCCAAGACCGCGATCGAGGTCTTTCACCTGGCGCTCGAGAACGTGCGCCCCAGCGTCGAAGTGCGCTCCAAGCGCGTCGGCGGTGCGAACTACCAGGTGCCGATGCAGCTCTCCAAGCGCCGCGCGCAGAGCCTGGCGTTCCGCTGGATCATCGGCGCCGCCCGCGACGAGAAGGGCAAGCCGATCGCCCAGCGCCTGAGCAAGGAAATCATGGACTCGGCCCGCAACGAGGGCAAGTCGGTCCAGACGCGCGAGAACACCCACAAGATGGCCGACGCCAACAAGGCGTTCGCGCACTTCGCCTGGTGATCCAGGGGCCCGCGCGGGCCACGCAATGAACGCAACGCAGGGCGAGCCGTGGGGCTCGCCCTGTTTCGTTTGGGGGGCCTTTCGCGCCCTCGGGCGCGGATGTGCGCGACGCGCCGTCCTCTCGCGCCATCGGGCGCGAGTGTGCGGGCTGCGCCGTCCTCTCGCGCCCTCGGGCCCTGGCTGCGCGGACGCGCTCGCTCCACCAGGTTTCGCTCGCGCTCACGTCCGTCGCTCGGCGGGGCTGGCACCCGCCTCCGAACGCATCGTTGGTGC
>JAIXYQ010000009.1 GCA_027490145.1 Planctomycetaceae bacterium
AGCATCACCCACGACTGGCCGGCGGGCAGGCCGACGTTGTCGAAGTTCGCGTAGACCTTGTACTGGATGTTGCCGTTGCTCAGCACCACGCGGTCAGCGGTGAAGCCAGTGAAACCGGCATCGGCGCCCATGGACAGACTGATGGCTGCAAACGCCCCGGCAATGATCGACTTGGTCATGAGGACTCCTCGGAATGGGTCAGGCTACGCGCCCCGGCCGGGCCGAGTCAACCGAGCCAACACAACCTGAACCGTTCAGCCCACCGCCCGCCGCACCAAGATCGCCGTGCGGTCGTCGGGGGTGAAGGCTGCGCCGTGGTAGGCCAGCACGGCCGCATCGAGCTCGGCGACGATCCGCTCAAGCGGTTCATCGCGCAGCCTGCGCACGATGTCGAACACGCGGTCCTCGCCGAACTGCCCCGCGCCGCCGCCGGCTTCGGGGGCCTCGTAGTAGCCGTCGGTGACGGCCACGAAGAGGTCGCCGGGCCCCAACGACACGGTTTGCGTGGCGCACATCGCCGCGTCGAAGTCCATGATGCCCATGGGCGGGGCATCGGTGTCGACCGGCTCGAACGCATCGGTCGCGCGGCGATAGACGAACAGCGGTCCCTGGCCGGCACTGAAGGAGTGCAGCGTGTGCGTGCGCGCATCGAGCAGCCCGAACCAAGCCGTGACGAAGCGGCCGCCGGGCAGGTCCTCGAGCAGCTGCTGGTTGAGTTGGTGGGCCAGCGCCGACAGGGGCTGCCCGAGCCGCAGCGCCAGGCGCATCATGCCGCGGGTCTGCATGGAGCTCAGCGCCGGGCCCACGCCGTGGCCCGTGGCATCGGCGATCAGCAGCATGGCGCGCGGTGCGGGGGCATCGACGGCGGCGATCCCGCCATCATCGAGCGGCACAAGGTCGAACGCATCGCCACCGCACTCCTGGCTGGGCGTGCTGCGGCCGAAGAGCTCGTAGCCGGGCACCGCCGGCACGGCGGTGGGGAACGCCTGCTGCTGGATCGACCGGGCCACGTCGATCTCTTCCTGCAGGCGAAGGCGCTCGATGCGGTCCTCGATCAGGGTCGCGCGGCGCACGGCCACGGCGGCCTGCGCAGCCAGCGACCGCGCCACGAGTTCGTCGTGCTCGGTGAAGGTGCCCTCGGCGCGGTTGAGGACCTGCGCGACGCCCACGAGCCCGCCCTCGTCATCGAGCAGCGGCACCGCCAGGATCGTGCGCGTGCGGTAGCCGCTCTTGGCATCGAACGACCGGTCGAAGCGATCGTCCAGGTAGGCATCGGTGATGTTGATGAGCGCGCGCGACTGCGCGCAGGCGCCGGCGATGCCCTTGCTGTCGGGGATGCGGATCGTGCTCGTGCCGAGCCCGTGCGCCACGCGGGTGACGAGCATGCCGTCGCGCGGATCGTGCACGAAGACCGTGGCCCGGTCGCTGCGAAGGAAGTCGCGCAGGGCATCGATCACCGTGCTCAGGACCTGGTCGAGGTCGGCGCACTCGCCCAGGTGGCGCGAGAGCTCCAGCAGCTTGCGCAGCGCCTGGGGATCCTGGAATGCGCCGAGGTCCTGCATGGGTCAGCGCTTGGCGCCGTCCTTGGTCATCTGCGGGTAGACGAGCACTCGGTCGTGGCAGAGCAGGATGACGTCGTCGGCGCCGTCGCCGGTCACGTCGAGCACCACCACCTGGCTGGGCTGGAACTCCTTGGGCTCGCCGCCGGAGAACATCTTGGTCTCGAAGACCTCGAAGCCCGTGGCATAGAGGAGCTTGCCGGCGTCGGAGAAGGTGAGGATCTCCAGGTTCTGCTCGCCGGCATCGAGGAGCAGGAGGTCGGTCCGGCCATCGCCGTTCACGTCGCCCGAGCCGATCTCGTGCTCGACGCGGCGGGGGCTGTCGCTGCGGAAGCTGCCGACCTCGACCAGTTCCATGCGCGGGCCCGCATCACGCAGCACGCCGAAGCCCTCGTCGCCCACGAGCAGCACGGCATCCTCGCCGCCGGCGAAGGGGCCGGTGGCGAGCGCGGTGAACTTGAAGCCGCTCGCGTCGAGCGCCTCGGTCTCCTTCCAGGCACCGTCCTTGCGTTCGAACACGAGGATCTTCCCGTTCTCCTTGTCGCCGGCGACCAGGCGGTTGCCGCGCAGCGCGAGCGCCACGAGCTTGCTGTCGCCGCGCGCGGCATTGACCTGCTCCACGACCTGCCAGCCCTTGGTGGTGTCGTAGCGCAGCGCACGGATGAAGTTGCGGTCGGCGACCAGGAGCTCGGCCTTGCCGTCGCCGTTGGCATCGGCGATCTCGGTGTTCTGCGCGTTGGCCGCCTGCGCGAGCCCGAACTGCGACATGTCCTTGGACTCGAGCAGCACGTACGGCTTCAGGTCGTCCTTGCCGTCCCAGCGCACCATGGTCATGGGCTTCTCGGGGGTGAAGAGCAGCAGGTCGTCCTTGCCGTCCTGGTCGGCGTCGATCGAAAGGATCGTGTCCGGCGCGCGGCTCAGGGCGCCGAGGTCGATCGAGTTCGTCGAGCCGCCCTTGGCATCGATGAGCTCGAGCCGGTAGTTGCGGTTCTCCTTGGCGATCACCGCGAGGGTGGGCACGCCCTGGAGCATGACCACGTTCATCGCGACCGGCGTCAGGCCCTTGGCCAGCTCGGCGGCCTGCGGGAAGCCGACGGTGCCGTCCTTCCATGCGCTCCGGCCGACGACGCCTTCCTTCTCGCTGCTGACGAAGACCTCGGCCTTGCCGTCGCCATCGACGTCGCGTGCGGCGATGAAGTCGAGCTCGGCGTAGCTCGGGCACTCCTGGGCATTGCCGAAGCCCACGCCCTTCTGCTGGCGGTACACGCTCACGGCGTTCGACTCGGTGTTGGTCGCGACCAGGTCGGGCAACCCGTCGCCGTCGACGTCGGCCACCGCGAAGTCGCGCTTGCGGTTGGAGGGATCCTCGAAGGACCAGGTGACGAGTTCGCCCTTGCCGCCGTCGGTGGTGGCCTTGGCCGGCTGCGCCGAGTGCACGACGGTGCGCTTGGTCTTCTTCTCGATCGTGCCCAGGCTCGTGCCGGGCTTGCCGTTGATCTTCACCAGCGCGGCCTCGCGCAGCACCGGCATGTCGTAGCGGACCTGCGGTCCCATCTGCGTCAGGCCGTCGCGCTTGGTGCCGTACCAGATGCGGATCGGCTGCGTGTCATCGGGCAGCACGGCGACGATGTCGTTGCTGCCGTTGGCATCGAGGTCGCCGACCATCACTCCGGCCAGACCGCCCGCACCCGGGATGAGGTCGACCGGTGCACCGAGGTCGGTGCCCTTCATCGGATGGACGCTGATGTTCTGCCCCGCGATCACGAGCAGCTCGGGCGCGGCGTCGCCCATGACGTCGGCGATCGCCAGGGCGTCCTTGCCGACGGCCAGGTTCTTGACCGTGTGCTTGCGGTCGGCCTTGAAGGTGCCGTCGGGCTGCTGCAGGTAGAAGACCACGCGGTTGGGCGTGCCCACCGCAACCAGGTCCAGGCGGCCGTCACCGTTGGCGTCGTGGGGGATGATCCCGCCGATCGCCTCGCCGACCGGCACCTCGACGCGGCGGAAGCGCCAGTGCTCGGGGATCTCGTTGACCTTCGTGGGGGCCACGGCATCGGCCTCGGTGGCGCCCTTCTTCTGGAGGTGTACTTCGATGCGGCTGTCGTGGTTGTTGGCGACCACCAGGTCACCGAGCCCGTCGCCGTTCATGTCGACCGCCACCACCGGCCCGGCGTTCGGCCCGACCTTCACGACTTCGAGCGGATCGAAGCCGAAGTGCTGGCTCAGGTCCTGCTGCGGGAGCGAGAGGAGGAGGGCGACGAGGGGCAGGGTGGTCATGGGGGATCAGCCGCCGGAAACGCGGCCCGGCCATGGTAGCCTTCGGGGATGCACGCGTTGATCGCCCTTGCCATCGCCGCCAGCCTCCTCGCGCCCGCCGACACGCTCGTCATGAAGAGCGGCAGCCGGCTCGAGGGCACCATCATCAAGCGCAACGACCGCAAGGTCTGGCTCGACGTCGGTCCCGACGTGCTGGTGTTCGACATGGAGGACGTGGCCGAGGTCAAGCAGGCCGAGGCGGCCGCCGACACCGTGACGGTGCAGGACGAGCTCTACTCGCACGCGACCAACCCGCCCACGCTCTCGCCCAAGGAGCACGCCAAGCGCATCGGGCCGGCGGTCATCAAGGTCAGCACGCCGGGTGGCCTGGGCAGCGGCGTGATCATCGACCCGACCGGCTACGCCGTGACCAACGCCCACGTGGTGCAGGGCGAGACCAACCTGCGCGTGACCGTGTGGTTCCCGCAGGCCGACGGCACGCTCAAGCGCACCGAGATCGAGGACGTCGAGCTCGTCGCGGTGAACAACCACGTCGACCTGGCGCTGGTGCGCATCAAGCACCCCGACGGCAAGCCGTTCGACTTCGCGGCGATCGTCGACAAGGAGAAGTTCGACATCGGCCAGCCGGTCTTCGCGATCGGCAACCCGCTGGGGCTCGAGCGCTCGCTCACGCAGGGCGTGATCAGCACGACGCAGCGCAACTTCGACGGCCTGACCTACATCCAGACCGACACGCCGATCAACCCCGGCAACTCCGGCGGCCCGCTCTTCAACACCAAGGGCGAGGTCATCGGCATCACCAACATGGGGATCCGCGGCGGCGAGGCGCTGGGTTTCGCGATCCCCGCCCGCTACGTGAAGGACTTCATCCGCAACCGCGAAGCCTTCGGCTACGACAAGAACAATCCCAACTCGGGGCACAACTACCACCAGCCGCCGGCGCGCACCACCTTCACGCCGCCGCCGCAGCTGGAGGACCGGACCGACTCGCGTTGACGCCGCGAGCCCGAACGAACCTGCACGGCGTCCACGTCGCACCCACGCAACCCAGACCGACCCACCCGGAGACCACCATGCTCGCGACCTTCATCCTGACTGCATCCTTCGCCGCCGCCGCCGACCTGCCCCCGATCGAGGCGATCGCGCCGCAAGGCACCTTCCTGGCCGTGAGCGCCAAGGACCTCCATGCGTCGTGGCAGGCGATCCGCGCAGGCCAGCTCGGCAAGCTCTACGACGACCCCAAGCTCAAGGAACTCATGGGCGACGACTCCAAGAAGTTGGAGACGGCGCTTGACGAGGCCGCCAAGGGACTGGGCATCGAGCGCAAGGATCTCGTGCTGCCGGGCCGCATGGGTGTGGCCGTCTTCGGCGAGCGCGACGAGGAACTCGATGCGATGACCATGGCCTTCATCGTGGTCGCTGAGTTCGATGATCGCGCCGACAGCGGCGCGCGCATGCTGCAGGCCTCCTTCGAGAAGGGCGCGAAGGAAGCCGAGGTCAAGATCGAGAAGGCCGAACTCGACGGCAAGGAAGTCTGGGTCATCCCGATGGGCAAGGACGAGGCCGAGGATGTCGGTGCCGAAGACGAGTTCGACGGCATGGGCATGGACATGGGCGCCTTCGGCTCCGGGCCCGACACGATGTACTTCATGCGCGACGGCGAGACCATGTTCCTTGCGAGCAGCATGGCCAGCCTCGAGGAAGCGCTGCTGGCGACCCAGGGCAAGGGCAAGGCCAAGACGCTGGGATCCAGCGACGACTGGCGCGGCAACGCCGCCTTGCTGGGCACGACCGACATGAGCGTGACCCTGCTGACCGGTCCGCTGCAGGACATGCTCGGGCCGATGATGATGGGCCCGATGGCGATGGTGCAGCCGGCGATCGCGTCGCTCTTCGGCGACATCCGCACCTGGTCGATCGGCTTCGACATGCAGCCCAAGGACGGCATCCTCGAGATGTCGGGCGCGGCCTTCATCCCCGGCAAGAAGGACGGCCTGGTCTCGCTCCTGGCGAAGGGTCAGCCCGTCGGCGCGCCGCCGAAGCTCCTGGGCAACGAGTGCGTGTCGTACTCGTGCGCCAACGTGGGCTTCGCCGAACTGTGGAAGACCATCGAGGCGGCCGTGGCCAGCCTGCCCGAGATGCAGGCCGAACAGCTCGCGCCGACGCTCACCGCCTACGAGCCGATCATGACCAAGGCGCTCGCGGTGATGGGCCCGAGCATCCATGGCGTGCAGTGGGCCGATGCGAATGCCGAGACCGGCATGGGCGGCGTGACCGCGATCGCGTGCAGCGACGAGAAGGCCGGGATGCCGATGCTGCAGATGTTCGCTCCCTCGGTTGGCTTGATGCCGCGGGATTTCCAGGGCGCCACGATCTTCAGCGGCGACCTCGTGCCGTTCGCGGTGGGACTCGGTTCGGGCCAGATGCTGATGGGTGAGTCGTCGGGCGTGGAGCAGGCGTTGCGCGCGGCCAGCGACAAGGACACCAAGGGCATCGCCGAACTGCCGATCTACAAGCGTTGCGCGGGCGTGGTGGCCAAGGGCGGCGTGTCCGCCTGGGGCTTCACCGACACGGCTGCGCAGCTCGAGGCGCAGAAGTCGGCCCTCGCCAAGCTCGATGGCATGCAGGACGGCATGGACGGCTTCGTCGACGATGCCGGCAACCCGATCGACGACATCGTCACCGACGAGGCGATGGAGAGCATGCAGGAGATGATGGCGAAGTTCGACGCCGAACTCATGAAGAAGTACCTCGGGCCATCGGTGTGGTGGATCACGCCGGCGGACAAGGGCTTCTCGATGCGTGCCCGGCTGCTGATGCCCTGAGGCCTTACCTCGGATCGCTGCCAAGAATGCGGTGAGCGCAGGCCGAAGGGCCGTCAGGTGGCTGCCAGGAAGTCGTTGAGTGCCTGCCGTGAGGCGGTGCCCTCCACGCCGACGTTGGCGTGATCGATGCCCGGTTCGATGGTTGCCCCGTGCGGTGCCGTAGCGCGGTGCACGTCGCTGGGCGTGGTGACGGCATCGAGCTCCCCGCCCAAGGCAAGCACCGGACAGTGCACGCGCTCGAGCGTTCGATGCAGCGGCTCCTCGCCGCGGGCCAGCCACCAGGCCGCGGTCGCGGCAAAGGGGCCGGCGGGCAGCCCGCGGACGCGAAGCCGGTTGGCCATGGGCACCACGAGTGCGTCGTAGGGCGCCATGAGGACCAGGCGTCGCGCCGGCGTGCCGCGTGTGGCCAGGAGCGCCGCGAGCCGGGCCGACACCATCGCGCCCATCGAGTGGCCCACGAGCGTGATGCCTCCGCGGTCGATGTCGCCGGAGCCTGGGAGCGCCGAGGCGATCACCTGCTCAAGATCGACGTGGTCGGCGTGGCCGATGCTGGTGGTGCCCGGCGCTTCACCATGACCGCGAAGGTCAGGCAGCACGATGGATGCGGCATGGTCAAGCAGCCACGGCACGCGGCGCAGGGAATCCCAGCGTGATCGTCCCCAGCCATGGATCACGAGCATGGCTCCGGATCCCTGGCCGCGGATGGTCCACCACGGCAGCACGATCGACCGCGCCGAAGGTGGAGCCTGGTCAGGCGTTGAAGCCGTGCCGCCAGCCGGGTGCACCGTGGTGCAGCCCTCGTGCCAGTCGCGCACGCCCGGGACCTCGGCGGGGCTCGGTGCCACGCCGTGTGCCAGGGCCCAGGCGTAGGTCGCGCGGCGTGGCCGTCGGGCCTCGCGCGCGATCGCGATGGTGTAGGTGGTCGTGATGACGCCTGCGGCCACCGCGGCGAGCGGGACGAGCGGCATCATGCGCGGCACGCCGCGACGATGCGGTCGCGCATGGATGAGGCCTCGGCGGCGGCGCGTTCGCACCAGGTGGACCAGGACGACTGCGCTTCGGGCGCCTGCAGCGGCAGGTTCGCGCGCACGTTCCAGATGGCACCGTGCACGGCGAGTGCGGCGAACTCGGCGGCGATCGCGAGGTCGCTGCGGATGATCGTGCTCGTCCGGCCCGGCATGCGGTCGAGCATGGCCAGCACGGCCAGCGCGAGGTCGCCGATCGCCGCCGGCGCGCTCGTGGCGGCCTCGACGGCAGGCATCCACCGCGGATCGACGAGCCGCTCGGCCGGGCTGAGTGACCACAGCGCGTTGAGTCCGGCGTAGGCCGCGGCATCGAGGTCGGCCAGCGCCAGGGCCTCGGTGCGGGCATGGTCAAGGTGCACGAGCATGGCGGCGTTGTCGTGCTCCCACGAGGCGAACTTGGCCTTGCCGAGCGTGTAGTGCAGCACCATCGAGCCCAGCGCCGCGCCGTGCGCCAGCGCCACGGCGCTTGCGGCGCCACCGCCCGGCACGGGTTGCTTGGCGGCGAGGTCACGCAGGTACCCGCCGAGGGCGAGCTCGGCCAGCGGCGTGCGCGTGGTCGTCACGAGCGGACCTCGGCGCCCACGCCGGCGTGCAGGGCATCGATCACGCGCGCGACCTGCGGATCGGCGTCCTCGCGCCGCAGCGTGCCGGTCGCGCTGCGGAAGGTGAGCCGCATCGTCACGCTCTTGCGGCCATCGCCGACCTGCTTGCCGCGGTAGGTGCCGACGAACGCGATCGATTCGAAGTGCTCGAGGGCGAGGTCGCGCACGAGGGCTTCGATCGAGGCCCACGCCACGGCATCGGCGACGATCGCGCTGACGTCGCGGTCGATCGAGGGGAAGCTCGGCAGCGCGCGCACGGTGGTGTCGGGCGGCCACTGCGTGAGGAGCGGCTTGATGAAGAGCTCCGCACCGGCGACCGGCCCGTCGAGGCCGAAGGCCTTCAGCGCATCGGGCGCGAGCAGGCCGATGGTGCCGGCATCATGGCCGCGGGCACGCACGAGCGCGGCAGGCGAGAGGCCCGCGGCGCCGGTGATCGGCACGACGTCGATCGCAGTGTGCGCGCCGAGGATCGCGCGCAGCAGCCGTTCCACGCAGCCGCGCACGGTGCGCATGGCCGCATCGGGGTCGGGCGTGTCGGTGATGAGGAGTCCGAGCGACGATCGCTCGCGGAGCTGGGTGCCGTGGAGGTCGAACACGTTCGCCGCTTCCATCAGGCGGATCGACGGGGTTCCGCGGTCCGCGTTGAGGCGTGCGGTGGCCATGAGGCTCGACAACAGCGAGGGCCGCAGGATCGGATCGCCCGCGCGCTCGTCGCTCACGCGCAGCGGCGTGGTGCCGGCATGGGTGAAGGGCTGCGCCGCGCGCTCCGAGACGAGCGTGTGCGTGACGGTCTCGACGAAGCCCAGGCCGACGAGCGTCCGACGGGCTTCGCGCATGCCTTCGACCTGCGGCTGCGGCGCGGCGACCCTCACCTGGATCGTGTCGAGCATCGGCACACGGTCCATGCCGTGGAGGCGCGCGAGTTCCTCGATCAGGTCGATCTCGCGCTCGATGTCGATGCGTCGGGGCGGGATGGTGCAGGTGATGGTGGTTCCGGCGACCGACGGTGCGAACCCGAGGGTGCGCAGCGTGGCGAGCATCTCGTCCACCGGCAGCGGATAGCCCAGGACCCGCTGCGCCCGGTCGACGCGCACCTGCACCGATCTGGGCGCCGGCAGCGCCTGCCCGGCGGCCACGCGGCCACCATCGAGATGACCCCCGGCATGCTCGAGGATGAGCGCCACGAGACGGTCGGCCGCGGCATCGACATCGGCCGGAGCCACGCCCCGCTCGAAGCGGTACGAGCTGTCGCTGGCGACCTTCAGGCCGCGGCTCGAGGACCGCACGGCCTTCTGGGCGAAGGTGGCGGCTTCGATGAGGACATCGGTCGTTCGCTCGCCGACGGCGCTCGGGGCGCCGCCCTTGACGCCTGCGATCGCCGCGGGAACGGCCGCGTCGGCGATCACGAGGTCGCCCGCGCGGAGGGTGAGCGGCTTGGCGCCCTCGCCGATGGGCAGCAGCGATTCGCCTTCCCTGGCTGGGCGGACGTGGATCGCGGGGCCTGCCAACCGCGCCAGGTCGAACACGTGCGTCGGCTGCCCGAACTCGAAGAGCACGTAGTTGGTGGCGTCGACGAGGATGTTGCGCGGGATCTGCCCGATCGCCCGAAGGCGTTGCTGCATCCACTCCGGGCTCGGTCGCACGGTGACGCCCCGGATCACGCGCGCGGTGTAGAGCGGGCACGCGTCGTGATCGTGGTTCGTGACCGGCACGGGACCGGCGCCGTCGGGGATGCGCGCGAACGACGGCTCCTTCACGGTTCGGCCGGTCATGGCGGCGAGCTCACGTGCGAGGTTCAGGTGGCTGAGGCAATCACCGCGGTTGCTGGTGAGTTCGACCTCGAGCACCACGTCACCGTCGTCGGTCGACTCGCGGTGCTCGACCGGGAAGCCGACCCGCGTGAAGGCCTCGGCGGCCTCGTCGGGGGTCACCGGTCGGTCGAGGTAATCGTTGAGCCAGCGGACGCTCGTGCGCATGGGTGCCAAGGTAGCGCAAGGGTCGGATGGCGGCGGGGGTTCTGGCGTCGTGCTACCTTCCCACGCATGCTCGACCTCCATCGAACGGCCGTGCTGCTCTTGGCGACTGCGCTCGGGGCCTGCGCGTCGAGCGATCAGGTCAAGGACCAGTCCGAGCCCACCATCGACGTGACCGTGCTCGTCGATGACGGTGTCAAGGGCGATGACCGTGCGCAGTTCCAGCCGGCCCGTTACACGCTGTTCCCCGATGGTTCGCTGCATGGGCAGGCAGGCGGGGGGCTGACCATCCGCGACCGCCCACCGCGCGTGCGCACGCTCACGCCCGTGCAACTCCAACCGATCTGGGACCGGTTCGAGGCGGTGATGGATGCGCAGCCGCCGTTCCCACCGGGCGCACCGGGCAGCGACATGCCATGGATCACCGCGGTGCGGCCGACGCCGGGCGATGTGACGATCATCGTGTGGATGACGCACGACCAGCGCGGGACGTGGTCGGTCACGCGGCTTGATGCTGCGGGCCGGCAGCAGCCCAACGAGGTCGCTTCGCTCGTGCGCATGCTCGCGTCCGCCTGCTGGATGGATGACCTGGCGGCGGACCGGGACATGCCGATGCGCTACGACTTCGGTGCGGATCCCTACGCCACGATGCGCGGGAACGCCGCGCTCACCACGCCAGCGCCCGCGACGCCATGATCGCGATGATCGCCACGTTGGATCGGGTCAACCGGCTGAGCCGGCGTGCGCGCCTGGCGATCCGAGGCCGAGTGCTCGATGGCGCACTCGCGATGCTCGTGCTGTGCATGGCATCCTGCGCCGCGGCGCCCGGCGTGCAGGCGCCGCGTGGCGTGCCCGGGTGCGAGGCATCGATCGACTTCTGGTGGGCGGATCCACCCAAGGCCCGATTCGAGTTCGTGCGGCTGGACCGCGGCGGGTTCGGATGGGGCGGCGGGATCGATGCGTTCGATCGACGCACGACCTGGGGCATGATGCTCTCGCCCGAGGACTGCGCCCGGGTGGCGACGCAGCTCGAGGGCATCGATTGGGCGTCGCTCGTGGCGCGGCAGGACGGCGTGACGGAAGATCGCGCCTACGTGGTGATCGTGACGGGCCGGCCCGATGAGCACCGGGTTCGGGTGCAGGCGGATGATGCGGCCATCGCGGGGCTGCGCCAGCTGCTGCTGACGATCGCGGCGCGTCGGCTCGACGGCACGCTCGATGAGTTGCCGCAGGCGGGGCAGCGTTTCGACCAGTCGCGCGACTGAGTGGCCGCGGCGGGGTGTCAAGGTTTCCCGGCGCAAATTCGGCACAGATCGTGTTCCATCTGCCTCACGCAACCTGAACGAAGTTGCTGCGGATTTCTTGGCGACTCGTCCCGTGGGGCTACGGTGGACCTGCAACGCGTGTTGCACAGGTAAGGAGCGTGCCCATGGAGCAGTCCATTCGGTGGCACGCGGTGGCCGGGGCGTATGAGCATCACCGCGACCGTCTCGTCAGCAGTCTTGCGCGGCTGTACCCGCGTGCCGTGGTGGAGGATGTCGTGCAGGACCTCTTCCTCAGGCTCGCCCGCATCGGGTTCGGGGATCCCGGTCAGCTCACCGATCGCTACCTCTGGCGGGCCGCCAATCGCGCCGTTCGACGGCGCATCCGGGTCGAGGAGCGCCGGTTGGACCTGCTGCACGCCCACGCCGAGTCGGGAGGTGGCACCGAGCCCGCGTTGGCCCCCGAGCACGCCGGTCCGGGCAGCCGCGAGGCGGCGGGCGAGTTGCTCGCCCGGGCCCTGAGCGGGGTCGATGCGCGCGAACTCGAGGTCTTCCGCATGCTGATCTGCCAGGGGATGACCTACCGCGAGGCCGCGTGCGCGCTGGGAGCGCCCGAACACGAGATCACGAACCTCCGGGTCCGGGGCCTGCGCCGGGTGCGGGAGCGCACGGCCGCTGCAGCCGGATAGCGCGCGTGGCGCGGCATCGGCCCTAGACTCGTCGGCCCCATGCAGGATCCGATCGTCGGCATAGATCTGGGTACCACGAACTCGCTGGTCGCGTTCGCGGACGCTCGTGGGCCACGGGTCCTCGGGCCTGGTCGGGGCCTCGTGCCGAGCGTGATCCGCGTCGATCCAACGGGGGTGGTGGTCGGCGAGTCGGCCAAGGCCGAGCGCGCGCTGCACCCGCACACGACGTTCGCGAGCGTGAAGCGGCTCATCGGTCGCTCGGCAGCCGAGGTCCGCGATGCCGGCGCGCCACAGGGGCTGGGTCTGGTCGATGGCCCACGTGGCCTTGCGGCGGTTCGTGTCGGCGATCGAACCCTGCTGCCGCAGGAACTCTCGGCGCACGTGCTGCGTGAACTCGCTCGGGTGGCGTCGGCCGAGTTGGGCGTTGCGGTGCGCCGCGCGGTGATCACGGTCCCGGCCTACTTCGATGATGGCCAGCGACAGGCCACGCGCGATGCGGCGCGGCTTGCCGGACTCGAGGCCGTGCGCATCGTGAATGAACCGACGGCGGCTGCCCTCGCCTATGGCATCGGCCGCGGTCACCGGGCCGCGGAAACCGTGGCGGTCTTCGACCTCGGGGGTGGGACCTTCGACCTGAGCATCCTCTCGGTGATCCCGGGTGATGGCACGGGCCTCGATGGTGAGTTCCTGCAGGTGCTCGCCACGGCAGGGGACACCGCACTCGGTGGTGACGACCTCGATGCCGCCATCGTGGCGCATGCGCTGCCGCCGTACGAAGCATGGCTCGGCGGACCCGCGACGCCGCAGGGCATGGAACGGCTGCGGGCCGCCGCGGAACGCGCCAAGTGTGCGCTCTCGACCGTTGAGTGCACGACCGAGCGGATCGAGCACGAGCATGGTGCGTGGGAGTTGGTCCTCGACCGGGCGCTGCTCGAGTCGCTCGCCCAGCCGCTGCTGGACCGCATGGCCGCGTGCTGCAGGCGCGCGCTCGCCGATGCCGGCGCGCCCGCGATTGACCGCGTGGTGCTGGTGGGTGGCAGCACGCGGGTGCCTGCCGTCCGCGCGCTCGCGGGGCGGATCTTCGGGGTCGAACCGTACACGGCGCTCGATCCCGACGTCGTCGTCGCACTCGGCGCCGCACTGCAGGCGCAGGTCCTCGCGGGCGGGCGCACGGACCTCCTCCTCATGGACGTCGTGCCGCTCTCGCTGGGGATCGAGACCGCAGGCGGTGCCGTCGCCAAGATGATCGTGCGCAACAGTGCGATGCCCGCGCGGGCGACGGAGATGTTCTCCACCGGCGTGGACGGGCAGACCGCGGTCAAGCTCCATGTCGTGCAGGGTGAACGCGAGCTCGTGAAGGACTGCCGGAGCCTGGCGACGTTCGAGCTGCGTGGACTGCCGCCGATGCCTGCGGGCATCCCCCAGGTGCAGGTCGACTTCATGGTCGATGCCAACGGCGTGCTCGCGGTGCATGCCGTGGAGCGCCGGAGCGGTCGTCGGGCGCAGGTGCAGGTCGTGCCCGCCTACGGACTGACGACCGACGAGGTGGACCGCATGGAGGCCGAGTCGCTCGAGCACGCCCGGGAGGACATGCATGCGCACCGGGTGATCGACCTGGTCGTGAACGCGCGCCTCGACATCACCTGGATCGAGGAGGCGCGCACGCGGGCGGGGGCGCTGCTCGATGCTGCCTATCTCGAGGATCTCGAAGGTCACCTCACCCGGCTCAAGGGGTTCATTGCGCTGGCTGAGCGTTCGCCCGGCCAGGTCGATGCGGATGCCTTCCACGCGGCGAAGGATGCGCTTGACCGCGCGAGCATGCGCCTGCACGAAGCCGCGATCGTGCAGAGCCTGCAGTCGATGGATCGCGGCGTGAAGGGAGTGGTGCAGCCATGAAGGTCGCCGTGATCCTGCCCGCAGCGGGCAAGAGCGTCCGATTCGGGTTGGGCGACAAGCTCGGGCAGGACCTGGGTGGTCGACCGGTGCTCCTGCGCAGCGTCGAGGCGTTTGCCAAGCGCGATGACGTCGCCGCGGTGATCGTGGCGGCACCGGCCGACGGGGTGGACGAGTTCCGCGACCGGTACGGCGTGCAGCTGGCGTTCCATGGCGTGAAGGTGGTCGCAGGCGGCCGCGAACGCTGGGAGAGCGTGCGCAACGCGCTGTCGGTGGTGCCCGCCGAGTGCACGCACGTGGCGGTGCACGATGCCGCGCGCCCGTTGGTGAACCAGGAGCTGATCGACCGCGTGTTCGCCGCCGCGGCGGTGTCGGGGGCCGCGATTCCCGGCGAGCCCGTGTCGGCCACGCTCAAGCGCGTGACCGAGGAGACCTTCGACGCGAGCGCCGACGATGCGATCGTCGACTCGATCCTGGGCGGCGGTGACGCCGAACCGGTGGGCGAGGGTGTGAAGGGGCGGCGCGTCGTCGAGACGGTCCCGCGCGAGCGGGTCATGGCGATCCAGACGCCGCAGGTCTTTGAGCGATCGCTCTTCGAACGCGCCTACGCCCAGCCATCGCTCGACGGCGCCACGGACGATGCGTCGCTCGTCGAACGGCTGGGCGAACCCGTCCTGGTCGTCGCCGGCGACCCCCGGAACATCAAGATCACCACCCAGCCCGACCTCGCCCTGGCGAAGTTGATGCTCGGTGCGCGCCTGCCGGGGGACCGCCCGGCCTTCGGATTCTGAACCCGCGAACCACGCACACCACCACGCACACCACCATGAGCACCACCATGAAGAAGACCGGCATCGACCTGCTCCACGACCCCTCCCTCAACAAGTCCACGGCGTTCACCGAGGCGGAACGCGCGGAACTGGGCCTGATCGGCCTCGTCCCCGACGCGACCGAGAGCGAGGACCTGCAGCTGCGACGCGTGCTGCTGCAGCTCTCGCACAAGACGAGCGACATCGACCGTTACGTGTACCTGGCGAACCTGCTCGACCACGACGAGACGCTGTTCTACCGCACGCTCATGTCGGATCCGGCGCGCTTCCTGCCGATCGTGTACGACCCGACGATCGGCGAGGCGTGCCTGAAGTTCGGGCACCTCTTCCGCGGCCCGCGCGGGATGTACCTCTCCATCAAGCGCCGCGGCCACGTGAAGGAGGTCCTGCGCAACTGGCCCGTCAAGGACGTGCGCTTCATCTGCGTCACCGACGGCGGCCGCATCCTGGGACTGGGCGACCTAGGCGCCAACGGCATGGGCATCCCGATCGGGAAGCTGCAGCTCTACACCGCCACCGCCGCGGTTCCGCCTCAGGTCCTCATGCCCATGTACCTCGATGCGGGCACGAACAACGAGCAGCTGCTGGCCGACCCGCTCTACCTGGGCCTGCGCGAGCGCCGTCCGTCGACCGAGGAGCTCTTCTCCTTCGTCGACGAGTTCGTCGATGCCGTGCAGGAGGTCTTCCCCGGCTGCTGCATCCACTTCGAGGACTGGACGGGGGCCGACGCCGTGCACCTGCTCAAGCGCTATCGCGACCGGGCGTGCGTCTTCAACGACGACATCCAGGGCACCGCCGGCATCACGCTCGCCGGCATGATCAACGCCACCAAGCTCAAGGGCACGCGGCTGCGCGACGAGAAGTACCTGTTCCTCGGCGCGGGCTCCGCAGGCATCGGCTTGGCCAACCTGCTCTGCTCGGCGCTCGTGGACGAGGGCATGACGCTCGAGGCCGCCCGCGCGAGCGTGCACATGTTCGACGTCAACGGCCTGCTCGAGTCCTCGCGCAAGGACCTCTTCGACTTCCAGATGCCGTACGCGCACCCGCATGCGCCGACGCGCGACTTCGTCGCCGCGATCGACAGCATCAAGCCGACCACGATCATCGGCGTCAGCACGGTGGGCGGGGCCTTCAGCCAGAAGGTGGTCGAGGCCATGTCGCGCATCAACGAGCGCCCGGTCATCCTGGCGCTGTCGAACCCGACCTCGTGCGCCGAGTGCACGTCCGAGCAGGCGTACACCTGGTCCAAGGGCAAGGCGCTCTACGCGGCGGGCGTGCCGATGCCGCCGGTGCACTGGCAGGGCACCACCTTCGTGCCCGGCCAGGCCAACAACTTCTACATCTTCCCGGCGGTCGGCCTGGCGATCTACGCCACCAAGGCTCGCCGCGTGACCGACTCGATGTTCATCGAGGCTGCACGCGGCGTGGCGGACCAGGTCACGCCGGCCATGCTCGCACAGGGCATGCTCTATCCGCCGCAGTCGGACATCCTCGAGGCCGAGATCATCACCGCGGTGCGCGTGGCGAAGCTCGTCTTCGATCTGGGCCTTGCGGGCATCGAGCGCCCGAAGAACATCGAGGCGCTGATCCGTTCGGTGCTGTACAAGCCTGCGTATGCGAAGCTCACCTGAGGCCGCGGCTGCCGCATCCGCGGTGCCGCTGCGCACGGGAGCTGGCCGATGCCGGCGCGTGCGCGGCTCCGGTGCCGTCGCGGGCATGCTGCCGTTCGTGCTGGCGACCATGGCTCATGCACAGGCCCCGTCGGTGCCGGCCGGGCAGGGCGCCGCTGGCGCGGTCGGTGGAGCATCCGCGGCTCCGACGCCTGCGACGCCCGTGGTCTCGACCGCCGCATCGGACCGTGAATCGGTGTCGCGGCGCTTCCAGTCGAGCTACCTGCTCGGAGACTGGGGCGGCGTGCGGACCGATCTGTGGGAAGCGGGCTTCGAGCCGACGCTGCTGCTCATCACGGATCCCTACGGAAACCCGGTCGGCGGTCGCGAGCAGGGATTCACGACCTACAACCTGCTCTGTGCCGACCTTGGTGTCGATGCGGGGCGTGCGGCCGGGCTCCGTGGTGGCCGCTTCGACATCGGGTTCTCGTGGAACTTCGGCAACCAGCTCTCGCAGGACGTGGTGGGCAACGTTTTCCCGATCCAGTCGGCTGACGTGGCTCCACCGGGCACACGCCTCACGAACCTGTCGTGGACGCAGGACCTGCTGGACGGCGCGCTGAGCGTGCGGGCCGGTCGGTTCTCGATCGATGCGCTGTACGGCCAGGAGTTCGCCGGCTCGAACTACTTCCGCGCGTTCACCTCGGTGGCGTTCAACGCGATCCCGTTCTCGCTCTTCTACAACGCACCCGGGCCGTTCGGCTACCCCGCGACGACCTGGGGCGCGCGTGTCAAGGTGCAGCCCAACGACACGTTGTGCCTGATGGGTGGCATCTTCAACGGCGATCCGGAGGTGGATGAGGCGGACCAGCACGGGCTTGACTTCTCGATGGACGGTCCGCCGCTGGGGATCGCCGAGATCGGCCTGCGATCGAACCAGGCGCCCGGCGACACCGGACTTCCCGGCAACCTCAAATTCGGCGGGTACACGCTCGGCGGCGAGGTGGAGGAGTACGGCTCGACCGAGGAGTCATCGGGCCGCTACGGGTTCTACGTCGTCGCGGACCAGGTGCTCATGCGCTTCGGCGGCGTGGCTGAGGGGCGCCAGCTCGGTGTGTTCGGAAGCGTGGTGATCGCGCCCGACCAGACGGTCAGCCCGATGCCGTACTCGGCCTTCGGCGGTCTCGTGGCCTATGGGCCTATGGCTAGCCGGCCCAAGGATTTCCTGGCGCTCGGCGTGGCGTACGGCGGATTCAGCAGCGACCTGCGCCAGGCCCAGCGCATCGAACAGTTCACCGATCCGTCGGTCCTGCCGCAGCTCTTCGAGATGACGATCGAAGCGTCCTACGGCATCCAGGTGCAGCCCGGGCTCGTGCTCCAGCCCGGCATGCAAGTGATCGTGAATCCGGGTGGCAGCCCCGACGTCGACACGGCGATCGCGGCGGGCGTCAACGCGGTCATCAGGTTCTGACGCGCCGACGACGTACCGACGACACCGTCGCACGCGCCGGCGCGCGGCGACATCGTCACGAGTCGAGGGTCCGCCCGCGGACCATGCCGTCACGGCAGCGGGCCATCCGGCGGCTTGCCGCCGATCGTCAGGCGCGCGCGCGTCGGTCGGGGCCTCGGTCGTGGTTTCCATCCGGTGGGCACGAGTGGCTTGAGCATGAACCAGGCACCGACGAGTGCACAGGCGGTGACGAGCCAGAACTGCCAGTCATCGACGGGGAACGACATCAGGTCGCCACCAGTCCGAAGGCGATCGCGCCCGCGATCCACGCGAGCGAACTCATCCAGCCCAGCTGCAGGAGGGCCCACCGCCAGCCACCGGCTTCGCGCGCGGTGAGCACGAGGGTGGGCAGGCATTGCATCGCGAGCACGTAGAAGACCAGGAGTGCCGCGCAGGTCGCCGGCGCAAACAGCGGTGAACCATCATCGCGCGTCGCGGTGCGCATCGATTCCATCGTTCCCGGATCGGCGACGTCATCGCCCGACTGGACCTGGATCGCCACGGTGTTCACGAAGACCTCGCGCGCGAGGAAGCTCGTGAGCACCGCCATCGTGAGCTGACGATCGAGCCCCAACGGCTCGAACGCCGGCTGCACGGCATCACCCAGCCGCGCCGCGAAGCTCTGGCGGGCCTGGGTCCGGGCATCCATGGCCTCGGCCGCCGACACGAGTTCGCCCGCGCGGGCCTCGTCGCCCGCGGCGGTTGCAGCCTCCGCGACCTGTCGCAGCGCGACCGACTCGCGCGTGGGTTCGACCCTGGGGAAGGCGCTGAGCCACCACATCACCACGCTGATCGCCAGGATCACGGTGGCGGCATTGCGGAGGAAGAGCTGCGATCGGTCGCGGGCCACGTGGAAGGCCGTGCGCAGGCTCGGGCGGCGGTAGGGCGGCAGCTCCATCACCATCGCCCGGCCATCGCCGGCGAGGATCGTGCGTCGGAGGAGCCAGGCCGTGCCCAGGCCCGCCACGATGCCGAGCGCATAGCAGCCCACGAAGGCGAGGCCGGCCTTCCATGGTTCGCCCGCGAAGAGCAGGCCGCAGAGCAGCACGTACACGGGGATGCGGGCCGTGCAGCTCATGAACGGGGCGCAGAGGATCGTGGCCAGTCGGTCGCGGCGCCCCGGGATGAGCCGCGTGCTCATGATGCCCGGCAGTGCGCAGGCATGGCTCGAGAGCAGCGGCAGGAACGCCTGGCCCGGAAGGCCGAAGCGCCGCATGGTGCGGTCGAGCGAGAGCGCGGCACGGGCGAGATAGCCGGTGTCCTCAAGCAGAGCGAGCAGGAAGAAGAGCAGCGCGATCTGCGGCAGGAAGACGACCGTGGCCCCGATGCCGCCCACGACGCCATCGGCGAGCAGGTCCGCCACCAATCCCTCCGGCAACAGCCGATGGACGAGTTCGGTGAGCTGCCCGAAGACGGCATCGAGCGCATCCATCGGATAGCTCGCGAGCCAGAAGATCGACGTGAACAGCAGGGCCATCGTGAGGGCAAACGCGACGATGCCACCGATGGGATGCGTGAAGGCGCGATCAAGTCGCTCGGTGAGCGGATCCGCAGCGGCGCGCGTGGTACGACCCCCGGCTCGCTCGAAGACGCCCGCGGCCCAGTCGGCGCACGCTGCCGTGCCGGGTTCCGCCGCCGGACACGGCACGCCGGGCATCGGCGGCGCCTGACGCGTGGCGATGTCGTGAGCGGCCGCCGCGAGTGCCGCGAGCCCGATCCCGGTCCGTCCGCTGGCTTCGACGACCGGCACGCCCAGGTCGCGCGACAGCGACGCCGGGTCGACCACGAGCCCTGCGCTGCGCGCGGCGTCCGTCATCGTGAGCGCGACCACGCACGGCACACCGCGCCGGAGGATCGTGCTGGCGAACTGCAGGTTGCGCACGAGGTTGGTGGCATCGAGCACCAGCACCACCGCGTCCGGCACCATGGCGAGGCGGCCATCGATGCAGTCGGCGCAGAGGACGCTCTCGGGCAGGTCGAGCGCGAGCGAGTAGATCCCCGGCAGGTCAATGACCTCCAGCGGTCGACCGCCGTTCGTGCACTGGCCCAGATGGTGATCGACCGTGCTGCCGGGGAAGTTGGCGGTGCGCGCGCGGGCGCCGCACAGGGCGTTGAAGAGCGTCGTCTTGCCCGTGTTGGGATTGCCCACGAGGGCGATCGTCGGGAGCTCGGACTCGCTCATGATGCGTCGTCGATCGGCGTGACCATGATCTGCGCGGCGACGCGCTCGTCGATGCCCAGCCGGGTGGTGTCGACCTGCACGATGCACGCATGACCGCGGCGGCAGAGTCGCACCTCGCATCGTTCGCCAAGCCCCATCGCCGTCAGGAGGCATCGGTCGCCTTCGGGCAAACCGTCGAGCGCGGAGCACTCCACGGTGGCCCGGCGCCCGGGGGCGAGTTGGGTCAGCGGGATGCGGATCGGGGGGGTGGGATCGGTCACGCGGGGCTCGTGTTGAGAACGAGTCTCAATACTAGCCGCGCGTCCAGCCCGCTGCGTCGGTCGCCTCGTCCCCTTGGTGGATCTTGCCGGCGCTCTTGTAGGCCGCGCGCCGGGCGACGTAGTCCTCGGGCGAGACCGAAAGGTCCGGCTGCTGGCCCGCGGCGTGCTGGGCATGGAGCCTGCACAGGAACGGCACGCACCACCCGCAGCCGGTGCCGGCCTGCAGGCACTGGCTGAGCTGGCTGGGCACGGCAGGCTGTTCGCGTTCCATGAAGGTCGTGAGCTTGTGCAGGCTCACCTTGAAGCAGACGCAGACGTTGTCGTGTTGATCCATGGTCGACGGTCCTTTCAGGTGCTGAGCACCGCTTGGGTCACGATCACGCGGCCCTCGAGGCACGGTCCGATGAACCGGTCGTTGCGGAAGGGGCGTGCTTCCTGCTGGTCATGATCGATCGTGAGTTCGAGGGTCGCCAGGCCACGCAGCGATGCGCGCCGTCCTGCAATCGACGTTCCGCGCCAGGCCTTGGCGGCGGCACCGGCGAGTTCGATGGTGCATGGTCCACGCTCGCTGCCGGCATCGTCCAGGACGACGGCCTGGACGAAGATTCGCCCGCCGCGCGTCGAGGTGGCCTCGATCAAGCGCACGGACCAGGTCACCTCGCGCCGCATCGAGCGCGCAGTCGATGCGGTCCAGGGCTTGAGTTCGCGTTGGTAGGCCGCGCGCTCCTTGGGATCGTCGGAGCCGGCCCGCGCACCGAAGTCTTCACGCAGCCGGATCCGGACGGCGTTGAGCATCGCTTCGGGCGATGCGAAGTCGGCGGCGCGGTCGTCACTAGTCGTCGGCGCACCCGGCGCCGGCGGTGCAGCAGGCGTGGGCTCCGGCAGCGGCATGAGCGGGTCGGCAGGGATGAGCGGTGGCGCGTCGGGCGACGCGGGAGCCGCCGGCGAGGGGGGCGTGGGAGAGGGGGTCTCCCCCGGAGTCGGCTCGGGCTCGGAGGGAGCCTTCGGCTCGCCCTTGCGTTCGCAGTCGGCGAGCCTCGCCTCCAAGTCGGTGACCTTGGCGGCGAGGACCTGCAGGTCGATGTCCTTCCTGCGGACCTGTTCCTTCAGGGCATCCACCTGCCGCTGCAGGTCGTTGTCGACCTGTGCGGTCGCGTGCGGGGCGCCGAGCATGGCGACGGCTGCGAACAGCAAGGCGATGGCTCGCGTCATGATCATCGAGGGGTATCCTTCCGGACAGGAGCGTACTGCCATGGACCTGATCGATCGCATCGTCCGTCGCTGCCAGGGTCGCTACGCCGTCCAGGCGTGGGCGCGGGCGTTCCTGTGGGCGCTGCTGGTGGCGAGCGTGCTGCCGATGCTGTGGGTGGTCGTGGCCAAGATCGTGGGCGATCGTTGGGATGCTGCAGGCGATCCGCAGTGGCTGGCGCTCGTGAGCGTGGCGGCGCTCGTGGGTGCGGGCATCGCCGCCCTCGTGATGCGCGACCGCACGCCGTCGGCGGTGGCCATGGCCAGCGTGATCGATGCCCGATTGGACCTCAAGGACCGCCTGTCCACCGCGCTCGCCGTGCGCGATCGTCAGGATCCGTTCGCGCAGGCTGCGGTCCAGGACGCGATGCAGGTTGCGGGTGAACGTGGCCTGACCAGCCTGTGGCGTCGAGCGCTGCCCTTCACGCCGCCCCGGCTCTGGTGGGGCGGGCCGGGCGCCTTGGCGTTGGCGTGGCTGCTGTTCATGGTGGTGCCGGCATGGTCGACCGCGCAGGCCGACGCCGCGGCGACCGACCCGGGGAGCCAAGCCCGCGTCGATGCGATGAAGGAGCGCCTTGATGCCGTCGTCAAGACCGTGACGGACGATCCGCGCCTGAGCGAGGAGATGGCCGCCGAGATCCGGCGCGCGAACGAGGCGCTCGACGGGCAGGACGACAAGAGCCTCGCGGAGCGTGAGCGCGAACTCGCCAAGCGCCTGACCGAGATGGCGCAGAAGCTCGAGTCGATGAAGGAATCGTCGCAGGCCAAGGGCATGGAGCAGACCAAGGATGCACTCGCTTCGCTCGAGGTGCCCAAGGACAGCGCGGTCGCGCCGCTCACCGAGGCGCTCAAGAAGGGCGACATCACCGCCGCGAAGGAGGCGATGAAGGACCTGCAGCAGAAGCTGAACGACGGCTCGATGACCGACGCGGAGCGCGAGCAGGCGAAGAAGGACCTCGATGCCCTCGCGAAGAAGCTGCAGGAGATGGCCCAGGACAAGGATGCCCTGCGCAAGGCGCTCGAGGAGGCGGGCGTGGATCCGAACCTCGCCGACAACCCCGAGGCCCTCAAGCGCGCCATCGAACAGTCGAAGCAGCTGAACGAGGCACAGAAGGAACAGCTCAAGCAGGCGCTCGACGCGGCGCAGCAGATGCAGCAGAACATGCAGAAGCTCGGCGATGCCTGCAAGGCCTGCAAGAATCCTGGCCAATCCGGCCAGGAAGGGAAGAAGGGCCAGAAGGGCAAACAGGGCAAGGAAGGCAAGCAGGGTCAGGACGGCCAGCAGGGCAGCCAGGACGAACCCTCCGATGGTGAGCAGGGAGAGTCCGGCGAGCCGAAGGATGCCGAGGCCGGCGAGCCGAGCGAACTGCTCGACGAGATGGAAGCGCAGCAGCAGATGGACGCGGCGAGCGAATGCGCCGGTGGCCAATGCAAGGGCGGCGACGGTCCCGCGAAGCTGGCACGGAGTGGTCAGTCCGAGGGGGACAGTCAGGGCGAGAGCGAGGGTGCGGGCATGGGCAAGCGCGGCCAGGGCAGCGGCGGCCAGGCGCCTCGCGAGGTCACGAAGACCAACACCGTGAAGCGTCGTGAGAAGGTCGAGAAGGGCCAGGGGCCGATCATCGCGCGCCAGCTCGTCGAGGGGCCCGCCATCACCGGCGAAGCGGCCACCGCGCTCCAATCGGTTGCGGGTGATGTCTCGCGCAAGGCTGAGAGCGCCACGGCCGAGGACCCGGTCCCGCCGCACCTGAAGGAAGCGCACCGACGGTACTTCGGTGACGTGAAGAAGCAGATCGATCGCAAGACCAGCGGCACATCGCAGGGATCGGGCAGTCCTGCCGGTGCCGCGGCGGGCAAGCCCGCAGCTCCGGCATCAGGACAGTCCTCAGGTCAGTCTGCAGGCCAAGGCGGGTCGACGTGATGGCGATGCCGGTCGCGCTCGGGCGTCGCACGTCCGGTCGCGCGCTCCTCGTCGTGCTGATGCTGGCGCTGGCCGCATGCGGCAAGTCGCCGGACCTCATCGTCTACGTGAGCGCCGATGAGCACGTGGCGCGGCCGATCATCGAGGCGTTCGAGCAGGAGTCGGGACTCGTGGTCGGTGTCCGCTATGACACCGAGGCCACGAAGACCACGGCGCTCGCCAGCCTGCTCAGGGCTGAGCGTGAACGCCCCCGGGCGGATGTGTTCTGGAGCAGCGAGTGCTTCGCGGTCGCCCAACTTGCCATGGAGGGATCGTTCGAGCCTCTCGACGCCGGAGTGTTCGGCGAGTGGCCCGCGCAGCACCGCGATGCCCAGCGGCGCTGGTTCGGATTCAGCGCGCGTGCCCGCGTGCTCGTGATCGCACCGGACCGCGTGAAGCCCGAGGAGATGCCCGACACCTGGATGGATCTCGTGCGCCCCTGGTGGAAGGGGCGCATCGTGATGGCCGATCCACGCTTCGGCACCACGCGCGGTCACCTCGGGGCGATGCAGTCGTTCTTCGAGCGATCACTGAGGATTCCCGGCTACTGGGAAGCCTTCGTCGAAGGCCTTGCCGAGAACGAACCGAGGCTCCTGACCGGCGGCAACGCGGCCGTGGTTGAGGCCGTCGCGCGCGGGGAAGCGGACATCGGCCTGACGGATACCGATGACGTGCTCGCAGCGCAGGCCCGTGGCGCGAAGGTCCAGTGGATCATGCCTCGCCACGATCCCGCGTCCGACCCGGGCGGCGGCACGCTGCTGATTCCCAACACGGTGGCGTTGATCGCGGGAGCGCCGCATCGATCCAACGCGATCTGGTTCATGGAGTACATGCTGAGCCCGGGCGTGCAGGCGCGCATCGCCGCGAGCGAGAGCCGCAACTGGCCGCTCGGCGTGGAGTTCCCGCCCGACCTGGATCCACTGCCCGATGACCCGATGCGCGTCGACATCGACGATGCAGCCCTTCGCATGGATGCCGCCGCATCGGATCTGGTGAAGGCGACCGGGCAGTGACGCATCGATCGGTGATGGCCGTCCTGCCGATGCTGCTGCTGGCGCTGGGCGCCCTTGCCGCCGTGGTTGGCCTGGTGGTCCCGGTGCTGCAGGTGCCTGCGCTGCCATCGGGTGGCGAGCCGCCGCTGGGCGTGGCCAGCGAACCATGGTCGGTGGCGACTGCGACGGTGCTGTGGAGCCTCGGTGCAGGCGTGCTGGTGACGGCGGTGGGGTGGTGGATGGCGCGCAGCAGCCTGCCGCGCGGCTGGGCGTCGTGGGTCGCTTGGATCGTGCCGGTGCTCGTGCCACCCTACGCCGCCTGGTACGCCTGGTGGCAGCTCGGATCGCCCGAGTGGGCCCTCGGATCATGGATCGTCGGGCACGATGGCGTTGGGGCCTGGCGCGTGCTGGCGCTGATCATGGCGCTGGGCGCAACGCTGTGGCCGATCGCGGGTGCGCTCGTGGTCGGCCTGCGCGAGCCAGCCGTGTCGATCGAGGCTGCGGCCATCGACCGACTGCGATGGATCGATCGGCTGCGTCTTGCGTGGCGCGAGGATCGGCACGGTGTGCTGCTCTCGATCATCGCCGTGGGTGGATTGACGATGGCCGACACGACGGCGTTCGACCTGGCCTTGGTGCGCACGGTCGGCTTTGAACTCCGCGCGCTCGAGGCCGCCGGCGCGAGTCCATGGTCGATCGTCGTGGCCTCGGGTTGGTCGATCGTCGCGGCGCTCGCCGTGGCGGTGGTGGTCACGCGGCCTCGCGTGACCGATGACCACGCCATGGGCCGCTCGCGCGACTCGGCGCGATGGCCGCTCGCGCTGCTCGTTCTGCCGCTCGTGGTGCCCGGTGCCGTGCTCATGGCCCTCTCGCTCGGTCAGGGCGGGCTGGCGCGTGTGATGCTGGTCTACGGTCATGGCGTCGTGCGGACCGCCGCTGCATCGGTCCTCTGCGGTGCGATGGTCGCGGGCGTGTGCATGCTGCATGCCTGGCTCGCCGAGGGGCCGGGCTGGACGAAGCGATGGGAGCGGTGGCTCCGCATGATGTGGATCACGCTGGCGCTCGCCCCGGCGATCCTGGTCGCGGTGTTGCACGTCCATGCGTGGAATCGAGGCGGTGTCGCCTGGATGCACGACGGGCTGGGCATCGTGGCGGCGGCGCAGCTGTCGCGGTGGGGGTGGATCGGAGCGACGCTGGGTTGGTTGTCGGTGCGGAGTGCGCCGCGTGATCTTCGCGCGAGTGCGCGGCTCGATGGCCACGCCTGGACGATCGTGCTGGCGCTCTGGCCGCGCGTGGGTGCAGCGTGCGCCGTGGCCGGTGCCATCGGAGCGGTCGGTGCGGCCGGCGAAGTGGTCGTCTCGGCCAGGGTGCAGCCGCCCGGCGGCGATTGGGTGGCCAGCGCACTGCTCAACGCCATGCACTACCAGCGCCCCGACGTGGTGGCGGGCTTCGTTCCCATCCTCTTGGTCATCGCCATCGTGGCCGCGGTCGCACTGGCTTGGATGGCCAGGCGGTGCGGCAGCCTGGTGGTGACGATCCTCGCCCTGCTGCCGATGCTCGCGGCCTGCGGTCGCGAGCCCGAGCCCGCACCACGACCGGCGTGGTGTGCGCAGGCGCGCATCGTCGGCCGCGGCGGCAAGGGGCCACTGCAGTTCAACTATCCGCGAGCGATGGCGTGGACGCCGTCGGGCGAACTCATCATCGTGGACCGCAGCGCGCGGGTGCAGGTGCTCGGGCCCGATGGTTCGTACCGTCGCGAGTGGATGATGCCCGAGTTCGACCAGGGGTTTCCCACGGGCGTGAGCGTGTCGGCCACGGGCGACGTGTGGGTTGCCGACACCCATGAACACCGGATCACGGTGATGGACGACCGGGGGCGTGTGCTGAGGACCTTCGGCGGATTCGGGCAGGAGCCCGGACGGTTGGTCTTCCCGACCGACATCGCCTTCGGCGCGGACGGCCTGGTCTACGTGAGCGAGTACGGCGGCAACGACCGGATCCAGGTGTTCCAGCCCGATGGCACCTTCGTGCGGGCCTTCGGGCACCACGGCGTCCCCGGCGATGGCTCGCCTGAACCCAAGTTCGATCGACCGCAGTCCATCCTCATGCTCGACGGCGGTCGGCTGCTGGTGGCCGATGCGTGCAATCATCGCCTCGTCGAAGTCACGACCGACGGTGCGTTCGTGCGCTCGATCGGTTCGATGGGGCAGGAGCCGGGCGACCTGCTGTACCCCTACGGCCTGGAGCGACTCGATGCGACCACGGTGCTCGTGACCGAGTTCGGAGGGTGTCGGCTGCAGGCCTTCGATCTGGTGAGCGGGGCCTCGAGTGGTTGCTGGGGCAAGGGTGGGCGCGAGCCCGGCATGCTCAACGGCCCATGGACGGCGCAGGTGCACGGGGGCACGATGGCCGTGCTGGACTCGACCAACAACCGTGTGTACCTCATGCCGTCGGATCGCTGGGTCGATCGCGCCCGTCGCGAGTCGGTGGAGGTACCTTCCCGTTGATGCCGACGATCGACGTTGAACGCCCGCTGGCACTGGTGGTGCTGGCGCTGGTCCCGGTGCTGTGCTGGCTGGCCTGGCGGCGTCGTGGCGTGGTCGGTCGGGGCAAGACGATCGCAACGATGGTGGTGCGCGGCGCACTCGTGGGCCTGCTGTCGCTGGCGCTGGCGCAGCCGAGCCTGGTGCGCAAGGGCGAGGGGCTCACCGTGATGGTGGTGTCGGATGCGAGCCGTTCGGTGCCGCAGTCGATGCAGCTGCAGGCGCAGAAGGTGGTGGACACGCTCGTGGCTGGCAAGCGCGAGGCGGCCGACCGGGTCGGTCTGGTGACCTTTGCGAGTCGACCGGAAGTCCGAGCCGTGGCGGAGAGCGATGCAAGTCTCGATGTCTCGCAGCATGGTGGTGACCGGATGGCGACCGGCATCGAGGCTGCGCTTCGGCGCGGCATGGCGATGCTGCCGCCGGACACCGCGAGTCGGATGCTGCTGATCTCGGACGGGAACCAGACGTCGGGCAATGCGTTGGAAGCGGCCGAGGCCGCCCGGGCCAACGGGATCCCCATCGACGTGGTCGCGCTGCCCTTCAGCCACGCGAGTGAAGTGATGGTCGAATCGCTGCGCGCACCGAGCACCGCGCGCGAGGGCCAGACGATCGACCTGCGGGCCTCGATCAGGAGCATGGGCCCCAACCGCGGCGTGGTGACGCTGCGGGAGAACGGCGAGCCGGTGGATCTTGACCCGTCGGCGCCCGGCAGCGGGTTGGCGGTGGAGCTGAAGGCGGGCGTCAACGCGCTGACCTTCCCGATGGTCGTGGTGGGGCGGCAGTCACGCCGGTACGAGCTCGTCTACACGCCGGATGATCCCGCGTCGGATGCGATTGCCGAGAACAACCGTGGCGCCGCGATGGTGCTGGTGAGCACGGGCGCGAAGGTGGTGATCGTCGACGGCAGTGACGGCGGCGAGGAGTCGCAGCCCCTGGTCGCGGCCTTGGCCGAAGGCGACATTCCGTCGCGGGTGATCACGCCGGACGAGCTCGACAACGAGGGAGTCTCTGCCTTGGCCGATGCCGATGCGTTGGTGCTGGCGAACGTGGGGCGCTTCGAGATCACCAACGAGACCGACCGGTTGCTGCACTCCTACGTGCACGACCTCGGCGGTGGCCTGCTCGTGACCGGCGGCGATCGCGCCTTCGGCGCAGGCGGTTGGCAGGGCAGCGAGGCATCGAAGGCCTTTGCCGTGAAGCTGGAACCCCCGGCCACGCGGCAGTTGCCCAAGGGCGCGCTCGTGCTCGTCATGCACTCGTGCGAGATGGCCGCGGGCAACTACTGGGGCGAGAAGGTCGCCGAGGCGGCCGTCGATGCGCTGAGCAGGCTCGACCTGGCGGGCATCGTGACCTTCGATTGGGGCGGCAAGGACGGCAAGCTCGCGTCGTGGGCGCATGACCTGCAGCCGGTGGGTGACAAGTCGGCGATCCGCGCGGCGATCAAGAAGATGGTGGTGGGCGACATGCCCGACTTCAAGGCGAGCCTGACGCTGGCGAAGGAGGGCCTTGCCAAGGCGAACGCCGGGCAGAAGCACATCATCATCATCTCGGATGGCGATCCGAGCCCGCCCACGCAGGCCGACCTCGACGAACTCAAGCGCCTGAAGATCACCGTTACCACCATCATGGTCGGCGGACACGGCACGAGCATCGACCTGCAGAACATGCGCGCGGTCGCGGAGCAGACCGGCGGAACGTTCTACAACGTGCAGAATCCCAACCTCCTCCCCAGGATCTTCACCAAGGAGGCCACGCTCGTCAGCCGCACGCTGATCCTCGAGCAGACGATCCGCCCGGTGGTGGAGCAGTCGACGGGTGGTCCGATGGATGGATCAGGCAGCCTGCCCGAGGTGAACGGTTGGGTCGTCACGGTCCCGCGTGATGGCCTGGCGCAGGTGCCCGCGGTGCTGCCCACCAAGGAGTCGCGTGATCCGCTCGTGGCCTACTGGAACCACGGCCTGGGCAAGTCGATGGCGTTCACAAGTGACCTCGGCGGTCGTTGGGGCAAGCCTTGGGTGGCCTGGAGCGGGTACCAGCCGTTCTGGACCCGGGCCATCCGCTGGATGATGCGTCCGCCGACGGCCCAGGACCTCCTGGTGTCGACGTCGGTCGATGGCGACGTGGGGCGTGTGCAGGTGTCGGCGTTCACGCCCGAGGGCGAGCCGCGCGACTTCCTCCGCAGTTCGGCCACCCTGATGCGTCCCGATGGTTCGGTCGAGGTGCTCGACCTGCAACAGACCGCACCGGGTCAGTACGTGGCGAGCTTCGATGCGCGCGAGGAGGGCGCGTACCTGGCGAGCGTGTCGGCGCGCGACGGCATGGGCGCGGACCGATCGGCGCGCTCCGTGGTGAGTGTGCCGTATCCGCGTGAACTCTCGGCCACGCGCGATGACTCGGCGCTCCTGCGTCGCATCGCCGAGGTGAGTGGTGGCCGCGTGGTGGCCCTGAAGGATGCAGCGGGCTTCGACTTCTTCGATCGCAGCGGGCTCTCGATGCCCGAGGCGGCCAAGCGCATCTGGAACGTGCTGGCGATCCTTGCTGCGGCGCTGCTGATCGTCGATGTTGCTGCCCGCCGCATCTCGCTGGACCGTGAAGTGGCGCGCGACCTGGCGGCGATGGCCGTCGGCGAGGGTGCCAAGGCCGGCGGCGCCACGGTCGAGGCGTGGAAGCGCGCACGCAGCGGAGCCCGCAAGGCACCGCGCGACCAGGATGCCGCGGGATCCGCTCCCGAAGCGAAGCCAACCATGCCTACGAAGCCAGATCGCCGCAGCGGGCCGACCGCGCCCGTGGAGATCGTGGACCGCACGCAAGCCTCGCCCGCCGAGCCATCCTCGGGCACACCAACGGACGATGATGCGTCCAGCCTCGCGCGACTCCGAGCGGCCAAGCGTCGTGCGCGTGGCGAGGAGGATGCATCATGACGCGGCTGCAGCCCGTGCCCGATGCGCCCACCACCATCGATGAGGTGCGTGCGGCCGCCGCCGCCTTCGGCCAGACGGTGCTCGCCATGCGCCAGGAAGTGGGCCGCGTGCTCGTGGGTCAGCAGACCGTGGTCGATGAGTGCCTCGTGGCGCTGCTCGCGGATGGACACGTCCTGCTCGAGGGCGTACCCGGCCTGGGCAAGACGTTGCTCGTGCGCACGCTCGGCCAGATCCTGGGCCTGCGCTTCTCGAGGATCCAGTTCACCCCGGACCTGATGCCGGCGGACATCACCGGTACCCAGATCGTGGTCGAGGACGCCGCGAGCGGCAATCGGGAGATCCAGTTCCGCGCCGGTCCGATCTTCGCGCAGGTCGTGCTCGCCGACGAGATCAACCGTGCCACGCCGAAGGCCCAGAGTGCCTTGCTCGAGGCGATGCAGGAACGCAGCGTCACGGTGGGGGGGTGCACGATGCACCTGGAGCGGCCGTTCTTCGTGCTGGCCACGCAGAACCCGATCGAGCAGGAGGGCACGTACCCGTTGCCCGAAGCGCAGCTCGACCGGTTCCTGCTGAAGGTGCGCGTGCCCGCGGTGGACCAGGCCACGCTGAACGAGGTCCTCGTTCGGACCACGACGGGGCAGGTCCCGCAGGCGCGACAGCTCCTCGATGCACACGCGATCCTCGCGGCGCAGCGGTTGGCCCGGCAGGTCGCGATGGCGCCGCACGTGCAGGACTACGCCATCCGCCTGGTCCTCGGCACGCATCCACGCGGTGCCTTCAGCGATCGCTGGATCGATCGGTGGATCGCCTTCGGTGCCAGCCCCCGCGCGGCGCAGGCGCTGGTGTCGTGCGCCAAGGTCCGCGCGCTGCTCGATGGACGCTTCGCGGTCAGCTGCGATGACCTTCGGGCGATCGCGCCCGCCGCGCTGCGTCACCGCGTGGTGCCCAGCTTCGAGGCCGAGGCCGACGCCACGACCGTGGACAGCATCGTCGAGCACGTCATCGGCCGCACGCCGACCGAGGTCATGCCATGACCGACCGTGCCGACGCGCCGAAGTCCGTCGACCAGCTCATCGATGGTCCGCTCATGGCACGGCTCGATGCGCTCGATGTGACGAGCCGCAAGATCTTCCAGGGCAAGGTCCAGGGTGAGCGTCGCAGCCGCCGGCGCGGGCAGAGCGTGGAGTTCGCCGACTTCCGGCCCTACGTCGCCGGCGATGACCTTCGCTTCGTCGACTGGAACATCTACGGCCGGCTGGACCGGCTGTTCCTGAAGCTCTTCCTCGAGGAAGAGGACCTCAGCCTGGTGCTCGCGATCGATTGCTCGGGGAGCATGGATTGGGGGACGCCCAACAAGTTCGACTACGCCCGCCGCGTGGCGATGGCACTTGGGTACGTCGGCCTGGTGAACCACAACCGGGTGTCGGCGTTCGGCTTCGGCGGCGATGGCTTCCATCCGCTGACCGGCCTGCGCGGCCGCCGCCGCACCCGCGACCTCGGGCAGTGGCTCGTCGACCGCACGGCGTCCGGCGATGCGGGCTTCGACGAGGCCATGCGCACGATCGCACTCGGTCGGCAAGGGCGCGGCGTCATGGTCGTGCTCAGCGACTTCCTGTTCCGCGACGGTGCCGAGAAGGGGCTGCGCTCGGTCGCGGGCCGCGGCTTCGATGTGTACGCGCTGCAGCTCATCGCTCCGGAGGAGCGGGATCCGGGCATGCACGGCCTGACCGGCGACCTGCGGTTCATCGACTGCGAGGATGGCGCCGAGGTCGAGATGACCATCACGTCCAAGGCGCTCGAGGCGTATGGCCAGGCGACCGTCGCGCATGCCACGGCGTTGCGTGACTTCTGCGTGCGCCGCGGCATCGTGCACGTGCCCGTGCCCACCACGACCCCGGTCGATGAACTGCTCCTGGACTACCTGCGCAAGCGGGGGTTGCTGCGATGACCTGGCTCACGCCCCTGGCGGGGATCATCCTGGCCGCGGCCACGCTGCCGCCGTTGCTTGCGCTCTACATTCTGCGCCTGCGCCGGCCCAAGCGCAGGGTGGCGAGCACGCTGCTCTGGACCCGGCAGGTCGAGGACCTGCGTGCCAACAGCCTCTTCCAGCGCATGCGAGTCTCCTGGCTGCTGCTGCTGCAGATCATCGCGGTGGCGCTGGTGGCGCTCGCCCTCGCGCAGCCGCAGGCGGACCTGGGCATCGTCGAGAGCGGGCGCGTGGTGCTGCTCATCGACCGCAGTGCCAGCATGGGCGTGGCGGATGCCGATGGTCGCTCGCGTCTGGATGCCGCCAAGCGCGAGGCGCACGAGCGGGTCGATGCGCTCTTCGGCGCAGGTTTCTTCTCGCAGGCGCCCGAGGTCATGGTGGTGGCCATCGCGCGCGAGGCCACGGTGCTGAGTCCCTTCAGCACCATCGCGGCGCGCGCGCACGATGCGATCGACGCCATCGAGGCGACTGACGAGACCACCACGCTGGCCGAGGCGCTCGACGTCGCGCGATCCTTCATGGAGGTGCCGAATCCCGACAAGCAGGGGGCTCCACAGGAAAGCGGCGTGACGCTCGAGCTCTGGTCCGATGGTCGCATCGCCGACGTGGACCGGTGCGTGGTCAAGGCCGGCGAGAGCCTGCGGTACCACCCGATGGGGTCACCCACCGCGCGCAACGCCGGCGTCGCGGGCGCGGGGGTGTCCCGCCTTGCGGGCAATCCCGATGAGGTGGCCGTCTTCGCCCGGATCATGAACTGGGACGAGGCGCCGCTGCACTCCGACGTCGAACTCTGGGTCGACGGCACGCTGCGCGCGGTCCTGCCCCGGGGCGTCGATGTGCCTGCGGCCGGCGAGGATCCATCGCGCAAGACGTGGCTGCCCGGGGAGATCCGTGTCTCGTTCCCGTCGGTCACCGTGAAGCCCGACGGCATCGTGGAGGTCCGCTTGGTGGCGGTCGACGACCAACCTGCGGACAACCGCATGGCCATGGTCGCGGCGCCTGCTGCTGCGGCGCGGGTCCTGCTGGTCGGGGCATCGTCGATCGTGCGCGGCGTGGTCGAGGCGCTGCCGGTCAAGTCGGTCGATGCGGTCTCGGCCGAGGAGTTCACCACGCGGGTCGCGACGCAACCGAGCTGGGTCGATGCCTTCGACGTGATCGTGCTCGATGGCGCCTCGCCGTCCTCGCTGCCCCCGTCCCGATACCTGGTGCTCGGCGGGACGGTGCCCTTCGAGGGGCTCAATCCCTATGGCGACAAGAGCGACGTCTCGATGCGCTCGGTGCAGTCGGCGCATCCACTCATGCGCTTCGTGAACCTCGATGAGCTCGGCGTGGCGCGCGCCGTGGCCTACTCGCCGGCCAGCGACGTCGAGACGGTCGTCGAGGGCAGCGACGGCCCGCTCGTCATGACGCTTGCCCGCGGCGGCGGCCAGGCGGTGGTGGTCGCCTTCAATCCGCTCGACAGCAACTGGCCGTTCCAGCGTGGCTTCGTCAACTTCATGGCGAATGCCGTCGAGTTCCTGGCGGCCAGCGGTCGCGAGGCGGCGCTCCCCACGATCATGCCCGGCGACACGCAGCCGATCCGCCTGCCCTCGGGAGTGCGCTCGATCGAGTTGGTGTCCCCGTCCGGGCGCACGCAGGAGCTTGCGGTCACGGACCCCGCCCAGGCGGTCGTCGGTCCGCTGCGCCAGGCCGGCGTCTGGACGGCCCGTTGGACCGAAGGCGGCGAACAGCGGGTACGCCCGATCGCGGTGGCGCTCCAGGATCCGCGCGAGGGGCGCATCGGAGCCCTCGAGTCGCTGGCCTTGGGATTGGAAACCGTGCGTGGCGTCAAGGGCGGCGAGTCCGGTCGCAGCGCCCTGTGGCCGTGGCTGCTCCTTGCCGCGCTGGCGGTCCTCACGCTCGAGTGGCTCGTCTACCTGCGCAAGGTGTGAAGCACGCAGTCCGCCGGTGCACCACGCGCTCGGCGCGCGTCAGGCCTTCGTCGCCGGAGCGCGCAGCTGGGCGAGCAGCTCGTCATCGATGCCCAGGTACTCGCGCATGTGGCGGTCGTAGATCTCCTGGTCGCTGTCGCGGCTGAAGTCGAGTCGAAGTTCATTGATGACCTTCGTGCCCTGGCCGATCCAGTCGCGCCAGGTCTCGGCGCTGATCGTGTCGAAGATCCATTGACCCACCGGCCCACGGAAGGGCGGCGAGGCGAGCTTCGATCCGGGCCTGCCGGTCCGCCCGCAGACGAAGACGCCGCTGGCCCGAAGCGCATCCGCAGCCGGATCGGCCGGGCGCTCCACCTTCGGCGGCTCGCGTCCGATCGAGCGCAGCATGCCGGCGATCGCCTCCTGCGGCAGTCGATCGCCCTTGCGGGCGGCGACCTCGTAGCCGGTGGTGAGGATGGCCACGGCCTTGTCCTCCCAGCCGGCGCCGATCATCGCCTGGCCGCAGAGTTGATAGGCCTTGCTCATCTCGGGATTGATGGTGATGCACCGCTCAAGGCTCTGCGCCGACTCGGCGTGCCGGCCGACCTGCAGGTAGGCATTGCCCAGGCTGAAGTGGGCCATCTCGTTGCTCGGGTCGGCCGAGGCCATCTTCTCGAACTGCGCGATGCGGTCGGGCGTGCTCATGTCCGAAGCATAGCCGTGCCGCACCTGCTAGAACTCCGCGCATGCAACGCCTGCGCGTGCACGCCCTGGGCATGGACTTCGCCTCGCCGCTGGTGGCGGCGGCGGGCACGTGCGGCTATCTCGATGAGCTCGCCGATGCGCTCGACCTGCGCACGCTCGGCGCGGTGACGACCAAGAGCATCACCCGAGAGAACCGCGACGGCAACGCGCCTTGGCGGATCATCGGTGCCAAGGGCGGCATGCTGAACGCCGTCGGCCTGGCCAACGTCGGCGTCGAGGCGTTCGTGCGCGAGAAGTGGGCCCATGCCTCCCGGGTGCCGTGCCGGATCATCGGCAGCATCGCCGGCCACTCGACCGAGGACTACGCCGCGGTCGTCCGTGCCTTCGACGGGCTGTCGGAGATGGCGGCCATCGAGGTCAACGCGAGCTGCCCCAACACGGCGACGGGCCTCCAGTTCAGTGATTCGCCGGAACTCCTGCGCGGCCTGACCGCCACGCTGCGGGCACTCACCACCAAGCCGCTCATCGTCAAGCTCACGCCCAACACCGGCGACATCGTGGGTCTCGCGCGCGGTGCGATCGAGGGCGGCGCCGATGCCCTGACGCTCATCAACACGGTGCAGGCGATGGCGATCGACCCCGAGACCCGCCGCACGCGGCTCTCGCGCGGCAAGGGCGGTCTCAGCGGCCCGGCCATCCACCCGATCGCCGTCCGCATGGTGCATGACGTCTACACGCAGGTGGCCCGCGATGCGGGCAAGCCCATCATCGGTCTCGGTGGCGTGATGGATTGGCGCGATGCCGCGGAGCTCGTGCTCGCGGGCGCCACGCTCGTCGGCATGGGCACGTCGCTGTTCGTCGATCCGTCGGGGCCGGCCACGGTGGCGCGTGACCTCGATGCCTGGGTGCGTCGCCAGGGTGCGTCGACGATCGCGGACCTGGTGGGTGCGGTCGACCTGAGCGCACCCGACCTGACCTGAACGGTCCTGCGATGCGCCTTCGTTGCCCCGGTCGCGTCAAGCGGACCCAGCGCCCATGAGTGGGGACCTGCCCGAGGACGCGCCCGATCGGCTGCCCACGTGGGAGCGCGAACGCTTCGATCGGCTGCTGGACCGCGTGATGGCATCGCTGCCGGAGCGCCTGCATCAGCTGCTCGAGGAAGCCCCGCTGATCGTGGATGACTGCCCGAGTGCGCGGCTGCTCGAGGAGATGGGACTGGATCCCGAGCTCGACGATCTCTGCGGGCTCTACTCGGGCATCCCACTCACGGAACGACGCCACGATGCGAGCGGTGAGCTGCCCGAGACGATCCACGTCTTCCGGCGCGGCATCATCGACGAAGCCGGTGGATGGGATCGGTGCGTGGAGGAGGATGGCCGCACCATCGGCGGCGACGACGAGGTCCTCCGCCAGATCCGCATCACCATCCTGCACGAGATCGGCCACCACTTCGGCCTGTCCGAAGAGGACCTTGCGGCGCTCGGCTACGAGTGACGCCGCGGATCCGTTGGACTACTCGGCCTTGGCGGCCAGATCGAGGAACAGGATCCGGCGGCAGCTCGGGCAGCAGGTGATCGTGTCGCTGTTGCCCATGAGCGCGGCGTAGGAGCGCGGCGGCAGTTCGACGTTGCACACGCCGCAGGTGTACTCGCGGTGGCGCGCGCTGAGCTCGATGACCTCGGACATGGCTTCGCCCTCGTGCTCGTCGGCGACGGCGTTGAACAGCTCGAGTTCCTTGGCGGGGACCTGCACGGCGGCCTCTTCGCGCTCGCGGCGCAGTTCCGCCAATCGGTCGGCGATGTCGGCCCTGCGCTGGTCGTGCTCGGCCTTGGCGGCATCGCGACGGCGGACGCGTTCGTCGCGGTGCGCGGTGGCGTCGTTGATCTTCACCTGCTGTGCGTCGGCCTTGGTCATGAACTCGAGCGCCTGGCCGTCGAGCTCATCCCGCTTCTCCTGCAGCGTGCCCATCTCGGCGAGGATCGTGTCGTACTGGGCCTTCTTGCTCGTGGCGTTGAGCTCCTGGCGGAGGAGCTCGATGCGGGCCTTGAAGCTGCCGCTCTCGGCCTCAAGGTTCTTGGCGCTGGCCAGGAGCTGGCGGTGGATGGACTCGGCCTCGGCCAGCTTGGCGCTCGCGGTCGTCACCTCGCGCTCACGCGCCGCGAGCGCATCGGCTGCGCCATCGAGGCGGGTGCTGAGGGCTCGGACCTGGCTGTCGACACGCTGGAGGTTGCGCAAGGCTGCAATGACGCTCATGATCGCGCAAGCCTACAGGAAGGTGACGCGTGCGAACGCATGCGTGCGAAGCGGAATGGCCACACGGCCGGACGCACGTGGGGATTCACGCCAGCAGCAGCCACGCCAGGGGAGCGGTCAGCAACAGGCTGTCGGCCACGTCGTGCACGCCGCCCATGCCCGGGAGGAGGTGGCCACTGTCCTTCACGCGCGCCTCGCGCTTGAGGAGCGATTCGGCCAGATCGCCGATCGGCCCGATGATCCCGAAGACCGCTCCGGCGATCGCGCCCAGCCGTGGATCGATCGGTGCGGCCACCCAGGCGCAGTCGCCTGACCACCATGCCAGGAGTGCGCCGACGCCGGCGCCCGTCATCAAGCCGCCGACGAAGCCCTCCCTGGTCTTGCCCGGGCTCAGCCAGGGAATCAGCTTGGTCCGTCCGATCGCCATGCCCGTGAAGTACGCACCGATGTCGGTTGACTTCACGGTGAGGATCGCACCGGCCAGGACGGCCGGTCCCTGTGCGCGATCCAGGGCGATCCAGAACGCCCACGGCAGTCCCGCGTATGCCCACGAGAGCAGCACGCCGGCCACGGTCGACGATGCCCCCGCGGCGGATCGGCGCCGCATCAGCGCGAAGGCGATCAGCGTGATGAGCACGATCGGCACGGCGAGCGCGGCGCCCGCGGCCTTCGTCGTCACGGTCTCGCCTGCGCCGAGCCACCACATGGATCCCGCACCGAGGACGGCGGCCACCATGCACGGCCACTCGTGCACCGCTGACCCCGAGCGCGCCAGCATCCCCGCGATCTCGCGGGCCAGGAGCGGGGCCACCACCAACGCACAGAAGCACAGCAACACCATGCCGCGGGGAGCCCATGCGTGTACCGAGCCGTCCGTCGGATCGACGAGGCCCCACGTCGCCGCGGTCTCGTCGAGCCACGCGAGGCCGATGAGCATCAGGATGAGCAGGGGCCCGGTGATGAGTCGCTGCCAGAGCATCGGTCGATGCTAGTCGGCGGCGGGTGGACGATGCGGTTGCGCCGGGCGGGCGTCATCCTCGCGCCGAGTACGGCTCATCCGCACGCCGACCGGATCACCGCGAGCGTCTTCTCCAAGCCGGTCCGCGCGACGGTCATCGGATCCTGTTTCCAGTACTCCTCGTTGTAGAGTTCGAGCGAGACGCATCCCGTGTAGCCGATGCGCCGCAGGTCCCGAAGGACGTCGCCCAGCGGCAGCACGCCATCGCCGGGGTAGACCCGGTGACGATCCTCGAGTGCATCGCGCGCCGGCGCGGCCGGGGCATCGTTGAACTGGAAGATCGCGATGAACTCGCCTCGCAGGTGCTGCAGTCCGCCGAACGGCGTTCCGCCGACGAACATGTGGAAGGTGTCGGGAATGACCTTGGCCTGCGGATGGCCCGAGTCGATGGCGATCTGCGCGGCCTGGCCGAGCGTGCGCGAGCCCGGCAGGAACTTGACGAAGATCATGGCCGGAACGAGCTGGTAGTCCCGGATCCCGATCTCGAGCAGGTCGCGGTAGCGCGCGGCCGCCCACGCCGGGTCGAACCGCTCGCGCGGGCGCTCAGGCTGCGGGATCACCTGGATGTGCTCTGCACCGATGGCGTGCGCCATGCGCATCCGGTCGCGTGATGCGGGGAGCTGTGCATCCCAGGCTTCCTGCGTTTCGGGGATCGCGTTCCACAGTCCGATGACGCTGGGCACGCGGAGGCCGAGGTCGCGCAGGTGCTTGCCCAGGTCGGCGAGACTGCCTCCCGAGCGCTCATGGTCGGCCAGTTCGGAGTCCCACGGTTCGATGGCGTCGTAGCCCGCCTCGGCTGCGATGCGGATCTTCTCGAGCAGCGGGACGGGGCGGATCGTCGCGGTGTCCAGGCAGATCGGCCAGGGCGTTCCGGCGTGCCGACTCGTGCTCGGCGGCGCTGATGCGGGCACGGATGGCACCCTGGACTGGTCGGCCGCCGCGGTACCCGCCACCGAGGCCGCCAGGGCAGCGGTTCCGGCCAGGAAGGCGCGACGATCAACCGGTGGAGTGCTGTCGTGCATGGTGCGAAGCGTAGCCGCCGACTGGCGCGATCGGTCATGCGGTGCGACACTGGCGGCGATGTCCGAACCACAGGAGCCCGAAGCTCGGCACGACGACGCCCAACCGGGCAGCATCATGCGCGTCTCGACGATCCTTGCGGTGGTCGTCGCCGCGCTCGGGTACTTCGTGGACATCTTCGACCTGCTGCTCTTCGCGATGGTCCGCAAGGAGTCCCTTCGTGAGGTCCTGGGTCCCCGGCTCGATGGGCTCGATGCCGCGGCACAGGACCTCATGCTGCGCGACTGGGGGGTGTGGCTCGACAACACGCTGCAGACCTCGGGCCTGGTCGTCGGCGGCGTGATCTGGGGCGTGCTGGGTGATCGACGAGGCCGGCTGTCCGTGCTCTTCGGGAGCATCCTGCTCTACAGCGTGGCGAACGTGCTCAACGGGTTCATTGCCGACGTCGATGCCCAGGGGCCACTCGGGTTCCTGCATTGGATCGGCTGCGGTTCGGCGATCCGTCAGTACGAGGTGCTGCGCGTGGTGGCCGGGATCGGCCTGGCAGGCGAGTTGGGCGCCGGCATCACGCTGGTGTCGGAGCTCGTCACGCCTGATCGCCGCGGCGTGGCCACGACCGTCGTCGCGGCGGTCGGGATCTGCGGCGCCATCGCGGGCTACTTCGTGACCCAGGCCTTCACGTGGCGCACGTCGTTCCTCATCGGCGGTGGCCTTGGTCTGGGCCTGCTGGCGCTCCGATTCGGCGTCGTGGAGAGCGGCATGTTCAGCGCCGTGCGGCGGGCGCACCGGCCCGGGCGTGGAGCCGTGTGGCGCCTGCTCTGGCCGCGGGAGCGTTTGGTGCGCTACCTCAGCGTGGTGCTCATCGCGCTGCCGATCTGGTACGTGGTCGGCGTGTGCGTCAAGTACAGCGACGTGATCACGCGATCGATGGGCATCGCGGAGGGTGATCGTCCCGTCCCGGGGCGCGCGATCATGTGGTGCTACGTCGGGCTTGCGATGGGCGACCTGTGCAGTGGCCTGGCCAGCCAGTGGTGGCGTTCGCGCCGGGCTGCGGTCGCGGCGTTCCTCGGCATCACCGCATTGGGGCTGGTGGGGTACTTCCTGCTCGGGCGGATCCAGCCGAGCCTTGGCGTGACCTACGCGGTCATCGTGCTGCTCGGCTTCGGCATCGGCTACTGGGCGGTGTTCGTCACCACCGCGGCCGAGCACTTCGGGACCGACCTTCGAGCCACCGCCGCCACGACGGCACCGAACCTCGTGCGGTGGTCGGCAGCCGGCAGCGGAGCATTGTGGTTGTTCTTCGAGCGCTGGATCGGGATCGACGAGCCCTCCGCTCCCTGGCAGGCTGCGGCGATCACGGGGCTGGTCGTGATGGGGCTCGCGGTCATCGGTTGGTTCGGCTTGCGCGAGACCTACGGCACGAGCCTTGACTGGACCGAAGACTGAACCCACTGCCGCGCGCAAGCGGCTACATTCCGGCCCCGATGTCCCCAGACGTGCAGAGCACCGCCGGCTCGACCGTGATCGCCCTTGAGGGCGAGCTCGACGACGTGCGCGTGCGTGAGGTCTGGGAGGACGTCGTCGGCCGGGCCCGGGCCGCCGGCACTGGATCGGTCGTCGTCGATGCCAGCAAGCTCAACGAGGTCAGCGGTACGGGGCTGCTGCTGCTGGCCGAGATCCGCCGCACGGTGGTCTGGGCGGGCGGCCGGATCGAGATGCGCGGGCTCACGGCGGACCAGGCTTCCTTGGTCGAACGAGCCGTCGGCCACAAGCCCCCGGTGCCGCGCGAGCAGGAATCGCAGTTCATCAGCGATGTGGGCGAAACGGCCTTCCGGGTGCTCGATGAGCTGGCCGACACCGTCCGCTTCATCGGCGAGGCGGCCATCGACCTGGCCTACGCGATCCGGCGCCCGCGTTCGCTGCGCTGGCGGGATCTGCTCCGGGTGATGGGCCAGTCGGGCATCGATTCGATGCCCGTGACCTGCATGCTCAGCGGGATCGTCGGGTTCATCATCGCCTACCAGATGATGCCCGCGCTCGACCGCTACGGCGCCGCGGACCAGACGCCCACCATCATGGGCTTCGCGATCATCCGCGAACTCGGGCCGCTCATCACCGCGATCATCCTTGCGGGTCGCTCGGGCAGCGCCTTCGCCGCCGAGATCGGCACGATGAAGGTCACCGAGGAGGTCAATGCGCTGACCACCATGGGCCTCAATCCCGAGCGCTTCCTCGTGACGCCGCGCGTGCTGGCGGTGGCGATCACCACGCCGCTGCTCTCGGTGTTCGCGTCGTTCGCCGGCGTGCTCGGTGGATGGCTGCCCATGATCGCGCGCGACATGAGCCTCGAGCTCTACCTGCAGAACGTCCGCAACTCGATCGACCAGGTCGATTTCCTCCAGGGCGTCTTCAAGGCGTTCGTGTTCGCGGTCGTCATCGGCGGCATCGGATGCCGATCCGGCCTCAAGACGCAGGTGGGCCCCGGCGCCGTCGGCGCGAGCACCACCCGGGCGGTCGTGGCGGGCATCGTGGCCATCATCGTCCTCGACGGCGTGCTCGTCGGTCTCTTCCATGCGCTCGGGATCTGAGTCATGCTGACCACCGCCGCATCCACCGAGACCGTGATCGAAGCCAAGGACCTGTCGGTCGGCTACGGCGGGCGAGCCGTCCTGACCGGGATCAACTTCACGGTGGCCTCGGGCGAGGTGTTCGTGATCGGTGGCGGCTCGGGCTGCGGCAAGAGCACCCTCATGAAGGCCATGATCACGCTGCTGCCGCCGGTGTCGGGCACGCTCCGGATCACCGGACATGACCTGGTGACGGGTGGTGACGAGGCCGTCCAGCAGGTCCGTCGCTCGATCGGCGTCATGTACCAGGGTGGCGCCCTGTTCGGTGGGCTGACGGTGCTCGAAAACGTCCGTCTGGGGATGGAAGAGCAGGGGCTCTTCACCTGGACCGAGATGAACTCGCTGGCGCTCTCGCTGCTGGCGATGGTCGATCTTGACGAGCACTGCAACAAGATGCCCAGCGCTCTCTCGGGTGGCATGCAGAAGCGGGCTGCCGTCGCGCGAGCCATGGCGCTGAGTCCGCAGATCGTGTTCCTTGATGAACCGAGCGCCGGCCTTGATCCCATCAGCAGCGCCGGGTTCGACCAGATGGTCGTCCGTCTGGCCCGGTCGACGGGGCGCACCTTCGTGGTCGTGACCCACGAACTGCCGAGCATCTTCACCATCGCCGACCGCATGGTCGTGCTTGGTGGTGCGCAGAAGACCCAGTTGGCGATCGGCTCGCCGAAGGAGCTGCTCGAGTCCGGCCCACCGGACGTCAGGCGGTTCCTCGCGCGCCAGCCCGAGGACGAGACATCCCAAGGAGCAGCATCATGAGCAGCAACAAGCACGCCTACAAGGCAGGACTCTTCGTGCTCGCAGGGCTGGTGGCGATCGTCGCCGGCACGCTGGTGACGACGAGCCGCGCCCTGTTCCAGACCACGGTTCCCATCAAGTCGTACTTCACGCGTGCCGTCACCGGCGTGGCGCGCGGCACCCCGGTGCGCTACCTCGGCGTCACCATCGGCAAGGTGACCGACGTCGGCTTCCCGACGGGGCGGTTCGTCTACGAGGATGGCGCCAGCAAGGCCGGCGAGTTCAACCGCAACGTGATCGTGAGCATGGACATCTTCGTGCCCGAGGGCCAGGAGACCGACGAAGTCCGCCGCGAGTTCGCCTTCGGCCGCAACTACGGCCTGTGCGCGCGGGTCGCCACAGCGGGTCTGACCGGCTTGCCGTACATCGAACTCCTGCACGAACCCGACCAGACGCAGCTCTCCATGCCGCCCGACGACATGATGAAGGACGATGTCATCGCCATCGCGAGCACCGCGAGCAAGTTCGATGAGATGGTGGATTCCATCCAGGCTGCCGTCGCCAAGATCAGCCGCATCGACTTCGCCGGGCTGGGCGTGCGCATCGGTGAGCTCATCGACACCGCCGACACCACGATCAAGACCGACCTGCACCGCACGCTCACCAGCATCGCCGCCACCAGCGACGAGGTCCGGTCGTTCCTGCAGAGCGGCGAATTCAAGACGACCGTCAAGGAACTCCCGGAGACCGTGGCGAGCTTCCGCAAGGCGGCCGACGACATCCGCATGCTCGCGCGCCGCATCGACGGCGTGGTCGCCCGCGGTGAGCCGCGCCTGGGCGCGCTCATCGAGGAACTGACAGCCGCGGCTCGAAGCTTCGAGCGGCTCGCGAACCAGCTCGAGCGCGACGCGGGCTCCACGCTCTTCGCACCGCCGGAAGCCGCCACGTCTCCGTCCAACTCCTCCAGGAGCACCAAGCCATGACCACCGCCACCCGACGCGCCATCCCCGTTGCCGCTTCCCGAGCCGTCGCGGCGTTCCTCGCCGCCGGCGCCCTCCTCGCAGGTGGCTGTTCGCTCATCGCGTCCCGCCCGGGTTCGACGCAGTGGACGATCGATGCGGTGTCGTCGATGCCGGCGTCCGAGGGCGAGCCGTCGATCGGTCAACTCGGGGTGGCGCGCCCGCGCATGGCTGCGCCGTGGAACTCCGACACCCTCGTGTACCACCACGACAATGGCGAGGCCCGCGCCGACATCTACAACGGCTGGGTCATGCCGATCGACCAGATCCTGCAGGCCCAGATGGTCGACGCGCTGACCAAGGCGAAGGCTGCGCGGACCGTGACGACGGCAGGGCTCTTCGGCACCGACGAGTTCGGGATCATCGCAAGCATGAGGACCTTCGGAGCCTTCTACGACAAGGATGGCAAGGGCACCGCACGCGTGGCCATGCAGGCGATCCTGCTCCAACGCACCGAGACCGATCCCCGCATCATCATGGAGCGGCTGTACGAGCACGATTCGCCCATCGAGACCGATGACGCGGCTGGCGTGGTGAAGGGGCTCTCGGCCGGGTACGAGCAGTGCCTCCGGGATCTCGTCCGGGACCTCCGGGCGGTGAAGGTCGACGCTCCGGCCAACCCCTGAGTCCCGATGACGAACGCCACGCTCCACGCCTTGCTCGGCGAATCGATCGACTACGCGGGGCTGTACCCGCCGGCGTCGCTCGATGAGCCCTCGGCCGTGTCCATGCACGGGCGTCTGCTCAGCGGCGGTGCCGCGTGGATCGGTGCCCGGCTGGTGTGGCCGGCTGGGCGGCTCCCGGCGCTCGGGGCGCTGGCCTCGGGCCACGCGCCCATCGCCGAACCACCACGCACGGAAGGCGCCTGGGCGATCTCCGCCGTCACGCCGGCCATCGCGCAGTGGGACGACTTCATGGCCGCCCTCGATGCCGTCGAGGCCTTCAACGATCGTCACGCGACGCCGGGCGAGCCCGCCATGCGCGTGGACTGCCTCGAGGTCAAGGCGTCGAACGCCGACGAGATCGAACGTGCGATCGACGTGCTTCCCGAATGCTTCACGTACTGGGAGTTGCCGGTCGATCGTGACGTGAGGGGCCTGCTCATCGCGATCGCGGATGAGGGCTTCGGCGCCAAGATCCGCACGGGCGGCACCGTCGCCGCGGCCCATCCTTCGGTCGAGCAGGTCGCGGCCTTCATCGAAGCCTGCACGCGCGGCCGGGTTCCCTTCAAGGCCACGGCTGGCCTGCACCGGGCGCTCCGTCATGCGGTCCCGGCCATCGGTTGCACCCAGCATGGATTCATGAACGTGATCGTCGGGGCCTGCATGATGCATGCAGGCGCGATCGATCGTCATGGCCTCGAACGACTGCTTGCCGACGAGCGGCCCACGGCCTTCACCGTCGATGCGCAGGGCGTGGCCTGGGATGGCCATCGCATCACCGCTGCCCAGGCTGCCGCCGCGCGGGCGCAGCTCATGCACAGCTTCGGCTCGTGCAGCTACGACGAACCACTGGAGGATCTCCTGGCCATGGGGCTGGTGAGCAAGGAGGAGTGCGCATGACGGCGTCCCAAGCATCGTGGGTCACGGGAGCCCGGTCGGCCGATGGCGAAGGCAGAGGTGAGGGGTTCGGGCTCGCGAATCTGCCCATGGGTGCCTGGAGCGGCGAGGGCCGGGGCGCGCGCCTGGGCGTGCGGATCGGCGAGGGCATCCTCGATCTCTTCCGTTGCGTGGAGTCGGGCGTGCTGCGTCGGCTCGACCAGCGCATCCAGGACGCGCTGGCGAGGCCGGTCCTGAATGATCACCTCGCCCTCGGTCCCGCGGCCTGGTCGGCCACGCGCACCGAAATCCAGCGTCTGCTCGACGCCTCGTGCCCGGACCTGCGCGACGCCGCCATCGCCAAGGATGCGCTGCTCCCGGCGTGGGGCATCACGATGCGCCTGCCGTGCGACATCGGTGACTACACCGACTTCTACGCGTCGATCCACCATGCGACCAACGTGGGGTCGATGTTCCGGCCCACGAACCCGTTGATGCCCAACTGGAAGCACCTTCCCGTCGGCTACCACGGCCGCGCGAGCACGGTCGTCGCCAGCGGTGCGGCGGTGCGTCGTCCGATGGGGCAGACCGTGCAGGCCGATGATGGTCCGCCATCGCTCACGGCATGCCGGTTGCTCGATTACGAACTCGAACTCGGCGCCATCGTGGGTGGTCCCGCCAACGAGATCGGCCAGCGAGTCAGCGTCGCGGAAGCCGCCGGCCGGATCTACGGCCATGTGCTCCTGAACGACTGGAGTGCGCGCGACCTGCAGAAGTGGGAGTACCAACCGCTCGGGCCGTTCACCGCGAAGAACTTCATCACGTCGATCAGCCCGTGGGTCGTGTCGGCCGATGCCCTGGCGCCCTACAGGGTTCCGATGCCCCCGCGGGGCGATGGCGACCCGCAGCCCTTGGAGTACCTGCGGTGGGATGGTGACTTCCTGCTCGACGTCAGGTTCGAGGTCGCGATCTCCAGCGCCCCGATGCGTGAACGCGGCGTTCCCGCGATGGTCGTCAGCCGCAGCCGGGGCACGGACCTGTGGTGGAGCATGAACCAGATGCTGGCCCACCACACGGTCAGCGGCTGCCGCATGCGCGCCGGCGACCTCATCGGCAGCGGCACCATCAGCGGCGCCGGCGAGGACGAGCGTGGCTGCCTGCTCGAGCTCACTTGGCGCGGCACCAAGCCCATCACGCTGCCCGACGGGACCGAACGCAAGTTCCTCCAGGACGGCGACGAGGTCATCCTGCGCGGATGGGCCGTTCGTGAGGGCCTCCCCAAGCTGAGCTTCGGTGAGTGCCGCGGCATCGTGCTGCCGATGGCGTGATCGATCGGCGGCGTGATGCGCCCGCGTGACCGGTCAGCGGCGTGAGCCGGCGACGCGGGTCGCCTTGGCCAGCGTGTTGACCGCCGGCCAGTCGACCGCGATGCGGCTTCCCTTGGTGATGCCCAAGCGCTTGAACTCGCCCTCGGCGAGCTCGATCGCGTACCGGGACTTGGCGCCGCTCGGGTACCGGGGCAGGCGGACCTCGTAGGCGCCGCGGCTCTCATCCGCCCGTTGCGGAGGCTCGACCTTCATCGTGTGCACGCCCGTCACCACACCTTGCTCATCGACGTACGCGATGTCGATCGGGACCAGGCAGTCCACCATCCAGAACCCGAGTTCACGTGAGTACGGCATGACGAAGAGCATCCCGCGGTGACGCCGCACGCGCTCCCGTCCCGACAGACCCTTGGTGATCGCCGCATCCGTGGCGGCCAGCTCAAGGTCGAAGTTCTCGCCGCCGAGCATGAGCCGGACGACCGGCAGGCCGGCGTCGCTGAGGTTGGGGATCTGGGTGGGCAGCGGGTCGTCATCGGGCGCCGCCGGAGCCACCGGCGCCGCGGCGGGTGGAACGTTTCCCGCAGGCGCGGTCTGCGTCGGGACGGCCGGCGGCGCGGCTGCAGGCGGCGAGCCCGCCATCGTGCCCAGGCCCATCACGCACAACGCTGCGACCAAGGGTGCTTGCATGGCCATCAGTCCCAGGTGTTGGCGGATGCGGTGCGAGCCGGTGCGCGGCGGGGAGCCTTGCCCTTGGCCGCCGGCTTTGCGGCGCCGCTGTCGACCGCGGCCTTGGATACCTTGGGCGTGCGCACCTTGCTGCTCGCGGACATGGCGCCGTCTTCCCAGGATGCCGGGTAGAGCGGTTCGTCGAGTTCGACCGCCGCACGCGTGGCCATGAGCGGCCGGAAGGTGTCGCACATCACGGCGAGCTCATTCGTGTGCGTCAGGCCGATCGTGGCCTCGACCGTTCCCGGGTGGGGGCCGTGCGGGATGCCCTGCGGGTGCAGGGTGAGCGAACCGCTCTCGATCCCGCGCCGTGCCTTGTAGTTGCCCTCGACGTAGTACAGCACCTCGTCGGAGTCGAGGTTCGAGTGGTTGTACGGCACCACGATCGCCTGGGGATGGAAGTCCAGCGGCCGCGGGCAGAACGAGCAGATCACGAAATTGTGGGCCTCGAAGGTCTGGTGCGTCGGCGGCGGCATGTGGTGCTTGCCGACGATGGGGCTGAAGTCGTCGATGTTGAACGCGTAGGGATAGACGCAGCCGTCCCAGCCCACGACATCCAGCGGGTGGTACTCGTAGGTGTAGCTGTGGACCCACCCGCGGCTCTTGATGCGCACCTCGTACTCGCCACGCTCGTCGAAAGTCATCGGCAGCTGCGGCAGGCGCAGGTCGCGCTCGCAGTAGGGGGCATGCTCCAGGAACTGTGCGCTCTTCTTGCTCAGATAGCGCGGCGGCGGAAGGATCAGGCTCCCGTTCACCGCCTCCATGAAGATGAACTTGTTGGCGGGTTCGCCGGCCTTGGGCTTCTCGAACACCAGGCGGTAGATCGTGCCCTTGGGGATCACCAGGTAGTCCTTGGGGCCGAAGGGGATCGCACCGAACATGGTGAAGAGCGTGCCGCGTCCGTGGTGGACGAAGAGGCAGTCGTCGAAGACGCTCTTGTAGTGGTAGTCCATGCCGTCGGCGGGCACGCACACGCCCATCTCGACGTCGGCGTTGCCGTACAGCACCACCCGGCCGGTGATCGGATCGCCCTGCGGCTGCATCGGGCTGCTGCGCGTGTGGCGCATGCGCATCACGTTCTGCTCGACGTACTCCGGCTGGGCGTCGTACAGGGGTTCCCATCCGCAGACCTGCGTGGGGGCGTTGATGTGGTAGAGGGTGCTCGTCGGGCCGGTGAAGCCCTCCGTCCCGAAGACTTCCTCGCTGTACAGGCGGCCGTTGGGGGCGCGGAACTGGATGTGGCGCTTGCCGGGCAACTTGCCCATCTTCGTGTAGTAAGCCATGGGGATCCTCGTGGGACCAAGTGTAGCCGTGGGTGTCGGGCTCCCGTACCCTCGACGGACGATGACACCGTGCGACCAACCCCGCATCATCGCGGAGCGCGCCACCTGGCTCGTGATCGGCAAGCCGGAGGGTTGGCATTCGGTCGAGCAGGCCGGCGGGGGACTACGGACGATCGAGTCCTGGTTGCGATCGTCCGTGCCCGGGCAGGCTTCACTGGCGGGTGCCGGCCTCGTGCACCGGCTCGATGAGGGCACGAGTGGCTGCCTGGTCGCGGCGCGCTCCGATGAGGCGCTCACGGAACTCCGATCCGCGTTCTCGGGTGAGGCGTCGCAGCACGCGGTCGAGAAGCGCTACCGCGCGTGGGTCACGAAGGGAGTTCGGGATCGTGGCCAGTTCGCGTTGCACTTCACCGGGCGGCACCGCGGCTCGTCGAAGGTCAGCGTGAGCGAGCGCGGCGAGGCATCGGACCGAGGCATCTGTCGATGGTCCGTGCTGGCGCGCGGTGCTGCGCATGACTTGGTCGAGATCGAACTCGTGGGGCCCGGGCGTCGCCACCAGATCCGTGCCGGCTTCGCCTGGCTCGGCTTCCCGCTGGCCAGCGATGGCACCTACCGCGGTTCGATGCGCGAAGGCTTCAACCACGCCGCACTCCACGCGCACGCCATCATCATCGATGGCGACGAGGTCATCGACCCGGATCCGAGGTACCAAGCCCAGTAGGCAGGGTCGGGGCGCCGGGCGCTCCGATTCGACGTTGGATGCCCCGTCCGGGCCGGTGGCCCGGCCGGGCTCCGGTCACAGGTTGCCGCGGCGCTCCTGCTCGATCTCCAAGGCCTCGAAGAGCGCCTTGAAGTTGCCCTTGCCGAAGCTCTGCGAACCGCGGCGGCAGATGATCTCGAAGAAGAGCGTCGGCCGGTCCTGCAGCGGCTTGGTGAAGAGCTGCAGCAGGTAGCCCTCGTCGTCGGCGTCGACCAGGATGCCCAGGTCCTTGACCTTCTGGTGGTCTTCCTTCACGACCTCGTGCCCGTGCTGGCGCAGCATGGTGTCGACGCGGCTCCAGACGCTCTCGTAGTAGGCATCCGGCAGGGCGAGGAAGTCAACGCCTCGGCGGCGGAGTTCCGCCACGCTGTGCAGTTCATCGTCGGTGCGCAGCGCCAGGTGCTGCACGCCGGCGGCCATGCCGTGCCACTCGAGGTACTCCTGGATCTGGCTCTTCTTCTTGCCGGCCGCGGGCTCGTTGATCGGCATCTTGATCAGGTGGTTGCCGCTGGCCATCACCTTGCTCATGAGGGCCGAGTACTCCGTCGAAATGTCCTTCTCGTCGAAGTGCTTGAACATCCTGAAGCCCATGACGTCCTCGTACCACTTGACCCAGTGGTTCATCTTGCCGAGCTCGACGTTGCCCACGCAGTGGTCGACGAACTTGAGGCCGCAGGGATTGGACTTGTTCCAGGCGTTCAGGCTGAAGGTGCCCATGGGGCGGAAGCCCGGGGCGAAGGTTCCACCCTGCTTGACGTTGGGCAGCTCGTAGGCGCCGGTGCGGCTCACGAAGCTGTGGATCGCGCGGCCGTAGGTCTTGATGCCGGCCATGGTGACGCTGCCGTGGGCGTCGCTCACCGTGCGGGGCTCATAGGCGCTCTCGCCACCGTTTCGTCGGGCCTGCTCCCAGGCGCGCTCGGCGTCGAGCACGGTCAGCGCCACGTCCTTCACGCCGTCGCCGTACGTGCGGCACTCTTCGGCGACCGGGTGGTCGCTCGTCAGGGCCGTCTCGAGGATGAAGCGGATGTTGCCCTGGGTGAGCAGGTACTGGGCGGTGGTGCGGCTGCCGGTGGTCAGGTCCGAGACCTGCTCGACCTGGAACCCGAAGGCGCTGGCGTAGAAGAAGGCCGACTGCTTGGCGTTGCCGACGTAGAACCGGACATGGTCAACGTCGACCAGCATCAGCGGGTCGGTCGAGGAGAGGCTGTCGACGGACGGGGCGGTGGAGAGGCTGCTCATGGATTGAGTATAGGACGGTGAGGGGCTGGATGGGATCCGGCCAGCTCCACGGACCAGGCCCGCTTGGCAACGATCGTGGGGCATAAAGCCATGCGCTGCCGCGTCTTCGGTCAAGGACTGGCTGCGACCGGCTTGCGGCCTGGTCAGCGAAGCGGCTGAAGTCGATGCGACCCTTGACCAATTCAAGATCCATGACGTGGGTCGATGGCATTGCGACCGATCCGATCAGCGACAACACGCAAAGTTCAAAAAGACATAATCAAGAAAGTCCGAAAAGCAGCAAAAAAGTCGTCAAGTCAGTTGCAACGCACTTGCTTGACGAAACTTCCGTACTACCTTCCCCCCGCTCAACGGAGCCCTTCCGGGTGTCGTTGCGTGGGTCCGGCTTTCCGAATCCGTTTCATGACAACGCCGCGTGATGTGTGCGGCGATGGTCGGGTCACTCGGCCGAGCGCGCGGTGCGCTCGGCCCGCATCGATTCGTTTCTGCATCCAAGGAGTTAGACAATGCAAGATGTGAACCTTCGGGGAATGATCGGTCGGCTCGCGGCATGTTCCGCGGCGCTGGCGATCGCGGGGCTGAGCACTTCAGCCATGGCTCAGACCGGCGGATCAGGCGGCCTGGGCGCCAAGCAGTGGACTGGGGCCGGCTCCAACGGCCACTGGTATGCGCTCGTCCAGAACGGCAAGGCCTGGGACATCGCGCGCAAGTACGCCAGCGACAACGGGGGTCACCTCGTCACCATCAACAGCGCTGCAGAGCAGGCCTGGGTCGTGGCCAACATCCTCTCGCGCGTGAGCCCCGAATCCAAGGTGTGGATCGGCGCCCGGGCACCCAACGGTTCCTGCACGAATCCCGATGCGTACTACTGGGTCACCAGCGAAGCCTTCGGCTATCGCGCCTTCATCACGGGTGAACCGAGCAACGCCGGCGAGTGCGCCCTGGCCATGCGCCGCACCTCGGTGGCCGCGAACAACGGCCGTTGGGAATCGCTGGCCCTGACGGCCATCAACAAGTCGATCATCGAATGGGAAGCCGACTGCAACGAGGACGGCTTCGTCGACTACGGCCAGATCGCCATGGGCTACCTGACCGACAACAACCAGAACTACATCCCGGACTGCTGCGAACTCGGGGTCGACTGCTGCCCGGATGGCCGCCTGCCTGATCAGGACGGCTGCGGCGGCAGCACCGTCTTCGGGGACTGCAACGGCAACGGCCGTTGCGACAGCACCGAAGTGGACTGCAACAACAATGGCAAGCCCGATGACTGCGACATTTCGTGCGGCGTGGCGTCGGACTGCAACACCAACGGCATCCCCGACTCCTGCGACATCGCAGGTCCGAGCGAGGACTGCAACCGCAACGGCATCCCCGACGAGTGCGAATGCTGCGACAGCGAGCCCGATGGCGTGCTCGATGAGTGCGAGCCGGATCCGCTCGTGCTGCTCGAGGAAGAGCAGGGCGAAGGTTGCGCCGGCGACTTCATCTACTACAAGGTGAAGGTCATCAACCCGCCGTTCCGCCTGGTCGCCGGTCAGTTCAACGTCGAGTACGACACCTCGCTGTTGCAGCTGGTCGACGTGATGCCCGGCATCAACGACAACCCGGGCACCTCGAACGACTACACGTTCGGCATCCCCTTCGAGCTGCACGACCCGGCTGCGGGCGATCTGCTCTGGTACTCGGCGCTGCCTCCGGGCTCGGCCGGCGTGTTCCCCGACTCGATCGTGGCTCGCCTGCAGTTCCGTGCCATCGGCAACAACTGCCCGCTTGACCCGAAGGCCAAGGGCGTCGAAGTGCGTTGGCAGACCGGGACGCGTTGCACGCTCACCGGCATCGCCACCAGCGGCGGCACGCTCAACGTGAACGTCCCGTCGCAGAACCCCGGCCACGTCGTCATCGACGGCCAGGCGCCGACGTTCGTGACCCCTCCGGTCGAGCGCATCGAGGTCCAGGCCGACGCGGGCATTCCCTGCCAGGCCCAGATCACCATGCCCTACCTGCCGGTGGCGACGGACAACTGTGGCAACGTGACCATCACCCCGGTGCGTTCCGACGGCAAGCCCCTGACCGCCCCCTTCAACTGCGGCACCACCTTCATCGGTTGGAACGCGATTGACGAGTGCGGCAACAAGGCGACCCGTACGACCGAAGTCGTGGTGCAGCCCTGGAACGTCGTCCTGGTCGAACTCGCCTGGGACCGCTCCAAGCGCAACGCGCAGGGCGCGTGCGAGGACGTGAACTTCGGCGGCAGCATCACGCGCTGCATCGAGTTCACGTTCAGCACGGGCACGGGCCCCAATGGCCAGTGCTACTCGACCGAGAAGGAGTTCACCTTCGTCAACGGCGTCGCCGTGGGCCAGGTGCTCGTTCCCGGCGCCGCCGGCATGTGGACGCAGGCCTCGGCCGATGATGACCTGCATTCGCTGGTCACCACGACCACGGTCACCGACATCGGTCGGGAGTACTACGTGACGTTCTCCGGCAACGATGCCATGCTGCTCGGCGACTTCAACGATGACAACTGCATCGATGCCGCCGACTACGCCATCTGGACCAGCCGCTTCAACCTCCAGGTGCCGGTCAACACCGGTTGCTCGTACGTGCCGGCGCCGAGCCTCGGCTACCACCCCGACATCAGCGGCAACGGCATCGTTGACCAGGCTGATGCGGACCGCCTGCTCTGCAACGCCGCCACCTGTGGCGACACGCTGCAGGGCAACTGCGGTGGTGGCGGGCTGGCGTGGGGCAGCGGCCCCGTGATGGCGCTCGACGTGGCCACGATGAGCGCGCTCATCGGTGCCGACGCCAGCTCGGCTGACGTCAACGGCGACGGCATCATCGACGCCGTCGACATGGGCCTGGTGGCCCCCGCGGTCGAAGCGACCCCGGTGACGAAGCGTCGCAAGTGACCTGATGCCTTGAAACGACCGGGCGCCCTCGGCCCGGACCAGTGACCCGACAGGGCCGGATCCGCAAGGATCCGGCCCTTCTTCTTGGGCGGCCTGGTCCGGATTCGATCAGTACCGCAGCACGCTCGAGACGGCCAGTCCGCCCAGCGCGGCGCGTCCGCCCAGGCCCTCGAGTTCGATGAGGACCGAAGCGCCGACCACGTGCCCGCCGCAGGCCTGGACCAGGTCGGTGGCCGCCCTGAGCGTGCCGCCCGTGGCGAGCAGGTCATCGGCGAGCAGCACGCGCATCCCGTGGCTGATCGCATCCTCGTGCATCTGCAATTCGTCGTGCCCGTACTCAAGGGCGTACCGCACCGAGCGCTTGCGCCACGGCAGCTTGCCGGGCTTGCGCACGGGCACGAAGCCCGCATTGAGGCTCTGGGCGATCGCCGTCCCGAAGATGAAGCCGCGGCTCTCCGGTCCGATCACGGCATCGACCCGGATGTTGCGAAAAGGATTCGCCATCAACTCGATGGCAAGCGCCAGCCCGGCAGCATCCCGAAGCACCGGCGTGATGTCCTTGAACATGATGCCGGGCTTGGGGAAGTCCGGCACGTCACGCACGAGTTGGCGGATCCTGTCTGGCATGCGCGTGTTCTAGCAGCAGCGCGTCGGGTTCGCCTATCCTCGTGTCATGTCGAGCAAGCCGACGCCACCCGCAGCACGCCTCGAGACGGTCGAACCCGTCGGCAAGCGCGTGCTCATCCGCAAGGACGAGGACAAGAAGATCACCAAGGTCGGGATCCACCTGCCGGACAAGATGGAGATCCCCACGCTCACCGGTCGGGTGGTGGCGGTCAGCGCACAGGTCGAGCGCGACGAGGACTACCCCATCAAGCGCTACGACCGCGTGCTCTTCAACCCGCGTCACGGCATTCCGGTCGACTTCGAGGGCGACAACCGGCTCTTCGTGATCCCCGTCGATGATATCGTGGCCGTCTTCCGCCGGGAAGGCGCCTGAGCGGTGACGGGCTCCGTCAGGGCGGTCCGGCCAGCAACGACGGGGCGGGACATCGTCGTGCGCGTGCCCGGCAGCAAGAGCCTGACCAATCGTTGGCTCATGCTTGCGGCGCTGGCCGAGGGATCGAGCGTCCTGCATGGTGCGCTGGCTTCTGATGACACCACGTCGTTCGCAGAGGCCGTGTCGCGCTGCGGTGTTCGTGCCACGTGGTCCGGGCCCGACGAGCTCACGGTGGTGGGATGCGGCGGGCGCCCGCGCGGCGGCAGCAGCGTGAACCTGGGCGACGGGGGAACCCCGACCCGGTTCATGGCCGCCTTCGCCGCGCTTGCCGATCGACCGATCGTGATCGATGGCAGCGCGCGCATGCGCGAGCGCCCCGTGGCCGAGGGGATCGCGATGCTGGTCGCCTTGGGGGCATCCCTCCAATGGATGGAGTCGATGGGGCGCTTGCCCGTCGCCGTCGGGGGCTCGCGCCTCGTTGGCTCGACCCTTGCCGTCGGCGCCACCAGCAGCAGCCAATTCATCAGTGCGGTGATGCTGATCGCTCCATGGCTCGACCGGGGGCTCGAGGTCATCTTCACCGAGCCGCCCACGAGTGCGTCGTACCTCGAGCTTTCGATCGGGGTGCTCGCCCACGCCGGCGTTCCGGTCAGTGTCGAGCGAACGGTCGCTGGCGAACTTGCTGCGGTGAGCATTGCGCCGAACGCGGTCCGTGGGATCGACGTCCGGGTCGAGCCCGACGCGAGCAGTGCGATCTACCCCCTGGCTGCGGCCGCCTTGGTGCCGGGCATGCGGGTCACCGTGCCGGGACTCCCGCGGACCACCGCGCAGCCCGATCGCGGTGCGATCGATGCGCTGGTCGCCATGGGAGCCATCGAGCGAACCGTCGCCGGCTCGACCTCGATCGAGTGCGGGGGAACGCTGCGTGGGATCTCCATCGATGCGTCGCGCTGGCCGGATGGTGCGCTGGCCATCGCCGCGGTTGCCGCGGCCGCATCGGGCAGGACGACCATCTCGGGGCTGCACACCCTCCGGGTCAAGGAGAGCGATCGGATCGGTGCCTTGGCCGCGGAGCTCAGTACGCTCGGGTGCACGGTCGCCGCGAGCGACGATGCGTTGACGATCGATCCATCGACCCGGCATGCCCGGCCCGTCACGCTGCACGCCCATCGCGACCATCGCGTGGCCATGAGCCTGGCGACGCTCGGACTCGTGCGGCCGGGCATCTCGATCGACGATCCGGGATGCGTGGCCAAGAGTTGGCCGGGATTCTGGGAGTCCCTCGCCCGGTTCGAGGGCGTGTAAGGTGGCGCAATCCCCATGAAGGCGTACTGGACCTTTGCCCGACAGCTGCTCGCCACGCCCTGGACGATGGCTGGGGCCGTGGCGTGCGCGGTCGTGAGCGGGCTGGGCATTGCGGCCGGGCTCGGCGCAGCGCTCCCGGTCCTGGACCTGATGCTCGGCGACGATGGCAAGGGCCTGGCCGGCATCGCACGAGCCCACAACGCCTCGGATGCCTGGCTGCAGGTCCCGCAGTGGCTCCTGGTGCTCCTTCCCGAATCGACCGAAGCGAGCCTGGCGGTGGTGCTGCTGGGTCTCGCGGCACTGACGGTGCTGGGTGCTGCCGCCAACTTCCTGCACCAGTACCTCACGTTGACGATGGTCACGCGCATCGTGGCGGATGCACGCCAGCGGGCGTTCGACGCGGCGATCCGGCTGCCGCTGGTCCAGGTCGTGGCGCAGGGGCCGAGCGACTTCACCACGCGCATCCTTCGTGACTGCAGCGAGCTTCATGGCGGCTTGGTGGCGCTCACGAACCGTTCGCTGGCGCATGTGACCAAGGGCCTCGCGGCCGTGGCGGTGGCGATCTGGTTCGACTGGCGAATCGTGCTGGCGGCGATCGTCGCCGGTCCGCCCCTGGCCTGGACGCTGCGACGCCTGGGCAAGCGCATCAACCGCGGCATGCGCGGCACCCTCGAGGCCCAGCAGCGCCTCCTGCTGGTGACGAACGAGGCGATGCAGGGGCTTCGCTCCGTGAAGGCGGCGACCGCCGAGCCCGACATGGCGCGGCGTTTCGCCACGGCGAACGACGCCGTGCTGCGCAACGAACTCAAGCTCCGGAAGGTGCGCAGCCTTGCGGGGCCCCTGATGGAGCTCCTCGCCGTCTTCGTCGTGCTTGGGCTCGTGTTCATCGCCGGGCGCGAACTGCTGGCGGGGCGCATGCAGCTGGACCGCTTCCTCATGTCGCTGGGCAGCCTCGCCGTGGCTGCAGGCAGCTTCCGGCCGCTCACGTCGTTCGTCAGCGACATCCAGTCCGCCGAGGCACCCGCACAGCGGATCCGTCAGGTCCTTGATGCGGCTGCCGAGCCCGGCGCCGAGGGCGGCCGCACCGTGGCACGCCTGGCGCGGTCCATCGATCTGGTCGGCGTTGGGTTCACCTATCCGGGCGCCGAGCACGCCACGCTGCGGGGAATCGATCTGACGATCCCTGCCGGCGCCCACGTCGCGATCGTGGGCCCCAACGGCTGCGGGAAGTCGACGCTGCTGTCGCTGATCCCGCGGCTGCTCGTGCCCACCACGGGTCGCGTGTTGGTGGATGGGATCGATCTCGACGGGGCATCGTTGTACGACTGGCGCTCCCAGGTGGGCGTGGTGTCGCAGGAGGCCGTGCTCGTGCAGGGGACGATCGCCGAGAACATCGCCCTCGGTTGCCCCGGAGCCACGCGCCAAGCGATCGTGGTCGCTGCCCAGCGCGCGCACGCCGACGCCTTCATCCGCGCGTTGCCGCAGGGCTACGACACCCCGGTGGCCGAGCAGGGCATGAGCCTCTCGGGTGGGCAACGCCAGCGCATCGCGATCGCTCGGGCGGCGCTGCGTGATCCGACGGTGCTCCTGATGGACGAAGCCACGAGCCAGGTCGACGCCGACAGCGAGCGACAGATCAACGAGGCGATCCGCGAGTTCGGCCAGGGCCGGACCGTCATCACGGTGGCCCATCGGCTGAGCACCGTGCTCGCGGCGGATTGGATCGTCGTCATGGAGCAGGGGCAGGTCGTCGATCGTGGCACGCACGCTGCATTGATCGAGCGGTGCGGTACCTATCGGGCGATCGCCGCGAGTCAGCTCGCACCGGCCACGGCATGATGCCGTTGAGCGTGCCTTGACGACACGCCGGGGGCTCGATCAGATCACGGTGCAGTCCGGGCTTCGGCCCGCACCCCCGGGGGTGGGCGGTGTTCAGGGTTCGATCGGCCCGGTCCAGCCGCCGCGGAGCGCACCGGGAGCCACGGGGTCGACCTTCGGGGCGTTGGAGTTCGCGTCGTTCGCGCCGGGCGTCGGCGACTCGGGCGCGGTGAGTGCGGGCTTGGTCGTCGACGGCGTGGAGCCGTTGACGGTCGTCGACGCCGGAACCTGCGCCGCGCTCGGCTCCGTCACCGTGGTCGTGGCCGGTTCGGTTGCGATCACCGGTGCAGCCGGAGTCGCGATGGGTTGCGGTTGCGGCGCATCACGCAGCGCCACGACGAGCGCATAGACGAGGGCCGTGGTGGAGAGCGCCGTGGTCACGATGAGCCAGAGTTGCAGGCGCCGTTCCAATCGATCGCTCTGGATCGTGCGGCGCCGCGTGGCTTCGGCGAGCGACTCGATGCTGCGTGCGTGCCGCTCGCTGGTGGCGCTGAAGGCTCCCAGCGCGGTGCGCGCCTCGCCGAGGATCTCCGCCACGCGTGAACTGGTCTCGCTGTGCAGGTCCAACTGCTGCTGGACCAGGCCGAGCACCTGCGTCTGGCGGTCCGAGCCCTCGCCGAGCTCCTTCAGGCCCCGCGTCAGGGCGGCATCGCGGTCCTTCGCGCGCTGGGCTTGGTCGATGAGCGTGTCGACCATGCGTGCCTGCTGGCGGGCCATGTCCGGGAGCGACGCGAGCGTTCCGTCGAGTTGGCGGATCAACTCACCCAGTCGGCGGTTGACATCGGCCTGCGAGGCCAACTGGGACTCGAAGTGCTGCAGGACTTCGGCGGGCTTGATCGATTCGGGCTGGTGGACCTGGATCGAACGCTCGTCAACGGTCGGCGTGGCGTCCGTGGTCGTCGGCGTGGCGTCGCCGAGGAACAGGCTGGTGATCGCACTGCGCAGGGGCATCGTGGACCGTACTGTATCGCTCCCATGCGTCCGGTCGTCGGCGGAATCCTCATGCTCCTGATGACCGCCTGTGGCGAAGGCGTGGACCGGGGCTGTCGGGGTGCGGCGAGCCTGAGCCCTGCGATCACGTCGACCGTCGTCGCGCTCGGGGCTGGCGACGATCTGGTCGGTCGCACGCCATGGTGTGCTGCCGATGCTCCCGTGGTCGGTTCGCTGCTCGACCTCGATGCCGAGGCGCTCCTCCTGGCGAAGCCCTGCGTGATCCTGGTGCAGCCTCCGGCGCAGGGCATCGACGGTGGGCTCGAGCGGGTCGCCACGCGGCTGGGGGCTTCGATCCACGCCTGGCCGCTGGCCACGCTTGCGGACATCCGCACCATGGTGCGCGAACTGCCCGCGGCGCTGGACCCCGATGATCAGCGATGTGCCGCGCGGGCGAGTGAACTGCTCGCGGCCATGGACCGTGCGTGTGCCCCCATGCGATGGGATCCTGCACGCACGGTGCTCATGGTCCAGTCGGGCGATGGTCGGTTGGCATTCGGTCCATCGACCTACCTTGGCGAGTTCCTTGCGGCCTGCACCGTGTCCAACGCCGTCATGACGGGAGCCTGGCAGACCCTGAACATGGAGGAGATGGTCTCGATCCGTCCCTCGGTGGTGGTGACGGTCGGCTCGGCGCCCTCGCCATGGACGGGTGAACTGTCCCGTCGAACCGGTACGACCATCGTGAACGTCGATGACGATGCGTTGCTGGTGCCCTCCGGCACGCTGGGCAAGAGCCTCGAGCGCGTCCGGGCGGCACTCGAAGGATTGGAGCCAGCACCATGACGGCCGTCGGCCCACGTCCTGCGGCATGGCTGGTGATCGTGGCGACGGCCACGATCGCGGTCATCCTGCGGCTCGTGTTGGGCGCGCGCGGTTGGTCGTGGCCAACGTTGGAGATCGCCGACCTCCGCGTGGGCGCGATCGTCAGCGCCACCGTGGCGGGTGCAAGCCTTGGTCTGTCAGGAGTGCTCCTGCAGGCGCTGCTGCGCAATCCACTGGCTTCGCCCTTCGTGCTCGGGCTGTCGTCGGGGGCTGGCCTCTCGGTGTCGATCGCCGCCCTTGTGGCGAGCTCGGGCGCCGCCTGGGTCATCGCCGATGGAGGCATGGTGGCCGCGAGCGTCGGCTCGGCGGTGGCGCTCGTCGTGGTCGTGGCGGCGGGCCGTCGACATGGAGCGATCGAACCGGTCACGCTGCTCCTGGCGGGCGTGGTGGTGGCCAGCGTGGCCGGTGCACTGACCGTCCTCGTCCAGTACCTGATGCCGCCCTCGTCCCGCGGCGACCTCATGGCGTGGTCGATGGGCCGCATCCCGGAACTGCCCGAGCGCGTGCCCCTGGTGGTGGGTGGGGTGCTGCTCGTCTCGATCGGCTGTTGGTCGTTCCTCCGCGCGCGATGGCTCGATGCGGCCTGCACGGCCGATGACGAGGCGTCGAGCCTGGGGGTGGATCTTCCTGCGTTGCGCTGGCGGCTCGTGGTGCTGAGCGGCGCGTTGGCAGGATCGAGCGTGGTGCTCTGCGGCCCCATCGCGTTCGTTGGCTTCGTGGCACCGCACGTGGCACGCCTCATGCTCGGGGCTGGGCATCGTGGCCTGGTGGTGGCGTCGCCCATCCTTGGGGCTGCACTCCTGATCGCCGCCGATGCGCTGCGACTGGCCGTGCCGCTGCCGGGTGCGGGCAAGTTGCCGGTGGCGGTGGTCACGGCCATCCTGGGTGGGCCCATCTTCCTGTGGGTCCTGCGCAGGCAGGGAGGTCGTGGATCATGAGCCTCGTCATCGACTCCATGTGCGTCTGGCATGGTGCCCGTGCAGCGGTGCAGGGCGTGAGCGTCAGCGCCCGCGCTGGGCGCATCGTGGCGGTGATCGGCCGAAACGGCAGTGGAAAGAGCTCCCTGGTGCGCGCCATCGCCGGCGTGCATCCGGGCCGTCGCACCGGTTCGACGTCGTGGCGTGGGCGCGATCTGTCTGCCGCCTCCGCGCTCGATCGGGCGCGTGGCGTGGCCTACGTCGCGCAGCGACCGCTCGTCGCGGCGGATTTCACGGCGCGCGAGGTGATCGCCCTCGCCGGCGCCGTGGTGCCCCGCACGACCGAGCATGTCGAGCGTGCCATCGACGCATTGGGCGTGCGTGACCTCGCGGACCGGCCGTTCGCGGCCTTGTCGGGCGGTGAGCAACAGCGCGTGGTCCTCGCGCGGGCCTTCGCCCAGCATGACCTGGGCGGATTGCTCGTGCTCGACGAGCCCTTCAACGCCATGGATCTTGCCGAGCAGCATCGCGTGGCGGGTGCCGTGCAGTGCCTGGCGAGTGCAGGGAGCCTGGTGCTCGTCGTGCTGCACGACCTCGCGCTCGCCGACGCCTTGGCGCATGAGGTCTGGTGGATGGACGCGGGGCGGCTGCGCGCGAGCGGACCGCGCGAGTCCGTGCTCGACGCGGCGGCGCTGGGACAGGGCTTCGGTGTGCGCTTCGAGCGAGTCGGCGGCAGCCTTCGGCCCGTCATCGCGCCTCGCTGCGAGCCTTTACCCGGCTAGGATCCCGGGCCGTGACGCAGTCGATCATCATCTTCATCCTGATCGCCGTGTTCCAGGCGGTGGCGGGGTACTACGCCAAGAAGGCCAAGGAGAAGCAAGCCGCCGCCGAGGCCGCCGGCCGTGGTGAGGATTCGGGCGTGGGCGCCGCGCCATCGCTCGATGGCACGCGGCCCGTGCAGGTCAACAGTGTGCGCCCCATGAATGCCGAGCAGGCGATCGCCGTGGCGCGGCTCATCGAGCAGCGCAACGTGGTCGAGGCCGTGATGGCGCTGCGAGCGATCTGCAACATCGGATTGGCCGAGGCGCGCGACGTGGTGCAGCAGTTCCCGGTGCGAGGGTTCCCGGCAGAGCTGGTCCCGACGGCAGCAGCTGCAGCCAACGAGGCCCGACGGCAGGCCGATGCGCGCTTGAGCGCAGCAGCGCCTCCGCCGGTCATCGATCGCGATGATCCGGAAGCCGCGTCGCAAGAGGGCGACGATGAGGAGAGCAACGACGCGAAGCACTCGCTCGCCAGTGTGCGCGCGGCGATCGAGCAGGTTCGGGTCGAGGCGAAGACGGTCTTCGACCAGGCGTTGCATGCGGCCGGCCTGCAACGTGCTCCAGAACCCGAACGCACTCCGGCGCCCGCGGCATCAGCGGGCGTCGCTGCAGCCGCGCAGGCTCACAGGGTTGAACCCGCGGCAACCTTCCCCGGGCCTGCGCCGGCGGCACCCGTCGCGGTGGCTCCGAGTCGTCGCCAGCGTGGCGCGACGGCGAACGCCGTGGTTGGCCTGCTCCGGACCAAGGAGGGTGCTCGCCAGGCGCTCTTGGTGTCCGAGATTCTCGGCCCGCCACGTGCCGTCAAGCCACTGCGGTAGGAGCAGTCCGCCCTCCGAGCCGGTTCGAGGCCAGGGAAGGGGCGTGGTCTGCGGGGATTTGCCGCCGGATCAGCCCAAGATCGCTACACTTCCGCCCCAACATGATCGACATCCGCAAACTCGAGTCGTTGGTCCGCCTGATGGTCGAGAACGACCTGACCGAACTGGACCTCAAGGATGGTGAAGAGACCGTGACGGTCAAGCGCGGAGGCAAGCCCGTCGTGGTCGCTGCGGCGCCCGTGGCTGCGGCTCCCGCTCCGGCACCCGCTCCGGTGGCCGCGCCTGCGGCAGCTCCTGTGGCGGCGCCTGCGTCTGCACCGGCAGCTGACGATGATGCCGGCTGCATCGCGGTCGAGAGCCCGATGGTGGGCACGTTCTACGCCACGCCCGGTCCCGACAAGCCGCCCTTCGCGCAGGTCGGCACGCAGGTCGGTCCTGAATCGATCGTCTGCCTCGTCGAGGCCATGAAGATCTTCAACGAAATCAAGGCGGAGAAGTCCGGCACCATCCACAAGATCCTGGTCAAGAGCGGCCAGCCGGTCGAGTTCGGCCAGAAGCTGTTCCTGATCAAGCCGTCCTGAACGGACGGAACCACCCACCATGTTCAAACGAATCCTCATCGCCAACCGCGGCGAGATCGCGCTGCGGATCATCCGCGCCTGCCGTGAGCTCGGGGTCGAGACCGTCTGCGTGCACAGCCAGGCCGATGCCGGCGGCACCTGGCTCGAACAGGCGGATCGCACCGTCTGCATCGGGCCCGGTCCGTCCAAGGACAGCTACCTGCGCATCGACCGCATCATCGCGGCGGCTGAACTGACGCATGCCGATGCGATCCATCCGGGCTACGGCTTCCTGAGCGAGAACAGCCACTTCGCCGAGGTCGTGCGCGATTCCGGGTTCACCTTCATCGGGCCGAGCCCGGAAGCCATGAACCTGTTGGGTGACAAGGTCAACTGCAAGAGGATGGCCAAGCAGAGCGGCACGCCGATCTTCCCCGGCACCGACGGCGGCATCGAGGATCTCGAGGAGGCCGTCAAGGTCGCTGCGGAGATCGGCTACCCGGTCATCGTGAAGGCCGCCGGTGGCGGCGGCGGCCGCGGCATGCGCATCGCCCGTGACGAGGCCGAGCTCCGTGCGGGCGTGGACAGCGCTCGGCAGGAAGCGGCAGCGGCCTTCGGCAACCCGATGGTGTATGTCGAGAAGTACCTCGAGCAGGCCCGCCACTTCGAGGTGCAGACGATCGGCGACAACCATGGCAACTCGATCCATCTGTACGAGCGCGACTGCAGCAGCCAGCGCCGCCATCAGAAGCTGATCGAGGAGGCGCCGGCGCCCGGCGTCGATCCGGCCAAGCGCGACCGCGTCTGCGAAAGTGCGGCCGCGCTGATCCGCAACGCAAAGTACTGCGGCGCCGCGACGGTCGAGTTCCTGATGGACAAGGACCAGAACTTCTACATGCTCGAGGTGAACACCCGCGTGCAGGTGGAGCACCCGATCAGCGAGGCCATCACCGGTGTCGACATCGTCCAGACCGGCATCCGCGTGGCTGCGGGCGAGAAGCTGCCCTACACGCAGAAGGACATCCGCATCAACGGACACGCGATCGAGTTCCGGATCAACGCCGAGGACCCCGACCGCAACTTCATGCCGCAGGCGGGGCTGGTCGAGACCTGGGCCCCTCCGGGCGGTCCCGGCATCCGGATGGACAGCCATGTGCGCGGTGGCTATCGCGTGCCACCCAACTACGACAGCATGGTCGGCAAGCTCATCGTGCATGCGCCGGACCGGGCGACCTGCATCCAGCGTTCGCTCGGTGCGCTCAGGGAGTTCAAGGTCGGTCCGATCAAGACGACCATCCCGCTGCACATGCGGCTCTTGCACGAACCGCAGTTCGTGAACGCGACCCACGACATCAAGTACGTCGAGCGGCTGCTCGCCGTGAAGTGATCGGTCGGGCCATCCCTGCCGCGTACGGCATCGAACCCGGCGGCACGTTGGGCCGTCGTTGGATTCCGTTGGATGCCGGCCTCGTGCTAGCCTGCCGAGGATGGAGTTTGACCTGCAGGCACTGCTCGCCCGGGAACGGGGCCAGGGCACCAGCCAGTTCGCCGAACACGTGAACCCCCGGTTCGCGACCGTCCTGCGCACGATCGGCTTCGACCGGGAGTACGTGCGGGCCGAGGGTGCCCACCTCTGGGATGCCAAGGGCAATCGGTACCTTGACTTCCTCGCTGGATACGCCGTCTGCAACCTTGGCCGGAATCACCCGACGGTTGTCCGGGCGCTGCAGGATTCCCTGGCGCTCGAGCTGCCGTCGATGGTGCAGTTCGAGGTTCCGACGCTGGCCGCCGTGCTCGCGCGCGAACTCAAGGCCCGCGTCGGTCGTGGCCTGGACCACGTGTTCTTCACCAACTCGGGCACCGAGGGCATCGAGGCCGCGATCAAGTTCGCCAAGTGCGCGACCGGTCGCCCGGGTCTGCTCTACGCCCGCAAGGCCTTCCACGGGCTGTCGAGCGGTTCGGTGTCGTTGAACGGCTGCGAGAGCTTCCGCGCCGGTTTCGCACCGTTCCTGCCGGGCTGCCGCATGGTCGAGTTCAACGACCTGGCGTCGCTCGAGGCCGAGCTCGCGCTCGGTGACGTCGCAGCGTTCGTGATCGAGCCCATCCAGGGCAAGGGGGTGAACATCCATTCGCAGGGCTACCTTGCGGAAGCCGGTCGGCTGTGCCGCAAGCACGGCACGCTGCTCGTGTGCGACGAGGTGCAGACGGGAGTGGGCCGTACAGGCACGTTCCTGGCGATCGACCAGGAGCAGGGGGTCGAGCCCGACATGGTCGTCATGTCCAAGGCGCTTTCGGGTGGTCAGGTGCCCGTCGGCGCCGTGCTCGTGCGCAGCGGTGTCTGGAAGGCCACGTTCTCCAGCCTCGATCGCGCGATCGTGCATTCGTCCACCTTCCACATGGGCACGCTGGCGATGGTCGCGGGCTTGAGCGTGCTGCACGCCTACGACTCCTGTGACGCAGCGGGCAACGCGCGCCGCATGGGCGCCAGGCTCGTGGAGGGCCTGACGGCGATGCAGCCGCGGTTCGAGATGCTGAAGGCGGTCCGTGGGCGAGGCCTGATGATCGGCATCGAGTTCGGCCAGCCGAAGTCGCTTGCGCTTCGCGCGTCATGGGCGGCCACGCACGCGATGGACCGGAATCTCTTCGCGCAGAGCGCGATCGTGCCGCTGATGGAGGATCACCGCATCATCTGCCAGGTGGCGGGCCACAACCTCGACGTGGTCAAGCTGATCCCGCCGCTGGTCATCGATGAGCAGGACGTTCGGTGGTTCCTCGGGGCCTTCGAAGAGGTGCTGCACTCCATGCACCGTCCGCTCGCCACGGCGGGTTTGCTGGCACGCCTGGGTCGGAACACCTTGCGCAACGTGGTCGGTTCGGCGGACTGAACGCGACCGTCACCTCGGAAGCCGCATCAGCAGCACGTGCTCCCGCGGCGCCCGCAGGCCGCCTTCGAAGACGGCCCATGTCTCATTGCGGATCGACGCGCCGCAGACGGTGCCGACGGGGCCGTCCCACGCGGACCATTCCACAGCGCCGGTCATCGCAGCGGCGAGTACCAGGCGGTCGTTGCGGGGCCCCTCGCCGAGCAGGTACGAGCCGCCCGCAATGTCGAGCCAGAGGGGCAGCGCCATCGACGTGCATCATCGTGAAGGACGTGGTGCACTCGCTGGCCGAGGCGGGAACCGCGACCCTCGATGGGACGCGCTGGGCGATCAACGCCGCCCTACGCCAGGGTGACTCGAACGACGATGGCAGGGTCGACATCCTCGACTTCGCGGCGTTCGTCGCCGTGCGGGGGACGGTCGTGGATGCATCGGCCGCGTCGAACTTCAACGCGGACACCAGCGTGACCAACGCCGATCTTGCGTTCATCAGCCTGCACTTCTTCCAGGTCAGCGAGACCTGCGGCAGCCTCTGGTCGGATCCGCCGCTCGAGCGCGTCAAGGTGAAGGACCTTCGCAGGGCAGGCCTCGGTCACCTGGCGATCGGCGACCTCAACGGCGACGGCTGGGTCGACCAGCAGGACGTCGTGCACTACATGCAATTCGGCGCCCCGGGCCCCGTGGTGCAGGACCTCGAGCGGGCGGTGGTCACGGCCCCGCCAGGATGAAGCGGCCGCGGTCGGGTGTCGATGACCAGACGGCCACGGCTGCCTCGCTCAATTCAATCGGTGGGAGCGTGTACCCGCGCCGTCGGCCACGCAAAGGCGGTACAGGGTCGGTGGTACACACTTTCGCGAGGAAGCCCCTCGATGCGAGCACATCGGTTAGGAACGCATCGCTTGCGTTCCTAGGCATTTAGGTTGAAAGCGGGCGACGAGATTCGAACTCGCGACATTCGGCATGGAAGGCCGACGCTCTACCGCTGAGCTACGCCCGCATTCGCCTGCTCGGGGGAACAGGCGCAACGATGATAGCGTCTCCCGGTCAATCGTCGCCGCTTCGCCCATCGTGCAACCCTCGAAACCCATGAGCCTCCTCCGTGTCATCGTCTGCATCGTGCTGCCGCCCGCGGCGGTCCTCGACAAGGGGTGCGGCCCGATCGTGCTCACGACGGTCCTCACGCTGGTGGGATGGGTCCCCGGCATCATCGCAGCCATCATCTTCTGCACGCGATCGACGCAGGCACCTGCACGCTGAGTCCGACCCAACCCGCGTCAGTACACCGGCACGCTCGGGTCGATGTCGAGGCTCCACAGGTGGATGCCGCCGGCCATGCTGTGGACGTTGGTGAAGCCCTCGCGTCGCAGCGCCGCGGTGAACTGCAGGCTCCGAGCCCCATGGTGGCACAGCACGACGATGCGGTCATCCTCGTGCTGGCGGAGGGACGCCAGCCGTGCGCCGAACTCCTGCAGCGGCACGAGCAGCGCACCCTCGATGCGTGCGGTCGCGTGCTCGTGCGGCGTGCGGCAATCGACCAGGATCAACGGCTCGCCCTCCGAACGGGCATCGCGCACCTCGCGAGGCGTGACTTCCCACGCCGGTTGGAACGGATAGCCATCCGGCAGACCGCGGTCGTCGAGTTCACCCGCCATCGTGTTCCTCGTGGCGCACCGCCAGCTCCTCCAGCAGTTCGGGCGCGAAGCCGCGGCGCGACAGGGCGGCCAGGGCCGCACGGAGCGACTTCCCGCCCTTGAGCGCGTTGGCCAGCGCTTCCTCGGCGCTGCGACGCTCGGTCGCGCTCGACATGCCTCGGGTGACGCACTGCTCCGCCACCTCGGCATCGATGCCCGCGGCCGTGAGCTTCGCGACCATCCAGGCCGCGCTCCGCGGCTTGCGCGCGGTCGTCGTGCGTTCCCACTGCGCCACGCGTGCCGCCGCGCATTGCGCATCGTCGATCCAGCCGTCGCGCTCGAGGGCATCGAGCGCACCCGCCACGCAGGCGACCGGGTACTTCAGCTTGCGCAAGCCGCGCTGGAGTTCGTCGCGCGTGTGCGCGCGGCGCGCCATCATGCGCAGCGCAGCCTCGCGTGCCCGGCCGTGCTGGACCAACCCCGTCACGCGAGCCTTCAGCTGCGCACTCCAGCGCGTCTTCGGACCAAGGCGGAGCGAACGAACCTCGTCGTGGCTGAGGATGGCGACGGTGCGGCCGGCGACCACGAGGGCCACCATGTTCGGGTTGCGCTCAAGGACCTTCGTGGTGACGAGTGCCGCTGCCGCGCCCACTGACCGTGGGGTGCCAGCGGCGCGCCGAGGGGATCGCTTCATCCGCAGGGTGGTCGTGCTCGTCATGCTCCGAGTTCCGTGAGGAGTCCGCTGATTTCCCCGGCGGCGTGGCCATCACCGCTCGCGCGCGCCCGATCGAGTCCGTGGCGCAGCGTGGCGATGGCATCGTCCAGGCGGCCTGCGGCCTGCAGGACCTTCGCCTTGTGGAAGAACGCGTAGCAGTAGTCGGCATCGGCCTCGAGCGTGGCGTCGAACCAGTGCAGCGCCTCATCGGTGCGCCCCGCCTTCGCGTGCTCCTGCGCGATGGCGTAGCGGCAGAAGGCATCTGCAGGATCCTGCTCGTGCATGCGCGTGAGGAGGTCGAGTCGCGTTCCGGTCATTCCGGGAGCGTACACCGCTCGGGTACGCTCCCGGCATGGTGCGTCACTGGATCATGCTGGCGGTGCTGTCCTTGGTGGGCTGCGGGGATCCCTACAAGTACGACCGAGAGGACCGGACCGATCGTCGGCCGCGCGAACTGAAGGTGACCCACACCGTGGGGGGCGTGCATTGGTGCGCCTTGGGCTACGCGGGCGGCTGGTACCAGGGCTTCGGCCACCGCATCCTGAGCCTGGGAGCCCGGACCGGGGACGTCCTGAGCACACTCGAGCCGGTGCCTGCCGGTTCGGGGGGGGCGGTCCGTTCGTTGGCGGTCTGGCAGGGGGACCTGTATGCGGTCGTCGAGCGCACGGCCCTGGTCCGGATCGACGTGCGCGATCCCAAGGACCTGGTGGTCGTCGAGACCAGCACGTCCGCCGCGCTCGGCCTTGAGCCGGAAGCCGTCGCGGTCATCGATGACCGGCTCTTCGTGAGCGGCATCGGTGGTGTCCTTGAACTCCCTTCGGGCAAGCGGTACCTGACGGGCCTCGATGCCTCGAGCGAGGTCGTCAAGGTCGGCAGCGAATTGGTGGTGCTCGTGGGCAACGACCTGCGTGCGCTCGACGGCGCCGACATGGGCATCGAGGCGAGTGCGATCCTGCCGCTGCAGCCGGGCCAGGGGCCCGAAGGCGGCGCGCTGCTCCTGGAGCAGGGGCGCCGCGGCTCGGCCGTCACGCTGATCGATCACGCCTTCGCCGAAGTCTCGAAGGTCGCGCTCGGCAAGGGCATCCAGACGATCGCGATCGCGGGTGGTCGCGCGTGGGCGTTCACGCCCGATGCCATGTTCACCTGGGCGTTCGGGCCCAGCGGCTTGAACGACGAACTCGAGCTCAAGGTCAAGGGTGCGCTGGGCATCGAACTCCTGGGCAAGAATCGATACGGGGTGTTCGGCGCGTTCGGCCGCTCGCTCTTCCGCCTCGAAACCGATGAGGAAGGCCCCGGCGACACCTTCTACCGAAGCCACCGCGAGCCGGGCAACATCGTCATCGCATTGAGTGACCAGCGGCGCATCCTCGCAGGCACGCCGACCGACGTGTGGAGCTACAGCGTCGGGGGCGACTGTGAACTCGTGCAACGCACGCTGCAGGTCGGTGAGATGCCGCGGGATGAACTGACCTTCGATGATGGCGAAGCCCGCATCGAGGGCGAGGACCGTTCAAGCCTGGTGATCGAGATGCCCGGCTCGCGCCAGGAGTTCACCATGCCGCGCATCGCGACGATGGCCATCGTCGAGACCGACCTGTGGGTGGTGCACCAGGATGGACTCAAGGTCTATCGGCGCAACACCGCCCCAGCGTTGGGTGTGGCCGAGGTTGCCTCGCTGCGGCTCCCCGGCCCCGTCACGCACGTTTTCCCGCGCCGCGCGGGGCAGGGGGCTTCGTACGTGAGCGCGCTGGGCGGGATGGGGACGACCGAGTGGAAGCCGATCGGCGAGCTTCCGAGCACCAACGCCGGCAAATAGCGTCCTCTGCACAGCATCCGCCACGCGCCTTGCATGCCCGCCGGCCGTGGAAGATCAAGAGGTGGCTCACCAGGCACCAGTCCTCCCGCGGGATCAGCACCATCAGGTCGCGCTCGACCTTCACCGGATCGTCGTGCCTGGTCAGCCCGAAGCGCTTGGCCAGCCGCCCGACGTGCGTATCGACCACCACGCCTTCGTTGATGGCGAAGCAGTTGCCGAGCACCACGTTGGCGGTCTTGCGCGCCACGCCCCTCAGTGTCAGGAGGTCCTCCATGGTGCGCGGCACCTCGCCGCCGAATCGATCGCAGATCGTCGTCATCGATTCGTGCACGGCCCGCGCCTTGTTGCGCCAGAAGTTCAGGCTCCGCACGAAGGGCTCGATCTCGCCCGGGCTCGCCTGCGCGTAGTCGCGTGGCAGGGGAAAGCGCTTGAAGAGCGCCGGCGTGGCCTTGTTCACGCCGACATCGGTCGATTGCGCAGAGAGGATCGTCGCCACGAGCAGTTCATGCGGACGGGTCCAGGTGAGCTCGCACGCGGCGTCGGGATGGCGCTCCTTGAGTGCGGCGAGCACCTCCAGCGCGCGGGCGCGCTTGGCCGGACCGGGTTGAGGCAGCGGCTGCGTCACGTGCCGGCTCGCCTTGGTGCGGCGAACGAAAGTGCAGTGGCGCCGGCTGCGAAGGCGGTCAGGGTCGCGGCGCCGTTGAAGCGCTCCGCCCACGGATGGAGGGCATCCATCGTCGCCTTGTGCTGCAGCGCTGCCTCGCGGTTGCCGGCGTGCACGGCGTCGTGCCAGGCGGTCCCCACCTTGGCCGTGCTGGCATCGAGCACGTGGCTCGCAGCGGTCGTGACGCCAGCCGTCACCAGCAGGATGACCGCCCAGGTCGGGCGTCGCAGCATGGCCTTGGTCAGGAGCACGAGAGCCACCGGCGCGACCGCCAGCTTGACCCAGGCCATGGCGCTGAACGCCGCGCCAGCCACCTGTCCGGCCACGAAGCTGCCCGAACCCGCGGCATCACCGTCGAACCACGATCCCGCAGCCGGATCGACCGCTCCCATGCGCTTGAGCACCGTGAACGTGGCGATCGCCACCACGGTCGGGGCCGCACAGGCCACGCACCAGATGCACCAGGTCACGCTTGCCGCCAGCACCGTTCGATTCATGCTTCAAGGGTACGCCGCTACGCTGCCTGCGTGCTGACCCAGCTCACGAGTGCGATCCCTCACCCCAGCGTGGCCATCGAGCATCTTGGGATGCCCTTCGCCCCGGCGCTCGCGTGGTGCGCGTCGGCGGGTGCCCATGCCATCCAACTCTCCGCGACCATGCCGCAGACCCGTGTGCGCACGATGGACCGCAGCGAACGCCGAGGCATCGGGGATGCGGTCCGGGCGTCGAACGCCGTGGCCACGGGCATCGACTGCATCCTTCCGCCTGAGCACCTCGCGGATCCTGCGCGGGCTGACCTTGCGGCGCAAGCGCTGCTGGCCGCGGTCGAGTGGGCGGAACTCCTCGGTCGTCTGACGGTCACCACCTGGCTGCCGTCACCTGATGGCCATGCCACCGCGCTTGCCGTGCGCACGGCCGTCGTCACCGAAGCGCAGCGTCGTGGCGTCACGCTGGCCGTACTGGGCGGAGGCCATGATGCCGACGGTCCAGCCGCGATCGCCATCGATCCTCCGGTGCTCCTGGCCGCGGGGGAGTCCGTCGATGCCGCCTGCGCACGCGCCGGATCGCGCCTGGCGGGTCTGCGTCTGGTTGACCTGTTGCGCAGCGGTCATCGCGGTCCCGTGCTGCAACCGGGTGATGCACGGCTCGATGCGCTGGCGCTTGCCGCGACCCTCGCCACGATCGGGTTCAGGGCGCATCCGGTCATCGACGCGCGCGGTTGGGCCGATGCGGCCTCCGGCATCCGCGCCACGTTGGATCGTTGGCTCGATCGTCCGGTGCCCACCCGGGGACCCGTCCATGCATGAGGTGATCGGGATCGGCATCGATTTGGTGGACTGCGCGCGCATCGAACGGATGCTGGGCGACCACGAGCAGGTCTTCCTCGACCGCGTCTATACCGCCGCCGAGCAGGCGTACTGCGCGCGGGCCCGCAACCGGATCGAGCGGCTCGCCGCCCGCTACGCCGCCAAGGAAGCGGTGCTGAAGGCCATCGGAACGGGCATGCGGGATGGGATGAGCTGGACCGAGATCGACGTGACCCACGATCTGCTCGGAGCGCCCACGATCGGCCTGACGGGGGCCGTGGCCCGAGCGGCCGCTGAGCGGGGGGTCGTGCGGCTGCACCTGTCGATGACGCATGCGGGTGGCCTGGCGATGGCCCAGGTCACGGCGATGGGTCTCGTCGGTCGAGCGTGAATCGCTACGATCCCGGCATGCAGCGCCGTGGCAAAGCGACCCTGTATGAACTCATGCGCAAGGGCGCAGGCGATCCCGCGCCGAGTCGCCCCGCGGGGGCGGGCTTCTCGCTGGGCAGCGGAGCGATCGAACCGCGTCGGCCGTGGAAGGCTTGGGCGATCCTGGGTCTGCTCGTGGCCGTTGCCGTCGTCGTGACGGGCATCGTGCTCATGCGCGACCGCGCATCGAACGAACAGGGGCCGGGTGGTCCGCCTCCGTCGACGGTCACCCCGCCGGCAACGCCGAAGGGTGCACCCGCGTCCACGCCAGCGTTATCCCAAGCAAAGCCTGCGCTTCCGGCGGCAGCCGCCGGGGATCCTCGCAAGGCGGGCCTGAATTATCTGGTGGTGATGACCGGGCCGACCGCGGCGTCGGCTGAACTCACGACCTACCTGCGCAGCAAGGGGCTTGATGCGTGGCAGGTTTCCGGCAATAATGCCGGACTCTCCAAAGTGATCGTCCTGCCCGCGTCCACGACCGGGTCGGACCAAGCCGCGGAGACGCTGAAGAACGAGGTCAAGGCCGTTGGTCGCCTGTGGAAGGCAGCCAAGGCGGGCAACCCGGACTTGAGCGACTGCTACTACGAGAAGTACAAGGGCTGAGTCCCGCGCACGAACGACTGAAGGAACACGACCATGAGCATCCACCCGAGCCTCAAGACCAAGTCCGGCGCCCTCGCGCAGCACCGCAACGTGCTCACGCGCACCGAGCGCATCGCCAAGCTCAGCGCCGAAGAGCGCTTCAGCATGGAGAAGAACAGCGCCCTCGGCCTGGTCAAGGTGCGCAGCATCAAGGCCGCCGCCGGCAAGAAGAAGGCCAAGGAAGGTGATGCAGCCGCCGCCGATCCGAAGGCCAAGGGCGGCAAGGCCGCACCGGCTGCCAAGGCCGCACCGGCCGCCAAGAAGAAGTGAGCCGCGGCTCCCATCGTTAGACTCCCAGCGCCCCCGGCATCCACCGGGGGCGCTTCGTTTCGGAGACCCCATGAGCCATCCACTCGAACACCTGATCTCTGATCGTGCCCGCGGCATGCAGCCCAGCGGCATCCGCCGCATCCTCGAGTCTGGGCTCAAGCTCCAGAACCCGATCAACCTCAGCATCGGCCAGCCGGACTTCCCGGTGCCGGAGCCGATGAAGCAGGCCGCGATCGATGCGATCCGCAACGACCGCAACGGCTACTCGCTGACCGTCGGCGTGCCGGAACTGCTCGAGGCCGCCTGGGCCCACGTCGGTCGGGACATCGGTTGGCACAACGATGGTTCGCTAGGGTTGTTCATCAACTCGGGCACCAGCGGCGCGCTGCTCCTGGTGGCGATGGCGCTGCTGGATCCCGGCGATGAGTTCGTGATGCCCGATCCGTTCTTCCTGCACTACCCGCAGCTGTGCCACATGACCAACAGCGTGCCGGTGTACTGCGACACGTATCCCGACTTCCGCATGACGGCCGACCGCATCGAGCGGTGCATCACGCCCCGGACCAAGGCGGTGTTGATCTGCAGCCCGAGCAACCCCTGCGGCACGGTGCTGACCGAGGCGGAGTTGCGGGACATCGTCGACCTGTGCAAGGGCAGGAACCTGCAGCTCGTGAGCGACGAGATCTACGACGAGTTCGTCTTCGGGATGCCTGAGGCGCCGAGCCCCGCACGGTTCTCGAAGGACGTGCTGGTGATCCGTGGGTTCGGCAAGACGTATGGATGCACGGGTTGGCGACTGGGCTACTCGGCCGGGCCGATCCACCTCATCCAGCAGATGACCAAGCTCCAGCAGTACACCTACGTCTGTGCGCCGACGCCGCTGCAGGTGGCGGCTGCGCACGCCTACCGCTGCGACCTGTCGGGTGCCCTGCTCGCGTACGAGCGGCGGCGCGACATGGTGCTCAAGGCGTTCGACGGTGTGGTCAACCTGCCCAAGCCCGAAGGTGCGTTCTATGCCTTCGTCCCGGTGCCGGAACGGCTTGGCATGACGGGAACGCAGTTCTGCGAGAAGGCGCTCGAGCGTCGCGTGCTGGTCGTGCCCGGCGGCGTGTTCAGCGCCCGCGACACGCACTTCCGCATCTCGTACGCGGTGGATGACGCGCACCTCGCCGAAGGGTTGTCGATCCTGCGCGAGCTGATGCTGGGGAACTGATCGAGCGCGCGCTGACGTGCGCACGGTGGCGAGCCGCACGCATCATCCATGAACGACGACGCCCCGGCTCGAGGCCGGGGCGTTGCCGTTGGTTGGACCGTCGTTCGAGGGCCCGATTGAACGGGCGATCGATCAGTTCTTCTTCGGCGGTTCGACGCCCGCTGCGCCGCTGCTTGACTGGAGCTTGCGGTTGGCGTTGAAGGCATCGTCAGGCGCCTGGACCTGGGCCGCAGGCGGCTTGCGCTTCTGGTCTTCGCGGATGGCGGTGCCCGACGATCCGCCGCCGCACGCGGTCAGCATGGATGCGCCGAGGATGCTGCACAGGATGAGGGTCTTCTTCATCGGTTGACTCCTTGGTTGGGTGGAACGATAGCAGAAAGACGACTCGGAGTCAGCGCTGGTTCACGCCAAGGTTGGCCGGGAGATCGCTTGGCGACAGCCACCTCCACTGGGTGTGGAACGTGTCGTCATTGTCGGCCACGCCGACGTTGATGCCCGTGACCCCCTCGAGGAGCTCGGGGGGAATCGTGCACCGTGCCGACCAGCCATCGGTGGACGGCGTGCGTTCGAACGTGGGCCCGCGTGGCGAACCGAGCACTGAGCCCGTCGAAGGTTCCCAGGTCCACGCCGCGGGTTCGCCGGAGCCGTGGAGCCTGATCGCCAGGGCGTCGACGAGGGGATTGGTGGCCCGGTCGCGGCGCGTCGTGGCTTCCTGGAAGGACTCCGCCACGCGGTCGTCGGGCACCTGGACCGTCAGCACCAGCGACGCTCCCGACCGCTTGGCCGTCACGGTCGGGGGGGCATCGTCGGTGGCATAAGGGGTCCATTCCCACTCCTCCAGCGGCATCGGCATGCCTTCGCCAAGCGTGCGCGAGATCGGCAACCGGCGTCGGATGGCCACCGGCACGGTGCGGCCCTTGGAGTCGGTGAACGAGAGTTCGATCACGGCCTCGGGAGCCCGAAGCGGCGCCGTGAGCGCGGGGCAGTCCACGGTCAAGGGCAGGGTCGCGGTGGAGCGTGGTGCGATGGTGGTCGGTGCGATCGATCCCAGCGTGACGGGCGTGCCGAGGTCGGTCACGGCGGGGTTGTGCGTGTCCTGCGGCGTGCGGCTGACGGCGGGTTCGCCGGGCACGATCCATTCCTCGCCCGTGCCATCACGCATGCGCACGACGGCCGTGATGGGCCGGTCGATCGGATTGCGGATGGTGACGGTGAGCGGCGCGTCGTCCAGGCCTCGAGCTCCGGGCTCCGGCAGTGCGCCGGCAAGCACCACGCTCTTCTCGTCGCGCTTGAGCTGGAACGCGCGCTCCTGGTCCTCGGCCACGATGAAGTCGCCAGGCAGCGTGGCGCCCGCGAACTGGTGCCAGACCTCGGCGTGGCCATCCTTGAGGTCGAGCATCGAGATGTGCTGGAGTTGGCCAGTCAGCGGGTGCTGGTCGATCGCACCGCCGCAGGTGCCGAGGATGTGGTACTGCACGCCATCACGGTCGGGATCGCGCTGCATGCTGTGGAAGTGGCCGGCGATCACGGCGACGGTGCCGGCGGGGGCCAGCAGCGGATGCACGCGATCATCCCAGCCGACGTCCCGGTAGCGCCAGAGCGGACGGTGCATCAGCAGGATCGACGGCACACCCCGCGCCTTCGCGCGTTCGAGCTGTTCCTTCAGCCAGGCAAACTGCTCGTCGCCGAGCTGGATCGAACGGTCGTCGAGGTTCTCGTCGGAATAGAGGACGATCGCCGTCAGACGGTCCAGGTCGACCGCGTACCAGAGTGGCCCGACCTGCCGTCGATAGAGCTCGGCGAACCGGCGGTCGGATGGATCCCGTGTCCCTGCGATCACGTCGTGGTTGCCGGCGGTGGGGTACCACGGCATGTCGAGTCCCCGCACCCGCGTGAGGTAGGCGTTCATCTGCGACTGCCAGACCTCGGGGCGGCGCGTGTACCCCTGGATCAGGTCGCCGACGCAGAAGACCGCGTCGGGCTTGAGCCGGTTCAGGTCCTCGACGGCGGCATCGAGGTAGGGCAGCCCCCAGTCACGACCGGTGGTTCGATCCGGCAGGATGGCGATGCGAAGATCGCGGCGCGGCGGTGGAGCCTGAACGACCTGCCCCTCTCGTGCGCCGCCGTCGGGTGCATCGGTGAATGGAGGAACGACCGTCAACGCCAGGAGGAGCGCGAGCATGCAGGGATGATCCGTGAGCGTCGACGCCGCGGCAACCCGCTGCGCAAACGAAAAACTCCGCTGACCCAACGGATCGGGTCAGCGGAGCGGAGGGGAGAAAGATGCTTGGTTGGGCAGCGCACGTCCTTGCTGCACCGTGTTATTCGTCAGCACCCTCATCCATCCTTCAATTTTGCTCAAAGCGATTCTGCGCGTGCGTCACCTGGTCGGCGATGCACCGGGAATCGATCGCAGCGCAACCGGCCGACGCGAGGCAAGGTCAACCAGTGCCCATGCCGTAAGTGCCGTCAGCACAATCTGTTCCGGCGCGCGCCAGATGACGGTGCGCCGCCAGGCGCGGGCGCCGTCGACTCGCTCGAGCCAGGTCGCCCCGCCGAGCGCATCGCCATCGAAGCACTCGGCTCGGTAGTCCAGTTCATGACGGGCCACGAACCACATGCGACCGACCTCGAGCATCGCCGGGCGCCCGTGCCCGAGTTCGAGCGCATGGAGCGCAGCAAGCTCATCGATCCATCGCACGTACTCGACGTTGTTGACGTGCGCGACACCGGAACTCAACTGGACCCCATCCACCGTCGCGCGCGCCGTGCATGCTCCTGCCGGCGCGTTCAGGCGGCTCGGCCGCGACAGGCTCGGATCTTGGATCCACCGCATCACGCGGTCGGTCCCTGGGCATCGAGGCTTCGCAGGTATCGCCACGAGTAGATGCCGGTGTCGTGGCCGTCGCTGAAGCGGATGCGCAGCGCATAGTTGCCCACCAGTTCGATCGACTCGACGCGGATGGGTGCGTCGAAGGTGCGTGACGGCAGCACCGTGAGCGGGTTGGACGCCATCTCCTCGCGGAGTTGACGCTGGTCGGCACTGGGCGACATGCGACGCAGCAGGGCGACGGGCAATCGACTGGAATGGCCGTCATCCCACGTGATCGAGAGCGCTTCGTCTCGGACCAGGTCCAGGTGCAGCGGGCGCGGGTCCATCGGCGTCACCGTGCCGAGGCCTGGTCCATCAGGCCGGCCTGCTCGGCCACCAGCGCCGCACAACGCCGACGCAGGTCGATCGCCGGCGAGGTCCCGGCCGGCCATAGGCCCTCGGCCTTCCATTCACCCTTGAGCCACCCGGTCTTCAGCGTGGCGAGGTTGGCTGGATCCCACAGGGCGAGGGTGGTTCCGCCCGGCGCGGGAAGCACGGGCATGGCGTCGAAGGCGAGGATCATGGCTTTGAGCCCAGGGTCCGTGACGTCGTCCGCGCGAACCAGCTCGGCATGCTCACCGGGCTTGGGCTTGGGGTACGCAGGGTGCTCGATGATGTTTCGCCACATCGCACGCAGGGCCTTGTGGTGATCGATGCACAGTCCGCTGAAGAGCGGTGCGATGAAGCTGCGCATGGTCGAGTCCTTGGAGAGAGGCGCGGCGACCTCGAAGGGGTCGATGCCATCGATCGTCTCGGTCACGAAGCGGCCGATGAATCGGCGCGTGGCCGGAAGCCGTCGGAGTTCGTACTGTTCCGGACCGTCGATCCGGCCCGAGTAGCCGCGTGGCAACTGCCAGAGCGCCTGGGCATCGTCGCTGATGCAGAACTCGATGAAGCGCCGGGAGAGCTCGGGATTCGGTGCGCCGCGCAGCATCGCGACCGGATCGGCGTCGATGGCGGTCTCACCGACCGGATCCACGAACGCCAGTCGGCCATCGGGTTCCTTGCCGGCGCGTCGTGCGTCGTCGATGAGCGCCTGGGCCTCGAAGCGCCCGTAGAAGTCGATGCAGACACCGACCGCAGCCTCGCCGTCGGCCACGTCCACCGGGATCCTGCTGCTGGACGCGGCGATGGTGCGCGCGTTGGCCGCGGCCCGGCGCAGGATCCGCCATCCATCCTGCCAGCCACACCGTCGCAGGATCGTTTCGAAGGCCGTCGCCACCGAACCCGACTGGGAGGGATTGACCATCGCGACCCAGCCGGCCAGTCGCGGATCGGCCAGGTCCTGCCAGCGTGCCGGTGCCGGCACGCCCAGCGGTTCAAGCAAGCGCCCGTTGTAGACCATGCCGAAACTCGACAGCGCGGCGCCGTACCAGGAGCCATCCGGGGCGTACAGCCTGTTGCCGGCGATGTCGTTGTCGCCGTAGGCCATGTTGAGGAAGCCCTCGGGAAGCACCACGGGTTCGAGGACGGTCGCGGAGCGCTGCTCGCCGTCGACCGTCACGCTGATGGGCTTGGACAGGAGATCGAACTCGTAGCTGCCGCCTCCGAACAGGAGATCGGCGTCGCCTCCGACGGGCTTGCCTGACGAGAGGTCGCTCTCGACGCTCGCCACGAGCATGCGGCGGATCTCGCTGGTCCCGCCGGGGGTGCTCCAGACCACCGCGGCGGGCGTGCCGTGGACGCGCTCATGCCATCGTGCGAACGCTCGGCCGAACTCGTGCCGGATCTGTTCGTTGTGCGGCGTGATGACCACGATGCTCGGCACGCCCTTGGCCACGCCGGGGGCACTGCGGCGCAGGGCCAGCGGCAGCGACACCAGCACCACGATGAAGACGGCGATCAGGAGTCGTGGCAGGTTCATGCACGAAGGCCTTCCGCGAGTTCGCGATGCGTGGCCTCTGCCGCGCGACGGATCGAGCCCGCCCAGTCATCGTCGTCGGCGGCGAAGGCGAAGATGATGCTGCGGCTCGCCGTGATGATCGCGCCACGCCCGTCCGCGTTGAAGCAGGGTTTGATGTCGGCGATGCCGCCGCCCTGGGCGCCGTACCCGGGGACCAGGAACAGGGTGTGCGGCATGCGTCCGCGGAGTCGTGCCGCGTCGGCGGGCTTGGTGGCGCCCACGACCGCGCCGAGCGAGCTGTAGCCCGAGCCCCCGATGGTCGATGCGCCGGCCTCGGCGACGAGGCCTGCCACCGCTTCGGCCACCGAGCGACCATCGTCGAGCCGGAGCGACTGCAGCGCGTCGCCGCCCGGATTGCTCGTGCGCACGAGTGCAAAGGCGCCGTGCTCATGCTTGACGAAGGGCGCCAGCCCATCGATCCCGAGATAGGCGTTGACCGTGACCCAGTCGGCATGGGCCGCCTCGAAGGCTGCTGCGGCGTAGTGCTCGGCGCTGATGCCGATGTCACCACGCTTGGCATCGAGGATCACCTCGAAGCCATGCTCGCGGGCGGCCTCGAGGGTGGCAGCCAGCGCCTTCATCCCGTCGACGCCGTAGCGCTCGTAGCAGGCGCTCTGGACCTTCACGACGGGGGCTATGCGCACGCACGCAGCGAGCACCGACAGGGAAAACGCCTCGATCGCGGCAGCGGGATTGGTCTCGCCTCGGGCGCGCAGTGCTGCAGGCAACTTGCCCACGACCGGGTCGAGTCCGACGCAAAGGGGAGCCCCGCAACGCTGGACGGCGGACAGCAGGCGATCAGCCACATGCATCATGGGCAGGAGTGTACGGAGCCCCGGCACGCCTGGGCGGTTGCGCCCTAGGCTTGACGCATGGCCACGGCTGCCATCCTCTCCGTCGGTGACGAACTCTCGCTCGGTCAATCGCTCGACACGCACGCGCAGTGGCTCTCGCAGCGGCTGGTGGAGCTCGGCGTCGTGCCGATCCTGCACGCTACCGTCGGGGATGATGAGCAGGGGCTCGTCGATGCGCTCGCCGCGGCGATGCGACGGGCGGACGTGATCGTGATCACGGGCGGGCTCGGGCCGACGGCAGACGACCTGACGCGCGAGGCGCTCGCCGCGCTGGCGGGCCCAGGGCTCGTCCATGATCCGGAGGCGGAAGTCGCGCTGCGCGCGCGGTTCGAAGCACGCGGTCGCCGCCTTCCCGAGAGCAACCTGAAGCAGGCGCTGCGTCCGTCGTGGATGCGCATGATCCCCAACCCGCTCGGAACGGCTCCGGGCCTGGTGGGCACGCTCGATGGCGTGCTCGTGGCGAGCCTTCCCGGTCCGCCGGATGAGATGCACCCCATGTGGCGCGATCACGTGGCTGCCGCGGTGCGGGCCCATGTGGGTCAGGCGCCGGTCCGATGCGAGACCGTGCTCGCCTGTGGCCTGCCGGAAAGCGTGGCTGCCGAGCGCCTCGGTGCAGTGATGGATCGGGGACGCAACCCGATGGTCGGCATCACCGTCAGTGGCACGACGCTGGCGGCGCGCATCCGCGCCGTCGGCGATGCCTGCGGCGACGGATCAGTCGAAGCGACCATCGATGCCGTCCACAAGGCATGGGGCCCGCTCTGCTTCGGTCGCGAGACCGACACGCTCGCCGGTTCCATCGGCCAACTGCTGGTTGCCCAAGGCGCTTCGGTCGCCACATGCGAGAGCTGCACGGGCGGTGGCGTGGCGCGGGCGCTCACGGCGGTGTCCGGATCAAGCGCCTGGTTCGGATCGGGCTGGATCACCTATGCCAACGAGGCCAAGGTCCGTCTCGGTGTCGATGCGTCGCTGATCGATCGTCACGGAGCAGTGTCCGCCGAGGTGGCCCAAGCGATGGCCAAGGCCGCCGCGCGGGTCGCAGGCGCTCGCTTCGGGGTGGCTACCACGGGCGTGGCGGGGCCGACGGGGGGCAGTGACTCGAAGCCCGTCGGCACGGTCTGGATCCACGTGCACGATGAGCAGGCATCGTTGCGGCCGCGGCGCTTCCTGATCACCGGCGATCGCACGATGGTGCGCGAGCGCGCGACGGCGCTCGCGTTGGTGCTCTTGCGCTTGGCGATCCTTGGTTGCGATGAGCGATCGTTGCTCTGGGAGGTCGGATGACCGAGACGACGGCCTGCATCGCCCTGGGCAGCAACCTCGACCTGCCCGAGGGTGACAGCATGTGGATCCTGGCTGAGGCCGTGCGCCGCGTGCACGCGGCGAGTGGGTGCCGCGTCCTCGCCGGGAGTTCGATCCATCGCACGGCCCCGGTGGGGGGACCTCTGGGCCAGCGCGACTACCTGAATGCCGTCATGGTCGTCCGGACCACGCTGGCCCCGCGTGCGCTGCTGGACCTGCTCCTGTCGATCGAATCGGGGCTGGGCCGGGTCCGTGATGCGGGCGTGCGCAACGGCCCGCGGACGCTAGATCTTGACCTCGTGCTGTTTGGGGACGCCGTCATCGACGAACCGGGCCTGCACGTGCCGCACCCGCGCCTTGAGGAGCGGCCCTTCGTGCTGCGCCCGCTGCTCGAGGTGCGTCCCGATGCCATCAACCCCCGCACGGGAAGGGCGTTAGCATCCGCGCTCCGATCATGTTCGCCCGAGGCAGTGTCGGTGTGCGGCAACCTTGGCGTTCCCCCTTGAGCGGCCGCGTGCCGCGATGGAGCCTCAGATGATGTTGACCACTGCCCGTGCAGCCGCCACGGTCCTTGCGCTTGGTCTGGCCATGCCTTGCCTTGCGCAGGACGGTGCACCCGATCCCAATGCCCCGATGGCCGATCCGCTCGGCGCGCTGGCCGGACAGATGCCCGCCACCAACGCCGCGGGCTTCAAGGACGGCGAGAAGGATGCCGCCGCGATCGCGAAGGGCCAGGCTGCCTTCGACGCCATGGTCAAGGCGTTCCGCGATCCGGCCTGGATGACCGACACGTTCTCGTACACGGTCAAGACCCCGATGGGCGAGCAGGCGGACTCGTTCGACCTGGTCGTCGGGCCCGAGGGCATGATGCAGATCAAGAACCAGCAGATGGAGTTCTATGCCGTTGACGGCAAGCTCAACATGGTCGTGCCGACCAACGAGAAGAAGTACCTGTCGCAGCCGATCGACGGTTCGGTCGTCAAGACGCTCTCGGGCATTGGCCTTGAGTTGCCGATGCCGCACCTGAAGCTCCGTGATGCGTCGGTGCCCCCGATGAGCGCCATGAAGCTCATGGTGCTTGAGGAGCCCAAGGTCGCCGGCTACCGGTCTGGCGCGACCGGCAACGAGATCCTGCTCACGGACGCACGCGGCGACGTGCTCCTGGTCACTGATGCCAAGACGAACCTGCCGAGTTCGATGAAGCTCGTCTTCTCGCCCGAAGGAGCGCCTCCGGGCTTCACGGTCGGCATCGACTTCGCGATGGCACCCAAGGCCATCGAGAAGGGCACCGTGGCCTTCAACGCCGGTGCGCGCAAGGCCGTTGCGAGCATGGGTGAACTCGAGACGCTCGTCGGCAAGGGCGACACGGCCCCCGCGTTCTCCCTGAAGGACCTCGAAGGCAAGTCGGTCGAGCTCGCGTCCTTCAAGGGCCGCGTGGTCGTGCTCGACTTCTGGGCGACCTGGTGCGGTCCGTGCCGCAAGGGCCTGCCGCTGATCGACAAGGTCGCCAAGTGGGCCGCCGAGAAGAAGCTCCCGGTGACGGTGCTCGGCATCAACACCTGGGAGGAACAGGGCCCCGATGACGCCGAGGAGGCCGTCCTCGCCAAGGCCAAGGACTTCTGGACCAAGCAGGCCTTCACGTTCCCCGCGCTGCGTGACATGGGTGGCGCGTACATCAAGCAGTACGGCTTCACCGGCATCCCGGCAACGGTCGTGATCGGCCCCGATGGCACGATCGCGCAGGTCCACTCGGGCTTCGCCCCCACGCTTGATGCCGACCTGCAGAAGGAGATCGAAGCGCTGCTCGCCAAGAAGTGAGCGCGTCGATCGCACGGCAAGGGCGGGCGGTCTAGACTCCGGTCTGGGCCGCCCGCTGTCGTTGGAGGAACACCATGCTCGCCGTCATCGCCGCATCGTTCGTTGCCGTGGTCGCACCGCCCGCGATGAACGCCGACGGCTGGGCGGCGTCGGACCGCACGTCGCAATCGATGGAGGCCGCGACGAAGGCGATCGCGCGCGCCGAAGCTGCGTGCCGTGCCCTGGCTGACGCAGTCATCACCGAGACCTCGTCCTCGCGGTCGGGTGGCGACACGGTGCGTTGGGAGTCCCGTGGCGCGGCACGGGCATGGTCCTTCCGTGGTGAGCGGGGGATCGAGGTGGTGGGACTCGACGACAGTGCCTTCGTGACGGTCGACGCGCTTCCCGGTCAGATGGCCCTCGTCGAGTGCGCCACGGGGTGCCGCGAGTCGTTCGCCGAAGCCGGCATCGTGCTTCCGGTCATGGCGTCGGTGCGGCTGGGGAGCTCGCTCGCCGACGCGGTGTGGAAGGACGAACTGCCGGATGCCGTGGTGGCCGGCTCCCGCACGACGGAGGCGGGGACGGAGGTGCTGCTGATCGATGCCGCCGGTGGCGGTGATGTCCTGGTGCAGTTCGATGGCCCCTCGGGCCTTCCAGCCCGCGTTCGGGTGGTGCGGCGACTTCCCGAGGCGATCTCGCATCCGGCACTCAAGGCAGCACCGGTGATGGAGTGGTCATGGACCGGAAAGGTCCGACCGGCGGATGCCAAGCCAGTGGCGATCAGCAAGCCCAACCGCACGATGGCTTCGTCGCTCAAGGCACTCCTTGATCAACTCGATCCTGCTCCGCGCCGGCTCCCCACCGAGCTGGAACCCAGGCCGTGACGACGGTTCCGGCGGAGCTCACGATCGGTGGTGCGCCGGCCCCATCGCAGGCCGAGGTCCTCGGGTTGCTCGCTGGCCAGGTGCCGGGCATCGAGGTGCTCTCGTCGCGACACGACCGCATGCTCTATGCGACGGATGCGAGCATCTACCAGGTCGAGCCCCTGGGCGTCGTGCTGCCGCGCAGTCCGGAAGCGGGTGCAGAGGCCGCTTCCTGGCTCCTGGCCCGCGGGATCCCGGTGCTTCCTCGCGGCGGTGGCACGGCACTCGCCGGCCAGACCGTCAATCGCGCCGTCATCATCGACTTCAGCAAGCACTGTCGGGTGATCGAAGCCATCGACCCGCATGCCAGGCGCGCGATCGTCCAGCCCGGTGTGGTGCTTGACCAGCTCAATGCGGCGCTCGCGCCGCATGGGCTCATGTTCGGTCCCGATGTCGCCACGTCGAGCCACGCCACGCTCGGTGGGATGGTCGGCAACAACTCCGCGGGTGCCAACAGCATCCTGTTCGGGCGCACCGTCGAGAACCTCATCGCGCTGCAGGTGGCCCTTGCCGACGGCACGGTGACCTGGTTGCGCGAAGGCGGTGCGATCGATGACCCCATCCAGGCCGGGATCGCCGCCAGGCTCTGGTCGATCGTCGAACCGATCGCCGCCGAGATCGATGCGCGCATCCCGACCATCCTGCGTCATGTCGACGGCTACAACCTCGATCTCTTCCTGAAGCAGGTCCGTGCGAGCACGCCCGGCACGTTCGACCGGGTGAACCTGGCCCACATCGTGTGCGGGTCGGAAGGCACCCTCTGCACGGTGCTGCGGGCCGAGCTCGCCCTCGTGCCGCGCCCGGCCCATCGTGGCCTGGCGATCCTTGGGTTCCCGTCGATCGACGAGGCGCTTGCGAGCCTCGGCGCGCTGCTGGCCACCGGCCCGTCGGCCGTCGAGCTCGTCGACGACGTCATCATCAGCATGGCCCTGCGCAACCGCGAACATGCGCGATACGTGCAGGTGATGCCGCAGCCCGCAACGGGCCAGCTCGGCGCGGTGCTCTACGTGCAGTACTTCGGCGATGACGCAGGTGCCATCCGTGCCAGGTGCGATGCCGTCGCGGGGCTCGTGCCGGGCGCCGCGCACACCACCTGCACCGATGCCGCATCGATGGAGCAGGCCTGGAAGCTGCGCAAGGCAGGGGAGCCGCTGCTCCATGCCGTGCCGGGCGCGCGCAAGCCGGTCACCTTCGTCGAGGACACCGCGGTCGATCCCTCGCGGCTGCCGGCCTTCGTCAAGGAGTTCCGTGCGATCGTCGAGCGTCACGGGACCACCGCGGCCTACTACGCCCACGCGTCGGTTGGGTGCCTGCACATCAGGCCGCTGATCGCCCTCGATGACGAGCGTGACCTCGAGGCGATGCGTGCGATCGCGGTCGAGGTCGCGGAACTCGTGGTGCGCCATCACGGTGCACTCAGCGGTGAGCATGGTGACGGCCGCGTGCGTACGCCGCTGCTGCGGATCGTGCTGGGCGAGTCCCTGTGCAATGCGCTCGCCTCGGTGAAGGCCGTCTTCGATCCCGATGGCCTGATGAACCCGGGCAATCTCGTGGCGAACGACGATCCATCGCTGATGACCCGGCACCTGCGCGTGCGTCCGCATGAGGACTTCGTCAGGGTCGAGCCCCGAGCGACCTTCTTCCGGTTCGCGGCCGAGGAAGGGCTCGACCACGCCGCCTCGCAGTGCAATGGAGCGGGCATCTGCCGCCGCACCGCTCCCGGAGGCACGATGTGTCCGTCGTACCGCGTCCTCCTGGATGAGCGCCATACCACGCGTGGTCGCGGCAACGCACTTCGCCTGGCGATCACGGGCCAGCTCGAGGGTGGCCGGGCGTCGTGGTCCGACCCCTCGACGCAGGAAACCCTGTCGCTGTGTCTCTCGTGCAAGGCCTGCGCGAGCGAGTGCCCAAGCAACGTGGACCTGGCCAAGATCAAGGCCGAGTACACCGCACAGGGCTTTGCCGAGCGCGGTCGCGTGCCCTGGCGCGTGCGCGTGCGGGGGCGTGTCCGTGCGCTGCAGCGCCTCGGCAGCCGCATGGCGCCGCTCGCCAATGCCGTGGGGAGCATCGCGCCGCTGCGCAAGGCGGTCCAGTCCATCCTCGGCATGACCACGGACCGGCCGTTGCCGGCGTTCGGCAAGGATGCGGCACGGCTGCTGCGCAGCGTGACGCAGCCGGCGGGCGCAGCCACGGTGCTGCTCTTCGGAGACTGCTTCACGCAGTTCGGTGAGAGTGACGTGGCCATGGATGCGGTGGCCGTGCTCAACGCCTTCGGCTACCGCGTGGTCCTCGCGGATGCGGGCTGCTGTGCGCGGTCGCTGATCTCCACGGGCATGCTTGCGGAGGCACTCACGACGGTGCCGCGCACCGCCGATGCGCTCCGTGCGACGATCGAGGCCGAGCGTGCCGTCGCCATCCTCATGCTCGAGCCGTCGTGCATGAGTGCGGTGGTCGATGATTGGCAGGACCTGGCGCTTCCGCCCGCCGCGGCCGAGGACGCGCGCCTGGTGGCGTCGCTCGTCGACTCCGTCGAGGGATTCCTCGAGCGACGTTGGCCGGACCATCCGCAGCGTCCGGCGCCGGCCCCCGGCATCGACGAGTCGATCGCGGTGCACCTGCATTGCCACCAGAAGGCGCTCTGGGGTGGCGCCTCCACCATGGCGCTCCTGCGGCGCTTCTATCCGCGTGCGGAGCAGCTCGCCACGGGGTGCTGCGGCATGGCAGGGGCGTTCGGCTACGACGCCGCCACGGCAGACCTCTCCGTCCGGATTGCCGCGCAGGACCTGCTCCCGGCCGTGGCGGCCCGTCCGGGGCACCTCGTCTGCGCGCCCGGCTCCAGCTGCCGTCACCAGGTCCAGGACCTCGCCGGCCGATCGGCGCTCCATCCCATCAGCCTCGTGCGTCGCGCGTTGCGCTAGGATCGCTCCATGGCTTCCGACGGATCCGACGCACTCGACCTTGGTCTTGCCGCCTCCGTGGCTGGGGTGGACCTGGCTGCCGGCAAGGTGCTCATCGTGGACGACAACCAGCAGAATCTCGAGCTGATCCAGGCGTACATGGAGTCGCTTCCGTGCCGCATCGAGGTCGCCGCCGATGGTGCCGAGGCCATGGCCTCGATCGCGCGCGAGCAGCCCGACCTGGTGCTGCTCGACGTGATGATGCCGCGCATGTCCGGCTTCGAGGTCTGCCAGAAGCTCAAGGGCAACCCCTCCACGCGCGACATCGTGATCATCATGGTCACGGCGCTCCACGAGGTCTCGGACATGGAGCGTGCGGTCGAGTGCGGCTGCGATGACTTCGTGAGCAAGCCCGTCAACAAGGTCGAGCTGCTGGCACGCGTGAAGGGCCTGCTGGCGCTTCGGCTGCTCAAGAAGCGCCTGGCCGACTACATGCGCGACCAGCGCGCCTGACGCCAAGTGAAACCGAGCGGTCCGGATCCATCCGAGGGACCTCGGACGGACCGATGTTGCCCATCATGAGAGCGACCCGCCAAGAGGCGGGCCGCGGTGTGTCGTGTGGGCTCGGACCGGTCTGGCTCGCGCGCCTCAGGCGGCGATGCGCATGACGACCGGCGGGGTATCGCCCTCGCGGTGCCAGATGCTGTCGGCTCCGCGCGGCGTGGAGGCATGATGCAGGTGATCGAGGTACCGCCGCAGGTCATCGGCATCGAAGAGTTCGAGCCAATCGCGTCCGGCGCTCGGGTTCAGGCTGGTGATCTCGTCGATGAGGTGGTCCTTGTCGAGCATGGTGCCTCCTGTGGCGTGCAGGATGCATCGGCCGCGCAAAACGGCAGCGTTGAAAAATCGACGCGTTCCACCGTGATTCCGTCGCGACGGCGTCGATCGATGGGTGCCCGCATGCGGCCACCCACTACAGGTTGTGGTCAGCCGCTGGCGGCCTCGGGATGGCTGGTGGCCGGGAGCACGTCGCGGTAGCGGTAGAAGCGGCTGGCGACCATGAAGACCAGCGTCGCGCCGAGCATCAGTGCCGTGAAGAACCAGTAGTAGCTCGCCCCGACCAGGGTGCTGTTGCCGTCGGCGTCCTGCGTGAAGCGGTTGACGAGCGCGGTCAGCACGTTGCCGGCCGAGACCGACAGCAGCCACAGGCTCATGACGATCGACTTCATCGACGCTGGTGCCTGCGTGTAGCTGAACTCGAGGCCGGTGATCGAGACCATGACCTCTGCTGCCGTGAGCACCAGGTAGGCCAGCAGCTGCCAAGCGATGCTCGGCCACTGCGCCTGCAGCGTCGAGCCATCGCTGGCGACCGCGAGCCCGCCCAGGGCGATCGCATCGGCGACCTTGCCGTCCCGCTCGGTGCCCGCCGCGGTCGTGCGCAGTGCCTCGAGCTCCGCGGCCGGTGCATTGCGTTCGACGTTCCGCAGGGCCTCGACCGTCTTGGCCAGGTCGATGCCCTCGGCCGCCACGAGCGGGGCGATCTTCGCGCGGAACGCAGCCTGCTCGTCGTCGATCAGCCGCTGCGCATGGGCCGAGATCGCGAAGGCGGCCACCGTGAGCGCGAAGCCCATGCCGATCTTGCGCAGCGGCGTGAGCGTGATGAGCTTGCCCATGGCGGGGTACACGACGTATGCGAACAGCGGCACGTACACCAGGATCAGCAGGGGATTGACCGCCTGCACCTGGCTCTCGAGCCACTGGATGCCCATGAAGTTGCAGTCCATCTGGCCGGCCTGCAGCACCCAGGCGCTGCCGGTCTGGTCGTAGAGCGACCAGAAGACGGCCACGAACGCGTACACCATCACCAGCCGGAGGATGGCCGAACGACCTTCGGGTGCGGCGGCCTCACGGAGGAAGGCGAAGCCCTGCGGGGGGAGGTGCGCATAGCGCTTGCGGCCAAGCCAGAAGACGAAGGTGGCGATGGCCATGAGCACGCCGGGAACGCCGAAGGCCCAGCCCGGGCCGTGCGTCTTCAGCAGCCACGGAGTCAGGAGCGTGCTGAAGAACGAGCCGAAGTTGATGGAGAAGTAGAACCATCCGAAGACCCGGCTCATCAGGTGGCCATTGCGGCGACAGAACTGGTCGCCCACGTGGGCCGAGACGCAGGGCTTGATCCCGCCGGAACCGCAGGCGATCAGGAAGAGCCCGGCCATGAGCCAGCCGCGCGGATCCAACGAGGCCTGGAGCGCGGCCGACGGCAGGTCGATGCAGGCCAGTGCCGCGTGCCCGAGGCAATACACCATCGACAGGATCATGATGGTCAGGTACTTGCCCAGCAGCGCATCGGCGATCAGCGCCCCGAGCACCGGGAAGAAGTAGGCACTGGCCACGAACCAGGCGACCCACTCCGTCGCCTCGGTACGGGTCATGTAGTCGGGCGTTCCCGTCGCACTGAGCATGTACTGCGTCATGAAGACCGCGAGGATGGTCTTCATGCCGTAGAAGCTGAAGCGCTCCGCGGCTTCGTTTCCGATGATGAAGGGGATGCCCGGCGGCATCCGGTCCGTGTCGAGTGGGGCGGTTCGGAAGGCGCCGGGGGCGGCCGACGCGGGTCGATTCGACAGGCTCGTCATTCCCGCAGCGTAGCGGGATCAGTCCCCGGTATGGGTGGCAGCGAGCTCGACGCCCGCGGGCAGGCCATGGCCTGCATCGACCCATCGGATCGCGCCCAGTGCGTTCGTGACGCGCTGCGTGGCGGCACGGCGCATGCGACGGGCCTGGCCCTCGTTGCGATCGACCGAGAAGGTGCCGAGCAGTTCCGCGGGAGTGAGTCGATCGACGAAGCCCTTCGTGCGGGCAATCAGCCGCAGGTCGGAGCCCTCGACCTCGAGGGTCATGGATCCCGCTTCAGGGCTGCCCGAGACCGCCGCGAACCCACCGCCACCGTAGAGCCCTGCTTCGCCTGCGCTCAGCACCAGGAGCCGCAAGGACACATTGGTGCTCGTGGGATCGATGGCCGTCCGTCCAGGCAGGGGATTCCAGAGGAACCCGACGTGCAGCACCTGTCCGCTCACGGGGCCATCGGCCTCAAGGTGGGAGGGATCGATGTCCGTCAGGATGATGGATGCACCGGCTTCCTCGATGCTGAAGCCCGTTGCCACGGGCGAGAGTCCGAGGACCTCGCGGGCATCGCCGCGACGCGTGATCTCGATGGGGGCCGCGGTGTCGCACCCGGCGGCCAGCAGCGCCAACCACGCGATGCGCCTCATCGCGCTGCTCCGGGGGTCCGCCCGAGGAAGCCGAAACGCGCGTCGGCCGGACGCCGGATGAGCGACGAAGGTTCGGGGATGCCGAGTGCGCCGTAGGCATCGCGCTCGACGATGTCACGCAGCATGGCCCGCTGGATGCGCGGCAGTGGCGTGGCCAAGGCGAAGGAGCCCAGTCCGTACACCGCTTCGGCGGCGGCCTTTGGATTGACGTTCGGCCAACCCGACGCGAACAGCACCCGGTTGGCCACGCCGTGCTGCGCCGCACAGAGCATGGCGTTGTAGAGCGCCCACGGCTGCGCGACGATGGCGCTGGTGTCGGTCCAGGCGTTCTCGAAGGCGGTCAGCATGGCGATGCACTCGTCGATCCATGGCCAGCCCATGCCGGAGAAGACGACCTTCAACCGCGGCAGCTCACGCATGGTGTCGGTCCATGCCGTGGGACGGTCGTGACCGATGGCTGCGTTGCGCGTGTACGGCGCGGGACGGCTCACGAAGACGGGCAGGCCATCCGCTGCACACTGATCGAACAACCGCATGGCCGCCGCATCCGTGGGCAGGAAGCCCTGCATCGATGGACTCACACAGATTCCGAACAACCCGAGGTCCGTGCACCGCCGGAACTCGTCCCAGGCATCGGCGCTGGTCGGATCGATCCCGGCGACTCCCACGTAACGACCATTGCCCTGACGGACGGCGTCGATCACCGCATCGTTGGGAATGTTCGCCCCGACGCGGTCGGAGCGGAAACCGTGGATGATCGCCCCGGCCAGGGGTTCCGTGGCGCGTTCAAGCGCAGCCGGCGACGCGTCCACGGGCAGGGACCCGGAGAGCTTCCTGACGGCAGGCGACAGTTCGATGCCAAGATGGTCGAGACCGGGCCACGTGCGCGTGTGCGCGTCGATGATCATCGCGGAGCGATTGTACGGACCGTCGTGCCCGCCTGCGCATGGCTGCCGGTGGGTTCTGACCTGCGCGGGGCACCGCAGCCGAACGAGTCGATCAGGCTGCGGACCGTCCGGGCGATGCTCGCGCTGTCGATGCCGGCGTCGGCCATCTGTTCGGCGCGCTCGCCGTGGCCGATCCAGGCGTCCGGAAGCCCCATGCGCACGATGCGCGAGGTATCCAAGCCCATCTCGTTGCAGGCCTCGAGCACGCACGAGCCGAATCCGCCGCGCACCGAGTGGTCCTCGATCGTCACGATCGGGGTACCGGCCTGGATCAGGCGGCGCAGCAGGCCGGCATCCACGGGCTTGGCGAATCGGGCGTCGTAGACGGCCACGCGGTACTCGGGCAGCATCGGGAGCGCGTCGAGGGCATCGAAGGCCACGGTGCCGTAGGCGATGATCGCCACGTCGGCGCCGGCCGGTTCCACCAACGGGCGCGCCACGCCGAGCTGGAAGGCCGGGCATGGCTGGTCGGCCAAGCGGGTGTCGACGTTCGCGCGCGGGTAGCGCATGGCCGAAAGGCCTTGCTCATAGCCGGCCATGAACTCGATCGCGGCCTTCATGCTGGGCTCGTCGATGGGTGCCAGCAGCGCGGCCTTGGGAAGCGTGGCCAGCAGCGAGACGTCGCAGAAGCCGTGGTGCACCGCGCCGTCGCCGCCGACCAAGCCGGCGCGGTCAAGGCAGAGGCGCACGGCCAGGCCCTGCAGCGCGACTTCCTGGAACGCCTGGTCGTAGGCGCGCTGCAGGAAGGTGCTGTAGACCGCGAAGAACGGCTTCCAACCGGTCTTGGCCAGGCCCGCCATCATGTCGAGTGCGTGGCTCTCGCAGATGCCGGTGTCCCAGGTGCGTTCAGGGAACTTGGCAAGGGGCTTCGAGATCCCCGTTCCATCGGGCATCGCGGCGGTTGCCGCGCAGACCTTCGGATCCCGCGCCATCAGGTCGACCATCGCCTCGCCGAACGCCGCGGTGAAGGAACGGCCACCCTTCTTGATCTCCACGCGGCATCCCTCGTTCTCCAGATCGCCCTCGGCGACCGTGAAGGGGCTGGGTGAGTGGAAGGTGCAGGAATCCTGTTCCGCAAAGCGGAAGCCCTTGCCCTTGACGGTCTTCACGTGCAGCACGATCGGGCGGTCGGTGTGCTTGGCTTCGTTCAGGAACTCGATGAGCGTGGGCAGGTCATGACCATCGATGGGGCCGACGGTGAGCAGGCCGAAGTGCTCGAACCACGCGTCGTCGCTGAGGAAGCTCTTGCTGCTCTCGCCCATGCGGTGGTAGAGGTCGCGCGCCAGCCGGCCGCCGGGGATGTTCTCGGTGAGCTGCTTGGCGGCCTTCTTGAACTCGCCGTAGGTGTGCGACAGGCGCACGCGATCGAAGTACTGCGCCACCGCACCCTGCGGCTTGGCGATGCTCATGCCGTTGTCGTTGAGGATCACCAGGAACTGCCGGTGCAGCGTGCCGGCACCGTTGAGCCCCTCCATCGCGAGGCCGTTGACGATCGATGCATCACCGATGACGGTCACGACGCGCCGACCCGAGGGCTGTTCGTGCGACCATCCCTCGCCGTTGAGCGAGTCGCCCCGGGCCATGCCCACCGCCGTGCTGATCGCGGTGCCGGCGTGCCCGACGCTGAAGAGGTCATAGGGGCTCTCGACCGGCGCGGGGAACCCCGCCATCCCGCCGCGTTGACGGAGCTTGGGGAGCAGGTGCTGGCGGCCCGTGAGCAACTTGTGCGTGTAGCACTGGTGCCCGACGTCGAACAGCAGTCGGTCATGCCCGAAGTCGAACACGTAGTGCATCGCGACGGTCAGTTCGACCACGCCGAGGTTGGGCGCAAGGTGGCCGCCGCTGCGGGAGACCTGGTCGCAGATGGCCGCGCGGATCTCGCTGCACAGCTCCTGGAGCTGCGCGATGCTGAGGCGTCGAAGGTCGGCCGGGGATTGGATGGTCGGCAGGTGGGCCATGGGCGGTTCTCGGGAGGCGGACAAGTCTAGTCGGCTTCGAGGCTTGGGCGTCGCTGGATTGGCCCGGGTGGCGCGATTCCCGCGCTCAGCGGGTGCGCCCTGCCAGGTAGTCGGTCAGGCGTCCCAGCGGTTCCCCGGCCGGACCCAGCGGTTCGAGCGTCGCGAGCGCTTCGTGCCGCAGTCGCTCGATCTCGCTGCGGGTGCGCTCGAGGCCGTGCACGATCGGATAGGTGAGCTTGCCGGCCTCGCGGTCCTTGCCGACGGCCTTGCCGGCGTGCTCGGCGGTCTGGGTCTCGTCGATCAGGTCATCCACGGCCTGGAACATGATCCCGTTCAGCGTCCCCCAGTGCGTGAGTCGGCCCAGCATCTGTTCCGAAGCACCTGCACTCAGCGCGCCCATCCTGCAGGAGCAGACCAGGAGCGCACCGGTCTTGTTGGCGTGGATCCGCTCGAGCCGATCCACCGCGGTCATGTCGGCGGGGAAGCCCCCGAGCGTGTCGTGAACCTGGCCGGTGATCATCGCGTTGGTGGCGCGGCTGAGTTCCATCACGATGCGGAGCGCACCGCATGGTGACGCCGAGGCGGCCTGGAACGCCAAGGCAAGGAGCGCGTCGCCTGCCAGGATCGCCATCGCCTCGCCCATCGCCCGGTGGAGCGTGGGGCGCCCACGCCGGAGGTCGTCGTTGTCGAGGGCTGGAAGGTCGTCGTGCACCAGGCTGAAGGCGTGGACCATCTCGATCGCGGCGGCGGCATCGAGGGCATCCTCGATGGATCCACCCGCGGCCCGGGCACACGCCAGCACGAGGGTGGGGCGAAGGCGCTTGCCGCCCCCCAGGAGCGCGTACTCCACGGCACCGCGCAGGTTGGGTGCATAGTCCGCATGGGCCACGTGGTGGGCGAGGCGCGCTTCGATGGCGGCAAGGTCCGCCTGGTCAAACACATCCGGCTGCGTCGTCATGGTCACTCGGCGAGTGTAACGCGACCGTGTCCCTATGATGCCTCGCTCCATGGGACCTGCTGCGCACTTCCTGAAGTTCATGAATCACGGTGGCTTCGTCATGTGGCCGCTGCTCCTGCTGAGCATCATCAGCGTCACCGCCACGGTCGAGCGCACGCTCTTCTGGATCAGGCTGCACGGTCGGCGTGGCGTGCGCGAGTACGACGCCGTCGTGACGCGCCTGCGCAACGCCGACGAGGACGGGGTCCGCACGATGGACAGGGCGGGTGACAACCTGTACGCCGACGTGGCTGGCGGGCTGCTCGACGAAGGAACCGACGACGCGCATGCGCTTGCGGTGGTCGAGAACCAGCGCCCGCGGCTGGAGCGCTTCAGCGTGCTGATGAGCGCCATCATCACGGGGGCGCCGATGTTCGGCATCCTCGGGACGGTGCTCGGCATCATCGACAGCTTCGGCGTGCTCGGCGGCGAGGACACGCTCGCGGATCCGCGCTTGGTCAGCAACGGCATCTCCGAGGCCTTGATCGCCACGGCCACCGGGCTGGTCGTCGCGCTCATCACGCTCTTCCCCTACATGGCGTTCAAGGCGCAATCCGATCGCGCCATGGGCCGACTCGAGGCGCTGATCGCAGCCGCCAAGACGGGCTTCCCCACGCGGCGGGCGCGCTCCGCCCGGCCAACCGAGGCTCCCTCGCAGGCCTTCAGCGCATGACGGGCACGCTGGTCACGCTGGTCACGCTGGTCATGCGGTTCATGCCAGTCATGCTCCGCACGCGCGGCATGCAGCGCATGGTCAACGCCTGCCTGATCATCGGTGTGACGGCGATGCTGTGGTGGGGCGGATCGCCCGTCCACGCGCAGGGCGGTGCATCGAACCCGACGACCGACGATCAGGCATGGACGGCATCCCGCACCGAGGCCGATGGCCGGCTGGTGCTGGAGACCGCGACCCGGACGTTCACGCGCGACGGCGCTCCCGCGATCACGCTGGTCGGCGTCGCACACATCGGCACCGCCGACTACTACAGGGGATTGCAGGCGATCCTCGATGCCCACGACCTGGTGCTGTACGAGTCGGTGTACCCCACCGGTGCGGCGGCTCCCGGCGGCGGCGATGCAGCGGCCCGTGTGGCGTCCACGCGGGCGAGCATGCTCTGGCTGCGCGACCGCATCGACGCAGCTTGGCGTGCCGACGGTGCCGTGCCGACGATGGATCGCGTCGCGCAGCATGCCGGCCTGGAGGACTCGCGCTGCCCGGCGTGGGTCAAGGCGGCATCGGTCGATGCCTGGGGGCAGCCCCTGGCGATCATCACGCTGGAGGACGGATTCTCCTTGGTGTCGTTGGGCGCCGATGGACGCCTCGGAGGCAGCGGCGAGGATGCCGATCTCCGGCTCCTCCAGCGTTCGCGCAAGCCCAAGGCCGACGGTGACGGCCTGCAGCGCGAGCTGGCGCGCATGCTCGGCTTGGAGTTCCAACTCGATCGCATCGACTACGCGCAGCCGACCTGGGTCGTCTGTGACATGACCTTCGCGGAACTCGAGCAGGCCTTCAAGCGCCGTGGCGTGTCGGATGGCATGGTGCAGGGCAGCCTTCGGGGCGGTGGCCTGAACGGGGAGGCCATCGGCGCCGTCATGGCGATCATGAAGGTCATGGATGCCGCCTCGGGCGGCAGTGCCAGCGAGGCGGTCAAGGTGCTGATGGTGCAGGTGCTCGGCAGCAGGACCGCCACCGAGGGTGGCATGCTCGGCGAGGAAGGCAAGGTCATCCTCGATGATCGCAACGACGTGGTCTGGGCTGATCTCCAGAAGCGACTCGGTTCACCCGGGCCGCAGCGCATCGCCGTCTTCTACGGCGCGGCGCACATGGCCGATTTCGCGCGACGGCTCCGCGAGGCTGGATACGCCTCGGGCGACGCGACCTGGTCCACCACCCTCTCGGCGGATCCGCGTCGGGCCGGCATCGACGAGGCCACGATGAAGAGCCTTCGTCAGGCCATGGAGCGGGCGGCTCGTCGGTCAGCTCAGCCATCGACCTCCTCGGCGCCTCCGGATCAACCATCGCCGACTCCCGCACCGACCGCGGAGCCATGAGTTCCGGTGAACTCCAGCTTCGGGTGCTCTCGGGCCTGCCTGCCGGAAGCGCTCCGTTGGTGGTCGATGCCCAGTGCGGGGCCGTGATCGGCCGCGGCAGCGATTGCTCGCTGGTGATCGATCATCCTGCGGTCAGCCGCCGGCACGCGCGGATCGAGGCGGTGGCGGGGACATGGACCGTTCGTGACCTCAGCAGCCGCCATGGAACCAAGGTCGATGGTGCTGCGCTGGTGCCCAACGAGCCGGTCCAACTGCGCGCGGGTTCGCGCATCGATCTGGGGCCGGTGGCCCTGCGCGTCGAGCGCGGCGGTGCGGCGGCGGCGTCGTCGATCAGTTCCACGGTGCTTGATGGCGCGGGTCCGGCCCGCGCGCGCGTGGTGCAGGGCGGCGGTGCGATGGCAGCGCGACGGCTCGACGCCATCCTCGCGACCGTCGGCATGCTGCAGGGCGCAAGGACCGAGGAGGCCGTGATCGCGGCCGTGCTTCCCGAACTGGTGCGGGCCACCGGCTTCGCGCGCTGCGTGTTCGTGCGCGGGATGGATGCGTCGGGCTTCGCGGATGTCCGGGGTGCCCATCCAGAGGGCTCGGCCTCCAAGTCCCTCAGCCGAACGCTGCTGAATGCAGCCGCGGCGGGCCAGACGGTCGAACTGGCGGAACAGCCGGATCTGGCCGGTGCCGTGAGCCTGATCATGGCCGAGGTCGTGGGCGCGGTCTGTGCGCCGATCGTCATCGATGGGGTCGCCGAGTCATTCCTCTACCTCGATGCGTCGGGAGACCAGGCTCCGGCATCCGATGCGGGACCGTTCTGCCGTGCCATCGCCGAGATCGTCTCGATGTGCGTGTCGAACCTGCGTCGCGAGGCTGCGGAGGCGGAGCGTCGTGCGTTGGTCGAAGACCTCGGTGCGGCGCGAAGTGCCCAGGAGCGTCTCATGCCCGACGTCGAGGGCGAACGGGATGGGTTCCGTTACCGTCTTGCCAGCGTGCCCGGCCGATTCGTCGCGGGTGACATCGTCGGCGTGCACGGTGCCGATGGTCGGCTCACCGCCTACCTCGGCGACGTGAGCGGCAAGGGAGCGGGCGCCGCCATGCTCATGAGCGCCATCCAGGCTCATGTGTCCGCGCAGTTGTCGTGCGGTCGGGTGCTGCAGGAGGCAGTCAACGGTCTGGGCGACTTCGTCAGCCTGCATGCGGGTGCCGGTCGATTCGCCACCATGTTCTTCGCGTCCTTCGACGCCTCGTCCGGCATGGCGACCGTCATCGACGCGGGGCACGGCTACGCAGTGCTGGTGGATCCGGTTGACGGCCCCCGAGCGCTGTCGTGCGAGGGTGGTCCGCCGATCGGCGCCGTCGAGGGCTGGCGCTACGACCGCAGCGACGTGTCGTGGCCCGTCGGTGCGCGGCTCGTCGTCTTCTCCGATGGCGTGGCGGAGCAGCTCGACGCCGATGGCAAGCAGCTCGGCCTCGATCGCATCGTCGAGGTGTTGTCGCGCAGCGAGACGGTCGAGGGTGACGTGGCGGGGATCCTGGCCACGCTCGAGGCCCATGCCGGTGGAACCCAGTACGCCGACGACGTCACGGTGCTGAGCATCGAACGCATTCGATGAGGCCTCGCGGCCGGCGGTGCGCAGGCAGTGCCGCGATCGCGCCTCCGCACCGGCGCTGCCCGGGCGACTCAGTCGCCGTGGGACCAGTTCGGCGTCGTGGCACCGTTGGCCCAGCGCCTCATGTCCATGAGGTCACGCAGGTTGACCAGACCGGTGCTGCCGTCAGCGTTGGAGATCGTGGCGTTGGCTCCGTAGCGAATCAGCGGCGCTGCCTCCTGCACGAGGATCTCGAGTCCGCCGGCCTGCATCGGCGCAGGGGCGGGGGCCGGAGTCGGCGCGAGCATGGCCGACAAAGCGTCGTGCTCACCGAACAGCGCAAGATCCACGCCCTGCAGGTTGCCGCCACCCATGCGCCAGATCTCGGTGGCACCGAGCCGCGGAGGCACGGACCAGGCCGCGCCCGGGTAGGTATCGCTGTCCTCGATGTAGAGCCCCGCGGGTCGCAGGGCCGAGCTCGAGAAGACGATCATCTCGCTGCTGCGGGCGATCTGCCCGATCGAGCGTGCCACGATCTTGCCGCGGATGTTGGCGCCGTTCTCCTGGAAGATCGCATCGCGGAAGCGGTACGCCGGGATGCCGATCGACGGATCCACGTTCCACCAGCCGCCGAGGTAGTACGCGTTGTAGCCGAAGCCCGGCTGCAGGGCGAGGCCCGCGCCGGCTGCACCCGTGATGCCTGCGAACGCCGTCGGCAGCGTGGGCTCGTACTCCATGTCGGAGTAGTAGAGCGACTCATCCAGGTTCGTCTCGGCGGTGTCGCGGTAGCCCAGGAACGGGTCGTACTCGTAGCCCAGGAACGCGGCGAGCCGCCAGCCGTAGGTCTGCGCGAGTTCGGGTGCGAGCTGCTGGCCGTTCTGGTTCTGGTACTTCACCTTCCAGGAGGTCTGGACGGCGGGACTCAGGTAACCGGGCAGGCACTGGTCGCCGTTGTTGTTGCCGTATTGCTGCCAGGCCACCACGAGCTGCCGCGCGCGCGACTGGTCCTTCGACGCCTTGCCCGTCTCGATGGCCTTCTGGATGCCCACCGTGAGCAGGCTGATCAGGACACCGATGATCGAGATGACGACGAGGATCTCGACGAGCGTGAAGGCGCGTCCGGTGGTGCGGCGGTTCATGCACGCAGCCTACGCCAAACCTCCGTCGTTGCGACCCGCAGCTCAGCCGGTTTGCCCGACCGACACCTGCGCCACCTGTCCGGCGGCGATCTTGGCGGCACCGCTGCCGAGTTCCCCGATCGGGTCGGGCGGCTTGATCTCGACGAGCTTCTCGCCCAGGCGGGCCTCACCGGCCTTGACCTTCGCCTCGAACGCCTTGCACTCCTGCAGCAGGCGGGGAAGGATCTCTTCCTCGGAGACGTTGGCGACCTTCTGGCCCTGGACGTAGATGATGCCGCGGCGATCGCCGGCGAACACCGCCACGTCGGCCCCTTCCGCCTCGCCGGGGCCGTTCACGATGCAGCCCATCACGGCGACCTTCACCGGCAGTTCGAGCTCGGGCATGAGGACCTTCTCGACTTCCTTCACGAGCGTGAAGAGGTCGACCTGGATGCGGCCGCACGTCGGGCAGGCGATCAGTTCGACGCCCTTGCGCTCGCGCAGGCCGAGGCAGCAGAGCATCTCGATCGCATCCTTGACCTCATCGATGTGGTCGCTCGCGTAGGAGATGCGGACCGTGTCGCCGATGCCGTTGGCCAGGAGCGTGCTCAGCGCCGAGATCGAGCGGATGCAGCCCGAGTCGCGCGTTCCGGCGTGGGTGACCCCGAGGTGGAGCGGATAGTCGAAGCGCTTGGAGATCTCCGTGTAGATGTCGATCACGAGCGCCGCATCCATGCTCTTGGCACTGATGCACACGTCGTGGAAGTCGCGCTCGGCGAAGATGTCGAGGTACTCCTCGAGCTTGGCGATCATCAGCGCGAGCAGGTGGCCGGACTTGTGGCCCGCGAAGAACTTGCCGAGTTCCTCCGCCCGCCGTGCCTTGTCCCTGCGCTCGATGATCGAGCCCTCGTTCACGCCGATGCGGATCGGGATGCCTCGTTCCTTGCAGGCGTCGATGACCTTGTTGACCTGGTCCCGGTCGCTGATGTTGCCGGGGTTGAGCCGGATCTTGTGGACGCCGGCTTCCACCGCCTCGAGGGCGCGCTGGTAGTGGAAGTGCACGTCGGCGACGACCGGCACGGTGACCTGGCGCATCACCTCCTTGAGGGCCTCGGTGTCCTTGCGCTCGGGGACCGCCACGCGCACGACGTCGGCCCCGGCCTTGGCGTAGCGGTTGATCTCGGCAACGCACGCGTCGATGTCGTGGGTGTACCCGGCGTTCATGGTCTGGACGACCACGGGAGCACCGCCACCGATGCGGACGCGGCCGACGCGATCGTCGCCGATGATGACCTGACGGGTGATCTTGCGGGGAGTCATGGGCCGGGGAGTGTAGCCCCGCGCGGCACCCCGGTTCCATAACCGCTATCTTCGCCCGCCCAGGAGACCACGCATGAGCACGCCAGCGAACGGATCGGCCAACGGACGCCTCTCGATCATGATGTTCCTGCAGTACGCCATCTGGGGCGCTTGGCTGCCCTTGCTCTGGCCGTACCTGTTCAATCACCTGAAATTCACCGCCACCGACATCGGCAACGCGTTCGCGCTCGGTGCGCTCGGGGCGATCTTCGCGCCGTGGATCGCCGGCCAGGTCGCCGACCGTTACTTCAACACCGAGCGGTTCCTCGGCCTGGCGCACATCGCCGGCGGGGTGCTCGTCTGGATGCTGGCGTCGATCCAGACGGTGGACCAGTTCCTGTGGTTCAGCTTCTTCTACAGCATCGTCTACTCACCCACGCTGCCCCTGACGAACTCGCTCGCCCTCAGCCACTGCGACCGTGACCGTGACTTCGGCAAGGTGCGCCTGTGGGGGACCGTGGGATGGATCGTCGTGGGCATCGCGATCGGCCAGTGGCTGCTCCGCATGCACACGCCGGGTGCCGAGGCGCTGGCGGGCCTGGACGAGGCCGCCGCCAAGTCGAAGGTCTCGGCCGCGCAGTTCGCGGGCATGGCCGACGCGTTCAAGCTCTCGGGGATCCTGGGCGTGGTGATGGGCCTCTACTGCCTGCTCGTGCTGCCGAGCACGCCGCCGCAACCGGGGCGTCAGAAGAGCGCGATCCGCGAGGCGATCCAGCAGGTCCGCCTGGCGCCGCTGGTCACGCTGTTCATGCTTGCGGTTCCGGTGAGCTGCATCCACCAGTTCTATTTCGTCCACACCAGCGGGTTCGTGGGCGGGCTGCAGGGTGACACCGAGGATGGCTTCAGCAAGGTCGTGAACTCGATCTTCGGCGTCGGTGGCGGCGGCCTCATGACGATCGGCCAGATGAGCGAGATCGCCGTGCTGGCGTTCATCCCCGTGCTCGCCGCCACCTACAGCCGCAAGACGCTGCTGGCGATCGGCCTTGGTGCCTACGCAGCGCGCATGTTCCTCTTCGCGTACGGACCCGGGATGGCGGCCGGCGCGGGCATGAGCCCGCTGGCCTTCGTGATCCCCGGCATCGCGCTGCACGGGCTCTGCTTCGGCTGCTTCATCTTCGTCGCCTTCATGATCGTCGACGAGGAAACCAGCGGCGACGTGCGCGCCAGTGCGCAGAGCCTCTTCAACCTCGTGATCATCGGGATCGGCATCATCGTGGGCAGCAAGATCGCCAGCGCGGTGTCGGACATCACGAAGGTGAACGGCGTGCAGGACTACAAGGCCATGTTCAGCGTGCCGATGTGGGGCGCGCTCTTCTGCCTGGTGATGCTGATGATGTTCTACCTGCCCAAGAGCTCGCGGCAGGGCGCAGCGGCGAACTGATCGCGAGGGTGCGCTCTGCGCCGTCCTCTCGCGCCCTCGGGCCCTGGCTGCGCGGACGCGCTCGGTCGCTTCGGACGGCGCGTCACTCGCGCGCTCAGCCGGTCCAGGCCGGCAGCGTGGCAACGCCGCCTTCCATGGCGAGCGCCGACAGCGGCGTGCCTTCGGGCACGGGCGTCACGCCGTCTCGACGCGTGAGCGAGAGCTTGGTCTGCCCGCGCATGTGTTCCTCGAGGGCGATCTCGAGGGCCTTGCGTCGGTCGTCGGGGAGCTTCGCGAACGCCTCGCGGCCCCGGCACTTGGGGAAGCCTCGGCAACCGAGCCAGGGGCCGCGCTTGCCGTCGCGCAGGTTCATCACGTCGCCGCACTTGGGGCAGGGGATGTCCGTCACCACGGGCGGTGGAGACGGGAACTTGAGACCACCCTTTCGGTCCAGGTTCAGGATGAATGGTGGAGGCTCGGTCGGCGGTTCCGCCGCCTTCTTGCCCTTGGGCTTCACCGGTCGAGGCTTGTCCTCCACCAGGAAGTCGCCGAAGCGTCCGGTGCGCTTGACCATCGGGATGCCGGCCGGCGACAGCAGGTCGAGTTGCTCGGCCATCAGCGGTTCGCCGCGCCGATTGCAGGGCGATGCGAACGAACACGCCGGGACCAACTTCGGCGCCTTGGGCTTGGCCTTCGAGGAGGCCTTCTTCACCGGCTTGGCCGCGGCCGCGGGATCAGGGACCTTCTCGTTGTAACCGCTGCACGAGAGGAACTCGCCCGTGCGGCCGAGGCGGTACTCGAGCCGGCGTCCGCACTGGGGGCAGGCGTAGGGCGAGGGCCGTGATGCCGCCTTCACGTGCTCCGCCTCGGCTGCCGTGCCCAGGAGCGGCTTCAGCGCAGCATGGAAGCGGTGGAGCAGGTCCGTCCAGCGTTCCTTGCCCTTGGCCACCTCGTCGAGCTCACGCTCGATGCCGCGGGTGTAGCCCAGCTCGATGAACTGGTCCTTGAAGCCCGCCTTCAGGAATTCGGTGACGGCCTCGCCCAGTGCCGTGGCGTAGAAGCGCCGGTCCTGCTGGGCGACATAGCCGCGATCCTCGATCGTGTTGATCGTGCTCGCGTAGGTCGATGGGCGGCCGATGCCTTCCTCTTCGAGCTTCTTCACGAGCGTGGCTTCGGAGTAACGCGGCGGCGGCGCCTGGAAGCGCTGGCGCGGCTCGATGTCGAACGGTGCGAGGAGCGCGCCCTTCTCGAAGGACGGCAGCACCTGGTCGCCGTCGTCCTTGGGCAGCCCGTTGATGCGGTAGAAGCCGTCGAACCGGAGCACGCGCCCGTTGGCCTTGAACACCGCGCCCGTGTCGCGGTCCGAGCGGCGCATGCGCACCGCGGTCGAGTCCCACTCCGCATCGGTCGATTGGCAGGCCACGAAGCACGACCAGATCAGGCGATAGAGCTTCAGCTGCTCGTCGGTCAATGCCGCCGCGATGCGGTCCGGCTCGCGGAAGGCATCGGTGGGCCGGATCGCCTCGTGGGCTTCCTGTGCACCCTCGTTGCTGCTCGCGTAGAAGCGTGGCTTCTCCGGCACGTAGCGGTCGCCGTGACGGTCCTTGAGGTACCGACGGGCCATGTCGATCGCCTCGCGCGACAGGTTGGTCGAGTCGGTACGCATGTACGTGATCAAGCCGACGCGACCCTCGCCCGGCAGGTCGATGCCTTCATAGAGCTGCTGGGCGATGCGCATGGTGCGATCGGTCGACATGCCCAACCGACTGCTCGCAGCCTGCTGCAGCGTGCTCGTGATGAAGGGGGGATACGGGCGCGACTTCGTGCGGGTGACGTCGATCGACTCCACGCGGTAGCGCGCCGCGGGATCGGGCCGACCGACGATGCGCACCAACCTCCGGGCCCGTCCCTTCGCGGCCCCGTCGTCGGCGCGCTCGATGCGCAGGTCGATCATGCCGGCCGCCTCGGCCGCCGTGCGGGCATCGGGCGCCAGATCGGCGTCGCTCGTGTTGGGGGCCTCGATGCGCAGGGGCTTGCCACCCACTTCCACGAGTTCGCAGGAGAGGGCCGTGTGCTCGGCCAGCCACGCCATGCGGTCACGGACGAGCGGTGGGCGCCCGCGCTCGTCGCGCCGGGCGAGGAAGCCGGTCCACTCGTCATGCAGGCCGACGGCCGCATCGACCTGGAAGGTCATGCAGGCGCTGAGCTCCCAGGATTCGCTGGGCGTGAAGGCGCGGATCTCCTGCTCGCGCTCCACCACGATGCGCGTGGCCACGCTCTGGACACGGCCCGCACTCAGGCCGCCCGCGACCTTCTTCCAGAGGATGGGCGAGACCTGGTAGCCCACGATGCGGTCGACGATGCGCCGCGCCTGCTGCGCATCGACGCGATCCATGTTGATCGCCCGTGGGGACTGGAACGCCCGCTGCACCTCGCTCTTGGTGATCGCGTCGAACGTCACGCGCTTGGCCTGGGCCGGCTCGACACCGAGGACCTGAGTGAGGTGCCAGGCGATCGCCTCGCCCTCGCGGTCCAAGTCGGTCGCGAACCAGACCTCATTGGCGCTCTTGGCCAACCGCCGGAGCTCGGACACGGTGCGCGTCTTGTCGTCGTCGATCTCGTAGGTCGGTGCGAAGTCGTGATCGAGGTCGACCCCCGGCACGGGCTGCTTCTCGCCCTTGGGCGACTTGCTCGGCAGGTCCCGGATGTGGCCGATCGACGCCTTCACTACGAAGCCCGGACCGAGGTACTTCTCGATGGTCTTGGCCTTGGCGGGGCTCTCGACGATGACGAGCTGGTACGCGCCCTTGGGCGTTGGCGTGGGCTCGGCGTCCCGGCGTCGGGAACCGGACCGCTTCGAGGTGGAGGAGCGTGCTTTGGCCATCGTCGGGGGCGGAGTGATACGGAGGAAGTGAGGGCGGTGTCAACGGTGGACGGCGTGCAGCGTGACCGTTCCTGAGGGGGCGTCGGCCATTTGCGCCTCGATTCTCCAGCGTTTCACGCGAAAGATATTTTTGCGATCTCGGCCATCCGTTGCTCGGTGAGCCCATCGCCCGCATCGATCCAGGTCGAGCCCGGCGTGTCGGCGAAGCGTTTGAGCCAGGTGCGCTGCTGCTTGGCGAGCTGGCGCGTGGCGATCTTGATCGCCTCGAATGCATCGTCCTCGCTGCCGGCGCCATGCAGGTGCGCGATGAGTTCGCGGTAGCCGACCGCCGTGGCGGCCTGGGCGCCGAATCCGCCGGCACCGAGCAGCGACCGGACCTCGTCCACGAGCCCCATCGCACGCATGCCGCGCACGCGGGCGTTGATCCGACGGTTGTTGGCCTCGACCCCCATCGATAGACCGACGAGCGACCAGCCGGCAGGCAGCGCCGCGGGCCGGTCGCGCCACTGCGCCTGCAGCACGCTGATCGGCGTGCCCGTTGCCCGATGCACCTCGATGGCCCGGATCGTGCGGCGACGATCGTTGCGGTGGATGCGTTCGGCCGCGACGGGATCGATGCGCACGAGCTCGGAGCGCAGGGCGTCGAGTTCCCAGGTTCCCAGCTCTTCGCGCAGCGCCGGATCCGCCGGGGGACCATCGAAGAGGCCCTCGATCAGCGCCTTCGCGTACAGGTTGGTGCCGCCGACCACGATGGCCACTCCACCGCGTGCATGGATCGCGGCCAGCGCGGCATGGGCATGGGCGAGCCAGTCTTCGACCGTGAAGCCATCGTGGGTCGGATCAACCAGGTCCAGCCCATGATGGATGACCTCCGACCGCTCGCTGGTGGTGGGCTTGGCCGTTCCGATGTCCATGCCTCGGTAGACCTGCATGCTGTCGGCACTGACGAGTTCCACCGCGGGCCCGGCAGCGCGCGCCATGGCGAGCGCCAGGGCACTCTTGCCGCTCGCCGTCGGACCCATCACCACGATGACCCGGCCTTCAGCCATCCCCGAACGGTACCTTCCCGCGCTCGGAGTCCAGATCATGCCCAAGAAGACCATTCGCGACCTCGACGTGGCTGGCAAGCGCGTCTTCATCCGTGCCGACTTCAACGTGCCCATGGACGATCACGGGCACATCACCGATGAACGACGGGTCCGGCTCACGATCCCGACGATCGTCAGCGTGCTGGATCGGGGCGGTGCCGTCGTGGTGGCGAGCCACCTCGGTCGCCCTGATGGCTCGGGGTTCCAAGCCAGCGAGAGTGCCCGCCCCGTTCGCGACCTGTTGGACCGACTCTTGGCAGGGCATGTCGATGGCCCCGTGCAGATGGCAGGCGACGTGCCGACGTCGCCGGAGTCCGCTGCCGCGGCGGCCGCGCTCAAGCCGCGTCAGGTGCTGCTGCTGGAGAACCTCCGCTTCGAGAAGGGGGAGAAGAAGGGTGATCCGGCGTTCGCGGCCAAGCTCGCGGGGTACGCCGATGCGTACGTCAACGATGCCTTCGGGTGCTCGCACCGGTCCGATGCCAGCATGGATGCGTTGCCTCGCGCCATGGCTCCACGACCCTGCGTGGCCGGCCTGCTCCTGGAGCGTGAACTCACGTACCTCCAGGGAGTGCTGGACCATCCTGAGCGCCCGTTCGTCGCCATCATCGGCGGGGCCAAGGTGAGCGACAAGATCGCCGCGCTCAACAATCTCTGCGGTCGCGTCGACACGATCCTCGTCGGGGGAGCGATGGCCTACACGTTCCTGCTCGCCCAGGGCATCGGCGTCGGCCGCAGCCTCGTGCAGCACGACATGGTTGATCAGGCCCGCACCATCCTCGCGCTGGCGAAGGAGCGGGGCACCGCGTTGCTCCTGCCGAGCGACCATGTCTGCGGTGCCGAACTCAAGGCCGGCACGGCGACCAGCATCGTCACCGGCGCGATCCCCGACGGGCTCATGGGCCTCGACATCGGTCCGGCGACCTTGGCCGCGTACGCGGCAGCCGTCCGTTCCGCGAAGACCGTCGTCTGGAATGGCCCGATGGGTGCGTTCGAGACCGAACCGTTCCAGGCCGGTACGTTCGGGCTCGCCCGGGCGGTGGCTGAAGCCACCAAGCTGGGCTGCATCTCGGTGGCCGGCGGGGGGGACACCGCCAGTGCGGTGGACCAGGCCGGGCTGGCGAGCTCGCTCACCCACATCTCGACCGGCGGTGGTGCGAGCCTCGAGATGCTCGAAGGCAAGTCGTTCGCCTGCCTGGCCGCGCTGCAGGATGCCTGATTCCCCCGGGCTCCGGTCTATACTCGGTCCAAAGGACTCGCCGCCATGCTGACCCACACGATCGCCGCGTTCGCCTGTGTCGCCACCCTGTTCGCCGCCGTCCAGGAGCCCGAGAAGCTCAAGGTCGGCTCGTCCATGCCGAGCCTCGACAACGTCGAGATGGTGCAGGGTTCGAAGGACAACCTCGCAGACGCCAAGGTCACCGTGGTCGAGTTCTGGGCGACCTGGTGTGGGCCGTGCCGCAAGGCGATCCCGCACATCAACGACGTCGCCGCCGCCAACGCCTGGCGCGGCCTCCGGGTGCTCGGTGTCAGCACCGATTCGACCGATGACAAGTCGAAGGTCAAGCCGTTCGTCGACAAGATGGGTTCGCGCATGACCTACAACGTGGGCTGGGCGGGCGAGGGCATCAACCGCAGTTGGATGGAAGCCTCGGGGCAGAAGGGCATTCCCACGGCCTTCGTGTGCACCAACGGCAAGATCGCCTGGATCGGCCATCCCATGGACGACGGCTTCGAATCGGCGATCCGCAAGTGCCTGTCGGGGCGATTCGATCCCGAGCTTTCGCCCAAGGGCGAGCAGTACCTCGAGGCCGGTCGCAACGCCGCCAAGAAGAAGAACTGGCGCGAGGCTTCGAAGCACTTCGATGACTGCATCGCCCTCAAGCCCGAGATCTTCGTGGATGCGATGGAAGCGAAGTACCAGATGCTCGCGGACCAGCAGAAGGATGCAGCCGCCGCGAAGGCCTGGGCCTCGGAGGTGGCGGGCAAGCTCTCGTCCAGCCCGGTCGCCTTGGCTGAGTTCGCCGTGTTCGTCGCCCAGGATCCGCGGCTTCAGCAGCATGATGTGGAGTCGGCGCAGGTCATGATCGAAGGCGCCATGGCGTCCGGCGGAACGAAGACCGACGTCCTTGTGGCAGCCGCGCGGGTCGCTTCGGTGGCCGGCAAGCTCGATGCTGCCGTCGACCTGCAGAACCGGGCTTGGCGCCAGGCCACCCCGGAGCAGAAGCCGTACCTGAAGACCGATCTCGACGCCTACAAGCAGGCGCAGGCCAAGGGCGCATCGGCCAAGGTTGGCCAGTGAGCCACGACCGGCTCGCGTTCCCCGCCGGGGTCGCGGTCGGTGCATCCATCCTGAGCGCTGACTTCACCGAGCTCGGCAACGAGATCGCGTCGGCGCTCGGTGCCGGGGCGGGCTTCATCCACGTTGACGTGATGGATGGTCATTTCGTGCCGAACCTGTCGATGGGGCCGGCGGTGTGTGCGGCCGTTCGTCGTGCAGCGCCCAGGGCACCGGTGGACGTGCATCTGATGGTGCAGCGCCCGCTGTCCTTCATCGAACCCTTCGCCAAGGCCGGTGCCGACTGGTGCACCGTCCACGTCGAGGCCCAGGACGATCCCCGCGAATGCGCCGAGCGCTCACGATCGTTGGGCATGAAGGCCGGCTTGGCCTTCAACCCGCGCACGCCCGTCGAACACGCCCTCGATGCCGGCCTGCTCGAGGCCGCCGACTTCGTCCTGATCATGAGCGTGCAGCCCGGCTACAGCGGCCAGGCGTTCATGCCCGACGTGTTGGCCAAGGCCAGGTTGCTGCGCCAGGCGGGCTGGCAGGGGCCCATCGAGATCGACGGGGGTGTCTCCCCGCTCAATGCGCAAGCGTGCCGTGCCGCGGGTTGCACGCTGCTCGTCTCCGCGAGTGCGATCTTCGGCAGCGGCGATTACGCCGCGGCCATCGGCGGCATGCTCGCGTGAGCCGGCCCCGCGCGCGGGTGCCGGCCCGGACGCGCTAGGATCCGGGCCACACGGAGGTCATCGTGGCAGAGCAGTCGGCACCGGCATCGCGTGAACGCACCTGGGAGGACGAGGGTCTTGGCGACAAGCGCGCCGTGCCCGAGGGCCTGTGGACCCAGTGCGAGGGCTGCGGCGAGACGCTCTTCCGCAAGGCGCTCGAGGCGAACCTGATGGTGTGCCCCAAGTGTGACCTGCACATGCGCATCTCGGGAAGCCAGCGCATCGCACAGCTGCTGGATGAAGGCAGTTTCGAGGCGATGGATGCCGGGCTCACGGCCAACGACCCGTTGGGCTTCGTGGACATGAAGGCCTACCCGGACCGCATCAAGGCAGCGCAGCGGTCCAGCGGCCAGCCCGAGGGCCTGATCTCCGGCACCGGGTTCGTGAAGGGCCGCAAGGTCGTGGTGTGCGTCATGGACTTCTCGTTCCTCGCCGGCAGCATGGGCAGCGTGGTGGGCGAGAAGATCACCCGCGCCACGCTCCACGCGCTGGAGCACGGGCTGCCGTTGATCATCGTGTCCTGCTCGGGCGGTGCGCGCATGCAGGAGTCTGGCCTGTCGCTCATGCAGATGGCCAAGACAAGCGCCGCGCTCGCGCGACTCGACGAAGCGGGTGGGCTGTTCATCAGCGTGCTCACCGATCCGACGACCGGCGGCGTGACCGCCAGCTTCGCCATGCTCGGCGACGTGATCATCGCGGAGCCCAAGGCCCTGATCGGCTTCGCGGGACCGCGCGTGATCAAGCAGACGATCCGGCAGGACCTGCCCGACGGCTTCCAGACCTCCGAGTTCCTGCTGAACGCCGGCTTCATCGACCGGATCGTGCATCGCAGCGCACTCCGGAGCGAGATCGCCCGTCTCATCGACTTTGCGGGCTGATGTGCCCGCTGCGTGCGCCACCACCGGGTCACCGCGCATGAGCAACCAACGTGCGATGTGGTCCGTGGCCTGCTGGTCGCTCGCAGCCGGTCTCTTCCTCACCTTGCCGTTCTCGCAGCTGGGTTGGTGGTGGTCGATCCCGGCACTCGCCTGTCATGCCCACGCCGCCGACGGATCGATGCGTTGGTGGAAGCGCCTCGCTGCCGGTTGGATCGGCTGGCTGCCGTGCTGGATCATGCTCGAGGGCTGGCTGCTCCAGGTCACCACCGCCGGCTGCATCGTCCTGATCGCGTACATGGCCATGTGGTCGGCGCTGGTCCCGGTGATGGCCGCGCGCCTGCGGGGGAGCCTTGGCGATCGTGCATCCTGGTTGGGCTTCCCGCTCGCGCTCGTCGGCGTCGAGTGGGCCAGGTCGCGTCCGATCTGGGATGGCTACGCATGGTTCCAGTCCGGGCACGCCTGGATCGATGCCACGCTCCCGGCACAGGCCGCTGACCTGTTCGGCGTCGGCCTGATCAGCCTCATGGTGGCGCTTCTGGGCGAGGCCCTCGCGGTGTTCGTGGCGTGTCGGGGCGTCGTGTCGCGCGATCGATCCTGGCGCATGCCGGCCGCCGTGTCCATCGTGCTCATCAGCATCGCGACGGGCTGGGGCGCCTTCCGGCTGTCCACGACGCCGGACGCCGAGCGCATCCGCGTCGTGGCCGTGCAGACCGATGTGCTCACGAGCAACAAGATCCGTTGGACGCCCGAGCAGCAGGTGAAGGACATGCAGCAGGCGCTGGATCTGTCGGCGCGGGCGGTCCTGGCGCTTCGCCACACCGCCTCGCCGGAGTCCGGGCTTCCCACGCTCATGGTCTGGCCCGAGACCTCGGTGCCGGGCTTCGGCCTCGATCCAGCGACGGTCGAGACCGTGGTCCGCGTGCAGGCCTGGCCAGGCGACCGATTCGTCCTGCCGATCCTCGAGCTCAGTCGGCTGGCTGGCCCGATGCTCGTGGGCAGCCCGGCCTTCGATGGGCTGCGCGAGAACGGGAACCGTTGGGCGTGGGACCGTCAGTTCAATGCGGCCTACCTCATCGACGACGGCGTGGTGAAGGATCGTTACGACAAGGCCTACCTGACGCCGTTCGGCGAACGCATGCCGTACATCAGTGCATCGGACTGGCTCGAGGACCAACTGCTCGCACTGGGCGCCGCCGGGATGAGCTTCGACATGGACGCGGGGGATCGTCCCCGGAACCTCGAATGGCCCGGCACCGGGCTGCGCATCGCCACGCCCATCTGCTTCGAGGACACGGTGTCGCACGTGGTCCGGCGCATGGTCCAGGATCCGTCGCCCGCCGCATGCATCGTCAACCTCTCCAATGACGGATGGTTCGGAACGAGCGATGCCGGCCGACGCCATCACGAACTGATGGCTCGCTGGCGCTGCATCGAGTGCAGGCTGCCGATGGTTCGCGTGGCGAACACCGGCGAGTCGTCCTGGATCGACTCCTGCGGACGCGTGGTCGAACGGCTGGCACCACGGACCGCGGGCACCCTGATCGCCACGCCGCACCTCGACGGTCGCAGCACGCTCGTCCTCACGGTGGGGGATATCCTCCCGGCCATGAGCCTCGTCCTGATGTGTGTCCTCGCCGTTCCGGTGCAGCGTCGCTGGCTTGGACTGGCGGCGGCCATCGTGCTCATCGCCTTGGCAGGCTGCAGCGGCGGCCCCGAGGAATCCACGGCGGTCTCGGGTGCCTGGAGCACGCGCGCGCTCAGCGTCACGCCTGATCCGACCATGCCCGGTACGGTGCAGGCGGCGCAGCCTGCCTTCACGGCGCCCGAAGGCACGAGCGTTCGCGACGCGGCGCTGGTGATCCTGACCGCGGCGTGCGCCGCCGAGTATCCGCAGTTCCGGGCCAATGCGGTCGAAGCGCTCGTGCTCGACCCCGCAACGCTCACCAAGCAGGTCGGTGCGCTCTTGGCCGATCCGAATCCCGCCGTCCGATTCTCCGCGTGCATGGCGGTCGGGCGCGCACGCTTGGCGATCTTCGCGCCCGCCGTGAAGCCGCTCCTGCAGGACCCCAACCTGGCCGTTCGCGCGGGTGCCATCTTCGCCTTGCAGCGGTTGGGCCATCACCCGGATCAGTCCCCTCTCGCCGGCATGTCCGGTGCGAAGGACCTGACGATCCGGGGAATCGCCATCTTCGTGCTCGGTGAACTGGGCAACACCAGTGCCGTGCCGGTGCTGCGCGACGCTCTCCAGCGACCGACGGACAACACCAATCCCATGCGGGCGCGGATCGTCGACCTGCAGACCGCCGAAGCACTCGCCAAGTTGGGCGATCGCTCGCAGCTCGACCCCGTCCGGGCTGCGTTGCTCGCGCCCGGGGAACAGGCGGAGTTGATGTGCCTGGGCGCGCAGATCCTGGGCAACGTCAAGGATCAATCTTCCGAGGCCATGCTGCTCGGCATCGTCGCGGCCCGGGGTCGGACGGAGCGCCCCGCCGAGGTCCGGTTGTTGGCGGGGGAGGCCGCGATCAAGATGGGTTCGGCACGCACGCCCGAGATCCTGGCCATGTCGCGGATGCTGCTGACCAGCCGCATGCCGATGGTCCGGGCTCAGGCGGCGACCACCTTGGGGACCGGCGGACTGCCGTCCGACACGGCGTCCATCGCTCCCTTGCTGCGGGACACCAACGCCCTCGTGCAGCTCTCCGCGGCGCAGGCCATCCTGCGCTGCACGGCCCAAGATTCGACTTCTGGGACGGTCGCAACCGATTGACACGAAGCCGAGCCGTGGCGTACCCTCGCGGGATTCCACGGCAGCCTGGCTGCCCTGATCGCCCCACGCACCCACAGAGACGCCCCCGTGCACATCCTTTCCAAAGTGTTCGTCGTCCTCGTCGCGCTGCTCTCGGTGGCCCTCGTGCCGCTGGTCGTGACCCAGAGCGCCAACCAGGCCACGTACAAGGCCCAGGCTGAGTCCGCCAAGTCGGAACTCGCTTCGGTGAATGCATCGCTGCAGACCGCCCAGTCAGCCGCGGCGCGCCTCGAAACCGACCTGCAGGTCCGGATCAAGGAACTCGAGGGTGAGCGTTCGGCCATGCAGTCCGAACTGGCCGACAAGGTTGCCCGGGTGCGTACCCTCGAAACCGAAGTCGCCAACGCCCAGGTCGCGCAAGCCAAGTTCCAGGCTGGCCTTGACCTCCTCTCGTCGAGCGACAAGGAAAAGGTCGAGCTCGTCAAGAAGCTCACCGACCAGCTCACCGACGCCCGGACGAAGGAAGTCCAGGCCCGCAGCGAACTCGTGGCGGCCGAGGGCGAACTCGCCTCGCTGAGCAGCAAGTACGAGAACGCCGTTCAGGCCCGTCGCGACCTCGAGGAAGAAGTCCAGAAGCTGATGGAAGTCAAGAGCCAGGCTGATGCCCGTGCCGCTGCGCCCGCCGCCCCGGCCGGACCTGCTGCGGCCCTGGGCGCCGCCGGCGAGACCGAGCGCGTCGCCGCCGACCGCAACCTCGTCGCACGCATCATCGACGTCCGTCGCACCGACGAAGCCATCTACGCCGAGATCGACGCGGGTTCCTCCAGCGGCGTCCGCCAGGGCTGGACCCTGATGATCGGCGACGGCGCGACCTTCGTCGGTGACCTGCGGATCATCCGCGTCGATGTGAACCGGGCCGTCGGCATCGTCGAGCTCGAGGATGCCTCCGGCCGTGGCGAAGTCCGTTCCGGTCAGCGCGCCGTGGCGCGCAAGGGGGAGTGAAGCCATGGCAACCCCCAAGGCAACCCGACCCGCCGGACCGAACGTCTATACCGCCCTCATGGTGGCTGCAGCGCTTGCATTGCTTGCCGGCGCCGTTATCATCGCGATGCGCAATCAGGAGACCTCAGGCTCGTACATGCTTGGGCTCTGACCGCCACGGCTGGCGGTAGCGAAAGCGCAGCACCGGTGCACGACGGCGTGCATCGCATTCAAGGAGGAAGACATGCTGCTCGAAAAGTTCCTTGGCCTCTTCAGCGTCGACATGGGGATCGACCTCGGTACCTGCAACACGCTCGTGTGCGTGAAGGGCCAGGGGATCGTCCTGAATGAACCATCCGTCGTGGCCGTCCGCAAGGGCACCAACAAGGTGCTCAACGATGGCCGCGCCGTCGGGTTCGCCGCGAAGGAAATGCTCGGCAAGACGCCCGGCACGATCTCCGCGATCCGCCCGCTGAAGGAAGGCGTCATCAGCGACTTCGAGATCACCGAGGCCATGCTCGCCTACTTCATCCGCAAGGTGAACGGCCCAAATCGCTTCTTCGGACCGCGAGTCGTCATCTCGATTCCCTCGGGCATCACCGCTGTCGAAAAGCGCGCGGTGCTCGACAGCGCCGAGCGCGCCGGTGCGCGTCGCGTGTACCTGGTCGAAGAGCCGATGGCTGCCGGCATCGGTGCCGGTCTTCCCATCGGTGATCCCACGGCCAGCATGATCGTGGACATCGGCGGCGGCACCACCGATGTGGCCATCATGAGTCTTGCCGACATCGCGCACTGTGTCAGCGTTCGCGTCGCCGGCGATGACTTCGATGAGGCCATCGTCGACCACATGCGCAACGTGCACGGCCTGATCATCGGCGAGCAGTCCGCAGAGCGCGTGAAGATCGAGATCGGTTCCGCCGGTCCGCTCGCCCAGGAACTCGAGATGGAAGTCCGTGGCCGCGACACCGTCACCGGCATGCCGCGCAAGGCGACGATCAACAGCGTCGAGATCCGCCAGGCGCTCACGCCGCCTGTCAGCGCCATCATCAAGGCCTGTAAGGACACCCTCGAGCAGGCTGCGCCCGAACTGGCTGCCGACCTGGTGAACAACGGCATCGTCCTCGCCGGTGGTGGTGCGCTCCTGCGCAACATCGATCGCGTGATCAGCCAGGCCACGGGCCTCGAGACCCGGGTGGCCAATGATCCGCTGACCTGCGTGGCGCAGGGCACCAGCATCTATCTCGAGAACCTCGAGGCCTACAAGGACACGCTGGAGAGCGACGTCGTCGACTTCTGATCCTCGGGCGTGCGTCGGCGCCGTCCGCTCGGAGCAGGTGCCGCGCCCGCGATCGGTCCGGTTCGACCTGATGGCGGATGGGAGGCTCGATGAGAATCGCTGATCGCCCCTTCGCCGTCGCGGTGTGCTTGGCCTTGGTCCTTTCGGTGCTGCCGACGCGAATCGTCGGGGACGTCGTTGCGGACGTGTCCGGCGTGATGATGGCGATGCTCAATCCGCCCGCCCACGTGCTGCAGTTCGTGCGCGAGTGGCTTCGTCCGCCGCTCCATGCGCAGGGGCCCGATGACCCTGTCATGCGCGAGCTGCTTCGTGAACGCGACACCTACCGAAGTCAGTGGCATGCGGCCCGTCAGGAGGTGCTTGAGCTCGAGCGCAAGCTCGATCAGTTGGGGGCGATCCGCCGGTCCGATCCATCGGGTGCATGGCGGCTCGTCGATGCAGCCGTGGGCATGGCGCCGCCGGCGTCAGGGCAGGGCATCATCTCCCTCCTGGCTGGCACGGCGCTCGGCATCTCGGCCGGCGACGTTGCCGTGGTGCGCGGCGACCTGATCGCCGGGCGTGTGGGGCCGTCGCCCGATCGACTCACGTCAACGCTCCTGCCGATCGGTCATCCCGCCCTGGGGCGGATCGATGCGTCCATCGTGATCGACGAGGCGGGCCCCGGACGCCGGATGCCCGTCCAGCTCGAGGCCGGCGGCGGCGGCAGGCTGAGCTGCGATGTCGCGCTCGACGGCGGTGTCATGCCGGGCATGGTGGTGCGGCTTCGCGATGCAGGTTGGCCCAAGGGGGCGCAGGGCATGGTCCTTGGAACCGTGGCGGAGGTCGGCCGCAAGGACCAGCAACCGCTGCGTGGTCGGGCCCTGATTGTGCCCGCCATCGACGCGCGCAATCTTGCCGAGGTGACGATCAAGGCGACGGGGCAGGTGCAGCCGTGACTCCGGTCCGTCCGTGCGCTCGGTCGTGGCCATGGCGGCGATGGGACATCGCGGGTGGCGTGGCCGTAAGCATCGAGCACCTTCGGATGGTGGCCCATGCGTAGCCCGGTGTACATCGCCGCCCTGCTCGTGGCCGTGCTCCTGGACAGTTCGTTCCTGCAGGTGCTCTCCATCGGTAGCGCCAGGCCATGGGTCTTCCCGGTGATGCTTGCCTTCGTGTGCTTCAACGCAAGCAAGTCGGCAGCCTGGTGGGGCGCCCTCGGCATGGGCGTGCTCTATGACCTCGTGTCGCCGGTGGCGGGGGCCGCAGGAACCACCATCGTGGTGATCGGGCCCAACACCATGGGCTGCCTGCTTGCAGCTGCAGCGGCCATCCCGCTTCGGGGGGTGGTGTTCAAGCGCAATCCGGTGGCCGTTGGCGTGTTGGCCGGCGCGCTGCTGCTCATCCATCAGGTTGGTTGGTTCGCGGGCTGGACCATCCGTGGTTGGCTGGGCGATCCGGTGCCATGGACGGTCGGGCAGGTCGGGGGCGCCATGCTGGCTTCGTTCTGGGCTTCATGCGCCACGGCCGTGCTGGGCATCCCCGTGAGCTTCCTGCTCGACCGGATCGAAGGGTGGTGGGGATTCCCTCCCATCGGCAGCGTCGCGCGGCGTGTCTAGCCGCCATACAGTGCGCCGATGCAGCTCGATGGATCCACCTGGCGAGGGCCGACCGTGGCGCTGTTCGATGCGCCGGTTCGTGGCATGGGACCATTGGATGACCTGCGCGCGAGCGGCGAGCATCGTCTCGGCGCGCTGACGGGGCGCGAGCGCATCAAGCTGACGTGGGGCGTGGAGCCATCGATCGTCGCTGCGCCGGCCGTGCGCGCCCTGGTTGCCGAACGCCTGCCTCAGGTGGACGAGGGTGCGGTTGACCTGCTGGCCATCAACGGCTGCTGCACGTTGCCGCCGGCCCTCCAGCAGGCCCTCGGTGACCTGTCGCCGGGGGAGGCGATCACACAGGACGGCGTGGTGGTTGCCGCCCGCTGCACGGCCAAGGAGTTGCTCGACCATGTCGCGGGTGCCGGAGCACTCGGATCTCGATCGACGGAACTCGATGCGCCCGCGGTGGCCATGACCCCATGGGCGACGCTGGATCTGCTGCCGACCACGCTCGCAAACGACCTCGCCCTGCTGATCGCGCGAGGAGCTGCCAGCGCCGGTGGTCGGCGAGCCGATCTGGGTGATCATCCCGTCCAGATCGCGCCAAGCGCCACGGTCTGTCCCGGTGTCATCATCGATGCCAGCCAGGGGGCCGTCGTGATCGCCGAAGGCGCCACCGTCCGCCCCGGCGCGATCCTCGTGGGTCCGTGCGCGGTCCTTGCCGGTGCATGGATCGCCGAGCGCGCGGTGATCAAGGCGAACACCGTCATCGGTCCGCGCTGCAAGGTCGGCGGCGAGGTCGGCTCGGTGATCTTCCACGGCAACAGCAACAAGGTGCATGATGGCCATCTCGGCGATTGCCTGGTCGGTGAGTGGGTGAACATCGGCGCGGGAGCGACCGGCAGCAACCTGCTGAACACGTACGGCGAGGTGACCACGCGGCTCGAGCCCTCGGCATCCGTCGAGCGCACGGGGCGCATGTTCTACGGTGGCATCATCGCCGACCATGCCAAGGTCGGGATCATGGCCGCGATCACGACGGGATCGTCCTTCGGCACCGGCGCCATGATCGCGTGCGACCGCCCGCCGGCGTGCGTGGATCGCTTTGCGTGGCTCACGCCCGAGCGCATGGCGAGGTTCCGCTGGGATCGGTTCGAACAGACGATGCGCGCCGTGATGGCGCGGCGAGGCGCCGAGCCCGGCCCCGCGCTGCTCGGTCGACTGCATGGGCTGCACGCCGCCGGCGAGACCGCCTGACGTGACCGATCGACTGTGCATCATCGACGGCCACGCCCAGTTCTTCCGGGCGTACTACGCCATCCGCGGCGGACTCAACAGTCCGGTCACCAACGAGCCGACCAACATGGTCTACGGCTTCTGCCAGATGCTGCTCAAGCTCGTGCGGGACGGCGGTTGCTCGCACGTGGCCCTGGTGATCGATGCGAGCGGCGACACCGAGACCTTCCGGTCCGAGCTCTATCCCGAGTACAAGGCGCATCGCGAGCCGCCGCCGGAGGACTTCGACGGCCAGGTCGAGCGATGCCTTGAGTTGGCACGGCTCGCAGGCATCCCCATCTTCGCGGAAGAGCGCGTCGAAGCGGACGACGTCATCGCCACGCTGGTGCGGCGGGTCCGGCGCGAGCATCCGGAGATGGCGATCCGGATCGCGAGCAAGGACAAGGACCTGGCGCAGCTGCTCGATGCACGCACGGTGCTCTACGACGTGCAGGCCGGCACCGAGCTCACCGCCGAGGGGCTCTTCGACAGCAAGGGCGTCCGGCCCGAGCACGTGGTCGACATGCTCACGCTGATGGGGGACTCGGTCGACAACGTGCCCGGCGTGCCCGGCATCGGGCCGAAGACGGCTGCACAGCTGGTCGTGCAGTACGGTTCGGTGGAGGGCGTGCTCGCGCACCTCGGCGAGCTCACGCCCAAGCGACGCGAGGCGATCGAGTCATGCCGTGACCAGCTTGCCCTGGCGCGCACGCTGGTGCGCCTGAAGGATGACTGTGCGTTGGACTGGTCGCTCGCCCGCAGCAAGGTGGATGCCCCGTCGATCGATGCGACGCGCCTGCTGGCGCTGCTGGACCTCCTGGGCTTTGGCCGGCTTCGCCAGGAATGGTCGGCGTGGCTCCGCGCGGAAGGGGCCGTCATGCCCGCCTCGGCTGCGGCCCCGGAGCCGGCACCGAAGGCGTCGGTGGCCAGCCGCGCTCCGCGTGGACCGGTCGACTCCGCGGAGGGCACGCTGTTCGCGGGCCTCTCCAACGAGCCCCAGTCGCCGCCGATGGCCCAGCAGGCCACCTGTACGTGGTCGCTGCTGACGACGATCGAGGCGCTCTCGGCGTGGATCGACTCGATCCGCGTCGCCTGTGCGGGTGGTGCAGTGCTGGCGTTCGATACCGAGACCGACGAGCGGCCTCCACGAACGCCGTGCATGGTCGGCTTCAGCGGCAGCGTGAAGGCGGGGGAAGCGGTGTACGTGCCCATGCGCAGCGCGGATCCATCGGGTCACCTCGATGTGGAAGCCGCCGTGGCGTTGCTCAAGCCGCTGCTCGAGGATGCGTCGATCCGCAAGATCGCGCACAACGCCAAGTTCGACCTGCAGGTCCTGCGCGCCCATGGCATCCGCGTGGGGGGCCTGGTCGCCGACACGATGATCGAGAGCTTCCTGCTCGAGCCCGAGCGCTCGACCCACGGGCTCGGTGACGTCGCGCAGCAGCGGCTCGGCCAGGCCAAGCTCTCGATGGAAGCCCTCACCGGAAGCGGTCCGCACCGACGCACGCTCGACCGGGTCGATGCGGCGCTCACCGGCGCCTACGCCGCCACGGATGCCGACCTGACCCATCGGCTCCATGACCAGCTGTCACTGCAACTCGATGCGCAGGGCCTCCGCGCGCTGCACGACGAGGTGGAACTGCCGCTCGTGCAGGTCCTCGCCGACATGGAGTGGAACGGCATCAGGGTCGAGCGCGATGAACTGCAGCGACAGCGTGCGAGGCTCGAGGCCTTGATCGTCGAGCTGCGTGGGCGCATCGCCGCCGCGTCGCCGGTCGCCTTCAACCCGGACAGCCCCAAGCAGCTGGCCTCGGTGCTCTTCAACCCGGTCGACGCCGCCGTGCCCGGGCTCGGGCTGCCGGTGGTGAAGCGGACGAAGACCGGCGCGAGCACCGATGCGGAGGTGCTGGAAGCGTTGGCCGATGACGCATCCGTCACCAGTCCGCTCCCGGCGCTGATCGTGGAGTACAGGCAGCTCACGAAGCTCGTGGGGACCTACCTCGTCGCCCTCGAGCAGGCGATCGATCCGGCCGATGGCCGCGTGCACGCGTCGTTCCACCAGACCGGCGCAGCCACGGGGCGGCTGTCGAGCTCGGATCCCAACCTGCAGAACATCCCGATCCGCACCCCGATCGGCCGCGAGATCCGCGCGGCGTTCACGGCACCGTCCGGCGCCGTGCTGCTGGCCTGCGACTACTCGCAGGTGGAACTGCGGGTGCTGGCCCATCTCTCCGGCGATCCGGCACTGTGTGCTGCGTTCGCCGGCGGCCAGGACATCCACACGGCCGTCGCGGCCGAGGTGCACGGCATCAGCCTGGACCAGGTCACGCCTGAGCAGCGCAACGCCGCCAAGATGGTGAACTTCGGCATCGTGTACGGCATCACCCCGCACGGCCTGGCGCGCCGCATGGGCGCAGGCACGAGCCAGGCCCGGGCGAAGGAGATCATCCAGGACTACAAGGCACGCTTCGCAGGGCTCGAGGCGTTCCTGCAGCAGTGCATCGACGATGCCCGCACGCGTGGCTATGCAACCACGATCCTGGGGCGCCGTCGGCCGGTCCCGCAGCTCCATTCGCGCAACGGAAACGAGCGCGCACTCGGCCAGCGGATCGCGGTGAACACCGTGGTGCAGGGGAGCGCCGCGGACCTCATCAAGGTGGCCATGGTGGCCGTGCACCGCGGGCTGCCGTCGGTCTGCCCCGGCGCCCGGCTGCTGCTGCAGATCCATGACGAACTCGTGCTCGAAGTTCCCGCGGCTGACGTCGCGACCGTCGAGCCGTGGGTGCGTGAGCGGATGCAGCAGGCCATCCCCATGCGGGTGCCCATCCTCGTGTCGAGCCACTGGGGCACTCGTTGGCTCGATGCCAAGTGAGGGCCCGTCCGGGATAAACGCGCCTTCCCGGGATCCGGGACAGCACGTCTGAGCGGGTTGACGGACGCGGGGAAGCCGCTACACTTTCCCGTCCACGGCCAGCAATGGTCGTGGGGCGCTTCGGCGCTGGTTAGGGGTGGTAGCTCAATTGGTTAGAGTACCGGCCTGTCACGCCGGTGGTTGCGGGTTCGAGTCCCGTCCGCCTCGTTCAAACGCCCTCGCTCGATGACCTCGGCCGAGGGCGTTGTCGTTCCCGGAGCGCTGCATGGCACACCGCATCGATCCAGACGAGGGCCCGTCGGCCGATGACATCCGTCGCCTGCAGCGGGCGCGTCCGGGCTATTGCCCCGAGTGCGGCCGTGCGGTCGCGGAGGACGCCGACATCTGCCCGGGCTGCGGTCACTGGATCGCGGGTGCACCCCTGCGGGAGCCTCCGGTCGCGCATCACGTGCGCAGGCAGCACCGCGTGCTGCTGGCGCTGATCCTGCTGGGCCTGATGCTGCTGCCGGTGCTGCGTGCGTGTTCGTGAGCGCCGACGGGGCATGACCGCCAAAGAAAACCGCCCCATCCGGATGGACGGGGCGGTTTCAGTGCCTCGGCAAGGATTCGAACCTTGGACCCGCTGATTAAGAGTCAGCTGCTCTACCAGCTGAGCTACCGAGGCGTGGGGCGGGAAGTATAGGAACAGGCCGCCCGATCCGCAACCGATCGGGCGCCTCAGGCCTCCGCCTTCTGCCGCGCGCCGCAGCACTTGCCGTACTTCTTGCCGCTGCCGCACGGGCAGGACTCGTTCCGGCCCACGATCGCGGCGCCATCCACCGGCTTGCGCGGCGCGGCAGGGAGCGGTGCCGGAGGCGGGTTCGACGGTGCTTCCTGCGCGGTCTGTGGTGCGGGTGCCGTGGAGCGGGGCATCGCCAATTGCAGCCGACCCTTGAAGACCAGGTCCGTCACGCGGTCGCGCGCGGCCAGTTCCATCTCGGCGTACAGCCGGCTCGACTCCCGCTTGAACTCGATGCGCGGGTCCTTCTGGCTGAAGCTGCGGAAGCCGATCGAGTCGCGCAACTGGTCCATGGCATGCAGGTGGTCCTTCCAGGTCGCGTCGAGCACCTGCACGAGCACCATCTGCTCGAACGTGGTGAGCTCTTCACGGTGCTTGGGGTCGGTGGACGCGCGCTCCCGTGCGATCGCGACCAGGCGCTCGCGGATCTCGCGTGGATCCGTCGAAGGCAGGGTCGATGGCGTCCAGTCCACGCCATGGCGCTCCCGCGCCCAGGTGCAGAAGTGCTCGAGCGCCTCGGGCTGCTGTGCAGCCAGCATGGCACCGGTGCGCTCGACCCAGGCGTCGATCGCGAAGCTCACTTCACGCTCGGCGTAGATCGTTCTCGCGAGGCGCTGCAGCGTTGCCGTGACCTCCTTCGGATCCGGCGACGCACCAAGGTCGGCCGTGGTCACGGGGCGGTTCCACTTCGCGCTGCACCATCGGGCGAGTTCGGACCGGCTCCAGTCACCGGCCACCATCGGTTCCAGGGCGGCCGTGTCGATCGCGTCGAATCGTGCGCTCATGGCCGCCTCGAGCGCGGCGCGGACCCCGCGGCGGCCGCCCGACACCTGCGCCTCCGAGAGTTCGCACGACCAGGTCTTCTGCGCCCACTCGCGCAGGAGCGCCGGATCGAGGTGCTCGGCGTCCTCGTCCGGCAGGAACTCGTTGAGCGCCGTGTCGATCGACGCGAGGGCCTCCTCATGGGTGTCGGTCCGGACCGAGCGGAGCATGCCGTCCCGGTCCTTGCCCCGGAACCGCTCCGCCTCGACGTGGACGCCGTAATGCTCCCACACCCACTCGCTCACGCAGCGTGGCGCGTGCAGCGGGTCGAGGTAGGTGGCCACGGCATCGGCCACGGACGCATCGATCGACTCGAGCACGATGGACCGCAGGTCCTTGCCCTCGAGGATCCGCTGGCGAAGCCCGTAGAACTTGCCGCGCTGCACGTTCAGCGGCTCGTCGTACTCGAGGATGCCCTTGCGCATCTGGAAGTTGCGCTCCTCGACCTTCTTCTGCGCGCGGGCGACCGCACGGGTGAGCATGGGGGCCTCGATCGCATCGCCTTCCCTCATGCCCAGCACGCTCAGGGCCCGCAGCGTCGCGGGCCCGGCGAACATCTTCATCAGGTCGTCCTCGAGCGACAGCAGGAACCGGCTCGAACCCGAGTCGCCCTGGCGGCCGGCTCGGCCGCGGAGCTGGTTGTCGATGCGTCGGCTCTCGTGGCGCTCGGTGCCGATGATGTGGAGGCCTCCCATGGCCTCGACGGTGGCGTGGAAGCCGATGCGGTGGAGCTGGAACGAGCCCGTCGCATCGAGTGCCTTCAGCAGCGTCGCCGACTTCGCCTTCTTCGCATCGGCCTCGCCCATGCCGGCGTGCTCGATCGCCCAGGCACGCAGGGTCCGCAGCTGCACCTCATCCAGGGGCAACGACGCCGCCTCCGCCTTGTCGACGCTCGCCTGCGTGGCGGCGAGGTGGCGCCAGCAGAGTTCGAGCACGGCTTCATCGGCCAGATCGACATTCGCCTCGCGCGGGCAGATGTTGCGCTTCTTCCAGTGCTCGATCAGGTCGGCGCGCGAAATGCGGCCGAGCTTGATGTCCGTGCCGCGGCCGGCCATGTTGGTGGCGATCATGACGGCGCCGAGCTGGCCCGCGCCGGCGACGATCTCGGCCTCGCGTTCGTGCTGCTTCGCGTTCAGCACCTCGTGCCGGATGCCGTGGCGGCGCTTGAGCTCGGCGGCGAGGAACTCGCTCTTCTCGACGCTCGTGGTGCCCACGAGCACCGGTCGGCCGAGGTCATGGTGCCGGCGGATCTCCTCGATCACGGCGCTCCACTTGTCCTTCACGCTGACGTAGACCTGGTCATCGCGGTCGTCGCGTGCGATCGGCAGGTTGGTCGGGATGCTCACCACGTCGAGCCGGTAGATCTCGTGGAACTCCTCGGCCTCGGTGTCGGCGGTGCCGGTCATGCCCGCGCGGTGCCGATAGAGCTTGAAGTAGTTCTGGACCGTGATCGTGGCCATCGTCTGCGTTTCCTGCTTGATCGGCACGCCTTCCTTGGCCTCGACCGCCTGGTGCAGGCCGTCGGACCACTGGCGGCCCACCATCTTGCGTCCGGTGTTCTGGTCGACGATCACCACACCGAGCTGGCCGTTCTCGTCCTGGGCGATCACGTAGTCACGATCGCGCTGGTAGACGGTGTGTGCGCGCACCGACTGCTCGAGCAGGTGCGGCATGTCCATGTTCTCGCCCACGTAGAACGAGCCGATCCCGGACACGCGCTGAGCCTCGGCGATGCCGGCGCTCGTGATCGTGGCGCGCTTCTTGTCGAGCTCGACCTCGTAGTACTGGGCGTGACGGTCGCGCTCCGCCTCGAGCTTGGGGATGGAACGACGGGCATCGTCCAGCCGCTTGCGCAGCTCGGGCTTCTGCGAGGCATCACGCACGTTGCGCAGGTCGCCCTCGAGTCCGGCGGCCAACGAGCGGGCCTTGGACATGGCGTCATCCGCCTCGTTCCACGCCTGCTGGCGCTCGACGAGGTGGCGCGCCAGCCGATCGGCGAGGTCATAGCGGGGGGCCTTGTTGTAGGCAGGGCCGCTGATGATCAGCGGCGTGCGCGCTTCATCGATGAGGATCGAGTCGACTTCGTCGACGATCACGAAGTCACGACGCTTCTGGACCTGGTCCTCGGCGCGCTGCTTCATGTTGTCGCGCAGGTAGTCGAACCCGAACTCGGCCGTGGTGCCGTACACGACGTCGCAGCGGTAGGCGGACTGCTTGCCATCGGTCGACTGCATGTGGACCGGATGGATCGCGCCCGCGGTCAGGCCGAGCGCACGAAAGAAGGGGAAGGTCCAGTCACGGTCGCGCTGCACGAGATAGTCGTTGACGGTCACGACGTGCACTTGGTGGCCACTCACGGCGGCGAGGTAGCTCGCCAGCGGGGCCACGATGGTCTTGCCTTCGCCGGTCTTCATCTCGGCGATCTTGCCTTCGGAGAGCACGATGGCCCCGATGATCTGCACGTCGAAGGGGCGCGCGCGGAAGGGCGGCTTGGACATCGGGTGCACCGCGCGCACGGCCTCATAGAGCGCATTGGGCAGGTCCATCGTGACCCAGGCCGGGGTCGGTGCGGCGCAGCCCAGCAGGTCGCCCTCGGCCGGGGCATCCGGCAGCAGGGCCGCCTGGGTGCGTGCTGCCTCGAGCATCACGCGCGCTTCCTCGGGCAGCTGGGATGCGTCGAAGGCCAGGTCGGGGTTCAGCACGTTGCGGATCCCCACCGAGCGGTCCATCGCTTCACGGGCGACGGCGAAGACCTCGTGCCGGAACGAGAGGGGATCCTCGCCCTTGGCCACGCGCGCACGGAACTCGGCCGTGCGTTCGCGCAACTGGGCATCCGTCAGGGCGCGGATCGAGGGTTCGAGGGCATTCACCTGGTCCACGATGCGCAGGTATCGCTTGACCATGCGCTGGTTGCGGGTGCCGAAGAGCGAACGCATGACGGAACTGATGACGGGTACGGACATGATTGGGTCCTTTGTGGTGGTGAACCTCGTCGCACGGCGACGGGCACACGGTGTCGTGATGATCGGGAGATTCGCGAGGGAGTCGACGTCACTCACGCCATCGGCGGAGGCATCGGCCCGCGGCCCTGCTCGGTCCAGACGCTGACGCGGCCTGCGGTCAGGCTGCGGCAGGCGATGCACGGCTCAGTGCTGGCGAGGGCGGTGGTCCTGCTCGCATGGATCGCCGCGGTCTGGGCGGTGCCGCGGACATCCACCATGGCGGTGGCGTCGATCCGTTCGGTGGTCGCGGGCACGACCCCGCTTGCGGCTGCAAGCGTGAGCACGAGCACCAGGACCTGGATGAGGGCGGCAGTGACCACGGATACGTAGTGTGGCGTCTGCCGGTCGGTCCTGCAACCGCCCGGAGCGGGTTATGACGCGACCGCTTCGACCATGCTGCCGTAGTCGGGTCGATCGCCCGCCGTGCGATGACGGAACTCGGCCTCGATCCGCCCACGATGCACCACGAACACCCCAGGCATCTGCAGGGGATCACCGACCGGCTGCCCGGCACCGTGGCCCTTGGCCAGGGCGTGGGTGCCTCGCCACCAGACCATCGGTCCGAAGAGCCCCGCAAACGAGCCCCGGGTGAGCCCGAAGGCAGCGTGGATGCGTCGACGCGGATCACTGACGCGGTGCCAATGTCCAGCCCCGTGAGCGCCGAGGAAGCCTGCCGCCTCGGCCTCCGCGGCCATGTGGACCACGACGATGGTCACGCCGCGGCGACGAAGTGCGTCCTCGTCACGGACGAGGTCCGCGATGGTCTCCCGGCAGAAGGTGCAGCCGAAGTGGCGGAGGAAGACGACCATCAGTCGCTGCGATCGGCTCAGTTCGATGAGATTGGTCCCATGCTGGTCGACGGCGATCGCCATCGCCTCACCGCGCGTCAGGACCGGAAGGTGTGCGTCGTCCTGGGTCGACGTTCGCCAGGCGTCGCGCAGGATCAGGCCGAACGGGATCCACCACAGCAGGTCGTTGGTCAGGATCGTCCAACCGAAGCTCCACGGGATCTCACCGCGGGTCGCACACCAGACGAAGCCGATGGGGCCGAAGATCTTGCCCAGGAGCCCGACCAACGTGATGGGCCAATGCCGGATGGGGTCGAGGCTCGCACAGAGGTAGCCGACCCCGAACACCCCAATCACCATGCCCAGGCATTGCCAGATCCCGCGAGCCGGACCGACGAAGGGCTCCATGCCGGCCAGGCGAGGCATCAGGTCCGGAAGCAGCACCACGACAGCCCCCCAGAGCAGGTTGTAGAGCCCCGCGGCGAGCAGCCAGCGGCGGTGCGACGTCAGCCCGTGGGCGGAAGGGGTCACTCGAGGGCTTCGCTAGGATGGCCCCGTTGGATTCCGGCCCAGTAGCTCAGCGGTCCAGAGCAGTCGACTCATAATCGATACGACCTCGGTTCGAATCCGAGCTGGGCTACTACCCTTGCCTCCCATGCAACGCATGATGCAACGCCTCCAGCAGGATCGGGCCGCCGGCCGTGGCAGCCTGATGCCGTTCCTGACCGCCGGTTCCCCGTCCATCGAGGCCACCGTCGCGACGATCGTCACCCTGGACGGTCTGGGGGTGGCCGCCATCGAGATCGGGTTCCCCTTCAGCGATCCCATCGCGGATGGGCCGGTGATCGCGGCCAGCATGGACCGGGCGCTGCGCTCGGGGACCACCGTCGCGGCGATCGTCGACGCCATCCGTGACGTCAGGCCCCGCGTCGGATGCGGACTGATCGCCATGGTGTCGATGAGCATCGTGCATCGGCACGGCGGAGCGGAGTTCATCGCGGCGCTGCACGATGCCGGCTTCGATGCGCTCATCGTGCCCGACATGGATGTCGATGACGCTGACCTGATCACGCAAGCCGTCGAGCAGCGTGGCATGGGACTGGCCCTCCTGGTGGCACCTACGTCAAGCCCGGAGCGCATCAGGGCCATCACGCGGCGATGCAGGGGATTCGTCTACGCGCTGGCGCGTGCCGGACTCACGGGCGCCAGCGATGCGCCGCCCGACGTGGAGGGCACGGTGCCCGCCATCCGCGCCGAGACCGAGCTTCCCATCGCCGTCGGATTCGGCATTTCGACCCCTGCGCACGTCCGCATGGTCATCCAGCATGCCGACGCCGCCATCGTGGGAAGTGCGCTAGTGCGCGCCATGGATGGCGAACCCGACAGCGCTCACGAACGAGCCCAGGCGTTCATCGGGCCCATGCTCGAGGCGTGCCGCGTCACGGCGCGGTGATCACTCGCCAAACCGCGTCATGACCGCCGAGCACGCCACGACAGGTCACGCACGATTGCATGAAGGTGCCCCGCTGTACGGTTCCGTGATGCGCGGACCGAGGGGCCCCGGCACGCGGCTCAGTACCGACGCATGACGCCGATCACGATGCCCTGGACCTGGCACTCATCCACGATGATTGGTTCGAACTCGGGATTCGCCGGCTGCAGCCGGATTCGCCCGTCACGCTCGCGGAAGAAGGTCTTGAGCGTGGTTTCGCCGTTGGGAAGGAGCGCGACGACACGGTCGCCGTTGCGGGCCGTGGAGCGTCGCTCGACGATCACGTAGTCGCCGTCGAGGATGCTCTCGTCCTTCATGCTCATGCCCTCGACCTGCAGCGCGAACATTTCATTGTGCCGACCGCGCGCAGGGCCGAAGACCTGGCCGAGACTGAGGGTCTCATCCTGCTCGAACTTCTCGACCGGGTGGCCGGCGGCGATGCGACCGAGCAGTGGCAGGGTCAGTGCATCGGGCGCAGCGCTGCCGCGCATGGGTGCAGGCTCATCATCGGCCGTCAGCGCCAAAGAGCGCGCCTTGTTCGGATTGCGTGAGAGCACGCCCTTCTCCACCAGGGCCTGGACATGCTCGAACACCGTGACCTTGCTGACGCCGAGCTCGTCGGCCAGCTCCTGCATCGTTGGGGAATAGCCCCGTTCGTTCCGCCAATGCCTGACCAGTTCGTAGATGCGAAGCTGCTTGGGAGTGAGGTTCATGGTGGTGTCCTGAAGTCTGGGGTCGGGTCGACGCCGGGATGAGCACGGGTTGGAGCGGGAGTTCGATGCGGGTGAGGCCGAGCAGGTCCTCGATCCAGTCGATGGGTTGCAGTGCAACACGCAACGCGCCACGCCAGCCACGCAGTGGTCCAGGCGATGGATCGCTCGGTCGCGCAGGATCGGCGGAACCGAAGATGGCATCGAGGCACGCTGCGCCGTGGCGCAGCCCGGCACCGATGCAGGGTTCATCGAGGATGGACGGGGGCTCTGCGATGGGCGCCGTTGGTGCTCGACGATGGCTGATCACGGCCAGCCCGTCATCCTGCTCGACGACGTATCGCGTGAAGTCGCCACCGGGCCCAAGCTGGACCAGAGGAGCGGCCGCGCGTGAGCGCATGTCGCGGACTTCATCGGGGGTGAGGATGGTCATGGAGGAGTGCATCGGCCAGGTCCTTTCGTGGACCCGAACTTTTGTTCGGGATATGGTAGGGAACGGGCCGTTCGCCTGGGTGTGACATCCGTCGGAATCGGATTTCTCGTTTAGGGTGCCAACCATGACGACCCAACGCATCGAGCCGCCCAGCCCGCTTCCCGGCACGGACGGAGGTTGGCTGTGGGATCCGGGGATCGTCTTCCTGAACCACGGATCGTTCGGCAGCCTACCCGTGGCGGTTGCCGAGGCAGCAGAACGGCACCGACGCTTCATTGAGGCCCAGCCGATCGCTCGGCTGGGGCGAGGCGTGGGGGAGCTCCTGCGGGCCCCCAAGGAGGCGCTCGGGCGCCTGGTGGGTTCCTCCCCGGAGCGACTTGGACTGGTCGAGAATGCCACGGCAGGTGTGGCAGCGGTCCTGCGCAACATGCAATGGCAGCCGGCGGATCGGGTCGTGACGACAGGGCATGTGTACGGAGCCGTTCGGCAGGCGCTCCACCGCGAGCGGGATCTCCACGGGATCGAGGTCGTCGAGGTGCCGGTACCGCTTCCCGTCGCGTCGGGTCAGGCGGTCGTCGACCGAGTCATCAGCGCGATCGATGAGCAGACGCGGCTGGTGCTCGTGGACCATGTCACGAGTCCGACCGCCTTGGTCCTTCCGGTTCGGGAGATCGTGTCGGCGTGTCACGCCCGAGGGGTCGCGGTGATGATCGATGGCGCCCATGCACCCGGCATGCTGCCGCTTGAGCTCGATGCGCTCGGTGCCGACTGGTACACCGGCAACCTGCACAAGTGGGTCTACGCGCCGAAGGGGTCTGCGTTCCTCCACGCATCGCCGGCGCGTGCGTGCGAGACGCATCCCGCGTCGATCAGCCATCACTACGGAGCGGGCATGGACCTCGAGTTCGGCTGGCAGGGAACGCGCGATGTCGGGTCATGGATGGCCATCACGGATGCCATCGCATGGATGGATGCCTTCGGTCACGGAGCGGTCATGGACCACAACGCACGACTTGCCGCCTGGGCGCACGCACGCATGGTCGATTCAGGGTTCTTCGAGCCCATCTCACCGGCGGATGGTTCCATGCGCGGCTCGATGGCTGCATGCAGGCTCGATGCACGGTGGCGAACGCGATTCGAGACCGTGGAAGCGCTCCAAGCGGCGATCCTGGCGACGGGTTCGGTCGAGGTGCCGTGCATGGATCTGCACGGAGACTGGCTGCTGCGGGTCAGCGCCGCACCGCACAACCGACCATGGCAGTACGAGCGGCTGATCGAATCGATGCAGACGCTTGATCGCGCCTCGTGATCACCCCCGGGTATCACAGCCCGTCCTCACATGAGCCGAGGTGCCGGCGCGGGCCGTCACTTGGGTTCACGGACGGGTTCGGACTCGGCCGCGCGGGCCGCCAGGATCGGCAGATAGGTGTCGTTGTACCAAGTGACCCACGCATTGAGGTCCCAACCGAGATGAGCGGTGCTTTGCCCTGAATCGAGCGTGGCGAGCGCCATGAGCGACTGGTGCACGCCGGGGCGGTAGGTCGTGGCGACGGCCGCGGCATCGTCGATGGCCATCACGACGCCCTCATAGATCTGGCCGATGACCGGCTGGAATCCCGCAGACGAATTGCCGGTGATCGGCACGAGGTTGGCGACGTAACTGCGCTGCGTGCCGATCGCGATCCAGGCAAGGTCGGCCTGGTCCTGCACGGGATCCTGCGCGAACTGGGCCGCAATGAGCAGGGGGATCGCCTTGATCGCGTTGATCTGTCCCGCGAGCAGCCCGGCTTGGTTCACGACCATGTGGTTTGGGCTGCGCAGGGCGCCGTCAAGCACCGCGAGTGCCTCGTTCGACGGTGGCTGCTCGATGCGCTCGGCAGCTTCGTTGCGGATCGCGGCATCGCGGTCGTGGATCGCGATCCAGGTGAGCCCGGCCTGGCCAGCCGGACCGAGCCCTGCAAGGTGCTCGAGCACCTGCATCTTGATCGGCCCGTCCGCGCCGCGGCTGGCGTGGTAGATCGCCCACTGGCCCTCGGGGGTCGTGAAGGTCCGCAGCATGCGCAACCCTTCCTCACGGAGCGCGGGCTTGGGTGACGCCAGTCGCTGGATCGCCTTGCGAGCTTCGGCATCGCTCACGCCTGAAGGCGTCGGGACATCCTTGTCGGTGGCCTTGGCTTGATGCAGCGTGCTGAAGAGGCCCGATGCGGTCCCTGCCGCGCAGGAGGGAACAGGCTTGTTCTGTTCAAGCCGAGGCGGCACTGCAGGACCGGCCTGCGCGGCGGCAGGTGGATCAAACGCCAGGCCAAGGGCGAGCACCAGCATCGTCAGCATGCAGGCACCCTACCATCGCTCCAGCCATGAGCGATGCATCGAATGCAGGAACCAACCAGGAGAGCCTGTACGCACGACTGGGCCCCGAGCCCTTCTGGTCGATCGCACGTGCGTTCTACGCACGCATCGAGCGGCACGAGCGGCTGCGGCCCATGTTCCCACAGGAACTCGACGACGCGATCCGCAACCAAGCGGAGTTCCTGATCCAGTATTTCGGTGGGCCGCCGGCCTACAGCGCCCGCAAGGGGCATCCGCGCCTGCGCATGCGCCACATGCAGTTCCGCATCGGGTTGCAGGAGCGCAACGACTGGGTCGATGTCATGCGGGCTGCGCTCGAGGACGCGGCCATTCCGCAGTCGGACCGTCCGGCGATGATGGCGTACTTCGAGCACGCCGCGACGTTCCTCATGAACGACGAGCACTGATCCGCGTCATGGCCCGGTCGACTGCCGGACCCGGTGCTCAGTCTGCGGTTCCCAGCAGGATGCCCTTGCGCCCCCAGGCGTCGAGCGCCGCCTTGGCGAGCTCGCGCGAGTCGTAGATGCCGACCTGCACGCGATACATCGTCTTGCCACGGACCTTGACCGTGACGACCTCGGGCACGGGCAGACCCCGCGCGTCCGTGTCCTTCTCGAGCTCCGCCGCCAGCACGTCGGCCTTCTTCTTCGACTCGAACGCACCCGCCTGGAGCGTCCACTTCTCCGAGGATGGTTTGGCCAGCGGCGCCTGGGCCTTGCTGGTGGGATCGGCCTTGGCCGCCTTCTTCGGAGGCGCCGGCTTGTTCGTTCCCGCAGCCTTCTGACCACCGGATTGAGCGCCAAGGTTCGAAGCCTGGGCACCATCACCCGATGGTTTCGACTTGGTGGGCACTGCCTTCGCGAGACGCTGCGCCTCGCTCCGGGCGCGAGCCTGTTCGCTGCCGGACAGCATCATGCTCGCGCGGTGCATCGACTGTGCGGCGGCCTCGATGCGACCGCTGCGCTCCTGGATCGTCGCCATCGATGCGAGCGCCGTGCCCGCACACTCGCGATCAGGACCGTTCGAGGCCTTGGTCAGCCATGATTCGGCATCCGGGCGCCCCATGTCCATGGCCGAGAGCCCAGCCACGAGCTGACCACGTTGTGCGACGGTGGCGTCGGATGATGCTGCGGCTTCAGTCGCCAGATCGAACGCATCGTCCATGTCGCCGTCCTCGTAGTACTCCCGCGCGCGGTCCAGTGGCGTGCCGACCTTCTTGGTGGTCTCGCACCCCATGGCAACGAACACCAGCACGGACGCAGCGATGTTGAGGCACTTCGGCATGCGGCGTACTGTACACCTGACGCCATGAAGCTCGGGAACACCATCCTCCGTCGTCTCGCTCTTCGTCCTTGGCGCACGGTGGTCGTCGATGACCAGCGGGCGTGGCCTGCATGGCAGCTCTGGTGGACCGCGTGCCACGTCGCCTCGGCGATCGAGCGATCGACGATGGCCGATCGCGTAGGCATCATGGTGCCGACGTCGGGTCTCTTCCCGGCAGCCACGCTGGGCGCCTGGATGGCGGGCCGGACCTGCGTCCCGCTCAACTACCTGTTCACGCCGCAGGACATGGAGCACGTCTGCGGCGATGCATCGATCGAGTGCTGCGTCACGATCGATCCAATGCTGCAGTTCACGAAGGGGCTGCCCACGGGGGTGCGCGCGCTGCGCATGGAAGACCTGCCTGTCCGATCGGTGCCACGGCCGCGCTGCTGCATCCCCAGCCGCTCCGATCGCCTGGCGCTGCTGCTCTACACCAGCGGCACGAGCGGTCGCCCCAAGGGCGTGATGCTCACCGAGGACAATCTCTGGGCCAACGTCCGACAGGTGCGTGATTGGGCGCGCTTCGGCAGCCGGGATGTGGTGCTCGGCGTGCTGCCCCAGTTCCACAGTTTCGGCTTCACGGTCCTCACGATGATGCCCTTGGCCGTCGGTGCCCGTGCGATCTACACCGCCCGCTTCATGCCCAAGAAGATCGTCGACCTGGCGTCCAGGCACCGACCCACGGCACTGGTGGCCATCCCGAGCATGTACAACGCGCTGCGCTCGGTCAAGGATGCGCCGAAGGATGCGTTCTCATCGCTCCGCTTCGCCGTGAGCGGCGGGGAACCGCTCCCGCAATCGGTGAGCGACGGTTTCCATGACACCTTCGGGGTGCGGATTGCCGAGGGCTACGGCCTCACCGAGACCAGCCCGGTCGTCAGCTGGTGCCTGCCGCACGAGTACCGGTGGAAGAGCGTTGGCCGGCCGCTCCACGGCGTGCAGTTCCTGATCGCGGACGCGAACGGGCAGCCCGTGCCGCAGGGCCACGACGGGGAGGTCAGGATCAAGGGCCCCAACGTGATGAAGGGCTACTTCAACCTGCCGACGGAGACGGCGGCGGCGTTCGATGCCGACGGGTGGTTCCGCACAGGTGACCAAGGGCGGCTCGACGCCGATGGCCACCTCTCCATCACCGGTCGCATCAAGGAAATGCTGATCATCGCGGGCGAAAACGTCTTCCCGCGCGAGATCGAGGAAGTGCTGAACCACGAACCATCCATCAAGGAGAGCGCCGTCATCGGCATGAGCGATGGATCACGCGGGGAAGTGCCGCTCGCCTTCGTCGAGCTGCATGAAGGTGCGACGTTCGATGAACACGCCGTCCGCTCATGGTGCCGCGAGCGCCTGCCCGGCTACAAGGTCCCGCGCGAGTTCCGCGTGCTGGCTGCCATGCCGCGCAATCCGACGGGGAAGGTCATGCGCCGGGCCCTGTCGGCTTCGACGCCGGGAATCAACGCAGCGTCGTGAGGGTGCGCGCAGGGGCTTGCCCCGCGCCATTCCGGGGGCCGTCGATCAGCGACAGGGGCCCCAGGCGCTCAGAAGCACGCCCAGGTCGGCGCCGTCGATGGTGCCGTCGCCGTTGACGTCGCCGGTGGCATCGATGCCCCAACCGCTGAGCAGCAGACCGAGATCCGCGCCATCCACGGCACCGTTGCCATCGAGGTCTGCAGGGCACGCTCCGGGGCACGGAGGCGCACCGGGGACCGACAGCAGCACACTCGCACGCCCCAGATTGCCCTGGCGGCCCAGGACCCGCACGAGCACCACCTCGTCGCATGCCACGTCGATCGAAAGTTCGGCCCGTGACTGCGGCGGGCACAGCCCGTCATCGCTGCACCCGGTTGGCTGCAGACCAGCGCATCCACCCCGATACGCCACCAGCAACGTATCGAAGACCGTACTCGGTGAGCAGGTCGAGACAAGCACGGTCGTCGCCCGGTCGAGCGGACCGATCGAGCACCACACGTCATTGCCGGCGATCGTTCCGGTGCCCACGCAGCCGGCAGGGAACGGAAGGCCGCCCGGCGTGGCAGCGCCGGTCTCGACGATCACGGGCGTTCCCGGCACGAGCGGCACGGCTCCGGTGCATGCATCGTTCGGGGGCGGCGCGATCCCGCAGGCCTGCACGGCGGCAGCCACGCAACTGGCATCCCACTCCTTCTCGCAGCAGAATGGATCGACGGCGCAGGTCGCGGCGCAGCACGCGGCATCCGAACACCCCGGCGTCGAGTGGGGCGACAGGCAAGGTTCCATCGAGTTGCACGGCACCTCGCAGACCTGATCGATCTCCACGCGGAGCGTGTAGGGTCGCCCCGGACATGGATAGGGCTTGGGGGCCTGCTGCTGGGGGAAAGCGCCCGACGTGCAGACCACCCACCACTGGCCGGCGGGGATGCACGCTTGGCCAACCGCTTCGATGCAGCTGCTGACCTGCGCATGGATCGGAGCCTGCGCAAGGGCGCATGAACCGGCGGGCACGAGCGCCGCGAACGTTCCCGCGTTGCAGGTGAATCCGAGCCTGACCCGCGCCAGACCGTCGCCATCCGGATCAGGCACCGTGATCGACCAGACATCCACGTCGATGCGTTGCAGGCCGGTCGCGGGCTCGTAAGTCAGCCACCCACACGCCTTGCCACCGGTCAGGAGCTGCGGCTGTGCGCCGGCCACTGGGGCGATGCAGGCATCGTTCGTGTGGAGGCCGCACTGCTCGTCTTCGGTCACGGACCCGGGCGGACATGGCGGCTCGCACTGACCGGAGCATGCTGCTGCGGCGTAGGCGACGCACAGGGAATCCCAGGCCTGCGTGCAGCAGGTCGGATCCTTGGCGCAGACCGCCTCGCAACACTCTGCATCACTGCAGGCGGGCGTGCCGTGGGGCACATCGCACCCACCGGCGTTCGGGTCGCCGCAGGTCCCCGGATCCCCAGGCTCGCAGAATGCATTCGCGTACACCGCGCAGGTTGCATCCCACTGCACGGAGCAGCAGAACGCATCGAACTGGCAGACGGTGCTGCAGCAGGCTGCGTCGTCGCACTTGGACGTCGGGTGCGGCAGGAAGCAACTGCCCAAGCCCGACGCTCCGCAGATCGAGCAGAACGCGTTGGCCAGTTGCGCGCAATCGGCGTCCCAGGCGACGGTGCAGCACGTACTGTCGATCGCACAGGTGCTCGAACAGCACGCAGCGTTGTTGCAACCCGGCGTGCCGTGCGGCGTCAGGCAGTCACCGGTGGCCGGGCACGATTGAGCTTCAGCCGTGCCCGCAGGCACCAAGCACGCGGCCGCAGCGAGCAGTCCAGCCAACAGTTCTAGTCGTTTCATGGCGGGTGATCAGGGAGTCCAGGCGGTCAGCAGGATGCCCAGATCGGCTCCATCGACCACACCGTCACCGTTCAAGTCGCCTGCACCGTTGGTTCCCCAGCCGGTGAGCAGGATGCCGAGGTCGGCACCGTTGACCACCCCGTCGCCGTTCAGGTCGCCCTGCACGGGGGGTGGGCAGATCGGCCCGGTCTGGGCCAGCGTGAGTTCCCCTGAGCCTTGGAAGGTCGATGCATTGAACCCACCGACCGCAATGAGGTAGGTCTCTCCGCACACGGCCTGGAACGTGAGTGAGCTGGTGAAGCCACCGCAACCCGGGCCGTCATCATTGCATCCGATGGCCGAGGACGCACTGCAGTCGGTCAGCACCGCCAGGCGCGTGTCGTGATCCGCGGCGTTGCAGGTCGAGACCGTGCAAGCACCTGAACGTTCGGCGCGGTACTCGAACCACACGGCGTTCCAGACCTTCGTGTTGCCGGATGACCCGATCGAGCAGGCTCCGGCAAGGTCCAAGTCCCCGGTCGCGTCGGCGCGGTCAAAGGGCGTGATGCCCAGCCCGATGGACTGGGGATTCGTGCAGGAGAGCCCCACGGGGCCCTCGTTCACCCTGAGCGTGGCCTGACCCGCCGACGTCCCGATGCCGCCGACGCGGATCGTGACGGGGGATCCCGCCGGAAGCTCGACGTTGAGGCTGGATCGGAGCGGCAGGCATGCCGTCTCGTCCGCATCGTCGTCGCAGGCGATCAGCACGCCGCCCGCGTTGGGGCAAGCCGTCCACGCCTCGATCACGGTGTCGAAGGGGGCATCGTCACCTCCGCCGCAGGTGTCGAAGCTGTAGACGCCTGACTGGGGCGGCACGAACAGGAAGTAGATGTCGCGCCCCAAGGTGATTCCGTCGCAGGTCGGCACGGCCGTCTCGGCGCTGGCCAAGGCCGTCGAGAAGTCAACCGACTGCCCGACGATCACCGGCACCGCGGTCGAGCACTCGTCGCTTCCGCCGAGCGTTCCACCCGACCCACCGCAGACCTCGCAGTAGGAGCGGGCGTAGGACGCACAGATCGAGTCCCAGGTGATGGCGCAGCAGAAGGCGTCGATGCCGCAGACGCGCTCGCAGCAGGGGTTGTCGGAGCAGAAGGGCTGGCCATCCTCATGGGCCTCGCAGCAGGCAAGCGATCCGGGATCGTCACAGCTCGGCCGGGTGCCCACGAACTGCACGAAGAGCGATGCTTCGCCGACGGCGCCTGCCCAACCACCCACCCGGATGATGTACGGCTCGGCGGCGGTCGTGGCACCAAGATTCACGTAGAGGCTCGAGGCGAACTGCAGATCGGAACCGTTCTGCTCGTTGCACAGGTCTCCATCGTCGTTGCAGGCGATCGGTGATCCGCCCGCAGTCGGGCAGCCGCGCCAGACCTCGATGCCGGAATCGAAGTACGAGCCGTCTTCGCCCTGCTCGCAGGTTGAGATCAGGTAGTCGCCCTCCAGTCCCGCCGGCGGACGGAACAGGAAGTACACGTCCCGGGTGAAGCTCTCGCCGCCATATCCGCAGGAGGCCTGCTGGAAATTGGTCGCGGCGAAACGATTCGAGAACGGAAGCAGCGCGGAAGGATTGGGCTCACCGTCGTCGGGCAGGATGATCGGCGTGGCGCCGCCGCAGGTGTCGTTCGTCGGGGGGTTGGCGTTGCAGGGTTCGCCGCTGATGCGCAGGACGTACTGGTTCGATGGGCTCGACGCCGTCGGCGGGAACGGGATGCCCGTGAAGGCATCCGGTGCGACGAACACCTGGTAAAAGCCCGGAGACAGGCAGACCTGGCCTGACGACGGGCATTCGCCCGTCTCGGTACCCGACTGGGTGACCATCAGGAGGTTGTTGCAGTCGCCCTCTCGGAGGATGGCCGCGAAGCAGAGCGCCTCGGAGAAGACGTCGAGCGTCACGTTGGTTGCCGTGGCGATGGAGAGTTCGTACCAGTCGGTGTCGCGCTGGGCCGGGCCGCCTTCGGGTTGGAACGCCCAGGTGCAGCCGAGGATGGCGTCACCCACCACCAATTCCTGGTTGGCGGGACTGCCACAGCTTCCGTTGAGTTCCTGCAGGCACTCTTCCGTTTCGACCTTGTTGTGCGGCGGCAACGGGCATTCGCTGCTGCAGACGGCGCCACAGAGTGACCGTGCGAGCAACGCGCATCCACCATCCCATTCGACCTCGCAGCAGAATGCATCGGCCGCGCAGACCGTGTCACAGCATGATGCATCGTTGCATCCGAGGCCGCCGTGCGGCTGGCAGCAGTCCCCGTCACCGCAGCGACAGTCCTCGCAGATCTCGAGCGCCTTGTTGGCACACGCCGTGTCCCACTGGGAAAGGCAGCAGAAGGGATCCACCGCACACACCGCATCGCAGCAGGCGATGTTGGCACAACCCGCACCGGATCCCGCGGTGCAGCAGTCCTGGGTGGAGGCTCCGCAATCACCGACCAGGGCGCTCGCTCGCCCGGAGGTCGTCGCGATGCACGCAGCAAGCAGCATCAGGGCGCGCAAGGAAATGGACGCGAACAGTGATCGAGGGGAACGCATCTTGGGTGCCTGCAAGGAGATGGTCCCCTCCGAGGGACCGGACGGCCCAACTATCGGATCATGAGGGGCAAAGGTCAACCGAAGTGGTGAGATTCCGGGCGATCGGTCCAAAAAGAAACCCCCCGGCCGCGGGGCCGGGGGGAGTGTTGAGTCAGAGGTGATCGGGCCGCAGGCGCCCGTCCGGGATTACGGGCAGGCCTGACCGAAGACCGCGAGGAAGGCACCGAGGTCGGCACCATCCGTCACGCCGTCTCCGTTCATGTCGCCGGCGGCGCTGACGCCGAAGGCGGCCAGGAGCGAACCGAGGTCCGCACCGTCGCGGTTGCCGTCGCCGTTGAAGTCACCGGCGCACGGCGAGCTGCAGTCCGTCCCGTTGGCCGTGGTCACCGAGAGGGTGCCCGTGCCGAGGGTCGTGGTGGCGCTGTAGCCACCAACCAGGATGTAGTACTCCTGGCCGCAGACCGCGTCGAAGGTGAGCTTGCTGGTGAAGCCGGTGCAGCCCGTTCCGTCGTCGTTGCAGGCGACGACCGTGCTGGCAGCACAGCCCGTCTGCACCGAGAGGCGCGTGTCGTGGTTCGCCTGGCTGCAGGTCGACACGGTGTAGGTGCCGCTCTGCGTCGGGGCGAACTTGTGCCACACCACGTTGAAGTTGGTGTCGGTGCCGAACTGGCCCATGTCGCAGGTTCCCGCGTAATCCAAGTCTTCGGTTGCACCTGTCCGGTTGAACGCGGTGTTGCCGGTCTGGATCGCGATGGCATCCACGCAGGTCAGGCCGGGGGTGCCGCCACCGCCACCACCACCGCCGCCGCCGCCTTCAGCGGTGATCGCCAGCGTGCCGGTGCCGAAGCCCGTGGCGCCGTACGCGCCGACGCGGATCTTCACGACCTGGCCAGCCGTCGCGGCGAAGGTGACTTCGCTCGTGAAGTTGGCGCAGCCGGTGCCATCATCGTTGCACGCGATGATGGTGCCTCCGCAGGCGCTCAGCACGTCGATGCGGGTGTCGAAGGTCGCAGCGCTGCAGGTGCTCGCCTTGAAGTTCCCGGCGCTCGGGGCCGTGAAGCTGAACCACACGTCGTTGAAGAAGCCAGCGCCGGCGGTACCGCACTGGGCACCGGTCGGGTTGCTGCCGTCGGTGGTCGCACCGTTGGTGTCGAAGGGGTGGTTGCCCACGCCAACCGACTGCGCGTCCGCGCAGTTGTCGTTGGCCGGGGGATTGCCGCCGCCGCCGCCACCGCAGTTGGCGCAAGCCGCCACGGCGTCATCCGCACAGAGCTGGTCCCACTCCGTGTCGCAGCAGAACGCGTCGCCCGCACACACGAGCGTGCAGCACTCCACGTCGATGCAGCCGGGGCCCGTGCCCGCGACGCAGCAGTCGCCGCCAGTGCCGCAACCGCCACCGCCGCCACCGCCGCCGCCACCGTTGCAGTCACCCTGCACGGTGCAGTCGCCCGCGTCGAAGCCGAACTCCTCGCAGTTCAGGCAGATGGCCACGCCACCGAAGGTGTAGGTGCCGTCGTCGCAGTAGCCGTCGGCGAGCCAGTTTTCGGGGGCGCAGTTGCCGTTGCAGTCCTCGATCTGGCCAGCCGGGCAAGCGCCCGACGATGCAGCGATCACGAGTTCGGTCGCGCCGGCGGCACCGTTGTAGCCACCGACGAGGATCGTGTAGGTCACGCCTGCGGTGCCTTCGAACACCAGGCTCGAGGCGAACGCCGCGCAGCCAGCGCCGTCATCGTTGCAGGCGATCTGCGTACCGCCCGCGTCGGGGCAACCGTCAAACACTTCGATGCCGGTGTCGAACGGAGCAGAGCCGCTGCAGGTCTCAAGCGACCAGAAGCCGGTCGTGGCCGGGGTGAAGGTGAAGAAGACTTCCTTCGTGAACGGAGCCCCTTGGAAGCCGCAGCTCGGGACGCCCCAGTCGGTGTTGGCGAAGGTGTTGTCGAAGGGGTTCGAGCCCTCGACCGCCACGCTCGCGTTGGCGCAGGTGTCGTTGGCCGGCGGGGTGGCATCGCACGCCACGCCGCCGATCTTCAGCGTGTAGTCGTTCGGGATGGCTCCGCCGCAGGCGAAGCTCTCGAACACGCTCGGCAGGGCGACGACGTAGTAGGTGCCGGGGGTCACGCAGACCGAGCCGGTACCGGGGCAGGCGCCGACGGTGGCATCACCAACGATGCCGCCGCAGGCCGCATCCACGACGGCTGCGAAGCAGGGGATGTTCGAGTAGATCTCGAGGCTGATCTCGGTGGCCTCGGTCACGGTGATTTCGTACCAGTCCGTGTCGCGGGTGCCGCCGCTGGCCCAGAACGTGCCGCTGATCTCGGCGCCGATGGCTGCGGGGTCATAGGCGCCGCCGTTGCAGCCGCCGTTGAGGTCTTCGCCGCAGAGTTCCGCTTCGGTGCTCGTGCCGGCGGGAATCTGGCAGTCGGTCGTACCGCAGTCACCGCCGTCGTTGCCGAACTGCTCGCAGTTCAGGAAGATGGCGATGCCGTTGTAGGTGTAGGTGCCGTCGTCGCAGTAGCCGTCGCCGACCCAGGTCTCGGGGCAGCAGTTGCCATTGCAGTCGGCGATTTCGCCGGCCGGACATTGGGCCATGGCGGTGCCCGCCGAGGCCAGCAGGGTCGCCGCAGTGGCGAGCATGCCGAAGTGGAAGCGCTTCATCGTTCTGGTCTCCTCAAGAATCAGGTTGAACCAACTGGAACTGATCGAAACAGGTGCACACCGTGTCGCCCCCGCACGACGGGAACGGATCGGCCACCAATAGGTGGACCGGACGTCCGACCATAACTCCAAATTCGCACGATCCAAATGCGGACCCTCAAGGGGAATGGACTTTCCACGGTCACGGCCCTGGCTGGATCGGCTAGCCTTCCGCCCCCCTGAACCCAAACCAAGGAACACCCAATGATTTCAACGGCAACTGAATTCACCCTCCCCGAAGCCCCCGGCAAGACCGTGGCCAGCGACTTTGCGGCCCAGGCTGGCCCGACGGTGATCTTGTTCTTCCCGCTCGCCTTCAGCGGAGTGTGCACGGCGGCATGCGGTGCCTTCCGAGATCAATGGGCTGACTGGCAGGGCCTCGGTGCCCGCGTGCTGGGGATCTCGGTCGACAGTCCCTTCACCGTTGCCAAGTGGCGCGAACTCGAGCGCATGCCGTTCCCCGTGCTGTCCGACTTCAACAAGGAGACCTGCCGGGCGTACGGCGCGTTCCACGAGGACCTCATGGGACTCAAGGGTGTGGCCAAGCGCGCGGCGTTCGTCATCCGCAAGGATGGTTCGGTCGCGTACCAGTGGGTGAGCGACAACCCCGGCGTGCAGGTCGACTTCGACGCGATCAAGGCTGCCGTGGCGAGCTGCCGCTGAACCGGCGACCGTGGTCGGAGGTCAGAACCCCTGGCCTTCGACCACGGTGTAGTTGCACGAGCCGACCGGCGTCGAGCCCACGCTGACGCCCTTGATGACGGCGTTGAGCGTGGGGGCAAAGATCAGGTGAAGCGTCTGGTCTCCTGCCGAACTGACGTTCGGAAGGTCTTCGAGCTTGGTGATCGGCTTGGTGGCGTCCAGTCGGACGCGCACCTTGTCCTTCTGCTGCCAGAAGAAGCCGATCGGCTGGAAGGTGCGGCCGTTGGCATCGACCAGGACCAGCGGCTTGTCCTTGAACTGCCGCTTCAACTCATGCAGGTCGACCGCGGCCTTGCCGCGCGTGACGTTGAGTCGGACGATGGCGGTTCCATCGGGCGCGAAGAACCCCTTGATGGCGCCGCTCTTGGCGGCAGTGGAAAAACCACCCTTCGGGAACTCGTAGTCGCCCTGCTTGAGGAAGTTGGACTTCTTGCCTTCGAAGGCGAGGAAGGTCCCGATGTTGTTGAGGTTCAGCTGGAGCGGGCTGACCGAGTTCACGTTGTCGATGCCATCCGCGCCTTCCGGGACTTCCCGTGCGCTCGAAAAGTCCACCGGTGCCGAGGAGGACGCCGAGCCGCCCTCGACCTCGAGGACCGAAGCCATGGACTTGCCCTGCGGTTCCGGCAAGCGGATCCGCAGGCCCTTCAGGAAGACATGGTCCGGGACCTGGCCGGCGAAGACGGCGGCAGGGAACACCAGCACGACCTTGGCCGTTTGTGTTCCCGGAGCGCTGGTGACGTAGTTCGCCGTGTCATCGAATGGGAAGAGTTCGCGGCCCGCCTGCGCGCCGTCCTGGGTCCATTGGAGCGGGAACGCGACCGTGCGATTCTTGGCGCAGAGCAGCCGGGCCTGTGCGCCGGTCATGATGAACTGCTCGCCACCGTCGTAGGTCGTCGCGTCAAAGGTCACACCGACCGCGTACGCCCCGGGCTGGCCATCGGCGGCGCTGTACTTCTCGTCGTACCAGAACCCGTCGAGGGTGACGCCCGAGGGCGCCACGGCCGTGCGTCCGACGCCGGCGCTCCAGGTGTCGCGGTGCAGGCCGAAGGCCACGTCGGTGAGGTTCGGCTGGAGCTTGGCAAGGCCGAGCGCAGAGAACGGTCGGAAGGCGCCCATGCCTCCGCGACCACCCAGCGTGTTGTAGACGGCTTCCGTGACCTGCATCGGATTGGGAAGCGGGGCCATCGTGTTCATGCGCGCGGGCTGTGCACTGCTTGACTGGTCGCGAACGAAGCCGCGGAAGCCCATGACCTCGTTGGTGCTCTGGACGAATCCGCAGGCAAGGCCCGCCATGCCGATGCAGAGCACACCGGCGCCGAGGCCGAAGATCGCGCCGCCGAGCTTGTCGAGCAGGGGGTGGAAGCGCATGTTGGCCGGAATGAACCGCTCGGTGATCACCCGTGCCAGCAGCAGGTACACGATGAACTGCCCGCCGAGCGAGAGGCCCCATGCGTAGTTGTCGATGAAGCCGCCGCGCAGCATCAGGTGGGCGCCGGGTTCCCAGAGCGCAAGCGCCACGGCGCCGGCGCACAGCGTGCACAGGAAGAACTGGACGCTGCTGAAGAAGCCCTGCGCAGACCACCAATAGGCGATCAGCGCGATGAGGACCCAGAGAATGATCGAGAAGAGATCCATGGTCGTTCCTCAGGCCTTCGGTGCCGGCTTGGTGGGTGCAGGGGACGCAGGCTTGGCGGTGCCCGGCGCGGCGGCCGGCTTGGCTCCCGCGGATGGGGCGGCCGGCTTCACTGCCGCGAAGGCGCGCGCCACGTCCTCGACGGTGGTTCGTCCATCACGCACCGCCATGAGGGCCGACTCCTGCATGAGCATCATGCGAAGGTTGCGCCGGGCGTGCTGGTACGCCCCGGCGATGTCGTTGCGCGACAGGAGCTTGCGGCCTTCGTCATCGATCGGCATGACCTCGTGGATGCCGGTGAGCCCGAAGTAGCCGGTGCCGCGGCAGACTTCGCAGGCCTCTTCGCGGCCGTTCTTCGCCAACACCTTGCCGCTGGCACGGGCCAGTTCGATGGTCTTGCCCGCCGGAAGGCCCAGACGCTTGGCCTGGTCAGCGGAGCAGGGGCCCATGATCTTGCAGGCCGGGCACGGAACGCGCAGCAGGCGCTGCGACACCACGGCCTTGAGGCCTCGGGCCGCGTCGCCGGCGCTGCCGACGGCCTTGATCCAGTGTGCCAGGGCCAACTGCACGCCGTCGACCGGCAGGCCAACGTAGGTCAACACCTGGTTGCCGGACGCGTCGCTGATGACCTTTGCGGTTCCCGGGTCGGCCACGTCGGACGCGAACACGACGTCGGGACCGCGGCGGATGATCGAGCGAAGCGTGGTCGCGAAGTCGGACTGACTGGTGGAATCGAACTGGAGCTGGTCCACGCCATCGAGCCGCAGGTCGACGCTGCGCTCCAGAGTCTTGACGCTGCTGGTGAAGGCGTCGTGCCGGGAGAGCATGGCATACGCCATGGTCGTGAGGCCGAATCCGGTCGGGGCGCAGAGGAGGATGATGCCCTCGCGGCCGGGAAGGTCGCGGGTGGGTTCGAGCAGGGCGAGATGCTGCTTGGTGAAGCCGAGGTCCGCGAAGTCACGCTTGAGCTGCTCGTCGCGGTTGAAGTCGATGCGCATCGACTGGCCGGTGGTCGACCCACTCGTGGTGATGGTCAGTTCCTTGGAGCCCAGGCTCGTCTGCACGGTGACCTTGCCGACCTGGCGACGACGCCGCTCGTTGACATCGAGCCCCGCATGCTTCTTGATGTAGTCCATCACCTTTCCGCCGAGCTCGGCGGTCAGGGCGTCGCGCTTGACCGGCATGGCGTCGACGACGTCCACGACGCCCACGCTGCCCTGGAGCGACTGCACCTGCGTGCGGCTCGCGCGAGCCGCGATCGCCTCGCCCAGCACGCGCTCGGCGGCCTGGTGCACCTCGAGCAGCGGATCGTCCTTGCCGGGCACCTTCGCCTTCTCGCCGCGTCCGACGAGGAACACCAGGTTGGCCGCGGCGGCGTTCTTCTGTGCCTTGCGCTCCTCGGCCCGTTCCTTGAGCTTCGAGATCATCGAGAGCCGGAACTGCTTGCCCGCGGGCACCTGCTTGTCGCGCCACTTCCAGTACCCCACCAGGATGCCGGCCTCGATCAGCAGCGTGACGAGCCAGCCCGCGAACGGGACGAGCAGGCCGACGGCGACGGCGATGATGCCTCCGGCCATGAGCGCCGGGTTGATCCAACCGAAGCCACCCTTGTTGAGGTTGAACGCGGTCGCATCCTTCTCGATCTTCGACGAGATCAACCAGGCATACGGGGCGTACGCGGCGAGCGTGAGCACCGGCGTGACGGGATTCAGCAGGATCGCCGTGTCGCCGACGGCCAGGAGGGCAGTGGTCATGGTGTTCAGGCTCATCTGGGGTCGCTCATCGTGGTTCCCGGGGGCGTCAGCGGATGCCCTTCAGGCGCATCTTGAGCTCTTCGGGCTTGGGCGTCGCCTGCAGGGCGACGTTCTGGTGGACGTATTCCTTCTCGACCAGGCCGACGAGGCTGCTCGTGAAGTCGAGCATGCCTTCGTGGTGGCTGTTCTTGATGATCTCGAGCAGCTCGCCCTCGCGGCCTTCGAGGATGTACTTCTGCACGCCGGGCGTGTTGATCAGGATCTCGATGGCGGGAATGCGGCCGATGTTCGCGTGGAGCGTGGGAAGCAACTTCTGGTAGATGATGGCGCGAAGGTTGTAGGCCATCAGCTTGCGGATCTGCTCGCGCTCCTGCTCGGGGAACAGGTCATAGATGCGGCCGAAGGTCTGCCAGGCACTCGAGGCGTGGATCGTCCCGAACACCAGGTGGCCCGTCTCGGCGGCACGGATGGCGGCTTCGAAGGTCTCGTAGTCGCGCATTTCGCCGACGAGCACGACGTCGGGATTCTCACGGACCAGGGCGCGGAGCGCGTCGTTGAAGTTCGTGCAGTCGATGCCGATCTCGCGCTGGTTGATGGTGGCCTTCTTGTCCTCGAAGATGTACTCGATCGGGTCCTCGATCGTGATGATGTGCACCTTCTTGCGCTCGTTCACGTAGTCGAGCATGCTGGCGATGCTCGTGCTCTTGCCGGACCCGGTCACCCCGCTGAAGAGGATCAGGCCCTGGGCCGCCATGGCGACGTCGCCGAGCGACGGCGGCAGGAAGAGGTCCTCGAACTTCTTGATGTTGCTGGTGATGAGACGGGCCGCGAGCGCCGGCTTGCCGCGGGCCATGAACATGTTCACGCGGAACCGGCGGCCCTTCTCGAAGTCGTACGCGAAGTCGATCGACCCCATGCGCTCGAAGTGGTTGAGCTGGTTCGGATCGAGCACGTCCTTCGCCACCTGGAACATCAGGTCCTCGGTGCAGGGGCCGGTCGCCAGGTCCTTCAGCGCGCCACGGTGGCGGATGCGCGGCGGGAGGCCCGACTTGACGATCAGGTCGCTGCCCTCGAGCTGGACGATGGACGCCATCCAGCTGAGCCAGGCCTTCTTGCCCTCTCCCGGTGAGGTGCCGCGGTTCTTGGTATTGACGGGGACGAGGAGTTCGTTGCGCGAAATGGACACGGGATCGCTCCGGGGGTCGTGGGCCGCCTTGAGGCAGGTCAGGGAGGGTAACACAGGATTCGCGCGACGCCGCACCCGGTTTGCGCTCCGGTGCGACGCGGCCCGATTGACAGGTCCGCCCGCGGTGGCGATATTCCGGCATGGAAGGCAAGATCATCCAGGACGGCATCACCTTCGACGATGTCCTCCTGATTCCCCGCGCGAGTTCCGTCACCCCCGACCGCGCCGACACGTCCACCCAGCTCACGCGCTCGATCCGCCTCAACATCCCGCTGGTCTCGGCGCCGATGGACACGGTCACCGAAGGTGCGATGGCACGCGCGCTGGCTCAGGAAGGCGGCATCGGCTTCATCCACAAGAACATGGCCATCGCGGCGCAGGCGCGCGAAGTCGCCAAGGTCAAGCGCAGCGAGAACGGCGTCATCACCGATCCGGTCACGCTGGGGGCGGCGGACACGGTCGAGCACGCCATGGCGCTGATGAAGGAGCAGGGCGTCAGCGGGTTCCCCGTGGTGGATGCCGGCGGCAAGCCCGTGGGCATCGTCACGCGCCGCGACATGAAGTTCATCGCCGGCGCGCCGGGCGTGACCAAGGTCAGCGACATCATGAGTTCGACGCTCGTCACGGCGCGCCATGACGTGGGGCTGGAGGAGGCCGGCCGCCTGATGACCAAGGCACGCGTCGAGAAGCTGCTGCTGCTGCACCCGGATGGGCGTCTCGCCGGGCTCGTGACGATGCGGGACATCGACAACACGCGCCGGTATCCCCACGCCAGCCGGGACGCACGCGGTCGCCTGCGCGTCGGGGCCGCGGTGGGGGTGAACCAGCTCGATCGGGTCGAGGCGCTCATGGCCGCCGGCGTGGACGTGATCGGCATCGACACCGCGCATGGCCACAGCGCGAACGTGATCGAGACCGTGCGCCAGGTGAAGAAGCGCTTCGACATCCCGGTGGTCGCGGGCAACGTCGGAACGGCCGATGCGACCAAGGCCCTCATCGATGCGGGAGCCGATGCCGTCAAGGTCGGCATCGGGCCTGGTTCCATCTGCACCACGCGCGTGGTCACCGGCGTGGGCATGCCGCAGATCACCGCCGTCATGAATGCGGTGTCCGCCGCGTCGAGCGCCGGCGTCCCGGTCATCGCCGACGGTGGCATCCGCCAATCCGGCGACATCGCCAAGGCCCTTGCGGCCGGCGCGCACTGCGTGATGCTCGGCGGGCTGTTCGCAGGGCTCGACGAGAGCCCGGGCGAGCAGGTCCTGCACCGTGGCCGTCGCTTCAAGACCTATCGCGGCATGGGCAGTGAAGGTGCGATGGCGGCCGGCAGCGCCGATCGCTATGCCCAGGGCGGCAGCACGAAGTTCGTGCCCGAAGGCGTCGAGGGGATGGTGCCGTACCGCGGGCCGCTCTCGGAGTTCGTCTTCCAGATGGTGGGTGGCCTCCGCTCGGCGATGGGGTACTGCGGATGCGCGACGCTCGATGAGTTCCGTCGTGATGCGCGCTTCGTCCGGATCTCGGCGGCGACGGTCGTCGAGAACCATCCCCACAGCATCCAGATCACGCGCGAGGCCCCCAACTACTCCCGAGGCGGCGTCGACGGCGGCTGAGTGGGTAGGATGGGCCGGGCGGCGTTCACGCCGCCGAGCGCCGGTGTGGCGGAACTGGCAGACGCGACGGATTCAAAATCCGTTTCCCCCTAAAGGAGTGCAGGTTCGATTCCTGTCACCGGCATCAGCGGCCCGGCCCAGTGCCGGGCCGTTTTCCTGTGGGACGGTCACGGGCGTGGATCGACTGCGCCTACCGTGTGGCGATGAGGATCGTTGCGCTCTCGTGCCTTCTCCTTGCCGCGTGCGGTGATGCGATGCCGGCCGATCGGCCAGTGCTGCCGACCATCCCGGCACAGGCCATCAAGGCCCGTGCGCCCGAGCCACCGGCGCCGCTCTATGGAGCCTGTGAACAGAGCCCCGACGGGATCGGCAAGACCTTCATGGATCGCGAGATCGCCGAGGTGATGGGCCACCAAGGTGCCGGCTGGCTCGAACGCCCCACACGGGAGCGGGAAGAGCGCACCGATGTCCTGGTCCAGCTGCTGGGCGTGAAGGATGGTTCGACGGTTGCGGACATCGGCTGCGGCAGCGGCTATTTCTGCAGGCGCATCGCGGAGCGTGCGCCGGGTGCGACCGTGCTCGGCGTCGACATCGAGCCTGAGATGCTCGACATCCTGGTGCAGACGGCGGAGGAGGAAGGGCTGGACTCCGTCAAGCCGGTCCTGGGCCGCATCGATGACTGCGCGCTCGGTGAATCCAGCGTGGATGTGGTGCTGATGGTCGACGCCTACCACGAGTTCAGCGAGCCTTGGGCGATGCTGCAGTCGATCCGACGTGCGCTGCGACCGGGGGGCATGCTGGTGCTGGTGGAGTACCGCGAGGAGGACCCCATGGTCTTCATCAAGCCGCACCACAAGATGAGCGAGGCCCAGGCACGCAAGGAACTGGAGGCCGCTGGATTCTGGTGGGCCGGCACGAGCGCTGCGCTGCCGCAGCAGCACGTGATGTTCTTCACGCCCACGCTTGAGCCCTGACGGCGGCGATTGCTTGCAGATCCCCGTCACGGGGGCTGGCGTTGTCCGTTGCGGACGGTACCCTAACAAAGACCGTACATCGGCGCAAGGCAGCGCCCTCCCAAAGGCTCTCATGCTCGCTCCCGAACTCCTCGAACGCCTTGCCCTCATGCAGGATCCCTGGCAGCACCACGCTCCCACGCTGGCAGCACCGTGGCAGATACCGCTGCACGGGGTGCACGAGTGGGTGATGGGCGGCCCCATCGACCAACCCCCCATGCATGCGTTCCTTGGCATGCTCGGCATGCTCGATGTGGTCGGCGCGGTCTCCGCCGCGGTGCATCCTCACGCTTCGCGGGCTGACGGTGCCGGACCGTGCGTGGCCTGGATTGGTCAATCGGTCATGCCATCGGCAGTGGTCATGCACCGGTGGGGCATGGACCTTCGCCATCATGTGCAGATCCCCGGCGCGCGCACGCCCGCCGAGCGACTCTGGGCCTTCGAGGAAGCCGCCCGATCGGCTCGTTGCCTCGCCATCATCGTCGATGCAGGTGGATGGAACGCCGCCATGTCGCGTCGGGCCCAGCTGGCCAGTTCCTGGCAGCCTGCCCGCGTGCCCGTCCTGGCCTTGGCATGGCGCCCGCAGCATGAGTCCACCGTGCGCAGTGCGTGCACCACGCGCTGGCTGGTGCAGCCACTGCATGATCCAGCCGATGGCCATGCGCGGCCTGCGTGGCGCATCAGCACGCTGCGGGATCGCCGCGGCACGCTTGCCCATGATGCGGCACACTGCATCCTGCGGGAACCCGACACGGGCACACGCACCATGCCGTGGGCCATCGCCTCCTGATGGGCATGCGCCATGCAACGATTCCTGGTGATCACGCTGCCGCACTGGTCGGTCACGGCACGTGCGCGCCTGGTCCAGGCGCCGGTGGTGATCGTGGTCCGCCGCAAGGGGGCGCTCGTGGTGCATGCCGCCAGCCGACTGGCGCGCGCGGATGGCGTGCAGCGCGGCATGCCACTGGCCCAGGCCAAGGCGCTCGTGCAAGGCGAACCGCACGAACTGGAACATGATCCTGGCGCCGACCGTCGTGCACTGCACGCCTTGGCACGCTGGTGCCAACGGATCTCGCCCTTGGTCCACATCGTGCACGATGACGATCATGCTGCCCTCGTCATCGACCTGACGGGCCTGGAACGCGTGCATCGCGGCGAGGATCGCCTGCTCGCACGGCTGCGCGCGCACATGGATCGCCTGAGGGTCGAGTGCACCCTGTGGACCGCCTCCACGCAGGCGGCTGCCGGCGCCGCGGGCTGGGCTGCACCGAGCGGCCACGACGGCATCATCAAGCACGGCGAGGAACGCTGGCGCACGCGCGCCTGCACGGTCGATGCCCTACGGATCGACCGTGAACTCGTGGCCATGCTGCATGAAGTCAACGTGCGCACGATCGATGACCTTCGGCAGGTGCAGCGCGCCCAGGTTGCCGCACGATTCGGCCAGCGCCTGCTTGATCGGCTCGATGCCATCCAGGGGCTGGTGCTCGAACCGTTCCGGGCGGTCCGCAGCGTTCCCGATGTGCAGGGCCACGTCGTCTTCGACGGACCGTGCCCGCAGGTCGAGGCGCTCTGCCGAGCAGTGCAGTCCTGCTTCGAACAGGCCTGCATGCACCTGCGGGATCGAAGCCGCGGTGCCCGCACCTTCACGGTGCGCGTGCAGTGCTGTGACCTTCCGCGCCATGCATGGACCATCCGCTGCACGCAGCCGATCCAGTCATGGGATGCCGTGCGTCCGCTCGTGCTGCCTTCCCTGCAGGATCTTCCGCTTGGACATGGCGTCGAACAGGTGCACGTGGTGGCGCGCAGCCTGCGACGCATGGCTCCGGTCCAGGGTGGCCTGCAGGGCCATGCCGCCGCACGTGATCACGGCGCACTCTGGCTCGACAGCCTGCGTGAGCGGTTCGGTCCCGATGCCGTGCGTGTTCCCCGTGCTCGCGCCGTGCGTTGCCATGCATGGCGGCACGACAGCGTGTCGATCGAGGCCTGCACCATGAACCAGGATGGCATGGAGGTCTCCGACAACGCGGATGGGGTCGGCGGTGTGGAGGTCGTCGGGGGCGTGGATGGCGTCGATCCACGCCGTGCATGCGTGCATCCACTGGCCAGCGAGCCGTCATGCCTGTGGCCACGGGCTGAGCGCATCGTGCCGCAGGCACCCGATCGCCTGGATGCTCCATGGCCCGTTCCACCCATTCGATTCCACTGGCGCGGCACCGCCTGGCACGTCATGGACTGCCAGGGGCCACAGCGACTGGTCGGTGCATGGTGGCAGGAGCACGATCCCGGCACATGCGACCACTGGCGCGTGCATGCCCGACGATCGGGAACGGTGCATCACGGCATGGCTCGAGCCCATCCCGTGGAACCATCGCTCGGTCACGACGTGATGGCCGAGGACGACGACGGCTGCAACCACGCCTGGTTGGCGCTGGTCAGGCACGACGACGGGTCGTGGTGGGTGCAGGGAGCATGGACATGAGTGCATCGCTCCATCCCGGGGCGTCGGTCGCGTTGGACGTCATCAGTTCATTCAGCTTCCTGGAGGGTGCAAGCCAGCCCGAGGAACTGGTGCGGCAAGCGGCGGCCCTCGGCCTGCACACGATCGCCATCGCCGATCGCCACACCTTGGCCGGTGCGGTACGAACGCACGTCGCCGCACGCGAAGCGGGGATCCAGGCGATCGTGGGTGCGCGGATCAATGTGGGCATCGAGATGGGGGGCGATGCCGGGATCGATGCCGGCGCCACCATGACCAACGATGACCATTCCGCGGGCGATGCCATGGTTGGTGCTGGGGCCATCGACCTGATCCTGCTGTGCATGGATCACGGCGGCTACAGCAGGCTCTGCCAACTCATCACGCTCAGGCATGCGGGTGCAAAGCGCCTGACCTGGCATGACCTCGATGGCCGGCTCGATGGACTGCAGGTGATCGTCGTACCCAGACGGGGCCTTCAGTTGGTCACGTCGACGTTCCACCATGCGGTGGCGGACCTGTCACGGCGCGCACCGGGTCGCGTGTCGCTGGCGCTCTCGCACACGGCCGAGGGTGATGACCATCACCGCTGGTGGCAGACCTGCGCGCTGGCCGAACATGTCGGCATGCCGGTGGTCGCCACGCATCCGGCGCACATGCATGCTCCGGAGCGGCAGGTGGCCCACGATGTCCTGTGCTGCATCCGCCACGGAACCACGCTCGAGCGCGCAGGGGCCCTGCTTGCCCCCAACGCCGAGCGATTCCTGCGCCCACCGCGCGATCTGCAGTCCATCCATGGTCATGTGCCCCATGCCTTGGATCGCGCGCACGCCATCGCCGTGGCCTGCGCGGGGTTCGACCTTGGGCAGGTCAGGCACCGTTCACCGCGCGAACTCGTGCCCGAGGGCCATACCCCCATGTCATGGTTGCGCGTGCGCACCTGGCAGGGGGCGGCCGAGCGGCATCCCGATGGCGTGCCCGAGCGTGTGCGTACGCTGATCGAACATGAATTCACCCTGATCGAGGAGCTCGACTATGCACCGTTCTTCCTGACCGTCGACGACATCGTGCGCTTTGCGCGATCACGCGGGATCCTCTGCCAAGGGCGTGGTGCCGCCGCCAACAGTGCCGTGTGCTGGTGCCTGGGGATCACCGCGGTGGATCCCGCCCGCGTCGACATGCTGTTCGAGCGCTTCGTGAGCCGCGAGCGCAACGAGCCTCCCGACATCGACGTGGACTTCGAGCACGAGCGCCGCGAGGAAGTGATCCAGTACATCTATCGGCGCTTCGGCCGCGAGCGTGCCGCGCTCTGCGCCGAGGCCGTCTGCATGCGTGGGCGCATGGCCGTGCGCGAGGTCGCCAAGGCCATGGGTTTCCCGGCCGATGCGGTCGACCGCATGGCACGCGGCATCGACCGCTGGATGGGACATGGCGACCGCGGCGACGACCGGGTCTCGATCCTTTCGGCACTCGAGGAAGCGGGATTCAGGCCGGGCGACCACGGCATCACCCAACTCGCCTCGATCGCTGCCACCCTCATCGGGTTCCCACGGCACCTGTCGCAGCACGTCGGTGGCTTCGTCCTCAGCGATGAACCCCTCTGCAACCTCGTCCCCGTGCGCGATGCCGCCATGCCCGGGCGCAGCATCATCGAATGGGACAAGGACGACATCGAGGCCATGGGAATCCTGAAGGTCGACGTGCTCGCCCTGGGCATGCTCACCTGCATCCGCAAGGCGCTCGACATGGTTGCACGCTGCGGCCGTCCCATGGCCATGCACCAGGTGCCGGCCGAGGATGCTGCGACCTACGACATGCTCTGCCGGGCCGACAGCGTCGGCGTGTTCCAGGTCGAGAGCCGTGCGCAGATGAGCATGCTGCCGCGCCTCAGGCCGCGGCGCTGGTACGACCTCGTGGTCCAGGTGGCCATCGTCCGGCCCGGGCCGATCCACGGCAAGATGGTCCATCCATACCTGCGGCGCCGCAGCGGCCGGGAGCCGATCGAATTCCCCGACGAGGGCGTACGGCGCGTGCTCGAGCGCACCCTCGGCGTGCCACTCTTCCAGGAACAAGCCATGGCACTTGCCGTGGTCGCAGCCGGGTTCACGGCTGGAGAGGCCGATGCCCTGCGCCGGGCGATCGCTGCGTGGAAGCGGCGCGGCGACGAGATCGCACGCTTCGAGTCCAGGCTCATCCACGGCATGGTCGACCGTGGTTACGGCCAGGAGTTCGCCCAACAGGTCTTCACGCAGATCAAGGGCTTTTCCGGCTACGGATTCCCTGAGAGCCACGCCGCGAGCTTCGCGCACCTGGTCTACGTGAGTGCATGGCTCAAGTGCCATCATCCTGCCGCATTCACCGCAGCGCTCCTCAACAGCCAGCCCATGGGGTTCTATGCGCCGGCGCAACTCGTGCGCGATGCGCAGGAGCACGGCGTGCAGGTGCGCCAGGTCGATGCCGTGCACAGCGACTGGGACTGCACCCTCGAACGGCATGGTCCAACGCATGGTTCGGCAGGGGCGGTCGTTGGATCACCCGTGGCATCGCGCGGTTCGCATCATGCCGATCCGCCGCAGTCCGGCTGGGCCATCCGACTGGGCATGCGCATGGTGCGCGGACTCTCCGAGCGCGATGCCCTGGCGATCCATCAGTCCGTGCGCGAGCATGGGCCGCGCCAGGGGATGATGTCGCTGTGGCGCACCAGCCGTGCCAGCCTCGCGTCGCTTCGGGCGCTTGCCCGTGCCGATGCCTTCCGTGGGATGGGGCTCGATCGGCAGCAGGCGCTCTGGCAGGTCCGCGCACTCAAGGAGCACGATGGACCGCTGCATGAGCAGTGGGTCGCCTCGTCCGTGCGCAGCAGCGCCACCCTCTGGGACACGCTCGAGGAACCGGCGGAACTGCCGCCGGTCACGGCGCCAGCCACGGTCCTTGCGGATTACGGCTCCACCGGCCTGAGCCTGAAGGCCCATCCGATCTCGTTCCTGCGCGGCTGGCTCGCACGGCAGGGGTGCGTGCCATGTGCGCTCGCACGCTGCGAGCAGGCGCTGCCCACGCGCAGCCGTGCGGCGATGGCGGGCCTGGTGCTCGTTCGCCAGCGGCCCTCGACCGCCAAGGGCACGATGTTCCTGACGATCGAGGATGAATCCGGATCGGCGAACGTGATCGTTCGCCCCGAGGTCCATGACCGTTTCCGTCGCGCGATCCGCGCGAGTTCGGCGGTGATCGTGCGCGGTCGCATCGAGCGCCGTGACGGCGTGTCGCACCTGCTCGCGCGGAGCGTGCAGGGGATCGACGATGCCCGCGCCACGCACGGGCCGATCACCACGCATTCACGGGATTTCCACTGAGCCCCAGGCGTCAGTTGCGCGGCTTGGGGCCGCGCAGCAGGTACGCGGGGGGGATGCGCGGCGCCGGCCCCGGGTCCCACTGGCCGACGCCGCGATCGATCATCACGCACGTCAGGTAGTCCATGAGCTGACAGCTCGGATCGACGCCGCCCGCGCGGATCCAGCCCCACATGCCCGGGTACTGCACCGGTGGCTGCGGCTGCATCGCCGGAAGGAAGTCATGCGAGATCGGCGCGCGGTAGTTGAGATAGGCCCACGTCCCGAAGCGCTCCCACGGCTTGCGCACATCGAGCGACTTCGCACCATTGACGTAGATCCGGTCGGGGTCGAATGGCATCCATCCGGCACCCGGGAGGTAGGCCTCGGCCCAGCAGCCGAGCCTGAACTGCGGCATGCCGCCGGTGATCGTCCCTTGCGGCGCCTCGATCATGCCCAGGACGGGGCGCGCCGGGATCCCGGCGGCGCGCAGGGTCGCGACGCACGCCGCGCAGAGGTCGTAGACCGAGCCCTTGCGTGCTTCCATGGCGCCGGCGGCACCCTGCAGCTGGAAGCCGCGTGTGGCCGTCGTGTCGGTGATGTTGCCGAAGCTGTCGATGCCGCGGAACCACAGCACCGTGTGCCGCACCAGGTCCTTGATGGCGAGCCAGATCGGCACGTCCTTGAGCGCGCCGCCCGAGACCGACTGCACGTGCTGCGTGAAGCGCGGATCGTCGCTCTCGATCGCCACCGACGGCTTGAGCCATGGTTCGACCTCCGACGGCCACGAACGCGGCCAGGTGACGCGTTGCGCCTGATCCTCGTCAAGGAGGCTCGACCAGACCTGGACCCGCCACTGGAGCTCCCACTGGATCGACTGGCAACTCACCGCACCGGTGTCCAGCGTGACCAGGCGTGCGCCGCCCAGTGAGTCCGCCATCGAGACGGGGATCGTCCGTCGCACGCCGCCATTCAGGGTGGCGGTTGCCCGCAGGCTCGCCGGATCCACGCGCGACCAGGTGTCGAGCGTGGACATCGAGAGCACCAGGCGATTGGTCGTCAACCGCATGGTCTCGGTATTGCTGGCCACATCGCCCTCCTGGAACGCGGGGATGCCCAGGACCTGCACGCGGTAGGTCATGTCGTAAAGCCAAGGGTCGACCCGCCATGCGGGTGGGTTCGGCGGCCGTCCGGCCAGGTCGCTCACGCCCGGTGCCGGAGGCGGCGACTGTTGGAACGTGGGCCACGGCAATCCCGCCACGAGGGCCGCCCCGAGGAAGCCACGCCGGCCGATCGGGCATGCGTACTCCTGTTCGCGCGGTGCCTGCTGCATGGCCTCAGCCGAAGACGCTCGGTGCGTCGGGCACCAGGATGATGAACATGGTGTTGAGGAACTCGGCCAGGACGAGATTGGCCGCGATGATGGCGATGAAGCTGGTGACGAACGAACTCGTCGCTGCCTGACCGACGCCGGCGGCGCCAGGCTGGCAGGTGAAGCCGCGGTAGCACGCGATGGCACCGATGCAGAGACCGAAGACCGTGGCCTTGACGAGACCGTTGATCGGATCGAGCAGGTAAACGATCTGCTGGACGTAGTGCCAGAATTCCGCATCCGCGACGCCGAAGACCCGGACCGTGACGAGCCACGCTCCGGCGGTCCCCAACGCATCACTGATGATCGTCAGCAGGGGAGTCATGATGACGCATGCCACGATGCGGGGAACGACCAGGATCCGGATCGGATCGGCATCCATCGCGCGCATCGCATCGAGTTGCTCCGTGATGCGCATGGTGCCCAGTTCGGCGCTGAGCGCGCCGCCCACGCGACCGGCCACCATGACCGCACTGAGCACCGGGCCGATCTGCTTGCAGACGCTCACCACGATGACGCCACCGATGCGGTCCTCCTGGCCGATCGCCTGGAACTGATCGAAGCCCTCGAGCGCCAGGATCATGCCGATGAACGCGCCCGTGATCCCGACCACGGGAATCGACAGCACCCCGACGGAATAGAGCTGCGGGAAGATCAGGCTCGGCCGCAGGCAGCGAGCCGGGTGGGCAACCAATCGCTGCAGGGCGGCCAGGAAGAACTGCATGAAGTCGCCGAAGCCCGACACGGCGTCGTACGTGGCTGAGCCGACCTTGGAGACTGCAGGGACGACGGGCATGGGCGGAGCGTACCCCGGCTCCCGCGGTCGCCGCCCTCGGCGGTTCCGGGAACCGGATGTTGGGTCCAGACCAAAGGAAGCGGGCGCCCGGTGAGACCGGGCGCCCGCGACGGCAAGCAGGGATCAGCGAGCCGTCACTCGCAGGGCTGGCCGAACACGGCGAGGAACGCACCGAGGTCAGCGCCATCGGTCGTGCCGTCGTCGTTGACGTCGCCGCTCGAGGTGCCCCAGCCGGCGAGGAGGGCGCCCAAGTCGGCACCATCACGCACGCCGTCGGCGTTGAAGTCACCGGCGCAGGTTCCGGTGTCGCACTCGACGTTGTCGAGACCGGGGGTTTCGTTGCCGGCGGTCTGGTTGGCGGTCGGGTCGAAGAGACCGATGTTCCAGCATCCGGTGTCCTGGCAGCGCCAGACGTGGCCCGGCACGTTCACGCCATCGGGGCCGACGCGGTTGGCGCCGTACGCGTACTCCGTGCCGACGGGCGGGGTCGTCGCCGACTCGACCAGCGCGATGCCGTCGACGATCTCCACCCACGGGGTCGAGTCGAAGGTGCCGTCATCGTTGGTGTCGAGGTCGGTGTTGATCGCACCAGTGAAGCCACGGACGAGCAGGAAGGTCAAGTTGTCGCTGTTCTCGAGCCAGTCCTGCGTCAGGTTCGCACCGGCGGTGCCGGCGCCGTTGCCGACATCCGGCGTCACGCCCGGGTTGCCGATGAGCAACGTTCCGTCGGCCGGGATGCTGACGCCAACGAGGGGGCGCACGCGCTCGATGAAGCCACTGAGGCTGGTCCCGCTCGAGCCGTCACCGATCACGATGAGGGTCAGGCCATCGAGCGATGCGCCCGGCGTACCGGCGATCTCAACGAACTCCTTGAGGTCCGTGCCGGTCATGTCGATGCGGATCTCGTTCAGGCGGACATCCACGAACTCGCAGCTGGCCGTCGCAGCGGCGCAGCTCGTGGCGGCCTGGGTCACGCAGGCGGCATCCCACGCCGTGACGCAGCAGTCGGGGTCGACCGAGCACACCGCGTTGCAGCAGTTGGTGTCCGTGCAGAACGGGGTCGCGTGCTCCACGTTGCACGCGCCGGCCGTCAACTCACCACACTCAAGCACTTGACCAGCGGCACAGGCCCGGTTGGGTGCGCCGGGCGTGTCACCACCTGCGGCGTAGAACGTGAAGGCGCCAGCCGTCCAGGTGCCTGCAGGCGTGCACGCGAAGGCATGACCCGCGGTGAAGGTGCCGGTGAACGTCACATCGGGCTGGACCTGGTTGGGGGAGTACACGCGATCGGTGGTGAACGGCCCCAAGATCGCGACGCTCGTGATGATCGAGGTCCACGGCGTGCTGTCGAGCGTGCCATCGTTGTTGGTATCGAGGTCGGTCAGCGTCGCGCCCGTCCAGCCGGCGACCACCAAGTGCGTGCGCGAGGTGCTGTTGTCCTCGAACAGCAGCCCATCGGTCGGCGTGACCCAGTCCACCTCGAGGGGGAACGTCACGGTGGGCTCAGCGATCACGAGACGGCCATCGGCCGGGACCACTGCACCATCGAGCGGCAAGGCCATCTCGACAAAGCCGACGTAGTCCGCAGGATTCGTCCCGCTCGCTGCCTTGTCGCCGATGACGACGTACGTCAGGCCCGCAAGCGGTGCGCCCGGGGTACCGACGAACTCCACGTACTCATCCGTGTCGTCACCGGGCTGCTTCGTGCGCAGTTCACTGAACTCCAGCGCAATCGAGCTGCCACAGGCGGGGTTCGCAGCGCCCGGCGTGTCGTTGCCTGACGCGGGGTCAAGCGCGCCGGCCTTCCAGGCCGCCGAGTCGGCGCACAGATACGCGTGCGCCGGCGAGTCGCCACCCACGGGGCCGACGGTCGTAGCCGAGTAGTAGAACTCGTTGCTCACGCCGTCCGGCGAAGCATTGCGCACGAACGCAACGCTCGACAGCAGCGCAGTCCAAGGAGTGTTGTCCAGGGTGCCGTCGTCGTTCGTGTCGAGGTCGGTTCCGACGCCGCCGGAGAAGCCGCTGACGAGGAAGAACGTCGTGTTGTCGCTCGACTCGAACTCGAAGTCCGCATAGAGGTCGGGCGTTGCCGAGAACGAGAAGGTGGCCTCGGCCACGAGGAACCGACCCGAGGAACCAACGGAACCGCTCAGCGCGATCACCGACTCGACCACGCCGTTGGGCGATCCAGCGTCGCCATCGCCCACGACGACGATCGACAGGCCATTCAGGCTGGTGCCCGCAACGCCGGCGAGTTCCACGTACTCGCTCAGGTCAAAGCCTGGCTCGTCGACGCGAATCTCGCTGAGCACGACATTCTGCGCAAAGGCAGTCGGCGCGAAGCACAGGGCCAAGGTGGCAACGGTGAGACGATGGTTCATAATGCGAAGGCTCCTCTTGGACGCCAACAGTAGCCCACACGGGCCTCGGGGCAAAATCGCGATGTCCGGAATCATGCAGCCCTAGCAGAATCCCCACAGACCAGTTCGCTCGGGCGCCATGCCCCGCCGATCAGCCCCAACGAAAAGCGGACCCACGAGGGGTCCGCTTGGTCGAACTTCAGCTTGGTTGCCCGGATGCCAGGCCCTTCAGCGACTCAGTTCGGATCCTTCTCGGGAGCCGGACGGGTCACGACGGGGGCCGTGGCCGGTGCCGTCGAGTCCTTCTCCGGCGTGGCGCGCGGGGCCGCAGCCGGACGAGGCTCGCCCGATGAGCCGCCGCCTGAGCCACCCCACGAGCCGGACGAGGTGTCGTACGTCATCGGGCGGATGAAGACCTCGACGCGACGGTTCTGGGCGGCACCGCGGGGGCCGTTCTCAACGATCGGGCGGTACTCGCCCCAACCGGCCACCTCGACGCGGTTGGGGGAAACGCCATCACCCACCAGGAGATCACGGACCGAGATCGCGCGGTGCGCCGACAGGTGCGTGTTGGTGGGGTGGTTCTTGAGGGTCTCGGGCTTGCCGATGCGGACGTTGTCGGTGTGACCGGTGACGACCGTTTCGAATGCAGCCAGCTCAGGATTGTTGAGGATCGCAGCGAAGCGGCGGAGCACTTCACGGGCGGAGTCCTTCACGCGCGCCGAACCGCTGTCGAAGGTCACGTCCGACAGGAAGCGCAGCATGCCCGTCTTGGCATCGAACTGCAGCATGTCGGGGTACTGCTCGGCGAGCGATGCGAGCAGGATGTTGATGTTCTCGGGAAGCGGACCACCGGCATCCATGCCGGCGACCTGCTTGCTGAGTGCGTCGTAGGCATCACGCAGCTTTTCGAGGTCAACCTTGCTGCCGTCGCTGAGGCCCTGCATCGACTCGAGGTCGGCGCGGGCCTGCGAGATCTGCGAGCGCAGGCGGTCCTCGTTCGCGCGCGACGTGCTGAGCTCGTCGCGAGTCGATCCGAGCTGCTGCTCGTAGCTGCGCGCTGCGGTGACCGCGGCGTCATACTTCTCTTGCGGGACACATCCGGCGAAGCCGAGGGCCAGGGTGACCAGGCTTCCGCCGAACACGATGCGATGCGCTGCCAGTGCGTTCATGGACATATCTCCCCTCGGGCGTCCTGCCCGAGTTATTCGAGGCAATATAACCATGCTCCGCCTCCAGTGGGCCGTAATCCGACGGATTTTGCTACTTTCCGGGCATGGCCCCGCCCAAGCCCGTCGAACTCGACCTCAAGCAGCTCCAAGCCGCGTCGGGAGCCTACCCCCGGGAGGCGTTTGAGTTCGTGCAACGGGGCCTGTCGGCCACCGCGGCCCAGGTGCATGCGGCCCAACTGGGCGGAGCCGGCGGGGGGCACGTGACCGGCCAGCAGCTCTGCCTGGGCCTGGCCGAGATGGCCATCCAGCAGTACGGCTTGATGGCCCAATCCGTCCTGGAGGGCTGGAACATCCACCGGACCGATGACTTCGGCAAGATCGTCTTCGGCCTCATCGAGTGCGGGTTGATGAGCAAGACGCCGCAGGATTCGATCGACGACTTCCGCTCGGTGTTCGACTTCGACGAGACCTTCCACCACGCGCACGTCGCGCAGAGGATCACGCTCCATGCCGGACGAACCACAGCAGAGTGAAGCCGACTGGACCCGCCGCCACCTCTGGCACATCCAGCCGGTCCGTGACCTGTTGCTGGTCGGCATCGTGTTCGCGATCGTGTGGGCGGGGTACGCACTGCGCTACATCACGATCCCGCTGATCGTGGCGCTCGGGCTCGCGTACCTGGTCGAGCCCTTGGTGCGCTGGCTCAGCACGCGCTTCCGCCTCAGCCGCGGTGCGGTGGTGGGTGGAGTCACCGGTGCCATCGTGCTCGGCGCGGCCAGCGGCACGTTCGTCCTGATTCCCTCCGTCATCCGTCAGAGCGAGGCCATCGTCAACAAGGTGCAGTCCGGTGCACTCAAGGCCTCGATCGGCGAGTTCCAGGCGCAACTGCCCGAAGCGTTCCGGAAGGAGGCTGCGGACTGGATCATGTGGATCGAGACGACCACCGATGTTGATCTCAACGGGGACAAGCTCGCCGGCAAGGTGCCGTTGGTCGAGCCGCATGCGGGCCCGGTGGACCCGAACGCGATCGAGGCGCCCATCCGCACTCCATCGCGCTCGATCTGGGAGGTCGGGCTCGCCTTCCTCGGTGCACGGAGCGGCGACATCGCCGGCTTCATCTTCGGCGTGCTCAGCCTGCTCTTCGCTGCGGCGCTCGTCCCGTTCTATTTCTACTTCTTCAGCGTGCACTTCCCCGACATCGTCGCCTTCCTGGACTCGCTGATCCCGGATGGGGCGAAGGGCGAGGTGCATCGCCTCACCGGGCAGATGGATGCGGCGGTCGCGGGCTTCGTGCGCGGACGCATCGTGATCGCTGCGATCATGGCCGTGCTCTTCACGGTGGGCTGGGCCCTCTGCGGAGTCCCGTACGCACTGACGCTGGGGGTCGCGGCCGGTGTGCTGGCGGTGGTGCCGTACCTGAGTGGCGTCGTGCTGATGCTGGCCGTTCCGATGCTCGCGGTGGCGCAACTGCAGCTGCCGGAAGCCGAGCGCATGAGCATGCTGTGGGTCCTGCTCGGACCCACGATCGTCTTCGCGGCGGTGCAGGCGCTCGAGGGCAACGTGCTCACTCCGATCATCGCGGGACGGGCCACGAACCTCGACCCCGTCACGGTGTTCGTCGCCATCCTGGCCGGTGGCAGCGTGGCCGGCGTGTACGGCATGCTGCTGGCGATCCCGCTGGCCGCGTGCGCCAAGATCCTGATTCGCGAGGTGGCGTTGCCGCGCATCCGCGCGTGGGCGGCCGGCACGGTGAACGATCCACTGCCGCTCGACGATCGTTGAGTCGCGCCTCCGGCACGCCGATGGCGCGACCGCTCAGCGCTTCTTGGCCTTGCGGAACCGGTCCTTGGGGCTGACGGTCTTCGTCGAGCCACGCGCCATCGGGTTGAAGCCGGGCATGCCGCCCATGCCGGGCTGCATCGATCCCATCTGCTTCATGGCCTGCATGCGCCCCAGCGCACCCATGCCGGCCATCTGCTTCATCATCTTCTGCATGCCCTCGAACTGCTTGGCCAGCCGCGAGACGTCCTCGGGCTTGGACCCGCTGCCCTTGGCGATGCGCCGGGTCCGGCTTGGATTGAGGACGGCGAGGTCGTTGCGCTCGCGACGGGTCATGCTGTTGACCATGCCCTCGAGCCGGTTGAGCTGGTGGTCATCGATGTCGATGCCCTTGAGCGCGCTGCCCACCCCGGGGAGCAACCCCAGGATCTGCTTCAACGGCCCCATGCGGCGGATCGTCTTGAGCTGCGAAAGGAAGTCATCGAGGGAGAACTCACCCTTCGCCATGCGATCGCTCAAGCGTTGGGCCTCCTCCTCGCTCACTTCCTGCTGCGCCTTCTCGACGAGCGAGACCACGTCGCCCATGCCGAGGATGCGGCCGGCGATGCGCTCCGGACTGAACTCATCGAGGGCATCGAGCTTCTCGCCCGTGCCGATGAACTTGATCGGCGCACCGGTGACCTTGCGGGCCGTGAGTGCGGCACCGCCACGGGTATCCGAGTCGAACTTCGTCAGGATGAGGCCGTCGACCGCCAAGCGCGCGTGGAAGGCCTTGGCGCTTGCAAGGGCATCCTGGCCGGTCATCGCGTCGATGACCAGGAGCTTCTCGTGCGCCCCCACCGCGCGGTCGACCGACTCGAGTTCGCGCATGAGCTCATCGTTCACGTGGAGCCGACCCGCCGTGTCGACGATGAGTACGTCGTAGCCGCCGTCCCGCGCAGCCTTGAGTGCGCGTTGGGCGACCTGGACGGCCACGCCGACGGCCTTGCCGTACTCGGCGCAACGCTCAGGCTCGCCGTAGTAGGCGCATCGGGCGCCGCCGGTCGCAGCCTGCACACCCTCCGCGACCACCCGGAGCTGCTCGACGGCGGCGGGGCGCTGCAGGTCGCACGCTGCCAGCATGACGTTCTTGCCCCGGCGCTTGAGCCACGCCGCGAGCTTGCCGCAGGTCGTGGTCTTGCCGGAGCCCTGGAGCCCGCACATCAGGATCACCGTCGGGCCGGGTTCCACGAGCGGGATGCCCGACTCGGCAGATCCCATGAGCGACACGAGTCGCTTGTGCACGATGCCCACCATCTGCTGGGCCGGCTGCAGGCTCTTGGTGACCTCGGCGCCAAGGGCATCCTGCACCACCTCGGCACAGAACTCATCGACGAGGGTCTGCTGCACGTCGGCCTCAAGCAGCGCCGTGCGCACCTCGCCCATGACCTCGCGCACGTTGGATTCGCTGATGCGGCCGCGGCCGGAGAGGTTGCGCAGGGCGGACCCGAGGCGATCGGTGAGGCTTTCGAACATGATCGTCTGATGGTAGCCCGGGTTCGGTCAGTGGCCGCGACGGGCGGCAATCCATGCATGCAGGCGCGTGGCATCCCACGCATTGATGACCTGGTCCGGACCCGCGCCCGCGCGGCGGGCAACCTGCACGCCGAAGCGGAGCACGTCGAAGCCGTCGCGCCCATGCACGTCGCAGTCGATGGCCAGCGGAACGCCGGCTTCGATGGCCATGCGGGCATGCAGGTCCCGAAGGTCCAGCCGGGCGGGATGGGCATTGATCTCGAGGGCCACGCCCGATTCCCGGGCCGCGGCGATGACGGCGTGCATGTCGGGTTCGAGGCCCGGCCGGCCGTTCACCAGCCGCCCCGTGGGATGCCCGAGGATGTGGACGAGCGGATGCCGCACCGCGCGCACCAACCGCGCCGTGGCCACGTCGGGCGCCTGCTTCAGGCTGGCGTGCGGGCTGGCCACGACCAAGTCGAGTTGGGCCAGCACGTCGTCCGGATAGTCCAGGGTGCCATCGACCAGGATGTCGACCTCCGAACCGGCCAGCACGCGAATGCCGCCTACGCGTGCTTCGGCCTCGCGCACGGCATCGATCTGCCTGAGGAGCCGCTCGATGGACAGCCCGTTGGCCTGCACGCTCGAGCGCGAATGGTCGGTCACGGCGATCGTGTGGAACCCGCGGTCCTTGGCTCGCTGGACGAGTTCCAGGAGCGGCATGGCGCCATCGCTCTCGTTGGTGTGCGCATGGAGCTCGGCATGGATGTCGTCGACCGTCACGAGCCGGGCGTGGCCGCACACGTCATCGAGTGGGCGAAGCTCACGCAACTCCGGCTCGGCCCATTGCAGCCCAAGGGCTTCGTACAGCTCGGTCTCGGTCCGGGACGCGATGGGGGCCTGGCGGTCCTGCGGAGCATCGACACCGTCATCCGTGAACAGGCCGTACTCATTCAGCCGCAGGCCGCGCTGCTGCGCGCGACCCCGCAGGAGCACATTGTGTTCCTTGCTGCCCGTGAAGTAGAGCAGCGCCGCACCGTAGGACTGTTCAGGCACGATGCGAAGGTCGACCTGAAGTCCATCCTGCATGCGGATGCTGGACTTCGTCGGCCCGGTCACCAGCACCTTCGTCACACCCGGCAAGGCGCAGAAGGTCTCCATCGCACGCGCCGCATCCGGTGCCACGGCGACGAGGTCGACGTCACCGATGGTCTCCTTGCCGCGCCGGAGGCTGCCTGCGAACTCGATCCGGGACACCACGCCCGCGGCGCGGAGGTGCTCCACCGCGGATTCGGCCACCGCCAGCGCGTGATCGATCCGCACACGACCGACCGCGGTCTTCAGGAACTCGATGCCGTCACGGAGATTCTGGATCTTCTTGGGTCCGAAGCCAGTCAGGCCCACGAGACGGTCCTCGGCGAGCGCAGACTCCAGCGTCGCGAGGTCGACGACTCCACGCTCCTGCCACAGCAGCCGGACGGACTTGGGGCCGACACCCGGCAACGCCAGCAGGGCCGGCAGGCCGGCGGGGACCTGCGAGCGCAGGTCGACCAGGTCCTTGACCGTTCCTGTCGCGACGAACTCGACGATCTTCGCGGCACTGCCCGCGCCGATCCCATCGATGGACGACAGTGCCTTGGGGTCGGTTCGCGCGAGCTCCACGAGGTCGATCGTCGACGACTCGGCAGCGCGCGCGACCTTGGTGTGCGCCAGCACCCGGAAGGCGTTGGCCCCGGTGAGTTCGAGCAGGACGGCGAACTCCTCGAACAGTCGCACGATGTCGGCGTTGCCCATGGGACCTCCTGACATGACAACGCCCCCGGTGTCGGGGGCGTCGAACGCGACTGGATGGGCTCGAACCATCAACCTTCGGTTTCGTAGACCGATGCTCTATCCAATTGAGCTACAGTCGCAGCGGGGCAAGAAGTATAGCGAGTCGCCCGGGAGGATGCGGCTCACCATAACCTTGGTCGCCCGACGTCCTGCCCTGATCCGATCAGCGCTCGGTCTCGCTGGCCACGGCCTCTCCGAGATCGACGTAGCCATCCACCGTGGTGGCACTGGCGTCGACCAAGCGGCTGAGGAACGCCGGAAGCACGATGAGACCCAGCCCGGCGACGATGGCGGCCGTCTTTGGCCACCAGTGTGGAATCGCCACGACCTCCTGGCTCTTGGCGTTCTGCGGGTTGACGACGGCAGCCCCCACGAACCGGAGGTAGTAGACCGCGCCGATGGCGGTGTTCAGCAGGAGCACCGCAGCCAACGACGCCTGGCCGCCCTCGAACGCCACGAAGACCAGGACGATCTTGGCCAACGCACCGAACAGCGGCGGCACGCCGAGCAGGCTCAGCGCACTCACCGTGAGCAGGAAGGCAAGGCCGGGGTGCGCTGCGCGCAGGCCGGCGAGCGATTCGAAACTGTCGACTTCCTCGCCCTTGCGCTCAAGCGCAGCCAGGACCCCGAAGGTGGCGATGGTCATCACCCCGTAGCCCAGCATGAACAGGTACATCGCTCCGATGCCGCCCTTGGGACCCACGATCACGCCGACGAGCATGTAGCCGCTGTTGGCGATCGATGAGTAGGCGAGGGTGCGCTTGAGGCTCGTCTGCAGGATGCCACCGATGTTGCCCAGCACCATGGTGAGTGCGGCCACCATCCAGAGCACGGCCGTGACCGGTTGTGGAAGGCCCTCGTAGGCAATGCGGACGCCGTCGTGGTCGACCATCGCGTGGCCCGACCAGCCCACGGCGCCGAGCACGGTTATGAGCGCCGAGAAGCCCGCGATCTTCGGCGTGAACGACAGGAACGCCGTGACCGGCAGCGGTGCGCCCTCGTAGACATCGGGAGCGTAGAAGTGCATCGGAACCGCAGCGAGCTTGAAGCACAGGCCCAGCACCGTCAGGATGGTGCCCAGGAGCGCCGTCGTGCTCAGCCCAGGCCCTGCGGCCTGTTCCGCGAGGACGTCGCGCATGGCGATCAGCTGCATGGTGCCGGTGGCGCCATAGAGCATCGCGAAGCCGTAGAGCGTCACCGCCGTCGCCAGCGCACCGAGGAAGAAGTACTTCATCGCCGCTTCCATGCTGCGGCGGCCGGTCCGTGCCACCGCCACCATGATGTAGGTGGGCAGGCTCACCAGTTCGAGGCCCAGGAAGAGCCAGATGAGGTCCGGCGCGCTCATCACGAGCATGGCGCCGGTCAGGCTCAGCAGCAGGAACGCGTAGTACTCGCCACGCACGACCCGGAGGGCATCGAAGGATGCGCGGCCGCGGGCCACGGCCTCCTCGTATCGACGGTCGATCGATCCCGCCGACACGGCCACCAGTCCGATGCCGATGAGCGCGATGAGTGCCTTGCCGTACTTGCCCAGCATGGGGAAGAGCAGCCGGGCACCCTGGATGCGCTCGGGCGTCCAGACGGCATCGAGCGCAAGGATGGATCCGACGAGCGCCGCGACGCAGACCCACGGCACGAGCGAGCGGATCCCGGTCGAACGCGACAGGCCAAGCACGGCCACCAGCATCGAGGCCACGAACAGCACGATCTCCGGCGCAAGCAGCGCCACCGTCTGGCTCATGTCAACCACGGTCATCCTCCTTGGAGTCGGCCTGCACGGCCTCGGCAGCCTGCGGCTGCGACTTCAGCGTTCGCTCGACGGCGGCCGGATAGGGCGCAAGCGTGCGCTCCACCACGGGGCCGATGGCCTGCAGCATGGGCTTCGGATACACGCCGATGAACAGGCACACCAGCGCCAACGGCACCAGCAAGCCGACCTCGCGGCCGGTGAGGTCGCCGTGCCCGCCATCATGGCCACCGTCGTGCGCGTGTGCACCGTCATGACCGTGCTTGGCGTGCGCATCATCCCTGGGTTCGCGCAGCGGACCGAACACGTACCGGCCCACCAGGAGCAGCATGTACATGGCGCCCAGGATCAGGCCGGTACCGGCCACGAGTGCGAAGCCAGGGCCGAGGAGACCCGGATACCCCGTCGATGCATCGCCGGTGGCGATGTAGGCGCCGAAGAGGCAGAGGTACTCGCCGACGAAGCCATTGAGCCCTGGAAGGCCGATGGAACTCATGGTGAAGAACACCATGAAGAACGCCCAGACCGGCATGCGCTTGGCCAGACCACCGATCTGGTCCATGTCCTTCACGTGGTAGCGCTCGTACGCCATCCCGATCAGGAGGAAGAGCGCCCCGGTCGAGAGGCCGTGGTTGATCATGTAGAGCACGCTGCCCTGTGCACCGACGGGGTTCAGCGCGAACAGGCCGAGCATGCAGATGCCCAGGTGGCTCACGGACGAGTAGGCCACGAGCTTCTTCGCATCGGTCTGCACCCAGCAGATGAGGGCGGCGTAGACGACCGCCACCGTGCACAGCACGGAGGCGAGGACAGCCAGGGCAGCACCGCCCTCGGGCGCCATGGGCAGCGCGAGGCGGAAGATGCCGTACGTGCCGAGCTTGAGCAGCGTGCCGGCCAGGATGACCGAGCCGGCCGTCGGCGCCTGGTTGTGGGCCAGCGGCAACCACGTGTGCACGGGGAAGAGCGGCACCTTCACCGCGAAGCCGGCCAGGAGCGCGGCGAACAGCCAGTACTGGGTGTTCGCCGGCAGACGGGCGCTGGCGAAGGTCGACAGGGTGCCCATGTCCCAGCTCCACAGCCCCGTCGAGGCGTGGTGCTGCCAACCGACGAAGAGGATCGAACCCAGGAAGAACAGCGATCCCAGGAAGGTGTAGAGGAACAGCTTGTGCGCGGCCTGCCGACGCTCCGGTCCACCCCAGATCGCGATGATGAACAGCAGCGGCACGAGGGTGAACTCGTACCCGACGTAGAACAGGAGCACGTCACGCGCGGCGAACGCCAGCAGGATGCTGGCGTGAAGGAGCATGAACCAACCGTAGTACTCGCGCTGGCGCTCGGAGATCGCGGTCCAGGAGCCGATCACGCAGATCGGGATCAGGAACGCCTCGAGCAGGGCCAGCATGAGGCTGACGGAATCGAACCCGACCCCGAGCGTCGCGTTGATCGACGAGAGCCAGGCGCAGCCGCATGGCTCGGGGTGGACCGCGCCGGTCGACCAGGCGGGGAACTGCCACGCGAATGCGGCAAGCGCGCCGAGGCTGGCGAGCGATCCGACGGCGGCGAGGCTGCGTGCAGCCCGCGCGTTCGCCACGGCGATCACCGCAGCGGTGACGACAGGAATCAGGATGGATGCCCAGATGAGGTTCATGTTCAGTTCGCTCCCCGCAGCCAGATCCAGATCACCCACGCGGCCACCAGCGCCACGCCACCTGCCATCGTGACGGCGTAGCCCTGCACGACACCGCCGTACAGCGGGCGGAAGATCCTGCCGACGGCGGCCGGCAGGGCACCGAGCCCGTTCACGATGCCGGCATCGAGCAGCAATTCATCGATCGCGGACAGGATGTTCGCGACCAGCCGCAAGGGCAGACGGATCACCCAGTCGTAGAACTCGTCCACCATCCACTTGCGCTCAGCGCCGACGACGATCCATCGCGTGGCGATCGATCCCATGAGCGCCCTGCGCAAGGCATCAGCAGCGCCCCGATTGATGAGGTGCAGGTAGAGCGACACCAGGATGCCCGCGATGCAGGCGAGCGAACCCAGGCGACCCACGGCGGTGTGGGCATCCATGCCGAGGACCAGGTGTTCATGGTCGGCGTGGGCATCATCAGCATGATCAGCATGCGCAGCATCGTGCGAGACTGCGTCATGCCCGCCGTGCGTGGCATGGTCACCGGCCGGAGCACCTTGGTACGCGCTGGACTGCGCCACCTGAGTCTTGACCCAATTGGGCGCATCGTGATCCAGCATCGTGCGGTAGCTCGGCCAACCGGCGAGGATGGCCCCGACGGCGATCAGCACCAGCGGGACGCGGATGGCCCAGCGCGGTCCATGCGGATGGAACTCGCCATGGTGGCCATGCTGAGCATGCTGGCCATGCTGGGCATGCCCACCGTGCGAGGCGTTGGCGTCGTGCCCACCGTGCGCATGGTCATGATCGTCGTGACCGTGGTGCTCATCACCGGGCTCGTACTTCACCGGCCCGAAGAAGACCCGGAATCCGACCCGGAAGGTGTAGTACGCGGTGAGCGCAGCCACCACCAGGCCGATCCAGCCGAGCACGTGCACGCGCTCATCCTTGGCCGTGAAGGCCGAGACCAGGATCTCATCCTTGCTGAAGAAGGCCGCCGTGAACGGGAACGCAGCGAGCCAGAAGCACCCGAGCACCGCGAGCAGGCTCACGAGCCTGAAGCCGGGGACCTTGAGGAGGCCGCTCAGCTTGCGGATGTCGAGCTGGCCGGCGAAGCCGTGCATGACGGCGCCGGCGGTCAGGAAGAGCAGTGCCTTGAAGAACGCGTGCGTGAAGACGTGGTACGACGCGCCGAACGTGGTCCCGACGCCGAGCCCCAGGAACATGTAGCCCAGCTGCGAGATCGTGGAGTACGCCCAGATGCGCTTCATGTCGTACTGCGCCATGCCGATCGTGGCAGCGAGCAGCGCGGTGAGGCCACCGACCCACGCCACCGCGGCGAGGGCATCGGGATTGACGATGAAGAGCGGGAACATCCTCGCGATCAGGTAGACGCCGGCCGTGACCATGGTTGCGGCATGGATGAGTGCCGACACGGGGGTCGGGCCTTCCATCGCATCCGGGAGCCAGACGTAGAGCGGCAACTGCGCGCTCTTGCCGAAGGCTCCGAGCATGAGGAGCCAGGGGATGGCCTGCGCGGTCCATTCGCTGCTCGCGGGCGCCGCCTCGATCGCCTTCCAGAGGGCCGCGTACTCGACGGTGCCGTAGCACTGCCAGGTCAGGAAGAGCGCGAGCGCCAGGCCGAGGTCGCCGATGCGGTTGACGATGAAGGCCTTCTTCGCGGCCGCGACGGCCTCGGGCTTGGTGAAGTAGTAGCCAATGAGCAGGTAGCTCGCGAGGCCCACGCCTTCCCAGCCGAGGTAGAGCATGACGAGGTTGCCGCCCATCACCAGGCAACCCATCGCGAAGAGGAAGATGCTGACCGCACCGAAGAAGCGCGTGTACCCCTTGCCGACGTCCGACTCCATGTACTCGCTCGCGTAGAGCGCGATGAGCGTGCCGAGGCCCGTGACGAACAGCATCCAGAAGACGGTGAGCCGATCGACGTACAGGTCGACGTTGGCGGTGAATCCGTGGAAGCGGCTGCCATCGCCCCACGTCCAGCTGATCCAATCGAAGAGGTTGATGACGACCGGCGTCTCGCCGACCACGCCCTGCAGGCGGAGGATCGTCGCGAAGGCCCCGCCGAGCGCCGCGATCGTGAGCGCGGCGGGCAGCTTCGAGCGGACCTTCAACCAGCCGCACAGCAGGCAGAGCACGCCGCTGACCAGGGGCAGCAGCAGGGCCAGCCCGGCCCAGCGGAGTTCTGGTGCGGCCTGGGCATCGAGCGGGCCCTGCGCAAGGGCGAGGACCGACGACAGCATCGCGGGAGCAGCGATCATGACTCAGCGAGTTCCTTCCACGCTTCGGCGCTCAGGGTTTCCTTGCGTCGGTAGAGCAGCACCACGAGACCGAGCGCGAGCGCGGCTTCGGCGGCGGCCACCGTCAGGATGAAGATCACGAACACCTGGCCCGACAGGTCCATGTGCTGGCGTCCGTACGAGATCATGGCGAGCCCGGCACCCTGGAACATGAGTTCCGTGCACAGGAACATGGTGATCATGTTGCGTCGGCTGAGGAAGCCGACGATGCCCACGGCGAACAGGATGGCGCTCGCGAGGAGGCCGAGCATCACCAGTGGATCACCCGGCGGCAACTGTGGATCGATGGGATTCATGCTCGGTCTCCGGCAAGGTCGGCATCCTCGACGTTGGTGCGCGACAGGCCCGCGGCCGCGCGACGGTCATCCTCGGCCATGTCGGTCTGGCGGCGAGCCAGCACCACGGCGCCCAGCATCGCCATCAGCAGGATCACGCCTGCGAGTTCCAGGCTGCCCGGATACGCCGTGACCAGCTCCCAGCCCAGCGCGGTGCTGTTCACGGGCAGGTCCGCAGCCTTGAGCACGGTTTCGTGACGCGAGCCATCCGCAAGCGTGACCGGCATCATGGCCGTCCGGCCATCCTGGGCGACCTCCAGGCCTCCGGCCGGCGACCAGCCCATGGGGTCCTTGCCGGCTGCGGCGAGCTCGGCGGTGACTCGCTCCTGGACCAGTTCAGGCATGCCGCGCATGCGGTTCCATGCGGCGGCGTTGGCGCGGGCCTGGACCACGGCGACGGGCTGTTGGGTGGCCCGGGCATCGCCCACCACGCTGGCCAGCGCCGCAAGCAGCACGAACCCACAGAGCACCGCGGCGGCGGGCTCACGGGCCACGCGGTCGTACGCCACGCTCGGGCCATCGGCATCAGGTGCCTGTTGCGCGAGCATCAGCACGAACATGTACGTGATCAGGATGGCACCGGCGTAGACGATGATCAGCGAGAACGCCATGAACTCCGCGCCCATCACCAGATAGGCGACGGCACCCGCGACGACCACGAGCACGAAGTACAGCGCGGCGAACACAGGCCTGGTGGTGGTGATGACCCGCACGGCGGCTGCGGTGGCCATGGCCACGGCCAGCGACATGATCGCCACGCGTGGATCGAGGCCGACGGCGCCGGAAGCCTGGACACCTTGGACGAGCAGCCAGGCAAGGCCGGCCAGCCCGAGGATGGTTGCACCAAGACGGACCTTGCCCGTGGGCTGCCGAAGCAGCAGGAACAGCCCGACGGCGCAGATCGCTGACGCGGCGTACAAGAGTGGGGGGATCATGCTCGTGAGATTGGGTGGCGAGGCACCCTCGGGTCCGCGCGCGCGGGCCCTTCAGGGTCGCGGAAAGATAGACGCGTCGCGCCAAGGCCGCAACTTATGCGGACGCTCGGCCGTAGGATCGTGTCCCATGGACCGACGCCACCTGCCCAACCTCATCACCATGAGCCGGCTGGTCCTGGCCATCGTGTATTTCTGGATGATGCTTGATCTGGTGCACGGTTGGTCCGGCGTGGATCCGTCGGAGCGCGCGCGACGGTCCGTCGCCGCCGGCTGGGTCTTCGGCGTGGCTGCGGGAACCGACTTTCTCGACGGTTACTTCGCGCGGCGTTTCAACGCGGTCAGCGCCTTCGGGCGCATCATGGACCCCTTCGTCGACAAGGTGCTGGTGCTCGGGGCGCTCGTCCTGGTGGTCGAACCGCTCTGCCCCGGATCGGGCGTGAAGCCCTGGATGGTCATCGCCATCCTGTCTCGTGAACTCTTCGTGACGAGCCTGCGCGCGAGCATGGAGGCCCGGGGCATGCCGTGCCCAGCCGACCGATGGGGCAAGTGGAAGATGACGGCCCAGTCGCTCACGATCCCATTTGCGGGCGTGGCCGCGGCGGGGGCGTTCCCGAACCTCGGTGTGACGAACGAGGCCTTCGTGCCGATCACCCACTGGTTCGTGCTGTTCACCGTGGTGCTCACGCTCGTCAGCGCGCTGCCCTACATCGTGCGTTCCCGCGAGGCGTGGCGGTGAGCGCAGGTTCGCGTCGTCCCAGCGGGCTGCCGAGCTCCACCTCCCTCTGGCTCACGGCAGGCGGCCTGGGCCTGCTGCGTCCGGCACCCGGAACTTGGGGAAGCCTTCCGCCCGCCGCGCTCGCGTGCCTGATGCTGGGCTTCGGCGCTCCAGTCTGGGAGTCTGCCCTCGGGTTGGTCACGCTGTGCCTGGTGTCGACGTGGGCGTGCATTCGCTGGGGCGATGACGGAGAACGTGGCTTTGGCGCCAAGGACGCCTCGAGCATCGTGATCGACGAGGTGGCCGGCGGTGCCGTGGCCGCCATGCCTCTTGCCTTCATCGAGGGCGCGGGCTGGATCGACTCCGTGGTGCTGAGCGGAGCGTCCTTCCTGCTCTTCCGCGCCTTCGACATCTGGAAGCCCGGTCCGATCCGCCTGATGCAGCGTTGGCACGGTGGGCTCGGCGTGGTGGCGGATGACCTTGCGGCCGGATCGCTGGCCGGCGTGGTGCTGATGGTCTTCACGCCGCAGGCGCTTGCGCTCGCCGCATGGATCGCTGCGGCCATCAGCGGCGCACCGGCGGCCTGAGCCGCACGGCGTGGCGATCTGACGTTCGTGGCACGATGCCGGCGCTACGCCGGGCACTCGTGCGCGATGAGGTCGTCCCAGGTCTCGCGACGGCGGATGGCGCGCACGTCGTCGCCATCCACCAGGACCTCGGCCGGCAGCGGCACGCTGTTGTAGCGGCTGGCCATGCTCATGCCGTACGCACCCGCCGTGAAGACCGCGACCAAGTCGCCGCGACGCAGGGGGGGCAGCGCACGGTCGATGGCCAGGAAGTCGCCGCTCTCGCAGATCGGCCCGACGACGTCCATCAGCGCCAAGCCATCCAACTGCATGGAGCGCGCCCGACGATCGGGCACGAAGCCCTCCGCCGGCGCGACCGGCCAGATGAAATGGAACGCGTCGTAATGGCAGGGGCGCAGCAGCGTGTTCATGCCGGCGTCACAGATCGCGAACGTCTTGTCTCCGGAGTGCTTCATGTACAGGACCCGCGTGAGCAGGATCCCTGCGTTCGCCACGATCGTCCGTCCGGGCTCGAGGATCACGCGCAGGCCACCACGCACGCGTTCCTCCAGGAGCGGCACGATCGCGGCCGCATACACCGAGGCCTCGGGACTCTGGCCGGTCTCGTAGTCGGCCCCGAATCCGCCGCCGAGGTCGAGCGTGTCGACCACGTGACCGGCCGCCGCCAGGGCATCCATCAAGGCCAGGGTCTTCGTGATGGCGTCGACGTAGGGCTGGACCGAATAGACCGGGCTGCCGATGTGGAGATGGATCCCCGTGAGCCGGCACCATCGATCGTTGCCGTAGGCGGCGAAGAACGCCCGGGCGCGTTCGATGTCCACGCCGAACTTCGTTTCCTTGCGGCCCGTGCTCGTGTAGCGGTGGGTCTTGGGATCGACGTCGGGATTCACCCGCAGCGCCGCGATGCACGTGCGCTGAAGTCGCGCGGCGATCGCCGCCACCACCTCGAACTCGGCTTCGCTCTCCACGTTGAGCACACCGACGCCCTGCAGGATCGCGAACTCGATCTCCGCATCGGTCTTGCCGACGCCCGCGTAGACGCAACGATCGGCGGGGCAGCCCGCCGCCATCGCGCGGTGGAGTTCACCACCCGAGACGACGTCCATGCCGGCACCCTCCCGGGCCAGCAATCGGCAGAGGTTGATGTTGCCGGAGCTCTTCACCGAGTAGCAGATCAGCGGAGCAAGCGGCGCGAACGCCCGGGCGAGCTTGCGGTGGTGGTCCAGCAGCGTCGCCGCGCTGTACACGTACGTGGGCGTACCGAATCGATCGGCGATGGTGGAAGCCGGAACGGAGCCGCAGTGCAGCTCGCCGTGGCGATACGTGAAGTCATCCATGGTCGTTGGTGGTGCCGTCGGAAGCCGGCGTGGGCTTCGGTGCCGTGCGCGCTGCCTGCAACAGGAGGCCCAGCACCGTGCCGGCCCCGATGAACATCAGCCACGGCCAGGGCTGCGGCGGAACCGCCAGGCGTCCGGCCGACAGCCGCTCGACGAAGGAGGCGATGGCCGCGACGGCCAGCGCCGAGCCGACGATCGACGTCAGCAGGACCGGGACCCCTCGTGCGAAGAAGATGGCCGCGATGAACCCCGCCGCGAACCCGCCCCAGCCGAAGGCCGAGACGAGCGTTTGCGTGGCGGACGGAAGCCGCGCCCACCAGGCATCGGTCCGGGCCCGCATGTGTCGCCATGCATCGGTCGTTCGCGCAACGAAGCCCGCATCCGTGGCTGCGTCGTTCCAACTGCGTGCCAGCGCATCGAGCAGGGTCGGCGCCAGGTCACGCGGCGTCGGCTCCGCATCGCCGAGCATCGGGGCGGAGCTTCCATCGGTCAGGGCCGCACCACCCCGGACGATCGGCGTCGGCGAGGGATTCAGGACGCCGCGATCGATCATCGTGCACGACAGCAGCACGCAGAGCGCACTGGCCAGGAGAGCCATCATCCACGCCACGCCGATCCGGAGGAAGACGACGCTGACGGTGGCCACGATGACCGCCGCCGCAAGCGCTGCGGCCCACTCGGGCACGCGCAAGGCGAAGGATTGGTGGATCCGGATGCCGACGGCCCATCCGGCGATCCCGCCGGCGACGAGCACCAGCAGCGGCAGCATGCGGGCGCCTCGGGCCACGAGCACCACACCAAGGGCACCCAACAGTGCAAGCCATCCCGCGCTCGCGCCGGCGAGCGGTGGCAATTCGGCAAGCAGGCAGGGGGCCGCGTCCATGCGTCGGACATAGAGTAGCCGCGCCGTCATGGAACAGGATCCACCATCAGGCAATCGCCTGTCCGCGTGCACGAGCCCCTACTTGCTGCAGCATGCGGCGAACCCCGTCGACTGGTGGCCTTGGTGCGACGAGGCGCTCGCCGAGGCACGGCGACTGGACCGGCCGCTCTTCGTGAGCATCGGCTACAGCACGTGCTACTGGTGCCACGTGATGGAGCGGGAGTCCTTCGAGGATCCGACGATCGGGCAGGCGCTGCGCGACGGGTTCATCGCCATCAAGGTCGATCGCGAGGAGCACCCGAGCGTCGATGAATGGCTGATGACGGCCTGCCAGGTGATGACCGAGCTGACCGATGGCCGGGCCAGCGGGGGATGGCCGCTGAACGGCTTCATCGATCCCCACTCGATGCGTGCCTTCCACGTGGGCACCTACTACCCACCGCGCGACGCGCATGGCCGACCGTCCTTCCGCAGGGTGCTGGCCTCGCTCGGAATCGCCTGGGCGCAACGGCGCGACGAGGTCATCGTCCAGGCCAACCGCATCGGCGGGATCGTGGAGGATGTGCTCACCCGGATCGTTCCGCCGGTGGAACTTCCCGCGTCGCTGCCCAGCCAGGTCGCGCACGCCTTGCTCAGGTTCGAGGACACCACCAACGGCGGCTTCGGTGGCGCACCGAAGTTCCCCCAGCCGTGCTACCTGCGGCTGGTGCGGGAGGCTGCGCGCGAGACGCCGTCGTTGCAGCCGACGGTCACGCGAGCTCTGGACGGCATGGTCTGCGGAGGAATCCTCGACCAGGTGGGTGGTGGATTCCATCGCTACTGCGTCGACGCCACCTGGACCGTGCCCCACTTCGAGAAGATGCTCTACGACAACGGGCAGCTGCTTGAACTCCTGGCCGTCGAGTCCGTCCGTGCGCCCGACGAACGCTGGTCCGCGGCGATGCGCCGGACGGCGGTCTGGATCGAGCGCGAGATGACGGCCGATGGTGGTGCCTGCATCGCTGCGCTCGATGCCGAGGTCGATGGACGCGAGGGACTGAACTACCTGTGGACGCCTGAGCAGGCACTCGATGCCTTGGCGCCGCTCGATGCCGCTGCACGCCAGGAGGCGATCGAATCACTGGGACTCGACCGGCCGAACTTCCGCGATCCCCACCACGCCGACGCGCCGCCGACGGTCGTACCCACGCGGCGTCCCTGGCGCAGCAGCGCCGCCATCGATGGGGCGTGCGACCGTTTGCTGGCCGTGCGTGATGCGCGCCCCGGTCCGCGACGGGACACCAAGGTCATCCTGGAGTGGAATGGCCTGCTGGTGGAAGGACTCGCGGCGGCAGGACTGGCGCTGGGCGACGACCGACTCGTCAAGCGTGCCGCCGGGATCGCCGAGGCGATCTGGGGCGGGCATCAACGGGACGGTGCCTGGCACCGGACCAGGACCGGGACGGTGCTCGGGCCACCCGCGACGCTCGCGGACGTCGCCTGCCTGGGCCTCGGGCTCGAGACGCTCTGGCGCGCCACGGGCGACGAACAGTGGCTCGCTCGCGCCGTGACCCTTGAGCATCACGCGCGCGCGTGCTGGTCGGAGGAGGGCAGGTGGTGGGCCAGCCTCGGCGGCGACGGCCTTCCGGTGCGCATCAGGTCGCATCATGATGGCGCCGTGCCCAGCGGGCTCAGTGCGATCATCGACCTGCAGGTGCGTCTGGCGCTGGCGACGCGTGATCGCCCGGGCGGCCGTGATGCCCTGGATGCCCTCGCCCGCACGATCCAGGCGGAGTCCGGCACCATCATGGCCAACCCCGTTGGACTGACGTGGGCGGTTGCTGCGCTGGCGCGCGCGATGCGCGAGGGGCTGCTGCTGGGCTCGATGGGGAGCCACGCGGCGGATCGGCCGATGTCGGGTGCGTCACGTCGCATCGTCTGCACCGCGACCGGATGCACCGTGGAGTGGGCGTGACCGGTCCGTCGTCGGCTACGCTTCCCGCCCCCATGAAGCGCATCGCCCTGATCAGCACCGGCGGAACGATCGAGAAGACCTACGACGCCCTGACCGGCGTGCTGGCCAACCGCGTGGCGGTCCTCGACGTGATGCTCGCGCAGATGGACCTGCGCGGCGTGGGCGTGTCGCGCATCGCGCTCATGAACAAGGACAGCCTTGACATGACGCCGGAGGACCACGCCCTGATCGCCGCGACGGTGCACAACGCGCTGCGTGACCACGATGGGGTGGTGGTGGTCCATGGGACCGACCGGTTGGCCGTGAGCGGCGAGGCCGTCCTCGAGCGGCTGGCGCGCGAGGGCGCGCTGACCAAGCCCGTGGTCTTCACCGGCGCGATGAAGCCCTATGAGCTGCGCGACACCGATGCGCAGCAGAACCTGACCGAGGCCCTGCTCGCCGTGCAGATCGTGGCGCCGGGCGTGTACGTGGCCATGCAGAACCAGGTGCTCGCCTTCCCGGGCGTGACGAAGGACCGCACCCGCGGCACCTTCATCAAGGCCTGACGGACGGCTCAGGCCGTGCCGACGGCTTCTTCGGCTTCGCGCTCGGCCTGCTCGACGGCATCCTTGCTCAGGCGACCGTCGTTGCCGACCTGCTCGAACCGGACCGCCACGCGACGACTCACGCCGCGCTGCGGCATGGTCACGCCGTAGAGCTTGTGGCAGTGCTGCATCGTGCGCTTGTGGTGCGTGATCACGATGAAGTGGCTGCGATCGAGGAAGCCATGAAGGCTCGACGCGAAGCGTTCGGTGTTGGCCTCGTCGAGCGCCGCATCGACTTCGTCGAGGATGCAGAAGGGGGCGGGCTTGCTCTGGAAGATCGCCAGCAAGAGCGCGACGGTGGTCATGCTCTTCTCGCCGCCAGAGAGCTGGCTGATGACTCGGGGTTCCTTGCCCGGGGGCTTGGCACGGATCTCGATGCCGCTGGCGAGCCAGTCCACGTTGCCCTCCTCGTCGGGCACGAGGAACATGTCGGCGCTGCCGCCGCCGAAGAGCCGCCGGAACATGCCGTCGGTTCCGCCGAAATTGGTCCGCACCGCGTTGAAGGTCTCCTCGAAGCGGACGCGGCTGATGCGGTCGAGTTCGCCCACGAGCACCTCGAGCTGCGACTTGGCCTGGTCGATGTCCGCCAGCTGGGTTCCAAGGTCATTGAACCTGGTCTCGAGCAGCGTGAGTTCATCGATCGCGTCAAGGTTCACGTTGCCCAGTCGGCGGATCTCCTCGCGCAGGCCGTCGGCCTCGGCACCTGCCTCGGTGCGGTCCGGCGCGACGAAGGTTCCCGCCTCGCGCTCCTCGACGTGGAGGGCGTAACCGAGGGCCAGGTCAAGGCCGAGTTCCTCGAGCGTCGAGGCGACGAGATTCTCGAGCTTGATGGTGGCCTCGCGACGCGAGAGTTCGGCGGCATTCCACTGGCGCTCGGTCTCGTGGCCGGCCTCCCGTTCGCTCCGCAGCACCTCAGAGGCGCGCTCATTGGCCACCGTGGCCTGGGTGAACCGCTCGGCGATCGCCACGAGCGACGTTGCGGCGGCCCGCTCCTGGCCGAGCGCTGCATCCCGGTCCGCCTCGGCTGCGCGGATCGCGGCGGCGAACTCATCGAGCTGGCCGTGACGGCGCGCATGCTGGTCTTCCAGCGTGGCGCGGCGCGCACGGAGTTCATCGATCGATCGGCGCAGGATCCCGCTCTCGCGGCGGGTCGCATCGAGCACCGACTGTGCCTGCGACGCCTTGATGCGGGCGGTGTTGAAGGACTCGCCGGCCTGGTCCGCCTCGGCCTGGCCCTGCTGCAGGGCGGCTGCGGCCTCGATCGCGGCGGCCTGGGCGCGAGCGGCGTCATCCGCAAGCGCAGCGAGACGTTCGCCCGCTTCCCGACGTTCGTTGGTGATGGTGGCTCGGCGAGACTCGAGTTCGCGTCGTTCATCCACGAGACGCGCACGGTCACGCTCGACGCGGGCCAGGAGCTGCTCCACCCGATCGACCTCGAACTGCGCCTCGACCGCATCACGACGTGCGGTCTGCAGTGCCTCGTCCAGGCTGCGATGACGGGCCCGCGCCTGTTCACCCTCGCTCGCCAGGGCGTTGCATTCTCCCTCGAGGCCCTCGATGCGCCGTCCCAGCGCACGCGTGGCGGCCACGAGCTCGGCCATCTCGGCACGACGGCTGAGCATGCCGCCCACCGCGGCATCGGCGGCACCCACGGTCACGACGCCGGTGCGGTCGATCAGGTCTCCGGACGGGGTCACGATGCGCGCGCCGCGCAGGCCGCCTTGGGCCATCAGGAGCGCGGCGTCAAGGTCGTTGACGAGCCAGGTATCCGACAGCAGGCACTCGGCGACCTTGGTGGCGTCGCCGGCGGCACGGACGAAGCCGAGCAGCGGCAGCGCTCCCTCGACCTCGCCACGCTCGACGCCCGCGGGGCGCTGGATGGATGCCGTGGCGAACGAGATGCGCCCACGCTGTTCCTTGGCGGTCACCACCGTCGGCCTGACCGACTCGGGTGCGTCGAGCAGCAGCATCTGCAGTGCCTCGCCCAGTGCCGCTTCGACCGCCGTGGCGTGCTCACGGTCACTCTCGAGCAGGTCGCCGAGCATGCCACGCACGCTGGGGAATCGTTCGGGGGCGCCGAGGACGGCCTTGACCGCACCGGTCAGGCCCTCGCGGGCATCCTGCATCTCACCGAGGATTCGACGGCGGCTCTCGATGCGGGTGCGCTCGTCACGAAGCTCTGCGAGTTCCTCGAGCATCGCCTCGCTTCGATCGTCGAAGTGGGCGGCCACGCGGAGTTCCTCGGTGGCTTCGCGGTGCAGTCGCTCCTGCGCATCGTTGGCCGTCTGCCGCCGCACGATCGCCTTGACCCGGGCCAGGCGACCGGCGTCGAGTTCCTCGGCGAAGGGGGCCTCGCGCGCATCGAGGCGCTCGAGCTGTTCCACCAAGGACCGTTCCCGCTCATCCGCGGCCGTGGAGCGCTGGGCGGCACGGGATCGCTCGCGCTCAAGCCCGACCACCTGCTCACGCAGTCGCTCGTGTCGCGACCGCGCATCGGTCAGCGTGCGGGCGATCGATGCCCGCCGCTCGCTCGCGGCGGTGGCTTCGGCCTCGGCGGCCGTCACGGCCAGTTCGTTGGCATTGAGCTGCTCGTCGAGCGTGCCGAGCTGGGCCTGCACCTCGCCCATGCGCTCATCGGCCTGCGCCAAGGCCACGCGGTCGGTCTCGAGATCCGCCTCGGCACGCGCAAGACCCTGGCGAGCCGCATCCGCACGCTGCTGGTGCTGGCCCACCAGACCCTGGGCCTCCAGTCGTTCGCGCTCGTGCGACTGCTGCTCATGCATGACCTGGTCACGCGCCAGTTCGGCGTCGCGCTTGGCCTCCTCGGCCAGCCGAACGCGCTCGATCAGGGCATCCCGCGTGCCGTCGAGCGAGGCGACCAGCGCCTCCGCCTCGGCAAGACGGGTCCGTTGCTCGTGGTACAGGTCGAAGGCAAGCGCCGAACGGATCGCACGCCGACGCGTGTCCAACTCCTGGAAACGCTTGGCCTTCTCCGCCTGGCCGCGCACGATGCGCAGGCGACGCTCGGTGCTTGCGAGCTGCTCGCGAATCAGGATGAGGTTGCGCTCGGCGCTGTCCAGCTTGCGCTGCGCCTCGGCCTTGCGCGCCCGGAACTTGGCCACACCGGCCGCTTCCTCGAGGATCGCCCGACGCTCCGCGGGGTTCGCCTCGAGCAGGGCGGCCACCTTGCCCTGCTCGATGATGGAGTACGCATCGGTACCGATGCCGGTGTCCATGAAGAGCTCACGGATGTCGCGCAGACGGACCTTCTTGCCGTTGATGAGGTACTCGCTCCGGCCGTCGGAGTAGAGGCGCCGGGTGACCTCGACCACGTCATGGTCGACCGGCAGGGCGCGGTGCACCACCAGGCCACGACGGACCTGTGCGGACCCCTCGGCCTCGCCGTCATCCGACTCCTGCTCATCCTCGATGGTCTCCATCGCGGGCGCGCTCGGCGCCACCTCGACGGAACGGTCGAGCACCGGGTTGTCGAAGGTCAGGGTCACGCTCGCGCAGCCGAGCGGCTTGCGCGTGGCGCTGCCCGCGAAGATCACGTCGATCATGGCGGAGCCGCGGAGGCTCTTGGCGCTGCGCTCGCCCAGCACCCACTTGATGGCGTCGACGACGTTGCTCTTGCCGCAGCCGTTGGGCCCGACGATGCCGATCACCGGGGCATCGAAGGTGAACTCCGTGGTGTCGGCGAAACTCTTGAAGCCGCTCAGGGTGAGCTTGGCAAGGCGCATCTTTCAGACCTCCTGTCATCGCGCGGACCCATCCATGGGCCCGGCCGCTCACGGCACGCGACAACCACTTGCGTCAACGGGGAACAGTATCACGGGAAGGACGCTGCGAATCAACCGGGCTGCCGACCGACGCGCGGTCGAGGTCCGTTCCGGAGCCCGAGCCGGAGCGCTCCTTGGCCTCGGCGGCAAGGTCCTTCTCGTCCTCGGGCACGTCGAACTCCGGCCGGTCGGCCTCGGCGTCCTCTTCTTCCGTGCGCAGCAGCTCCGCCAGGATGCGATCCTGCTCGACCTTGAAGTCACCCTTGAAGTAGCCGTCCTTCCAGAGTCGGTGCAGCGTGCCGATCGCCTCGCTGTAACTCATGTTCAGGCCTGGCGATGGATACTCCGGCGAGGCACGATGGCCGAGGAATCTGGCGAACTCCGCCAGTTCGGGTCGCACCTGCTCCCGCAGCACGCCGCCGTCCGGGGCCTGCCAGAAGACGTCCAGCAGCGGCTGGTCGTAGTCGCCGCGGACCACCAGCCTCGAGTCGAACTCGGTCAGCGTCATGGGGCGGACGACTTCGGCCTCGTCGCCGAAGATGACCACGCGCGGCTGACCGCTCTGCGTGACGTAGATCATCGGCTTCTTGCTGCCGATCGTGTTGAGCAGGTACTTGCCGTTGACGTCGACCTCGCCGATCGACGCGTCGCCCCGCTTGAGCAGGGCGTCGAACGCCGCCAGCCTGACATCGATGTCCGTGTCATCGATCAGGGGGCGCAGCCCGATGTTCACCCGCGGATTGCCCTGCATGTTGGCCAACAACTTGATGGCATCGATGCGCAGCGCCGATCCGTTGTCGTTGGCCATGGTCAGCAGGTGCGGCACCACGACCGGGTCGTTCAGGTACGCACCGGCCTGCAGCCCGGCGAATCGCGGCTGTTCCTCGGCGTACTCGTAGAGGGACTGCACGGTGGGAATGGCCTTCTTGCCCAGTGCCTGCCAGCGGAGACTCGCCGCGGCGGCCGCACCGGGGTTGGCGATGAGTGCCCGCTTGACCTGCAGGGCGGTGGCCTCGATGGAGGCCGTGTTCAGGGGCGTGTGCCGGACCAGCTCCACGAAGTCGTTGGTCCGACTGAAGTAGGTGGGGGGGATCACCACGTCGACCGCCTCGTCGCTGCGGCCACGGGCCGTGTCATCGTGCTGGCCGGGCTCGCGGGGGAACGAACTGTTGATGGCGCTCGCGATCAGCTTGGCGCGAGCATGGCTCGGCGTGGCAAGGCGAAGCCGAAGCACCATGTCGTCGGTGACCACGCCGCCGTTCAGCACGCGACCACTCAGGCGATTCACGGTGTCCGTGCTCACGCCCACGGGGTCAGCGAACGGATTGATGACCAGGTCGCCCATGCCACGCGCCAGGATCTTCGGTTGCTTGCTGCCGAGCATCAGGGGGCCCGGACGAAGATCGGTCAGGATGAGTCGCCCACCTTCGAGGCTCGTGGCTCCGGTCCCGGGTGCGGCGAAGACGCGAAGGTCGAAGCGGGTGCCCTTGGGTGCAGCCGGCGGAATGATGCCCTCGACCACGACGATCGCGGTGTTCTCCTCGCCGAGCAGTCGGTCGAGTTCGCTCGAGTCAGGTGCCTTGCCGTCAGCGCCAAGGCGCAGGCGCTGCAGGTCCTTCAGCACCTGGGCACGAACCTCGGTCGGTGCGATGCGGCTGCCGGTGCCACGAAGATCGAACACCAGGCCGTAGCCGCGCACCACGGTGGGGGTGAAACCGGTCACGATCGTCTCGGCCGCAATCGTGCCACGCATGATCGGGTCGACGTCCATCGGGATCACGCGACGGTCGGCGCGCGACTGCTTCGGTCGCTCGGGGGCATCCTCGACCAGCGCCCCCGCGCACGCCGCCAACAGCGCCACCAAAGCCACCGCAAGCGGCAGTCGGACCGAGGACAGGAGTTCGTGGCTGCACCAGGCCATCGTGGGAAGGCCGGAGGATAGCCGCCGCGACGAAGTTCACGAACAGCAACCCGGCACCGTCCGGACTGCCCGTGGCACAATGCCCGCATGTCCACCACGACACCTCCGGCGCGGCGATCGTCCCCTCGGACCCTGACCATGGTCATGCTTGCCCTTGGCCTCGGGGCCTTGGGCCAGCACCTCCTTCGACCTTTCCAGGACTCCGAGGCCTCGGCCGGCAACCTTGCCGACGCTCCGGACCGATGGCATTTCGCACGTGGCCGCGAAGTCTGGGTGCTCGCCGGAGCAGGCAACGCATGCGAAGGCCGGACCTTCGAATCACCTGGCGGCCGCGCTTCCTACGGAAGCGATGAGCAAGGACGGTTCATCTGCCGCGGAAGCATTGGGCCAGCGGGGGCGATCAAGGCATCGTGGGAGCAGGAGTTCCCGTCGATCGATGCGGCGGGCGCCTTCTGGCAGGAGAAGATCGACGAGATCTGGTACGAGGTCGGCGGCGAAGGATGGCACGTGTTCCAGGTCGACACGGAGCGCGGGCAGACCGATCCCAACGGCCGTTGCGGGAAACTCGCCACGAAGGAATTCACCTACTTCCTCCGCAAGGGCGAGTGAGTCGGGGCGCGCCAAGGCCGCGCTAGACTCCGTTCGCCGGGCGCTTAGCTCAGTTGGTTAGAGCACCGCTATTACACAGCGGGGGTCACAGGTTCGAGTCCTGTAGCGCTCACTTCGTGAGCTCTTGGATGCGGCAGGGCCGCATCCGCGCGGCTTCGCCGCGCCAGTCCTTCGCGCCTTGCGGCGTCGAGTCCTGTAGCGCTCACTTCGTGAGCTCTTCGCGGCCGTCGCTCCCTTTGGTCGCGGCATGCCTCGTTCGCTCAGACAGTCCTCGCCTGCTCAGAAACTGGCGCGTCTGTCACTTCCTGGTCACTGTCTGCCGCTGCGCGCCAGCTTTCCTCGCAGGCTGCGGAACTCGCTCTGCGAGGCATGCCGCGCCCCTGTTCCGCGACGGCCGCAACAGAGATCACGACTGCCACGCGGTCACCACGCTGCTCCGCGCCGTCCGCAGCGACCGAGCGGCCCTGCGCTGCGCGGCTTTGGGAGTCGCGAAGGCGGCACGAGCGGCGCATTCGGAGGCGGGTGCCAGCCCCGCCGAGCGACGGACGTGAGCGCGAGCGAAACCTGGTGGAGCGAGCGCGTCCGCGCAGCCATGGGCCCGAGGGCGCGAGAGGACGGCGCGGAGCGCACACCCGGGCCCGAGGGCGCGAGAGGACGGCGCGGAGCAAACACCCGGGCCCGAGGGCGTGAGAAGACAAGCGCGGAGCACACACGCGCGCCCTACACTCTCCGCGTGTCCAGCGCCCTCGCGACGTTCCAGGCGCGTCTCGCCGAGTGCCTGCGCGCGGACCTGCCATCCTTGCGGCGCCAGCTCCGCAGTTACGAACGGCTGGTTCGTGAAGGCAAGCCGCATTCGCAGCTCCACCGCGCGATCGAGTTGGCCATCCAGAAGTCCCACGACGTGCGCGCCGCACGAGCCGCCCACGCACTCTCCATCGCGTATCCGGAGGAGCTGCCCATCAGTGCCCAGCGCGATGCGATCCTCTCGGCGCTGCGGACCCATCAGGTGCTTGTCGTCAGCGCGGCGACCGGCTCGGGCAAGACCACGCAGGTGCCCAAGATGCTGCTTGAGGCTGGCCTGGGCCTCGATGGCACGATCGCCCACACGCAGCCTCGGCGGGTGGCAGCCCGCAGCGTGGCCACCAGGATCGCTCACGAGCTGGGAACGGAGCCCGGGCAGGCGGTGGGGTACCAGGTCCGCTTCGAGTCGACCGCTTCGCCGCGTTCAAGGCTGATCGTGCTGACCGATGGCGTGCTGCTCGCCCAGTTGCGGGAAGACCCGCTGCTGCTTCGGCACGACGCGGTCATCGTTGACGAAGCCCACGAGCGCAGCCTGAACATCGACCTCCTGCTGGGAGCACTGCGGAAGATCCTGCGACAGCGCCCGGAGTTCCGCGTGGTCATCAGCAGTGCAACGCTCGATGCCGCCCGCTTCGCGTCGCACTTCGATGGCGCGACGGTGCTTCAGGTCGAGGGACGGACCCACCCGGTCGAGATCCGCCACGCCCTGACAACGGGTGGTCAGGACGGTGATCCGGTGCAGGCTGCCTTGGAAGCCGTGGCAGGTTGCCTCGACGAGGCCCGGGGTGATGGGCTGGTCTTCTTCGCGAGCGAACGTGAGATCCACGACTTCGTCGAGGCGGCACGAGGTCGGTTCCGGGGCATCGAGGTGCTGCCGCTGTATTCGCGACTCCCGAGCGATCAACAGGACCGCATCTTCTCGCCCGGTGCCGCACGGAGGATCATCGCCTGCACCAACATCGCCGAGACGAGCCTGACGGTGCCGCGCATCGGATGGGTCGTCGACTCCGGACTCGTCCGGCTCAGCCGGTACAGCCCTCGGAGCCGTCTGCAGCGCCTGCCGATCGAACCGATCTCGAAGGCCAGTGCAGCCCAGCGCGCAGGTCGTGCCGGGCGACTCTTCCCGGGGTTGTGCGTCAGGCTCTTCAGTGAGGCCGATCATGACCTCCGACCCGACTTCACGGTGCCCGAGGTCCAGCGCGCCAACCTGAGCGGCGTCGTCCTTCAACTCTCTGCGCTCGGGCTCGGTGCCGCGGAGCATTTCCCGTGGATCGATCCGCCGTCGCTGCGGCTGGTCCGGGAGGCCCAGGACACGCTGGTCGAACTCGGTGCGTTCACGAGCGAACTCCGGCTGACGCGCCTCGGTCGCGACCTCGCGCAATGGCCGCTCGATCCGCGCATCGCACGGACCATCATCGCCGGGCACGCCAACACCTGCCTCGCCGAGGCGCTCATCCTCGCTGCGCGCATGGCCATCCAGGATCCCAGGGACCGACCGGCCGGTGCCACCGCGAGCGCCGACCTTGCGCATGCCCTCCTGCGGGATGAGCGCAGCGACGCCATGAGCACGCTCAAGCTCTGGCGGGCCTGGAAGGTGGCATGCGCCGAGTTGGGCTCGAGCGCCCGACGGCGCTGGTGCACCGAACGGTTCCTCAGCCCCATGCGGATGCGCGAGTGGGACGAGCTGCATGCGCAACTGAAGCGACTCGCCACCGAGCGACTCACCCCGACGATTCCGCCGCTCGCGGATGAGAGCGACCCGGAGCGGGTGCACCGGACCATCCTTGCCGGCTTCGTGTCGCACGTGGCCCATCGCCAGGACGACGGCACGTATCGACTGCCGAGCGGACAGACGGCCGAGCTGCACCCTTCCAGTGCGATCGCCAAGGCCCAGGCTCGCTGGATCGTCGCCGTCGAGGTCGTCGAGACGGCCCGGCGGTGGTTGCGCGATGCCTGCCGCATCAGGCCGGAGTGGGTCGAGGCCGTGGCGCCGCACATGGTCGAGCGCTCCGTCAGCGAACCGCATTGGCGCATCGAGACCGGACACGTCGCGGCCTGGGAACGGGCCACCATGGGCGAGCTCACGTTGATCCCTCGACGCCGCGTGCCGTTCGGGCCGATCGATCCTGCCGGCGCGCGACAGGTCTTCATCCAGAGCGCGCTCATCGATGGCGAACTGCCCGGGGGATGCCCGCCGATCAAGGCGAACATCGCGTTGCGCGAACGCCTGCTCGCGCGGCAGGAACGGGAACGCCGCCACGACCTCGTGGCCGGCCGTGACGTCGAGTTCGCGTTCTACGACGCGCGGCTGCCCGCTGAGCTCCACGCCTGGCCGAGCTTCAGGTCCTGGCTGCGCGATCCACGACATGAGTCATCCGTGCGGATGACGGATCGCGACCTGCTGGCTGATCCCGATCGCGCACAGGAACCGAGTGCCTATCCCGATGCGATCGACGACCACGGCCTGCACGTGCCGCTGCAGTACCACCACGAACCCGGTGCAGCCACCGATGGCATCGAAGCCCAGGTGCCGCTGGCGGTGCTCAGCCGTGCCGATCCCGACGCCTACGACTGGCTCGTGCCGGGGCTGCACGATGAACTCATCGAAGCCCTGATCCGAACGCTCCCGAAGCGGATCCGCACGCGGTGCATCCCTGCAGCCGACGTGGCCCGCGAGGCCGCCGCCGACCTTGCCGACCGTTCGGGTTCACTTCGAGGTCGGCTCGCCTCGTGGCTCGCGTCGTACACGGGGCTGCCCGTGCAGCCAACCGACCTGGCGCTCGATGCCTTGGCTCCACACCTGCGCATGGCGTTCGTGGTGCGTGGCCCCAAGGGCATCATCGACCGGGCCCGTGATCTTCGCACCCTGCAGAGCAAGCACCGTGAGGCGGCGCGATCGGCGTGGGACGAGGCCACCATGCAGGCCATGGGCTGGGCGTCATGGATCGGCCGATCCTCGCGCGACTGGCCGTGGCCAGCGCTCCCGGAATCGATCGAACTTGATCTGTCGGGACACGCCGTGATCGGCTACCCGGCGCTGCGTGCCACCTCCGACGGAGCCGCGCTCTTCATCGGGATCGATGCCGGCCGCGCCAAAGCAACCCATGCAGCTGCCGTGCGCGAACTCGCCCTCGATGCCCTGGAGTCGCGACTCGCCGAGCAGGTCCGCCATCATCCGTCCTTCTTCGACGCCTGCGCCGCGGCGAGTCACCGCCTGCTTGAGCCGCACGTGGTCGCCGAGGTCAGCCGACTCGCGATCCTGAAGGGCGTTCCGCCGGACACGCTGCCTCGTGACCGCGATGCCTTCCACGCCTGCGTCGCGGCCATCGGGGAGCGGGCCTGGGCCTTCGTGCATGAGGCACTGCCGCTGGCGATCGCCGTGTGGCGGTTGGACCAGCGCGTCACCCGGGCGCTCGACGCCCCCAGTCCGGCAGCCTGGCAACGTTCAATCGATGATGTTCGCGCCCTGCACGCGCGCATCCTGCCGCTGGATGCTGCGCGCACGATGGACTGGCAGGCCTGGGAATCGATCCCGCGCCGACTCGCTGCGCTCGAGGCACGCCTGCAGCGGATCGAGGACCGCGGCGCGGCACGGGACGAGGCCAACATCGACCGCGTGCTCGGCTGGCGCGATCGCGTCATGGCCGTGGACGGGGCTGGTGGCGGCAGTGCCTCGGTCGAGGCGTTCCGCATCGCCGAGCTGGAGTGGGAACTCAGCGTGTTCGCGCAGGATCACGCCGCACCCGGGCACTCCGAACAGCGACTTGAGCGGATGTGGGCCGATCTGGCCGGAGCTCACGCGCCGCCGCGAAGCCGCGCGGCCGCGGCCTCGAGCCACGAAGGATCGGGCAAGGCGTAGAAGCGGAACTTCTCGGCGATCCCCAGTTCCTCGTTGTAGAGCATCGCGCGATCCGGTCCCAGTCGCGATGCCGCCGGCGAATCGACCATCGTGCTCGAGTCGGTGGCGCTCATCTGGAAGAGCACGCGGTTGTCGAACTCACGCAGGCCATTGCGATCGAGGACGCGTCCCATGTTGGTCGCCGTGTCGACGGTCGCCAGCACGTGCACGCCCACGGCTGGACCTTCCCGGGCCAGGGCGATGAAGAGCTTGTCCGGGGTCGGGGGAGCATCGCCGCCGCCGAAGCCGTAGTCATCCTCGTTGCGTCGCAGGGCACGCATGCGGTGCAGGCCATGAGCGATCAGCAGGATCGTCGCTCCGTCGGCCGCTCCGGACTCCTGCCGACTCGCAACCTCCGCCGCAAGCTCCTGCAGGCGTTCGGGCATCTCCCGAGGCGTGGCCGTCACGATGTCGAGTCCGAGCGACCGGCCGAGCGCTTCGAGTGCACCGTAGGTCGGGTCGTCCGCCGTGGTCCCATCGAGCAGCACGACGCGCGCACCCGGCGCCTGCGCAGCGAGCGACAGCAGGCTGCTGGCACAGAGTGCCTGTGCGGCATCGTCGCGCTGGCCGACCACGATGGTGTTCGCGCCCGACATGCGACGCAGACGGATCGCCGTGGGATCCTTGATCGCGATCGCCTCGCCCAACCACAGGCTCGGCGCCAGCGGGCTCGTGCCCGGCGGGCAACGGCCGGCAAGCACGGGGTTGGCCTCGAGCGAAGCGGGTGCGTTGCCTTCGAAGATGATCGTCTCGAGCGGGCGCTTCGGGGGCTCCGCCTGGGCCTTCATCTGCGCCAGGTTGAGCCACTGCTCTCGCACCTGGTCGGGCAGCCAGACCACCTGGAACGGGCTGTTGCCCTCGAGCAGGCCACCCGCATCGTTGTAGATCGCCTCGCCCGGCCTGCTGAGCAACCGTGCGGCCAGGTTCTCGTCCGAGAGGATCACCTGGCTGTCCGCTTCGGAGCACTGCAGTGCGATGCGCACGCCCATCTGGCCCATCGTCGTGCGCGCCAGGCTGAACGCACCGCTGAGCGTCTGGGAGCCGAGCACGACGTGCATGCCGAATGCACGGCCCTGGCGCACGAGCCGGTCAAGCAGCAGGTTCGCGTCCTGGGCGATCCGGTCATCCTCGATGAAGAGCTCTTGGAACTCGTCGATGATGAGGAGCACGCGCGGCAGCACGACATGGTGCCCCGTGCGGCGATACGACGCCAAGTCCTGCACGCCCAGCTGCCGATAGAGATCCCCGCGTCGCTTGAGCTCGCCATCGAGACCCTGCAGCACCGAGAGTCCGAACTCGCGATCGCTTTCGACCGCCACCACCCGCGCATGGGGCAGCCGGTGCGTGGCGTAGGTCTTGAACTCAACGCCCTTCTTGAAGTCAACGAGGTAGAACTCGACCTCGTCCGGGCTGTACCACAGCGCCAGGTTCGTGATCAAGGCATGCAGGAGCGTGCTCTTGCCGGAGCCGGTCTTGCCTGCGATCAAGGCATGCTGGCTCGTCCCCACGCCAAGCGTCATCATCTGGAGTCGTGTCGCCCCGGTGCGGCCGAGGGGCACCTGCACGCTCGTCGCCGTCGAACCCGACCAGAGCGCATCGGGCTTGGGCGCAATCATCTCGAAGGGCACCTCGACCCGGCTGCCCTCCTTCGCCGCCTTGCCGATGCGGCGCAGCAGGGGAATCAGGCGTTCCGCTGCAGGCGGCCATTCCGCCTCGAACGGCAGCCCCTCGAGGCCGTGGCTCGTCACGCCCCAACGGCCCTCACGGTGCTGCAGGCAGAGGCTGCGCGCGCGCAGGTCGGCCTGATCGATGCCGGGAACCCACTCGAGCCGTTCATCTCGGAGGATCATGGTGTGCACGCCGCACCGGGCACCGGAGTTCACGATGCCCGCAAGTCGCTTGGCGGCGGCTTCCGTGAGGTTGGCCGGGAAGTCGCAGAAGACCAGCACGCGCAGGGGTTCCGCGATCTCGCCTGCCTGTCGGTTGTAGTCCTCGATGCTGGCGAACTCGTTGCGCAGGTACTTCTGGATGACCGTCTCCATGTGCTCCGAGAGGTCGGTCAGCTTCTGCTCGATGTGACGGTGGTCCGTCCAGATCCGCTCACCGATGAGCTGCTCATGCTCATCCGCAAGGTGCATGAAGCTCGCGAAGCCCTCGCCAAGGCCCACCGGATCGACGATCGTGAATCGCACCTTGCCGGGTGGCATGGCGGTCAGCACGCGGAGCATGGCCTGCTGCAGCATCGCCACGCCTTGGGCTCGGCCCTCGTGCCCGCACTCCAGGAGCAGCGACGCATGCGACGGGAAGCCAAGCGCCACCGGAATGCGAAGGGCCGTGGGCAGCTCGGCCGGCCATGCCAGGACGGGATCGGTCGGCAGCGCCCCGGGGATCGTGGCCAGGTCGAGCGTGCAGTGACCGACGCGCGCAGCCGGTCCCGGCGTTCGTTCAGGCACCCACGATGCAGCATCGAGCGCATCCCACGGCGTGAAGAGCGCAGCATCGGCGGCGCAGAGGGCCGCGAGGAACCCCGCGGCCTCGTCACGAGCGGTGCACCAGGCCGCCCGCTCGGCCTCACACGCCTGGGACCAGGCCGACTCGGCAGCGAGGACCTCGGTGCGGGCCCGATCATCGATCGAGGCCACGCTCGACTCGAGGGCGCGAGCCGCCCGGGCCACGCGGACTTCGCGAGTCACCCGTGCATCGTTGAGTTGCGCAGCACGCCGGTTGGCGATCTCCGTGCGCTTCAGCGGCACGGTCTGCTCGATCGTGGCGAGCTTCTCGGCGCGTCGAGCCTCGAGCTCGTCGAGCAGGGGACCGAACTTCGCATTCGCCTCGGCCAGCGATTCGTCACGCTGCGCCGTCACCAACTCCTCCTTCTGGCGCCGCGCGCCCTCGGCCCGAGCCATCGCCGACTTCATCGCCGCATGCGCGATGGCACTTGCCTGGAGCGATGGGGCGAGTGCCGCATGCAGCTTCCTGCGACCCACCACGTAGGCCACGAACGCCAGCACGATCGTGAGCACCGTGCCGCCGGCGGCACCAAAGGCCGCATGCATCATCCGCCCCCGCGTCCCATCAACCCCGTCGTTCAGCAGCGCACCCACCCCAGAACCGATCACTGCGAACAGGAACCAGGGGGCAAGGAGGATCGGACCGCGGAACAGGCCGGGCAGCCACAGCCGACTCAGCTGGGCGTTCAGGCCGCGCACCACCTCGGTCTGTTGCATGATGGCCGTCTCGGGCTGCGCTCCGGCCTGGGCGGCGGCTGCGGCATCAAGGCCGGGCTCGGGCGGCATGCGCATGCGGCACCGCTTCACGAAAGCCCTGGCCTGCGCCATCAAGCCCTCAAGCTCGGCCACGCGTGCCTGGAGGTGGGAGCGATAGGCCTCCAGGTCCCGCACGGGGATCCGGATCGCTTCTTCATGGATCGCCTCAGCCTGCCAGACGGCGTGGTCGAGGTCATGCTTGATCTTGCGGCGTCGGGACTCCGCCGCATCCTCGAGCCTCCGACGGCTCGTCTCGTCCCACACCGCGAGTTCGCGCGTGAGCTCGGCAGCCCGGGCCTTGGCGGCGATGACCGCCGCCTCGGCGTCCTGACCGGCGGCGGCCACGTCCTGCTCGTGATCGGCTCGAGCCTTGGCGAGTTCCGCCTGTCGGCGACGCCCCACGGTCGATCGAATCGCATCCCGCGCTGCCGTCGCCTGGGCGATGGTCGCCTCGCGTCGAGGTGCCGCAGCCGAAAGGATGGCCCAGGCGGCACCGACCGACTCGGTCATCGAGGGCGATCTGCTCTGGATGAAATCGGGCGGCACGCGCGCGAGTGTACGGGCTACTCGCCGCACTCACGGCGCATGCGCTGGAGCGTTTCCTGCATCTTCTCGAGCGCAAGGATCGACATGCGGGCGCGGTCCTCCAGCGAGTCGACCACGTTGACCTCGAGCGATCGGCTCACCGAATCGTTCCACTCATCGCGCGTGCGCGACCACTTGGTGCGCACCTCCTTCACGGTGAGCTGGATCGTGACCTTGCTTCCCTGCACGCTCATGGCGAACCCCCGTCACCCGAAGCATCGGAGTCGGGGTCTTCGGTGCAGCCGATCCCATCGACCCTGCCATCACCGCCCGCCTCGCCACCTCCACCGGCGTCATCCTTGGCGGAGCCATCGTCGCGTTCCGATGGCATCTGGACCGCCGCATCCGCCGATCCGGTGCGACGCGTGCTCTCGGCCGATTCCTGCAGGGCCTTGAGCATCGACTGCAGTTCCACCGGTTCCGGCGCCGCGTAGCGCGCCAGCGCTTCGGCCATGCGGTTCATGAGGGCGATGGCCATGGGCAGGTCGCGCTCGACCACGGTCTGCATGGCCGACATGGTGCCCTTGAACAGGATCACCTCGCGCTGGAACGTGGTGGCCCATCGCTTGCAGGCCTTGGCCTTGTCCTCGGCCTCGGCAAGCCGTGCCTGGGCGCGCTGGAGCGCCTTCTTCTCATCAACGACGCTTGGCTTGGAATCCTTGGCGCTGACGGTGACCTGCTTGCGGTAGAGGGCGCTCTTGCAGACCGTGACCTCTTCGGCCCGAAGGGTCAGTTGACGCTTCCAGTACGCAGGAGCCTCGCGCTCGATCCAGAGTTGGGCACGGTCGATGTCGCTGTCGGCCTCGGCCAGCGCTCGGGCCAGGTCATCACGCGCCGAACCGATCGTCGCCTTGAAGCGCGTGATCGCGTCGATCGACTTGACGTTGGCGCCGTCCATGCCCGGTCAACGCTGCTGCAGGTACTCGTCGATCCGGTCGGCCTTGCGCATCAGGAACGGCACGTGGATCTCGCTCGCCTTGAGGAACTTCTGCAGCACCTTCACGGTCTGCTCGAATTCCTCCTGGAACTTCTGCTGTTCCTGGTCGCGCCAGGTCTGCTGCAGGGTGCCCATGCGTGCGCCGAGCGTGCCCAGGCCGGCCTGCAACTCACCGTTGAACTTCTTCAGGTCGTGTGCGAAACGGCGCAGTTCCTGTGGATCGACGACAGCCTTGGCCATGAGGCCATCGTAGCCGTGCCCCGAGCCCGTTCCGAGGGGATTCCACGGAACGGGGCGGTCAAGGCCGGGCTCACCGATGCCCGGTCGTAGCCGACGGACCCGGACGCCGCACGATCACTCGCCGGCGCCTTCGTCGCCATCGGCCGACATGAAGCTGGCCAGACGCTGCCGACGCACGGGGTGCTGCAGCTTGCGGATGGCCTTGCTCTCGACCTGGCGAACGCGCTCGCGCGTGACCTTGAAGATGCGACCGACCTCCTCGAGGGTGTACGTGTAGCCGTCGCCGATGCCGTAGCGGAGCTTGAGGATCTCGCGCTCGCGGTAGGTGAGCGTGCGCAGCACGTCGTTGATGCGCTGGCGCAGCATTTCCGTGCTGGCGCTCTCGGCAGGGGCTTCCTGCTTCTCGTCCTCGATGAAGTCGCCGAAGTGGCTGTCCTCGCTCTCGCCGACCGGGCGGTCGAGCGAGATCGGGTGACGGCTGATCTTCATGACGCGGCGCACTTCCTCCACGGGCATCTTCGCCTTGGCTGCGATCTCCTCGACCGTGGGTTCGCGCCCGAGGTCCTGCAGCATGTGCTTCTGGATGTTCCGCAGCTTGGACATCGTCTCGATCATGTGGACCGGCACACGGATGGTGCGGGCATGGTCGGCGATGGCGCGGGTGATCGCCTGGCGGATCCACCACGTGGCGTAGGTGCTGAACTTGTAGCCACGCTTGTACTCGTACTTGTCGACCGCGCGCATGAGGCCCGTGTTGCCTTCCTGGATGATGTCCAGGAAGGGCAGGCCGCGGTTGCGGTACTTCTTGGCGATCGAAACCACCAGGCGGAGGTTGCCGCCCGACAGGTCACGCTTGGCCTGTTCGTACTCGCCGAAGACGCGCGCGATGGTGCGGCAACGGTCGAGCAGGTCCGCGGGATCCTCCATGACCAGGTCGCGCAGGCCGGCGAGCTCGTCGCGCTGCACCTGCACGTCTTCCGGGTCGTACCGCTCGGGGTTGCGATCGGCCTTCTCCAGCATGCGCTGCAGGTCGATCATCTTGCGGTTGACGTTCTGCAGCTTGCGCATGAGCGGCTGGATGCGGCCCGTGCGCAGGCAGCACTCCTCGAGGAGGGTGGCCACCTTGCGCCGCCGCTGCTGCATGCGGGCGCGGATCACGTTGGCCTTGTCCGCCGGCAGGGTGCCCGGCTCGAGCAGCTTCCAGTCGGCGTCGTTGAGCTCCAGGAGCTTCTCGACGGTCTGGGGGTTGTAGCGGATGCGCTGGTCGACCTTCTCCTTCGCGTTGCTCTCGGCGGTCGAGATGCGCATGGTGCGGTCGAACGGCAGTTCGCCGGCGGCGACCTGGCGGAGGGTGTCGATCGCCTGGCGGGCGCAGTAATCGCTCTCGAGCGTCATGCGCCGGAACATCATGCGCGTGGTCTCGATCTTCTTGGCCAGACGGATTTCCTGCTCGCGGGTGAGCAGGGGAATCGTGCCCATCTGCGTCAGGTACATGCGGATCGGGTCATCGATCCGCTTCGAGCCCTGCTCGGCGAGCGCCTGCTCGACCGCAGCCTGGGCCTCGGCCTCGTCGAGCAGATCCTCCTCGAGGTCGTCGAGGTTCGGCTCATCGGAGCTGAACGCCACCTGCTTCTTGGGCTTGGGCTTGGGCGCCTCGGCACCCGGCTCCTTGGGCTTGACCTTCTTCTCGTCGTCGCGCTGGAACTTCAGGTGCGTCTGCAGCGGGGCCGGCATGGTCTGCCAACCGTGGCGCAGCCGCTCAGGCTCGTCGATCAGCGTGATGCCCAGCGCGCGGACATGGTGCAGCAACTCGTCGAGCTTGTCGGGATCGACGAACTCGTCGGGCACGCAGGTGTTGATCTCTTCGCAGGAGATCCAACGGCGGGTGACGCCATGCGCAACCAGTTGGGCGAGGACGGGGGGGAATTCCTGTTCAATCGTGCTCACGGTTCATGCTCCAATCGACGGTTGCCGCCGGGACCCGGCGGCTCGGGGGTTCTGCTGGGTCCGGACATCCGGACCACACGGGGTGTTCGTTCGAGGCGCCACGCGCACAGGAAGGTCCTTCATCGGTCCTCCCGCGCCGAGCGCATGATTGCTGTGGGACGACGGCCGATGGCCTTGAGTTCGTCGATCCGGCGACGAAGGTCATCGACGGCCTGCGGCGTCGGCTCGGAAGCCCGCGCGATCACGCGCTCCATGTCGGCCACGGCCTCGGTCAGCCGTGCCAGCGCGCCGCCGGGCGCCTCACAACGGGCCACGCCCTTGCTGAAGAGCTGTGCCGCAAGGTTCTTGGCCGTGGGCTCACCGACATCCGCCATGACATCCTGCACGGTCGGCTGCACGCCCGCCTCGAGCCGCGCGTGCAACGCCGTCCAGAGCGTGCGGGCCACCGGATCGAGGAAGACGCCCGGTGCATAGAGCTCATGCACCGGCAGCGAATCGCCATCAGGCGTGGCGATGCGTTCCGCGGCGACTTCAGGCGCGGCGAGCAGCACCGCCAGCAGATCGCGCTCGGCCATGCTGCGCGCACGGAACTGGGGCCCGCTCAGCAGCACCGGTTCCACCGGCGCCAAGGGCGACTGCGGCACCGGGCCCGCACCATCGCCGCCAACGGCCTCGGCGGCCGCCGTACGCGGGCGCGGCAGGGCGGCCTCGAGCTCGTGGACCGGCACATCGCACACGCGCGACAGTTCCTGCAGCACGGTCCGGCGGCGCAGGGCAGGGACGTCGCCGATGCCCATCGAACCCAGGCGCTGGCACATCTCCTCGATCACGCGCTGGCGGCCCGCGGCGCCCGGCCGCTCCGCCAAGCGCGCGCGGAAGCCCGAGACCAGGTGCACGAGCGCATCCACCGACGCATCCAGCGCCGCCTTGAAGCGCAACGCGCCGTCGGGCTGGCGCAGCAGGTCATCGGGATCGAGCCGGTCCGGGAGCGTGCAGATGCGGACGTCGACCGGTACGGCGAAGAAGGTCTCGAGCGCACGATCGGCGGCACGCTGACCGGCCTCGTCGCCGTCGAAGAGCAGGATGACCGTTTCGCAGAGACGCTGGAGCACGCGGGCATGGTCGCGCGTGAGCGCGGTCCCCAACGTGGCGACCGCGTTGGTGAACCCCGCAGCATGGCAGGCGATCACGTCGGTGTAGCCCTCGGTGATGATGGCAACCTTCGAGTCGATGATCGGCTTCTTGGCCGCGTGGATGCCGTACAGCGTTCGGCCCTTGCGGAAGATCGGGCTTTCGGGGCTGTTGAGGTACTTGGGCTCATCCTCGGGGTCGATCTTGCGCGCGCCGAAACCGATGGGTCGGGCGAGCTCATCGAGAATCGGGAAGATGACACGGTTGCGGAATCCATCGATCGGGCCACGCTGCCCCTGGCGCACCAGACCGGAGCGTTCGAAGACGCCCTGATCGGGCAGTTCATCCTTCGCACGGGCGTGGTCGGCCAATCGACCAAGGTGCTCGACGAAACGGTCCCACGACGCGGGCGCCGCGCCGAGCTGGAAGGCATCCCGCATGCTGGCCGAGATGCCGCGCGCATCGAGCACCGCACGCGACGGGGCACCGAGTTCGGCATCCGCGAGCGCGCGGCGATAGAAGCGAAGCGCCACCTGCATGGCCTTGCGCAGGTCGGCGGACTCATCACGGCTGGACTCGCCGCCACCGCGCTGCTGGAGCTCGATGCCCGCTCGCTGCGCGAGGTAGCGCAGGGCATCGGGGAAGTCCATGCGGTGGTAGTTGATCATGAAGTCGATGGCGTTCCCGCTGGCACCGCAGGCAAAGCACTTGTAGAACGCGTTGCCCTTGTGCGTGACCACGGCCATGCTCGGCGAGCGGTCCTCGTGGAACGGGCAGAGCCCCACGTGTTCCCGGCCCTTGGCCTTCAACGGCACGGACTCGCCGATCAATGCCACGAGATCCGTGGCATCGAGCACGCGGTCGCGATCGTTGGATTGGCCATACGCCTCTGGCACGTGAACTCCTTACGGGGCGCGCTTCCGTGCTGCGCCGACCCAACCGACAACCGAACCGAACAACCCAACGACCCTGGACGATCCGCCGACGAGGCGAAACGCCGAACCGCTGGGCGGCACCACGAATGGCGCCGGCACAACCCCGACACGACGGCTGCACAACCAGGACAGGCGCATCACGCGGGAAAAGCCCGCCACCCGCACGCCAAAGGCCTGCAGGTCACACGACGCACGCACCAAGGACTCGTGACCGGATCCCCACAACTCCTTCGCGGAGTGCCGATCGCAAGCCTGGACTGTCCCGCCTGACCCGGAGAAGGTGTTGCTCCGGCCCGCTCGTCAGCCATGACGAGGCGATTGGGCACAGGGAGCCATGGTTCCGGGCAGGCGATCGACAATAGACCGACCACAGCGAAGGTCAACGCCTTCACGCAATTTTTGCACTGAAATGTCGCTTCCACCCCTTGACAGGAGGCTCACCAGAACGACCGAGATCGATGGTCGGCCGAAGGCCCGCTCAGGCCTTCGAAGCCTTCTGCTTGGCAGTCCAGGTGCGGCTGCGGTTCACCGGCTTGGTGACGAGCCCCATGCGGATCGCCTTCACGCTGGCCTTGATGCGGACGGGCTTGCCGTCGATGACCGCGCGCACATCCTGCAGGTTCGGCTTGAAGGTGCGCTTGGTGATGCTGGTGGTCTTGAGACCGATGCCGCCGAGGTACTTGGCCTTACCACGGATGGTGTGCTTGTTGCCCGAGCGAGTCTTGGTACCGAGGAAGTGGCAGGTGCGCGGCATGGTGTGGCTCTCCGAATCGAGTCGCGCAGTGTAGGGCGAAGCCTGATGGCCCGCAAGAGGCTCGCCGCGCCAAACTCGGTTGCAGCTGGCTCCGGCACGGGCGCTGATAACTGGCAAGAGCCGGGCCAGCCTCGGGCAGGACCTGCGGGCATCGATCCAACTCAGACGACGTCCATCCGGACCGGTCCTGAGACGGTGAGCCCGGCTGCGACCAGCGCCGTCCAGAGCACCCGCCCGTCGGCCTCGCTGAAGCAGCCGACATCGAAGCTGTCCAGGTCGAACACGCCCCAGCACGATCCATCGGCGCGCAGGCACGGCAGGACGAGCTCGCTGCGGTCGCGGGGATCGCAGGCCACGTATCCGGCACCCAGCGAGGCCACATCGCGCACCACCAGGATGGAGCGCGACAGCATGCACCGACCGCAGGCCCCGTGCAGGCCGATCGGGCTGCACGCAGGCTTGGGCTCACGCGCGCCGAGCACCATGCGCTCGGCATCGGGCGCACCCGGGCGATCGAGGTAGAAGCCCGCCCAACTCGCTCCGGCGGCAGCAAGCCGGGGCCACATCGCCGCCACGAAGGCCGAGCAACGATCGTCGATCGCGGTGCCGGCTGAACAGCGGGCGATGCGGGCGAGGTCGGACGGCGCAAGTTCGATCGGCATGGCGGGCGGGTTCGGGACGCGGGTTCCGGGCGAAAGGGCGTGGCACCCGGGCGCCGTCAGGCGCTCTCGCGCACGAGCCTTCGGATGTTGTCGACCGTGGCACGTCCCGCGCGCACCGCATCGTCATTGATGCAGTAGGTCACGCCAGCGTTGTCGAGTTCGGGAAGGGCGTACATCAGGTCGAGCATGAGTTCATCGACCACGGCACGCAGCGCGCGGGCGCCGGTGTTGCGATCGAGGGCCTTCTGCGCGATCAGGTCGAGCGCCGCGGGGGTGAACTCGAGCTGCGCACCTTCGAGGCTGAACAGGTGCTGGTACTGGCGCACCAGGGCGTTCTTGGGCTCGAGCAGGATCCGCACCAGGGCGGCGCGGTCCAGGGGCATGAGCGGCGTGATCAGCGGGAGGCGCCCCATGAGCTCGGGAATCATGCCGAACTCGAGCACGTCCTCGACGATGACCTGGCCGAGCACGCTCTGGCGCTCCTCCTGGGATCCGCGGGCGATCGGGTCCGTGTTGAAGCCAATCTTCCGGCGGCCGAGACGCTTGGAGATGATCTCCTCGATGCCGTCGAAGGAGCCGCCGCAGACGAACAGGATGTTCGTGGTGTCGAGCTGGATGTACTGCTGCTCGGGGTGCTTGCGGCCGCCCTGCGGCGGCACGTTGGCGACGGTGCCCTCGAGGAGCTTGAGCAGCGCCTGCTGCACGCCTTCGCCGCTCACGTCACGGGTGATCGAGACGTTCTGGCTGGTCTTGCCGATCTTGTCGATCTCGTCGATGTAGATGATGCCGCGCTGGGCGGCCTCGAGGTCGAAATCGGCGGCCTGGAGCAGCTTGAGCAGCAGGTTCTCGACGTCCTCGCCCACGTAGCCGGCCTCGGTCAGGGTGGTGGCGTCGCCGATCGCGAAGGGCACGTTGAGCATGCGCGCGAGCGTGCGGGCCAACAGCGTCTTGCCCGTCCCGGTCGAGCCGATCAGCAGGACGTTGCTCTTGTCGAGTTCCACCGGCGCGTCGGCGTTGCCGACCTGCGTCAGGCGCTTGTAGTGGTTGTGCACCGCCACCGACAGCGTCTTCTTGGCCTGGTCCTGGCCGATCACGTATTGATCCAGGTACTCCTTCAGCGAGCGCGGGGAGGGGATGCTCGCGAAGAGCTGGCTGCCGGTCGAGACGCGGCGCTTCTCCTGCTTGAAGATGTTGCCGCACAGGTCCGTGCAGTTGGTGCAGATGTAGACGTCGTTGGGGCCCTCGACCATGGGGCCGACCTCTCGGCTGGTCTTGCCGCAGAAGGAGCAGGTGGTGACGCGCCGGCCGCGGAAGCCACCATCGTCGGTGCGCTTGCCATCGTTGCCGGGGCCCTTGCGGTCGTTTCCGTTGCTCATGGTGTGTCCAGTCCGAGTCTATCGGTTGATGGGGCGCGTCCCTGCAGCGCCCGGTGCGTTTCGGTGCCAACTCCCGGCGATGGCCGCCGCACGAGGGCCGGCGATCCGGGGCCACGTCACGAGGATCGTCGCGAACCGCGCACCGCAGGCGGCTTGGCCGATGCGCGCTCCTGACGGAGACGTTCGACGGTTTCGCGTGCCTTCTCGCGAAGGCGGCGTTCGGCGATCTCGTACTCCTCGTCCGAAATACGGCCGCTGTCACGCAGGGCGCGCAGTTCCGAGAACCCGAACGACTCGGCATCGAGGGCCGAACGATCGAACGCACGCGCCCGAAGCCTCATCGCGACGACGAAGCCGATGACCGTGACCACGAGGAGTGCGACGATCGAGATCCAGAACACGCCCGAGGAACCCTGGGCGAGCACGGTCACTTCTTGGCGCCAGCCTTGCGAGACGAGGCCTTGGCCTCGACTTCCTTGTTCCAGTCCTCAGCGGGCACGTCGGTGACCGACGCCTTCGCGATGATGCGGTCGGCGACCTTCGCTTCGCGGATGCCCAGCGCGACTTCCTGGATCCTGCCGCTCTGCTCGAGTTCCTTGCGGAGCTCGGCGGGGCGCATGTTCTGCTGGCGCGCGATCATCGCGACGCGGCCGTTGAGTTCGCCCTCGGTCACGTCGACACGCAGCTCCTCGGCGAGGCGCTGCAGGATGAAGAACAGCTTCAGGCGCCGCTGGGCGCTCTCGGTGGTGTCGGCACGGGCCTCGGCGAGCTTGAGTTCGACCTGCTCGGGCGCGGTGCCGCGCGAGAGCAACTCGTAGCGCTGGCGCTCGAGGTCGCGCGTGATCTGGCCGGCGCTCAGCTTGGCGGGCAGCTCGAAGCTGACGGCGTTGGCGAGCTGTTCCATGACCTGCTCGCGCATGGCGACCTGCTGTTCGCCGTCGCGGCGCTGCTCGAGCACCATCTTGACCTGCTCGCGCAGCATGGCCTCGTCGGCGAGGCCGAGCTTGGTGGCCAGTTCCGCCACCGGGGCCGGCGTGATGCGCTCGGCCTGCGTGATCGTGTACGCGAACGACAGGTCGTTGCCGCGGACCTTCTCATGCTCATGGCCCTCGGGGCCCTTGGCGGTGAAGCTCACCGAGTCGCCGGTCTTGCGGCCCATCAGGTGCTTCTGCAGGTCGTCGATCATGATGCCGAGGAACGGGCCCTTGCCTTCGTCTTCCTTGGCGGGCACGACGGCGAGCGCGTTGTCGGCCTTGTAGAACGGTTCCGACTCGCCCTTCACGGTCACCGCGACGGTGCCGATCATGCGGTCAAGGTGCTCGAACGGGCCTTCGATCAGGCTCGGCGTGCCGAAGCGGTACTGGTTGCGCAGGATCTCATCGTCGATGTGCTTGTCGATGACGTCGATCACGGGCTTGCGGATGGCCATGCCCTCCCAGGCGGGCAGCGTGAAGTCGGGGATCACCTCGATGTCGACGCTGAAGGTGAACGACGCGCCGCGGGCGAGTTCGTTCAGTTCGCTGCCGGGGCTCATCTCGGGGTTGCCGATGGGGCGGAGCTTGTGGTCGGTGACCGCCTTGTTGAAGGCCTGGCCCACGAGCTGGCCGCGGGCTTCCTCGAGCAGCTGCTTGCCGAAGCGCTTCTCGAGGATCGCCATCGGCGCCTTGCCGGGCCGGTAGCCCGGCAGTGCCGCGCCGTTCTGCAGGTTCGCGAACGCACCCGCGATGTGGCTGTCCACGGCATCGGCCGGGATGGTCACCTCGATGCGCTTGAGGGCGGGGCCTGCGTCGGACACGACGATCTTCGGTTCAGCGGTCTGGGTGCTCATGTTTGGGTCCTTGATGGGGAGGGACGAGTATAGGGGCTTGCGCGAACTGCACCATGCACCCACGAAGAAGGCCCCCGGGTTTCGGGGGCCTTCAGACGAAGTCAGGTCAGGGCTCGAGGCCCGCGGGTGGCTATCGGATCCGCGTGATCAGCGGCCGAGCAGCAGGAGATCAGCGTAGGTCGGGATCGGCCACAGATCGGCCGGAACCAGGCGCTCCAAGCCATCGGCCGCATCACGCACGCGCTGCATCGCCGGCACGACCGTGTCGCGCAGGTAGCGCACCTTCTTGGCGGCATCGCCCTTCTGGGCGTCGGTCGAGGTCTCGAGGGACTTGGTCGCGGCGCGCAGCTCGGCCACGCGGCGCACCAGGTCCTTGAGCGCTTCTTCGCTGTCGGTGCACTCGACCCCAGCCGATTGCGTGGCGCCCACGGTGTCGGCGAGCTCGGCCTGCGCACGCAGGCACGCCGGCAGGACCTGGGTGTTCACCATCTGCACCAGCGTGCGGCTCTCGATGGTGATGAGCTTGGTGTACTGCTCGAGCTGCACCTCGTAGCGCGCGTGCAGTTCGCGCTGGTTCAGGACCCCATAGTGGGCGAAGAGCGCCTTGGCCTTCTTCGTGTCGAGCGCACCGAGGCAATCGGCGGTGCTGGCCATGTTGGGCAAGCCGCGGCGCGCGGCCTCGGCGTGCCACTCGGCACTGTAGCCGTCGCCGTCGAAGCACACGCGACGGTGGTCCTTGATGATGCCCTTGAGCACGTCGCGCACCGCCGCCTCGAGCTTGGCGGGCGTGGGATTCCGGCCGGCCTTCTTCTCGATCGCGGTGGCGACGACGTCAAGGCTCTCGGCCACGATGGTGTTGAGCACCGTGTTGGGCCAGGCGACGCTCGCGCTCGAGCCCACGGCACGGAACTCGAACTTGTTGCCGGTGAAGGCGAACGGGCTGGTGCGGTTGCGGTCGCTGGCGTGGCGGGGCAGCGCCATGAGCGTGCGCGCTCCGAGGTCGATCGCGCCGCCCTTCATGGTCTTCTTCGGCGTGCCCTTCTCGAGCTGGTCGAGGATGTCGGTGAGCATGTCGCCCAGGTAGATGCTCATGATCGCCGGCGGGGCCTCGTTGGCACCCAGACGATGGTCGTTGTGGGCGCTGGCGATGGAGGCGCGCAACAGGTCGGCATGCAGGTCGACCGCGCGGATGACCGCGCAGAGGCACGTGAGGAACTGCATGTTCGAGTGCGTGTCGTCACGCGGGTCGAGCAGGTTCACGCCCGTGTCGGTCGACAGGCTCCAGTTGTTGTGCTTGCCCGAGCCGTTGACGCGCGCGAAGGGCTTCTCGTGCATGAGGCACATGAACCCGTGCTCGCGCGCCGTCGAGCGCAGGATGTGCATCACCAGCATCTGGTGATCGACGGCAATGTTGGCGTTCTCGTAGATCGGCGCGATCTCGTACTGCCCGGGCGCCACCTCGTTGTGGCGGGTCTTGACGGGGATCCCCAGCTCGAACAGCTTGCGCTCGGCGCTGGCCATGAAGTCCAGCACATCCGCCGGGATCGATCCGAAGTAGTGGTCCTCGAGCTGCTGGCCCTTCGGCGGGGCCGCGCCGAGCAGCGTGCGGCCGCAGACGACCAGGTCGAGCCGCTCGGAACCGAGCGTCTCGTCGACCAGGAAGTACTCCTGCTCGCAGCCGAGCGACGTGATGACCTGGCTCACGCCCTTGTCGGTGCCGAAGATCCGCAGGACGCGCATGGCCTGCGCGCTCACGGCCTCGATCGAGCGCAGCAGGGGGGTCTTCTTGTCGAGCGCCTCGCCGGTCCAGCTCACGAACACGGTCGGGATGCAGAGCGTGGCGTGGCCCTCGCTCGTGCGGAGGATGAAGGCCGGGCTCGTGGCGTCCCACGCCGTGTATCCGCGTGCCTCGTAGGTGTCGCGGATGCCGCCGTGCGGGAAGCTGCTCGCATCGGGCTCGCCCTGGATGAGCGCCGAGCCGCTGAACTTCTCGATCGCCGTGCCGTCGCCCATCGGGTGCAGGAACGCGTCATGCTTCTCGGCGGTCGTGCCGGTCAGCGGCTGGAACCAGTGGGTGTAGTGCGTGGCACCGTGCTCGAGGGCCCAGTCCTTCATGGCGGCCGCGACGGTGTTCGCGATGCCCGGGTCGAGCGGCTTGCCGAGCTTCATCGTGGCCTGCAGCTTCATGCTGATCTCGGGCGGCAGGCGCTTGAGCATGTCATCGCCCCCGAAGGTCAGGGTGCCGTAGACGTCGCTCGACCGTTCGATGGGGGCAGTGGTGGTCATGGTGTGGGTGGTGCGGTGGTTCATGGTGGTCCGTGCGGTTGGATCGGGCCGCGCGATCGCGGATCCGACAAGGCTACGGGCGATCCGCAAGCGTCATCAAGGGCATTTTGCCCATCGATCCGTGGGATCCGTGCGTCAGCCGCCCCGGGCCCGCGATCGGTCACGGGCAGGCCCCGGGCGTCGCGACTGCACCCGCAGGAACGTGGTGCCCAGCCAGCCCCGCCGCCTGAAGAAGAGCAGGAGGAGGATCGCGGTCCCGGCCATCAGCGCCAGCGCGAACGGGTACCCGTAGTACCAGTCGAGCTCGGGCATGTTGAGCGGGCTGCGCTCGGGGTCGAAGTTCATGCCGTAGAGCCCTGCGATGAACGAGAGCGGCATGAAGATCGTGGCGATGATCGTGAGCACCTTGGTGACCTCGCCCATCCGGTTGCTGGTCACGGCCATGTAGATGTCGGTCAGGTCGGCCGCGATCGCGCGCGCGTTGTCGAGCATGTCCAGCACGCGCGCGACATGGTCGTACGCATCCCGGAGGTACAGACGGTCGTCGGGCGAGAAGACATGGTCCGCCGACAGCATTGCGCTCACCGCATCGCGCAGTGGCCACACCGCGCGGCGCAGCGTGGCGATGTCGCGCTTGAGGTGGCGGATCCGCACGATGTCGTCGCCGGTGGTCCGGAAGATCACCTCGTCCTCGAGCTGCTCGATGCGCTGTTCGAGCCGCTCGATCAGCGGGAAGTAGGCATCGATCACCGTGTCGACGATCGCGTACGCCGCATAGGACGACGAACCGCCGGCGATGCGGCCCTTGTGGTCGCGGATGCGCCGACGCAGCGGATCGAGGCAATCGCCGTCGCCGCCCTCCTGCACCGTGACGATCCAGCCCTTGCCCAGCATCAGCGCGACCTGCTCCGTGCGGAAGTGGCGCTCGCCGAGGAACGGCATGGGCAGGATGATGCAGGAGTGGTCGCCGTAGACGTCGATCTTGGCGCGCTGTGCCGTGTCCACGGCATCTTCCATCGCCAGCGGATGGATGCCGAAGCGCTGCGCCACCGCCTCAAGGACGGCCAGATCACCGAGTCCATCCACGTTGATCCAGGCGACCTGCTGCTCCGGCAGCTCGAGCGAACGGATCGCTTCGGGGGTCTGCAGCACGCGCTCCGCGCTGGTGCCGTGACCGAAGGTCATCAACTGGACGATCGTCGGCCGCTCGGACGGTTCGGCGGTGAGCGTGCCCGGAGGCAGGTTGGCCCGCGGCATCAGCCGCTTGCGCGATGTGAGCAGCATGGGATAAGGCTACCGCGGGTGCGGCAGGGCTCAGGCCCGCACGGGCGGCGCCTGCATCCAGAGCACCACCATCCAGGCGGCGAGCGCGCAGCGCAGCGTCCAGCCCACCGTACGGATCCAGTTGGACCGGACCAGTGCCTGGTGGGCGGCCTCATCGAAACCCTGGCCGAGCTGTGCGTGCAGGGGAACCTGCACGGCAAACGTGCTCAGCCAGATGCAGGCCAAGAGGACGGCACCGGCGATGGGCATCCAGCGGGGCACGCCCCGGGCGGCAAGGTCGCCGAGCGCCAGCAGCAGCAAGCCCGTGCACGCGGCCTCGATCAGCATGGCCGTGCCGACCACCGGCGTGATGCGTGCTGCGTGGGAGCGTTCATAGGCCGCGAAGCCATCGCGCCCGACCATGCCGAACAGGGGATAGTGCACGACCTGGATGATCCAGATGACGCCGGCCATGAAGCAGGTGGACACGGCGTGGACGACCAGGAGCCAGGGCATGGGCATGGCTTCGCACGCACTCGGAGGCAGGATGCAGCCCCTCGGCGCCCTGCATGCCGACCCGGGACTCACCCCGGCGGCACATCCAGAAACCGGACCTCGTCCCTTGCCGGCGTGACCAGCGCCACCGTCGGCCGGTCGACGCGGACGAAGGCGCCGGGGTTCACGATGCGCGTGCGCCCCGAGCGTTCATCGCAGCGCACGTGCGTGTGGCCGTGGAGCAGGAACCCGGGGCCGGCGCGCAGCATCCGCTCCACGACGGTGTGATGGTGGCCGTGCGTGAAGGCCACGTCGACCCCGTCGATCTCGAGCACGGAGCCCTCTGGGTGTATGTCGAGGCCGATGAAGCGCGCGTACTCGCCCAGGGCATCGTCGTCGCAGTTGCCCAGGCAGAGCGAGCACGCTTCGCCGGCGAACAGGTCGATGACGCGCTCACTCTCGGCATCGCCCAGGTAGACCAGCCGCGTGGCGCCCTCGCGCTTGAGCAGGTCGATCGCCCGTTGACCCGCGGCGACCTGCCGATGGATGTCCGAGAGGACGCCGAGCACCTGCGTGACATTGGCCATGGGAGCAGTATGACGCACGCCATGGGCCTGCGTGACGCCATGCACCCGACCAACCGGGCCGTGCCGAGGTGCTCCGCGGTACCCTCCGCGCCCCATGCGCATCGCCACACGCTTCGCTCCGAGTCCATCCGGCCACCTTCACGTGGGGGGCGCACGAACCGCGCTCTTCTGCTGGGCCTTCGCGAAGGGCCGTGACGGCACCTTCATCCTGCGCATCGAGGACACCGACCAGAAGCGTTCGAGCGATGCCGCGAGCATCGGCTTCGCCAAGGACCTGCACTGGCTCGGGATCCTGTGGGACGAGGGCCCCCAGTGGCAGGGCGTGGGCGGCGGTCCGCATGGCCCGTACTTCCAGAGCGAACGCCTGGCCATCTACAACCACCATCTGCAGCGCCTGCTCGATGCCGGGCACGCCTACTACGCGTTCGAGACCGGCGAGGAACTCGATGCGAAGCGCAAGGCCTCGGCTGCGGCCGGCAAGCCGTACCGCTACGACCGCGCCGCGCTCGCCCTCCAGCCCGATGAGGTCGCCTCGAAGCTCGCCGCAGGCGTACCGGCGGTGATCCGGTTGAAGTGCCCGGGCCACGACGTGACGATCAAGGACGAGGTGCTCGGCGAGGCCACCATTCCCGCCACCGAGATCGACGACTTCGTGATCCGCAAGGCCGACGGCTTCCCCACCTACCACTTCGCGGTGGTCGTTGACGACGAGCTCATGCAGGTCACGCACGTGCTCCGTGCGCAGGAGCACTTCACGAACACGGCCAAGCACATGCTGCTGCAGGATGCACTCGGCTTCCGCCGCCCCGCGTATGCGCACCTGCCGATCATCTGCAATCCCGACGGCAGCAAGATGAGCAAGCGCGACAAGGACAAGGCGCTGCGCAAGGCGGTGGCCGAGCGAAAGCTCACCGAACCACCGACGGGCATCGTCGATCCGGGCGCGTGGGGCGCATGGCTGGGCGACAAGAACGTGCAGCTCGACTTGGAGACCGGGCAGCGGCTGGCCGATGCGCTGGGCATCACGCTGCCCGAGATCAACGTGGATGACTTCAAGCGATCGGGCTACCTGCCCGAGGTGCTGATCAACTTCCTCGCGCTCAATGGCTGGAGCCCCGGCAACGACATCGAGAAGTTCGACCTCGAGTTCCTGCGCACGTCGTTCGACCCGCGCCGCGTCGTCAAGACGCCCGCGAAGTTCGACCGCGTCAAGCTGCTGAGCTTCAACTGCGACGCCATCACGGGCATGCCGCACGAGGAGTTCCTGCGCCGCGCGATCGCGCACGGCCGCTCGTACCACCCGGCCTTCATGGACCGCATGGGTGAGCAGGGGATCGCCATGCTCGCCAAGGCCAGCCAAGAGCGCAGCAAGACCCTGGACGACATGTTCCGGGGCAACCGCTTCTTCGTGGTCGCCGACGACGCGCTCACGTGGGAACGCTCGAAGAACACGGACAAGGCCATGCTCGGCGAAGCGCCCAGCGGGTGTGACCACCTGCGTGCGCTGCTGCCGGTGCTCGGCGGCGTGACCGAGTGGACGTCGACGGGGATCGAAGCCGCGGTCAAGCCCTACGCGGAGGCGCACGCTGCCGGACAGTTGGGCAAGGCCGCGCAGCCGCTGCGCATTGCCGTGAGCGGCGGCACCGTGAGCCCGCCGATCTTCGACACGCTGGCGATCCTGGGCAAGGCCAGCACGCTGCGCCGCATCGAGCGGGCCATCGCGGCATTCACGGCCACGTCGGCCTGATCCCGGCTGCCACGCCGCCCCAGCGGGTTCGCCGTGAAGCGCGCCCGGCTCCCCCGATGGCGCCGTGCATCAGAGCAGCGGCACCAGCCACTGCGCCAAGCCAAGCAGCAGGGCGATGCTGGCCACGTCGGTGACGGTGGTCAGCGCGATGTGGCTCGTCAAGGCTGGGTCGAAGCCGAACTTCTTCAGGATCCACGGCGTGGCCGTGCCGCACAGCCCCGCGATGATGCTGGCTACGAGCGTGGCGATCGCCGTCGCCACGGCAAGGGCCATCGGCTCGGGCTGCTGCTTGACGACGACGGCCACGTACATGCCGATGCCGGCGATGGGACCGCAGACCAGGCCTTGGAGCAGGCCGACCATGAACTCCTTGGCCAGCGCGGATTGCAGCCGGATGGTCTTGATGTCGGCGAAGGTCATGGCGCGCACCATCACGGCGAGCGCCTGCTCACCGGCATTGATGGTCTGGCCCACCAGGACCGTCAGGAACGAGGCCAGCAGCACGAACTCCTTCAGCGTGCCCTCGAAGAGCACCACGATCGCCGCAGGCAGGAAGCAGGTCCCGAGATTGAGGACCAGCCACGGCAGGCGCTTGACGAGCGATTCCCTGACCGGCGTGCTCAGGCGTTCGTCGCGGTCGACCCCGACGCTCTCGCCGCCGCGCTCGCCGAGTTCGAGGCTCGCCTCGCGGAACAGCACATCTGCCCGCAGCGTGCCCACGAAGCGTGAGCGGTCATCAAGCACCGCGTACTCGAGCACGCGCTCGGAGAGCGCGAGGCGGTACACGTCGAACAGCGCGTCGGTCGCCTTCACCAGCGGCACCGTGGCGTGCATGACGCTGGCCATCGTCGCAGCGTGGGCATGCGTGACCAGGTCCTGCATGCGGACCCACCCCAGGAGCGTTCCGCCTTGCTCCACGACCCAGACTACGAAGACGTTCGAGGACGCATCCATGGCGCCGACCTTCTCGATCGTGGCTGCCACGGTGTCGTCCGGGCGCGCGCTGATGCGGGGTGAGTACATGACGCGCCCCACGCTCCGCTCCGGAAAGATCCGGGCATTCGCGAGCCGGAACACCACGCGGGGATCCATGGCCTCCAGCACCTCGAGTTGCTGGGCCTCATCCAGATGGTCGTACAGACGGATCGCGGCGCCGCTGTTGAGCGCATCGAGCACGCGGGCCACGGCAGCAGAGTCAAAGCCGCCGATCTCCGCCAGCAGGGCGTCGGGCCCTTGGGAGAACAGGATCGTGCCCAAGCGCTCGGACTCGGTCGGTGGGCGGGTGGAGGCGTGGTTGCCGGCGTGCATCGCGGGGGGAGTGTTATCCGATCAATGAAGGATCAGGGAGCGTTCGGTTGCATGACGCAGGGCCTGCGCTACACTCCGGGTCCCGAAAGGGTCACGGACCATTGGCGCAGTTGGCTAGCGCGTCTCCATGACACGGAGAAGGTCACAGGTTCAAGTCCTGTATGGTCCATTCCACAGCGCCCTCGGCTCCCGCCGGGGGCGTCTTGCTTCGTCTCCGGAGGACCACATGAGCCACAGCCACGAAAACACCCTCGCGCAGCTCTTCTCGCATCCCACGTCGCACAACATCCACTGGCGGGACATCGTGCACATGTTCGAGGGCCTGGGCGCCACCTGCGATGAAACCAAGAAGGACCACCTGAAGGTCAAGCTCAACGGGCATGAGATGAGCTTCCCGATCCCGCACACCAGCGGCCAGACCCTGCAGGACAACCACGAGATTGCCGAGATTCGACGCTTCCTGAAGTCGTGCGGCTGCGCTCCCGCCGGGACCCACTGAGCCACCGCTGGGTGCGGTCGCGCCCCTTGGCGCCCCGCACCAACCGGATACCCCGGCACGCGCCCAGCGATTCGAGCCTCAGCGCAGCCCCCAAACTTCCAGATTCCGGCCAACTTGGGGCAGCTGGTGGGCGTTCCGTATGTCATGGTTCCCCGACTCCTGCTCTCGCAGGGGCGGTTATCATTCAAGCATCGCGCAGGATCTGGACCGTTGGTCCGGGGGCGCGGGTCCGTGATGTGAGGTCTCGCACGATTCATGGTTCAGACAAGGCACTGCATGCCCGCTCATCGATCCATCGTCCGTTGTGTGTCCGCACTGGCAGCCTTGGCGCTGTCCTGCGCACACGTCCCCACGGCCTCGGCTGCGGGCGGCGGTTGCATTGATGCGGTGGTCCCCAGTTCGCTGGAGTTCTCCGGCCTCGGTGGCCGAGGCGAGATCGAAGTGCAGGGGGCTGATGGCTGCGCGTGGACCGCAGAGACCGCCTCGGACTGGATCTTCCTCGATCGATCCAGCGGCGTCGCTGGGCAGGTGCTTCCCTTCCGCGTCCAGCCGCTGCCCAACGGTGTCACCACCCGCAAGGGCGGTTTCAAGGTGAACGACATCCCGTTCTCCATCGTGCAGACCGTGCCAGGTCCGCCCGAGACCGAGGCGCTGCGACTCTTCGGTGACGTCACGTTCAACTCGCGCGACCTGCAGCGTCAGTACTCGTCCGTCGCCGCCGGCACGCAATTCACCCTGGCCGTGACCAACAACCCCGGTGGGACCGCTCCCGACGTGGGTCGTGTGATCGGCTTCGGCCGATCGCAGTACAACCAGTGCGTGCTGCCGGGGCAGAACGAGGGCTTCGCGCAGGTCAGCGCGGGCGAGACCCACGCGATGGCACTCACCAACGGCAATGGCCTGGGCACCGAAGGCATGGTCGTCTGCTGGGGCGATGCCAGCGGCGGCAAGTGCGAGGTGCCTGCCGACCTGGGCATCTGCCGGGCGATCAGTGCCGGCTCGACGTTTTCGATGGCACTCACCGCCGCGGGCACCGTGCGCTGCTGGGGGCTCAACAACTTCGGCCAGTGCAACGTGCCGGGGACCAACGGCACGCCGCCGTTCCCGCCTGGGTTCATCCTCGCGATCGCCGCGGGCGAGTCGCACGGCATGGCGCTGATCTCGCAGGCAGCGGACCGACCGAGCAATGCCGTGGTGCATGTGTGGGGCAGCGATCAGTTCGGGCAGATCACCCGCGAGCCAGCGGGCCTGTCGGGAGTGGTCCAGATCGCAGCCGGCGCGAACCACTGCGTGGCGCGGAAGGCCGATGGATCCGTCGTGTGCTGGGGCCGCATCAACGAAGGCCAGTGCACCGTGCCGCCTGGCTTGATCGCACGGCAGATCGATGCACGCGCCAACTACACGCTCGCGGTCGCCGATGGAGCCAGCATCCGCACGTGGGGGGCGGCGCCACCCGGATTCTCCCCGCAGCAGCAAGCGTTCCTTGGTTCGGTGGGCATTCAGGTCGCACGTGCCGGCGCGGACCACATCGCGGTCCTGACCGACGTCACCAGCACGCTGGTCCTGGCTGGCCGCAACGAGTACTTCCAGTGCAACGGCGAAGTGCTCATCGATCGCATCGCCGGGATCACGTCAGGCCGATTCTCCTTTGCCGCTTGGAACGACATCGGTCGATTCCAGGTGTTCTGCACCGAGCAGGGCGCGGCGACGTACGGTGTCTGCAGCATCCCCAGCAGCCTGGATCGCGTGCAGATGATCGCGCTGGGGCAGGAGCATGCGGTGGCCATCGAGCGCAACACCCGAAGCGTGGTCTGCTGGGGCGACAACTCCGAGCTGCAGTGCGCGCTTCCATCCGGCCTCCAGCCGGCCTACCTCATCGCCGCCGGCGAGGCCCACTCGGCAAGCATCGCCAACGGAAGCGGTGCTGCGCTCCGCTGCTGGGGCAGGAACCTGTTCGGACAGTGCAACGTGCCTGCGCTTGGCGGTCGCCCCGTCAAGGTCTCCTGCGGCCGCAACCATACGCTGGCCATCGTGCATGATCAGCAGGGGCGCGCCTCGGTGCGCGGCTGGGGCAGCTGGGGCGGTGCCGGACAGCAGCAGCTGGCCGTCTCCATCGAGCCATCGCTCATCCACCAACCACTCGGCAGCGACAGTGAACCCGTCGAGATCTCAGGCGGCGGCCTGCATTCGATGGCGCTCCTGAAGGACGGCACGGTCGTGTGCTGGGGCGTGCCTGGCAGCGGGCAAACCCGCACGCCCGGCAACGCCGGCCACTGCAGGGCCATCGCCGCGGGCGGCCTGCACAGTGTGGCCATCACGACCAGCGATCGCGTGGCTGCCTGGGGCAGCGACGTGGTCAATCAGGTCTCGGGGCCAGAGACCCTCGCGCAGGTCCCGGCCGTGGCGGCGGGCGACAACCGCACCTTGGTCTACGTGGACACGGCGTTGCCCCTTCCCAACGACATTGATGGCGACGGCTGCACCAATGGCGCCGACCTGGGCATCCTGCTTTCGGCATGGGGCACCGACGGCCTGATCCCGGACACGGATCCCCAGCAGAACGCCGACTTGAACGGCGATGGCGTCGTCAACGGCGCCGACCTCGGCCTGCTGCTCGAGGACTGGTACGCGAACATCGACTGTGGTGGGTGAGAGGCGAGACGACAGCTGCCGAGGGCGCTTCTTCGAGCCCCCGGCAACAACGTATCGATGGATGTGCCACCGCGCCTGCAGGATGACCTCCATCGACGCACCGCATCATGTCCGCGCACCGATCATTGGACTGCCCGGAACCATCAGGCCTCGCACGCGATGCAAGACGCACTTCGCCAACAGCCGTCACTGCCTTGATCGCGGCAGGGCCCGAAACCCACGATCAACGTTCGAACCAGCAGTCGAAGAATGATGTTCGGAGATTCCGCATCTTCATTTGCTCGAAGCGCCGGCTTGATTGAACACCGATGAGTTCTTCGCTTCACGCAAACTCATCGCGCGGCTCGCCTTGCAGTTGTTCAATCGCGAATTCCGGATCGAACTGATTGAATCATGGATTCTTCGGCGATGCGACTGCGCCCTTCGGTCATTCGTTTTTGTTCCAACCTTTGTTGTGTTTTGTATTGCGGCACTCCAGCGCGCCACCTACAACGCCGCGCATGCCTGACGAATCCGCTCGTCGCGGATCCGCCCGGCAATCCAGGAGAATCCGACATGGATTACGCACGCCATCGATTCCTCGCCGCAGCCACGTTGCTGGGCATCTCGCAGTTCGCACACGCCGTTTCCGGCACATCGTGGACGACCGTCGTCAACAACGGCCAGTTGATGCCCAATTCGAATAAGCTCTTCAACAGCTACAACCAGCCGTCGATCGATCCGTCGGGGCTGGTGGTCTTCCGGGCGCGGAGCAAGGGACCGAGCCAGCCCGTACGTGGGATCTACACACGCGACATGGGCGTTCCCGCCGCACCAATCTCGGTGGTCGCTGCCGTCGGTGCAGAAGTGCCCCAACCCAACAACACGCCCTCTGGGGGCGGCGGATCCGGCTTGGCGGCCTTCAATGAGTTCCCGTCGTTCCCGCGCATCGACGTCGGCTCGCGCATGATCGCCACCCGTGCGCAGACCCAGCCCACGTGGACGTACCTACTGCCTGATGGCTCCGAGAGCCGCGTTGGGACCGCAGGCGTCTACGCAACCGTCGATGGTGCTTTGAACACGGCCACCTGCCTCCTCGGCAACGTGCGCGATGCAGCGACCGGCGAGCTGGTCTTCCCGTGGTGGCAAGTCCCCGGCACGGCCGTGGGCACACGCTTCGACCAGTTTCCGGGCGCAGCCTCCCCTTGCGATGCGGAGTTCGTGGTCTTCAAGGGCAACTGGACCGACGTCGCCGCAGCGACGGGCCGCACTGGGGTGTACTACCGCAGCACGACGGCCGCGGGTGGCGTGGCACCCGTGGTTCGGATTGCCGACTCACTCATGCCGATCCCTGGACAGGCGGGCTTGAACAAGGTGCCGTTCGGCAGCACGGCGCCACCGAGCGCAGCCTTCGGTCATGCCGTCTTCCTGGGCCTCGACAGCGAGGAGTCGCCCACGATGGGCGGCATCTACTTGGCTGCACTGATGCCTGACCCGCCGCTCGCGCCGGTCGCTCTGCTTGGCGACCAGGTACCAGGCGAGTCAGCAGGCACGGTGTTCAATCGCATGGGCGAAGCGCTCTCCTTCGATGGCCGATGGGTCGGATTCTGGGCGGCATGGGGCACTGAAACCCGATCGATCACGCTGCAGTGCCCAACGGACGGACAGGAGGACATCCTTCAGTACTGCACCGAGCACTATCCCGAGGGATTCATGGTCGATGTCCCTGTGCATCAGGGTTTCTTCGTGGCCGACATCCAGACTGGCGTGGTGCACACCCTGGCCAAGACCGGAGCCGGGATCGACGACATGATGTACTGGAACTTTTCAGGCAGACCCCCGGCCAGCGGCAGCGGCGATGAGGGCGGTGAGCAGGAACCGCCGCGTTGGCGCTCGGCCACGTTCGTCGCGATCAACGGGCTTGGTTCGACCAACGTCCAAGCCGTGTTCAAGGCACGAGCAGCGGGCGATGACCTCCTGTTCCAGGTGACGGGACTCGATGGCGTGGCCAGTCCGCTGGCCGGCACCGGCACACCCGGCGTAGACATCGATTCTCAGGCGCCAGCTGGTTCGCAGGTCATCTCGATCGGCATCGAACGCGATGCACTGCGCAACGGCATGCTGGCCATGACCGCAAGCATGCTTGATGAAGTCAGCGGTGAATCGTGGGCTGGCGTCTACGTTTCGCCAGTGAGGGCCAATCCCGGCTGCGCGGCTGATCTTGATGGCGACGGCAGTGTGACGGGATCCGACCTCGGCCTGATGCTTGCCCAGCTCGGATGCTGGGGAGCCTGCATCGCGGATCTCGACGGCGACGGCTCGGTGGGCGGGCTGGACCTTGGAATCATGCTGGCAGGGTGGGGGCCGTGCTCGGGCGGCAGTGGCCAGTAAGGTGGCTTCCATCGGTCCCTGAAGAGACCCGTTGATCACGGAATCCCGGCACGGCCCTGATGGTCGTGCCGGGATTGTCTTTGGCCAGGCCCGATGACTCAGCCGCCGAGCGCCGCCGGGGAGGGAGAACCCCACCGCCCATCGACCAGCACCTCATGCGGGTGGTAGTTCGCCTTGTAGGCCATGGTGGGGGCGTCGGCGATCCAGTAGCCCAGGTAGGACCAGCGCAATCCGAGTCGGCGGGCCAGGTCGATCTCGGCCAGGACGGAGTACACGCCCAGGCTGCGCGCTGCGTGCGCCGGATCGAAGAAGTGGTAGACCGATGACAGTCCGTCCGGGCAGGCATCGACGATGCTGATGGCGACCGTCCGGTCGCCCAGCAGGTAACGCAGCTCAACGGTATCGACCGCGCTCTCGTAGAGCGACTCGCGGAACGAGTCGTAGGTCGTGGTCGCAGCCGAATCCGGGTGCTGTGCCGCGAGGTAGCGCTGGTAGAGCTCGAACGACTCGCGCGAACACTCGAGCGGGCCGACTGCAAGCCTGACGTCGGCGTTGCGGCGCGTCACGCGACGCTGGCTCTTGCTCGGCATGAAGCCGTCGACAGGGATCCGGATCGGTATGCACGCCCTGCATGCCGCGCAGTCGGGCGCGTAGAAGATGTCGCCCGTGCGTCGCATGCCGCGGTCCATCAACTGCTGGTAGTCGGCAGGGGGGACGCGGCCCGCGCGGAAGGCCCGTTCACGCGCCGTACGCCCCGGCACGTACTGGCATGGATGCTCTCCCATCATCGGCAGCGGCACCGGCAGCAGGGGCAGGATGCTCGGCTCGATGGGGGGCATGGGGGGGGAGCGTGTGATAGCGGATGGCTTCCACGGCGGCGGAAGGCCTCTCCGGAACGCTCAAGAACATTTCTTCGCTTTTCGCTTGAAGCCCTTCGGCCGATCCCTATCGTGACCACCTCGCGCAAGGAGGCGCACGGGATGAGCAAGGACACGCAGGGGAGCCACGATGCCCGGCCGTTGCACGGCCTTGGTGCATGCACCCGGACATTTCCGTCACAACGCGCACCTTTGGGCGTTCCGGTCTCCTGCCACGATGCGTCTTCGGGCGTCGTGTCAATCGTCTCGTCAACCGTCGTGTCACCCGTCATGCCCATGCCCGGCCCAGACTCGCTCGTTGCCGTTTCGCACCCCCGGGTGCGGACAGGCGGGGTGCTTCGCCCCGCTGCCACCACAGGAGCCCCATGGCTCAAGCATGGCGATCTGGGATCGCCATGCGTTCGCATCGACCCCGGCGCTTCGCGCCGACCATCGGAGCTGGTCTGGGCCGGCTTGGCAGGGGCTGCACCGGAAACGGAGGTGACGCCGTGAACCTTCGCTCACCCACGCTCGACGCCCAGGTGCGTATGAGCAAGATCGTCCACTTGGTCGTCACATCTCAGTTCGTCGCGGCCAAGGAGCTCGTCGACGAGTCGATGCGTAGCGGGCCAACCGCGCCACGCGATTTGGCACACCTGCTGTTCGTGCCACCATCGGCCTTGAAGCGCGTGCTCGCTGCCCGACAGGCTGCCCATGCCGCACACGCTGCACAGCTCGCACGGGGCGAACCCGCGCCAACAGCCACGCAGGTGGGCGGCTTGCCCCCCATCCCAGCGCCGGACGATTCGGCGGGGGTCGATCACACCACCGCCGAGTGCGCCGCGGCGCTGTTCTTTGCACGCCCAGAGGATGTCGCGGCCGTGCTGCTCGCCCATCCCGAAACGATCGCGCCGGCATTCCTGCCCGCAGCGTCCATCGAGCGCGCGGCGGCGGCGAACCCCGCGTATGAGCGCGCGCTGGCGGCCATGCCGTGTCGCCCATTCATCCAGGCGATGGCCCGCCATGGCAGCGGTCGTGAACTGGCTCGTTGGGCGGTGGGCCATGTCACGCCGCACCTGATCGATCTGGCGGTGCGCGATCGCGATTCGCGCGCCTGGTGGATCGCGGCCTGGGGAAGCATGCGCAACGCCATGCTCGATCACCACCGCGATGGCTGGCTCTCCGAAGCGATCAATCGTCATGGCGTCGCCCCCTTCGTGCATCCCGTGCGGATGGGCAGTGCCGGGCACGAGGCCAACCTCGATGCGCGCCGGATCATCGATCTTGCCGCCGAGCTGGGCGCGATCGGTACGCCCGGCAGCTTGCCGCTCGACGAGGGCCTGCTCGAGGGCCTCGTGGGCAACATCCGCGCGCGCAGGGGCCCACACATCCAGCGACTGCGCGCCGTGGCGAACGAAACGGCGATCCACACGCTGCTCCGCAGCGCCACCAACGAGGAGATCAGCCGGCTCTGCACCGAGAGCATCTTCCTGGCGTACGAGGAGGCCATGACCCGACAACTCTGGGTCGAGGTCCTGCCGCTGGGCCTTCGCGCCGCAACGGCAGGCATCGTCGGCAAGCGCTTCCAGGCTGCGGCCAGCAGCGATCCCATGCTCGTGGGTCGCACGGTGGCCATGATCCGCAGCGCCTCGACCGGCACGATCCATTCCCTTCCGCCTGCCGTGGCTGAGCTGGCCGTGCGCATGCGGCGGCTGCAGTTGACGGGCGCGCTCGCGGGCCTTCGCCTGCAGGCACGCCAGCGGCGCAAGGGCAGGCAACTCGATCAGGCCTACACCGTCAGCGAGGTCCCCAAGCGCGACGGCTCCATGCGGCAGTTGCTGGTGCCCAACGCCTGGCTGGCCGCCATCCAATCTGCGCTGCTCACGGAAGTGCTCGATCCGATGGATCACCTGCTGCACGACGCGGCGCACGGGTTCCGCCCGGGCCGATCGACGAGCACCAACGCCCAGCCGCACGTCGGCAGCAGCTGCATCGTCAACGTCGACATCGCCGACTTCTTCGGTTCGGTGCGCATGCACCACGTCATGCAGGCCCTGTCGCCGCTGATCGAGCAGGGGTGGAGCACGGACACCGTGGTGCTGATCGCCGAGGCGTGCACGACCCGCGGCGGGCTTCCCACCGGTGCACCCACCAGCCCCGCGATCGCCAACCACGCGTTGTGGGAGTTCGACGGCATGGTCACCGCAGCCTGCGCCGAGTACGGGCTTCGCTACACGCGCTACGCCGATGACCTGACCATCAGCTCACCGGGGTGGTCATCGATCGATCCCCTGGTCGTGCTGCCGCGAGTTCGTGAACTCATCCAGGGCCTTGGCTTCCAGCTCGCCGAACAGAAGACCCGCGTCTACGGCAGGGGTTCGCAGCAGCTCGTCACGGGGCTCGTCACCAATGACAAGGTCAGCGTGCCCAAGCGGATCCGCCGATGGCTGCGTGCGGTGCAGCACGCCATGACCAGCGGGCGGCAGCCACACGCCCACGGCACGGAACTCACGCAGGATCAGGTCCGGGGCTGGATGAGCCACCTTGCATCGATCGTCTCCCACCGCTCACGGAGCAACCCATGAACTCGTTGATCACCCAGCTCGCTGCAACCGCGATCGATGGCCCGGAGGAGCTCGCCCGGCCCTGCCTGCGCATGCTCGAGTCGCTCGCGCGTGATGCCCGTGCCGACGCCGGCTCACGTGCCCGGCAAACGCCAGCCATCCTGGCTGCGGGGTCCGCCGCGACGGATGCCCGCACGCTCGCGATCGCCCGCTGCGTGGGCGACATCGTTGCGAACACCGAGTATCCGGCACGCGGCGGGAACAAGGAGGGAACGGGTCCACGAGTCACTCGTGGATTCCTGTTCGCCATGGGGCAGGACTTCCGTGAGCGAGCACGCTGCGCGGAGCGGCCCAGCGTGATCCTCGTCGGCGACCCACTGGAGCACCCGGATCACCCCTACCAACCGGTCGCGACGTCACGGTCCATCTCCGACTCTGCACTCGAGCGCGCCACCCGGGCTGCGTCAGCGGTGCACGGGGCCGCCGACGGCCCACCCTGGCCGGATCAGGGACTTCATGGGGAGACGCCCCTGATCGACCTGCACGGCGCCGTACTGCTGTCGCGCGCCATCTACACCATGCGCCGTCCGAGCATCACCGTGGAGCTCGATTCCGATCGGGGGCTGTCGATCGTGGTGCATCGCTTGGCCAACCCGGACATCGAGTGCTGCTGCACGCCTTCGTTCCCCGGACTCGGCGGACGTATGCGGCTCGAGCACACCGCTGGTCACGACGCCACCTTCGTGGTCGACCGTGAGTCAACATGGGCCGCCGCCACCACGCTCGATGCCGGCGCGACCTTGGCATTCACCTTCGAGCCCATGCGGCCGGTCTACGCCTCGCGTGCTCATCCATACATGTTCGTCGCGCTGGCCTGGACCGGCGGGTTTGTGTCACGACTCGGCTCGGGCCCGGTCGCGCTGCACACGGCGTGGTACACGCTCTGCCGCCCACCGCTCAAGGCGGGGATCGATGTGCAGGCGGTCCCGTTCGGACTGCGGCGCGAGTTGGCGCATTGGACCGGTTTCTGGGCGGCGGTCTCCGAAGTCGGGCCGCGGCCCGTTGCCGAACTGGTCGGCTCCGAGGATCCCTCAGAGATCGGTGAGTTCTTCCCGACGCCGAGCGCAGCCGCCGCCTGAGCGCAGGCCCACACGACCACTCCTCGCGTCTTCAGATCCGCACGAACTCGTCGCACGCACCCGCCTCACCGCCCACCGCACAACCACCTCATCAGGACCAACCATGCCCACGCCACTGAACTTCGACCACGCCTCGCGACTGCTCACCCACGCCATCTCGGCGAACCTCGCCACCTTCATCAGTGGTCCCCCGGGCATCGGGAAGTCCACCATGGTGCGCACCGTCGCCCGGGACCTGGGATTGGAACTGCGCGATGTGCGCGTGTCGCTGCTCGATGCAGTCGACCTGCGCGGGCTCCCATTCCCGGATCGCGCAACCGGCACCACGCTCTGGCTGCCCCCGCAATTCCTGCCGCCGATGGGGTCGACCGGGCGGGGGATCCTCTTCCTGGATGAGATCAACGCGGCCATGCCCAATGTGCAGGCCGCGTGCTACCAACTCGTGCTCGACCGGCGCATCGGCGAGTATGAACTGCCGCCCGGGTGGGTCGTGTGCGCGGCAGGCAACCGCACGACCGACAAGGCGGTCGCGTATGCCATGCCGAGCGCGCTGCGCAACCGTTTCCTCACGATCGAACTCCGGCATGACCTCGATGGCTGGCTGCGCTGGGCCAACACGGAGGTCGCCGGTCGCCGCCGCATCCATCCGCTGATCAGCGACTTCGTCGCGTACCGACCGAGCGTGCTGCTCGACATGCCCGAACAGCTGCGCGACCAGCCGTTCCCCACGCCGCGTTCCTGGGAGTTCGCCAGCCGCCTGCTCGACGAGGCGCAGCGCTCGTGGAGCGTGTTCCCGCCGTCCAACGTGGATGCCGATGCCATGGAGCGCCAGCTGTTGCACGCCGCCCTCGAGGGCACGATCGGCCACGCAGCCTCGGAATTCCTGTCCTTCATCGATTCGGTCGGTGACCGCCAGTTCGTGGGCAAGTTCCTGGCCGATCCGCACGGAGAGCCGATCCCGGCCCACGGCGGTTGCATGTTCGTGCTGATCATGGCCGTGGCCGAGCGCTGCCGCGACAACATCGACAATGCCCGGCAGGTCGCGCGGATCCTCATGCAGCGCCTGACCGACATGGAGTGGCGCGAGAAGTTCCGAAGCGAACTGTGCATCCACTGGCCCACGTGCGTGGGGAAGAGTGCTCGGGCTTGGGTGGCAGCATCGGATCCCACGGTTCACCCCCACGTGCGTGGGGAAGAGTCGGCGTATCTGGCTTGGCCCCAAGCGTTGACCGGTTCACCCCCACGTGCGTGGGGAAGAGTCCCGCCTGTCGTCGTTGGCACCGTTCAAACTCGGTTCACCCCCACGTGCGTGGGGAAGAGTGTGCATGGGTTAGCAACCGGTCCACGGCCGCCGGTTCACCCCCACGTGCGTGGGGAAGAGGTCGTGTGGGGTGACCAGACCGTGTACTGCCCCGGTTCACCCCCACGTGCGTGGGGAAGAGCACACGCTCAAGTACCGCATCGTGCGTACTCCCGGTTCACCCCCACGTGCGTGGGGAAGAGGGCCAACCATGCGACGAGTTCGTCGGCTAGGTCGGTTCACCCCCACGTGCGTGGGGAAGAGGATATGGACGCGGATGAAATCTATTGGCTGGACGGTTCACCCCCACGTGCGTGGGGAAGAGTCATGCACACCGAACTCATGATCCAGATGGGCCGGTTCACCCCCACGTGCGTGGGGAAGAGCATCCGCAGGCGGTGCACACGCCCCGGTCGTGCGGTTCACCCCCACGTGCGTGGGGAAGAGACTGGATGACCTTGCTGGACGCCTTGCGCAGGCGGTTCACCCCCACGTGCGTGGGGAAGAGTGGATTAGTTGCACCCGGTCGAGAACCCGAAACGGTTCACCCCCACGTGCGTGGGGAAGAGGACCGCAGTAGTCCCATCGGCATGGTGTGGTGCGGTTCACCCCCACGTGCGTGGGGAAGAGAGGTCCGCCACCAGTTGCAGCTGCGTGCGGCACGGTTCACCCCCACGTGCGTGGGGAAGAGACGGCTTCCAATTCCTTCATCAGTTCGCCATGCGGTTCACCCCCACGTGCGTGGGGAAGAGACTGACTGATTCGCTCAGGACCGCGATTTCACCAACTGAAGGCCCTCGAAGTCTACGACGAGTCGCGACGGGCTACCGAACGATTCGATTCGGTAACCCTGTTCATTTGCGGCATGCATGATCATGGTGCACCCGGCATCTTCGCCCACCTCGCGACGGAGCCTGTCCCACAGCCGATCACGGACGGCGGCCGTTGGTCGGCCCACGAACACGCCCGCCTTGGGCTCGATCATCCACCGACTCAGTTCGCCCCTGATGCCGGGGCTCACCCTGTCAAGAAGCAGCACCGTCACGCGGTTCCTCCTCTCCGTGATTCCGCCCGCTGGCGACCGACCCGCCGGCGCCATCCCAGAGCTCGCCAGGCAGAGCGGGATCTTCGGCATGCCTCTGGGCTTCCTCCTCCGACGCACCGCCGATGAGTCGCTGCAGGTCCGCAACGATCCGCCCGAGTAGATCGGTGTCGAAGAAGTGGTCGCGCATCGAGTACCGCACCCGCCGCTCCAGCTCCTTCTCGCCCTCAGCTGCGGCCTTGAATGCGGCGGGGATCGAGGTCTCTGTTTTATAGAGGTCCGCGACGTCGTAGACAAACGAGAGCATCTTCCCTGTGTGGACGAAGCCGATCGCGGGGCTATAGCCGCAGGAGAGGATCGCCGCGTGGCAAACGCCGTAGAGACATGCGTTCGCCGCCGAAAGTGCGCGGTTGACTGGATCCGCGTTTGACCATTGCCCTCGGTCGTAACTGCGCCCCGTCCATTCCACGCCGGTCTCGCGGCTCAGGCGCTGGTAGGTCTCCCGCACTCGAATCCCCTCCTTGCCTCGGACCTGCTGGAGCGTCAACGTGGGGTCGAGCGTCTCGGTGAACCGCTGCTCATACATCCGCCGGACCACCGCCATGCGTCGAGCGGGATCCGCATAGGCTGTGACCTGGGCGATCATTCCAGCCGAGCTTCGTGTCTCGCCGAGCCCTGCGGCGTAGAAACGCACTGCGCCTTCGCCGCACCACGCCACGAGGCATCCGGAGTCCGCCAGCGTGAGGATTGCGGCGTGTGTGATCGTCGTCCCGGGACCAATCATCAGCAGCGCGAGATTCGCGCACGGAACCTGGACGGTACCGTCGGCATCCTGGATCGCGATGGCCTTCTGATCGCGATCGACGCGGCAGTGCTCGGCATACAGGTGGCTCCACCCGTCGCGCAGCTTGGGTAGGAGATGAAGGTCCTTGATCCTCATTGAACAGCGGGCACGACCGACATCAAGCCGAAACCGTAGGCCTTCGCGGATCCAAATCCGGCGCGGAGCTTGCGTACAAAGGCCTGCGGGTCGACGACAGTCAGAACACCGTCGAACCGCGCCGTGCGGTACGCGACTCCATCCTTAGCGTCGCTCGACTTCCGTGCGCGTGCCGCTCCGCAATCAAGCCGAACGGCTTGCGGGTCGAGGGTGAACCCGCCGACGGCCTCGTAGCGGCGGAGCCACTCGATGCATGCAGCTGCCGCCAACGGTACGCGCCGGCCTTGACGGCGTTGACCATCGGAACCGGACTTGGTGTCGATCTTGCGAGTCGGGTTTGCCTCGAGCCGGAATTGCAGCCGAGCTCCGTTCGCGAAGAGGGGCGCATACTCGCGGACCTGAGGATCGGCCGCGAGCACACCGCGGAAGTTCGCGAAGGCATAGGCCCAGTTTGGGACCGTCGCCGATTGCACGATGATCTGAGCGCCCACGTGGCTCGGATCGATGCGGAAGAGGAACCCATCACGGTCGGTCCGTGGCGCGTGGACTTGCGCGAGCAGTTCGGTGCCCGCCTGGTCACGGTGCTGGCTGGCGCCCACGCGAATCAGGGGGAAGTCCTGCGGCGCGAAGGGCGCAAGGAAGTCGGGATCCGCGATCAGGCGCTGCGCGCTTGGGAACGCCATACAGAGTCGCTGGTGCACGCGATAGCGGTTCGAAAGCCACTTCCCGCCGATGCTCGTGCCGCCGCCGCTTTCTCCAAGATCGATTTTCAGGCTGGACAGGTACATCTCAGGCTCCTTCCTCTTCCGATCGTCCACCCAAGCGCGAGGCGAGCGCATCCAAGACCCGCTGCCGGACCGCAGCGGCACCGGAGTTCCTCGCAAGATCGATCTGTTCGGCGATTCTTGGCCGCCACGCCGGGTCGAGCGGGTCGACGCGGTGAACAGTCATCCCGCCGCCGTACTCAAGCGCCGTACAGGCGTCGTGGCACGGGCTGCACAGCGAACGAAGATCATCGACCAGTTCCGCGCCTCGGCGCTCGTAGGTCACATGGTGGACCTCCTCCGCCTCGGACTTGCAGAACACGCACAGTCCATGGTCGAGCGCGAGGCGCTCGAGCCGAACGCGGCTCCACCATCCGTCGGCTCGGGCAGGAGCGGCTTCGTCGTCGGCGAACGCGACCTCGCCGTCGTGGGGCGGGTGGATCCTCGCCTCGACGCCCCAGCGCGGGGCATGGTCCATCACGCCGAAGGCCCGCGCGTCGTCGTAGGCGACCCGAGCGTGGACCGGGACGGCCTCGCCTGCGGGTGCGTCCATCAGGATGCGCAGACCGTCAGCTGGGTACTCGACGCCCGAGCCGTGCCAAGGCGCCGTTGCGAGTGCGTCGAGCAGCTTGGTGTCATGGACGACACCTGCGAACACGGGCGAGCCGGGCACGCAGCACTTGCGGCCGAGGAACACAGGCCATATCGGGTCGGTGAGCCACGCCGCGATCTCGTCGATCAGCGCGGGATCACCCTCGAGTCCTGCGACGAACGATGCATCGAAGAGGTACTCGCGGCGAGAGAGCAGCGTCTCGGGCTCCTTCGTGCTCGCCGTCAACTTCACGACACCTTCTGCCGATAGGATCCCGTAGCCCGCACCTGCTGTGTGGTAGTCCCAGCCCCGGACACCAGGGCGATCCACGCGGACCGCAAACCGCAGCGGACGGAGGCGATCGAGGTGCGCGTCTGCCTCGCTGCGCGAGATGCCTCCAGCACACAAGATCAGGCCCAGCACGCCCGACTTGGTTGGCGCGTCCGCTGTCCGCCGAAGCTGAAAGCGCGACCCGTCGCCCCACGATTGCATGGGCGCTTCCAGTCGAAGCAGGATCGTCGAGCGCGGAGCCGTCATCGCGCCCCCGCGAGGATCGCCTTCCGCATGGCCTGCTCGAGGTCGGCGTACCGCTCGACCATCTGCGCACCGGCCAGCACGCCGCTGGCGTCGCCCGCTGCAAGTGCTACCCGGTTGAGCCCTTCCGGTTCAAACCTCGACGCGACATCGGTCACGTAGCCGCGGAGCCGCGCCGCTGAACGAGCCATAAGACTGCCTTCGCCATGGAGCGCAACCGCCTCAAGGAAGGCGTTAGCGTAGCTGAGCGGCTGTCGCCGCGGCGAGACCTCGCAGAGGAGGAAATCAGGCACCGAGTGTGCGGCGAAGTTGTTCTGCTTGGCGGTCGGCCCGGCATGGACCACCGCGTTCAGCAGTGCGCAAGCGGCATTTGCGAGCTCGGTGTCCGACAGCATGGTCGTCGGGGACGCACGGCCATCGATGCGGACATTACGACGCAGCCCCTCAAGATCGAGGTTCAGATAGCGGTAATAGACGGCCGAGTTGAAGAAGGTCGAGGTTTCGCCGCCGCTCACGAAGCCTGCGCCCCGATCGCGGGAAAGGTCGTCCATCGCGGTGAAATAGTCGCGCTCGATCCGTACCTCGTGCGTGCTGATCGCATGCGCGACCTGGCACGCCGCCTCGACATCGTCCACGAGCTCGCTAGTGGTCATACGCCCGAACATCCCGATGTCGACCGTGATCAGACGGCTCGCATCCTTGATCGCAAGGTCGAGCGGATGGATCTTGTCCTTCTTGCCTGTGCCACCCTCGGACTCTGCCGGCTTTGCGGGCTTCTTCTCCTTCTTCTCCGTCTTGTCCTTCTTTGAGCCGCCCTCAAGCCACTCGGCGAGACCGCCCTCCTTTCGGCCCGCCGCATCGGCGATCGCGGAGGCAATCAGGTGTGCGAAGCTGAGCGGGAAGAACACAAGCTGTCCCGTCTGCACGCCCTCGTCGCCCGCGTCCTCGGAGGCTCCACCCTCCTTCTTGAAGGCGGAGGCGATCTTGAGCTCGATCTGGGTGAGCTTGTCGTCATCGAGACCAGCGACGCCCTTTGCCCGCAGGGCCTTTCCGACGAGCGCCGGGAGCTGCCGCGTGCGGACACCAACGCCGCGGTCGAGCTGCTGGAACACGGCCGACTCGCGCATGCGTCGCTTGAGGCACTGGCTCGAGATGCGGCCGCGGGTGACGCCGCCGAAGAGCGCGCTCTTCGGTTGGCCGCGGTCGTCGCGGTTAAGGTTGCCGGGCGGGAAGCTCTGAAGTGCGTGGATCTGGATGAACATGTTCTTCTCCGAGAGGTCTATTGTGAGGAGTTGTGTAGGAAGGCGCCCAGTTCGACCCAGGCGATCGAGGTGCCGCGGGTGATTTGTTCGTCGACGGCGGATGCAAGTGCGAGTTCGAGCGCGCGGCCACGAGGCGGCGCAACGGGATACGGCTCCTCGCCGCCCTCTTCACTCCGCGTACGGCTCGCTTGCCTTCTGGGAAGCACCTCGAGCAGTGGAGCGAGGAGAGCATTGGACGACACCGACCTTCGTTCGGAAGGCGCCAGCGCCATGAGCTTGAGCAGGATCCACGCGGCCTCGCGGCGGAACGACGATCGACCGCCGGAGCGCACGCGCCAGTACACCGCGGAGAACACGGCGAAGGCCTCTGGATCATCGTTCATCAGGCGGCCAAGCGCATTACGCAGGAGCAGCCAGTCGGCGTCGCTGAGGGCCGCGACAGCCGCGGAAACGAAGCGCCCGATGGAGGTACGGACCGCGGGCGCTACCGCCGAGCGCTTCCAGCCGACTGCGACCTCACCGAGTGGGTTGTTCTTGTCATCAAGCGGCAGCGCGTCTGCGCCGTGATGCGCCGGGCGGCGCGGCACGAGCTCCGAGAGCGCTCCCACCTCGATGCGCCGATGGTCATAGGTCTTGTTGTTCGCGGGGTTCGTGCAAGGCACCACGACCGAGAGCGCGGAAGGGGCGCCGCTCGCTGTGGCCGACGCACCGTGCAGCCACCGCAGGTCTTCGGCGGTCGCCCCGCTCAATTCTGAACTGCTCCTGATCGGCTCTGAGGTCTTCGCTGAGTAAACGAACGCGGGATCGCGCCAGCCGAACGACTCGGACTTCCCGTCGGCGCCCTTCGGCTTCTTGACTCCCTCGTTCTTCTTGTAACTAATGCGGTCGACGACCAGGCCGCGGGCGCCGCACAGCTGACAGGCACCTTCAACGGTGGGCGCCGGGATGTGCAGCCTGCGTGGATTCCAAGTAAGGCCTTCGAGGAACGGAATGGCCTTGTCGAGATCCCTCGGCTTGAAGGTTCCGCTCCAGGTTGGCGACCCGAGAGGTGCGGACACATCCACAAGCAGGAGGCTAAGCGTCTCGGCGAGCGTCGCACCCCGGGGCGTGATCGTGATCGGCGGCGCGCCATGGATCGAGGGCGTGAGGCCGGCGCCGCCCGACTGCGACCAAGGGACCAACCTCAGGACACCGCGCACCACGCAGGGAACGCAGAGGGCCGACTTCATGTCGCGCGAGTGATTGAAGTGCGCGATGTTTGTGCCCGTCGCGATCTCGGCGAACAGCGAGCCGACCGGCTTCGCGGGCTTCGGATCTGCTGCGCACGGATCCTGTAGGAACGGACGCTCCGGATCGAACAGGTTGAAGTGCTCGCGCTCTGCGGCGAGGGCCGAGATGACCTTGGCGGGAACACCGCCCCCGAAGAGTTTCTCCCGAAGCGCTGGCAACCCACCCCCGAAGTCCGCCTTCCAGTAGAGCAACGTGACGAGGAAACGGTGGACCGCGAACTCGTCGAGCGGGCTGCTCTCAGCGATGAGCCGCAGCGAGGCGGCATCACGGAGCGCATCGATTGGGGAGAGCTTCCGCCACGCACCGTTGAGTGATGCGGCGTTGACCCACGGCTTCTCCAGGATGTTCCATTGATCCTTCACCACTATCTCCGGAGGCACAGGCCGGCCAGATGTCCCGAAACCTATTTGAGGGTAGCAGAGGCTCGTGTTGCTGTGTTAGCACGCCCTGAGGGGCATTCAGGCTTACCTATGGTGGGGTGCTTAGGGAGGGAGGCGGTGTTGACCAAACCACCAACGGCGGTTCGGGCGTGGCGGGCCGAGCGAGGGAGGCCACCACGGCCTTCACCTTGGGCCGTCCAAGGTCAAAACGCCAAACCGTTTCCTTAAAAGGCTACCGAAGATCCTCCCCCCGAACGAACCGACCACATCTATAAGCAGGCGGGTAGGTAATTGACCTAAACGAGGAATCCACTGAGTCAAATGATCGTGTGGCAGCCTGTCAGCTACCGGAAGGGATGCATCACGCGGTCACGTCGCGCAGAACGACACCACCTCGCGAAGGGCAGCGCATGGAAGCACCGAGAGGACCGACGCGGCTCTGATAAGGACGAGTCCGTATATCAACTACGCTCCGCCCCATGCTCCTGACCGTTGACGACTTCCGGACGCGCGTCTACGCGGGGCTCGATGGGTTGGTGCACGACCTGGAGCGGCACACGCGGCGCTCGACGGATGCAGAGCGGACGGCCTGGCGCAACTCGCTGCCGACCTTGGCTGAAGTCCTGAAGCATGAGTCGCTCGGCGATCTGCACATTCGCCTGGGGCCGGCACCCGGCCTGATCTTGGAGTACCGGCTGCCCAGTTCGCCATCGATGGCTGACGCGGTGCTCTTGGGCAGGGGGCCAGCCGGGCCCGCGGCGCTCATCGTCGAGCTCAAGGATTGGACCACCCGCGGCGACCAGCCCGGCTCGCGGCCCGGACTGGTCATGCACCAGAACCGAGAGACGTCCCACCCAAGCGATCAGGTCAAGGGGTATGTCGACTGGTGCCGGCTTTACCACAGCGCCGTGCAGGACGCCAAGGCCAGCGTCCACGGGTGCGCGTTCTTCACCTTTGCTTCGGATGTCGCGGCCTACCGCGCAGAGCCACATGCTGGACTGGTCGGCGAGTTCCCGGTCTTCGCGCGAAACGGCCCGGATCTGGCCGAGCACTTCCCACGATTCATCACCGATCGATTGATCGGTGGTGATCCGGAGTTCGCCGAGGCCTTTGAGCAGGGGGTCTACCGACAGGATCGGGGCTTTGTGGTGCAGGTCGCCGCGACGCTTCGCAACAGGACGACCAGCCCATTCGTGCTGCTCGATGGACAGCGCGAGGGCTTCGAAAAGTGCATGCGCGAGGTCGAGCGGATCCTGCGCCCGGCACGCCCGCAAGTGCGGCGGAAGACCAGCGAGAAGAGCGTGATCATCATTGACGGACCACCGGGTTCGGGGAAGTCAGCCATCGCGGCGCACCTGTGGTCCGCCATCGCCGCGGACCAGATGATTGATGGCAGCGTCGTGCTGACCACGACCTCGGTCTCGCAACGCAACAACTGGGAAGCGCTGTTCCAACGTGCGAGCGGCAAGTCTGCCGCACGCGGCATGGTCATCGGCGCCAACCAGTACAACCCCGGACTGAACCAGAAGTGGCTGGCTGCCGAGCGCGCGGCCGGGCACGCCACCGAGATCCCCGATTGGCGGGCGAATGTGGCGCGATACCGGAAGCACCATGATCAGCTGCGGCACCCCGACGACCACATCGCGGTCTCCATCGTGGATGAGGCGCACGCGCTGATCGACCCGACGGCGCCTGGGGCGCGCGGGATTTCCGCATCCGGCTGGCAGCTGCATGCGGGCCCACAGGCTTGGCACATCATCCGCGGTTCACGCGTCAGCATCTTCCTGCTTGACGGGCGCCAGAGCTACCGGGACAACGAAACCACGAGCATCGAAGCCATCAAGCGGTACGCCAAGGACCACGGGTGCAAGAGCGTTGAGGTGGTGAGCCTGCACGACACGCAGTTCCGGTGCGGCGGATCACGGGAGTACGTGGCGTGGCTCGAGGGCGCGCTGGCCGATGCACCCGGAGACGATTCGAGCGGCATGCAGCCTGGGCGCCGCTCGACCACGACGGCATGGCGCCAGTCCAATGGCGGTCCGTTCGGGTTCACCATCCACGAGCGGCTCTCGGCCATGGACGCAGCGCTCAGGTCAGCCATCAGCTCGGGCAGGACGGCACGCCTCGTGGCGTCGTATGCGCGGCCCTGGGCGACCAAGGGCGTGTTGAACCCCCATGGGCTCAGTGCTTCCCAGATGGACTTTCTGCTGCCGGATCGCCGTGGCGAACAGCCCTCGTGGCATCGGATCTGGAACTTCACGCCCGACGAGGAGTACTCGACGTTCATCCAGGCACCGGAGGGCAGTCCGATCGCCCGTGATCCCTTGTGGGAAGTCGGTTGCCCGTACGTGGTCCGAGGATTCGACTTTGATGAGGTCGGCTTGGTCTGGCTGAGCGACCTGGTTTGGCGCACGAACCGCTGGCTGGTGCAGCCGGAACACGTCCACGAGTCCGCCTTGAAGTTGACCCGCGGCCGGGCGCGGCGGGGCGACAAGAAGGCGCAGGCTGAACTCATCGAGCGACTGAAGCGGGGCTACCGAATCCTGCTGACCCGGGCCATCCGCGGCATGCATGTCTGGTTCGAGGACGCGGAGACGGAAGCGCACATCAGGGAGTGGCTGGGAGCGTGAAGGCCTTGGATTCCCCAGCATTCCCCGCTCCGCTATGCGATTTTACATAACACATATTATGGGCGGAAGGGCGGCCAAAGGGCTGGCGGGGAGCGCCCGTTGAGCGCTGCCAGCGGATCTCACTCCGCCAGCTTCCTGAGCGCATCCTTGTAGCGAGCCATGATTCGGCGCCCGGCCTCGAGCTGGGCCTGTGCCTTGGAATCGACCCGGACGAGCTCGATCCCCGCCGCCGTTGGGCTTGCGAGCACCGTGTCTCCCGGACGGACATCCAGCAACTTCGCAACCTCTTCGGAGAGGACGATGGCCAAGTCATCGCCGACCTGTGTAACCCGGAGTTCGTGCATGGCGCTGTTGTATCACGGGCCTTGGCTGGCTCCGCCCGCATTCATGCCGATTCCGTGCCGTTCATACCATTCGATGATGGCTCGCCAAGGCCAACTTCCGATCGGGCTCGCCGCTGGTGGCTCCGTTCCCGCAGCCACCCCCGGTCCCGTCATGGCGCCGTTGTGCAGCGTGTTCCGGCGGTTCCTGCGCACCAAGGGCCTGAAGTACACGGTCGAGCGCGCCGACGTCCTGGATGCGATCATCGCCCGAGACGGCCTGTTCGAAGTCGAGGAGCTGCTGCTCTCGATGCGCCAGCGCGGCCACCGCGTGAGCAAGGCCACGCTCTACCGCACGATCAAGCTGCTGCAGGACGCCGGCATCATCACGCAGGCGCTGTTCGACTCCAAGCAGGCGCACTACCAGCTCATCTACGGCAAGGAACCGCGCGACTACATGGTCTGCATGAAGACCGGCCGGCTGGTCGAATTCCAGAGCGCCGAACTCACCGCACTGCGGGACCGCATCTGTCGCCAGCTCGGCTGGTCGCCCGTGGGCCACCGGTTCCAGATCTACGCCGTCAGCCCCGAGGGCCAGCGGCAGCCCAACGATTCCGCGCGGTGAGCGCGCGCCCGGTTCCGCACCGCATCGTCCAGCACAGGCACACCAACACGTGATCGGCCGCGCCCGCGCCTTGCCCAATCAACTCAGCTGAACCACGCCAGCACGGCCGCCACGATGCCGCCGCCGGCCGTGAGCAGGCCAACCAGCAGGAACCCGCGACCGCCCGTGAGCAGCGTGATCGAGCAGAGCACGATCGACACCTGCAGCATCACCTCGGCCTGGTCGTAGCGATTGCCGCGGTCATCGGCCGCCTGCGCCGCTGCCTTGGCTACATCCGCCTGCTTCAGGATGCCCTCGTTCTCGGTCCTGTAATCGGCGTTCTTCGCCTCGAGCCGGGTGCGCAACGCAGCCATCGCCGCACGCTGCTCCGGCGTCGGTGAACCGGCCTCGTCGATGGCGAGGTCATCGAGCGAGGACTCGTTGAGCGCCACGCGGATGCGCTTGGACTGGTACCAGGCGTAGCCGTTGGCGGCGCTGACCTCCTGCGCGAGCTTTTCGTTGTCCTGGTTGGTGCCCAGCGTGGCCACCACGGCCAGCACGATCGCGAGCACCGCGATCGCCACGCCGACCTTGCGTTCGTTGCTGTCCTTCGCGTCCTTGGGTACCTCGATGTCAGCCATGTTCGTTCACTCGTCCTGATCTTCCGGGATGCTGCCGATCGCGTAGACACCATCGAGCCAACGCCGCAGATCGGCACCGCGGCATCGCTCGCTGCAGAAGGCCCCGACGACGCCGGCAGGCATCGCCTGCCCGCAGACGCCGCATGCCTTGGCCGTGCCCGCCTGGCGACGGTCGCGGATCCTGATCGTGCGTGCATCGCCGTCGGCATACGCCAGCGTCACGTCGACGCGGCGGTCCGGAAGCGCATGCGCCACCCGCGTGGCCCACTCGATCGCGATCACCGCGCGACGGCCGTCGAGCAGTTCGTCCCAGCCGAGCTGCGCGAGGTCGGCCTCGCCCTCGAACCGGTAGGCATCGATGTGCACGAGCTCGCCGCCGTCACCGCTGTACTGCTGCATGCGCACGAAGGTCGGGCTGTTGACGATGCCCTCGCAGCCCAGCCCTCCGGCAAGCCCACGCACGAAACTGGTCTTGCCGCTGCCGAGCTCGCCGTCGAGCGCCACGACGTCACCCGACCGCAAGGAACGCGCGAGCTCTGCGGCAACGCGCTCGGTCTCCTCGGCGGTGGTGACGGTGATGTCCTGCACGACGGTCATGGCCGAAGGCTACGCGCCCTGTGCGGGCCCGTGCTCCCAGCCCATCGAGCCCATGGCGTGCCAGGCGCCGGCGAGGAAGACCCGCGCACCCACGGGCTGCCGTTCATCCACGGCATGAACGCGACCGATCACCGCAAGGGGGGTGCCGGCCATGCTCGGGGGCAGCTCCCCTGCCGCGTCCCCTCGGATCGTGAACGCCAGCTCGTGGTCCTCGCCATCACACAGGGACTGGTCCAGGGAACACCCCTGCTGGACGGGGATCCGATCCCCCTCGATGAGCAGCGCCATGCCGCTCGCACGCGCAATCCGATCGAGGTCACGCCCCAGCCCATCGCTGACATCGATCATGGCACCGAGGCGGTCGCCGAAGCGGTCGACGAGTTCGCGCGCCAACCGAACGCGCGGCTCGAATCGAAGGTGACGCCCCATCCCATCCGCGCCGAACGAACCGCCGAGCGCACCCGAGACGACCACCAGGTCGCCAGGCTGCGCATCGCTGCGCCGGACCACGCGACCGGTGGCGTGCGGCAGCGCAAGGATCGTGATCGACAGCTGCAGCGGATGCCCCGGCTCGCCGTGCCAACTCGTGTCGCCGCCGATGAGCGGACAGCCAAGGTCCTGGGCATGACGCTGGATTGCAGCCGTCAACGCCCGGACGGCGGACTCAGGCATGTCGCTCGGCAGCGTCGCAGCGCACAGGCACGCCAGCGGGCGGCCCGCCATCGCCGCGACATCGCTCACGTTGCGGGCGATCGCCTTGCGGGCGACCAACTCAAGCGGCGTTGCGGGAAGGAAGTGACGGCCTTCGATGACCTGATCGCACGCGACCAGCACGCTGCCCCCCTCGACCGCGACCTGCGCCATGTCATCACCGGGGGGAACCATGACACCCTTGGGCAGGCCCGCATTCGCCGCGGCAATCAGCGCATGCAGATCGCTCTCACGCATGGGACTCACCCGGCGTTGCTGCAGCGAACGCCGCACGAACGAGCTCGGCATTGCGGGCCGTGGCCCCCTGCCGCGCGCGGATCACCGCGCGACCGGCATCGGCCATGCGCGCGCGATACGCAGGATCGTTCAAAAGCCCGGAGAGCATGCCGGACAGCATGCCCGCGTCGACCTGCACCAGTGCGCCGGCAGCCATGAGTGCCTCGGCCGGCTCGGCGAAGTCGCCCCAGCGCGGACCGATGACCGTGGCCTTGCCCAGCGCGACCGGTTCGATCATGTCGCTGCCGTGGAGTTCGCCGAAGCTTCGCCCGACGACCACGACATCGGCCAGCGCATACGCCATGCGCAGTTCGCCGATCGTGTCGAGGAGGAAGCGCCCGGTCGCGCTGCCGCAGGTCCCCGTCGAGCGGCGAGCACAGCCCGGCAGGTCGCGGGCCGCGTCATCGAACCACTCCGGCTTGCGAGGCGCACACAGGAACTGCACCCCCGCGGGCACGGCATCGCGCAGCAGCGCGTGCTCGCAGGGTTCGGTCGAGCCGGCCACGACCAGAGGCCTGGAGCGGTCGATGCCCAGCGCGGCGGCCAGGGCATCTGCGCCATCGACCGTGTCGGCGATGCGTGCCGTGTCCCACTTCATCGTGCCCACGACGCGCACGCGGTCGTGCTCGACACCCATGGCGCGGAACCGCTCGGCGTAGGCATCGGTCTGGGCCCCCACCGCCGCGACCCGGCGGAACATCGGAGCCAGCAACGGTCGGACCTTGACCGATCGGCGGAACGAGCGCTCTGAAAGTCGACCGTTCACGATGCAGATCGGGATCCCCCGCCGCTCGCACGCCTGCGTGAAGTTGGGCCAGAGCTCGAGCTCGGCCAGGGCCACCACATCGGGCTGCACGGCATCGAGCACCGACGCCACGGCGCCGCTGAAGTCAAACGGGTACCGCACCACGCGCACGGGGGGCGCAAAGACCGAGCGCGCTCGGGCGATGCCGGTATCGGTCGTCACGCTGACGACGACCTCGTGGTCACGGGCAAGGTCGGCTACCAGGTCGCGGATGGCGTTCACCTCGCCCACGCTCACGGCATGCACGAGCACGCGCGGTGTGCGACGTCCGTCACGCTGCTGTCGAGGCCAGGGTTCGCAGCGCCCGAGCCGAGCGGCCCAATCCGTGCGCAGCTTGCCGCGCGCGGCCATGGTGGTCAGCCACAGCGGGCTCGTCACCAACGCCGCTCCGCCGTAGATCAGGTCCAACCCACGTCCCATGACCGCAGTCTACGAGACGGCTCGGCACCGGCCCGATGACGGAACACTTCGGAAGGACCGAACTTCGGGCGTGGGCGCCGGACATCGGCTTCGTTACCCGTACACTCCAGCAACGGAGATCCCATGGACTTCACCATCGAGTTCGAGCGCGAAGACGACGGTCGCTGGATCGCGGAGATTCCCTCCCTGCCGGGAACGATGGCCTACGGCGACACGGCCGAGCAGGCGCGCGCGCATGCTCAGGCTCTGGCCCTTCGTGTCGTTGCCGAGCGGATCGAGCACGACGAGTTCCCCAAGGACGTCCTCACCATCACCTTCCGCGCGGCATGACTCAATGGCCGAGCACGAAAGCCCGGTGAGCTCTCGGGGCTCACCTGCGCCGCTCGACCGCATCACGCGACCATGACCCGACCTTGGCAGATCGCGCTCGATGTCGGCGGCACCTTCACCGATGCCGTGGCGGTCGCACCCGATGGGAGCGTGCACACCACGAAGGTCCTGTCGAGCGGCGTGATCCGGGTGACGGCGATGTCGGATCGCTCGTCCTTCTGGCTGGAGACGGCATCCATGCCCCCGGTCCAGGAGTTTCTCCATGGCGCGAGCTTCCGTCCGATCGATGCGCCCCTGACCGATGCCTGTGTCATCGACTTCGACAAGGTGTGGAGTTCCGGCGCGCACCAGGTGCGGACCATTCCCTACCCCCCACGCGAATGGCGCCAGTTCGGCGACACGTTCCAGGCGATCATCGACCCAGGCATGACCTCCGTGGCGCTGGCGGCGCACCTGCTCACGCAGACGCCGCTGAACACCGAACTGCCCCCGATCCGGATCCGGCTCGGCACGACCCGTGGCACCAATGCGCTGCTCGAGCGCGCGGTGTCGCAGGTGCTCTTCGTGACCAACCATGGCCACGAGGACCTGCTGCGCATCGGGGACCAGCGACGGCCGGAACTCTTCGCCCTGCACATCGAGCGCGATCCGCCGCCGCATGCCTTCACGGTCGGCATCCAGGGGCGGCTCGACGCGAGCGGTCGCGAACTCGAACCGCTCGATGAGGGCGAGCTTCGTCGGGTTGCACTGCTGGCGCATGAGTCCGGCTGCTCGGCGGTCGCCGTCTGCCTGATGCACTCCTGGGTCAATCCCGCGCACGAAGATCACGTCCGGCGCATCCTCCACGGGGCCGGGATCCACGCCGTCAGCCTGGGCAGCGCCCTCTCGCGAACGATCGGTTTCGAGGCACGGGCCCGGACCACCTGCATCAACGCGCAACTCGCCCGACCCGTCGCCGACTACCTGCGTGACGTGCGTCAGCAACTCGACGACGCCTCGATCCTGGTGATGACGAGTGCCGGCACCCTGGCGCCGGCCGATGACTTCACGCCCAAGGACAGCCTGTTCAGCGGACCCGCCGGCGGCGTGGCCGGCGCGCGCGCGGCAGCGATGGCGGCAGGCACGATGCCGGCGATCGCCTTCGACATGGGAGGCACGAGCACGGATGTGGCGCGTCTGGGTGACGACCCAGAGCTGAACACGACCACCCGCGTGGGCGCGGCGCACATCGCCAGTCCCAGCGTCGCCGTGGACAGCGTGGCCGCCGGCGGCGGCAGCGTGCTCGAGGTGATCGATGGCCAGCCCTGTGTCGGACCGCGCAGTGCCGGCAGCATGCCCGGGCCCGCCTGCTACGGCATGGGTGGCCCACTGACCATCACCGATGCGCACCTTCTCCTGGGGCATCTCGATGGCGCGAGCTTTCCCTTCGCGATGGACCGCAATGCCGCGGCCGGCCGGGCCAGCGACGTCTGCGCGCGCTGGAACGAGCAACGCGGTGAATCGATCGACGTCCCCACCATGCTGCGCACGTTCCTCGCGATCGCGAACGAACGCATGGCCGAGGCGATCCGTCGCGTGAGTGCACGCCGGGGACTCGATCCGGCAGCGCACACGCTGCTGGCCTTCGGCGGGGCCGGTGGGCTCCATGCGTGCGCGCTGGCCGAACTGCTGGGCATGCGGCGCGTGGTCATCCCCGGTCGGGCGGGACTGCTCAGTGCACAAGGCATCGGAACCAGCCGCACCGGCACGATCGAGGTTCGCTCGGTGCGCATGGGCCTGGCACAGTGGGCAGCAACCATGCAGGCCGAGCCCGGCGATTGCCTCGGCGTGCGACCGGCCCAGCAAGAGGCCGTGATCGAGGTCCCGGCGACCGCGGGTGGCTTGTCTGACCTGCGCGCGACCTTCGCGGGCCGGTACCGCGCCATCTTCGGATTCGACCCACCCCGCGGCGACGAAACGGTGGAGTGGATCCGTCACCATGACCTTGCCGATGATGCCTGGTCCCTGCCGTTGGATGCATCCACCGCGTGCACACCGACGCCCCACGGCTTCGCCATGGAGCACTGCACGGTCGTCGTGCCCGAAGGATGGACGGCCAACCCGAATCCGATCGGACTCGTGCTGGAACGCACCGGGTCCGCATCGGCGCAGAGCCCCGTGATCGGCACCGATGCGCTCGTCGCTGCGGCCCTGCACGGTGCAGCCGAATCGATGGGCGAGAGCCTGCGTGCGACCGCCGTCAGCGTCAACGTGCGCGATCGACTGGATTACTCGTGCGGCCTCGTGGATGTCGACGGCGCACTCATCGTGAATGCACCGCACCTGCCGGTGCACCTGGGTGCACTGGGCGCGTGCGTGCGGGCCGTCGCAGCCACGCTGGATCTTGGCCCGGGCGACGCGGCGGTGACGAATCACCCCGCCTTCGGCGGCAGCCACCTGCCTGATGTGACCGTCGTGACTCCCGTCTTTGAGCGACCCGATGGCGGCACGCTGCTTGGGTACGCAGCGACCCGGGCGCACCATGCCGAGCTCGGTGGCATCGCTCCCGGCAGCATGCCGCCCTTCGCGAGTTCGCTGGCCGAGGAGGCCGTGGTCCTTCCACCCACGCTGATCGTGTGCGGCGGCATCGAGTGCTTCGAAGCCGTCACCGGGCTCCTGCGCGAGTCGCCGCATCCCAGTCGTGCCGTCCAGCAGAACCTGGATGACCTGCGCGCCCAGGTCGCCGCCAACCACACCGGCGTGGCACGCATGCGTGCGACGGCTGCGCGATTCGGCGAGCACTTCATGCCTGCCTTGGCCACGCTGCGCTCGCGTGCACGCCAGGCGGCGGTCGCCGCACTGGCTGGCGTCCCCGAAGGAACCGTCACCGAAACGCTCGACGACGGCACACCGATCTGCGTACGGCTCTCACGCACCGTCCGCACGGAACCCGGCGGTTCGTTGACGATCGACCCATCCCGCCAGCGCATCACGATCGACTTCACCGGGTCCGGAGCCGTCCACCCCGGGAACTTCAACGCGCCGTTCGCCGTGATCCGCAGTGCCACGCTCTACGCGCTGCGCGTGATGGCCGGGGCGCACGACGAACTCCGGGCCGGGGTGCTGCCCTTGAACGAGGGATTCCTCGACGCCGTCGACCTGATCGTCCCGCAGGGCTTCCTCAACCCAGTGTTCCAGCCCGATCCGGCAGCATGCCCGGCGGTCGGCGCGGGCAACACCGAGACGAGCCAACGCGTCGTGGATGCCCTGCTGCGGCTGCTTGGTGCTGCGGCCTGCAGCCAAGGCACGATGAACAACCTGATCTTCGGCTCGGATCGCTTCGGGTTCTACGAAACGATCGCCGGCGGCGCAGGCGCGACGGCGCACGGCGACGGCGCCAGCGGCGTGCACACGCACATGACCAACACGCGCATCACCGACGCAGAGCTGCTCGAATCGCGCTACCCGGTGCGCTTGGTGCGATTCGCCCTGCGGCGCGGCAGCTCCGGCGCCGGGCTGCACACCGGCGGCGAGGGCGTCGTGCGCGAACTGGAGTTCCTCGAACCAGTGACCTGCAGCATCATCGGGCAACACCGGACGGACGGCCCGTACGGCATCGACGGTGGGCGCCCGGGTGCGGTCGGCGAACAGTGGCTCGTGCGCGGCGCGATGCGGCTGCCGCTGCCCGGCGTCGGCACGTCGGAACTGCAGGCCGGCGACCGGGTGGCGATCCACACGCCCGGAGGCGGCGGATGGGGACCGTTCATCCGCCCGGAAGACCTCGGGGCCGATGCCTACGCCGACAACTCGTAGCGCTCGATCGAGCGGGCGAGGCCGGTGTCCTCGCTGATCTCGATCACCGCGCCACAGGCGAGCGTGCCACCTTCGGCCACGTCGTACTGCGTCGGCAGCCCGGTCGTCAGGTGACGCAGCACCGCGTCGGTCGAGCGCCCGATGATCGAGTCGTATGGACCGCACATGCCCAAGTCGGTCATGAACGCCGTACCGCCCTTGAGGATCCGCGCATCGGCCGTGGGGACGTGCGTGTGCGTGCCGACCACCGCCGCCACGCGCCCATCGAGGAACCGTGCGAGCGCGATCTTCTCACTCGTCGCCTCCATGTGGGCCTCGACGATGACGATGTCGTCGGCGTGCGTGCGCTCCGCCAGCATGCGCTCGCAGCACTCGAAGGGATCGCTGCCGGGGGTCGGCATGAAGGTGCGCCCCAGCACGGTGAAGACCGTCACGCCGCGGCGACCCGCGCCGCGATCGATGCGGACCGAGCGCTTGCCCGGCGCGCGGAACGGCATGTTGGCCGGACGGCAGACCGGTTCGCCTGCGCGCTCGAGCGCCGGCACGATCTTGAGCTCGCGCAGGGCATGGTCCCCGAGTGTCACCGCATCGATGCCGCCCTGCACCAAGTGCCCCAGCAACTCCGGCGTGATCCCCGAACCATTGCGGATGTTCTCACCGTTGGCCAGGATCACCCCGCCGGCGTCGCCCCATGCAGCCCGCAGCGCCTTGGCCGCCGCCACCGCAGCCCGCTTGCCGGGTTGCCCGACGACATCTCCCAGGAAGGCGATTCGCATCGGGCTGGACATGGGCTACACTCTAGCCGTACCGCTTTCGTCCCTGTGGGATGACAGGCCCGGCCCCGCCGGGTGCTGTGCGGCGATCCGCCTTCCATGACGTGTGTTTCCACCAAGACCGGCGACAAGGTTCGCCACCCGGCCCGCCCTGAATGGGGCGTTGGCGTCATCACGCGCACCGAAGTCTTCACCGGCGACGGTGGCTCCGATCAACGCCTCTGGGTCAAGTTCCCATCGATCGGCGTGCGCACGCTGATCGCGAGCGTGGCCAAGCTCGAACTCATCGAGGCCGCCGTGGGCGACACGCCCTCGGTCTACGCGCGCCCCACGATCACGCAGGTCGACGATGCCAAGGGCGGGCTCGCCGCGGACACCGCGTTCCGCAAGCCTGAGGACCTGATGACGAGCCTGCCGCTCGACGCGACCGATCCGTTCGCTCCCATCAAGACGCGGCTCGAACGCACGCTCCGGCTCTATCGCTTCGATGGTTCGGCGGCGCGACTGGTCGATTGGGCCGTCGCACAGAGCGGCCTCGACGATCCCCTGACGCGCTTCAACCGCCAGGAACTCGAGGTTTTCTACAAGCGCTGGCTCTTCAACCTCGATGCGCACCTGGTGCGCCTGATGCAGGAAGCCCGCCACGAGGGCACGCTCATCGAGACGGTGTCGAAGGGGGCTCCGCCCCTTGGCCAGCAGACGGTGCAGCGGCTGCGTTCGCGGATGCGCTGAGTTTCGCGCGGCGTCGGCGGACCACGATCAGAATCAAAACCAGGAGTGCCGGGATCACCATGATCAGGCAGCACGGCGGCACGGCGATCGCAAGGATCGTTGCGGCAACGCTCGTCACCGACTCCACCGCGGCATAGATGGGGTTGGCCAGGCCGGCGGTCATGAGCGTGGATCCTGCTCGACCGGCGGCGGCCACGGCGTGGGTCCCAAGCGCCAAGCCCCCACCCACGATGATGGCGATCGACCACAGCACCAGCGGGCTGAGTTCCCGCGTGCCCTCGATGCCCGACAACTGCTCGCTGACACCCAGCCCGAGCTGATCGCACATCTGGACGGCCATCAGGATGCTGCCGGCCCCCGCCGACATCGGCGCGGCCAGGGCATCGATCGCATGGTCGACGGCCGGAATCAGCGAACCAGCCAATTCGACGACGCACGCCAGGCCGAAGGCCACCAGTGCCGGCGTACTGCCGACCCACGCCAGGGAGTCGCCCGGGGTGAGCCATCCCAGTCGCACGGCGATCCCTGCCCCGAGCAGGGGCACGAAGACTCGGAAGCCCGCAGCCGCGCTCAGGCCGACGCCCAGGATCACGGCAATCACGATCGACAGGATGCTGACGGTGTCCGGATGCACGGCTTGAATGTACGGTGCCACGAACCGGTCACGGATCGGGTTCACACTCGTTCGGGAGAATCCCGGGTCCTCCATGCCATTCCAGGTCACGCCCCTGCCGCCCGATGCCGCCCTCATGCGCGCGCTTGCCCGCCAACTGCTGGGCACTGCGTCTGCTGGGGCGTGGGTCGATCTCACCGACACCGTGGTCATCGTGCCGGCTGCCCGCGCACAGGCTGCACTGGCCCGCCACCTGCAGGAGGCTGCCGGCCGCCCAGTGCTGCTGCCCACGATCCTCACGCCGGGCCGGTCGCTTGCGCACTTCGTGGTGCCCGATCGCACCGCCGCCAGCGATGACGTGGTCGCCCTCGCCTGTCTGCACGCCATCATGACCATCGATGGTGCGGATCCGGCGCAGCTCACGGTCCTGCGCGGCACGGCAACCGATGCGGCCGACCAGTTCCAGCTGGGCTCCCGCCTGGCGTCGCTGCTGATCGAGCTCTCGCGGGCAGGGTGTACCCCCGCATCCGTGCACGAGCGCGGCCTGGCCGGCACGCTGGGTGAGTTCTTCCCCGCCGAGACATGGGCGGCGCTCGCCGGGGTCGCCGCGCAGACCAGTCAGGTGCTCGCTGAACATGGCCTGGACCTGCCGCATGCACTCGCCGCCCGCGCCATCGAGGCGGGCCGGCTTGCCACGCACGGCGTTCGCCGTGTGGTCGTGCTCTTGGCCGATCCTGATCCGATGGAGCGCGCACTCCTGCGCGCGTTGGCCGATCGCGGCATCGCGGTCGATGTGGCGGTCCACGATGCGGACCTGCCAGGGTTGGAGGCGGGCTTCCCATCACATGCCCTGTGGTCTGCAGCTCGCCCGATGATCCCGCTCGACCGGATCGTTCGCGTGGCCGGGCCTGATGAGCAACCGGCGGTCGTGCTGGCTGCATTGGATGCGATGCCACAACCGGTGCAGGCCGCGTCCGTCGCGATCGCCGCTCTTGGGACCACGGATGCAGCGATCCTGTCGCGCACCCTCGCCACCAACGGCATTCCCATCGCCATGCCACCGGCCCGCACTGCAGACCAAGGCACGGCTGCGCTGCTGCTGTCCGCCGTCTCGGCCTGGCTCGCTGATCCGACGGCCCTGAACCTGGGCACGCTGCTGCGCCACCCTTGGGTCGAGCAGCACCTACATGCCGCGGGGCTGCATGCTGCGCTGCGCAGCTGCACGCTGTACGCCGCGTCCACGGGTGTTCGTCGGCTCGATGCTGCGCTCCCCGAACTTCCGGATCCCAAGCGTGAGGGTTCGATCGCCGCCGGGCTCGGGGCCATCCGCACGCTGCTTCATGGTGTGCAGTCAGCGGCTGATGGGCGGGCCAGGGTTCTGGCGTTGCATGCGCTGGTGGCGACGTTGCAGCCTTCACGTGCAAGCATGGCCGATGGCCTTGCCTCGCAGGCGGTGGCTCGTGCCCTGCTCGCGCTGGCCGAGGCACCCGCGGCGCTCCTCTCGCCCTGCTCCCACGCCGAGGTCACGCAGCTCGCCTTGGCTGCAGCGCGCCGGGTCGACCTGCCCAGTGACCACCACGATGGCATCGAGTGCATGGGGTGGCTCGAAGCGGGCGTGTGCGATGCGGAACATGTGATCGTGCTCTCGGCCAACGATGGTCTGCTTCCCGAAGCCGCCAGTGTGGATCCGTGGCTCCCCGATGCGCTGCGCCAGTCGCTGGGGCTTCCCTGCGCACGCGCGCGGCGGGCCCGTGATGCATGGATCATCGATGGCCTGCTCAAGCGCAAGCGTGCGGTGTGGTTCGGCGTCCCCGCCACGGCCAGCGATGGCGAACCGCTGCGACCATCGCGGTTCCTGATCGGAGCCGGCAGCGACCAAGCAGAACGGACCTTGGCGCTCACGGGTGAATCCGGCCGTGTTTCGCTGCGGGGCTGGTCGATCGACCAGCGTGTGGGCACGGGCTTCACGTCGCATCCTGGCGTCGTGGAGCTGCCGCCGATCACGCGCATGTCCGTCACGCAGTTCAAGCGCTTCCTCGAGTGTCCCTACGAGTACTTCCGCTTGTGCGTCCTGCGTGCCGAGCGTCGCGATGACCTGCAGCTCGAGCTTGATCCGATGGCCTTCGGCAACCTGGTGCACCATGCGCTGCAGGAGTGGGGTCGCGCCGAGGCCGCGCGGGCCACGCTCACGACCGACCCGACGGCCGTCGCCACTGCACTGGATGCAGCACTCGATCGCGTGCTGGCAGCCCGCATGCCTGGCTCCATCCACGGAGCCGTCGCCGTGCAGGTCAGCATGGCGCGTGAGCGTCTGCGTGCCTTCGCACCGCATCAAGCCGAGTGGGCGGCACAGGGGTGGAAGGTCACGCACGTCGAACTGGCGTTCGAGGCCCCCAAGCCGGGCGCACCAACGACCGATGCTGTCGGCTCAGACGATGGCGAGGCCGCGGTCGAACCCACGCATCATCCAGCGCCGCAGTTCCCTGACCACAGTGGGCTCTTCCTGTCGGGCCGGATCGACCGCGTGGACCACCACGCTGCATCGGGTGCATGGGCGGCGCTGGACTACAAGACGAGCTCAGAACCAGCCGATCCCAATGCGCATCGCACCAAGAACGGTTGGAACGACCTGCAACTGCCGCTCTATCGCGAACTCCTCGCGAGCATCGGCATTCCTCGCGATCAGCTGAAGCTCGGGTTGATCGCCCTGCCGGCGCAAGCGGAGCTGGCAGCCGTCACGCTGGCCGAGTGGGCCCCGGAGATCGTCGACGAGGCGGTCGAGATTGCTGGCGAGATTGTGCGTCAGGTGCAGTCGGCCCGCACGTCCAGCGACTTCGCGCCCAGTGGCGAGCGCCCCATGGGCGACGATCCCCTGCTCTTGGCCATGCACGGCATCGGCATGCGCGGTTTGGCTCAGGCTGGGCCAACAGCAGCCGACACGACCACCGACGTGCCTGTGGGCGGAGGCGCATCATGACCACTCGATCGATCGTCACGGCCAACGCCGGCTCCGGCAAGACCTACCTGCTGGCGAACCGCCTCATTCGCTGGATGCTTGAGCATGCACGCCGATCGCCTGGGGGCAACTGCGGCGCCGATGCCATCCTCGCCATCACCTTCACGCGCAAGGCGGCGGGCGAGATCCTCGAGCGTGTGCTTCGGCACCTGGCGCTCGGCGCAACCGACGCGGCAAGTCGCGAGCGCTTCTCGGATGCGGCCATGTGCGGACCTGCCACCGCGGAGGAGTACCGCGCCGTGCTCTCGCAGGTACTCGACCAGCTCGATCGGCTCTCGATCGGCACCATCGATGGCTTCTTCTCCCGCTTGGCACGGGCGTTCGCCGCCGAGCTCGGCCTGCCCGCGGAATGGACGATTGCGAGTCAGGATCAGGATGACGCACAGCGGGCATTGGCCCTGTCACGGCTGCTCGATGCCCAGCCGGATGCCGTCTGGGAACTCGTGCGCATGGCCACCGACGGCGCGCCGAAGGCCAGGCTCCACGACGCGCTCCTGACGGAACTCAAGGTGCCGCTGCAGCTCCTGGATCTTGGTGAGCAGCATGCCGTGGGCACCGCTCCATGGAAGCTCCTGTGCGATGACGGCGTGCAGTTCTTCGCCGGCGCGAAGCTCCTCACTGCAAGCGCCGTGAAGGACGCGATCGCCGCGCTCCAGGCTGCGCCGCTTCCGATCACCGGCAAGGGCACGCCGAACGCGACTTGGGTCAAGGCCCGGCAGAAGTTGCTCGACGCTGTAACCCGTGGATCGTGGCGTGACGTGACGAGCAACGAGTTCGCGGGCAAGGTCGCTGCCGGCGACACCTTCGCCAAGTGCCTTGCCGACGATGACCTGGCTGCACCCGTCCGCGCGCTCCTGAACCACGCGCTGGCCATCGAAACCACGCTCATCAAGCGCCGCATCGCGGGTTGCCTTGCGCTGGCGCGGGGCTTCCGCGACCAGGCCGCGGCGATCCGCCGCGCCCAAGGCTGCTACTCGTTCGCCGAGATCGCCTCGGCCCTTGCCCGCGCGCACCAGCTCGATGGCGATGGCCTGCAGGCCATGCGCTACCGGCTGGACTGCGCGATCCGCGACCTCGCGATCGACGAGTGCCAGGACACGAGCCCCGACCAGTACAGCGTGCTCGCGCCGTTCATGGACGAGATCTTCGCCGCCAACGATGACCGACGATTCATCATGGTCGGTGATCCCAAGCAGTCGATCTACGGCTGGCGTGGCGGCACACCCTCGCTGATCGGGCATGTGGCACAGGAACGCGCCGACGGCTTGGAGACCGATGTCGACCTGGCCACAAGCCATCGATCGCACCCGGCGATCATGGGGTTGGTCAACCAGGTCTTCGGGCCATCCACCAACCAATCGCTTGCCGACAGGCTGCACTCGATCGAACGCGCCACGGTGGATCCCGCGGCGGCCCAAGCGGCTCTTGCCGACCTGGGGCTTCCGGTACCTGCGTCGCTCGGCCTCGACCCCATCGACCGCGTGATGGCCGATTGGACGTTCGTGCCGCATGCGAGCGCCGAGCGACTTCAGGGCAAGCCGGCCACGATCGCGGCATGGGGTTGTCCTGAGAAGGGTGATTGGGCCGAGGTCGCGGCGCGCGTGGCGGTGGCCGCCGGCGCCGCCCGCCCGGGAGCGAGCATCGGCATCCTCGTCCACACCAACAAGCAGATCGGCGAGGTCGTGCACGCGCTGCGCGAACTCGGCGAGGCTGCGAGCGACGAGGGTCGCGGCAGCCTGATGGATTCGATGGCCGTGGCCATCCTCATGGCGCTGCTTCGGGTCGCCGACCAACCGCTGGACCGTCTGGCGCTCCTGGTGGCCACGCAAGAGCGTGTGCGCTCCGCTCTGGCCCCGGTCCTCGATGTTCCCGAATTCATCGAACCGTTCGCCGGCGATCGACTCGGCCAGCGGATCCGGCAGGCCCTGCACGAGCATGGCCTGGCGCCATGGCTCGAACGGATCGCCGCCGCGCTCTCGCCCGTGTGTGGCGCGCGCGACCGCGTGCGGTTGCGGCAGGTGCTCGCGCTGGCTGCCACCGCGCCGGCCGATATGGCCAGCCGCCCCGAACGGTTCGTGCACCTGGTCGAGTCCACCGGCTCACGCACCGTCAGCGACGACCGCATCCGCGTGATGACGATCCACGCGAGCAAGGGGCTCGAGTTCGACGAGGTCGTCCTGCCCACGCTGTCGCAGCGCATGGACAAGGTCGAGGCCGGCCCAGGCGAATGGTCGGTCATCACCGATGGGCCCGGCGGTGCGCCGCTGGTCATCGGCCCGGTGGTCAAGGGTGCCCTCGCCGATCGCAGCCCGCTGTTGGCGGCCCTGCAGACCGAAGCTCGGGTACGCAAGCTCTTCGATGGGCTCTCTGCCTTCTACGTGGCGCTGACCCGCGCCCGGTCCGGCGTGCACTTGGTCTGCCAGCCCCCGAGCAAGGAGGATGAAGCCGACCTCACGCCGCTGTGGCTGCTGCGGGCCTCGGTCGATGGGTTCGCCGATGCGTACCTCGATGCCTTCAAGGGCGGCTCCGTGGGCAGCGCTCCGTTCTGGGGCAACGGCATCAGCTCCGCACAGGTCGCCGCAGCCGAGGCCACCCAGCCTCATGACACCATGCCGAAGGTCGTCCGCCCGATCCCAGCCGTGGCGGCGGATGGTGACTCCACGGGCGGTTCCGGCAGCACCCCGGTACGCATCCGCGTCAATCTCCCGCAAGCCGGCAGCGACCCGGCAGCCATGCGTCGCGGCACGATCGTGCACGCGCTCTTGCGGCAGGTCGTCTGGGCTGACCAACCGGCCGCCCCGGCACACGGTGGCGGCCTTGATGAAGCGGCCATCTCCCGGGCCCATGAGCTCGTGCAGGCCGAACTGCGGTCACCGGTCGGCGCCGATGAACTTGCCGAGGCAGTCCACCTCGCACGCGGCGCTCTGGCTGGGCCGGTCGGTGCCGCCCTGGCCCGACCCACGGGTGCAGTGCAGTGGTCCGTCCACGGCGAACTGCCGTTCCAGCGGCGCCCGCGTCCTTCGGCACCGGTGACTGGCCGCCTGTCGGGCCGGATGGACCGCGTGGTGCTGGGTACCGACGGCGCGCGCATCACGCACGCGCACGTCATCGACTTCAAGACCGGCTCGATCGGCCAGTCCCGCGACGAGGTGCTCGAGCACTACGGCGAGCAGATGCAGGACTACCGCGCGGCCATGGCCGAGCTCACCGGCCTCGAGCCTGTGGCCATCCAGGTCTCGCTGCTGATGCTCGACCGCAGCGACGTGATCGCGGCGTAAACCGCTCGCGTGATCGAACGCGTGATCGCGGCGTGATCCCGGCGTGAACGGCCCACCACGACCGGCCCGACGCGGCGTGCCCCTCCGCACGCCGCGCCGGACCTGATCGCGTCACCACAACCCAAGGCACCCCACCAGATGCTGCGCCGCTCACCCGCGCGGCCATCGATCTCCCCGATCCGCCGCTCCCCCGCGCGGCCATCCATCTCCCCGATCCTGCGGCCCCCGGGCCGCCATCCATCTCCCGCAACCGTGTGCCGCCTTCCCCTGGCGGCCATCGTTCCCCCAACCCGCTGCCCCCGGGCCGCCATCCTTCTGCCACCCCGTGATTCGTAGGGGCTGCCGGCTCCGACCCCGGCAGCCCCCGTGCGACGACGCCCACGCGCTCACCTTCGCGCGGCGATGATCGCTGTGCTTGTTCAGTCGACGGCGTACTCGAGCGTGACCACGACGCGAGCCTCCTTGTCGATGCAGCTGGTGTCGTAGGAACCATTGCCGTCGAACTCGGCGCTGCCGGCGCAGACGATGTCGAAGGCACCCTGGGACGCGCTGACGAGCGCTCCCAGCAGCCCGCCGGATCCGTCGACCAGCAACGCCGCCCGCTCCCGGGCGTTCGCGGTGCCTTGCTCGATCAACTGCAGCTTCAGGGCCTCGATCGTGCTCACGAGGTACCGCGGGCTGCCGCTGCCGACCTCGTGGCCATCCCGGATCAGGTCGGTGGCCCGCATGGCCAGGCGCTCGACCTGCTTCACGTCGCTGGACCAGACCGTGACCGACTGGCGCAAGGTGTAGCCCTCGACCTGGTTGGTGACGTTGCCCTCCGCATCGCGGGCGTACTCCGCCGTCGTGCGGACGCTGTCGATGTCCACGTCCTTCTCGGCGATGCCGCCGGCGGTCACGAACACCCGCAGGGCGCCGGTGCTCGACTCGAGCTTCTGGAACGCCTCCGGCAGCGTGGCTGCCCGCGCGGTGACCGTGCCGGTCCACCAGGCCTGGTCGGCGCTCACCGGCGCCATGCCCACGCCCTTGACGCGGATCGTGTTGGCCTGGCGCATGCTGCGGACCGCCCCGGCGACCTCGCCGCTGGCGGCGATGACGCCGAAGGCCAACGCCGCACCGAGCAGAAACATGCCTGCACCCGGGGTACGCGACCAGTGCGACCATGCGATCCAACGACGCGACCATGCGTCGTGGCTCGGATCGCGAGGCCCGGAACCACCATGGCGCGGGGAGTCCGCCCCGGAGCCGCCCGCATGGGCGCGGCTGGAATCACTCGAGTGCTGGGCCGGCGACGACATCCCGTCGTCACCAGACCGCCCGTCCTGGGCGTGGTGCGTCATGCTGGCCTCCGTGCCATCCGGCGGGCAGTCGGCACACCTGAGCGCCGCGCACACGACCGCGCGACCTTCAGGAAACCCTTGCCAAACCGTTGTTTTTGCGAGTGCCGCCGCCAACCTCGGCGAAGGCTCGCGCACGCTACGACGCCGCCGCAGACTGTCAATGGAGAATCCGACGATTTTTCGTCACGATCGATCCCCGCCCATCGGACGGGGACTCGTCGCGGCCGTCGCTCCCATTGCACCGGTACTCCTACGGCCGTCGCTCCCTTTGGGGCGCCGGCATGCCTCGTTCGCGTGAGCCTGCTGCCCTTCGCGGCCGTCGCTCCCTTTGGGGCGTCGGCATGCCTCGTTCGCTCAGACAGTCCTCGCCTGCTCAGAAACTGGCGCGTCTGTCTGGTCGTGGTCACTGCGCGCCGCTGCGCGCCAGCTTTCCTCGCAGGCTGCGGAACTCGCTCTGCGAGGCATGCCGCGCCCCCT
>JAIXYQ010000011.1 GCA_027490145.1 Planctomycetaceae bacterium
CGCGCTCACGTCCGTCGCTCGGCGGGGCTGGCACCCGCCTCCGAACGCATCGTTCGTGCCGCCTTCGCGACTCCCAAAGCCGCGCAGCGCAGGGCCGCTCGGTCGCTGCGGACGGCGCGGGGCATGTTGGTGACCGCGTGGCACGTCGCGCTGCGTGTGCCTTGTGCAGTTTGACCATCAAATACACCCTTCGGAAGGGTGTTATTGATGCCCAACCTGCAGGAACTGGTGCAGCGGGCTGGGTTGGGGAGGGGATTCGATCCTTGACCGGTGGTGCCCTTGGGTTACCTTCGAACGCCCCGCACGTGCGCGGGCTCCAGGAGACAGATTGATGCACACTCCGTTGACTGCCGATCGTCGTACGCCGCTCACCGCGCGTCCCCGTGTCCTGATTGGCGCGCGGGTCGCAACGACGTGTGTTGCCATGCTCTGGGTGGTTGCCATGACCACGCGGGCTGCCATGGCGCAGTGCCCCGGGGACATCACGGGGAACGGGGTGGTGGACGGCGCGGATCTTGGCGCCCTCTTGACGACCTGGGGTGTTCCGCAGGGTCAAGGTGACCTGAACGGCGATGGAACGGTTGATGGCGCCGACCTTGGGTTGCTGCTGACCAAGTGGGGCCCGTGCACCACGGTGCCGAGTTGGGCGACGCTGATCGAGGCGCAGCCGGATCCGGCGGTCGTGTGGGATGAGGGACTTCGCGCTGCGATCACGGCGACGGGATTGGCTTGGCGCGTGAAGGACACAGCGACGCAGATGGAGATGCTGCTGATCCCGCCAGGGAGTTTCCAGATGGGGTGCAGCGCATCGAACAGTTACGCGTGCAACAGCGCTGAAAGCCCCGTGCATACTGTGACCCTGACGAACGCGTTCTACCTGGGCCGGTGCGAGGTGACCCAGGCGCAGTGGCAGGCCCGGATGGGCAGCAACCCGAGTTTTTTCCAGAGCCCCAGCAGCGATGTCCCTGCGGATCAGGTCCCCAACCGTCCTGTGGAGCGGGTGAGCTGGAACATGATCGCCGGTGCATTCGGCTTCATGGCCCAGACGGGCATGCGCCTGCCGACGGAAGCGGAATGGGAGTATGCGTATCGAGCCGGCTCCACGACGGCCTTCCACGGCTTCACGGGCTACCTGGACGGCACGAACGATGACGCGCTGGTGGGGAACATCGCTTGGTACACCTCGAACTCGAACAACCAGACCCGCCCTGTGGGCGGCAAGGCCGGCAACGGTTTTGGTCTGCACGACATGTCGGGGAATGTGTATGAGTGGGTGAACGACTGGTACTTGAGCAGCTACTACGCATCCAGCCCAGCGCAGAACCCACCGGGGCCGTCCAGCGGCTTCTACCGTGTGTTGCGCGGCGGGGCCTTTTTCTACAACACGTCCTACCTTCGTGCGTCCTACCGCACCTACTCGCCCACCTTCTCGGAAATCACCATGGGTTGCCGTGCCGCGAGGAACCCCTGACGTTCCTTCACCCTCTCCCCCGGCGCCGAAGGCGCCGCAAACAATCGCGCTAGGTGCTTGGCATGCCGACCCCCCAGAGGGAGCGACGGCCACGCGAGCACCGCAGGCTCACGCGATCAGGCTTGATCCCGTCATCGCCGCCGGCTTCGGCAGCCCCGCCATCGCCAGCATGGTGGGCGCGATGTCGGCCAGGCGGCCGCCATCGCGCAGGCGACGACCGCGGAACGACTCGCCGAGCACCGAAAGCGGCACCGTGAAGTTCGTGTGAGCCGTCTGCGGCTCCCCGGTCCCGGGATCGATCATCTGCTCGGCGTTGCCGTGGTCCGCCGTCACGACCAGGCTTCCACCTCGCGCAAGCGTGGCGCGCGCGATCTCGGCGACGCAGGCATCGACGACCTCGCAGGCACGCGATGCCGCATCGAGGTTGCCCGTGTGGCCCACCATGTCGCCGTTGGCGAAGTTCACGATGATGAAGGGCTCGCAGTCGGCGGCGGCCAGCCGCGCCAGTACCGCATCGCGCACCCCGTGCGCGCTCATCTCAGGCTTGAGGTCGTAGGTCGGCACGTCCTTCGGGCTCGGCACGATCACGCGGTGCTCACCGGGGAACGGGTCCTCGCGGTAGTCGTTGAAGAAGAAGGTCACGTGCGGGAACTTCTCCGTCTCCGCGCAGCGGAACTGCGTGAGTCCCGCATCACTGATGACCTGGCCGAGGATCGCCTCCATGCGCGCGGGTCGCTCGAACGCGACCGTCACCGGCAGGCCTTCCTCGTAGTTGGCCATCGTCACGAAGCGAAGGTTGGCCGGCACGCGGCCTCGGTCGAAACCACCGCCGGGCAGCGCGCGGAACGAAGCCTCGTCGAGCACGAACGCCTTGGTGAGTTCGCGCGGTCGGTCGCCACGGAAGTTGAAGAAGATCACCGCGTCGCCGTCGCGCACGAAGCCCTCGCCGGCCGCAAGCAGGTGCGTCGGCGGCACGAACTCGTCGCCGTGCCGCGTGGGGCCCTCGGGATTCGCGTAGGCGTGCTCGAGCGCCGCGCGTGCATCGGTCGCCCCCTGCTCCATCGGTCCGACCAAGCATCGCCAGGCGCGCTCGACGCGCTCCCAGCGGTGGTCGCGGTCCATGGCCCAGAAGCGGCCCATGATGCTGCCGATCCGCGCGCCGATGCGGTCGACCGCGCGCTGCACGCGTTCGATGTAGCCACGGCCGGTGGTGGGCCCCGTATCGCGCCCATCGGTGATGGCGTGCACGATCACGCGCGCGCCGGGGAATGCCCGCGCGGCAGCCAGGTCGAGGATCGCCTCCAGGTGCGCCAGGTCGCTGTGCACAAGACCATCGCTGCACAGCCCGAGCACGTGGACGCAGCCTCCGGTGTTGGTCGCGTGGTCGAAAGCGGACTGAAGGCCCGGATTCGAGGCGAATCGTCCGTCACGGATCGCACGCGTGATCCGCATGAGCTCCTGGTCGACGATGCGTCCGGCGCCGATGTTCTGGTGCCCGACCTCGCTGTTGCCCATGACCGGCCCTTCGGGCGTCTCGGGCAGGCCCACGTCCTCGCCGCTCGTGCGGACCAGGGTGCTCGGCCACTCCCGGCGCATTGAGGCATCGAAGGGGCACTGGGCCCGGAGCACGGCGTTGCCGGGGTCCTGCTCGGCGTGCGGGTTGCGGCCCCAGCCATCACGGATCACCAGGACGATCGGCGTGTTCACGGTCGGTGAAGCCATGCGGCCACTCTACCGCCGCCGCGGTACGCTCCACCCGAACCCTTGTGCATGGAGAGCACGGAAGGATGACCACCACCTTGGCCACGGACACGGCACCACTCACCGGCGACGCTCTGCGAAGCCGCTACGACGAGATCAACCGCCGCATCGGCGAGGCTGCAGCCCGGTCGGGGCGCAAGGCATCGCAGGTCGTGCTTGTTGCAGTCAGCAAGACCGCCAGCATGGAACAGATCCGCGAGCTCGTCCAGGCGGGTCACGTGCACTTCGGCGAGAACCGCGTGCAGCAGCTCCAGCAGCGCGTGGCGCAGGTCGAGGAGTTCCAGGCGCGTCGGCGCGAGCTCTCGGGATCCGAGCCGGCGCCCGTGCGTTGGCACATGATCGGCTCGCTCCAGCGCAACAAGGTCAAGAAGGCCATCGAGTGCGCACGGCTCATCCACAGCGTGGACAGCATGCGCCTGGCCGAGGACATCCAGAACGCCGCGTCGCGGCGCGAGGAACCCGTCGACATCCTCATCGAGGTCAACATCAGCGGCGAGGCCAGCAAGCACGGCCTGCACCCGCCGGCCGTGCGCCACGTGATCGAGCAGATCGACACGATGGTCAACGTGCGGCCGCGCGGGCTCATGTGCATGGCACCCAACACCCAGGATGCGGCCGTCGTGCGCGACGTCTTCGAGCGTTGCCGCGAGCTCTTCCAGGACATCCGCTCGGCCGGCGTGGGCGGCGATGCCTTCGACCTGCTGTCGATGGGGATGTCCAATGACTTCGAGGCCGCGATCGAGTGCGGCTCGAACATGGTGCGCATCGGCGGTGCGCTCTTCGGCGCGCCGGCCGTTCAGGACGAGCCCGGCGAAGGCTGATCCGCCGCGTCGATGCGGCGTTGCGTCCTGGCATCCCAGCCACGGTGGTAGCGCGCGATCGGCATGCCCCGGAACGTGCTGCGGCAGCGGTAGCACGTCAGCCTCCACTCCGACCGCAACCACAGCACCACGTCGACGGCTGCGACGACGAGCAGGGTCGCGACCAGGACCCATGGCGTGACGTAGCCCGCCAGTCCCACCGCGACGACCGAGAGCGCGAGCACCGCGACGATGACCGTGAGCCGCGGCGTCGATCGGTTGCGGTAGAGCGTGTCGCAGCCGCAGAGCACGCACTTGCGCAACTGCCCGGCGTCGTCGATGGCCCGCTCCCAGTCCAGGAAGTGCTCGCGTTCCTCACCGGGCCTGCCGACACGCAGGCGTGCGGGTCGCTCCTCGAGGCTGACCTCGGCCTGGCCCAGTCGCGAGCGGTCGGCTGCCCGTGCGGTCACCTGCATGCAACGGATGGTACGGGGATCCACCGCCGATCCACGTCCCCGTAGCATCGTGCGCATGAGACCAGGATGGTCGCTCGCGCTCCAAGGACGCTTCATCGTCTTCGACGGCCCGGATGGCAGCGGCAAGAGCACGCAGATCCGTCGGTTCGTGCAGGCGGTGCGTGATGACGGCACGACCGTGACCGATGTGCGCGAGCCGGGCGGCACGCCGATCGGCGAGAAGGTCCGTGAGATCCTGCTCGACCCGGCCAACGTCGAGATGGACGTGCGCTGCGAGATGCTGCTCTACATGGCCAGCCGCGCGCAGTTGATGGTCGAGCGCATCAGGCCGGCGCTCGCGGCCGGGCACATGGTGCTCAGCGACCGCTTCATCAGCAGCACGCTCGCGTACCAGGGCACGGCGGGCGGCCTGTCACCCGCCGAGATCCTGTCCGTGGGCGACGTGGCCATCGGCGGACGCTGGCCTGACCTGACCGTGGTCTTCGATGTCGACGAGCGCGTGGCGGCGGGACGGCTCTCGCCGCTGCTTGACCGCATGGAACAGAAGGGCGCCGAGTTCCACCGTCGCGTCCGTGCGGGCTACCTCCAGCAGGCACGCGAGCGCCCCGATCGGCACCTCGTGGTCGATGCGTCGAAGGATCCCGACGCGGTCTTCGCCCAGCTGATCGCCGGCGTCACGGCGCACTGGCCACGCTGAGCCGCGAGCGCACGATCGCCGCGACGGCCTCGGTGCAGTGCATCAGGTCGTCGTTGACCACGAACGCATCGAAGGTGGTGCCGGCCTTGGCACGGGCGATCTCGCTGCGGCTCTCGGCGAACCGGCGCTGGATCGCGGTCTCGTCCTCACGGCCCCGCGCACGCAGCCGCCGCAGCAGCTCGCCCTCATCGGGCGGCAGGATGAAGATGCCCAGCATGCCCGGCATCGCGCGGCGCACGTTCTCCGCGCCCTGGACGTCGATGTCGAGGATCACGAGCCGTCCGTCGTCGAGCTGCCGCTGCACCGCATCGCGCGGCGTGCCGTACCAGTCCCGGCCGAAGACCTGCGCATGCTCGAGGAAGCGATCCTCGTCGATCCAGCGCTGGAAGGTCGGTCGGTCGATGAAGAAGTAGTCGATGCCGTCACGCTCTCCGGGCGACGGAGCGCGGGTCGTGGCGCTCACGCTGAAGGCGGCGTTGAACTCGCGCATGAGCCCGTGCACGATCGTGGACTTGCCCACGCCGCTGGGGCCGGCGATCACGAGCAGGAGACCGGGATGGGCAGGATCCGGGGACATCCGGACAAATCTACAGATCCGTGACTGGACTGCGGCGCCCGGGGCCTTTGGGATCAGGGGGATTCTCCCGTCTGGAGGCACAGCATGGACCAGGTCCTTGAGCGAAAGAGCACCATGCACCGTTTCGTCAGCCTTGCGCAGGCCTACCGCGGTTGGTCCAAGACCCAGACCGCCGAGCGCCTCGGGCGCGAGGTCGCCAAGGTGGTTCCCGAGAGCGGCAACCCGAAGCTCGACCTCGTCGTGGCCATCGCGGATGCGCTGGAGTGGCCCGTGGGCGACGTGGCCGAGGCACTCTGGCGGCCCGGTAGCGGCGCGCGTGCACCAGGCGCGCGCACGCCCTTCCACGAGCTCGATGCCCAATCCCGCCAGGCGCACCGTGATGGTCGCTACCACGACATGCTCGACCTTGCGTCACTCATGCTCGGTGCCGCCGCAACGGGCAATGAGCGGGCGATCGCCTTCAATCGCCAATGCGGTGCGCACGATGGCCTGGGGCAGTTCATGCGCAGCCTCTCGGCGGTGCAGCAGGGCCTCGTCCAGCCCGATGTCCTGCCGCGCACCCGGCTCATGCTTCGGGTGAACCTGGCGAGCGCGCACTATGCGCTCTGGCACCTCGTCGAAAGTCGCAGCATCGCGCACGAGCTCGTGCACCACTTCACCGACCATCCGCCGGTGGATCGATTCGAGCGCGTTGCCCAGGCCTTCGCGTTCCTGGTGCGCGGCCAGAGTTCACGCCGTGCGATCGAGCGCGATGCCCCGCAGGCCGGCGCGCACGCGGACAGCGCCCTGGGCGACCTGCGCGCGGCCCATGCGGCCTACGCGTCGCTCGCCCATGCGTTCGACGATGCCAGCTACGCGGCCGTGGCGCGCACCTGCCATGGCGCGATCCTCGAGTGCGAGGCGCATCTTGGCTTGCGCGATCCGGCCGATGCCATGGCCGAACTCGAGGCCGGCATCGCGGGGGCGCTCGCGCAGGATCCGGCACCGCGCGGCGATCTCCTCGAAAGCCACGGTTGGTGGGCGGTCTGTGCCTGCAACGTGGCTGCCCGCTCGCTCGACGGCCCGGCACTGCACCGTGCGCTGGCGGTCTTCACCAACATGATCAGCGAGATCGCCGAAGCCACCGACAACTGGTCGCTGCGCGAGCGCTGCTTCAGCATCGAGCACGCCGCCCATGCCGACGATCCGTCGGCAGAGTGGCTGCTCGACCGAAGTGACCTCAAGGTGCTGTGCGGCACCATGAGCCGGTTCCCATCGTTCCGACCCACGGGTTGGCGCATCCTCGAGCGCGCCCAGGTCCTGGAGGAAGCCTCATGAAGCCAGTCCATCTCGTGCTGTGCGGCCTGCTGGCCGTCACCTTCCCAAGCGCATCGATCCTGCATGTCGCCGTGGCCGACCACGGCTGGTGGGGTGAGCAGCGCCGCAAGCTGCCGCCGTGGTGGGTCGGCACCGGGCAGACCGTCCGTGAACGCGTGTTCTTCGCCATGATGGATGTGCGCTTCGGCGTGCAGTGGATGCACACCATGCAGGAAGAGGTGGTCATGCCGATGTGGCGGCAGTGGTGCCGCGAGTGGCATCGCCGCGATCAGAAGGGCAGCTGAGCCGGCGATCTTGGGCGCCATGCGGGCGCTCGCGATCTACACTCGGTTGATGCCGCTGCGGTGCACATCGATCGTGATCCAGGTGGCGTGCGTCGCATCCACGGTGCTCGCCCAGCAGGGCGACCAGCGTGGTGAGCCCCAGCCGGCCCTCCCTGCCGAGTGGCTGGCGGTCGACAGCCCAGCCCTCACGCCCGAGCAAGCGCTGTCGAGCATGCGCGTGGCCGATGGATTCCGCGTCGAACTCGTCGCGTCCGAACCGATGGTCGTGGCTCCCGTGGCGATGGCGTTCCATCCCGATGGTTCGCTCTGGGTCGTCCAGATGCCCGGCTACATGAGCGACATCGATGGGTCGCGCGAGCGTGAGCCGACCGGCAGCATCGTGCGCCTGGTCGATCGTGATGGCGATGGTCGCATGGATACGCGCCAGGTCGTGCTGGACTCGCTCGTCCTGCCGCGGTCGATCGCGTTCCACCGTGACGGCACGCTCGTGATCGAGCCGCCGCATCTGGTGTGGGCGCGTGATCTCGATGGCGATGGCCGTGCCGAATCGACCACGATCGTGGCGTCCGGATTCGCAGGACTCGAGAGTCCCGAACACGCCGGCAATGCACTGACCTGGTGCCACGACGGTTCGTTCGTGCCCAGCCAGCACCATGCCGGCTTCGTGCCCGACGGCGACGGCGTCGCCGCGTTCGCCACGCCGGTCGAGGGCCAATGGGGCCAGGCGATCGACGACTTCGGTCGGCTCCTGGTCACGCCCAACAGCGATCCCCTGCTCGTGGACCTCGTCCCGCGCTGGATGGCCGCGCGCACGCTTGGTGCACCGGGTGTGCCGGGGGTGCCGCAGCGTGTGGTCGAGGATGCGCGCACCTGGCCGGCACACCTGACACCGGGGATCAACCGTGCGTACCGCGCGGGCATGCTCCAGGATGGGCGGCTCGTGCAGGTCACGGCCGCATGCGGTCCGGTCATCAACCGGGACATCGTCCTCGGCGAGTCGATGCGTGGTGACGCGTTCATCTGCGCACCATGCGCCAATGCGGTCAAGCACTACCGGATCACCGAGGGCGACGCCGGTCCCATCGGCGAGCCCGTGCCCGTGGGTGGCGAGTTCGTGGCCAGCACCAGCGAACGGTTCCGTCCGTGCGACCTCAAGATCGGTCCCGATGGGGCGCTCTACATCGCCGACATCAGCCGCGGCATCATCCAGCACCGCATCTTCATGACGAGCTTCCTCCGCGCGCAGGTCCAGGCGCGTGGGCTCGACCGACCGATCGACCAGGGCCGCATCTGGCGCGTCGTGCCGGTCGACCGACCGCTGCGCGCCCCGGTCGACCTGACGAAGGCCGACGACGAAGCCCTCGTGCGGCACATCGCCGGACCGAGCGGTCACCTGCGCGATCATGCGTCGCGTCTGCTCGTCGAACGGCGCGCGGCGCATGCGGCACGCCACGGCGATGTGGTGGTGTCGGTGCCGCGCTCCCTCATGGAACTCGCGCGCGGCGTGCAGGTCGATCCAGCCGTTCGCCACTCTGCTGCGTGCACGCTCGTGCTGCTCGGCGAGGCAGACCAGGCACTGGTCGAGGCGCTGTCCTACGACCGTGATGCACGCCTGCGGGCCGACGCTGCACTGCACGCCGCCGGCGCGCTGCATGCCGGTGCTGCCGCAGCACCCAGCATCGCGGTGCTGGAGCGACTGGCGCAGGATCCCGCGCGCGGCGTGGCGATCGCTGCGCTCGCGGCACTGGGAGAGATCCCTGACGACTCGATGTTGCTGGACGCCGTGGCTCGCATCGCCACGATGAAGACCGTGCTCAAGCAGCCGCCCTTGCGCGCTGCCCTGGCCAGCGGGATCAAGGGGCGCTCGATGCTGCTGCTCGAACGCGCGGTGAACGGTGCATCGTCCGGCAACGCACTCGACGCACGCGACGCAGGCGTGCGTGCCGTGCTGCAGGACTGCGCGGCGCAGGTCCTCGCCCACGGCGATGAACGCCTGAACGAGTCACTGCTGGCCCTCGCAGCGCGTGCTGCGGCCACGCAGCCCCAGGTCGCTGCGGCGATCCTCGATCGTGTGGCGTCCTGGACGAAGCCTGCATCGAAGGATGCACGCCTGCTGCGCATGCGGGGGCAGCCAGTGGGTTGGGGCGAGCTCCTGTCGCGCGGTCCCCGCGCGGTGCGTGCCGCTGCCGTGCTCGTGGATCCACAGTTGTCGTGGCCGGGTCGCGACGGTTACGCGCTGCCGAAGGTCGAACTCTCGGCCGAGCAGCGTGGACGGCTCCTCTTCGGCAATTGCGTGGGCTGCCACCAAGCCAGTGGGGCCGGCATGCCACCGGTCTATCCGCCGCTGCGTGACAGCCCGTTCGTGACGGGCGATCCCGCGCGACTCGTGCGGATCCTGCTGCACGGCCTCGAAGGTGAGGTCGAGGTGGATGGCGTCACGTACCGCGGCGTGATGCCCGCGGCACCGATCCAATCCGATGGCGACCTCGCCCTCCTCGCGACCTGGCTGCGGTCACAGTGGGGCCACGCTTCGTCCGCCGTCACGACCGACTTCGTCACGCGTGTGCGCTCCGCCGACGCATCGCGCAGCGGTGCCTGGACCCTGAAGTCGTTGGACGCCGCCGCGCAGGTCGACGCCGCGCCCTGACGGACTCAGCCGCCGCGCATCAGCATCTCGACCTGGCTGCGGAACTCAGGCGGCACGTCCATCAACTGGCCGTCGCCATCCACGTGCCCCTGCCAGAGCACGGTGCCGTCGAGTTCCTCCACACGCACCTCGGCGGGGCCGTCATTGCGCCGCGTCACCGCGATGCGGATCGAGCCGTCTTCGATGGTTGCCGATGAGCTCGAGGACGTGGAGCTGCGACCGTCGACGGGACCGTCGGGTCCGGTTCGGCCGGCGTCACGCTTGCGCATCGGCGGCAGGGCCGGGCGCGGGCCATCGCCGCGCCATTCCTCGACGTCGATCTCGACCTCGATGTTGCGTTCGAGGGCACGCATGATCTTGTCCAGTTCCCGCGCCTGGACATCGGGCGGCAGTTCGCGCAGTGCTTCGCGCACGGCATCCATCAGTCGTGCCCGGGCGGCGGCCGCGGCATCGCGCGCGCGCTCTGGGCGCCCCGCGTCGCCGCGCGGCTGGGCACCATCCCGACGTGGACCATCGCCACGGGTCTCGCGGCGCTCGATCATCTCCCGCCGCTCGATGTCTTCCCGCCACGCCATGCCTTCGTCACCTTCGGGCCTTCCCTGCGGGCGCGCCGGCCGTGCGGGCGGCGGCAGGTCCTGCGCACCCGCGTCGGGTGCACCACGGCGTGCGGGCACCATGCGTTCGCCAAGGGCGACGTCGGCTTGCTTGCGCTCGCCGCGACGAAGCCAGGTCAGCTTGACCTTGGCACCGGGCTGCTCGGACTTCACCAGGCCATTGAACTGATCCACGTTCATCAGGAACTGGTCCCCCACCATCTCCAGGATGTCGAAGCGCTGCAGCCCTGCCTTCTCGGCGGGGCTCTCCGATTCGACGAACATCACGACGAGCCCCGCGCCCTTGCGCAGGGGCAATTGCATGGCGACATCACTGCGCACAGGTTCCACCTGCACGCCGAGCCATGCCTGGCGCTCGGTCATGCGATCGATCGGAGCCTGCACCGGCGCCATGGACCGTTGAGGCGGCGGCGTGGGCTGGCTGGCGCGGGGTTCCTGCGCGGGTGAGCACGAGAACGCGACAACGAGCACGGTGGGAACGACAAGCGCCATGAGAGCCTCCTTGCAACGGACAACCGGGACGGAATCCATCGTCACCCAAGGTCATCGGCAGATGTCGCCGCGCTTCTGCAGGAGCGGCTCGCGCCGGTTGTCGCCGCACCGTGGCCGCGCATGGCGGACCGGTGCGACGGGGCGAACGTCATTCGGTCATGTCCCAGCCAGCCATGTACCGCCCTGTTTCCAGGCGCAGCACCTGACGGACCAGGTCATTCGCCAGCGTGCTGGCACCAAACCGGAAAAGGTGTGGCGATAACCATTCTTGCCCCAGCGTCTCACGCACCATCACGAGGTAGTGGATGGCTGACTTCGCCGCGCGGATGCCGCCAGCCGGCTTCATGCCGATGCGGATCCCGGTGGCGCGATGGTGATCGCGGATCGCTTCGAGCATGACCAACGTCACCGGCATCGTGGCTGCAGGCTGGACCTTGCCGGTGCTGGTCTTGATGAAGACCTCGCCGTCGACCAGGGCGGCTGCACCCGGGACGCTCGATGCAGCCTCCATCGCGACATCGCTCGCGTGCCGGACCTGCTCGAGCGTGCCGAGCTCGCCGGTCTCCAGGATGATCTTGAGGTGCGCCGATCCACAGGCGCGCTTGATCTCACGGATCTCCTGGGCGACCTCCGCGTGCCGACCCTCGAGCCAGGCACCGCGCGTGATCACCATGTCGATCTCGTCGGCACCGTCGGCGACGGCGCGCGCGCAGTCGGCCAGACGCAGGTCGAGTGGATACTGCCCGCTGGGGAATCCCGTCGCCACGCTGGCCACCTTGACCGACGAACCCCGCAAGGCTTCGCACGCCTCGCGCACGCGTGATGGATAGACGCAGACTGCGGCGACCGGCGGCAGCGGATGCGCGAGTTCACCGTGGTAGGGCCGGATGGCCTTCGCACACAGTGCCTGCACCTTGCCGCGTGAATCCTTGCCCTCGAGCGTCGTCAGGTCCACCATCGACAGCGCCAGGCGCAGGGCCTGGCGCTTCGAATCGTTCTTGATCGATCGCTTGGTGAACGATGCGGCGCGTGCGACGGCGGTGACCGTGTCGACCGCGCGCATCGGGCGCTCAGTTCCCGCGCGCGCGGGCGAAGAGCGCGCCGAGGTTTTCGCTGTGCCGCAACTGGACCTTGAAGTCCTGGTAGCGCTCGATGGCGTACACCAGCAGCACCTCATCGCGGCTGTCGACGACGTAGACGGCCTCGATCGGCTCAGCGGGGGTTCCCTGGCCCGTCGTCGCGGAGCAGACGCTGTAGCCCTGGCTGCCGCTGTTGGCCTGGTCGGCGAAGGCGCGTTGCTCGAGCCGGCCCGCCTGGATGATCACGAGGGCGCCGAGCAGGACTGCGGTCGCCCAGAGGATCGCGGCGCCCGTACCGATGGACTGCGTGCCGTTACGGTTGCTCATCGTCCGCTCCTCCGTGCCTGCATGCTGTCGGCGGCGATGTTGCGGTAGCCGACGTAGTTCATCTTCTTGCCCGCATCGTCCCACGCCATCGCGACGAGTTCATTGTTCGTCTCGTCGATGACGTAGACGACCGACAGCGGCGTGCCGGTGACGCCGCTGGAAATGAGCATGTAGGAACCGCGCTGGCGCTGCTGCGCGCCTGCGCGGCCCGACAGCGAGACCATCGCCAGCGCCGCCAGCAGCACGGCGTTGAGTGCGATCAGGGACAGGAACTGCGTTCGTGACATGAAGGGATCTCCTGTGTGGTGTGATGTCGGCTCGGGGGCGGGCGTTCCGTGATCAATCATCCGGGGGCACCCGGCGATCAGTCCATGTGGCTGCGCTTGACCGGATAGAGCGCCACGCCGAGCACGCCGGCGCCGATCAGGAACATGACCGCGTAGCCCAGCCACGCGGGTGCCGGACTGTTGACGCTCGGCTCTCGTGGCCCCTGTGCGAAGGCAAGCGTGGTCACGAAGAGCGCGGCAACCATCGGGGCACGTCGTGCGATGCGGGTCATGGTCGGAGCATACCGGGCGCCTCCGGCGAAAGCGCCACGCGCTTGCCGTCGCGCACCGCCCGCACCACGGGGTGCCCCGGGTCGTGGTCGAGGACGATGAGGAGGTCGCGGTCGAGGGCTTCCTGGAGGAACGCCCGCTTCGTGAGCATGGTCTGGTAGGGCAGCATGTCGTAGCCCAGGCTCGATGAAGGATGCGCGTGGTGACGCGTCGGCATCAGGTCGCCGGGGAACGCCCACGTTCCATCCTGGCCCTCGATGAATACGCCCTGCATCCCCCAGGTGTGGCCGGGAAGCGGTCGAAGCTCGATGCCCGGCATCGGTTCGGCCGTGCCGTCGTGGAGCACCACCCGACCGGCGATCGGGTCGAGCACCGAGCGCAGGTACGTCCTCGTCATCGTGCTCTTGTTCGCGAGGGCATCCTCCCATTCGGTCTTCTGCACGTGGATGCGCGCGCCCGGGAAGACCGGCACGATCGAGGCATCGGGTCCGGTGGTCAGTCCGGCGGCATGATCGAAGTGCAGGTGCGTCACGATGACGTCGGTGATGTCCTGCGCCACGACTCCGAGCCCGGCGAGTGCATCGACCGCCGTCCGGCGGGACAACTGCCAGGAGGCCCGGTCCGCATCGCTCCATCGATCCCCGTAGCCGGTCTCGATGAGCACGGTGCGCGCGCCGTCACGGGCCAGCAGCAGGTTGCAGGCGAGCGGGATGCGGTTGTCGTCGTCGGCCTCGACCCACGTCGACCACTGCACCTTCGGGATCAGCCCGAACATCCCGCCGCCATCGAGCCGGAAGTCACCGGCGCGCAGCACATCGACATGCCATCGGTTCATGCGTGGACCACCCTCCAGCCGTGCATCACGGCGTCGTCGGCGTCGCCGAAGGTTGCGTTCCGGTCGCGGGGATGACGCGGTCCGGCATGGGCGGGCCCACACGCGGGTCCTCCATCGGCGGATAGACCATCACGCGCGCACGATCGATCGAGATGGTGCCCTGCTCCTGGCCGGGCGATCCGAGGATGGCCATGCGGCCCTGCGCCGGCATGCCGGGTTCCTCGCGCTCGCCCACGCCGGCACGGTCGACGAACGTGTTCACGCGCGTGCCCTTGATCGCGACGGCGATGGCGTGGTCCTTGCCGTCACGCAGGCGATCGACGCCGATCTTCGAACGCACTCCACCGTCGAGTGACGTCCCATCCGGGACCCGCACGATGAACGCGGCGCCGGGATCGTCGCAACGACCCTCGATGATGGCCAGGCAGTCGCCGTAGGACTCGTCGCTCACGAGGGCCGACGGCTCGGTTTCGGTGCGCGGATTGACCAGGCGAGCGTGCGGAGGGATGCCGTCGAGCGGCCAGGGCAGTCCGGATCGTGCCGACCAGGCCTGCAGCGCCCCGCCGTCGAACATGCGGACGACCTTGGGTGGGGGCAACTCGGCGATCATCACGCGCCGCCAGTGGACGGTGGTCCGTCCGGAGTGCACCTGGAAGGCGATCCGTCCGTCATCGTCCATGATGTCCACGCCGTTCGCGGCAGGGACGCCGTTGACCCAGGTTCGGAACCAGGGGCCACGGCACTCGATCACGTATCGATTCCACTCACCCGGCTTGAAGGCGTTCCTCGCTGCCTCGTTGTCCTTGAGGTCGAAGAGCCAGCCGCGGCGGCCTTCGTCATAGATGCCGCCGCTCCAGGCGCGCGGCGTGGGATCGATCTCGACCTGGTACCCGATCAGCGAGCCGGCGCCTTCGTCCTCGCGAACCTGGCTGCGGACCTGGATGCCCGAGTTGCCCTCATCGATGCGCAGTTCCAGGTCGAGCACGAAGTCGCCGTAGTTGCGGGGGCTGACGAGGAAGGCGTTGCGTGAGTCGGTGCCATGTCCAGTCAGCACTCCGTCACGCATCGCGAAGTCGGCCTTGCCGCCCACGACGTGCCAGCCTTCGGTCGATCGGGCGGGAAAGAGCGGCTTCAGCGCGGGCTGCGCCAAGCGCTCGGTGTCGTCGAGCGGCATCGCCGCGGACGATGCCGCGGTGTGCAGGATCGCAGCCAGGAACAGGCCAGCAGAGACGACCGATCGCTTGCGTGGTGCCATGCGAGGATCGTAACCACGGACTAGCCTTGACCCGATGATGCAATCACCCAAGGTCACGCTGTTCGGAGCCGCGGGTGAGGTCACCGGGTCCTGCACGCTCGTCGAGTCGGCGTTCTCGCGCGTCCTGGTCGACTTCGGCATGTTCCAGGGCGCTCCCGAGCAGGAGCTGCGCAACGCCGATCCCCCGCCGATCGACTTCACCAAGGTCGATGCGGTGGTGCTCACGCACGCGCACGTCGATCACTGCGGTCGACTGGGCATGTTGTCCCGGCTGGGCTTCAACGGGCCGATCATCGTGAGCGATGCCACCGCCGAGCTCCTGCCGCGCGTGCTGCGCTCGAGCGCCACGCTGCAGTTCGTGCGGGTCGAGGAGCACGGCGCCGGCACGGCCCCGAGCTTCGAGGTGCTGGAACCCGCGCACCTCGTGCAGTCGAGCCGCTCACGCGATGTTCCGCCGGTGGTGCTCTTCGGGCATCGTGACGCCGACCGCGTGGCCAAGATGGTGCGGGCCATTCCGTGGTCGGCCTGGCACGAGCTTCCGGGCGGCATGCGGGTGCGCCTGCATCACGCATGCCACGTGGTCGGGGCTGCGAGCGTGGAACTGGAGCTCGAACACGCCGGTACGCGGCGACGCGTGCTGTGCTCGGGCGACATCGGACCCTTCGACAATCCCCTGCTCGCTGCACACCAGTGGCCCGAGCGCGCGCCCGACCTGGTGGTGATGGAATGCACCAACGGCCATCGGTCCTTGCGCGAGCAGGATGCCGTGCGGACCTTCGATGCGGTGGTGCACGATGCCGTCGCGAACGGACGCCGCCTGCTGTTCCCTGTGTTCGCGCTCGGCCGGGCGCAGCAGCTCCAGCAGCACTTCGCCCGGCTGTCGCGCGAGGGTGCGCTCGATGGGTTCCAGGTCTACCTCGACAGCGGCATAGCGGTGCACGGGGCCACCGTGCTGGAACGGCATCCGCGGCTCCTGGCGCCCGGGCCGCAGCGCATGATGATGCGTGGCGAATCGCCGCTGGAGTTCCCGCAACTGCACCGGCTCACGAGTCGCTCGCAGAGCGAAGACCTCCGCTCGGTCCGTGGTGGATGTGCGATCCTCGCCGGGTCGGGATTCTGCGATGCAGGCCCCATCGTCCGGCACCTGCTCGACCACCTCGAGGATGAGGGCACGTCGGTGGTCTTCACCGGGTTCCAGCTCGAGGGTTCCCTTGGCCGTGCGCTGCTCGAGGGAGCAACGCGCGTCCGGGTGAACGGACACGAGCGGCGGGTGCGCTGCCGCATCGAGCGCGTGGAAGGCGTGAGCGGTCACGGCGATCGGGAGGACCTGCTGCGTTGGTTCGCCGGGTTCCCGAAGCGACCCCAGCGTGTGGTGCTCAATCACGGCATCGCGGATGCGCGCAGTGGATTCGGCGCAGCACTGGCCGTCGACGGCACGACCGTGCACACGCCCTCGCTGGGCGAGTCCGTTTCATTCTAAAAAGCGCTCGGTGATCGAACGTCAGGGTTCGATCGCGAACAGCCGCGTGAAGCCCATGCGCTGGAGCAGTTGCTGGTACTCGGGCTTGGGTCCGCGGATCGTCAGCGGCAGCGCACCATCCTTGCAGAGTCGGTAGAGCAGCAGCAGCGCCTCGAATCCGCTGCTGCACATGGCAGTGACCGCACCAACCTCCAGGACCACCGTGCCGAGCTCCTTCGGCCGCCGCTTCATGGCCTGTTCGATGTCACTGCGCAGGACCGTGGCAAGGTCGCTGTCGATCACGCTGGGGACCACGATGAGCACGTACGTCGTCCCGTCGCGTCGGACGAGGATGGTTGGATCAGTCGGTCGCATCGAGCCCATCATCGGCGTGATGCGGCTGCGTAGGTGGGAATTCACCGCCACAAAAGGTCTTATAACAGAACTGTGGCGAATTCGCGCAGCCACGTTTAGGAGGCGTGGCGCGCACCGCTACATTCCCGGCCTGCAAGGAGGCACACATGTCGATTGAAGGTGGAGATCGTGCGCCGAAGATGGCGCGAAAGCTCGGTCGTGGCTTGGGAAATCTTATTCCGGTCCCGTTGCCGCCCAAGGCCCCCGACACGCCTGTCTCGGCTGCCCCTAGTGCGTCGGTCGAGGGTTCACGCCCGGCTGAGGCTGCGCGTTCCACGGGGAACATCGCTGTTGCTCCACGGGCCGCGGCAGCTGCGCCGGCTCCCTCCCGTCCGGTTCCTAGTTCCATGCCCCATGTCGCCTCGGTGCCAAGCGGGGCTTCGGCGGCGTCGAGCGCCGCGTCAGGGCGCCAGAGCACCGTGCCGGCGGTGTCTGCTGTTCAAGGGCTGACGCCAGCCGTTGCTGCGTCGGACGCGGCCCGCCAGCAGCCCGAGCCCGGCACGTCGTACCGAGTGGTGTCCATTGCATCGATCACCCGGAATCCCTGGCAGCCGCGCGAGATGTTCCACGAGGAACAAATCCGGGAGCTGGCACAGTCCATCGAGTCCGCCGGCCTGATGCAGCCCCTGGTTGTGCGGGCGAAAGGCAAGGGCTTTGAACTCATCGCTGGCGAACGGCGCCTTCGCGCTCTGACGTTCCTGAAGCGGACGGAAGCCCCTGTCGTTGTTCACGACGTTGACGATCAGATCGCAGCGGAATGGGCCCTCATCGAGAACCTCCAGCGTGAAGACCTGAATCCCATGGAACGCGCCACAGCCATGCAGCGGCTCGTCCAGGAGTTCAATCTGACGCATGAGGAGCTGGCTGACCGGCTTGGTCTCAAGCGAGCATCGGTGACTAACATACTGTCGCTCAATCACTTAGATGCGAAGACCGCCTCCCTGGTTCGGTCGGGATCGCTCTCGGCTGGCCACGCAAAGTGCCTGCTCAGCGTTGACTCCATGCCTGACCGACTGCGCCTGGCTGAAGCCTGCGTGAAGGAGGCCTGGCCGGTGCGGAAGCTTGAGCAGGAGGCAAAGCGTACGCGCGAACGTTCCACGGGGAACAGTCGCTTGCCCGTCACCCGCAGCATCAGTGCGCATGTGGCTGACTTGGAACGTCAGCTCACCGAACACCTTGGAACCAAGGTCACCATCCAGATGGGACGGAAGCCCAACACGGGTCGAGTGGTCCTTCAGTTCTACTCCAATGCCCAGTTTGATGGCCTCCTCCAGGCTATGAACTTCTCGAACGACGGGTTATAAGACGTTATGGGTCGTCCGGAACCACCGTGTGGCCTTCGCGAGCTCGCCCGCGTCGCGTTGGCTCGGCAGAGGGATTGCGCAGGCTGGCGGTGACAGGGCAGGGGTGCGTCCACCGATCGGCCGGTTGCCGTTCGGTGGTGCGTGGACATAGCGTCTGCGGGTCCGTACCCCACGACACCAGGAGGTCCTCATGATGCTTCGCTCGATCGTTGCCGCCCTTGCCTTGGCCATTGGCTCCCTCGCCGTCACCGCTGCGGTCGAACCGCCGCCGGAGGGCGTGGCCTACACCATCGATGGCGTGCATTCGAAGGCACTCTTCCGCGTGCAGCACCTTGGCGCCGGGCGATTCTGGGGACGGTTCAACGACGTGTCCGGCAAGGTCATGTTTGACCGAGGTGTCGAAATTCGAATGGATGTCGCGATCCGGACCGAGAGCGTCGACAGCGGCAACAAGGACCTCGACAAGCACCTGATGAGCCCGGACTTCTTCAACGCGAAGGAACCTTCCTGCGCCACGATGTCGTTCAAGTCGACCGGATGCTCGATGGGCGACAAGGGCATCTACATGGTGACCGGTGACCTCACGATCCACGGCGTCACCAAGCAGGTCACGGTGCCCGTCGAGTTCACGGGTGCAGCGGACATGGGACGTGGCGCGCGCGCGGGCTTCGAGACGACCTTCACCATCAAGCGCAGCGAGTACGGCATGAACTGGGGCGTCGAGAAGGGCATGCTCGGCGACGAGGTGCGCATCACGGTGGCGCTCGAAGGCGTCGAGGACAAGGCCGACGAAGCGGGCGGCAAGAAGTGAGCCCCGCGTCGGTGCCGAGTGCGGTCCGCATGATCGCCTCGCTCGATCGGACGGGTACCACATGCTGACGATGCTGCTCGTATCCGCGTCGGTGCCGAGTGCGGTCCGCATCATCGCCACGCCCAATCGGATGGGCACCTCATGGTGACCTTGGTGCTCGTGTCCGTTGCGGTGCCGATGCTGGTCGGCGTCGTGCTGTTCCTCCTCCCGAGGATGCCGTGGATCGCGGTCGGTCCGCACGTGCATCAGGGGCGCCGCGCCGTTCCCGGCACGGCCGCACTGTCGGTCGGTGCCACGTTGGCGTTGTCGGTCTGGCTCCAGGAAGGCACCATGGCACCTTGGGCCCAATGGCACACCGTTCCCTTCGTGATCGGTGCGTTCTCCATCCTCAGCCTGGTGCGGGGATCGCACGAGCGGCCGGTCGATGGCATCGTCGGTTGTTTCTTCGCACCCTTCATGGCCGTGGTCGCGTCGGTGCTGGTCTTCGCCATGCGATTCCCGGGGTGGAGCGCGGGTGATCGCGCACTTGCCGCGCTCGCTGCACTGCCACTGGCCTTCACGCTGTGCCCGTCGATCGGCGCGGCGCCTGCGACCACGGCGATCATCTGCGCGGTGTCCTGTGGATCGATGGCCTCGCTCTGCCTGGCCAGCGGCTTCGCCAAGCTCGCGCTCGCGTTGGCAGCCGTCTCCGCGTTGATGCTCGCGATGTCGTCGGCATGCCGATGGAACCCGCGTCTCTCACCCGGCGTCGGCGTGGCCATGCTGTCGGCTGCCTTGCTCGTGGGCAGCGCAGCGTCCGGTCAGGCGCACGACTACGCCACCTTCGCGCCGCATTGGTGGTGGGTGGTGGCGCTCTCGCCGCTCGCACCGGTCATCACGGTTCCCCTGGTGGGCCGTGCCTCGTCGAGCACCACGGCGGCGGTGACCAAGGTGGTGGTGGTCGTGCTCGTGTGTGCCGTCGCCGTCATCAGCGCGTGGGGCGCCAAGCGTGCAGCCGGCGAGCCGGTCGCCACGGGCGGGCCGTGCACCGAAGCCTGCTTCGTGCGACACTCCGCGCATGGCTGACTTCTTCGCCGGCGTCCCGTCGATTGCCTTCAAGGGCCCGGACTGCGACGATCCGTTCGCGCTGCGCCAGTACGACGCGTCGGCCAAGGTGGAGGGTCGCTCCATGCGCGACCATCTCCGGTTCGCCAGCTGCTACTGGCACACCATGCGCAACGGCCTCTCGGATCCGTTCGGTGCACCGACGGCGGTCATGCCGTGGGACGACGGCAGCGACACGCTCGACAACGCCATGCGACGGGTCGATGCGTTCGGCGAGTTCCTCTCCAGGACGGGCATCGGTCTTTGGTGCTTCCACGATCGCGACGTCGCACCCGAGCGCGACACGCTCGCCGCGACGGAGCGCGACCTGCACGCGGTCGTCGATCGGTTGGAGTCGATGCAGCGCGCGACGGGTGCACGGCTCCTCTGGGGGACCGCGTGCCTCTTCAGCCATCCGCGCTACATGCATGGTGCCGCCACGAGTCCCGATGTGCGCGTGTTCCTGCACGCCGCCGCGCAGGTCCGGGTGGCGATGGAGGCCACGATGCGCCTGGGTGGGCAGGGCTACGTCTTCTGGGGTGGCCGCGAGGGCTACACCACGCTGCTCAACACCGACCTCCGCCGCGAGCGGGAACAACTGGCCGCGTTCCTGCACCTGGCCGTCGAGCACGCCCGCTCGATCGGATTCACCGGGCAGCTCTACATCGAACCCAAGCCGCACGAGCCCTCGACCCATCAGTACGACAGCGATGTCGAGGCCACGCTGAACTTCCTCCGCGAGTTCGGCCTCATCGACCACGTGAAGCTCAACATCGAGACCAATCACGCGACGCTGGCCGGCCATTCGATGGAACACGAGCTCCGCGCCGCGATCGCCGCGGGTGCACTCGGCTCGATCGACGCGAACATGGGAACCCCGGGGCTCGGATGGGACACCGACCGGTTCCCCACCGACATCGCGCTGACGTCACAGGTCATGCTGGCCGTGCTCGACATGGGTGGGTTCACCACCGGCGGCCTCAACTTCGACGCCAAGCGCCGCCGGGAGAGCTTCACGCCGGCCGACCTGGTGATCGCACACCTTGCGGGCATGGATGCCTTCGCCGCGGGGCTGAAGGTCGCGGCTGCCCTCCGCGCCGACGGTCGGCTCGCGGCCTTCGTGCGCGACCGGTACGCGAGTTGGCAGGGGGATCTTGGTCGGCGCATCCTGTCGAGGGGCGTGAACCTTGCCGAGCTCCATCGCCTGGCGCACGAGTCAGGGCCGGTCGAGCCCGTGAGCGGCCGGCAGGAGATGCTCGAGGACATCGTGAACCAGGTCACCATCCGCGCACTACGGTGACTCCATGGCACAGGAGCTGCTCTTCACGTCGGCGCCGAAGGGACTGAAGCCCGGATCGAGCGGGCCCTGCATCGTGCAGATGTCCGACTCGATGCCGCCCCTGCTCATGCAGCGGCTCGAGGCACTCAGCGTCTACCGCGTGGCCGTCGATGGCCATGAGCCCATCCCGGCGCTGAGCCATGTGCTCATCGACATGAACGGCATGCGACGCCACGTGGCCAGTCGTGTGGCGCACGTGGGGACGGATCATGCGGGACGTCCGAATCGCCTGGCGCACCACTTGGTGCTGCACGGCGAGGAACTCGGCCTGGGTGGTCCGTCATGGCTCGTGCAGCAACCCGTCTTCAAGACCGAGTGGGACGGGCGCGTGGCCTACCTCGAAGGAGAGGCGTGGCTGCCCGAGGGCCCGGCGCAACCCGTGCACGTGTGCGCCAATTGGAAGACGGTCGCCGGTGATGCGGGTTGGGCCGGTGTGGTGGCTGAGGCTGCGCTGGCACCGTCACCCAAGCCCGTGTGGATCATTCATCGTCGTAACGCCCCCGTCCTGGCCCTCCTCGACGAGATCGTGTCCGTCATCCCGCAGCGCGAGCGGTGGAAGGTCACCTTCAGCACGCACTTCACGCAACCGCTGCCCAGCGCCGAGTGCACCATCCGATTCTGCCTGGCGGGAACCGACGCGGCGAACGCGGCACGTCATGCGGAGGGAGTGGTGCTGGACCTGTCGTCACCGGGCCGGCTCGAGCGCTCGGGCGGCCTGGTCGCGGTGGCCCGATCCGGTCGTGCGGCCGCGGCATCGCAAGCCGCTGCAGCCACGACGGTGGCACCGGTCGCGCTCGAACCCGAACGTCGCGGCAAGCGCGTGGTGCCGATGCTCGAGACCAAGGCGCCCACGCGCATCGATCCGTCCCAGCGCCAGGCGAGCATGCCTGCGATCGACATCGGGGGTGACTCGGTGGACCAAGGCATGGATCCGTCGACCTCACGCAGCCGTCGCGGGCTTCATGCGGTGGCCTGGCTGCCGTGGACCATTGCGCTGGTGGTGACGGCGTGGGCGGCGATCGCCACAGTGAGGATCATCGGCAACGACGCCCAGACGCCGAGTGCGCCTGCGCTCGGGGACATCACGCCGACCGGTGGCGAGCGTGATGCGCTGCGTGAGCGGGTCGATGAACTCGAGGCGCGGCTGAAGGTGGCTGATCAGGCCAAGTCCACGCTCGAGGCGCGCGTGCGCGAACTCGACGAGGCTGCAGTGCGCGACCGGGCTTCGATCGGCGAGCTCGAGTCTCGGCTCGCTGCCGCCGCCGAGCAGGGGCGCACGCCCCAGGCGCGCGAGGAGTCCGATCCGGCGACCGACACCGCCGCGGCCCGCGACGAAGCATCGACGACGGTCGTCGACGCATCGCTCAAGCGGCCGCAGGCTGCGAGTGGTGACCAGCGGCTCGGCGAAGTCGAAGGATCAACGATCGCGATCGAATGGCCCGAGGGCGCAGGCGTCGACGTGGCGTGGACGGATGGCGTGCTCTCGCAGCGAACCACGGGCAAGCGATTGGCCACGATGCGGCTCGAGGGCGGCGAGGCCATCTGGACCTGGGACGCACTCGGGCTGCCGGCGCTGAATGCCGAGGCGCTCGACTCGATCCTCGATTCGGTCACCGCTGCATCCCTCATGGTCGATGGCCGGCAGGTGGCTGCGCGGATCGATCCGCGCACGCTGGCGCTGCAGGTCCAACGCAAGGCACTCGTGCCGAAGCCGAGCGACCTGCGGACCACGCTTCGGCTGCCGTGGGCGGGGCCGATCACGGTGCGATCGAACGGTGAGCCGATGTCGGTCGAGCCCGGCCGCACGGCGTCGGTCGGCGTCAGCGACGAACTCGGCACGCGGGGGGTGTTGACCGTGGCGCTTGCGAGCCGTGGTGATCGGATCACGTTCTCCTTCACGCCCGATGCGTCGCTCGACCAGGACGCCACGCGACGCCGACTCGCCGAGGCGACGCAGGCCAACGAGGCCATCACGCTCGTGGTTGAGCACGATCGACTGGTCAGGGAGCAGCCCGCGAAGCCGCGCAAGTCCCTGGGAACACCCAAGGGCCGCGACGCCTACGAGGCCTACCTCGCCAGACATCCGTTGATCGCCGAGAAGATCGCCGCCTACAGGGCGCAGGGGCTCGATGACCTCAAGGACCAGCTGGCGCGAGACAGTGTCGCTGCCGCCGCGGAGGTCGAGGCCGCCACGACGGCCGTCGCACGCGCGGATGCCTTGCGCGCGCGCTGGCCCAAGGCAGTCGCCGAGATCGCGCCGCGTGGTGGGCAGGGCTTCGTGCTCGTTCGCGTGGAGGCGATCGGCCCATGACCGGTGGGCCGCACGGTGGGCAGGTGCTCGATGCCGCTCGGGCCGCCAGCGCATGGCGGGCGGTCCAGTGCGGCCTCATCGAGGATCAGTCGCTCCACGAGAGCCTGCACCACCAGGTGACGCTCGCGCTCGAGGCGATCCGCCGCATGCGACCGGATCGTCGCCCGGGCAAAGCTGCGCGTCATCGATGGAGCGCATGCATCGAGGCGCTTGGTGGTGATGCCGCACTCAGCGCACTCGCCGCACCATGGTTGGCACGGCATGTCGACGGATCCGTGTCCGTCGCACACGACCTTGTGCCGCTCAGCCACGACGAGCTCGATGCCATCCATCGTGCGCTCGGATCTCCAGGAGAGCCCTCGGGATGGACGGGGACCGACGATGCCGACGGCCTGGAGCCCGGACTCGGCTGGCATCTGCGGCATGCCACCACGCCCGAGCTCGTGACCGCGATCGATGCCTCGCTGGCGCGCGCCGCGCGTGCGGCGTTCGATCGTCATCGCGCGGCGGGTCGCATCGCACCATGCTGGTCGCTCGCTGCCGAGCTGCATGCCTTCGGCGGGCCCGTGAGCGTGGCATTGTCGGGCGACCTCGTGCGATGGCTTGATGCGGTGCGCGGCATGGAACCGGGCGTGCTGGCGCGCGTGCTGCTCGATGAATGGCGCGCGGCATCGGGGCAAGCCGACGATGCCGCGGCCTGGTCATGGGCCGGTGGTGGACCAGGCGGCGTCGAGCTGCTCGCGCAGGCCCTGCATGCGCACGCTGCCGAAGATCGACAGGCTGCGACCCATGCGGGCCTCATGGCGCTGATCGCCAATCCCCTCGCGAACGACGCCATCGTCGAGGAAGCGCTGTCGCGCCATGGCGACCTCGTCGATGCACGGATCGAGGCCGCCTGTGCGGCGCGGGCACGAACCCACGGTCGATGGCGGCATGGTCGACTGGCCTGGGGTGCAGCCAAGGTGGCGCTCGGGCTCGTGGTGGTCGGGCTGGGTGTGTCGTGGGTCGTGCGGGAGCGGCAACTCGATGCCCGCGCGCAGGCGCTCGCCGCCGAGGTGGATGCCGCCGTCGCCTCGGGTTTCGATCGTTCCCAGTTCGGACCGGCGCTCACGCTGATGGATCAAGCGGCCGGCGAAGGGCTGGCTGCACGCGCAGCGATGCTCGATGCAGGAGCGCGGCTCCGCGAACGCATGGACGCCCGCCGTGCGATGGAGGAGCAAGCCCGCGCCGCCCTCGCGGCCGCGGGGTCGCCGGATGCCCCCGACGCACCCATCGCACGCGTGCAGTCCATGCTCGATGGCCCGATGAGCGATGCGCAACGGTCACAGGTCGAGGCGTGGCTCGAGCGCGCCCGGCGTGCAGCCGCGGATCGTGACGAAGCGCTGCGTGCGGCGCTGGCGGAGCGCGTGGCCGCCGCGCAACGGGCCATCGACCAGGCCGAGGAGGCTGCCCGAAACGGCGGCGACGCCCGGGCGCTGCTCGTCACGGCGCGCGCCACCGTGCAGTCCATCGCGGAGGATGCCGCGCTCCCGGCGTCGCGGAAGGAATCCGCCGCAGCCCTTGCTCCCAGGCTCGAGGAGCTCGCCGCGCGGCTTGATGCAGAGGATGCCTCCGCAGCGGCGCGTGCCGAACGGGTGCGTGCAGTCGAGGCGATTGCAGCTCAGGTGGGTGATCCTGCCGCGTACGGCGCGGCACTGCAGGCCTTCGCCGAAGCCCGTCCCGATGATCCGTTGACGCCTTCGATCCGGACCGCCATGACGTTGGTTCCTGCCTGGCGCACCGCCGTGGCCTGGCAGGCCCTTGCCTCGGAGCTCGCGGCGGATCCGCTTCCTGAATCGCTCGTCGCATCGCGCTCGCAACGTGAACGGATCGAATCGTGGCTGAGGGACCACGCGTCCGGACCCGGCGTCGATGCGGCGCGTCGATACCTCACCCTGCTTCCGCGTGAGCATGATTGGTCGGCGGGCGTGCAGGCTCGCGTGCGTGACCTGAAGCTCGATGCGCTCGCCCTGATCGTGTTGCGCGACGGCACGCGCCAGTGGCACCGACGTCCGATGACGGCTGTGGTCGAGCGTGGCGGCCGGATCACGGTGCAGGCGATCGATTCGGTCAACCAGGCCAAGCCGAACGAACGAGCGATCGACGTGCTCGAGATCGTCAGTGACAGCGCCCAGCCGCTCGGCACGCTCCTGGTGCCCATGTCGAAGCGGCTCGAGGCTGGTGCCGATCATGGACCGGATGCGGCTCTGGCCCTGATGCACGAGCTGGTGAGCGCGCAGCCTCCCGCCAGCGAGCCCGCCATCGATCCGGCGCTGCGGCTCTATCTCGCGCGCCTGGTGGGGCTTCGCGCGCAGCAGTCGCTGCCGGCGCTCTCGTCCTTCCTCAAGCCGACGCTCGAGGCGATCGATCGCGAGAACGTGGACCAGGTGGATTGGATGGCGCCGACGCCTCGACCGGACGCCGCGCCGGCGTGGATCCGTGCCCAGGCACTCGTCGACTCGATTGCGAAGCTCGACCTGCCGTCGCAATGGCGGGGCGCGCGGACCCGCGGCGCTGCGCTGCTCTCCGCGGCTCCACGACCCTTCGCGATGCTGTGCTGGGAGTTCCCCGGTGGCGTGATCACGCCATCGCCCGATCCGGCGCGCGCGGGATGGTCGGTCGTCGTCCCGCGTGGGGCCGACGGACCGATGGATCCCGTCGGCACGGTCAACCAGGCCGGTCGCGTCGAGCTCGTGCGGCCGGATCGGATGAAGGACCGACCCTCAGGATCGCTGCTCTTCGTCGTGCCGCCCACGACCTGATGGCACCTGCGCGAGCAGTGCAGCGGCCAGCAGCAACGCGGCTCCGCCCACCTGCCGCACGCCGAGTTCCTCGCCCAGCCACACGGCGCCGGCGATCGCACAGAAGACGCTCTCGAGGCTGAGCAGGATCGCGGTGTGCGTGGGCGGTGCGACATCCTGCGCAACCGCCTGCAGCGTGAAGGCCACGCCGACGGCGAAGATCGCACTCAGCACGATGGGTGCGGCGGCGGCTTCGATCGAACCCAACGACGGCGACTCGACCAGCAGGGCGAGCGACGTGGCAATCACGCCACCGACCACGAACTGCAGCACGCTCAGGGCGATCGCATCGCTGCGTGGTGCGGCCCATCCCACGACGTGCACGTGCACGGCCCAGGTCACCGCACAGGCGAGCACCCAGAGATCCCCACGGTTGAGTCCGTCGATGAATCCCGCAAGGTCATCCACCGTCATCACATGGCTGAACGAGAGCAGCGTGAGGCCGCCGAGCGAGAGCACGACCGCCACCCATGCCGCCCAGCCGATGCGCTGGCCGAGGAACCTGCCGATGAACGGGACCAGCACCACGTAGAGGCCGGTGATGAAGCCGGCGTTGGTGACGGTGGTCGTCTTCAGTCCGGTCTGTTGGAACGCACTCGCCGCGGCAAGGCACGCGCCGGCAGCGAGACCACCGAGCAGCAGCGGTCGACGCCGGGCTGGATCCCCGAGTGCGGCGCGCACCGAGCCCTTCAGCAGCAGCGGCGCGACCACCATCGCACCGAGCAGGCTGCGGACGCCCACGTAGGTCAGCGCACCGACGTGTTCATTCGCCCACTTCTGCCAGATGAAGCTGATGCCCCAGATCACGGCACACGCCAGCAGCAGGCCATCGGCACGCAGTGGCGTCAGCCATCGTGCGCGGGTGGGTTGCAGCGGTGCTCCGGTCATGGGGACCGGACGGTAGCAGGGGCGCCCGTCCGATGCGGTGCCCATCAACGCAACACGCCGCGTCCCACCAGGAACGCGGCGTGTGCGATGTGCAGGAGGAGGATACCGATCAGCCGTGGATGACGCGACCTTCCGTGGCGAGCGCCGCCTCGTGGATCGCCTCATGCATGGTCGGGTGCGCATGCACGGTGTGGATGATGTCCTCGGCCAGGCCCTCCATCGCGATGCCCAGGCAGATCTCACCGATGAGTTCGCTGGCGTCGGTGCCGAAGATGTGGCCACCGATGATCTCGCCGTACTGGCCGACGATGATCTTCACGAGGCCTTCGGTCGCGCCGACGGCGATCGCCTTGCCGTGCGCCTTGAAGGGGTACTTGCCGACCTTGTACTGGATGCCCTTGGCCTTGGCATCGCGCTCGGTCATGCCGACGCTGGCGACCTGCGGGTTGCAGTAGGTGCAGCCGGGGATCGCGGCGTAGTTCACGCCCGGGACGTCGTGGCCCTTCATGCGCTCGACGCACGCGACGGCTTCCTCGCTGGCCACGTGGGCCAGCCACGGCGGGCCGATCACGTCACCGATGGCGAAGATGCCCGGCACGCTGGTCTGGTAGGTCGGACGGGGCTTGTCCTTGTAGTCGGTCCAGATGTGGCCCTTCTCCATGCGGATCCCCAAGGCCGGATCGAAGAGTCCGTCCGTGCGGCCCTGGACGCCGATCGCGACGAGCACGACCTCGGCCTCGAGCTTCTCCGACTTCTTCTCGTCCTTGGCGTCGACGATGGTCACGCTGGCGCCCTTGCCGTGCGTGTCGATGGCCTTGGTGACCTGGCCGAGCCGGAACTGGATGCCCTGCGCGGTGAACGACTTCAGCGCCGCCGCCGAGATGTCGTCATCCTCGACCGGCAGGATGCGGTCCTGCATCTCGACGACGGTGACCTTGGTGCCGAAGGCGTTGTAGAAGTAGGCGAACTCCATCCCGATGGCGCCCGAGCCAATGATGACCATCGACTCCGGCCGCTTGGGGAGCGTCATCGCGTCGTACGAGCCGATGATGACCTTGCCGTCGTTGGGCGCGAAGGGGAGCTGGCGCGGCGCGGCACCCGTGGCGATCAGGATGCGGTCGGCGGTCACGACCTGCTCGGCACCCTCGCCGGAACCCGTGTAGTAGGCGCCCACGGCCTTGCCGACCTGGACCTTGCACGGGCCTGCCGCGGTCTTGCCGGACAGGATGCGCGCGTGACCCTGGATGTGGTCGATCTTGTTCTTCTTGAAGAGGAACGCGATGCCCGAGTTGAGCTGCGTGGTGATGCCGCGGCTGCGGCCGATGACCTTCTCCCAGTTGAGCTTGACCGCCTTGGGGTCGATCTCGATGCCCAGGTCGGCGCCGTGGCGCACGGCCTCCATGTAGACCTCGGCGTTGTGCAGGAGCGCCTTCGTGGGGATGCAGCCCCAGTTGAGGCACACGCCACCGAGCTTGTCGCGCTCGATGCAAGCGACCTTCATGCCCATCTGCGCGGCGCGGATCGCGCCCACATAACCGCCCGGTCCGCCGCCGATCACGATGAGGTCGTAGTGCTTGGTCTCAGCCATGTGTGGTCCTCGTTGCGCCCGGAGAGGCCGGGCAATTGGGGGCGGCATTCTAGCCCTCGCCGCCGGGTCCGTCGGGTGCGCGCTACCATCGCCAGTCCTTGGCAGGAACCACCTTGCGCACGGCCCTCATCAGCGACATCCATGCGAACCTCGAGGCCCTGGAGGCCGTGCTCGCCCACATCGACGGGCAGCGGGTGGACCGCATCGTGTGCCTTGGTGACATCATCGGCTACGGACCGGATCCGGTCGCCTGCGTGGACATCGTGGCCAAGCGCTGCGAGTTCGCGCTCATGGGCAACCACGACTTCGCTGCCCTCTACGAGCCCACGAACTTCAACCAGGTGGCCGAGCAGGCCGCCTACTGGACCCGGTTCCAGCTCGAGAGCGAGGCGAGCCCCGACGAGGCCCGCCGTCGCTGGTCCTTCCTGAACGGGCTGCGCGTGCGCGTGGCGCGGGACCGCGACTTCAGCGAGCCGACCGCCGCGGATCCGGCGAGCCGCTACCCGTACCTGTGCGTGCACGGCTCGCCTCGGCGCCCGATCAACGAGTACATCTTCCCGGACGACGGCGACCGCAGCCAGACGAAGATGGCCAGCATCTTCGACCGCTTCGAGCACGTCTGCCTCGTTGGCCACACGCATTGCCCCGGCGTCTTCATGGAATCGACCGCGGGCGAGGGCGAGGACGACCGCGTGTACGAGTTCTACCGACCCACGGAACTCGAGGGCGCCCGCTACCAGATCGTGGTGGGCACCAAGGTGATCCTGAACCCGGGTTCGGTGGGGCAACCGCGCGACGGCATCGTCGACGCCAGTTACGCCATCCTCGACACCGACCCGTCGCGGGAGGGCATCGTGGAGTTCCATCGGCTGCCGTACGACGTGCAGACGACGGTCGACAAGATCAAGCGCATCCCCGAGATCAACGACTGGCTCGGCGAGCGACTGCTGCAGGGCAAGTGATGCCCTACGCACCAGACGGACATCCATCATGAAGCGAACGATCGTGACCTTCGTCGTCGTGGCCATCGCCACGGCGCTTGTCTTCGCCATCATCACCGGCGGCGGCCGCCCCAAGGGGGAGGTCGATGCCTCGACGCAGGCCACGTCCACCGGGAACCCGACCGCGAACCCGACCGGGACGACGGCCGACGCTCCCGTCACCGCCGCTCCTCCGGCGGTCGCGCCGACCACCGAGGCAGCGCCTTCGTCGCCCGCACCGGCCGCGCAGCCGGCTACCACGCCTGCGGTGAAGCCACAGGGTTTGCGCGCCATCGCGCCGGCCAGCGGCGGCGGCAGCATGATCGTGGGCGGTCCGCTGACCTCGCCCGAAGCGCTCCTGCAGCTCGAACTCTCGCCACGCGGGGCCGGCATCGCGCGCGTGGTCTTCGCCCAGCAGTGGACCACCGCCCGGGCGCGCGTGGCCGCCGAGCGTGCGCGTGAGGGCAAGGGTGAGTTCCCGTCCGATGACGAGCGCTACCGGCTCGAGCCGATCGACACGCTCTTCGGGCAATCGGTGCCGCTGCTCGCCGTGCACTCGCTGGTCGTGGATGGTGCCGCGGTGAACCTCTTCGCGGCCGAGGATGGTCAACCGATCTGGGCCGCTGCGGGTGACGGGGCCTTCGAGACGGTCCTGCATGACGAGGCCGGTACGCCGATCGTCAAGGCCCGCCGGGCGTTCTCCGTCTCGGGGCATGAGGTCCAGGTCACGCAGTCCGTCGAGTCGCTCGATGGCAAGGAACACCGTGTGCGCTGGCTGTACTACGGCCCCGGCGACCTGACGCTCGAGTCGGGGTCGCTCATGGACATCCGCCGGTTCATGATCGGTGCGCTGCTTTCGGAGAAGCGCGACCCGGGGCAGTCGATCGTCCTGAGCAACGACACGTCGATGGTGCGCAGTTCGGTCGTCTCGCAGCTCGAATCGGGACAGTGGGACCTGTGGCCCACCGCCACGAGCACGGCGGATCAACGCACGCTCTCATGGTTCGGCACGACCAACCGTTACTTCGCCCTGGCGATCCACGCCGGTGTCGACGCGGGGAAGGGCATCCCGAGCCTGCGTGCGGCACCCGCGGTCGAGCGCATCCAGGCGCAGTTCGGCGATGCGGCCGGCAAGGATCGCCCGATCTTCACGGTGGTGACCTCGGGTGAACAGGTCGTCGCGGCCGGCGCCGCGGCCTCGCTGCAGCTCGGCGTCTATGCCGGCCCGCTCGAGCGTCGCGTGCTGCTCGATGAGCAACCCATGTCCAGGCTCGGCATGATCGGCATGATCGTGTACGAGATGGGCGGCTGTTGCACGTTCTGCACCTTCTCCTGGCTGGCCAACGGGCTCGTCGTCTTCCTGGGCCTGCTGCACGACTGGGTCGTGTTCGACTGGGGCCTGGCGATCATCGCGCTGACCATCCTGGTGCGCCTGGCCCTGCACCCGCTCACGCGCTCGAGCCAGATCTCCATCGCGCGCTTCAGCAAGCAGATGGCCTCGCTCAAGCCCGAGCTCGATGCGCTCCAGAAGCGCTTCGCCGGCGACAAGGCACGCATGCAGCAGGAGCAGATGCGCCTGTACCGCGAGAAGGGCATGAACCCGATGGGCTGCCTCGGTGGACTTGCACCGATGGTGCTGCAGATGCCCATCTGGATGGCGCTGTACGCGGTCCTCTACATCGCGTTCGAGCTGCGTCAGCAGCCGGCGTTCTTCGGCATCTTCCAGGCGATCAGCCCCGACTGGGCGTTCCTCGGTGACCTCAGTTCGCCGGACCGGTTCATCGCGCTGCCCGTCTCGGTGAACCTCTACCTCTTCACGCTCGAGTCGATCAACCTGGTTCCGTTGCTCATGGGCGTGGTGTTCTGGCTGCAGCAGAAGTACTCGGCGCCGCCGACCGCCGCGCTCACGCCGGAGCAGGAGCAACAGCAGAAGATCATGAAGGTCATGATGCCCATCATGTTCCCGATCATGCTCTACAACGCGCCGAGCGGGCTCACGCTCTACATCATGACCAGCACGTTCATCGGGTTCCTCGAGTCCAAGCGCATCCGCGCGCAGATCGAGACGATGGACCTGCTGAAGTCGGGCAAGGGCGGCGGCAAGGGGCTCTTCGGCGGCGCGTTCGCGCGCGCGCTCGAGCAGGCCCAGGCCAAGGCGCAGGCGAAGCAGCCGCGCAGCGGCCGTCGCTGATGATGGAGGCGTCGGCGACCATCGTGGCCGTCGCCTCGCCGCCGGGTCATGCGCCGCGCGGCATCGTGCGCCTGTCGGGGCGGGCCTCGTTGGAGCTCTGCGGGCTGGCGACCGACCTGCCTGCGGGCGTCGTGCGGTGCACCCTGCCTTGGAGTGGCTCTGCGGCCCTCGCGGTCGTGTCGCGCGCGCCGCGGTCATTCACGGGCGAGGATTGCGTCGAACTGCTGCTGCCTGGGCATCCGGCCATCCTGGACGAGGCCGTGCGCGCCTGCATCGCGCGTGGCGCCCGTGCCGCCGAGCCCGGTGAGTTCGCCGCCCGCTCATGGCTGCACGGCAAGCGATCGATCGACGAGGCCGAGGGCATCGCGATGGCGATCGCAGCCACCAGCGATGCACAACTCCGTGCAGCACGGCGCCTGCAGCAGGGCGAGGCGGCACGGGCGGTGTGCACGCTGCGCGACGAGGTGGCCACGCTGCTGGCGCTCGTCGAGGCCGGCATCGACTTCACCGACCAGGAGGATGTGGTCGCGATCGGTGGCCGTGACCTGGCGGATCGACTCGATCCGATCGTGGCCAGGCTTCGCGCGTTGCACGCGGCACCCGTGGCGGGTGCGATCGATCGGCCGCTGCCGTGGGTCGTCCTGGTGGGACGACCCAATGCCGGCAAGAGCAGCCTCTTCAATGCCCTGCTTGGTCATGAGCGCACGGTGGCGTCGCCTGAAGCGGGGACCACGCGCGATGCCGTGCCCGAACCGCTGTCGCTCGGCGGGCAGGAGGCCATGCTCGTCGATGCACCCGGCATCGAGTCGCCGCGCTCCGCACTCGATGCAGCCATGCAGGACCAGGCGCGTCAGGCGATCGCCCGCGCTGCGGTCGTCCTGCGCTGCGTTCCGCCCGGTGCCGACCATCCGGCGATCGGCCCGGATGACGTGCTTGTGCTGACGAAGGTGGATGATGGTGGCGTCGCACCGCATGGTGCGATCGCGACCAGCGCGCACCGCGGCCACGGGCTCGATGCCCTGCGGTCCGAGCTGGCCCGGCGGCTCCGGTGCAAGCCGGCCTCCGAGTCGGCCGAGGGCGCCGCGCTGCTTCCGCGCCACCGCGCCGCGATCGATGCCTCCATCGCCGAACTGCAGTCGGCTGCCGCGCTGGCGCGTTCGGGTGGTGCCGCCCTGCCTGAGGCCGAGCTCGTGGCACCACACCTCCGAGCGGGCCTCGATGCACTCGGCTCGATCGGCGGTTCCGTCACGCCCGACGATGTGATCGGGCTGGTGTTCGCGCGCTTCTGCGTGGGCAAGTGAGTCAGGCCGGTCCTGCACCCACACGGCTGCGCACACGGACGAGCTTGCCGCCGGTGGCCTCGCGCAGGGTGGTCTCGAGCCCAGCCCGCAACGCGCGGTCGAGTGCGTACGTCACGCTCGCGCTCGGCACGACCACCGTCAGCACACCCGCGGCGAAGCCAGCCAGCGTGCATTGATCGCGCAGTTCCGTCGGCGCCGATGCCTCCCAGGCTTCCGCGATGCCGGCGAAGCGCTTGGCGGCATCGCGCATGGTGCGTCGCAGCGCATCGAAGTCGGCACCCGCGGAGGTCTCGCTCCGTGGGGCCGGACGCCGATGCCACCGTTCGAAGTCCCGCATGCGCCGCTCCGCGTCGTGCATGGGGATCAGGCTATCCTCATGCGACCGTGGTCCGCATCACGCTCCAAGGCATCCGAAAGTCCTACGGCTCCGTGCCGGTCGTGCACGATCTCTCGCTCGAGATCAAGCCCGGCAGCCTGTTCTTCCTGCTCGGCGGGTCGGGCTGCGGCAAGACCACGATCCTGCGCATGATCGCCGGCTTCATCGAGCCGACGGCGGGCCGCATCCTCTTCGATGGCCAGGACGTCACGGCGCTGCCGGCCGAGGAGCGCCAGTGCGGCATGGTCTTCCAGTCGTATGCGCTCTGGCCGCACATGACCGTGCGTGACAACGTGGCCTTCGGCCTCGATGTGCGCGGCGTGAAGGGCCAGGAGCGCGCGCGTCGGGTGGACGAGGCCCTGGCCATGGTGCGCATGGACCAGTACGCCGATCGCAAGCCCAACCAGCTCTCGGGTGGGCAGCAGCAGCGCGTGGCGCTCGCGCGCGCGATCGTTTTCCGGCCTCGGGTGCTGCTCCTGGACGAACCGCTGTCGAACCTGGACGCCAAACTGCGCCTGGAGATGCGCCACGAGATCCGGCGCATCTGCCGTGAGCTCGGCATCACCACCGTGTACGTGACCCATGACCAGGACGAGGCGCTCTCGCTCGCCGATCACGTCGTCGTGATGCGCGATGGCCGCATCGTCCAGCAGGGTTCGCCGCGCGAGCTGTATGAGCGGCCCGCGACCCGCTTCCTTGCCGAGTTCCTGGGCGAGACGAACTTCATCCCGGCCACCATCGAGCGCTCCGCCGACGGAGCCGCCGTGCTGAGCACCCCGTTGGGAATGTTGTCCTCGGCACACGTGGGCGAACGCGCTGCGGGCACGCAGGTGCTGCTCAGCGTGCGCACGGAGGCTTGGACGATCGACGCCGATGGTCCCGTCGCGTTGCCGTGCATCCAGAGCACGTACCTGGGCAAGCTGGCCCAGCATGAGTTGGATGCACGCGGGCTTCGACTGCGCGTGACGGAACTGAATCCGCCGGTCGCCGATCGTGCGGGGCAGACCGTGCGGCTCTCGGTTGATCCGATGCAGGTCATCGTCCTCGACGGTGCCTGACGCGGCGCGGCCCTTGGCCCGCTGCCATCGCGCCCCGCACCGTCGGTGGCCACACCGCATCGCGGTAGCCTGTCGCGCATGCACCAGCTCCTGATCCTCGTCGCGGGTCTCGTGGCCCTTCCGATCGCGCCGCCCACCGCAGAAGAGATCTCCCGCATCCAGGATGCGCAGCGCACGTTCTTCAAGGAGCATCCGCAGGGTGCCCCGCAGGAGGAACTGACGGCGTTCTTCACGGGGCTCCTCGAGGGCATCGAGCCGAGCGAGTGCTCGTGGTCCCAACTCAAGCAGCTCATGGGGCCGTGCTCGATGGTGCCGGCCAAGCGTGACGCCGCGCAGGCCCGGCTGAAGCAACTCGCGGCCGAGGCGACCGCCGATGGCTTCGATGCCTTCGTGTACGCGTCGTCGATGTCGAAGGAGGACGCCCCGACCGCCGCCGCACTCTTCGGCCACCCGGGCTATGCGGCGTGGAAGCAATCGGCCTCGCCCTCCGACCGGACGCGCCTGATCGGCCGCCTCAGCTCGGATCAGTTCGCGCAAGCCGGTGCCGAGGTCGAGGAGCTCGAGGCCTGGTTCACGCCCGAGCGCAGCGCCAAGGAGCTGGCGGCGGGTGTGCAGCTGGTGGATGCGATCAAGCGCCTTGCGCCCGACGTCGACCAAGGTGAACAGTTCCGGCTGAAGCTGCTCGCGTCGATCGTGCTCGCGAAGGAGAAGGCATCGCCCGAGGAGAAGGCTGCACTCACCAAGCTCGCGAAGAAGCTCGACAACGCCGTCTCGCGCGGCGAGTTCATGGATCACCCTGCACCGAAGCTCACGTTCACCTGGGCGCAGGATGCCGCAGGTCCCGTGCGGCTCGCGACCCTCGATGACCTGAAGGGCAAGGTCGTCGTGCTCGACTTCTGGGCCACCTGGTGCGGCCCGTGCGTGGGCAGCATCCCCAACGTCAAGGAACTGCGTGCGCACTACAGCGCCGAGGACGTGGCCATCGTCGGCGTGACCAGCCTCCAGGGAAAGCACTATCCCGGCGGCGCGCCTCCGGTCGACTGCACCGGCGATGCCGCCAAGGAACAGGCCCTCATGGCGGAGTTCATGAAGACCAAGGGCATCGATTGGACGATCGCGTTCAGCGAGCAGGAGGTCTTCAATCCCGACTACGGCGTGAATGGGATCCCGCACGTGACGATCCTGGATGCCGATGGCATCGTGCGCCACACCGACCTGCATCCCGCCGACCCGATGCATGAGAAGTGCGCCAAGATCGATGCACTGCTGCGCAAGCAAGGCAAGACGCCGCCGCCTGCACCCAAGGCGCCCGAGCCTGCGCCGGAGGCGGGTGCGGACGGCGCGGTGATCCCGGCCATTCCGCTGGTGCCCGGCGCTCCGCCGTCCGGTGCCGTGCCCGCTGTGCCCACCGTTCCCGCAACCCCGGGTTCGCCGCGATGAGCGGTCGGCTCGCCGGCAAGTGTGCCTTGGTGACCGCCGCCGGTGCGGGCATCGGCCGAGCCTGCGCGGTGGCCTTCGCGCGCGAAGGCGCTGCGGTGCTGGCCACCGACATCGATGCCGCGTCACTCGCCACGCTCGCCCGTGAGGTGCCCGGCCTGCGCACCATGCGGTGCGACGTCCGGGACGATGCCTCCGTCCACGCGGCCGCCGCCGCTGCAGGCGGCGTCGACGTGCTGTTGAACGCTGCGGGCATCGTGCACCACGGCACGGCGCTCGACGTGACCGATGAACAGTGGGACCTGGCCTTCGATCTCAACGTGCGCGGCATGCATCGATGCATCCGCGCCGTGCTGCCTGGCATGATCGCGCGTGGCCGCGGGAGCATCGTGAACATCGCGAGCGTGGCCAGCAGCATCAAGGGAGCGCCCAATCGATACCTGTACGGTGCGACCAAGGCGGCCGTGATCGGGCTCACCAAGGCCCTGGCCGCCGATGTCGTGGCCAAGGGCGTTCGTGCCAACGCGATCTGCCCCGGCACGGTGCAGAGCCCATCGCTGGAGGGACGCATCGCTGCACAAGCCGATCCGGTCGCGGCCCGGGCGGCGTTCCTGGCCCGACAGCCGACCGGCAGGTTCGGCACACCCGAGGAAGTCGCCGCGCTGGCCGTCCACCTGGCCGGTGACGAGAGCGCGTTCACCACGGGCGCCGTGCATGTGATCGATGGTGGTTGGAGCTGCTGAGCGCCGCGCCGTCCGCAGCGACCGAGTGGCCCTGCGCTGCGCGGCTTTGGGAGTCGCGAAGGCGGCACGAACAGCGTGTTCGGAGGCGGGTGCCAGCCCCGCCGAGCGACGGACGTGAGCGCGAGCGAAACCTGGTGGAGC
>JAIXYQ010000005.1 GCA_027490145.1 Planctomycetaceae bacterium
AGTCGCGAAGGCGGCACGAACAGCGTGTTCGGAGGCGGGTGCCAGCCCCGCCGAGCGACGGACGTGAGCGCGAGCGAAACCTGGTGGAGCGAGCGCGTCCGCGCAGCCAGGGCCCGAGGGCGCGGGAGGACGAGCGCGGAGCGCACACTCGCGCCCTGGTGGAGCGAGCGCGTCCGCGCAGCCATGGGCTCGAGGGCGTGGGAGGACGGCGCGCACACATGCCGCGTCCACCTCGGCGGTCTGGGCCCTCCCGAGGGGCCGATTCGGGCCGCACGATCGACTGAAGCGCCTCAGCTCTGGCTCAGGCCCAGCAGCCGCATGGCCTCGACGACATCCTTGTCGCCGCGCCCGCTCACGTTGATGACCACCACCTGGTCTGGGCGCATGGCCCGCGCCGCCGTGACGGCGGCATGCACGGCGTGGCTCGTTTCCAAAGCCGGGATGATCCCCTCGAGCCTGGCCAGGAGCTGGAAGGCCTCGAGCGCCTGGGCGTCGGTGACGGCGGTGTAGCACACGCGGCCGGCGTCCTTCCAGTGTGAGTGCTCTGGGCCGACGCCTGGGTAATCGAGTCCGGCACTGCACGAGTGCACGTCGGCGGTCTGGCCGTCACCATCCTGCAGGACGTACGACAGCGAACCGTGCAGCACGCCCGGCGTGCCATGGGAGAGCGGCGCGGCGTGATCGCCGGCCCCCGGTCCACGCCCGCCGGCTTCCACGCCGAGCAACCCGACGGACGCATCGCCGACGAAAGGCGCGAAGATCCCGGCCGCATTGCTGCCGCCACCCACGCAGGCGACGACCACATCAGGCAGCCTGCCGAGCGCTGCGAGCGCTTGGGCGCGGCACTCGGTGCCGATCACCGACTGGAAATCGCGCACCATGAGCGGGAAGGGATGCGGACCGACGACGCTTCCGATGATGTAGTGCGTCCGGCCGACGCTGCCCATCCAGTCACGCATCGCTTCGTTGGTCGCGTCCTTCAGGGTGCGGCTGCCACTGGTCACCTCGTTGACGCGAGCGCCCATGAGCCGCATGCGGAACACGTTCAGGGCCTGGCGCCGCACGTCCTCCGCACCCATGTAGACCTCGCAGGGCAGGCCGAAGCGCGCGCACGCAGTCGCGGTCGCCACGCCGTGCTGGCCGGCTCCGGTCTCGGCGATGATCCGGGACTTGCCCATGCGCCGCGCGAGCAGCACTTGGCCGAGCGTGTTGTTGATCTTGTGCGCGCCGGTGTGCGCCAGGTCTTCGCGCTTGAGCCAGATCTGCGCTCCACCGGCGTGCTCGGTCAGGCGCGGCGCGTGGCAGAAGGCGGTCGGGCGGCCGACGAAGTCGCGCAGCAGCCCGGCAAGTTCCGCCGTGAACGAGGGATCCTCGCGCGCGGCGAGGTAGGCGGCCTCGAGTTCATCGAGCGCGGCCACGAGCGTCTCGGGGACGTACCGGCCTCCGAAGCGCCCGAAGCGGCCGTGGACGGGATCTGGAGGGGCCGAGGTCATGTGGGAAGGGTAGGAGCCGCATCGGCCCGGCGACGCACGAGGGCACCCAGCGGACCCGACAACGCGTAGATCGTGAAGACCGCCGCCATCGTCGGGTGGAACCAGACCACGGCGAAGGCGAGCGGCAGCACCAGGCGCACGGCGAAGGCGAAGTCCTTGCGTCCCTTCAGGTACCGGTTGACCAGGTGCGCGTAGCGCAGGCGGCTCACCATGCCGATGCCGCAGGCGAGCGTGACCAGGGGGATCACCAGGCTGCTGGCACGCTCGAAGGAATCCGGCGCCGACTCCTGGTAGTCGATGAACAGCATGTGCTGGTGCAGGATGATCAGGCTGGCGACGGTGCCTCCCGCGCCGGGGCTCGGCAGGCCCGCGAACCACCGGTGGTCCTCTTCCTTCGGCGAGGCACTCTCGACGTTGAAGCGAGCCAGCCGGAGCGCGGTGCAGCAGACGTAGAAGGCGGCGATGATCCAGACGAGCTTGACGTAGACGTTGTCGGCATCGGGACCGAGGATGCCCGTGTAGTTGGTCGGGCCGTAATAGTGGCTGACCAGCCGCAGCATCATGAATGCGGGTGCCACACCGAAGGTCACCACGTCGGCAAGCGAATCGAGCTGCGCCCCGAAACTGCTGGCCGACCGGGTCAGCCGTGCCGCGAAGCCGTCGATGCCGTCGAAGAACATGCCCAGGAAGATCAGCGTGCCGGCCACGGTGAGCGTGTTCCAGCCGAAGATGGTGGTGGGCTCGATCGGCTTGGCCACATAGTGGATCGCTGCGAAGCCGCACATCAGGTTGCCCAGCGTGAGCAGCGTCGGCAGGGCGCGCACGGCCGACGCGCGCTCCTTGTCGCGCTGGCGTCGCAAGCGCAGGCGACGCTTCGTGCGCGGGGGCGTGGCGCTTGCGCGCTCGACATCGTTGGGGCGGGGTTCGTTCACGGTGCGCTCGTCGGCGACGCGCCTGATGCTACGGGAGCGGCCTCTGGGAAGAGCTGTGGCGGCAGGCTGGGCACGAGCAGCAGCAACGTGCGTCGTGGAAGGGCCTGCTGCGCGCCGTCGTCCGTGACCAGGTCGGGAGCGAACAGCACCTCGCCGATCGAAAGGGGCAGTTCGGTGGTGGGACCGCTGCCGCCCACGGCCGAGGGCGCACACGACGTGACGACATCGACGAAGCCTCGGCGCAGCGTCCAGGCGGCGCCGGCGCGCCGGAACTCGCGCACGGCGTCGTCTGCGGTCTCGATGGTCGTGCCCAGGGGCACGGTGCCACGACGCTCCGGTGCCTCCGCTGGCGTGAACTCCACGTGCACCACGGCGCCATCGTGGGTGGGGATGGCCCAGCCCCGCACGAGCAGCCGGACATCGCGGCCATCGAGCTGCGTGACGCCGCCATCCACCAGCACGCGCCGGACCGACGCGGTCTGGGCCACGCAGTCGCGCCAGCCGATGGCCTGCTCGTGCCAGGTACGCACGTCGCTGTAGGAGCCGCCGAGGATGTCGACGGCATGCTGCAGTTCATCGATGGGGATCCGGACCACGATGAGCCCGCTCCGCGCAAGCCGCTCATGGTCGATCGGCGAGAGGTCGGGGCAGGGTTCCATCGTCGAGAGCGTCCGGTCCAGCACGAAGCCCTCTTCGGGCACGGTCCAGCGCATCGTGAGCAGGCCCGGGCGCTGGATGCCATCGAGTGGCGCGGCGATCGGCGTGGGTGCACCCGAGCCGAACTCCGGGCGGTCGGTGCTGGTGGTCGAGCCGCCCGCACAGCCGCCGAGGAGCAACGCGATGGCAGCGAGCCGACGCATCATGTCGCGGGGTCCAGCGGGACGTCGTTGAGGCGGTCGATCAGCCGGCGCAGCATGCCGAAGTCCCGGCGCGTATGGTGGAAGACCAGTCGCGTGAGGTGACCATGCTCGCCGCGCTCCTCGCTCAGCGCCTCGCGCTGCTCGACGGTGCCGCTGGCGAAGAGCGGACGGAACTCGGCGGCGATCCTCTGCAGGTCGGCCGAGGGCAGGGGAGCGTTCAGGCGGATCACGAGGTTGTCGCGCACGTAGCGGCTCGAGTGGTAGCGCCGGTAGAAGCGCAGGACCTCGTCCACCGCCTCCTGCGGCGTCTGCACGATGCGGAAGAGCGCCATGTCCTCGGGACTGATCCAGCCGTTGCGCAGCAGTTCATCGCGCACGAACTCCTGCCAGTCGTGCCAGTAGCCGCGGCTCGTGCCATCGGCATCGAGCCCCTCGACGAGCACGATGGGCATGATGTGGCTCCGTCCGGTCTGGACGAGCGTCAGCGTCTCGAAGAGCTCGTCGTGTGTCCCGAAGCCGCCGGGGAAGACGGCGACGGCGTCGGACTGCGAGAGGAACATCAGCTTGCGGGTGAAGAAGTAACGGAACTCGATCAGCTTGTCGTCACCCTGGATGATGTCGTTGGGTCGGCTCTCGAAGGGAAGCCGGATGCCCAGGCCGAAGCTGGACTCGCGGCTTGGGCCCTCGTGCCCCGCCTTCATGATGCCGTCGCCCGCACCGGTGATGGCCATCCAGCCATGGCTGGCCATCAGTCGGCCGAAGTCACGCGCGGCCAGGTAGTCGGGGTGGTGCGACGGCGTGCGCGCGCTGCCGAAGATGCTGACCTTGCGCACGCCGCGGTACTGGTTGAAGAGCCGGTAGGTCCGGCGCATCTCGTCCAGCGCCGTGCGCACGAGCCTCAACTGTCCGAGGTCGCCGCCATCGGTGAGCAATCCGGCGACCGACTCGACGGCTTCCTGCACGGCTCGCCATCGAGGATCATCCTGGCCCGACGCATCGAGCGCCCGCTGGAGGGCTGCGTTGGGATCCGGTTGCGGTCGAGGGCGCTTCATGGTTGGTCGGCGGCGCCCACGCTGGGTTGGTCAGGCTCGACGGCCGGCGGGGCAGGTGGCTCGACCAGGGGTTCCAGCGAAGGCTGTGGATCCGAGAGCGTACCCGTCACGCGGATGCGGAGGAATGCATCGCCCAGGGCTCCGAGCACCTGTCCCAGCACCGGCAGGCCGCTGCGGCTGCTCAGCTGCAGGTCGAGTGCGCTGGTCGCGAGGTTGACCGTGCCTGATCCCTCGAGGGACATCGAGTCGCCGGCGACCGTGAGCCCGGTCACGGTGGCGACATCACCGTCGAGCGTGAAGTCCCCCTTGGCTCGTTCCAGTCGGTCGAAGCCCGGCAGCGACAGCTGGGCCAACTGCAGCAGCCCCAGCCCGATCGAACCGTCTCCCAGCGTGAGCCCCGACGCACTGAAGGAACCCTTTCCGGTCCTGCCGCCGGGTGTGCCGTCGAGTTCGATCCTCGCGTCGACGACGCCCGGCCTCGAGCCCGGCAGGTCGCCGCCGATCGCCCACACGCTGCCCTGGGCAAGCGTTGCGTCGAGTCGCCAGGCTCCCGACGGATCGGCCCAGCCACTGCCCGACGCACTTCCCTCGCCCACGCCGATGCCCAGTCGGCTGAGTTCGATGCGCTCGCTCCCGGCCGGTCGGACCAGCGACAGCGTGCCGTTGGTGAGCGGTCGACCGATCGCGGTGATGATCGGTGCCGAGGCATCGAGTTGGACGGAGATGCCTGCGGGCAGCGATTCCACGAGGACCGTCGCGGTCCCCGTCGCGCCCTCGATGGGCACGATGCCGGTGAACGATGCATCCTGCATGAGGGCCGTGCCCCGCACGATCAGGCTGGGCTGGAGCGGCGACGGTCTGGAGATGACCTCAAGGTCGGCCAGGCCAACCTCGCTCCAGTGCGCATCGGCCGCACGCAGCACGCTTGATGCAGCGGCGCCGAAGACCGACTCGAGGCCGGCGTACCAGGCACCCAGCTCGGCCCGGCAGCTGGCCTGCGCGATGAGGTCGGTGGAGGATGGATCGATGACGGCTTCCACACGGATCGTGCCGCCAGGGACGCGCGCCCGGTCAAGGTCGACGCTGAGGCGACCGTCGGCGTAGCGGACCCTGCTGCCGGGGTCGAACGCCACCGGCACCGAGCGATCACCGGAGCCGACCACGCCGACATCAGGATGTGCCGAGGCCTCGATCGTGAGGTTCCCGAGCGGACCATGCACGCGGGCAGCAAGGTCACAGCGCGCCTCGAGTCCGCATTCGGCCAGCACGCCGAGCGCTTCCGGTGCCACGAGTGACAACGCTTCCCGCACGGCAGGTGCACTCGACCACAGGCCCTCGGCGGCGATCGAGGCATCGATGGTGCCGTCCTCAAACGACAGGTCGACGCACGAGGATGACCATCCTTCGTCATTGTGGCCCCGAAGCCCGGTGCAGGTCAGCACACCACCGTCCCACACGGCCAGTCCGTCCATGCGCGTGAAGGTCGTGCGCGCGCCGTCAGCCATGATGCTCGCCTGCACCGGTCGTGCCCACGCCGCGATCGTCGGGCTGGCCACCGCACCCGAGATCACGAGTCCGCCATCGATGCGGACGATCGGCTTGAGGCGGTCCCACCAGGTACGCGCGCCGTCACGGACCGTCGGGTCGAGAGCATCCAGCAGCCACGGTTCGAGCTCCAGGCCGAAGCCCTGCGCATCGAGGTCGAGCGCACCATCGAAGCCCACGTTGCCGTGGAGCAGGCACCGGGCGTCGCCGCGACGGGCCTCGATGCCCAGGAACCTGAGGCCGTCATGGCTGCCCTCGAGCGCACCGGTCACGCGATCGAGCGAGAAGCCGCGTGGCCAGGGGATCACCTCGGCTCCGGTGCCCAGGGACGGATCGATCGTGCAGTCGTGCAGGCGGACGTTGAACCGGAAGTCCACCTCGCGCGTGGGTGCCGTGGCCGGCGTGACGCGGCCATCGATCGAGACACGGCCGGACGCGCCGAGCTGCCCGAGCACGCGCGAGGCCACGCTGCGTTCGCTGCGGGGCCAATCGCTCGGTCGCGCGCCGTCCTCGTGCGGCAGGCATGCGAGCATCAAGGGCGTGATCGGCAGGTCGGTGCACACGATCTTCAGGTCGGGTCGAAGCGGCACGTCCTTTCCCGGAGGGATGGCGATCGAGCCGCTCACCAAGCCCCGAGCCGGGGCAGGTTGGCCGATCGAGGAGAGCTCTTCGAAGGCCAGCCCTCCGCCGAGGAACTCGACCGAGTCCTTGCCGAGCTGGACCGCGCCTTCACGCACGCGGACCGGGATCGGCAGGAAGCCGAGCACCAGATCGACCTCGTGCAGGTTCACGCGCCCGGTGATGAACTCGGGTTTCCCGGTGCCGGGCTCACGATCGATCGAGAGGTCGAACGAGACGCGACCACCGGGCACGCACCGCGGCAGTCCGGGCGGGCACGTGCCGAGGCCATCGTCGATGAGCCCGGCCTCGGCCAGCTGGGACCAGGCGCGGCGGTCCATGAGCGTCTCGAAGATGCGTCGTGGCCGCGGCAGGAACGCGGAGACGAACCGTTCGTCGACGACGATGCCGGTCGTCGACAGCTTGAGGCTGACGCCCGGGTCGTCGATGAGCGGGAAGACGCTGCCCGAGAGCTGGATCGGTGCGCCGCCGGCGCCGGTGCCGCGCAGGTAGGTGATGTCGGCACGGTCCGCATGGACCTCGATCGACGCTTCGACGTCGGTCAACCGGTATGTGAACAGATGGAACGCACCGACGCCGTTGCGCACGGAGATGGTGGTGTCGCTCGTCACCTCGCCCGCGGGATCACGCCGCGCCACGACCGCATCGATGCCCAGGTCCACCTGTTCGAGGTTGAAGAATCCCAGCAGCCGCGCCGCGGCCATGGGCAGCAAGAGGGACGCGGGATCACCGGGCTTGCCGTAGCTGACGGTCGCGAGTTTCGCCTCGATCGCGAACGTGGCCCGGTCAAGCGCATCGCTCAGTGAGCCCCCGCCCGTCGCGGCATCCTCGGGGAGCGAGAGCTCGCCGTCGAACGTCAGCGTCAGCGGGGCCGCCGATCCGTCGGCGACGGCCAACCGCGCGCGGCCGTTGGAGACCGTGGCGGTCGTGCCGGCAAAGCGCAGTTCGGCGCGTTCGAGCGTGACCGTCGGCGTCGCGAGCGTGGGCATCGCCTTCAGTCCGGCGAATCGCGCCCATCCTTCGGGAACCCAGGCGCTGGGCAGGTCGAGCGTGAGCTGCTCGAGCACGACTTGTGCGGTGATGCCGGCGCGCGGGGCCACCTGCACGCTGGCCGAACTGATGGCGCCGCCGGGGTTCAGGTCGAGGATCGCCCGCAGTGATGCCGGCAGCAGCGCACGGAGCGTGGGCAACGCTTCGAGCTGCTGCAGGTTCGCCACCAAGGCGCGGCTGCGCTGGTTCACGCTGCCCGACAGCGCCGTCTGTGAACCTTCGACACGGAGATCGAAGCTGGTCCATCCCGGCCGTTGCGCATCGGGCCCGAGCAGGCCGGCGAAGCGCTGGGCTTGGTCGATCTCGAGCTCGCCGTGGACCACGGTCGCCCTGCGGACGTCGAGCCCGGTCACCTGGGCCTGCACCACCTCGACGGGCTGTGACTGTCCGCCACCCTGATCGACGGATGGCCTGAGCGCGGCGACGTTCAGCGCGCCTTCCTTCGATGGATCCTCGACGATCGTCAACTCCACGCCATCGGCGACCAAGGAGTTGAAGACGATCCGGCCCACGATCAGGCTCGGCACGTCGAGATCGGCCTCGAGCCGGGCGATCGAGGCGATGCGGGATCCGGGGCCGGACCAGTCGGGAGCATCGAGCGTCACGCCGTCCAGTCGCAGTGCATCCGGTGCCGTCCAGGAAAGCCGCGCGATCGCCACCGGTCCTCCAAGGGCCTTGGAGAAGGCACGCTCGAGCACGCCTCGGACCAGTGACCCTTCCCAGACCACGGCCACGGCGACGAACGCCACGAGGGCCAGCGTCGCCAGCACGGTCCGCCGCACCAGCCTGCGCCGGATGCGTCGCGCGTGGCGCAGGAAGGGGTGCTTCGGTCGCCGACGGGCGCTCATGCACGGAGTGTACGGAGCCGTCGCGGCGCAGCCGTATGCTTGCTGCATGCATCCGCGCGAGGCCCACCCTTGATGCCCCGAGCCGTCGTGACCGGCGGAACGCACCGTGTGGGGCGGGCGATCGCCGGAGCCTTGGCGTCGCGCGGGATGCACGTGCTGGTCACGACCAGGGACGCCGGGCGGGCCCGGTCCTTCGGATCCATCGCCTGTGGCGGTGGATCGATCACCGCCGTGCATGCGGACATCACGACCGACCACGGCATCGCCGCCGTCTGCGAGGCGGCCGGACCCAGCGTCCGTGTGCTCGTGCACAACGCGAGCTCCTACGAGTCGACGCCGATCGGTTCGATCGAACGATCGTCGATCGAGTCCTCGCTCGCGGTGCACGCCACGGCACCGTTGCTGCTGACGCAAGCGCTCTTGGCGTCCCTGCAGCGCGCGCAGCAGGCCTGCGGCGACGCATCGGTCGTCGCCATGCTGGACATCCACGCGATGGGACGACCGCGCCGCGGGCGTTCGGCGTACCTGATGGGCAAGGCGGCGTTGCAGGGTCTCGTACAGTCGCTGGCCATCGACCTGGCGCCGCTCGTGCGTGTGAATGGGGTTGCGCCCGGCGTCGTCGAATGGGATCAGCAGGCCGATGCGGCTGAGCGATCGCGGTACGAGGCGCGCATTCCGCTTGCGCGTGCGGGCACGCCGGACGATGCCGCAGGCGCGGTGCGCTGGCTCGCTCTCGATGCGCCCTACGTGAGCGGCACCATCGTCACGGTTGATGGCGGTCGATCGCTGCAATGACCGCGGCGGTCGGTCTCGGGCTTGACCCTGCTTGGTCTGGGGCGATCGAGAACGGCCCGGCCGTCGTCAGGGCGTCGGTGGTGGCGTCGTTCCCTCATCGAGGAGTCGCTGCAGCTCGTTCGCGATCGAGCTGCCCGGCTGAGCCACCCGAGCGAGGTCGACGCACGCACGGGCCCGCGCGCGATCGCCGGCGAGCAGCCACAGCCTCCCAGCCTCGGCGGCGGCCAGGGCATCGGTGGGTGAGACCAGCGCGAGGTCATTCCAGGCGCGCGCCGCATCGGCGACCCGCTTGAGTTCAAGGAGCGACAGTGCCACTTCTTCCGTCGCTCCTCGCTGCAGCCGATCCTCGGGCGCCAAGGCCATGAGGACATCGATCGCCTGTGCGGGGTGGCCCGCCTGCCTGAGCACCTTGCCGAGGTTCACCGCCAACCCGGGTTCGGTCGGAGCCATCGCCACGGCCCGCCGCGCGAGGCCGATCGCTTGGTCGAAGTCGCCGAGTTCGGCGTGAAGGCTCGCCTGGGCCGACACGGGCCAGGGTGAATCGGGCGCGAGGCGCTGCGCATCGTCAAGCGCACGACGGGCCTCGTCGATCTCGCGTCGACGCAGGTGGGCCAACCCCAGGAGCAAGCGATCCTGCATGGAGGCCGGATCGAGTCCGGCCGCGGTCTGGTAGCACCGGATGGCCCGATCCGCATCGCCCACCATGTCGGCCGACACGCCCTGCGATCGCCAGAGTCCGGCCTCGCGGGGTGCCATGGCGCAGGCTTCCGCGTAGCGATCGAGCGCCATCCGGCGCCGAGGCATGGGATCGAGTCCGCGCTCGGCGTCATGCGTGGCGGCCATCAGCAGGGCGCGCGCCTGCAGTTCCGCCGCGAGGGCGCTCGTGGGCTCGACCTCGCGGAGCCGGTCAGCCACGCGCAGTGCCTCGTCAGGCAGCCCCTCGCGGAGGTAGGTCTCGATGGCCGATGCCGAAGCCGGCACATCCACCCTGGGGGCCTGCTGCGGCGCAGGACGGTCGCAGCCAGTGAGGCCGCACACCATGACGGCGAAGGTGAGCACGCAGCCGAGTCGCGCGGTGCTCCGGTGGGAGATCCGTCGTCGGGACGAAGTGGTGCGTGGATATGATCCGTGGCTCATGTCACAGGCCGCTCCCGCATCGACGTCCGCAGCCTTGCCCAAATCCTACTCCCCCCGGGAGCACGAGTCCGCGATCACGCAGCGATGGGAGTCCGCGCACTGTTTCCACGCCACGACCGGCTCGGGTCGAGCGCCGTACTCGATCTTCATCCCGCCGCCCAACGTGACCGCGGCGCTCCACCTCGGGCACGCCCTGAACAACACGCTGCAGGATGTCCTCGCGCGCGTCCACCGCATGCGTGGCTTCGAGACCCTGTGGATGCCCGGCACGGACCACGCCGGCATCGCCACGCAGACCGTCGTCGAGAAGCGGCTGCTCATGCAGGGCAAGCGGCGAACGGACTTCACGCGCGAGTCGTTCATCCAGAAGGTGCAGGAGTGGAAGGACGAGTACGAGGCCGTCATCCTGTCGCAGCTCAAGGCCATGGGCTCGAGCTGCGACGTCGAGCGCACGCGCTTCACGATGGACCCGGTCTGCGCCACGGCCGTGCGCGAGGCGTTCTTCCGGCTCTTCTCGGATGGCCTGATCGACCGCGGCAAGCGCCTGGTGAACTGGGACCCGGTCTCGCAGACCGCGCTCGCCGATGACGAAGTCGAGATGCACGAGGTGGACGGCCACTTCTGGTACCTGCGTTACCCGCTGAGCGATGGATCGGGCCACGTGACGGTGGCGACCACGCGCCCCGAGACCATGCTCGGCGACACCGCCGTCGCCGTGAATCCCCGCGACCCGCGCGCGGCGGCGCTGCGCGGCAAGCGGCTTCGCCTGCCGATCGTGGGCCGGGAGATCCCGATCGTCGAGGATGACTACGTCGTCATGCCCGCATCGATGGGCGGCGATCCATCGGATCCCAAGGCCCAGTTCGCCACGGGGTTCCTCAAGGTCACGCCCGCGCACGACGCCAACGACTGGGAGATCGGCCGCCGCCACGGGCTCGCCGCGATCAACGTCATGGCGCCCGATGGATCCATCAGCGATCGGCATGGCTGGACCGACGTGACGGATGCGGCCCGTGCCTTCGTGGGCATGTCGCGCGAGGCCGCGCGCACCGCGATCGTGGCCTGGTTCAAGGCCAACGGCCTGCTCGAGGAGGTCCGCCCGTACCGGCACAGCGTCGGCCACTCGTACCGGAGCCACGTGCCCGTCGAGCCCTACCTGAGCGACCAGTGGTACGTGAGGGTGACCGACGATCGCCTGCGCGGCGCCGCGCTGCGTGCGATGGCGACGGATCAGTTCGAGGGAGCCTGGCCACGGGACATCGCGCCACGCTCGGGCGCCGAAGGCGACGGTGCACTGCGGTTCTTCCCGGCTCGGTACGCCAAGACCTTCCAGCAGTGGCACGAGAACCTCCGCGATTGGTGCATCAGTCGCCAGCTCTGGTGGGGGCACCGCATCCCGGTCTGGACCAAGCGGGTCCAGGGCGCAGCGGGGGGGATCGACCTGGCCGCGCACGGCGCCGCACACCTGCGATCCCCGACGCCGGAGGCCGTGCTCGCGGTGGTGCGCGTGTCCGATGGCGCGCAGGTCGCACCGCATGAGGCGACCGCCGGCGAGTTCGACCTGCACGCCTGCACGCTGACCGACGCGGCGGGCGCGGCGCTCGAGCCGCATGGCTTCGTCCGCGATCCCGATGTGCTCGACACCTGGTTCTCGAGCGCGCTCTGGCCGCTGTCGACGCTGGGCTGGCCGAATCCGTCCGCGTTCGACATGGTCGGCCTCCTGGAGGAGTTCAATCCGAGCGCGGTGCTGAGCACGGCACGCGAGATCATCACGCTGTGGGTCAGCCGCATGGTGATGTTCAACCGCTACTTCCTCGGCGGGCGCGTGCCGTTCCGCCACGTCTTCATCCACAGCGTCGTGCAGGACGGCTTCGGGCAGAAGATGTCCAAGAGCCTCGGCAACGGCCTCGATCCGCGAGACGTGATCCACAGCCACGGCGCCGACGCGCTGCGGTTCACGCTCGTGCAGATGTCGACGTCCACGCAGGACGTGCGGCTGCCGGTCGACATGGTCTGTCCGTACACGGGCGAGACCTTCACGCCCCGCACGATCGTCACGCAGAGTGGCCACACCGTGGCGGCGCCCGTGCAGGAGAGCCCGAAGGCCCCGGGCAAGCGCATGGTCAGCGCCTACGGCGCGGCGACCGGCAGCGCCGAGCCCGGCGACGACCAGCCGCTCGCGCGCAACACCAGTGCGCGCTTCGACACCGGCCGGAACTTCGCGAACAAGCTCTGGAACGCCACGCGGTTCGCGCTCGCGAACCTGCCCGAGGTTCGCGATCCGTCGCTCGCCTCCGCCGAGCCCCGCACGCTCGCCGACCGGTGGATGCTGGCGCGGTTCGCGCAGGCCGTCGCCTCAATCGATGCGTCGATCGCCGAGTACCGCTTCAACGAAGTGGGCGATGCGCTCTACGACGTGGTGTGGCGCGACTTCTGCGACTGGTACCTCGAGTCGATCAAGCCCACCGTCAAGTCCGACCCGTGCCAGCAGCAGTGCCTGCGCACGGTGCTCGATGGCCTGCTCCGCGTGATGCACCCGGTCATGCCGTTCGTCACCGAGACCCTCTGGCCGGCGGTGCAGCAGGCCGGTGGCGCCGGTCTGCGCGGACTCGACCTGGCCCCGAGCGCCCTGTGCGCGACGGCGTCCTGGCCGCGTCCGGACGCCGCGCTCATCGATGAGCGCGCCCTCCGCGCCATGGAGCGCGTGCAGGACCTGGTCCTGGCGATCAGGAACCTCCGTGGCGAACGCAAGGTCGACCCCAAGCGCCGCATCACGCTGCATGCGGCGCCCGCCGCGATGTCGACCATCGATGCCGGTGAAGGCATCGTCCAGACGCTGGCGGGGCTGGACCGCGTCGACGTGATGTCCGGAAGCCGACCCGCCGGCGCGCTGGCCCTGACGCACGAGGGCGAGGAACTGTGGCTGACGAACGTCGTCGATGCCGTCGACGCCGGTGCCGAGCGTGAACGACTGTCCAAGCTCATCGCCGAGCGCGAGCGTGCGATCGCCGGCTTCGAGGCGAAGCTGGGCAACCCGGGCTACCTCGCCAAGGCCCCACCGGCGGTGGTCGAGGAAACCCGTGCGAAGTGCGCGCAGGCGCAGTCGGACCTCGATGCCGCCCGAAGCGCGCTCTCCGCACTGGGGGCCCAGGCGTGAACGCTGGCGCGCGATCGATGCCGGTCGTCCGGGCCCGACGCCGTGCGGCGGCCTGGTTGCTCGTCGCGCTCCCGATCGGGGCCTGCACCTCGGTGCCGCCGTCCCCGCCGGCGGTCGAGGCGACGCCGGGAGCGGTCCGCCCCGAGCCGGCCATCATGCCCGCGATGCCCCAGCCCACGATCGAGCCGTGGGTCTTCGGTGGTGCTCAGGGCAGCATCGTGCGGCTTCCCGGGTTGTCGATCCATGTGGTGGTCCGCGATCGTTGGCTCGCCGACACGCTGCCGCGCTTCGCCTGGCAGTCGATGCAGCATTACCGCACGGCGCTCGGCGCCTTGCCGGAACCGCGCCGGCCCATCGACACCTACATCTTCGGCAAGCGATCGCAGTGGGAGCAGTACACCCGCGAGGCGCTTCGGGACAGCGCGGAGCTCTACCTGGGCATGGGGCGCGGGGGGTACACCATCGAAGGTCGCGCGGTGCTCTACGACATCGGCCCCGTCGACACGCTCTTCATCGTCGCGCACGAGGGCTGGCACCAGTACACGCAGTCGACCTTCGTCGAGCAGCTGCCGCCGTGGATGGAGGAGGGCCTGGCCACCTTCATGGAAGGGCATCGCATGCGCAACGAGCGCACGACGATCGAGTTCCTGCCGTGGCGCAACCTCGAGCGCTTCAGCGAGCTGCGCAGCGTCGTCCGCGAGGGTCGCATGGTCTCGCTCGGCCAGCTGGTCAGCGGCACGCCGCAGTCGTTCCTCGGCGACGGCCGCGATTCGTTGCTGAGCTACTACGCGCAGGTGTGGGCACTCATGCACTTCCTCAACGAGGGCGAGGGTGGCCGGTACCGCGCGGCGTTCCGCCTGCTCATCGACGACGCCGCGAACGGTCGCATGGCCGACCGCATGGGCCTCGTCCGGCGATCGCGCCTGGTGCCGGGCAGGCTGGTCCTGAGCCAGTACTTCAAGGTCGACGAGCGTGAAATCGATCGGCAGTACCAGGCCTTCGTCAAGCAGGTCGTCGCCAGCGGTGCGGGTGATGCGATCTGGCTGGGCGAGAATCCGATCGAGTTCGCCGCACGCAAGGCCGCCGCGGCCTCCGCGAAGGCCGCGCCCACCGCTACGCCCTGACGGGCCGCTCGTCGGCGATCCCGAAGGTGCGGACCCAGAACGCGGTGCCGGCGTCCTTCGCCACGGCACCCATGCGGCCGAACCCCGAGTGTTCGAACGGCGCTCCGGTCGATCCGAACGCCAGCAGTTCGATGTGCTCCGGGTGGGACGCTCGGGCACGCAACGCATCGAGGAATCGGCGCTGCCCGTCGATCGGCACCCATTCGTCGAGCTCCGAGTGGATCGCCAGCACCGGGATCTCGCGCCAGGCCGCAAGATGATCGATCGGATTCAGGGCACGCACGAGGTCCATCGGCCAGGTGGCGCCCGCCACGCGCGCGCTCCAATCGCCCGTCGTGCTCTCGAGCAGCGCACCCATGAAGGCATGCGGCCTGCACAGACGCACCATCGACACCATGCCGCCCGCACTCATGCCGCCGATGCCGATGCGGTCGGGATCGAAGCCATCGAGCCCACGCACGCTGCCGACGATGGCGTCGATCTCGGCATCGGCACGTCGGACCACGTCGAGCACGCGGCCGGGCGCCTGCAGCAGGGGATCGTGTCGCTCGCCGTGACCGGGCAGGTCGATCGCCACGCAGCCGATGCCCGCGCGGAGCCACCGCAGGTACCGGCCCGGATCGAGTTCCTTGTTGACGGTGCGTCCATGGAACCAGAGCACCCAGGGCAGCGTGCGCAGCGGCACGGCGGCGCCCTCGTCGTGATCGGGATGCATGACGACCGCGGGGGCTCCGGCGAGGGGCATCCATCGTGCGTGCCTGCGCAGGCTGTGGGGGAAGCTGCCTCCGAGATCGACCATCAGTCCTTGGCCTGTGGGGCGAAGAGCATCACCCATTGCTCGCTGCCGTAGTGGTGCACCTCCGGTCCGGCGAGTCCGGGGATGGCCCACTCCGCCGCCACGGGCTGGTCCGGCGATCGCACGACGAGGAATGCCTTGGGCTTCATCACCGGCACGCACGCGGCCAGTTGCGCCTTCACGCGGGCCAGACCGAGCTCTTCGCGCATCATCGAGAAGGGAGGATCCATGAAGACGATGTCAACCGGGGCCGGAGCGCTGGCGATCGCCACCGGGCCAAGGGCATCCGCCAGGACGGGAATCGCACGGCTTCCGCAGCCGAGGGCGTGCACGTTGCCCTGCAGCAGCTGGAAGACGTGCCGGTCACGTTCCACCATGACCACGCGCGCCGCCCCTCGGCTGACGGCTTCGAGACCCATGGTCCCGACCCCTGCGAAGAGGTCGAGCACGCTCGCATCCTCGAACCAGCCACGCAGCAGGTTGAAGATCGCTTCCTTGGTTCGGGCACCCATCGGTCGCGTCTGGTCCTTGCCGTGGGGCGTGGCGAGCACGCGACTCCGGTACTCACCACCAATGATGCGCAGCATGCAGCGAGGATAGCCGGGGTCGTGGATAGCATCCTGACATGACGACGAGCCTCCTTCCGGTCCTGCTCTCGATCGTGTGTTCGATGCCACAGGCTCCCGCGCCGCAGGTGCCGGCGGATGGGCCAGCCTCGCCCGCCGCACGGGAATCGTCGCGCCGATCGCGCAAGGCGGATCCCGCACCGGCACCGAGCGCTCCACGTGCACCCGTCGAGGTGCCGAAGGACCTTGCGCCGGTCATCGCGACCGCCGTCGAACGTCTCGTCGCCATGCAGGAGGATCCCGGCCAGTGGCCGTACGAAGGCGTCTACCGCGTCGGCGGCAAGATCCCGGTCGGCTACCGCATCGGCGGCACCGGAATCTGCGGTGAGGCTCTGCTGCGTGCGCCCGGGTACACCGAAGATCCCGCGCGCGTGGCGGCGATCGGCAAGGCGATCAGCTTCGTCTGCGAGGGGATCAAGGAACCCCTCATGAGTCCCGACGACTACGACGGTGGCTACGACGTGCGTGGATGGGGGATGTGCTACGGGGCGCGCTTCCTGTTGGCCGCACAGCGCGCCGGCGCGGTGCCCGAGGCCATGAAGGATCAGGCGAAGGCCGCGACGGAGTGGTACCTCGCTGCACTGGCGAAGCTCGAGATCCCGCAGGTCGGTGGATGGACGTACTCGCGTCAACCCGGTCGTGAGACCCCATGCCCGGCGAGTCCGTTCATGACGGCACCGTGCCTCGAGACGCTCTTCGCCGCCAAGGCGCAGGGCTATGCGGTCGACCCGGCCATGATCGAGCGTGCGCTGAAGGCACTCGCCGGGACCACGGCCGCCGGCAGCGGCTACGTCGACTACTCCGGTGGCAAGGGCGTCAAGGACAAGGCCGACCAGATCCCGGGTGCGGTCGGTCGCATGTGCGCGGCCGAGGTCGCCATGACGCTGGCAGGGCGGGGATCGCCCGAACGGCTCGAGCGGGCGATCGAGGCGTTCTGCGCGCATTGGGACGCGCTCGAGGTCCGCCGCGCCAAGACCGGAACCCATGTCGCCCCGTACGGGGTGGCGCCGTACTACTTCTTTTACGCCCACTACTACGCCGCGCAGGGGATCGCTCTGCTGCCGGACGACCGCCGCGAGAAGCACTGGGCCGTCTTCAATGCACTGCTCTTCCGCACCCGCTCGGCCGAGGGCACGTGGAACGATCGGGTCTTCCCGCGCAGCGCCAACTTCGGCACCGCCATGAGCATGATGGCGCTGCTCATGCAGCAACCCGGCGCACCGGACCCGGCCCGCTGGACCTCGCCCTCCACGGTGGGTTCCGAGTGATGGCCCGTCGAGCCGGCCATTCCCGTCCCAAAGCCCTTGGAGGAGCGTCGATTGGGGATACACTTCGCGATTCCCCAGCGCCATCCGGCGATGGTCCGCACTCCGACACCAATTCGATGACCCAGATCCAGCCCGACCACGCGTCGACCCAGCCCGCCTCGCGTCCTGCCCGCACCGGACTCGCTCCGGGGTGGACCATCGATGACAGCGCCGATGCCTACCAGATCCGGCTCTGGGGCAAGGGCTTCTTCGACATCAATCCCTCGGGCAACGTGGTGGTGCGCCCGGGGCGCACGCCCGGCGCCGAGATCGATCTCTTCGAGGTCGTGCAGGGCATGCGCGAGCGTGGCCTGAAGACCCCGGTGCTCATCCACTTCAGCGACCTGCTCGAGCGGCGCCTGCGTGACCTGCGCGAGGCGTTCGACGTGGCGATCGCCGAGAACGGCTTCAAGGGCAACTACTGCGGCGTCTACCCCATCAAGGTCAACCAGCAGCGCCGCATCGTCGAGGAAGTCCGCAAGTACGGCGTGCCGCTCGGCTTCGGCCTCGAGGTCGGCAGCAAGCCCGAACTGCTCGCGGTCATGGGCATGACCGCCGACAGCCCCGAACGGCTGATCATCTGCAACGGCTTCAAGGAAGACCGCTACATCGAGTTCGTCACGCTGGCCGCCAAGCTCGGCCGCAACATCATCCCGGTCATCGAGAACCTCACCGAACTCCACCTGATCGTGTCGCATGCGCAGCGCCTGGGCGTGCGCCCGCAGATCGGCGTGCGCGTGAACCTGAGCACGCCGGGTGCCGGCCGTTGGCGGCACTCGAGCGGCGCGAAGGCCAAGTTCGGCCTGTCGCTGACCGAAGTGCTCGAGGTCTTCGAGTTCCTCAAGGCCCGCGGCATGCAGGATTGCCTGCAGCTCCTGCACTGCCACATGGGCAGCCAGATCCACGACATCCGCCAGGTGACGTCGGGCGTGAATGAACTCGCCCGCATCTACTCCCAGCTCGTCCGCATGGGTGCGGGCATGAAGTACCTCGACGTCGGCGGTGGCCTTGGCATCGACTACGACGGCAGCCAGACCAGCTTCGAGTTCTCGATGAACTACACGCTGCCGGAGTACGCGAGCACCGTGGTCTACAAGATCATGTCGGTCTGCGACGAGGAAGGCGTGCCACATCCCACGATCGTCACCGAGTCCGGCCGCGCCATGGTCGCGCAGCAGTCGGTGCTGGTCTTCGATGCCCTCGGCGCCAACCGTCCCGACCGCGTGACCGCGCCGGCCACGCTCCCCGTGCCGGCCGAGGGCGAGGAGTTGCCGCGGCCGATCACCGAACTCTGGGAGACGTACAAGGCCGTCAGCGAACGACGCCTCGTCGAGCAGTATCACGATGCCCTGGAGGCGCGCGACGAGGGAGTCCGGCTCTTCAGCGTGGGTCACCTGAGCCTTGAGCACCGCGCGATGCTGGACCGCCTCTTCTGGGCGACCTGCGCCAAGATCCGCGATCGCGTGCGCGAGATGGACACCGACGACGTCCCCGAGGAACTCGACGACATCGAAGGGGACATGTCGGACATCTACTTCTGCAACCTCTCGATCTTCCAGAGCCTTCCCGACATCTGGGCCATCAAGCAGCTCTTCCCGATCATGCCGATCCACCGGCTGAACGAAAAGCCCACCCGCAAGGCGACCCTGGCCGACATCACCTGCGACTCGGACGGCAAGATCGATCGCTTCTGCGACGACCACGACGTGAAGAAGTGGGTCGAGCTCCACGATTTCCAGGAAGGCCAGGATTACTTCATCGGCGTCTTCCTGTGCGGCGCGTACCAGGAGACCCTGGGCGACCTCCACAACCTGTTCGGCGACACGCACGTCGCGCACGTGCGCCTCGATGACGACGGCGACTGGTGGATCGACGAGGTCGTGCACGGCGACACCGTGCGCGAGGTGCTGAGTTACGTGCAGTACGACGTCAATGACCTGAGCGCCGCGATCCGTCGCGAGTGCGAGATCGCCGTGCGTGACAAGCGCATGAGCGCCGCCGAGAGCCAGGCGTACATCCGCGCGTACGAGGCGGGCCTGTCCGGGTACACGTACCTCGAGACGGGTGAGAATCCGGTCTTCAACCACTAGTTGAGTCGGGACGCTCGGGCTCGAACCTGCGGTTCGGATCCTCCGTTCCGAAGGGTGAGTCGGGCGCGAGGGTGCGCTCCGCGCTCGTCCTCTCGCGCCCTCGGGCCCGTGGCTGCGCGGACGCGCTCGCTCCACCAGGTTCCGCTCGCGCTCTCGTCCGTCGCTCGGCGGGGCTTGCACCCGCCTCCGAACACGCCGTTCGTGCCGCCTTCGCGACTCCCAAAGCCGCGCAGCGCAGGGCCGCTCGGTCGCTGCGGACGGCGCGTCGCTCACTGGTGACCGCGTGGCAGTGGTGAGCTCTGTTGCGGCCGTCGCGGAAAAGGGGGCGCGGCATGCCGGCGCCCCACAGGGAGCGACGGGCAAAAACGACAGCGGGCCTCCGAGGAGGCCCGCCGTGAGTGTTCCTGAAATCGACGATCCGGCGATCAGCGGCGCCGGCGGCCGCGCGAGCCGAGACCGGCCACCGCCAGCAAGGCAAGGCTGCCGGGGGCGGGCACGACGGTGAAGTACAGGTTGTCGACGGTGGCGTACACAGCGCCCGAGCCCGTCGCGGTCGTCTGGATCGACATGCTGGCGATCGCGGCACCCGTCGAGTAGAAGCCGACGAAGTCCAAAGCCGTGGTGGCGTAGTTCACGTACGAGCTGCCGTCGGCCAAGGTCACTTGGATGATGCAGGGCACCACGTTGAAACTGATGTCGGTCCCGAAGATGTTGCCGCCCACGCCCTGCACGCCGGGGCTGAAGGTGAAGTCGAGCGTCTCGGGGTTGTTCGTGCTGAAGAGGCCGCCCTGGGCGTAGATGCCGCTTGCGGCCGAGCCGGTCCAGTTGACGCCGCTGACCGAGCCGCTGTAGGAGCCGGCGTAGAAGCCGTCGGTCACGCCGCTGAAGGTTTCGGTGGCCACTTGCCAACCACTGCCGGTCACGAACTGGTTCCAGAGCGTCTGGTTGCCGAACGTGATGAAGGCGGCTTGGGCCGACGACACGATCGCGGAGCACGCGACGACGGAAGCGAGAGCGTTGAGGTGATGCATGATGGACTCCGGGGAACAGGACCTTGCAGTGGAATCCAGCCCAACAGCACAGCCGGGTAACGATCCCTTGTCCACCCCTCGCAGCAACGGACGATGCCGTTGCGATCCGCTGGGCCACTCGGCCCACGTTCTCCGCACATCCCGGGGAAGCCAACGGAGTCTAGCCTTGTCCGACGGCATCCGATAGTCCGCAGCATGGAAAGTCGTGCCATTCATGGGAATTGAACAGGGCTCCGTGGCGACCGATGGTCGGCCCCGCGAAACCGCCGCTGCCTGCAGCCCGCGGGGAACGGTGCAAGTCCTTTTTCTGAATGGACTTACTCGCTGATCACCCGAAGGGCGATCAGGTCCTGCACGTCCACCAGGCCAGCCGGCCGGCCGAGTCCATCCACCACGGGGATCTCGTCGATCCGACGCTCCCGGACCAGCCGAACGGCATCCCGGACGAGCGAGGTGATCGGCAGCGAGCGGGGGTGCCGCGTCATGACGGACCCGATCGGAAGCGAGAGCGTTTCGGCACCGCGCTCGTGCAGCAGTCGTCGCAGATCGCCGTCGGTGAAGATCCCCGCCAGGGTGCCGGCGGCGTCGACCACCAGCACCGCACCGGCGCGCCGGCCGCTGGTGCCCTGCGCAAGGGATGCTCCGACGGTCGTCGATTCATCCACGCACAGCAGGTTCTCGCCGACCTTGAATCGCAGCACTTCCGCCACAGGGCGCAATCCCGCGCCCAGCATGCCGCCGGGATGGTGCTTGTGGAAGTCATCCGCGGTGAAGTTTCGGCGGCGGGAGAGCGCGAGCGCCAGGGCGTCACCGACGGCGAGCATCGCCGTCGTGCTGGCGGTGGGTGCGAGATCGTGCGGGCAGGCCTCGGCAAGATCGCCGAGCTCGATGTGCGCGTCGCACAACCGGCCCAGGCTGCTGTCATCGGACTTGGAGATGCCCACCAGGCGGATGCCATCGGCCTTCAGGATGAGCGCCAGATCGACGACTTCCGCGGTCTCGCCACTGAAGGACAGCAGCATGACGACGTCGCCGGGACGGATCCTGCCCAGGTCGCCGTGCACGGCCTCGGAGGGGTGCACCACGTGCGACGGTTGGCCCAGGCTGCTGAGCGTGGCGGCGATCTTGGCCCCGATCAAGCCGCTCTTGCCCATGCCGCTCACGACGACGTGGCCTCGGCATGCCTCCAGGAGATCCAGTGCCGCACTCCAACTCGATCGCTCGTTGCCGAGCGCCGCCTTGCGCAGCGACTCGAGCGCCTGCACTTCGGCGGCGAGGGCGCTGGCAATGAAGTCCGCTTCGTCCATCCCTGGCATGGTGGCAGGGTACCTCGCGCCTTCGTCGGCGGGCGATCCTGCGCTACCCTTGCGCCCATGCCTCTTCAGGACGATTACGAGGTCCGGCTGGACGCCTTCCAAGGTCCCATGGACCTGCTGCTGTACCTGATCCGCCGCGCGGAGGTCGACATCAACGACATCCCGGTCGCGCAGATCGCCAACCAGTACTTCGCGTTCCTCCGGCAACTCAGCCAGGTCGACATCGACCTCGCAGGCGAGTTCCTCGTGATGGCGGCGACGCTGGTCGAGATCAAGAGCCGGACGCTCGCCCCGCGCGAGACGAAGGAGGGCGATGAGGCCGCTGCCGACGGCTTGGACCCGACCGATCCGCGCTTCGAGCTCGTGCAGCAGCTCGTGGCGTACCAACGGTTCCGCACGGCGGCGGACACGCTCGACCGCCTGCGTCGCGACTTCGCCAAGCGTCATGCGATCGGCGGGGTCGGCGCCGGAGCCCTGCCGCAGGATGCCGACGATGCCATCGAGCTGGAGGATGCGCACATCCTCGATCTCTTCGGGGCGTTCGAGCGCATCATGCAGTCGGTCGACGTGTCGCGCCTGGGTGACCACAAGGTCGAGTACGACGACACGCCGATCGGCCTTCACCAGGACGACATCGTCGATCGCCTCGAGCGCTCCGGGACCCGGTCCCTGACGATTCAGGAGATCTTCCGCGGCCGCTCACGGGGCGAGGCCATCGGGCTCTTCCTGGCGTTGCTGGAGTTGGCGCGCAACCAACGCGTGAGCGTGAAGCAGGAGCGCGCGGACGACGAGATCGAGATCGAACTGGCTGCCGCGCCCGCGGAGTCCGCCGCGCCGGCCGGCCAGGCGGCCATGGATCAGGCCGCCGCACCGACGCAGGGCTGACGCTGCAGCGCCGCTCGCGCTGCGGGGCTCAACGCGCCGGCTGCCGGGCGAGGATCGCCGCCACAGCGTCCTGAAGGTCCTTCGCCTTGCCGACCTCGCCCTCCTTGAGGTCGTTGCAGAGCACGCTCATGGCGAAGCGTCGGCCGTTCGCGCAGATCACGTACCCCGACAGGCAGCTCGTGCCGGCGATGTAGCCGGTCTTGCACCAGACCCGGGCGAGCGAGTCGGGGATCCCATCCATGCGCTTCTTGAGCGTGCCGCTGCTGCCGCCCTCGGCGAAGCTCCGCAGGTAGGCATCGAAGTCCGGCAGCATGCGCGGCATGGCGAGCAGCCAGCGTGCCATGCCCAGCGCGGTGATGCGGTTCTCCTTGCTCATGCCGCTGCCGTCGCGGATCGCGAAGGACTCGACCTCGCTCCCGATCGCGGCGCGCAGCGTCGTGCGCATGAGGTCCTGGCCATCGGCCCATGAACCGGGGCGTCCGGTCGCCTTGGCCGCCGCGCGCTTGAGCAGGGCCTCGGCGTAGAGGTTCTCGCTGTCGGTGTTGGCGCGCGTGACCACGCTCGAGAGCGGCGTGGTCAGCGTCGGGCCCACGGACGTGCCGGTGGCTGCCGCATCCTGTGCGGTGGCGATGCGGACCGAGCCGACGTCGATGCCGTTGGTGCGCAGTCGCGAGGCCAGCAGGTTGCCCAGGAAGAGCGGGGGATCCTGCATGGTGACGATGTACGGCCCGTCAGCCTTGGCGACGTTCCCCTTGATCGCGTACGCATCCGTGCCCTGCGCGCGGGCGATGCCCGCCGACTGCTTCACGCCCTTGCCCTGCCGGGCGGTGGCATCGTTCACGACCGTGAGCCAGGGGGCTGCGGGTTGCGTACGCCACGCCACCTTGCCATCCTTCGGCGTGAGCCAGAACCGCAGCGAATTGAAGTGGAAGTTGATGCCCCAGCAGGCGACGCAGTAGGTCGCATCGAGCTGGTCGCGCGGCCAGTCCGGGTGCGGTCCCTCGCGCGCGAAGATGCGGTCATCGACGACGATCTCCCTGATGCGGGGAAGGCGCAGGCGTTCGACGGCACGCGCCCACTGGTCGACGAGCTGTTCCGGCGTGAGCCCGGTGTGCATGGTGCCCTGCGCGTCCTTCCAGACGGTGCCCGACAGCAGTTCGGGATCACCGAGCGATGGATCTCCGTCGCCCACGATCGTCAGGCGGTCGCCCTGCAGCAGGAGCTTGGTGCCGAACGAGAATCCCTCGCCGAGCACCATCATCGCCAGACCCGTGGTGATGGCCTTCTGGTTGCTGGCCGGACGCATCGGTCGCGCTCCGCCCAGGTCGACGATCACCGCATCGCGGTCCACGTCACCCACCACGGCCGTGACGCGTGATCCCAGGCCGCTCTTGGCGATCGCCGCGCGGATCTGCTCCGTGACCGGAGCGTCGATGGAGACGGTGGTGGCCGCCGCTGACTGGGTCTTGGTGGCGACGGTGGGTGCTTGCGACGTCGCGGGTGCGCGCGCGCTGGCTCGATGGCTGGCAGACACGAGCAGGGCCGCGGAGGCGCCGGTGAGCGCCAGGACCGCGACCGTCGCCCATCCGTGGCGAAGGTCAAACGTCATGGACGCGGAGTGTACGGAGCCGCCGCGCAAAAGCGAGACGAGGCGCCCCGAAGGACGCCTCGTCATGGCTCCGGCCTGCGCCGGAGCGATCAGGGCGGGACGGCCCGGCTCAACTGCCACCGACGACCATGCGACGGAAGCCCGTCAGCGTGGTGCCCGCGGGCAGCAGGTCCTTGATCTTCTTCTTCTCGTCGAAGACGAACGCCTGGCCGAGGAGCGTGACTTCCTCGAACCACTTGCGCATCTTGCCTTCGGCCATCTTCTCGGCGATCTGGGCCGGCTTGCCGCTGGCGGTCGCTTCGGCGGTGGCCTCGGCGCGCTTCTGGGCGAGCTGGTCGGCGGGCAGGCCGGTCTCGTCGATCGACTGCGGGGTCACCGGCGAGGCGACGATGTGCTGGCAGATCGCCGCACCGGTCTCCGCGTCGAGCGTGCCGGTGAACTCGAGGATCGCGCCCTGCTTGTGATCGTGGTGCAGGTAGTGGGCGTACGACTTGCCCGACATGACCTCGCCCCGTGCGAACTGCACGTTCTCACCGGTCTTCAGACGGACATCGTCCACGCGCGCGGTGATCGCCGCGGTGGCGTTGACGGTGCCGGCGGCGGCCTCGAGCGCCATCGCCGCGACATCCGCCGCCATGGCGCGGAACTCCGCGTTCTTGGCGGTGAAGTCGGTCTCGCTGCGGATCTCGACGATGGCGATCTTGCCGTGGCCTGCGGCGATGGCAAGGCAGCCTTCGCCGGCGGGGCGGTCGGTGCGGCCGTCCATCTTGTCCTTCATGCGCTCGCGCAGGAGCTTCTCGGCGGCATCGAAGTCGCCGTTGGCCTCGACGAGGGCATCCTTGCAGGCGCCCATGCCGAGTCCGGTCTTCTGGCGCAGCTTCATCACGGTCTTGGGATCGATTGCGGCGGTGCTCATGGTGGTGCTCCGTTGGTGTGCTGGTGCGGGTGATCAGGCGCCGGCGGCGGGGCTGGCGGCAGCGCCCTGGCCATCGTCCATGCGGAATCGGCTGCGTGCGCTGCGGCGGCGCGGGGCCTGGGCATCACCGTCGCCGGCGGGCGCGTCGCCCTCGGCGGAGGCGGGAGCCGAGGTCCGGTTGCCCTTGCCTTCGGTGGCGGCGGCGCAGAGCTCGCGGACGACGATGTCGATCGAGCGCATGCTGTCGTCGTTGCCGGGGATCGGGATGTCGGCCATGTCCGGGTTGCCGTCGGTGTCGATCAGGCAGATCGTCGGGATGCCGAGGTTCTTGGCTTCGCGCAGCGCGTTCATCTCGCGCTGGGTGTCGATCACGACGAGCGCGCCGGGCAGGCGGGTCATCGAGCGGAGGCCGTTGAGGTTGCGGTAGATCTTCTTGTGCTCGCGGGCGAGCTGCGACTCCATCTTCTTGGAGTAGTTCTTGATCTCGCCGGTCTCGACCAGGCGCTCGAGCTCCTCGAGTCGCTTCAGGCGCTCGCGGACGGTGCGGAAGTTGGTCAGGGTGCCACCGAGCCAGCGCTCGGTCACGTAGGGCATGCCGGAGGCGCCGCAGTGGGTCTCGACGGCCGCGCGGGCCTGGCGCTTGGTGCCGACGAAGACGACGTCCTTGTTCTCCGACACGCACTTCGCGATGAACTTCTTCGCGAGCAGGATCCCCTTGATGGTCTCCTTGATGTCGATGATGTGGATCTGGTTCTTGGTCCCGTGGATGAACGGGCCCATCTTCGGGTTCCAGTTGCTGCGGCGCTGGCCGAAGTGGATGCCGGCTTCGATGAGTTCGTTGACGAGCGATGACATGGTCGATTCCTTCTTGAACAGCGACACCGACGGCCTGGCGCGATGGTCGCCCTGCCGCCACGAGGGCGCTTCAGGGTTGGGCGGGATGCCCTTCGGACGGTGAGTTCGCCGCGCGCCCATCGTGCGCACCGCGCTGCCGCGTGCAGGGGAGGACGCGTGTCCGCCGGCCGCTCGGGGCAGACGGGCAAGGCTACCGGGACCGGCGTGCGGCGGCAAGCATCGCCATGCCGGATTATCGCCGCAGTGGCCGATAGGATCCGCCGCCATGCTCGACCGATGCTTCAAGGCCTATGACGTGCGCGCGACCTATCCCGAGCCGCTCAACGAGGAGGGCGCCTGGTCGATGGGCCACTCCACCGCACGGTTCCTCGCCGAGCGTGCGCAGGAGCAGGGGATCGACAGTCCGGGCATGCGCCACATCGTGGTCGGGCGCGACATGCGGCGCAGCAGTCCATCGCTCGCCCGCGCGCTCATGGATGGCATGCTCGACTTCGGCGCCAACGTGATCGACATCGGCCTGGTCGACACGCCCGCGGTGTACTTCGCGATCAACCACTTCGGTGCAGCGGGCGGGGTCCAGGTCACCGCCAGCCACAATCCGGCCCAGTACAACGGATTCAAGGTGAGTCAGGTGAAGGCGCGCCCGGTCGGGCAAGGCACCGGACTCGAACGCATCAAGCAGCATGCAGCCGGTACGTCGCGCGTGGCGGCGGAGCGCGAAGGCGGCATGCACGATGAACGCGACATCTGGCAGGCGTATCGATCGCACCTGCTGCGGCTCCTGGATCCCTGCTACCAGGATGGATCGCGCACGCTTCGCATTGCGATCGATGCGAGCAACGGCATGGCCGGGGTCGCCGTCCCCAAGATCTTCTCGGGGCTTCCAGGGCTGCAGATCGAGGCGATCAACTTCGACACCTCGCGTGGCGAGTTCGTGCACGAACCCAATCCGCTGGTCGAGGCCAACCTTGCTCAGGTGCGCGAGGCGGTCGTGCGCGGCAAGGCCGACTTCGGGGTCTGCTTCGATGGTGACGCCGACCGTTGCATGGTGATCGATGAGCATGGAACGCCGGTCGGCTGCGATCTCCTGCTGGCCGCGATGGTGGGTCGCGTGCTGAAGCCCAATCCCGGTGCGGCCGTGGTGTACGACCTGCGTTCCTCGCGCAGCGTGGCCGAGGCGATCCGCGAGGCGGGCGGCGAGCCCGTCGAGAGCCGTGTTGGCCACGTCTTCATGAAGGCTGCGCTCGCGCAGACGGCCGCGCCAATCGGTGGTGAGCTCAGCGGGCACTTCTACTTCGCGGACCTCTGGAACACCGACAGCGGCGTCCGGGCCTTCATCGAGGTGCTGAACCTGCTGGCCTCGAGCGGCCGCACGCTCTCGGCATGCGTCGCACCGTTCCGGCGCTACGCGCAGTCCGGAGAGATCAACTTCGAGAACGCCGACACCGCCGGCACGCTCGAGCGCCTCAAGGCGCGCTACGCCGCAGCGGCGATGAAGGAGCTCGATGGCCTGTCGCTGGACACGGGTGCCTGGTGGGCCAACATCCGTCGCTCGAACACCGAGCCCTTGCTGCGCCTGAACCTCGAGGCGCGCGACCCCGCGGCGGTCTCGGCTGCGCTGGCCGAGCTCGAGCCCATCCTGGGCCATCGCGTGGATCACTGATGGAACGCGCGGCCTGGCTCAGGTCCTTCGGGCTCGGGCGCGATCCCTTCGAGGCTCCCGATGCACGTCGTGACGAGGTGTTGGCGCTCGAGCCCATGGGCATGCTGCACGTGCGCTACGCCGACGTCCACGGCGCGACGGAGGTACCGCACTCCTGCCTGATCGAGGGCGTCCCGGGCAGCGGCAGGACCGCGCTCTGCATGCAGTTGGTGGCCGAGGATGAGCACGCCGCGATCCAGCGCCCCGGACTCGGGCGTCGGGTGGTGCCGATCGACAGGTTCACCGACGTCGCGCGTGGGGTCGAGGAGCGCCGAGGCGGCGAGATCACCGTGTGCGAGGCGATCGATCTCGTGCTGCACCGCATCGTGCCCGAGGTCGTGGACGAGGTGCTCGGCGTGGCCAACGACGGCACGCGGCCGCGCAGGCCCGTGGCTGACGCGGCTGCGGCCATCGAGTCAGCCGGACCATCGGCCTGCCGCGACCTGGTGGTGCTGCAGGCGCTCTACGACCGCGCCGATGGCGCGCCGAGCAGGACGATGCTCCTTCGGGATCGATTCGCGCTCAGCGGCGGCGTGCTGGCTGAGGCATCCCGGTCCTGGGGACTGGTGCTCCTTGGTTCGAGCGCGCTGCTGGGCACGGTGCTCGTGTGGTTCGGTGATCGGCGTGATGCAGCACTGGTCCGCGCACTGCCGTCGGTGGCTCCGGAGTGGGCCCAGGCACTGCCGTGGATCGGTCTGGGACTGATCCTCAGTGCAGGCCTGGGCCTGCTTGGACGATGGACCGTGGCTGGACTGTTCTCGCGGAGCCGCGTCAGCCGGGCCATGCGTTCGATCGTGGTCACCGATCGAGACGCCGAGGACCTGGCGACCTGCCTGAACGAGTGGCGGCCTGTGGACCTGCGACGCGTGCCCAAACGTGGGGCGATCGAACCGCGGCTCGAACTCCTCGACCGATTGGAACGGATCGTCAGGCTGCTGGGCTGGCGGTCGATCGCCTTGGTCGTCGACGGGGTCGGCGATGATGACCTGTCGCGTCGGGCGATCAAGTCGTTGCTCGATGAGCGGATCGTCCAGCGCTCGGGAACATCCGTGGTCCTCGCCGCACCGCCTGCCGCCGTGGAGGACCTGCACGTGCCGTGCTCGCGAGTGGTGCTCGAGTGGCCGGTGCCGGCCCTGCGGCGACTGATCCAGTCGCGCCTGGATCGCTGCGCCGATCGGCCGATCGCTGCACCGTCCCTCGATGCACTGTTCGAACCGGCGATCACTCGCGCGGAGATCGATGGATGGCTCGCGCGTTGGAGCACGCCCCGCGCGGCGCTCGACGCCATGCATCGACTCGTTGCGGCGCATACCGAGCCGACGCCGCTTCAACGGCCTGCGCTGGACGCCGTGGATGAGCCCCAGGCGCCTGCGCCCGCGGCACAGCCGATCACGCGTGCCACGCTCGAACGCGTGCTCGGTCGGCAGCGGCCCGCCTGAGTGGACCTGACGCAGCGGCAGCACGGCTGATGCCATCCGCGTCCGGGCAGCGGTCCGGCTCGCAGGCGTTCACTCGCCCGGGATGTAGGAAATCACGCCTTCCCAGGGGCTGCTGGCGGTGGCGAACTTCCGGCGCGGGATGCGACCGCTGCGCGCACCGTGCCAACCAGCCTCGAGCGCAAGCCGCATGGCGTGCGCCATGCGCACGGGATCCTTGGCATGCGCGATGCCGGTGTTGAGCAGGACCCCGTCGGCACCGAGTTCCATGGCGATCGTGATGTCGCTGGGTGTGCCCACGCCGGCATCGACGATGACGGGGTAGTCGGGCGATCCGCCGTGGGTTGGATCCTTCAGCAGTTCGAGGATGATCGCGATCGCGCTGGGATTGGCGATCCCTCGCCCCGAGCCGATGGGGCTGCCCGCCGGCATCACGCTGGTGGCACCGGCATCGCGCAGGCGCACCGCCATGATCGGGTCGTCGCTCGAGTAGCACAGCACCTCGAAGCCATCCTTGACCAGTTCACGGCAGGCCTCGAGCGTGCCCACGGGATCAGGCAGGAGCGTGGTACGGTCGCCGAGCACCTCGAGCTTCACCCAGCGCGATCCGGCGTTGCCCAGCTGTTCCAGCAGTTCGCGGCCCAGGCGTGCGACGCGGATGGCATCGTCCGCACTGAAGCAGCCGGCGGTGTTGGGCAGGATGGTGTAGCGGTCGGTCTCGAGCGCATCGAGCAGCGAGCGGCCGCTCGCATCGACCAGGCGCTCGCGCCGCACGGCGACGGTGACGGCGCTGCAGCCGCTGGCCTCGAGGGCAGCGTTCATCGTGGCGTGGTCCGGGTACTTGCCGGTGCCGGTCACGAGCCGACTGCGGAGCGAGAACGAACCGACGGTGAGGGGAGGAAGGGACATGGTGGTTGCATGCATGGCTTCAGCCTCCGCCGACCAGGGTGACGACCTCGATCCGGTCGTCCTGCCGGAGTTGGGTCTCGCCGTGCAACCGCTTGGGCACCAGGGCGCGGTTCACCTCGACGGCACAGATCGAATGCTCGAGGCCGAGCCGGGCCAGCAGGTCCGTCACGCGCCCGCCCTCGGGGAGTTCCATCGATTGTCCGTTCACGGTCACGAGCATCGCTCCTATCCTAGTCGCGTGCGTCCCGCCATCCTCATGCTCGTTCCGTGCCTCGCACTGGTTGCGTGCAGCAAGCCGGCGATCGACACCAGTACCCCCGAGGCCTTGCTCGAGGCGGTCCGGATCGCGGTGGAGGATGGCCGCCCCGAGATCCTGCCCGACCTGATCGACGTGCCCGTGCGCGAGGTCGAATTCGCCGACGGCGTGACCGAGGCCAGCGCGGTCGAGGATGTCCGCGGGAAGCTCAAGGACATGCTGGCGCAGCTCTGGCGGGTGACGGTCAAGCTGCGGGACCGGTTCCCCGGCCAGGTCGCGAAGGAGTTGGCTGCGGCGCAGTCGGACCTGGTGCCGAAGGACTTCCGGGAGGGCTTCGCCAGGTTCTTCGCCGATCCCTTCGGCGAACTGCAGCGGGAGCGGGTGAACCTGAAGGTCGAGGATCTCGGTGACGGCACGGCCGCGTTGCTCTGGAAGGACGAACCGCTCTGGGGTGGGGCGATCGCGATCGAGGAACGATCGGGTGGGTGGCGCTTCGTGGTGCCGGTCGAGCTCCTGCGCTCGAACGAGTACTTCCCCGACACCCGCGAAGAGTGGGCGATCCTGGCGAGCATGATGCTCGGCATCGAGAACTCCCTGACCGACTTCGAGCGCGAACTCGACGAAGGCAAGTTCCGTGACCTCAAGGCCGCGAGCACTCGGGTCGGCCGCCTCGTCGGCGAGAGCGTGGTCGTACAGAGCGTGATCTACGCGATGATGAAGCGCGATGATCAGGGTGACGCGACGAAGAGCCGCGACACCAGGTAGAGCGTGGGCAGCAGCACAAGGCAGGACCAGCCGAGGTACCCGAAGAAGCTCGGCATGCGCACGCCACGCTGCTCTGCGATCGCCTTCACCATGAAGTTGGGACCGTTGCCGATGTAGGTCATCGCGCCCATGAGGACCGCGCCCAGGCTCACGGCCGAGAGCAGCGGTTCCGAGACCGTGCCGAGGTCTCCGACGGAGATCTGTGCCGCCCCCTCGATCGGGGTGGCGACCGCAGTCTGCAGGAAGACCAGGTACGTAGGTGCGTTGTCGAGCACGGCGCTCAGGCTGCCGGTGGCCCAGAAGTAACCCATCGGCGTGGTGATGCCAAGTGCGGCGCCCTTGGCCTGCAGCACCATGAGCGGAACCTGCATGGTGACGAAGATGCCGATGAACAGCGCGGCAACCTCGGCGATGGCGCCGAAGTCGAACTCGTTCGCCTTGCGCACGGCATCCTTGGTGAAGGCCATGCTGACGGCGCACAGGCCGAGCATGAGCAGTTCACGCAGGTACGGGAAGGGCTTCCACTCCGTGCCCGGCAGTGGGCGGCTCGGGTCGACGGTGGCGACCACCAGCACGACCAGCAGCAGCCAGAGGATGTTCAGCTTCCCATCGACGGTGAGTCGCCGGGCGGCGCGCTCGTCTCGGGCGATGTCCTTGCGTCGCTCGGCCTTCCACTCGTGCCGGTCCCAGAGGAAGTACAGCACCAGCAGGGTGCCGTTGACGGTCGCCCACTCCTGCCAGAGCGAGATGGTCCAGAGGAAGGGCACGCCCTTGAGGTAGCCCAGGAAGAGTGGGGGGTCCCCCAGCGGCAGGAGCAGCCCGCCGCAGTTGCTGACCATGAAGATGAAGAACACCGCGGTGTGCGCGACCTTGTGGCGCTCCTTGTTCACCGAGAGCAGGAAGCGGATGAGGACCATGCTCGCGCCGGTGGTGCCGATCGCGCTCGCGAGCACGGTGCCGATCGCGAGGATCGACGTGTTCGTGATCGGGTGCGCCGGCAGGTTTCCGCGGATCGCGATGCCGCCCGAGATCACGTAGAGCGAGAAAAGCAGGACGATGAAGGGGATGTACTCGTCCAGCACCGCATGGCCGGTCAGGGTGGCGGCATGGCCGGCTCCCATGGTGGCAGCGATCCACGCGAGCGTGGCCACGCCGCAGGTCGCAGCGACCGCGAGCCGGCTGATGTTGCTGTGCCACCAGCCCGCGATGGCAGGGATCAACGGGAACGTGGCGATCGCCAGCAGCAGAAACGCGAAGGGCGCCGCACCGAGCGCCCACGACCCCGGCAGTTCGGGCTTGACGTGCTCACCATCGTGGTGGCCGAGCAGGCCTCCCACCAAGGTGACGAGGATCACGAGGCAACCGATGACGGCGACCGAGCGGACGGCGCGCGAGGGTCCGCTGTGTTGGGTGGCGTGGCTCATGGAGCGAGGATAGCCAGCGCCGTGGCGCTGCCGGGCGCTAGGCTCCGTGCATGGTGGTGGACTGTCCGCAGCATGCCCAACCCGTGGCGCAGGTCGAGGATCTTCGCGGCGCATGCAGCGTTGCGTTCGTGAAGACTTCGTTAGGTCGGTCACTCGGCTTGCCCGAAGGCACCGAGGGCATGGTCGTGCTCGAGGAAGAACGCGGTCTCCTGCGGCTCGTCACGCAGGCCGGGCCGGGCCAAGAGCTCGCCTTGGACCCTCCTCTGCGTTCGCCGTGCGCCATCACCGCCGATGACGAGGCGCTGCTCGTGGTCGAGCGAGCTCCGCCCCGCATCCGCATCGTGCACGGCGGCGTGACGCGCTACATCGGTGATGCCGTGCTCCATGAGCCGGTGGCCGTCGCGGCACATGGCACCAAGGTGGCTGTCGCCGATGCGGCCCTGCGGCAGGTCCTCGTGTTCGATCTTGCTGCGCAAGCCAATGCCGTGGTGGCCAGAGCCGACGGCGTCGCGCCTGCCGGCGTGGCGTTCGACGACGCGGGGCGGCTGTGGTGGACCGATGCCGCCGCGCACCGGGTGCATCGATGGACGATCGATGGCCCCGGCCCGGGCCAGGCGTTCGGCGAGCGAGGTGCGTTCCCCGATCAGTTCACCGAGCCCACGGGCATCGCATGCCGTGATGGGTGCGTCTACGTGTGCGACCACCTCAATCACCGCATCGCGGTGCTGGACCAGGCGACGGGACGGATGGCAGGATGGTGGGGCATGCACGCGGTCATCCCGCGCCAGGGTAAGGGGCGCATCCACTATCCCGATGCGATCGCCTTCACGCCGGATGGTTCGCACGCGCTCGTGTGCGAGGGCTTCGAGGACCGAGTGCAGCTGCTCGCGCCCGGCGGTCCCGCACCGATCGATGACGGGCTCTCCGTCCCTCGTGATGCGGTGAGCAGCCACTTCGGACCGGATGCCAGCGCGCTCGGTCCCATCATGGCGATGACCGAGCCCGAGACCGGTTCGGTCATGATCTTCAATCTGCTCGGCTCCACGCCCGCACCCGGTCACATCGCGACCTTCGGCGGCAGTGCGGCCTTGCCAGGGCGCTACGGTGCGATCGCGTCGGTCTGCGTGCTGCCGGGCGAACGCATCGCCGTGGTCGATCGATCCAACGCCAGGCTCGATGTGGTGAGTGCCTCCCCGGACCGGTCGCAGCCCGTTGCCTTCGATCCGTTCCTGCCCCGACTGGTCCGGTCGACCGATCTCGTGGCCATGGTGGGATCGGTCGGTGGCAAGGTGCCGGTCATCGTGGACCTGGCGTGGGACGGCTCGGAGCTCCTGGCGCTTGATGGTGCGAATCGTTGCGTGTGGCGCTTCGATCGCAACGGCGCGCCGGTGCGCTACACGAGCGGCGAGCCGAAGCGGACCGACCTGCCCGAGGGAGCCCGCGAACCTGTGCAGCTGGCCGGCTCACGCGGTGAACTCGTGGTGGCCGACCGGGCCGGCGGGGCGATCTGGTGCTGCCGCGAGGATGGAACGTGGTCACGCATGGCCGAGCTCGGCCACGGTGATGCCACGGTCAGGCTGGTGCACCCGTTCGGCGTGGCCATCACCGACGACGGCGTTCTCGCGGTGACGGATGAATCGACCGATGGCGTGCACCTCGCGCGGTGGGGGCCCGGGTCCGGCACCACCCTGGTCTCGTCGACGGTCGCGCGCGGGATCCTGGACCACGAGTTCTGGCTTCCGCAGGGCGTGACGGCCATGCGCGACGGCGTGCTCGTGGTGGATCGTGGCAACCATCGATTCCAGGCCTTCGGGCCCGACGGCACCTGGCGCTTCACGGGATCGCTGGGCAAGTTCTACACCCGCAAGCGCACGCAGGTCAGGCAGAACGAGCTGCCGCCAGTGGCACCGCCGCAGCCGCCCGCGGCACCCGCAGGGGACGAGTCATGAGCGCCGCCGTACGAGCCTCGCGCCTGCTGGCTGCAACCGTCATCGTGCTCGTGGGCATGATCCCTGCGTGCCTGCCGCAGCCATCGGACGTGATGTGGGTGCGCAAGGCCGTGACCGAGGATGGATCGCTCACCGTGTGGTGGCGCGTTGCCGGTGAGCGCGACGAGCTGCCCGACAGCGATCCGTTCGATCTGGAGGTCCTCGTCCAGAGTGCGGAAGGCAAGCCTGCCCACGTCCTGCTCGAACTCGACGCCGAGATGCCGCACCACGGCCATGGCATGAACGTGCGACCGGTGGTGGAGCGGACCGGCCCGGGGCGATTCATCGTCAAGGGTGTGCTCCTGCACATGAGCGGCCGCTGGGAACTCGCCTTCGACCTCGGTGACCCTGATGGGATCCAGTGGCGACGCGCCCAGTGCACGGTGGAGGCCCCGTGACTGCACAGCGTCGGCTGGGCATCGTCACGCTGGTGGTCATGCTCGCCCTCGCAGGGTGGTCGTGGATGCTGCTCCGCGATGCCGGCCAGCGTGATCGGCCCACGGGCATCGTCGACCGCTCGCCGCTGGAGAAGGCCCTGGCCGTCCACGCGCAGCCGCGCGCGCCGATTCCACCCGATCCCACGAACCGCCTGGCCGACCAAGCGCGGGCCGTGGCCCTGGGCGAGCGCCTCTTCTTCGACGAGACCTTCTCCTCCAGCGGCACGGTGAGCTGCGCCACATGCCACGATCCAGCGCACGCGTTCACCGATGGCGAGCGCACCGCCCGAGGCGAGGCCGCCGGCACACGCAACACGCCAACGATCCTCGGTGCCGCTCGGCGGAGATGGTTCACCTGGGACGGCCGCGCCGACACGATCTGGTCGCAGGCCGCCGAGCCGATCGAACAGCCTGCCGAGCACGGGTTCGATCGCACGCGCTTCGCCGTGGCGATCCGCGACGATCCGGGCCTGCGTCGGCTGTGGGAAGCTGCATGCGGTCCGCTGCCGCGAGCGCTCGATGCCGTGCCGGCTGGACTCAGCGCACGACCTGCGTTGGCGGGCGAGGCGGCGCACGCTCCGCCTGCGGCCGCATGGAGCCAGCTTCCCGTGGATCAGCGTGCGGCCATCGATGCGGTCTTCAGCAGCTCGATGAAGGCGCTCGGGGCATACCAGCGCACGCTCGACATGCCGCTGTCGGCGTTCGACCGCTGGGCCGATGCGGTCGGTCAGGGCACGGTGTCGATGGATGATGAGTCGGCGGGGGGGATCATCACGCCGGCGGCCCGCCGAGGGTGGCTGCTCTTCTCCGGCAAGGCCAACTGCATCCAGTGCCATGGAGGACGGGAGTTCACCGATGGCGAGTTCCACAACCTCGGGCTTCCGGCTCCCGATGGGCGGCTTGGCGGGGATCCCGGCCGGCGCGGTGCGATCGCACGGCTCAAGACCGATCCATTCTCGAGCGCCGGCGAGTTCAGCGACGCCCCCGACGGCGCCGAGGCACGGCTCGTCCGATCGCTCAAGGATGATCCCGAGACGTGGGGGCAGTTCCGTACACCGAGCCTCCGTGGTGTGGCGCTGACGGCGCCGTACATGCACGACGGCCGCTTCGCCTCGCTGGCCGAGGTGATCGCGTTCTACGACACCCTCGAAGGAGCCATTGCGCTGGATCATCATCGCGAAGCAGTCTTGCAACCGCTCGGCCTCACGGCGCCGGAGCGCCATGACCTCGAGGCATTCCTGCGGGCCCTGAGTCCGGAGCGGCTGTCCGGGAGCCTCGAATCCGCCGGGTAATCCCCGAGCCGGATTTCCATGGGCCCTGAAGCGGGCTACAGTTCGAGATCCCGCGTCCGACAACGAAGGAGACTTGATGCGCGCTTTCACGACCGCGACGTTGCTTGCTTGCACCCTGCTTTCCGGAGCGGTCCTGACCGCAGTGGCCCACGAGGACGATGGAAAGGTCGCCGATCGCCAGCCTGCGGTCGTCGCTCCTGCCTGGCGTGAGGCGGATGGCGGCCTGGCCGCCGACACGTTCGCATCAAGCGGCATCACGCTCAAGGCGTGGTTCCCGCTCGCCTCGATCGATGCAGCGGCGACCAGCGGCAATACGTGCTGGGGATACGTGTCGCCCAGCGGCCGTGAGTACGCCATCATCGGCGTGTCCTCCGGCACCGGCTTCTTCGACATCACCAACCCCGCTGCACCGGTGAAGGTCGGGTTCATCACCGGACCGACCTCGCTCTGGCGCGACTTCAAGGTCTTCGGCACCCGTGTGTATGCCGTCTCCGAGGGCGGCGGCCACATCCAGGTGATCGACATCTCGAACATCGACGGGGGCACGGTCTCGCTGATCGGTGCCACCACGGATGCCACCACTGCAGCCACGCACACCGTCTTCATCAACGAGCAGAGCGGCTACCTCTACCGGTGCGGCGGGGGCGGCAACGGACTCCGCTTCTACGACCTGAACTCCACGCCGAACAACCCCCAGCTGGTGGGTTCGTGGCCGTCCTATTACGTGCACGAGGCGCAGGTGGTCACCTACACGAGCGGCCCCTACGCCGGCAAGGAGATCGCGTTCTGCTGCGGCGGCCTGAGCAACGGCAACGTGGAGTCCGGCCTGTACATCGTCGACTGTACGAACAAGGCAGCGCCGGTGCTGCTCGGCCGGATCCTGTATCCGAGCGCGCGGTACAGCCATCAGGGCTGGCTGACGGAGGACCGCAAGTACTTCCTGCTCGGTGATGAACTCGACGAGGGTGCGACCCAGTCGCTCACCACGACCTACGTCATCAACGTCGAGAACCTGGCGAACCCGACCTACGTCGGCCTGTTCCAGAACGACACCCCGGCGATCACGCACAACGGCTACACCCACCAAGGCAAGTTCTTCCAGGCCAACTACCGCAGCGGCCTCCGCATCTTCGATGTGGCGACCCCGGGCAACCCCGCCTCGATCAACGAGGTGGCCTGGTTCGACACCTACCCGGCTGACGACGCGGCCTCGTTCAACGGCCTGTGGGCGTGCTACCCGTACTACCCGAGCGGCACGGTCATCGGCAGCGACCTGGAGCGCGGCATGTTCGTGTGGCGCCTGGGCGAGGATCCGGTGCAGCTCTCGTTCCCCGGCGGCGCTCCCCAGCTCATCTCGCCCGCGGGGCAGTCGCTGTCATTTGATGCGGTGGTTCAGCCCGGCGTGACCGTGACCAACAAGCGGTTCATCTACCAGACGCCGTCCGGCAACGTCGGGGCGACGGTGACCCAACTGGATGCCGACACCTATTCGGCCGCACTTCCCGCCGTGGCCTGCGGCAGCGCGGTGGGGCTCGCGATCGAGTTCACGACGGCGACCGAGGTCTTCCGCCTGCCGGCCACCGGCTTCCTGCCGGCGACCGCGGCGTTCGGCGTGGCCACCGGCTTCACGGACGAGATGGAGCTCAACCAGGGTTGGACCGTCGGCGGTACAGGGGATGCAGCGACTGCGGGCCTCTGGGTCCGCGCCGACCCGGTCGGCACCGCGGCACAGCCCGAGGACGACCACACCGTCAACGGCGTGAATTGCTGGATCACCGGCAACGGTGCGGTCGGTGGCGCGGTCGGAGCAGCCGACATCGACGGCGGGCAGACCACGCTGACGTCGCCGGTGTTCGACGCCACGGTCGTGGATACGCCGTACATCAGCTACTGGCGCTGGTACTCCAACAACGCCGGCGCAGCACCCAACGAGGACAGCATGCCGGTCGAGATCTCCAACAACGGCGGCACCAGTTGGGTCCAGCTGGAGCTGGTGACGGAGAACGCCGGCGCCTGGGTGCGGAAGGAGTTCCGGATCGCCGACGTCGTCACCCCGACCTCAACGATGCGACTGCGCTTCCGAGCCCGAGACCTGCTGAGCGGATCCGTGGTCGAGGCCGGCGTCGACGACGTCAAGCTGTTCGGCTTCGACTGCACGCCCACCCGGCCGGCAGACCTCAACGGCGACGGCGCCGTCGATGGCGCCGACCTCGGGATCCTGCTGGGCAACTGGGGCAACTCGGGTGCCGGCGACATCGATGGCAACGGCCAGGTGGATGGCGCCGACCTCGGCGCGCTGGTCGCTGACTGGGGTTGATCGTCCGCTGCTGACTCCCGTCCAGCCGCTCGCGCCGTACACTCGAGAACATGCGGAGCACTCTGCTTGCCTCGACGGTTCTCGCCTGCGCTGGGTGGGGTTTCGGCGTTCCGTCGAACTCCACGGTCTCGGCTTTTGAAGCGGCCACCAAGCCGAGCACGACCCCCGAGGCGCGCAAGGAACCCATCGCCGGCACCACGCTCGAGATCGAGCTGGTCAAGGTGCCGGGCAGCGCCGATGGCAGCATCAAGCCGCTCTGGGTCGCCCGCACGGAAACGCTCTGGGACTGGCAGGACATCTGCATCTACAAGCGTGACCAGAAGGATGGTGCATCGGGCAACGCCGCGGCGGATGCATGCACCCGTCCCACGAAGCCGTACACGGCGGCGGACCGCGGCTTCGGCCACGGCGGATTCCCGGCCGTGAGCATCAGCTTCGACAGTGCGAAGGCGTTCTGTGCCTGGCTGAGCGCCAAGACCGGCCGTCGATACCGACTGCCGACCGTCGCCGAGCGGCAGCACCTGTGCGCGCGAAGCGGGATCACGGCGGACACGATGAAGGACCATGCCTGGACCTTCGAGAACGCCAAGGATGCCACCCGCAAGGCGGGTTCGCTCAAGGCCGATGCAAGCGGACTGCATGACCTCTACGGCAACGTGCGCGAGTGGTGCGTGGCACCCGATGGCACGGGCGTGCTGATGGGCGGGGGCTACGAGGACAAGGCCTCGGACATTGCCTGCGACACGGCGCTGCCCAACACGGAAGACTGGAACGCGAGCGACCCGCAGTTCCCCAAGAGCATCTGGTGGCTTGCCGATGGCCCCTGGGCAGGCTTCCGCATCGTCTGCGAGGAGTGAGCGGTCGTGCGCCCTCGGGCGCGCGCCGCGTTCGGTACGGCCCCGGTGCCGCGAGTGACCCAAGACCAAGGAGACCGTGATGATCGAGCATGCATCCGTTGACCGTCGGACCTTCATCCAGGGCGTGGCCGCGAGCGCTGCCGTCATGGCCGCGCCGGGCGTGCTCGCTGCCGGCCGACGTGCGGAGGCGCTCCGCGTGGGCGTGATCGGCTGCGGCGGACGTGGCACGGGCGCCGCCTTCAATGCGCTCGAGGCCGCCGAAGCCACGAAGGGAGCCGTCCGCATCGTCGCGCTGGGGGATCTCTTCCCGGAACGCGTCGAGGGCGCACGCAAGGGCCTGGCCGAGAAGGGCGAGATGGGAACGGTCGCCGAGAAGAACTGCTTCACCGGCTTCGATGCCTACAAGGGCGTGATCGCCACCGACTGCGACGTGGTGATCCTGGCCACGCCGCCCGGCTTCCGTCCGGGGCACTTCCAGGCCGCCATCGCCGCGGGCAAGCACGTCTTCATGGAGAAGCCCGTGGCGGTCGATGCCCCCGGCGTGCGCATGGTCCTCGCCGCCGCAGCCGATGCCGAGCGCCGCAAGCTCAGCGTGGTCGCCGGCACCCAGCGCCGTCACGAGCAGTGCTACCTCGAGGCGATGGAGCGCATCCACCGCGGTGACCTGGGCAAGGTGGTCGGTGCGCGGTGCTTCTGGAACCAGCAAGGGCTGTGGGATGTCGAGCCACGGGCCGACCGCAGCGACATGGAGAACCAGGTCCGCAACTGGCTCTACCACGCCTGGCTCTCGGGCGACCACGTCGTCGAGCAGCACGTGCACAACATCGACGTCGTGAACTGGGCGTTCCAGGCGGTGCCCGAACGGTGCGTCGCCACCGGCGGGCGCCAGTCGCGCACCCAGTCGAAGTACGGCCACATCTACGACCACTTCGCCTGTGACTTCACGTACCCGGGCAACCGCTTCGCGCTCTCGATGGCGCGGCAGCAGGAGGGCACCGACGGCCGCGTGCAGGAGTTCATCCACGGCAGCGACGGCGTGGCGGAGCTTTCGTCGGGAAGCGCGGCGATCGTCGGCGCCAAGGCCTGGAAGTTCGCCGGAAAGCAGCGCAATCCCTACATCCAGGAGCACATCGACCTGCAGTCGAGCATCCGGGGCGGTGCGTACCTGAACGAGGGCAAGCGCATCGCCGAGAGCACGCTGTGCGCGATCATGATCCGCATGGCTGCCTACCGCGGCAAGGAGATCACCTGGGAGCAGGCGATGAACGACACCGAGGACCTGATGCCGAAGGTGCTGCAGTTCGGGCCGAATCCGCAGGCTCCGGTGGCGATCCCGGGCCAGGGAGCCTGACGACGGCGTCGTTCACCGCCGGGGCGGCGCGGTCTCGGCGTCAGGCACGGTGATGGCATCGGCGTGGCACGGCGGCCCGGCGGGCCCCGGCGCCGTCGACCACGACTGCACGCCCGCCGTCCCGATCATGGTGACGCTCGCACGGTAGCCGGGGAAGCGGCGCATCAGGCCCGGCGCGTCGCACACACCAGCGACGCAGAGCGCCGTCGCCAGCGCATCGCAGGTCGCGCCGTCGGGCCCGCGCACGCAAGCGGCGGTCCGGTTGCTCAGGGCACGACCCGTTCGAGGGTCGATGATGTGCGAGTGGCGCACGCCGTCGATCTCGATGAACTGCTCGAGGTCGCCGCTGGTGGAGATGGCCTCGCCCAGCAGCACGAGGCGCAGCGGCTCCCCGAGGCCGTCTTCCTTCAGGACCTTCCAGCCGGGCGCACCCGGCGGGGCGACCGGCCCGGCAACGAGGTCACCGGCCACGGCGACCAGGTGGCACGCGTGACCTGATCCGACCATGATGTCACTGGCCCGCTGCGCGGCGAAACCCTTGCCGATCCCGCCGAAATCAAGCGTCATCCCGTCCCGGTCGAAGGTGATCCCGCGCGACGGCACGTCGAGCCGAACGTGCTGCCAGCCCACGCGCGCGAGGGCTTCATCGATCGCGGCCTCGTCCGGCAGCACGCCCCGAGCGCGTGCGGCGCGCCAGACTTGCACGATCGGTGCGATGGTCGGATCGAAGCGCCCCTGCGTCGAGCCTGCGATCTCGATGGCCCGTGCCGAAGCGTCGAAGAGCCGCTCGCTGGCGACCGTCGTCACCCCCGCGGTCCGGGGCATGCGACTGCGCTCGCTCGATGCCTGCCAGTCGCTGAGCGCACCGTCGCAGGCACGCACCTCACCCATCGCCGCACGCGCGGCGGTGAGCCGGGCGGGGGCGTCGGTCCCGGCAACGGTGATGGTCACGTCGACCCCCATCGCGACTTCGCTGAAGGTCTCGACGTCCGATCGATCGACGGGCCTGGGCTGCGTGCAGGCCGCCGACAGCACGGCGATGACCATCGGCGCCAGGCCACGGCGCGGCATGGCTCAGTCGGGCTCTTCCGGACTGGCCGCGCGGATCGCGCGCAGCTCGGCCAGGCGATCGAACAGGATGTCGATGAGTTCGGGATCGAACGCCCGGCCGCGCTCCGATCGCATCTGGTCGAGCACACGCTCCTCGGGCCACGCCGGCTTGTAGCAGCGCACGCTCGACAGGGCATCGAACACGTCGCAGATCGCGACGATGCGCGCGAAGACGGGGATCTCCTCGCCGCGGCGGCCGCGTCGCTGCCCGCCCTCGAGGATGCCCGGGTACCCGGTGCCGTCCCAGCGTTCGTGGTGCATGAGCGCCACCTCGCGCGCGGCCTCGTCGTAATCGGTGGGCATGTCGTCGAAGAGGTCGCCCCCGATCACCACGTGGCGTTCGACCTCGTCCCGTTCCTGCTCATCCAGGAGTCCGGGCTTCCGGAGCACGCGGTCGCTCACGCCGACCTTGCCGACGTCGTGCAGCTTGGCCGCGATCCGCAGCCGGTCGCGCTGGCGCTCAAGGTTCGCGCCCTCGAGCCCGCGGCGGCGAGCCCACTCCTCGAAGAGGATCGCGGCGTAGCCCGAGACGCGCTCGACGTGGGGGGTGGTTTCGCTCGGGTCGTGCACCTCGGCCATGCGGATCATGCGCATGATGATGCTCTCGGTCAGGTGGGTCCGCTCGAGCGCAACGGTTGCGATGCTCGCGAAGTGCTCGATGAGCGCCTGGTCCTCGTCGGTGAAGCCGCCGTCGCGGGGGCGCCCCTGGTCATCGCGCGCGTTGATGAGCTCGATCACGCCGAGCACGCGGCCGAGACGGTTCTTCAGCGGCATGGCGAGCATGCTCTGCGTGCGGTAATCCAGCAGCTGGTCGAACGAATGATCGAACCGGAACGGGAGTCCGGCGTCGAGCCGGTCCGTGTCGGTGATGTTCACGGGCTGGCCGGTCAGCGCGACCCAGCCCGCGATGCTCCGCTCGTTGATCGGGATGCGGAAGGTCTGCATCGGCGGGGTCTCGCCGCTGCGGGTCCGTCGCGCGAGCGTCTCGTTCTGGAAGAAGGCGAAGCGCAGGCGATCGCCCTCGCGCACGAAGATCGTCCCGGCATCCGCGTTGAGCAGGTGACGGCTCTCGTCCAGGATCCGGTCCATGAGGGTGTGGAAGTCCTGCACCTGGTTGAGCTCGATGCCCACCTGCAGCAGCCCGCTCATGCGGGTGCGCCACCGCTCCACCGGAGCCTTGTCGCCCGCATCACGCGCCGCACGGGAACGAAGGTCCTCGTTCTCCCGCAGCGCCTGGCGGAGCTGCACCTGGACGCGCTGCAGTGCCGCGAGCGCATGGTGGCGCTCGACGCTGGCGAGGTACGCGCGGGAATGCAGCAGGCAGCGCGCACGCATTTCCGCCGGCTGGACCGGTCGCTCGACGTAGTCACTCGCGCCCAGCCGGAATGCCTCGGCACGGTCGGTATCGAGGTCGGTGCCGATGACCACCACGGGCACGCCTTCGGTCTCGGGTGCGCGGCGGAACCGTTCGAGCACGGCCTGGGCTTCTTCCCGACGCTCGACGTCGAGCACGATCGCCGTCGGCGCCACGCGCATGGCATGGTCATAGGCGTCGTAGCCGCGTGAGCAACGGTGGACCGTGGTGTCCGGCGCCTCGGCGATCAGGGCCACGAGCGAGGCCGACTCGGTCGAACCATCATCGACCACGAGGACGACGTGCTGGGCGAAGCTCGGTGCCGGTGTGTTCATCCTCGACCTCCACGCCTGGGGTTACGGCCGCTGGGGCCCGCAGGTTCCCTCGGCGGTCCCCCCTCGGCGACCCGGCGCTCCTGGCCCGTCGCGGCGTCAGCCAACGACTGGGCCGAGCCCGGATCGGGGTCATGCCGCGCGAAGACCAACCGACCGGCTGCCGTCTGCAGCGTGTTCGTGACGGTGGCCCAGATGTCCTGCCCGATGAGGTGCTGCACATCCTCGACCACGACCATCGTGCCATCCTCGAGCCAGCCGACGGCCTGCTGGCGCTGCTCGCCGGCCTTCTCCAGGTGCACGCGCAGACGCTCGCCGCTCGCGCCGGTTCCGCGCATCGAGGCAGCCAGGTCGTTCAGGTTGATGCTCGCCACGCCCCGGATCTGCGCGATCTTGTGGAGTCCGGCGTCGGTCGTGAGGATGCGCCCGCCGTCGCGCTGTGCGACCTCGATCAGCGCGGCGTCGACGCCGCCGCCATCCTGCGTGCGCGTGCCGTCGACCTGCACCTCGACGAGCGGGACCGCCTGCAGCCGGGTCAGCGTGTCCAGGCCGCGTCGGCCCCGCGATCGCTTGCCGCGGTCGTCGCTGTCGGAGAGCGTCTGCAGCTCATCCATCACGAAGCCCGGCACGATGATCGGTGCGTCGATGAGCCGCGACGAGGCCAGGTCGAGCACACGGCCGTCGATGAGCGCGCTCGTGTCGAGGAGGTAGGGCTGCTCGCCGCGCCGCTGCTTGCTGAACTCGACGTACGGGATGACGAGGCGGAAGTCATCCTTGGTGGTGATGACCATGCTCACCGAGAGGTAGCACAGCGTGAGGCCCAGGGTCACCTTCGCCAGCCCGAGGTAGAGCGCTCCCGGACCCTCGTTGCCCAGTTCCCAGGAATCGGCGATCGTGTCGAGCAACGAGCCGAACGCCAGGGCCGCCACCAGTCCCAGGCACAGGCCGAAGTACACCGCGGCCACGCTGGTGATGCGCTTGTTCGGGGTCAGCGCATCCAGGATCAGCACGAGCAGGCCGAAGCCACCGGCCGCGACGATGATGCCCACGACGGTCGCGAAGGAGAACTCATTGGCCTTCGACGTGCTGGCCAGCGTCAGCATCACGCTGACGACCAGGAGCACCACGAAGAGCAGACGTGCCGCCAGCAGCACCGGCGATGATCGCTCGCGACGCGGTGCGGCGGGGCGTTCCGTGGCGTTCAGGTCCTGTCCCGGCTCCATCGACGGAGTGTACGGGGGCGTGGTGGGGTCGCTACCATTCCGGACGGTGTCGCCGAGGACGGCCGGGCCCGAGGGACGGGCGTCCCGTGAACCTGGTCAGGGCTTGACGGCAGCAGCCATAAGCGAAGGCGTTCGGGCCTTCGGCAACCTGGCCGTCCTCGGCGACACCCGTTGGATCCGGCCGCGCGGCGTGCGCGGCAGCAGAGCACCGCGCACGAGGGCACGACCGTGGCAAGGAAGGCGAGAAGCGAGCAGGAGGCGCCGGCCGCCGGCGGATCGGGGTACGTCGTGCTCGCGCGCCGCTACCGCAGCCGTGACTTCGGCGAGGTGGTGGGGCAGGAACCGATCGCCCGCACCCTGCAGAATGCGATCCGGCTCGGGCGGACCGCGCACGCCTACCTGTTCTGCGGCACGCGCGGCGTGGGCAAGACCAGCATGGCGCGCATCTTCGCCCGCGCGCTCAACGCCACCGAGCAACTCACCGAGCGCAGCCAGGTCGAGGACGCGATCATGCGCGGCCAGGACATGGACGTCATCGAGATCGACGGCGCGAGCAATCGCGGCGTCGATGACGCGCGGGACCTGATCGCCGGCGCCGGCATCGCGCCCACGCGCAGCCCCTACAAGATCTACATCATCGACGAAGTCCACATGCTCACGCAGCCTGCGTTCAATGCGCTGCTGAAGACCATGGAGGAGCCGCCGTCGCACGTGAAGTTCATCCTGTGCACCACCGAGCCCCACAAGGTCCCGGCGACGATCCAGAGCCGCTGTCAGCGCTTCGACTTCCGCAACATCAGCGCGCAGCGGATCGCCGGGCACCTGGCCGAGGTGCTGGCCAAGGAGGGCATCGAGGCGGACGAGGCGGTGGTGCTGCAGGTCGCGAGGCTGGCCAACGGTTCGATGCGCGATGGGTTGAGCCTGCTCGATCGGCTCGTCGCCGCCAGCGACGGCGCGCTCACGCAGGAGGTGGCCCGTGATGTGCTCGGACTGCCCGATGACGAAGCGCTCGACGCCATCGTGCGGGCGATCGCACAGGGCGATGCAGCAGCCGCGATCACCGCCGGCGGTGCGCTGCTCGAGCGTGGCTTCAGCGCCGACCATGCGCTCGAGTGCCTCGCGGCCCGGCTGCGCGACGTCATGGTCATCGGTGCGTGCGGCCCCCAGACGGAGATGGTCGAACTGCCCAGCGAGGCCAAGCAGCAGCTCGCCGATGTGTCGCGCTCCATGCAGGGCGCCGACCTCGTGCATGCGATCGCGCTTGCCGACGCGGCGAGCCGCACCTGTCGCAGCAGTTCGATCCCGCGTGTGGTCTTCGATGCGCTCCTCGCGCGACTCGCCCTGGCTGAGCGATTCGAGGCGACGGGAGCGGCGCCGCCAAAAAAATGACGGCGGCAGTGCCCGCGGCCGAGGCCCGCGCGCTGCCGTCCGCAACGCCTCGACCGATCGCTCCACGAGCTCCGGCGGTGCCGACCGCGCCGAGCGCTCCTGTCAGCGCCTCCGCTTCCTCGAGCGCCTCCGCTTCCTTGAGCGCCTCCGCTTCCTTGAGCGCCTCCGCTTCCTCGAGCGCCTCCGCTTCCTTGAGCGCCTCTGCTTCCTTGAGCGCCTCCGCTTCCTCACCAGTGCCAGTCATGCCGCGGGACGGCGCCGGCGTTGCGGCTCCCAGTGCAGACCGGTTCGCTTCCGACGCGGCGAGCGTGGCCCCCGAGCGTCGCGAGGCGTCGCGAGCCGAGCCGCCCGAGGGCTCGGCGGTGGTGCGCAATGCTGCCGGGCGTGCGATCGATCCGGCGGTGGCCGATCGTCTGCGCGCGGATCCGCTCGTGCGGCAGGTGACGGACATCCTCGATGCCCCCGTGCAGCGCGTGGTGCCTCGGCGTGGTCGCCCCGCGCCCGCGCAGGACGGGGAGGAGTGATCGATGCTCGAACCGACCAAGGGACCGTATCCCGAGAGCGTGAACCGGCTGGTCGCGGAGTTCGCCAACCTGCCCGGCATCGGTCGGCGCACGGCTGAACGACTGGCCTTCTGGGTGCTCAAGGCCGATGCCGCGCAAGCCCTCGCCCTGGCCCAGGCGATCGAGGACGTCAAGCGAAAGGTGCGCCACTGCAGCATCTGCTGGAACCTCGCCGACAGCGATCCCTGCACCATGTGCACGGATCCGCAGCGCGACCAGTCCGTGGTGCTCGTCGTCGAGCAGCCGAAGGACCTGATCAGCCTGGAGTCGACGGGGCGCCACCGCGGTGCCTACCACGTCCTGATGGGGCGGCTTGATCCGCTCGATGGCGTGGGGCCCGATGCACTCACCATCGCCGATCTGGTTGCGCGCGTGAAGGATCCGGCCCGCAACGCGCGCGGCGTGGCCGTGCGCGAAGTCATCCTGGGCCTCAACCCCGATCTCGAGGGGGACAGCACAGGGCTCTACGTCGCCCAGGCGCTCGAGGGCACGGGTGTGGCGGTGAGCCGTCTTGCCCGCGGCCTGCCGAGCGGTTCCCACATCGAGTTCGCCAACCGCGCAGCGCTCGCGGATGCGATCAGCCACCGGCAGCGGCTCTGAGCGATGTCGGGCATGGGCTTCAACCTCTCGCAGGGCGCGCGCCTGGGGCAGAACCTGAAGCTGTCGCCGCGCATGCTCACGACCATGAGCGTGCTGCAGTTGCCCTTGGGCGAACTCGAGGAGCGCGTCGAGCAGGAACTCCAGGAGAACATCGCGCTCGAGCGCACCGAGCCGGATGGATCGTCGACGGATCCGGGTGATGCTCGCACGGACGGCCAGGACGCCTCGGACGGCGCCGACGACCGTGCACTCGTCGTCGAGGACGGCGGTGCCGCGGACTTCGACCGGCTCGACCGATTCGAGCGCCGCTACGGCGAGGAGCTGGACAGCGACTCCTGGCGGGAGTCGCGCCGGCTCGACGGCGAGCCCGATGCGCGCAGCGAAGCCATGGCCAACACGCCCGCGCGCACGGCGAGCCTGGAGGAACAGCTCCTCGAACAGTGGATGCTCGTCGATGCCAGCCCGCGCATGACCGCGATCGGGCGGGTTCTGGCGGGCTTCGTCGGCGATGACGGTCTGCTGCACACGCCCATCGAGTCGATCGCGGCCGCCGCCGCGCCGGTCGTCGATCCGCCAGCGACCGAGCCCGAGGTCCGCGAGTCATCGCGGCTCTTCCAGCACCTGCTGGAGCCGCCGGGGATGGGCGCGGCCGACGTGCGCGAGAGCCTGCTGTCGCAGCTCGATGTCCGGCGTGGACGTTCCGGTGACGACGATCGCGCCTGGCACGATGCGCGACTCCTGATCGAACACCACCTCGATGATCTCGAGGCCAACCGCATCCCGCGCATCCAGGAACGCACGGGCATGACCACCGCGCAGCTCGACGCCGCGCGCGCAATGCTGCAGCACCTCGATCCATCGCCCGCGTCGGGGTTGACCTCGCGGCCGGTGCCCGGGATCCGCCCCGACGTCATCGTGACCCACGATGCGGCGACCGATCGCTGGAGCGCACGCCTGGCCGACGGCAGCGAGCCCAGCGTGCGCCTGGCCGAGGAGTACGTGCGCATGAGCCGCGATCCCAAGGTCGACAAGTCCACGCGTGACCTCATCAAGTCCAACATGCAGCGCGGCCGGTGGTTCATCGAAGCCCTGGGGCAGCGTGGCGCCACGCTGCTTCGCGTCGTGGATCGCGTGCTCGATCGCCAGCGTGACTGGTTCGAGTTCGGTCCGGGCCACCTGAAGCCGCTGCCGATGCTCGAGGTCGCGGCGGACATCGGCATGAACGTGAGCACCGTGAGCCGGGCGGTCGCGGGCAAGTGGCTCCAGACGCCCCGCGGCATCGTTGAACTTCGCAGGTTCTTCACCGGCGGCACGCACACGGAGCAGGGGGCCGTCTCGTGGGATGCCGTCAAGGAGCGCCTGCGTGAGGTGGTCGCCGCGGAGGACCGGGCGAAGCCCCTGTCGGACGAGGCGATCGCCAAGGCACTGAAGGCCGAAGGCATCACGTTGGCCCGTCGCACGGTCGTGAAGTACCGCGAGCAGCTGGGGATCCCACCGGCACGCCTTCGTCGGGCCCATCCGGGCACGTGAGCCGCTAGGCTCCGCCCATGGCCACCATCTGGTTCGACGGCGCGATCGTCCCGCAGCACGAGGCGAAGGTCTCGGTCTACGACCACGGCCTGCTGTACGGCGATGGCGTGTTCGAGGGGATCCGCGTGTACGGCGGACGCGTCTTCAAGATGCAGTCGCACCTGCGCCGGCTCTACGAGAGCGCCGAGCGCATCCGGCTCGCCATTCCCTACACGCTGGCCGAGCTGGAACAGGCGCTTCGCGACACCGTGCGCGCGAGCGCCAAGCCCGATGCGTACATCCGCCTCGTCGTGACCCGCGGCGTGGGCACGCTCGGCCTGAACCCGTTCACCTGCCCGATGCCGCACGTGTTCATCATCTGCGACTCGATCCAGCTCTATCCGCCGCAGCTCTACGACACCGGCATGAAGGTGATCGTCGCCAAGCGGCCTCGCATCCCGGTGGCGTGCCTCGATCCGGCGATCAAGAGCCTGAACTACCTCAACAACATCCTGGCCAAGATCGAGTCGATCGATGCCGGCGTGCTCGAGGCGATCATGCTCAACACCGACGGGCAGGTCGCCGAATGCACGGGTGACAACATCTTCGTCGTCAAGGACGGCTCGATCACGACGCCACCGCCTGAGGCCGGCCTGCTCAACGGCGTGACGCGGCGCTTCGTGATCGACACGCTGTGCCCGGCGCTGGGCATCGCCTGCCGTGAGCACCACCTGTCGCTCGACGACGTGTACGCCGCCGACGAGGTGTTCCTGACCGGCACCGCGGCCGAGGTGATCGGCGTGAACGCGGTGGGGGACCGCACCATCGGGACCGGCCATGGTGGCCCGGTGACCGCGCGGCTCACCGCGGAGTTCCGGCGTCGCGTCATGGCCAACGCGCCCGAGGATTGACCGGTCGTGCGCTGCCGAAGCTGCCAGCACGAACTCTGGAACGTGCGCCCGGGCCCATGCCCTGAGTGCGGCGAACCCTTCAACCCCCGAACCGCCGTCTTCGAGCGCTACAGCGCGCACTTCTGTTGCCCCCATTGCAGCGAGGCGTACTGGGGCAATGGCCGGGATGGCCTGCCGGATCCACCCGAGTTCACCTGCGCCCGGTGTGAGCAGCCGGTGCGGCTCGAGGAGATGGTGCTGCGTCCGGCCCCCGGGCAGGAGGGGCGCGAGATCCGTCAGGACCTTCATCCGTTCGATGGTTCGCCCAAGGGACTCCTGCGCCGCACCTGGGACACCATGTCGATGGCCATGAGCGATCCCAAGCGTCTCGGGCGCTCCCTGCCTCCTCGTCCCGACCTGTGGCGGGCCGCGTCGTTCGCCGGAGTGATCGCCGGGATCGGTGTGGCGTCGGCCCTGGCACCGGCCATCGTGACCAGCGCGTACCAACTCGTCACGGTCGGCTCGGTGGACGTGCTCTCCCTCCAGCGGGGCCCGGGTGAGCTGTTCTTCGGAGCCACCATGGGTGCGGCGGTCGTGGGGTCGATGCTCTACCTCGGCGTGATCGTCCTGATGATCGCCGCGGTCATCCGCGTGCGGACCGGGGAGCCGCTGCCGGTCCGGCGCCTGGTGGCGTGCTGGTGCTACGCCAGCGGGGTCGCAACGCTCGGTGCGTTCCCGTGCGTCGGTGCATGCGCCATGCCCGCGATCATGATCATGGGGCCGCGCATCCTGGCCCAGGAACTGCTTGGCGCCGGGGTGGTGTCGCAGCGCCTGGCCACGTTCGTCCAGGTGCTCTCGTTCGTTGCCGTGGTGGCGATGGGAGCGATGATCGTCCTTTGGACCGTCGGCGTCTGATCGGATCGATCAGACCTTGACCCGCGCCCAGCCGCCGTGCAGGAAGCGCGCGAGGAACAGCAGGCCCCGCACGGCCAACTCGGCACAGAGCCCGATCCAGATGCCGGTCAATCCCTTGCCCAGCTTCACGCCGAGCAGCCAGGCGAGTGGCAGCCTGAGCCCGTAACACGACACGAAGGTGATCGCGAGCACCCACGTCGTGTCGCCGGCGCCTCGGATGCCGTTGCGGATGACCATCGCCATGGCGAAGAAGACCTGGATGATCCCGCAGGTGAAGAGGAGGTCCGGCACTTCCTGCAGGTGCACCGGATCCTCGCTGATGATCCGCGTGAGCGGTTCGCCGAGCGTCATGAATGCGATGCCGAACGCGCCCATGATCGCCATGCCGATGGCGTTGCACCGCCAGATCGCCGTGCGTGCCTTCGACGCGCTGCCAGCGCCCAGGAACTGGCCCGCGAGAGCGCCGGCCGCCGTGCCCATCGCGAACCCCGGCAGGAAACTGAAGGCTTCCCACTGCACGGCGATCATGTGGGCGCCCACCAGGCCCTGGCGCGGCACGCCGTCCACCCCCTCGGCCACGCTGATCATGCCGATGAAGGCCATGACGAAGAGGTTGACCGCCCACAGCGTGACGCCCTCGAAGAAGTTGGGGATCCCCACGCGCGCGATGCGCCAGGTCACGGTCCGGTCGAGCCGCACGTCATGCCGCTCAAGGCGCAGGTCCTTCACGCCGCGCCGCAGCACGCGCCAGGTCATCCAGGCGCCGACGGCGTAGCCGATCCCGGTGCCGATGGCGATGCCCGTGACGCCCCACTCGGTCGCGTCGATCCCGAGCAGGTTCGGCAGTCGCACGCTGCCCAGCCGCATCTCCACGCCCGAGAGCAGGATGCTCAGGACCACGTTGACGACGTTCACCCAGGCCGAGATGACCGACGGCTTGGTCGTTTCGCCCGCACCGTGCAGGATCATCGAGCCGATGCTCATCACCGACAGGAACGGCATCGCCAGCGCGTTGATGCGCGTGTACTGGATGCAGAATTCCGCGCTGCGGCCGCGCAGCTCGCACAGTTCCGCGAGCGGCACCACCGCGAACCAGAGACCGATGCCCACGAGCGTGCCCCAGGCGAGACCGAGCGCGAGCCCGCGCCCGGCCACCACCTGAGCCCCCGCGGGATCACCCGCGCCCATCGCGCGCGCGATGATCGCCTGCGCGCCCACCCCCACGCCCATCAGCGCGATGCCGATGAACCACCCGACGTACGCACCGATGCCGATGCCGTCGAGCGCCGGCGTGGCCACGCCGTCGGGCAGGCTGCCGGCGACCATCTTGTCGACCAGCCCGACGCAGGCGGCCATGACCTGCTGGATCAGCACCGGCCAGGCGAGCACGCGGATCGCCTGGTTGATCGAGAGTCCGGCGAGCTTGCCGCTGCGGATCGTGCCTTCGTCATCGAGCGGAGCCTCGGCCTCGATCATGGCCGAGACCGGGCTCATCGGATCCTCGGGCGACACCACGGTCGTCGGATCGATCCCCCGATCGCGGGCTGGCGTTGGCGTGGTCACGGCGCGCTGGCTTCGCTGCGTTCAGGGCGCGGGATTCGCAACGGGTGCAGCCATCGGGTCGGCCGTGGGTTCGGCATAGGTCGGTCGCGCGGCGGCGGCCAAGCCGATCGGTGCCCCGGGCACCTCGAAGCGGGGCTGATCCCAGAAGATCAGGTAGTCCCAGAGTTCGAAGTCGCGTCGGTAGGTCGGGTAGGTGTAGGCGTTCTCGGCCCGGAAGCGACCGGCGACCGGCTGGAGCGCGTACCACTCCAGCCACTTGGTGCGGTCCGTGCCGAAGTCGCGGCCGGTGATCAGCCACAGGCTCTGCGACGCCGCCAGGTTCACGCAGAGTTCGGGTTGGTCCAGCGCCGCGATCAGCGCCTGCACCACGCTGTCCTCCGGGTACTGCCCGAGCGCGATCGCCAGCTCGGTGCGCACGTCCGTCTCCTCGGTCTCTTCCAGCAGACGGGTCCACAGCTGGTCGACGATCTCGCGGTTGTGGAGCCGCTGCAGGCCACGGGCCGCAGCGAGCCGGACCGGCACGGCGGCATCCTTCAACTGCAGCGCGATGAGCTTGGCTTCGGTCGGCTCGGCGAACCGGCACAGACTCTCGATCGCGGCGGCCTTCACCAGCGGGTCGCGTGATTCCGTGACGTAGATCCGATAGAGCTCGATGTAGGTCGGTTCGCCGCCGAAGGTCGCGGTGCCCAGCAGCACCAAGCCGCGGCGCTGGGCTTCCGGGTCGCTCGGATCGACGGCCCACGCGGCGGCTTCCTGCGGCGTCGGGGGGCTGAACGACTTGCCCAGCATGTCGAAGTCGCTCATCATCGAGTCGCACGCGGCGAGTGGAAGGAGCGCAAGGGCGAGCAGGAAGCGGAGCAGCATGGTGGTCGGGCGGGGCATCACGCCGCGCGTGCCGGGAGCGTAGCGGTTATCGTCGCCGCATGGCGACGCTGCGTGTCTTCGGGATGCCCCTGGGTGCCTACCAGACCAACGCCTACGTCGTGTGGGATGGCCTCGATCCGACGAAGGGCTGCTGGATCATCGATCCGGGTGAGCGCCCGGCGCGCCTGATCGAGCGCATCCGCGCCGAGGGTTTGGTACCCGACGCGGTCCTCTTCACGCATGCTCACGTGGATCACATCGCGGGCCTGCCCGAGGTGCTGGCCGCCTTCGGAGACCTTCCGCGGTTGGCGCATCCGAGTGAGCACGAGTGGTTCGGCGAGCCCGCACTGAACCTGTCGGAGTGGGGGGATCGACCGGTCTCCGTCGTGGCACCGACCGGCACCCTGGCCGACGGCCAGCGGCTGCGTCGCGGGGGTCTTGAGTTCGTGGTGCAGCACCTGCCCGGGCACTCGCCGGGAGGTTGCTCGTTCCGTTGCCCCGCAGCGGGCGTGGCCATCGTCGGTGACACGCTGTTCGCGGGATCGATCGGGCGCGTCGATTTTCCCACGAGCGATCCGGTGGCCATGCGTGCCTCGCTCGCCCGGCTCATGGAATGGCCCGATGCGACCACCGTGCATGCAGGTCACGGACCATCGACGACGATCGGGCAGGAGCGCGTGGGCAACCCGTTCATCGTCCACCCCGACTCGTGGTGAGTCCTCCGGTACGATCGAGTCATGGCGTCCGACGAGAAGATCTTCCGTGAAGGCGCGATCGAGACCGCAGCGTCGCCCGACCAGCTCAATGCGATCGCTCCACTGGTCACGCCGCGCCATGTCCTGCTGATCTCGTCGGTCTTCCTGCTCGCCGGCATCCTGATCGGGTGGGCGTTCTTCGCGTCGATCCCGATCACCGTCACGGGGCCCGCGCTCATCAAGCACGATGCGCAGGGCAGGGCCGTCGGCTGCGTGGCGTTCTTCTCGCTCAGCGAAGGCAAGCGCGTCGACGTTGGGCAGGTGGCCTACGTCGCCGTGTCGACGGTCGAGGAGGACCAGCACGGCGTGCTCGTGGGTCGGGTCGAAACCGTCGACGAGCGGCTCACCTCGCTCGAGACCGTCACGCAGCTCGCCGGTGATCCCACCCTTGCCCAGGAGATCCAGAAGCAGCTTGGAGCCACGCTCTTCGCCTCGATCGCGTTCGAATCGAGCGACGGCCGTCTGCGTTGGAAGGGCGGGGTGATGCCGGAGGACGACGATCTCAAGCCCTTCACCCCGTGCGAGGTCCGCGTGGTGATCGACGAGAAGTCGCCTGTGCAGTTGCTCCTGCCCACGCTCTTCGCCGACGACGCGAAGGCCGGGAGCGGAGCCCGCTGAATGGGCGCCGGTGCCGCCACCACGGATGCCCCGGGCGCGCTCGAGCGCATCGCGCCGGTGCACGTGCCCGTGGTCCTGCAGATGGAGGCCGCCGAGTGCGGTGCCGCCGCGCTCACGGCGGTCCTGGCCCATCACGGTTGCCATCGCACGCTGGAGGAACTCCGTCGTTCGTGCGGCGTGAGCCGCGATGGGAGCAACGCGCTCCAGATCGCCGAGGCGGCCCGCCACCATGGCTTCGATGCAGACGGGCTGAGCGCCGAGCTCGACGAACTCGCCGGCGTGGCCATGCCGGCGATCCTGCACTGGGGCTTCAACCACTTCCTCGTCCTCGAGGGTTTCGACGGCTCCTCGTGGCACCTGATGGATCCCGCGCTGGGGCGCCGCAAGGTGCCGACCGACGAGTTCCGCCGTGACTTCACGGGTGTGTGCATCGAGATCAAGCCTGGCGAGGGCTTCGAGCCGTCGGGCCAGCCGTCGTCGCCCTGGCCGGCGCTGCGCGCGAGCCTGCGTGGCTCCGGTCCGGCGATCATCGTGGCACTCATCGCCGGCGTGCTCATGTCGGTCCCGGGAATCGCCGTGCCCGTGCTGGGGTCGGTCTTCGTCGACGGCGTGCTGGCGCGCGGGCAGTCGAGCTGGATCATGCCGATCGTCGGCTTCGCGCTCATGGCGGTGCTGGCCAAGGCGGTGCTCTCGACGGTCCAGGCAGCGGTCCTGATCCGGCTTGAGCGTCGCATGTGCATGACCAGCAGCGCGCGGTTCATGGAGCATGCGCTGCGGCTCCCGGTGGACTTCTACTCGCATCGCCTGCCCGGCGAGATGGTCTCGCGTCTGGGCGGCATCGAACGGTTGAGCCAGTTGCTGGGGTCGAAGCTCTTTCCCGCCATCGCCGGTGCGGCGACGGGGCTGCTCTACCTGGTGGCCATGATCTCGATCGACCTGCGGCTCGCGCTGCTGTCGGTGCTCGTGGCGGCCGTGATCGCGTTCATCATCGCCAGGTCGGCCCGCACGCTGCGTGACCAATCCCGCATCGCCGAGCAGGAGTCCGGTCGGCAGGCAGGGATCGTGGCGGTCGGCCTGCAGGCCATGGAAACGCTCAAGGCCTCGGGGCGTGAGAGCGACTTCCTGGCACGTGTGATGGGGGCTCAGGCCCGAGCGCGCCGCAGCCGGCAGGAGCTCGAGCACCGGGGGCTCGCGGTCGAGTCGGTGCCGCCCTACCTCGAGTCGCTCCTGTCTCAGGCGATCGTCCTGGCCTTCGGCGCCGCGCTCGTGATGCGGGGCGAACTCACGCTCGGCGGACTGCTTGCCTTCCAGACGATCCTCTATTTCTTCATGGGACCGGTCGTCGACCTGGCCGGCTTCGCCCAGGAGTTCCAATCCGTCCACGCCGACCTGTCCCGTCTCGACGACGTGCAGCGGCATCCATCCGATCCGCTCGCCGCTCCGACGGCCGATGCAGGTCCCTCGCGCATCGAGGGCTGCGTCGAGCTCCGTGAGGTGACGTTCGGATATGCCGAGAGCCAGCCGCCGCTGCTCGACGCCTTCAGCCTGCGAGCCGAGCCCGGGCGTCGCATCGCGCTGGTCGGAGGTACCGGCAGCGGCAAGAGCACCGTGGCCAGGCTCGTGACGGGGCTCTACCGTCCATGGTCCGGCAGTGTGGAACTGGATGGGCGTGACCTGGCTTCGTGGCCACGGATCGAGCGCACGGGCGGCGTGGCGATGGTGTCGCAGATGCCGCAGCTCTTCGAGGGCACCCTTCGTGAGAACCTCACGCTGTGGGACGCCGACCTGCCCGAGAGCTGGCTCTACGAGGCGCTCGAGGATGCCTCCAGCGCCGAGCTCCTGCTTCGTCGCGGCGGATTGGGCCAGCGCGTCGAGGAGGGGGGCTCCAACTTTTCCGGTGGTGAGGCGCAACGGATCGAGATCGCACGCGCGCTGGCACGACGCCCGAGCGTGATCGTGCTCGACGAAGCCACCAGCGCACTCGATGCCGAGACGGAGTTCCGGATTGACCGCGCGCTGCGCCGTCGCGGTTGCACCTGCATCATCGTGGCGCACCGCTTGTCGACCGTGCGCGACGCCGACGAGATCATCGTGCTCGACCGGGGCATGGTGGTCGAACGCGGCACGCACCGGGAACTCATGGAGGCGGGCGGCGCGTATGCGGCGCTGGTCGAGGGGGGCACCCTGTGATCCACCTCGTCGACCATGCCGTCTCGATCGGTGCCGTGTCCGCGCAGGCAGATCGTCGCGAGCCCATCGATCTTGCCAGCCTCGAAGGGGGGATCCTGGTCGAGGTCGAGTGCGACCTGTTCGCGATCCAGGGAGCCGGTGGGAGGAGACACCCGATCGGCGTCGTTCCGTCCGGAGCGCTGCTCCAGACCGTGCCGGAGTGCCGTGGCGCGCGCGTGATCGCCGTCCCGAGCGGAGATGGCGCCATGGCGCAAATCCCCCGGGGCCTGTTGGCACGATCGGCCAATGATCGTGAACTTCGCCTGGCGGTGCACACGTGGCAGAACACGCTCGCGCTGATCGTGGGCTTAACCGAGTCGACCGATCTTGCGGCAGCGCTGGCGGACCATGCTGCACACCGGATCGAGCGCGACGCCAAGCGCCTCGACTCGCTGCGCGGGACGCGGGTCGAGCGCACCAAGCAGGTTGGGGGGCGTTTCCGTGGCATGCTGGGCTCGCTCTTCTCGACGCCCAACGAGATCCTTGCGGTCGATCCGAACTCACCGGCAGAGCTGCGGGCGTGCCGCCACGTAGCCATCCTCGCGGGCGTACCGATCGAGCGCATCCCGCGGCGCCTGCTTGAATCGAGCGACCGGCCTCCGCAGCAGGTCTTCGCCATGCTCGCCGGCTGCGGTGTCCGTGACGTGGTCCTGGAAGGCCGCTGGTGGGAACGTGACCATGGTCCGATCCTGGCCTTCTCCGCCGAGGGTGATCCCATGGCGCTCTATCCCGTGCCCGGAGGCACGATGGCGCAGCGGTACGTGCAGGGGCGCGGCATCCCCGCCACGATGGTCGACGAGGCCGCCGCGCGTTCCATCCGTCCGACCGCGTCGGTCTTCCTGCCGGCGTTGCCCGATGAGGTGCGCACGGTGCGGGGCCTGGTGCGGTTCATGCTGGCGGGCAGCATGCGTGATGTGGCGTGGGCGGCCGGCGCGGCGGGTCTGGCGAGCCTGATCGGCCTGATCGTTCCCTACGCCACGGGGTTGCTCGTCGAGCACACGATCCCGAGCGATGACTTCCGCGGGCTCTCGTTCGTGGCCGCCATGCTGGTCGCCGCCCTGTCTGCCTCCGCCGTGGCGCAGTACGTGAGTCGGCTCTACCTGCTCCGCACCGAGGGACGTGCGGGCCAGCGCGCGATCGGCGCGGTCGTGCATCGGCTGCTCTCGTTGCCGGCACCGTTCTTCAAGCGCTTCAACGCCGGTGACCTCGCGGATCGCCTCGGGTGCCTGGATGAGCTCCAGTCGTCCCTGACGCAGGCGGCCATCGGCGGCGTGATCGGGGGCACCTTTGCCCTCGGCTACCTCGCGCTCATGCTCCTCATGGAGCCCTCGGCGGCACTCGTGGCTGCGATGGTCATGCTTGCGATGCTGCTCTTCACGGTGCTCGTCGTGCGCTCCCAGGCGCGTCTGAGCGCTGACAGCGCCGAGCGCTCGGGCAAGCTCTCGGGGTTCGCCCTGCAGCTCTTCGGGGGCATCGACACGCTGCGCACCGCGGGCGGCGAGGAAGCGGCCCTCATGCAGTGGCTCCAGCGATTCCGCCGCCAGCAGCGCACGGAGCTCGATGCGAGCAAGCGTGTCGCGGCACTGCGTGTGGTGGCCACGTGCGTGCCCCTGGGCGCCATCGCGCTGCTGTGGCCGATCTTCGCGGCCGCCGGTTCATCCCTCGGCGAGTACATGGCCTTCAACGCAGCCTTCGTCGCGGCGATCTTCGGCGTGATCCACCTGGGTGAGGCGTTGGGTGACGTGGCCACGGTCCTGCCGCACCTGCAACGCCTGGAGCCGATCCTCGAGGAAGCGCCCGAGCGGCTCGAGTCCGCGCTGCAGCCTGGACAACTGCGGGGCAACCTCGCGCTCTCGAACGTGCGGTTCGGCTACCCGGGCTCCGCCGACGAAGTGCTCAAGGGCGTCTCGATCGAGATCCCCGCCGGGGCATCGGTCGCCATCGTCGGTGCATCGGGCAGCGGCAAGAGCACGATCATCCGGCTGCTCCTTGGCCTGGAGCGGCCGGGTTCGGGCCGCGTGCTCGTCGATGGCCAGGACCTGGCTCGACTCGATCCCGTGGCGGTGCGCCGTCAGATGGGCGTCGTCATGCAGAAGGGCCAGATCATCCCGGGAACGGTCGCCGAGAACATCCTCGGTTCAACCGTGCTGACGCTCGACGACGCCTGGAATGCGGCCGAGCAGGCGGGCCTTGCCGAGGACATCGAGGCCATGCCGATGGGCATGCACACCTACATCAACCCGTCGACGCTCTCGGGCGGGCAGCAGCAGAAGGTGCTGTTGGCGCGTGCGCTCTTGGGCCAGCCGCGGGTCGTCGTGCTCGATGAGGCCACCAGCGCGCTCGACGAGCAGTCCCAGGCGACGGTCGTCGAGAGCATGGAGCGGCTCGAGGTCACGCGGGTTGCCGTCGCGCATCGGGTCAGCACCATCCGGACCTGCGACCGGATCTACGTGATCGAGCGCGGGCTGGTCGCCCAGCAGGGCACCTTCGATGAATTGCTGGCGCAGCCCGGAGCGTTCCGGAGGCTGGTGGAGCGTCAGCTGACCGAACTCGGACCCGTCATCGAGGACGATGGCAGGGATGCCGACGCGGAGGCCGACGGGGAAACCTGAAAGGAACCACCCGAAGGGCACTGCCACGCAGCACCCTCCGGGGAATGGTTCAACGACCGCGGGTCGACTTGCGCGGGCCGGTCCGACCGACCGAGCTGGTGCTGGTGGAGCGGCTCTTGGCGCCGCCGGCCACCTTCTTCATGTCGTCCGCCGACAGCTTCTTGGGCTTCTTCGCTTCAGCCATGGTCATGTCCTTTCATGAGGTCCAACGGAACCACGGCCCCCTTGGCCGTGCGACACAGGAGTATTCCATCGGGAGACCTCGCGTGCAAGCGAACGATCGTGCCGGAGTGACCAATCCCACCAGATTCCCGAGGGTTGGTCTTGTCCGCCGGGACCGACAGCCGACAATCATGCAGGCATGATGCTCCCCCTCGCCATCGCCGCGACGATCCTTGCCCAGGCCGGTGCGCCGCCGGCGATCACGCCGGACCAGCTCAAGTTCTTCGAGAGCACGATCCGTCCGATCCTGGTCGATCAGTGCTACGGCTGCCACAGTGCGCAGTCCGGTCGTTCGCGCGGTGGCTACCTGATCGACACCCGCGAGGGAGCGCGCAAGGGGGGTGGTTCCGGTCCGGGCATCGTGCCGGGCAAGCCCGACGAGAGCCTGTTGATCCAAGCGGTGCGCTACCACGACGACGACCTGCAGATGCCCCCCAAGGGCAAGCTGACGGATGACCAGATCAAGGCGCTCGAGCGCTGGGTCGCCATGGGCGCACCCGATCCCCGCGAGTCGGCCACCACCAAGCCTGCGGCAGGGGGCGGGGCGCCGGCCGAGCTTCCGGCAGGCGACCTCACCAAGGCCGACATCGAGAAGGGCCGATCGTGGTGGGCCTACGTCACGCCCAAGCCTCGGCAGGCTCCTGCGGTCACGGACGGATCGTGGCCGACCTCCGACATCGATCGGTTCGTGCTGGCCGCCATGGAATCCAAGGGGCTCGCCCCGGTGAAGGATGCGGCTGCGGTCGACCTGGTCCGTCGCGTGACCTTCGACCTGACCGGGCTGCCACCCACACCCGGCGAGGTCGCCGAGTTCCTCGGCGACAAGCGTCGTGATGCCTACGAGCGGCTCGTGGATCGACTGCTTGCCTCGCGCGCCTTCGCCGAACACTGGGGCCGCCACTGGCTCGACGTGGCGCGCTACGCCGAGAGCAGCGGCCGCGAGGGCAACTCGGTGTACCCGTACGCCTGGCGCTACCGCGACTGGGTCATCGATGCCTTCGATCGCAACCTGCCCTACGACCAGTTCCTTCGCCAGCAGCTCGCAGGTGACCTGCTGTCGGTCAGCGGTGCCGATGACCACGCCGCCAAGACGATCGCCACGGGGTTCCTGGCCGTAGGCAGCAAGGCCCAGCGCACCCGCAGCAAGGAGCAGTTCGCGATGGATCTTGCCGATGAGCAGATCGACGCGTTCAGCCAAGCCATGCTCGGCACCACGATCGCGTGCGCGCGGTGCCACGACCACAAGTTCGACCCGATCACGCAGCGTGACTACTACGCGCTCGCGGGGATCTTCCTGAGCACCGAGACCTACTACGGCACCTCGCGCAGCCAAGGCAACCAGCAGCCCTCGGGCCTGATCGAGCTTCCGTCCGATGCCAAGGTTCCCAACGGCCCCACGCTCACGGCCTTGCAGCGGGCGGCCTATGAACGGATCCAGGAACAGCTCGATCAGAACGTCGAGCGACAGCAGGGCAACCAGAAGGTGCAAGCGCGCCAGGCCGCCGAGGGCTTCGCGGCCATGCTGACGCGCTTCGACGACGATGGTCGCGCCACCGCCGCCAACAGGCTGGCGATGGGCGTCCGCGAGAAGGTCGAGGACGTCGATGCGCGGATCCTGGCCCGCGGTGAACTCGACAAGGCGGGCCCGAGCGTGGCGCGCGGGTTCCCCGAGGTCCTCGTCGCGCCGGGCTCGGCGCCGATCACGCTCGGCAGCGGCCGCCTCCAACTCGCAGATTGGGTTGCCGGCTCGTCCAATCCGCTCACGGCGCGCGTCTTCGTGAACCGCGCCTGGGCGTGGATCTTCGGGGTCGGCATCGTGCCCACACCCGACAACTTCGGCACCAGCGGCGTGGCGCCCACGCACCCCGAGCTGCTCGACCGCCTCGCGTACGACTTCATGGCCGACGGTTGGGACGTGAAGGCGCTCGTTCGCAAGCTCGTGCTCACGCGAACCTACAGGCTCGCAAGCGCGGGCAATCGCGACAACGCAGCCATCGACCCCGACGTGACCCGGCTCTGGCGCGCCCGGGAGCGGCGCCTGCCCGCGGAGTCGATCAGGGATGCCATGCTCGCCTGCGCCGGTGCGATCGGTGCGCCGCCGGTGGCGAGCCCGGTGGGGAGTTTCGAGGGTGGCTTCGGGCAGCGTGGCGACCAGCTCGCGCAGATCCTGCTCCGCGACATCGATGCCCGCAGCGTCTACCTGCCGGTCGTCCGCGACTTCCAGAACGAGGCGCTCGATGCGTTCGACTTCGCGGATCCGTCCTTCGTCACGGGCGACCGCGACGAGACGACCGTCGCCACCCAGGCGCTCTACCTCATGAACGATGAGCGCGTGATGGAACTGGCCATGCGGATGGCGCGTCGGCTCATGCGCATGGATGCCACCGACAGGCAGCGCATCACGTTTGCGTTCCAGCTCGCCTTCGGCCGCGAACCGTCGGCCGCGGAGGAGCGAGCGGTCGTTTCGTTCCTGCGCGACTTCCACGACGGCGACCAAGGCGCGCCGGGTGGCGCCGCCGGCGTGCGCGAGCGCGTCCGCCAGCGCGTGCAGTCGCAGGTCGGCGCCGGTCTCCCCCCCGACATGCTCAACGCCTCGCCCGAGGAACGCGCCTGGGCGGCGTTCTGCCAAGCGCTCTTCCAGACCGCCGAGTTCCGCTACATCGATTGAGCCCAACGCACCGAGCACGATCGCCCACCTCGACCAACAACGACCTCGACGACGCAAGGAGTTCCCATGGATTGCAACCACCCCAGCGACTGGACCCCGCCCACGAGCCTCGGCTTCAGCCGGCGCGACATGCTCGGCACGCTCTCCTGCGGCTTCGGGCTCATGGCCTTCGCGGGTCTGGCCGGTGCCGGGGCGCTGCGGTCCGACGACGAGGGTGCGGCGCGTCGCATCGCGGCGGGCACGCACCACACGCCACGGGCCAAGCGCGTCATCTTCCTGTCGATGGCCGGCGGTCCGAGCCACGTCGACACCTTCGACTACAAGCCTGAACTTGCGGCCGCCGATGGCACCAGCCTGGGGCAGGGCATCCGCCGCGGCGCGAAGCTGCTCAAGAGCCCCTGGGAGTTCAAGGCCCAGGGCAAGAGCGGGCTCTACGTGTCGTCGCTCTTCCCCGCGGTGGCCCAGCACGCCGACGAACTCTGCCTGCTGCGGAGCATGAAGACCGACGTGCCGGCGCACCCTCAGGCGCAGCTCAAGATGCACACGGGGTCGTTCCAGTTCGTGCGGCCGAGCATGGGCTCATGGCTGCTCTACGGCCTCGGCAGTGCCAACGACAACCTGCCGGGCTTCATCACGATCAATCCCCAGGGCGGTGCGCAGACCTACGGCTGCGGGTTCCTGCCGGCGCCCACGCAGGGCACGCCGCTTCGCATGCAGGGTGGTGGTCGCGCGACCATGTCGGGTGCCGGCGCGGGCCAGGGGGCGTTGCCCAACATCAGCAATCCGCTGCTCACGCGCGAAGCCCAGCGCGAGCAGCTTGATCTGGTGCAGAAGCTCAACAAGGAGCGGCTCAAGCGCGATCCGCGCAGCGACCAGATCGAAGGCGTGATCGAGAGCTACGAACTGGCGTTCCGCATGCAGATGGAAGTGCCCGACGTGCTCGACGTCTCCGATGAGGACCCCAAGACGCTCGCGCTCTACGGCATCGGTGACCAGGCCACCGACGGCTTCGGCAGGCAGTGCCTGATGGCACGGCGCCTCTCGGAGGCCGGCGTCCGCTTCGTCGAAGTCACCGCCGGCGGCTGGGACACGCACCGCAACATGAAGGCCGACCTCGAGAAGAAGTGCGGCGAGATCGACCGGCCCATCGCGGGCCTGCTGTCGGACCTCAAGCGTCGCGGCATGCTGAAGGACACGCTCGTGATCTGGGGCGGTGAGTTCGGACGCACGCCGTACGCCCAGGGCGACGATGGCCGCGACCACAACAACAAGGGCTTCACCATGTGGATGGCCGGTGGCGGCGTGAAGGGTGGCTTCTCGTACGGGGCCACGGATCCAACCGGCGCCGAGGCCGTCGAGAATCCCATGGACATCCACGACTGGCACGCCACGATCCTGTGGCTCATGGGCTTCGACCACGAGCGGCTGACCTACAACCACGCAGGCCGGGACTTCCGCCTCACGGACGTGAAGGGGAACGTGCACACCGGCATCATGGCTTGATCATGGCTTGATCAGCGATTGATCAGGGCTTGTTCGCCGCAGCGGCCTCGGCGGCGATCCACTCGCGTACGCGCGTCTCGAGCAGCGGCAGGGGCAGGGGACCCGCGCCGAGCACGGCGTCGTGGAACCCGCGGATGTCGAAGCGATCCTTGAGCGCCGCCTCGGCTTCCTGGCGCAGCCCACGGATGCAGAGTTCACCGATCTTGTACGCGCATGCCTGACCAGGCCACGCGATGTAGCGGTCGACTTCACGGGCGATGTTGAGTTCGCTCAGCGCCGTGTTGGCCTTCATGAAGTCGATGGCCTGTCGGCGCTCCCAGCGCAGGTGGTGGATGCCCGTGTCGACGACCAGTCGCGTGGCGCGCCACATCTCGTAGAGCAGTCGACCGAAGTCCGCGTAGGGATCGTCCCGGAAGAAGCCCATGTCGATGCCGATGCGCTCGCTGTACAGCGCCCAGCCCTCGACGAAGGCTGTGGAGTCGATGCCCTTGCGGAAGTGCCTCGATCCGGTCATCTCCTCGGCGAGCATGATCTGCAGGTGGTGCCCGGGCACCGCCTCATGCAGTGCGAGCGGGATCATCTCGTAGGTCGGTCGTTGGTCGAGCGCGAAGGTGTTGGCGTAGAACCAGCCCGGCAGGCCGCCCGCGATCGATCCCGGCATGTAGTACGCGGTGGTCTGCTGCGGGGCCATGAACCGCGGGATCTCGCGCACGCCGTACGGGCAGCGAGGCAGGACCTTGAAGTACCGCGGCAGTTCAGCATCGACGCGCTTGCAGATGTCCCGGTACCCCGCGAGGAGCTCCTGTGCACTGGTGTGGTAGAAGCGCGGCTCGCTGCGCAGGTAGGCGATGAAGGCGGCGAAGCGGGCGTCGGGCTCCAGGGCCGCGCGTGCGGGATCCGCCGCCCAGTCCGTGCGCCCGATGACCTCGAGCATCTCCGCGCGGATGCGCGCGACTTCGGACAGCCCCAGCGCATGCACCTGGTCGGGGGTCAGGTCCGTCGTCGTGAAGCGTGAGAGCTCGAATGCGTAGTAGGCCGCCCCGTCCGGGGCATCCCAGCAGCCGACCGTGGCCCGACAGGAGGGCAGGTAGTCCTGCTCCAGGCTCGTGCGCAGCGTGGCGAGGGCATCGAGCGCTCGGCCGCGGTCCCGCTCCCAATCGGCCAGGAGCGGCGCAGCGAAGAGGTCGCCGTAGCGCACCGCCGCCTCGCGAAGCGGCGCGCCGGTGGACTGCAGCTTCGACGCGAGGACCGCGTCGAATTGCGGCAGGACGCCCTCCATGCAGGCCATCGGCGGCAGGATGCCGCGCGTGCGGCCTTCACGCAGTCGAGCCTCGATGTCGCTGATCGACTGCGGCACGGCGCTGAATCTCTTGGCGTAGTTGACGTAGTCCTCGGGGCGCTCGAAGGCCACGTGATCGGCGAACTGCGGGATCTCGATCTGCGGTCCGTTGCGGGCGTCGACAGGTGCGAGCCAGCGGCCGAAGTCGAACGACCGGATGCCCAGCTCGAGTTCACGAAGGAGCAACTCCCGGTCGATGCGGTCCGCCGGAGGGAGTTGGGAGGGATCGATCGCCTGCAGGTCCTCGCGCACGATCTTGAGGTGCTCCGTGCGCATGCCGTATCCGCGGATGCTCGCATCGGTGATGCGGTCGGCCGCCGTCGGACGGCGACGCGTGATGGCCTGTTCCGGGTACTGGTCGTCGACCCAGCGCTCGTAGTCGTCGATGATCGTGGCGAGCCGTGCCGCGGCATCCGAGGGGTGGCCTGCGGCCCCCTGGGATGGACCGAACAGCAGGGCCAGGGTCGCGAACAGGGCGGAAACGGTCGGTCGGGGCGCCATGCTTCCACGATACGGGGCGAGATCGCGGCCAACCGCTTTGACTCACGCCGGATTCGGACTACCCTGATAACCCAAGGAGATCCAGGATGCACCTCATGAAGACTGCCGTCGCGACCCTTGCCGCGACCGCTGCGGCCCAGGCCACCAGCCAGGCGACCGTCTCGATTGCCCCCAACACGACGATCCAGGCCACCGTCCGGATCGACATCACCCACAGCACCTTCGGCTCGAGCAACGACACCGAGCAGAACACCCACTCGCTGCAGGGACCGATGCACATCACGATGAGCCCGAACAATCCGCCCTGGGCGAACATCGGGCAGGACTCGATGAACCTGGCGCTCGGGGGCGCGAACTACAACTTCGCGTTCTTCTGCTTCCCGTTCATCGGGTGCCAGAACCTGAACGTGAACCTGTCGTCGGTCGTGATCTCGATGACCGCTCCCGCGGCCAGCCCGCTCAGCGGCACCGGCAACTACACGATGAGCAACGTGCCGGTCAACCTGCACGCCGAATACTCGACCAGCGGCATCGACACCGGGTCGTACGTCCTTGACCAGCCGGCGGTGGTCACCATCACCGGTCGCCTCACACAGAACGCTGGACTGGCCAAGATCGATCAGTTCAGCCTCGGCTCGCTGATCTTCGACGTGCCCGCGGCGAGCCTTCCTGCCAACGTCACGGCCATCCGCCTGACCATCACCCCGAACCTGTCGCAGGTCAGCCTCACCGGACCATGGTCGGTGGTGCCCAGCCCCGACTTCAACGGCGATGGCCTGGTCAACGGCCTTGACCTGGGCGTGCTCCTGTCGGGCTGGGGCTCGTCGCAGGGCGACATCAACGGCGACGGCACCACCGATGGCGCCGATCTTGGCTTGGTGCTGAGCGCCTGGACCGGCTGAACGATCCGGATGAACCTTGATCGCCGCGTGGACCGCCCTGCGGTGCACGGCCGATCGACTTCGCACGGGGCGCCTCGACGGGCGCCCTGTGTCGTTTCGCTACACTTCGCGACCCTATGGCCCAGCTGAGCCCAGAGACCGAGCAGGGGTACTCGCCCCCGACCGTGCGCCAGTTCAGCGTCTTCCTGGACAACAAGGTGGGCAAGCTGCTCGAACTGCTGCAGATGTGCGAGCAGAACGGGCTGCAGATCGCCGCCTTCAGCGTGCTCGATTCGAGCGACCACGCCGTGGTGCGGATGATCTTCACCAACGCCGATGCCGCGCGCCACACCCTGCGCAAGAACCAGTACACCTTCAGCGAGAGCGACCTGCTGGTGGTGGAGATGCTCCGGGGCCAGACCGTGGCGACCGTGTGCCTTCACCTGCTCGCGGCCGAACTCAACATCCGGTTCTCGTATCCGCTCCTGACGCAGCGCGACGGCGCCCCTGCGGTGGCGCTGGCCGTCGATGACAACACGCTCGCCGGGCAGATCCTCCTGCGCAAGCGCTTCACGCTGCTCGGTGAGGAAGACCTCGGTTGACGATCAGCCGGCGGCCTGCACGGTCGCGCAGGTCTTGGCCGTTTCCCAGACCGTGACGCACACCAGGGGGAGGCCCGCCCCCCGGAGCGGCGCCTGAAGCAGGTTCCTGCAGACGAGCGCGATGTGCTCCACGCTCGGGTTCAGTCCGGCGAACTCAGGGCAATCGAGGTTCAGGTGCTTGTGGTCCAGCCGCGACATGACCTCGCGATCCACCACGGCTTCGAGCGTGCCGACCGCATTGGGCACGGCCGGGTTGGTGGCGACCGTGACGTCGAGCCGGTAGTTGTGGCCGTGGCCGTTGGGGTTGCTGCACTTGCCGAAGAGCGCGTGGTTCTCGGCATCGCTGCAGTCGGGCAAGGCCAGGCGGTGCGAGGCGGAAAACTCGAAGGACACCTGGACGTGAAGGCGCTCGGGCATGGACGGTTCCCAGTGATAGATGTGTTGGGGGCTCACGCGGAGCGAGAGCCCGGCGAGCGGCGGCAGCGCGGCCCCTGCGCAGGAGGCCGCCAGCGAGTGCATGCAGCCGATCGACTCGACGGGACCGTGCCACGTCCTGGCCCAGGCTCGAACCGCAGCATCGATTGGCGTGATGCTCACCAGGTAGCCCGTGTGGTCGGGCTGACCGTGGCAGCGCACGGTCCACTCCACGTAGCGAGCTCCAGCAACAAGCGTCGGTACGGAGGCAAAACCGTTGGTTCCTTGCGCACCGTGGGCTGGCCACGCCATTCTCACGGTTCGTGCGAGCACTGCCGTGAACCGTGGGTGGTCGGCGTTCGTCATGGAAGGTGCTGAGGTGAATGCACGGTTGGTTTGACTCGTTGTCCTTCCGAGTCTATCGTCTTTCCCACGGTCCCCCGGAAGGGCTCGGCGTGAGCACTGCTCCGCCGGGCCTTTTTCTTTGCTCGATGCCCGCTCGCATCGAACGAGGTTATTCCGCGAACTGGTTCGTTTCCTTGCAGAGTCCTGTCCATGACCCAGAGCATGCCCGCACCCACGATTCAGCGCGCTGAGCGGCGTCGTGGCCATTGGATGCCTGTCCGTGGAGACCTTCATCGGCACGTGCAACGTCTGAAGCATTCAAGGCCACTTGCGATCCTTGCACTGCTGCTGGCGTCCTGCGGCACAACGAGGCCGACCGAGCAGTCGCGTGTCGACGGCCCATCCGTCGCGCCGGTCGCCGTGGATCGGCACGACTCGGTGGCGTCGGGTCCGGCCCCCATCCAGCTCGGGGCCATCGCCGTCGACCGCACCGCCGGGTCGGTGCGCGTGCCGGGCGTCGTTGCCTTGCGTGAAGGTTGGCTTGAGCAGGCCGTCTGCCAGCAGGGCACTCGCGATCACGAGTCGCTCGTCACCGTCTCGATGCCGCCGAGTTCGATCCACGCGGCGTTGCTCCTTGCGGGGCTCCAGCCGGGGCGACCGGGGCACTGGCGCGTGCGTGATGATGGATCCTTGGAGCTCGTGCCGCCCACGGGCGAAGCGGTGCTCATCGACGTCGAGTGGCGCGATGCATCGGGAACCGAGCAACGCTCCCCGCTCGTCGACTGGGTCAAGACCGGTGGTGCTGCTGCGCCCGGTTCGTTCGTCTTCGCCGGCAGCGTCATGCGTGATCGCGCCGCGGTTCCGTACGCGGCCGATCAATCGGGAAGCGTGGTGGGGCTGGTCACCTTCGGTGACGAACCCGTCGCGAGCGTGGCCGTGGTGCCGGACCGCGCCGACATCGCCGAGCCATCGTTGATGGCCTGGACCGAGCGCATGCCGCCCGAAGGCACGACGGTGACGATCGTCATCCGACGCGCTGCGCCTGCGCGCTGAGCTTCGTGACCTCCAAGCGTTCCGACCGTCCCTCCGTTCCGCCATTCGAAAGGCGCCTTCCGCGCCGCGTGCGTACGATCGGGGCATGGAGCGACGGACCGAGCATGCCGCCTCGTTGCGCGGCTTGACGAAGACCTACTTCCGACCCGATGGATCGGTGTTGGTCGAAGCGCTGAAGGGCGTCGACCTGGACATCCCGTACGGCCAGTACGTGGCGATCATGGGGTTCAGCGGTTCAGGCAAGAGCACGCTGATGAACCTGCTGGGCTGCCTGGATCGGCCCACGTCGGGTGCGTACTACCTCGACGGGATCGACGTGGCCACGCTGCCGGATGATGAACTCAGTGCGGTCCGCGGTCGACGGATCGGCTTCGTCTTCCAGGCGTTCAACCTGATCAGTGAGCTCACCGTCGTGGAAAACGTCGAGGTGCCGCTCTTCTACCAGCGGTTGCCGGCTCCCGAACGCAGGGCGCGGGCCATCGAGAGCCTGCAGCGCGTCGGACTCGGGGACCGGCTCGGGCATCGTCCGAGCCAACTCTCGGGCGGCCAGCAGCAGCGCGTGGCGATCGCGCGTGCGCTCGTGACCAACCCGGCGATCCTGATGGCGGACGAACCGACGGGCAACCTCGACACCGCCACCGGCGAGTCGATCCTCGCGCTGTTCGAGGCGCTGCATGAGCAGGGCCTCACGCTCATCATGGTCACGCACGATGACCGGATCGCCGGGCGATGCGAGCGGGTGGTTCGCCTGCGTGACGGTTCGATCGAGAGTGATCGGGCGGGTGGTCGCGTGGCCTCCCCGGGGAACCCCGCGTGAGGCTCGTGGGCATCGACCCGGGCCTGCTCCGCACCGGCTACGCGGTGATCGACGCGAGTCGTCCCATGGCGCCCTGCCTGATCGAGGCCGGCTTGATCAGGTTGCCGCCGAGATCCAGCGTGGCCAGCCGTCTTGTCCAGCTGCACGATGATCTCGCGGAGCTCCTGTCCGAGCACGAGCCCGGGATCGTCTCCGTCGAGGAGGTCTTCGTGAACGCCAAGTTCGCACGCACCGCCGTGACCATGGCCCATGCGCGCGGGGTGGTGCTGCTGTGCGCGCAGCGGGCAGGTGCACGCCTGGTGGAGCTGGCACCCGCCACGATCAAGAAGGCCATTGCCGGCAACGGACAGGCCACCAAGGCGCAGATGCAACGCGCCGTCGCCGCGCAGTGCGGCCTGGCCACGCCTCCCAAGCCGGCTGACGTGGCCGATGCGATCGCCATCGCCCTGTGTGCCTGCCTGCGGGGCGCACGGGGGCGCTGACCGGGCCCGACCTCGTTGGCCCGGTCGTGCCCGACTCGCCGATAGAGTTCAGGCATGCCAAGCATGACCCACGGTGTCATGACGTGCGCCCGTCGCCTGACGAGCGACCAGCTGTCCCCGGTCCTGGCGTATCGCCGGCTGGTCGCGGCCGACGATCGCCTGGCCCCGAGCTTTCTCTTCGAGAGCGTGGAGCAGGGCGGTCAGGTCGGACGCTTCAGCCTCATGGGCGCGCGCCCCATGCTCGAAGTGATCGCGCGCGGCCAGGACGTCACGATCCGGCGTCGCGGCCAGGCCGATGAGCGGCGGACGGTGGCCAATCCGCTCGATGTGCTGCGTGAACTCACGCCCGCGGGGACGCCGGTGCATCAGGGGCCGGTGCCGGCGTGCTTCCATGGCGGATGGGTCGGCTACTGCGGCTTCGATGCCGTCCGTTGGCTGGAGCCCGGCAAGCTGCCGTTCGCCGCGGCGCCCCTTGATGATCGTCGGCTGCCTGACCTCCACATGGGCCTCTACGGCGAGGTGGTGGTCTTCGATCACGTGACGAAGTCGATGATCGTGTGCGCTTCGGCACCGCTCCGTGGTGACCCACGCGATGCGACGCTGGCGCCCGCGCTGGCCGTCGAGATCGATCGCATCGAAGCGGCGATCGAAGCGGATTCGGTGCGGCTGCAGCCCGGGCGCATCGACGATGACGCCAACGCGCCGCCGAGTCGCCCCGTCTCCACGACGACGCCGCCGGGCGCGTTCCGCGCGGCCGTCGAGCGGGCGAAGGAGTACATCCGCGCGGGCGATGCCTTCCAGGTCGTGCTGAGCCAGCGCTTCGAGCGCACGACCACGACCGATCCCTTCGACCTCTACCGGATGCTGCGCGTGGTCAACCCGAGCCCGTACCAGGCGTACCTGCAGGCCGACGGCTGCATCCTGGTGGCGAGCAGCCCCGAGATCCTCTGCCGCGTTCGTGGCGGCGTCGTGACCAATCGTCCGCTCGCAGGGACCCGTCGTCGCGGCCGTGACGACGCCGAGGATGCGCGACTCGAGGCCGAGCTCCTGGCCGATGCCAAGGAACGCGCCGAACACGTGATGCTCGTCGACCTGGGCCGCAATGACCTCGGCCGCGTCAGTGACGTGGGCAGCGTCCAGGTCAAGGCGTGCATGGACATCGAGCGTTACAGCCACGTCATGCACATCTCGAGCACGCTCGAGGGCTCGCTGCGGCCGGGGCTCGATGCCTGGGATGCGTTGCACGCGGCGCTCCCGGTCGGCACCGTGAGCGGCGCGCCGAAGGTGCGGGCGATCCAGATCATCGACGAGCTCGAACCCGTGCGGCGTGGTCCCTACTCCGGTGGGCTCGGCTGCGTGGGATGGAACGGGGATCTCGACATCGCGCTCACGCTGCGCACCATGGTCGTGCCCACCGCGCAGCATGATGCCGCCCGTGGCACCTGGCGTGTGGACCTGCAGGCGGGAGCGGGCATCGTGCTCGACAGCGATCCCGCGGCCGAGGAGGACGAGACCGTCAACAAGGCCGCGGCACTCGGGCGTGCCATCGAGCTGGCCGAACGAAGCTTCGCCTGAAGCGACGCGCGCCGCCTTCAGTCCAACGGGATGGGATCGTCATCCACGCGATGCCGTCGCACGCGCGGCGTCGCCTCGACCTCGGCGGACGTGTGCGGACGGGGTCGCCGCGTGCCATCCCAGTCAGGGTCGAGATCGGGAGGCGGGTCGAGCCCTTCGAGCAGCCCGGCAGCCTGCGACACGCGACTGGCGCGATCCACGAGCACGAAGAGTGCGAACACGAGCGCCACCAGCCCGATCACGACGAGCACGGCGGCCAGCGACTGGAGGCGCTCGCCGGCAGCACCCCCGATGGCCAGCGACAGCGCCCGGACCAACGGCACCTGCGTGATGCCGATGCACCCGGCAATCATGGCGGGCAGCGCAAGATCGTCGAACCACTCGGCGGCGGGGAGCAGCATGCGGGTCCACAAGGATTTCACGATGACCAGCAGCCCCACGAGCTGCAGCCCCACGATCGCGAGCGCGACCGCCTGCACCAGGCTGACGATCTCGGGCCCGAATCGGGTGCCGCCCATGAGGATGGACGACACGATCAACAGCGCGCACGCGCAGAGCTCGGCGATCGTGACGCCACGGATCATGGGGCGCCATCGCGCCAGGGCAGGGTGCTTGAGCCATCCTTCGCGGTCCATCCGCCACCAGCCGATGGCCCGTTTGCCCGCCAAGCCGAGTAAGCACAGCCCGGTGAACGCGGGCCAGTACGAGGTCGCGGCGCAGGTGCCGACGATGGCCGTCATGCCGGCCGCGCGCCACAGCACCTCCAGGGCCTCCCGGAAGCTGGTTTCAGGTCCTCCCTCGCCGGTCACGCGCGCGCGGATGGGCGGCAGCACGTCGCCGCACTCCGGACATTGCACCGCCCCGGGGTTGCCGCCGCAGTCATGGCCGCAGCTGGGGCAGGGGCGGTTCCGGTGGGTCGGGCTTTGAGGGCGATGTGCCATGTTCGGGTCGCTTGTCCTGAACCGGATCGGAGAATTGCCGATAGAACTACCACAATGCCCCTTGGAGGCCCCATGCCCATGCTGCTTGCCTTGATCGTCGCGGTCGGTTCGATCTTCTCCGCGCCCGCCGTCCATGCCGGCGATGCCCCGACCGGCGCAGCAGCCTGGGCCGATGCGCTCTGGACCGCGGCCTTGGCCGATGACCAGGCCAAGGTCGAGGAGTTGCTCAAGGCGGCTCCGGCCGATGACTCGCCGGCGATGCAGAAGGTCCGCGACCGGGTGGCCGAGCGCGCCCGCAACCATGAGACCCGTGAGTCGGAGCGCAAGGCCGACCTCGAGAAGCACGAGAAGGAGATGGGCGAGCACGTGGCGAAGGGCGAGCTCCTGAAGGCCCTCGTCGATGGCGCGAACATCCGCTACCTGCTGTCGGAGAAGGAATGGAAGCAGCGTGGGACCACGCCGGCCTTCCGTGAGCTGGTCACGACCGCGCTTGCCGAGGCGGCCAAGGCCGAGGCTGCGGGGGACCTGCTCTACGCTCAGGAACTGACGTTCCGTGCGAAGGTGCTCGTGGAGGACGGCATCGACCAGGAGACCTTCGAGCGCACCGAGCGCTCGCTCAACGACCTGAACGACCGCATCATGCTCATCGCCATCTACGCGCCGCGTGCCATGCACGCGCTGCGCGAGAGCGTGGCCAAGCGCGTCGACCCCGATGACGACTTCGCCGACTTCAGCGAGGACGCGGCCGACGACTGGAAGGAAGTGGTCGGTGGGATCTCGCGCAACCTCACGCTCGGTGCGCTCTCGGCCGCGGCCGAGGCCCACATCGGCGGCCAGGGGTGGGAGCCGCTCGTGCGTGGTGGCCTCGAGCAGGTCCGCCTGCTCGCCACCACGAAGGCCCTCGACGAGACCTTCCCCGAGTTGAAGGACCCGGCGGTCGTCGGGGTCTTCGTCCAGGAACTCGATGCACTCGCCAAGGCCAAGCCCGAGCGTGCCAGCGGCACCTGGGCGCGGGCGACGGTCGACACGATGCTCGAGGCGAACGACCGCACGATCAAGGTGCCGCACGACGTGCTGCTCCACGAGTTCGGCACGGGGGCGACCGAGCGGCTCTCCAAGGACCAGGGCGACGACTACTCGTCGATCATCTGGCCTGAGAACCTGCGACGCTTCAACCAGCAGCTCGAGGGCGACTTCGTCGGCGTGGGCATCCTGCTGCGCTACGACGACAAGCGCCAGCTCATGATCGCCAATCCGCTCGAGGGCGGTCCTGCCGCGCGTGCGGGCGTGCAGCCCAACGACCGCATCATCGAGGTCAACGGCATGCCGACGGCGGGGTGGACCCTGAACAAGGCCGTCGAGACGATCACCGGCCCGGCCGGCAAGCAGGTCGTGATGAAGCTGCGCCGCGGTGAAGGCGACCAGGCCACGGACCTTGAGGTGCCGCTCATCCGCGAGCGCATCAAGATGCGCTCGGTGAACGGTTGGTGGAAGCGATCGATCGACGAGGGCGGCACCCCCGAATGGGACTGGATGATCGATCCGGACGCGGGCATCGGCTACCTGCGCGTGACGAGCTTCAACGACGACACGCTCGATGACATGGCCGACGCGATCGAAGCGATGCGCAAGTCGGGGCAGTTGCGCGGGCTCGTGCTGGACTTGCGGGGCAATCCCGGCGGGCTCCTGCCGGCGGCGGTCGACATGGTCAACCTGTTCGTGAGCCGGGGCCTGGTCGTCGAGGTGCAGGACCGCAACGGCCGGACCGTCGGCACGAACTACGCCAAGCCGAGCAAGGCGAAGCTGGCGGGCCTGCCGCTGGTCGTGCTCGTGAACCGTGAGTCGGCCAGCGCCAGCGAGATCGTGAGCGGTGCGCTGCAGGCGTACAAGGCCGGCGTCGTGGTCGGCGACCGCACCTTCGGCAAGGGCAGCGTGCAGACCGTGCAGCGCGTGGCGGATGGCCCGCGCCAGGCGGCCGTCAAGGTCACGCAGCAGTACTACGCGTTGCCTCCGGCGGCACCCGGGCAGAAGGGGCGTCTGGTCCACAAGCGCTTGAACACCGGCGACTGGGGCGTGAACCCCGATGTCGTCGTGCGCGTGGGCCCCAAGCAGCAGGAGAAGGCACAGACCCTGCGCACGAAGGCGGACCAGATCGACGAGAGCGGCAAGGGCGCGAAGGATGAGCGTCCCAACCCCAACGCGCTCATCGCGGAGGGTGTGGATGAGCAACTCGACCTGGCGCTCATGCTGCTGCAGGCGCGCCTGGCCACGGAGCCCGCCGTGGGGACGGCGGAGCGCCCCAAGCCCGTCCAGCCGGCGCTCTCGACCGACCGCGGTGCGCCGCCGAGCTGAGATAACGCCGTGGGGCGTCCTGGTCGCCTGACCGGGGGCGCTGCCCGAGCCACTCCGAGCGCCGAGCGCGACGGGCCCGTCCTGAGGGCGGGGGGGCGGCGGCCTGCTCCGCACGTCGGTCGGTCTTGCCCCCGACGCGCGGTTCTCCTATAACTGACGGACTCTCCTTCGGTTGAGAGCCACCATGAGCATGCTTTCCGAACCCTCGACTTCCCGTCCGTTCGATGTCCACGGCAAGCCCGGCGAGCGGACCTCCGCCCCGGCCACCACCGGTCGCCGCGACCCGGTCGACCCGGCGCTCTGCCGCCAGTGGCTGCGCGACATGCTGATGATCCGCGAGTTCGAGAATCGCTGCATGCAGCAGTACCAGGACAAGAAGATCGGCGGCTTCTGCCACATCTACATCGGGCAGGAAGCGATCGCCGTCGGCTGCACCGCGGCGGTGCGTCCCAACGACCCGATCGTGACGGCCTACCGCGACCACGGCCACGCGCTCGCGCGCGGCATGGCGGCGCGCCACTGCATGGCCGAGATGTTCGGCAAGATCGGCGGCTGCGCCAAGGGCAAGGGCGGCTCGATGCACATGTTCGACCGCGAGCACCACCTCTACGGCGGTCACGGCATCGTCGGTGCGCAGATCCCGCTCGGGGTCGGCCTGGCGTTCGCCTGCAAGTACATGGACGAGGTCATCGATGGCCGTCCCAACAGCCGCGTGGCGCTGGCGTTCCTGGGGGATGGCGCGCTGAACCAGGGCGCGATCCACGAGGCCATGAACCTCGCGGGGCTGTTCGACATCCCGTGCGTGATCATCTGCGAGAACAACGGGTACTCGATGGGCACGAGCATCCATCGCGGCACCACGATGGGGCATGACATCATCTCCAAGGCCATCGGCTACGGCATCGACGGGTACGTCGTCGACGGCATGGACGTGCTCTCGGTCTACCACGACATGAGCGCGATCGTCGAGAAGTGCCGTCGCGAGAGCCGCCCCGCGTTCGTCGACATGCGCTGCTACCGCTTCAAGGGCCACTCGATGAGCGACCCGCGCAAGTACCGCACGCCCGAGGAGGAGAACCAGTACACGAGCGACGATCCGATCGGCCGCCTGAAGCTGCACCTCGAGGAGCGGGGCGAGCTTCCCGAGGCCGTGCTGAAGGAGATGCAGAAGGAGATCCGCGACGAGGTCCGCGAGGCCATCGCCTGGAGCGAGGCCAGCCCCGAGCCGCCGATGTCCGAGCTCTACCACGACGTCTTCGTCGAGCCGCATGGGCCGTTCAACGGCACCAGCCTGCCGCAGATGCTGCAGGGGAAGGACCTTCGCTGACCATGAGCACCGTCACCCTCATCGACCCCACCATGACCGCCACCCGCGAGATCGAGTTCCGTGACGCCCTCCGCGAAGCGATGAGCCAGGAGATGCGGCGCGACCCACGCGTGTTCCTGCTCGGCGAGGAGGTCGCCCAGTACAACGGGGCCTACAAGGTCAGCAAGGGCATGCTCGACGAGTTCGGGCCCCGCCGCATCATCGACACGCCCATCTCCGAGTCGGGCTTCGCCGGCATGGCCATCGGTGCAGCCATGATGGGCCTGCGTCCGATCGTCGAGTTCATGTCGTGGTCCTTCAGCCTCGTCGCGGCCGATCCGATCCTGAACAACGCGCCCAAGATGCTCTACATGTCCGGCGGCCAGTTCGGCTGCCCGATCGTGTTCCGCGGCAACGACGGTGCGGGCGGCCAGCTCGGGTCCACGCACTCCTGGTGCGTCGAGGGCCTGTACAGCAACGTGCCCGGCCTCAAGATGGCGATCCCCAGCTGCCCCGAGGATGCCAAGGGCCTGATGACGACCGCCATCCGCGACGATGACCCGGTCTTCTTCCTCGAGAGCGAGCGCATGCTCGGCATGAAGGGCCACGTGCCCGAGGGCGACTACCTGATTCCCTTCGGCCAGGCGAAGGTCCGTCGCGAAGGCACGGACTGCACGCTGGTGTCGTTCGGACGCCCGGTGAACTTCTGCCTGGACGCGGCGGCCGAGCTCGCGAAGGAGGGCATCTCGTGCGAGGTGCTCGACATGCGCACCATCCGACCGCTCGACATCGATTCGATCGTGCGCAGCGTGCGCAAGACGAACTACTGCGTCGTCGTCGACCAGTCGTGGAGCTTCGGCAGCCCGGGCAGCGAGGTTGCCAGCCAGGTCCACCAGCACTGCTTCGACGACCTCGACAACTTCGTGCACCGCGTGCACAGCGCCGACGTGCCCACGCCGTACGCGTTCAACCTCGAGCAGGAGTACCTGCCCAACGCCCGCCGGATCTGCGAGGCGGTGCGCAGCTGCCTGTACCGCGCCTGAATCACGGACGATCCCAGGAGACACCATGCCCACGACCGTCACCATGCCGCGCCTCTCCGACACGATGGAGGCCGGAACCGTCATCAAGTGGCACGTGAAGGAAGGCGACACCGTCGCCAGCGGCGATGTGCTCGCCGACGTCGAGACCGACAAGGCCACCATGGAAATGCAGACCTACGACGACGGCGTCGTCGCCAAGCTGCTGATCGGTGCGGGCGACCGCGTGGCGATCGGCACGCCGATCGCGGTGATCGCGGTCGAGGGCGAGGATGCCTCGTCGTCGGGTGGCAAGGCCGCGACTGCTGCGGCGCCGGCCGCGTCGGCTGCGCCCGCCGCCGCTGTGCGCGCTGCTGCGACCGAGGCCCCGGTCACCGTCACCGGCACCGTCGTCATGCCCAGTGCGCACGCCGACACGGGTGCGCGCGCCCGGATCTCGCCGGTGGCGCGCCGCATGGCCGAGGAACTCGGCGTCGACATCAACAGCCTGCGTGGCACCGGCCCCGGTGGCCGCGTGATCAAGCGCGACATCGAGGCGGCGGCCAGCCGCAAGGGCGGGGCGGCCTCGGCGCCGACCATGCCCGTCGTGGCTGCGCCCGCGCCGGTGGCTGCGCCGAGCATGCCCGTGGTGGCCGGCCCCGGCTCGCGCGAGGTCGCCGTCAGCGGCATGCGCCAGACGATCGCGCGCCGGCTCGTCGAGAGCAAGAGCACGATCCCGCACTACCAGGTGTCCATGCGCTTCAACATGGATCCCCTGCTGGAACTGCGCAAGATGCTCAACGCCCAGCTCGAGCCGCAGGGCGTCAAGTTGAGCGTGAACGACTTCATCGTGCGCTCGTGTGCGCTGGCCATGGCGCAGCACCCGTTCTTCAATGCGAGCTGGGCGGGCGACCGCATCGTCATCCACGGCGAGGTGAACGTGGGCGTGGCCGTGAGCCTGCCTGCGGAGCGCGGTGGCGGGCTGGTGGTGGCGGTGATCCGCAACGCCGACCAGAAGGGCCTGCGCCAGATCTCGCTCGACACTCGCGCGCTCGCCGAGAAGGCCCGCACGCGCGGTCTTGGCCCCGAGGACATGACGGGTGCCACGTTCACGATCTCGAACCTGGGCATGTACGGCGTCGACAACTTCACCGCGATCATCAACCCGCCCAACAGCGCCATCATGGCCTGCGGCGCGGCGGTGGAGCGGCCGGTCGTGCGCAACAGCCAGCTCTGCGTGGGCACCGAGATGGACGCCACCCTGAGCCTCGATCACCGCGTGATCGACGGCGCCATGGCGGCCGAGTACCTGACCACGGTGCGCCACAACCTCGAGAACCCGGCCACGCTCCTGGTGTGAGCGGGGGGCTCAGCCTCGGCTAGGCTCCCCTCATGGCCGGGGCCGGTCACAGCGAGCATCAGGGATCCTGCGTCGTGGCGTGGTGTGCTGCCGCATTCGTCGCAGCCTGTCTGGCCACCATCCCAGCCGGCATCCCGGTGCCCAACGCCGCCATGGTGGCACTCGGGCTCGCCGGTGTCGGCGTCGTGCTGGCAGCCCGCTTCGATCGGGCCGGCCGATGGAACCAGGTGACCTGGTGGCCGGTGGCTCTCATTCTCGCCGCGATGGTCGTCTCCGTGCTGCGCTGCCAGCTCCCGGGTCTTGCGGTGGAGCGTTCAACCGGTGTCGGTGTGTTCGCCCTCGTCGCGACCGTCGTGCAGGTGGCCGCCTGGAGTCCGCGCGCGCTGACCGCCGTGCTCTGGGCCGCAGCCGCAACCATGGCCGCGGTCGCCCTGGACATCGGTTGGCAGAAGGCCACCGGGCGCTCGCTCTTCACGGGCCAGGCGGGTGCGGGTGGTCGCCTGACCGGGAGCCAAGGCAACCAGAATGACCTGGCGGTCGCCAGCCTGCTCGCGCCGCTTGCGATCGCGGCGCTGCCGGCCATGGGTCGCCGGTGGTGGGTCGCGGCGTGTGCGCTGACGGCGGCGGTCGGTGGCCTGCCGGCCGTCCTGAGCGCCTCGCGCCAAGCCATGCTCGCGTGGTTCATCGGTGTCTGGGGGTCGATCATCCCGCGGGCGGGGCGACGGCGCAGCGGCGTGGCCGTCGTGGTGATGCTGCTGGTCGTTGCCGGCGCCGTGGCGTTCACGCCAGCGCTGCAGGCCCGAGCGCGCCAGACCTGGCGTGAGGGCGTCGGGATCCGCGAGCCCTTGACGGCCTACGGGGTGACGCTGTTCGTGGACCATCCCGTGACGGGCATCGGTCCGGGGCTCTTCGGCCAGTACTACCAACGCGATGCGCGCAACGGTTGGTCGTGGCGCGGCACGCCGCTCCCGAAGGTCGGCATGCCGTGGGTGCACTCGCTGCCGGTCGAGGTGCTCTGCGAGCTCGGCGTCGTCGGTGGGCTTGCGTTCGCCGCCGCGCTCGTGGTTGCCGTGCGTCGCGCCTGGCAGGCACGGCTTGGCTCCGGGCTGCAGGGCCGGGTCGCGGTCGCCGTGCTGGCCCTCTTGGCGGCGGGCTTCGTGGCGGGGCTCGTCGACCTGACATTCATCAAGGACTGGGTGCGCTGCGTGTTCTGGCTCGTGCTGGGGCTCGGGCTGTCGTGCGGGCGCTGGCCGGGGGCCAGGACCGGTCAGTCCTGAACCCCCCAGTTGGCCAGCACGATGGCCAGGTCGCCGCCGCCGATGGCCCCGTCGCCATCCAGGTCTCCGATGGGGGCTCCTTCGCTGCCCCACAGGCTAAGGATCTGGCTCAGGTCCGCACCATCGATGACTCCGCTCAGGTCGAAGTCACCCGCCGCGAACTCGCAGGCGTCGATGCGTCCGTCGCCATCCTTGTCGTCGTCGCCGGCAGCGATGTCGCAGCTGTCGGGGACCTGGTTGGCGTTGCAGTCACGCTCGGCACCGCTGGCCAGGTCGCAGCCGTCCGGCGCACCGTTGCCGTTGCAGTCAGGCACCGAGCCCTGGGCGATCTCGTACGCGTCGGGGAGCCCGTTGGCGTTGCAGTCGGTCTTGCACTCGTCGGGGATCCCGTTCTGGTCGACGTCGTTGCTCGAACCAGCCACGATGTCGCATGAGTCCGGGACCCCGTTGGTGTTGCAGTCCGATGCCGCACCGCTGACGAGGTCGCACGCGTCCGGGATGCCGTTCGCATTGCAATCGACCGCATCACCTGTGGCGAACTCGCACGAGTCGGGCGTGCCGTCGAGGTCGCAGTCGGCCTCGAGCCCGCTGCTGATGTCGCAGCGGTCGAGCACACCGTTGCCCGTGCAGTCCAGACCCGGTTGCTGACCGAGCTCGTACGCGTCGGGCGCCAGGTTGCCGTCGCAGTCTTCCTGGCAGGCATCGGGGGTGCCGTTGCCGTCGATGTCGGCGGCGGTGCCCGATGCGATCTCGCAGGTGTCGTGGACGAGGTTCCCGTTGCAGTCGGCAAGGCCGCTGCTGATCTCGCACAGGTCGACCACGCTGTTGCCGTCGCAGTCAAAGAGCGGACCGCCGTACGACACGGAGGCCGTGAGCAGGGGATCGGTGCACTGGTCGGCATTCACCGCGACCGAACCGCTCACCGAGACCGCCACCGTACCGGTGCCTCCATCGGCATCGATGATCTGCCGCCAGGTCGCGGCCGGGATCGTGACGATCGACTGGTTCTCGGCAGGGCAGTCGACGCCGTTGCTGCCGAACAGGAATTGCGTGCCGGCGCTGCCCGGAATCACGATGCCGTTGAGCGACAGCGTGAGCCACTCGTTCGAGCCGCCCACATCGGCGCGAGCGGTCACCGTGAGCGACACCGGGGTCGTGGCGTAGGACTGGCCGGTCAGGCTTCCCGTGGCGGTTACGCCTGCACCGACGCGGCCCATGTTGCCGGTGTCGGAACGGCGTGAACCATCCTCGCAGAGGTCGGGGATCTGGTTGCCGTTGCAGTCGGTGGCACCCTGGGCGATCTCGACGATGTTGGGGGTGCCGTCCTGGTCACAGTCGGCGGCGCACTCGTCGGGCTCGCCGTTGCCGTCGGTGTCCTGCGAGCGGCCCGCAGTGACGTCGCACGAGTCGATGGCGCCGTTCCCGTTGCAGTCGGGCTGCTGGCCGGTGGCCAGTTCCCAGGCATCGGGCAGGCCGTTGCCGTTGCAGTCGGGCTGGCAGCTGTCGGGCACGGTATCGCCGTCGGCATCCGTGCTCGTGCCGTTCGCCAGGTCGCACGAGTCGGGCACCTGGTTGCCGTTGCAGTCAGGTGCGCCCTCGCACGCATCGCCGGTACCGTCGCCGTCGCAGTCCAGTTGCAGCGGATCGGCCACGTTCGGGCACAGGTCGACGCAGTCCGCCACGCCGTCGGCGTCCGAATCGATCTCGGGGTTGCCGCAGCCGCAGGATCCTGCGCTGGTCTTGCTCGCATCATTGGGGCAGCCGTCGTTGCAGTCGGGCGTGCCGTCGCCGTCGGAGTCTGCAGCGGCTCCGCAGCCGCCACAGGAGTTTTCCGGGCATCCGCCGCAGGGGCCGGCAGTGCTTGGGCACGGGTCGACGCAGTCAAGCACGCCGTCGCCGTCCGAGTCGGCGTCGGGGGTGCCGCAGCCGCAGGAGCCGGAGCTGGTCTTGCCCGGGTCATTGGGGCAGCCGTCGTTGCAGTCGGGCGTGCCGTCGCCGTCGGTGTCGGCATCACTCACGCCGCAGCCGCAGGTGCCGGGGGCGGTCTTCGACGGGTCTTGGGGGCAACCATCGAGGGAGTCGGGCGTGCCGTCACCGTCCGAGTCGGCTGGCGCCACGCAGTCGTCAGGTGTGCCGTCGCCGTTGAGGTCGATGTCGCAGTCATCGGGCACGCCGTTCAGGTTGCAATCGGTGGCCTGGTCGACGCCGACGTAGGCGATCGTGAAGTCGCCGAAGGTATTCCCGCACTCTGAGCAATCCACGTCGTAGCCCGGGGTGATGGTCACCTGCAGGGTGCCATCGGCCAGGAGGGCGGCATTGAACTGCTCCGCGGGCACGGTTGCCGTGATGGTTGCCGACTGGCAGTTCTGCTGAGGGTTCCCCTCAAGCACCACACTCACATCGCCACATTGCAGCTGCAGGTACTCGCCACCCGCCACACCGCGACGGAGATCGCCGGAGCCGTTGAACACGATTTGGACGGTGGTGCCCACGATCGCTCGCTTGGGTGCGGTCAGCGTGATCGTCTGCGGACCACTGGAGTAACTGGGGTACGAGCACGGCAATTGGAACCCCGCCTGCAGTGCGATCGGCGCCGCATCGACTTCGCAGGCATCGGCTGATCCATCCTGGTCGCAGTCGCCCTGCGTGCCGCTGGCGATGTCGCAGGCGTCGGGCACGCCGTTCTGGTTGCAGTCCACCGCGCCGACGGAATACTCCAGCCGGATATCGGCCCCGCTGGAATAATCGACATTTGCGCCCGATTCAAGGCGAATCGGCAACGCACCAAGGGCGTAGGCATTGATCGCGGCGTTGAAGGCTGCGGCCGGGATGTCGGCCGTGACGATCGCCATGTTCTTGGTTCCAGCGAGGAGAAGTTCTGCCCCCGCGACGGTCACGCGTAGGAACTCGCCGTTCGCGACGCCACCACCGTAGTCACCGCCGGATTCCAAGCTCACCCGTACGAGGCTGCCCGGCGCGGCGCGCTCGACGGCCGGGTACTCAAACAGGATGCCTTCGCCTTCGCGAGGCAGGTAAGAGAGATAGCGCGAACGATCCACCCGCCGAGCCACCTGGCTGGCATCGGGGACCTGGTCGCCGTCACAGTCGGTGGCGCCGGCGGCCACTTCGCACGAGTCGAGCACGCCATCCCAGTCGATGTCGTTCAGGGCAAGCTGCGGGAGGTCGGACTGTCCATCGCCGTTGCAATCAGGCTCGTTGGCCACAAGGGTGAAGTAGGGCCCGGCCGCGATGGCGGTGACCCGGCCGAGGCCAACTGGAATGTTGGCTGCGCTGCTGTAGCCCCACGCCCTGACGGTGCCGCCCTCTTGGAGCGCGACGGTGTGGTTTGCACCCGCGGCGATGGCGGTGCAGGGGCCGAGGTCAGCCGGGGTGCCTCCGTCGAAGAAAAAGCCCCACGCCCTGACGGTGCCGTCTGCTCGAATCGCGACGGTGTGGATTTCACCCGCAGCGATGGCGGTGCAGGGGCCAAGGTCGCCTGGGATGTCGGTTTGGAACCAGATGTTGGAGCCCCACGCCCTGACGGTGCCGCCCTCTTGGAGCGCGACGGTGTGGTTTGCACCCGCGGCGATGGCGGTGCAGGGGCCGAGATCGCCTGGGATGTTGGTTTGGCCGTAGTCGTTGAACCCCCACGCCCTGACGGAGCCGTCGGCTTGGAGCGCGACGGTGTGAGAGCCACCTGCGGCGATAGCGGTGCAGATTCCGAGGTCAGCGGGGATGTTGATTGAGCCGCTGCTGTTGAAGCCCCACGCCCTGACGGTGCCGTCCGAACGGAGGCCGACTGCGTGTTCAAAGCCAGCAGCGAGCTGGACGAACGGCCCCTGGCCAAGGGTATTGGCGGGCGAGTACTGATTGTTCGGCGAGGCCACATCTCCGAACACCACCGGCAAGCCACCCGTGAGCGGGCAATCGATGTCGCCGTCGCCGTCCAGATCAAGATCCGGAACACCACAACCGCACACATTCGTCGTGGACTTGGTCGGGTCGGCCGGGCACACATCCACGCAATCCGCGACCATGTCTCCGTCCGTATCGGCATCCGCCACGCCGCAGCCGCAGGCGCCCGGCACCGACTTCAGCGGATCGAGCGGGCAGCCGTCGGCCGTGTCGCCGAAGCCGTCACCATCCGAGTCCGAAGACTCGTTTGAGTCGAGGGGGAACGCGTCACTGATGTCAGGGACGCCATCGCCGTCATCGTCGAGGTCGAATGCATCGGCCTCACCGTCGCCGTCGGAGTCGGTACACGGGCAACCCTGACACGGACCGACCGCAAGCGGGCACAGATCAAGCTCGATCGGGATCCCGTCCCCGTCCTCGTCACTGCCGGGCAGGGGCTGCCCGTAGCCGAGGTAGTCCAGTCGCAGTCCAACGCTGGGCGTGCAGCTGCCACATGCCGAGCGCGAGCGGGTTTGGACCGGCAACCCGCCGTAATACTGGCGGATCAGATTGAAAGTGCCAGGGTCGATATCAAACTGCTGTGAGGTCGTGGTGCAACTCAGGTTGGAACTCGCCTCCGCGAGGAATCCACCAAACCACCAATTGACGACGTCGACGTCGATGAACTGCTGGTCCGCGGGAGCTTCGCCCGCGTTCAACGCCACGGTGAGTCGCACGGGGTTCGATGGTGATCCCAGTGCGGGCAACGAACTCGCGGGCAAGCTGAACCACTGATTGGACTGGAACGGCTCCCCATAGCAGGGCACGCCCTGCGTTCCAAGGTCCAACGAAACTTGCCGCGGATCGCACATCGCAGGCGGACAACCCAGGCAATCAGATTCTCCGTACGCCACGAACACCAGCGGGCAACGGTCGGACCAGTCCGGAATCCCGTCACCATCGTCGTCGCCGTCAAAGCAGTCAGGCGTGCCGTCGCCGTCGCTGTCCGGCGACGACTCGGGCGGGCAACCGTCGCAGTCCCCGTAGGCGAGCGGGCATCGATCGTTGAAGTTCGGGAAGCCGTCGCCATCGGGATCGCCCCAGGTCGTTGGCAGGGTGGTGCCGGTACCGGTGAGCGAGAGCTGCACGCGAGGGGCGCATCCGTCATTGCAGTTCCAGTAGGCGTGCGAAACCCGGATCCTGAAGTATCCGTTGGTCAGGCTGTAGGAGTTGAAGTCCGTTGCGGGGAGGCTCAACGAGACATCAAAGTCGTCGCACGCGCTTCCCGATGTGAAGTTCTGCTGCACCAGCGGTTGGCCGTATCCCGGCTCAACGCCCGGTGCGAAGATCGAAACGAAAGCGGTGTTGTTGGATCCCGGTCGTACGCGAAGCGTGAGCTGAACCGCCTCACTTGCCAGGGGAGCCCCGTAGGGGAAGGGCAGTTCCCAGAACTCTTGGGTCGTGCCGTAGCCTTGTTCAACACACGAAAGTGCGAGCTCCGAACTGGAGTACCAGAACGGCTGCGGTTCACCGCATGCACCCTCCGGGCATCCGGAACAACCCGGACTGCCTGCCGCCAGCGGGCAAACGTCCATCGCATCAGGAATCCCATCTGCATCGCTGTCGTAGTTCGGACTCCCGTACCCGCCGCCGTACCCACCGGACATGTAGTACCAAGCCTTCGGGGCCGCGCCGGAGGTGTGGTTGAGCACCAGGATCGTTGAGCCAGCGAGGGCGAGCAGGAGCGAGAAATCCCCCAGGCGACGCCACAACTTCGGGGTCCGGGCCAGGCCGCCTCCAACGAGCAGCGCGGCATCGCGCATCGAACGGGCGAGGCGGGAAATGGGCTGACAGACAGCCCGGCCGGCGTCGGTTGACTCGAACATCTTCAGTTTCTCCTGGACCCCGGAACGGCTCGAGCCCACGGCAGTCTGCCACAAGGGGCGGGTAAAGCAAAACGGACCGTTGATTTCAATCGGGGCCCGGGCCTGCGCCCCGCACCCCGGATCGTCAGGTCCACGGGGCCGGATGCGGAGCGGGGGGGCTCAGCCGGTCTGCCGGATCGTCGGGGTGAGCCCACCGCCCGGGCCGGCAGCGCCCGAACCGCACTCACCCTCGACCCGCTTGCGGGCGCGGATCCGCTCGTTGCCGAGCTGCCCGCACGCTGCCATCGCGCTGCGCCCCTTGGTGCCGCGGATCTTGGTGAACTGACCGTTGGCGACCGCGCGGTTGACGAACGCATCCACGGACTCATCCGAGGGCGCGGGCCAGGGGCTGTCACGCCGCGGGTTGTAGGGGATCACGTTCAGGCTGCAGCGCATGCCCTTGAGGAACGCGCACACCTCGTCGCAGTGGGCCATCGAGTCGTTCACGCCGGGAATCAGCACGTACTCCACGCACAGCGCCGCACTCGGCCGCTTGGGGAACTCCATCATCGCCTGCCGGAGCTTGGCCATCGGCTCGGCGCGGTTGATCGGCATGATCGAACTGCGCACCTCGTCGTTGGGCGCGTTCAGGCTGACCGCGAGCTGCACCTGGTGGAAGCCGCGCTCGCCAATGAACTCGCCGAGCCGACGGATGCCATCGGTGCGCCCCACGGTCGAGATCGTGATGTGGCGCGGCGCCAGACCGGGGCCGTTCTTGTCGGCGATGATGCGGATCGCGCCGAGCACGGCCTCGATGTTGTCCATCGGCTCGCCCATCCCCATGAAGACGAGGTTCTTGATCGGGAAGCCGCGTCCCGGTCCACGCGGGTTGGTCTCGCCCTCGCCGATGAGCGCCGGGGCGGGCGAGCGACCGCTGGTGAGCGTTGCTGGCTCGTCATCCCACGGGTTCGTCACCCTGAAGATCGCCGTGTGCACCTGCTGAACGATCTCGCGCACGGTGAGGTGGCGCAGCAGGCCCATCTGCGCGGTCTCGCAGAAACGGCAGCCCATCGCGCAGCCGACCTGGCTGCTGACGCACAGGGTGCGGCTGAACCAGCCGGTGCGGTGCGGCATCGGGATGACCACGCTCTCGGTCTCGTAGTCGCCATCGACCGGCAGCAGGAACTTGACGGTCTTGCCGTCGATGAGTTCGCGCGCGGGGGCGGGCGGCGGGGGCGCCATCCACGGCAGCCACTCGCCGCGACGGTGCACGGCGCGGTAGGCCTCGAGCGCCACGCCCCGGGCGATGCCGTTGGCCTTGGCGGCCTCGACGAAGGCAAGGCTGGTCAGGGCAAGGGGATCTGGCGCCGAATGCATCCGGCCCATGGTACGCGCGCAGGGCTACACTTCCTGCCCCATGAGCTTCAAGCGATCAGAAGGCCCGCGCGGCGAGCGCAACATCCCGGTCATCATCCACCTCGAGGACCCGGAAGGAGCCACCGGCACCACCCAGAAGGAGTGGAAGCTGATGGGCGCCACGGGCGAGAGCCTGCTGGAGCTGGCGCTGGACAACCACATCAACATCGAGCATGCCTGCGGCGGGGTGTGCGCCTGCAGCACCTGCCACATCTACGTCGAGCAGGGGGCCGAGTGCCTGAGCGAGTCGACCGAAGCCGAGGATGACCGCGTCGAGGAAGCACCCGGGATCCAGCGCAACAGCCGCCTGGCCTGCCAGTGCGAACTCACCAAGGGCGGCACCGTCGTCTTCCGCGTGCCCAGCTGGAACCGCAACGCCGTGAAGGAAGTGCCGCACTGATGGCGGCCTCGTTCCACTGGCTCGATGTGCAGCGCATCGCCGAGGAACTGGCGGACCGCCACCCGGAGGTCGATCCCGCGTCCGTGAGCTTCCCGCGTCTGCGCGCGCTCGTCACTGAACTGCCGGGCTTCGCCGAGCAGCCGGGCCACCCGAGCAACGAACGCATCCTCGAGACGATCCAGCAGCTCTGGATCGAGGAACGCAGCTGATGCCCGACCCGCGCGCGTGTGCGCCCAGGACCGCCCCATGAGGTACCACGCCGCCGCCATCCAGACCGCGTTCGAGACGCCCAAGGACCGCAGTGCCATCGCCGATCGCGTCGCCCGCATGTGCGCGATGGCCGAGTCGACCGTCGGCGGCTACGAACCCTTCTTCGACGTGCGCCTGATCGCGTTCCCCGAGTTCGCGCACACGCCCCCGTGCTACATGACGGTGAAGGAGCTGCAGCAGCATCTGGCGGTCGAACTCCCAAATGAGCACACCGATGCCTACGCGCGCGTGTGCAAGAAGCTCGGATGCTGGATCCAGACGGGCACGTTCCTCGAGCGGCACCCACGCTGGCCCGACGCGGTCTTCAACACGACCATGCTCATCGGGCCCGATGGCATCGCCGCGACCTACCGCAAGGTCAATCCCTGGATTCCCTGGGAAGTGCACGCGAGCCCGCACGACCTGGCGGATTTCGACCTGCCGATCTTTCCGGTCGCCGACACGCCGATCGGCAGGATCGGCTGTGCGATCTGCTACGACTGGCTCTTTCCCGAGACCATCAGGCAACTGGCGTTCAATGGCGCCGAGGTGCTGGTGCGCGTGAGTGCGTACATGGACCCGTGGGGTGCCACGCAGCCGATGGATTGGTGGACCCTCATCAACCGAACGAGGGCCGTCGAGAACACGGCGTACGTGGTCGCGTCCAACCAAGGCGCGAGCTTCCGTGACTACCCGCCGTTCTCCTGGCCCGGTGGATCGATGGTGGTCGACTTCGAAGGACGCGTCCTGGCGCAGGCGGATCCCGGCCCGGGCGAGAAGGTGGTGGTCGCGCCCATCGACCTCGGTGCACTGCGGGCGGCGCGTGAGCGAAGCCGCGGCCATGACATGCGCGCGCACCTGCGCACGACGGCTCATCCGTACATGCAGCAGCCGTACCTGGCGCCAGCAGGAACCGGCGCGATCTCGATCGACTCCACCAACGAGCGCATCGCGCATGCGAAGCGGGAGCTGCGGTGACGGGCTTCGTGTGGGGCGGCGCCAAGAACCGTGCACGGCGCACCGGGCCCGGCAGCCCTGAGCACCGCGTAAAGGTCGCAGGCGCCGCCATGCCTGTGGCCGCAGCCCTGAGGCCCGTCGCCGCAGCCGTCACGCCCCTCGTCGCCGCCGTCTTGCTTGCGCTGCTCGCACCCGGCTGCTCGCGCGGCCCGGCCCCTGAGCAGCCGTTGAGCACGGCGCAGATTGGGGCCCTCAACCATGGTCTGGGGCTCATGGGGCAGTTCGACTTCGAGGCCGCCCGCCTGCAGTTCCAGGGCAGCGCCCAGGTGCACGGCAATCGGTGGGGACTGACCAACGCCGCCATCGCGCTGATGAACCAATCGGTGGATGGCGCGCAGGAGCGTGCGATCGAGGAGTTCCGCTCGATCCTGCGTGCCTACGACGCTCCGGGCGTGGAGACGTGGGGCACGCCGACCTACTGCATCGGCCTGTGTGAGCTGTACCTAGGCAAGCCCGACCAGGCGTTGCCGCACTTTCGCCGGTGCGCCGAGGCCGTGCCGGGCGATCCGCATGCGAGCTTCTACGTCGGGCAGTGCCTCGAACTGACGGGTGCCGACACCGATGCGCTCGCGTGGTACCGCCGCGCCGCTGAGCTCGATCCGTTCCTGCGCAGTGCGCAGCTGGGCATCCAGCGCATGGCGTCGCGCACGGGCGACGAAGCCGCCGCCGAGGCTGCGATGCAGCTCTTCGACCGCCTGGCGATGAACCCGCGCAGCACGCTCGCCGAGTTCAAGTACACGCGGATGGGAGCGATGGGCATGTGCATCGTGCCGCAGTCGCCGATGCCGGAACCGGCGCGCGGGCCGATGCTGGCCGCGCCCCAAGCGATCGCGTTGGCACCCGGGCAGGACCCCGCATGGAGCGCCAGTGGCGGGGCCAGCGTGTGCGCGGTCGACCTGAATGACGATGGCGCGCTCGATCTGGTCATCCCGGGCGCACTAATGGGCGACCAGCCCAACGCCATCCTGCGATCGACGCCGCAGGGCTTCATGCTGGATCGATCGCACCCGATGGCCGTTGATGGCGGCGTCCAGGCGGTGCTCGCCGGGGACGTGGACAGCGATGGCCGTGTGGATCTCGTGACGATCGGCGCTGGCGGTGTGCGTGCTTGGGTGCAGCCGGGTGCGGGCACATGGCAGGACCGCACCGAGTCGCTCGGTCTCGCCTCGATCGGTCCGGTGCGGGATGGCGTGCTCGCCGACCTCGATCACGACGGCGACCTGGACCTGGCGATCCTCGATGGGGCCGGGGCGCTGCGGCTCTTCGCAGGCATCGCCGATGCGCCCATGCGTGAGATCAGCGACCGGTTGCAGGGCGCGCAGGTCGGCCCGGCGACGCAGATCGCTTTGGGCGATGTCGACGGTGATCGCGATGTCGACCTGCTGCTGGCTGGACCGCAGGGGTGCACGGTCTGGTGCAACGACCGGCTCTGGGCCTGGTCGCGGCAGCCGCGGTTCGCCGCGATCGAAGCGCGCCCGGCGCTCTGGATCGCCTGCACGGAACGCGCCATCGATGGGGCGCCCGTGATCCTCCTTCGGCAGGGAAGCACGCTGGCGACGGGCGCTGCAGCAGCGCTCGGCGGTTCGCTCATCGTCTTCCATCCGCAGACGCCCGAGCGTGGCGCCGCCTGGAGCGGTGCCTGGAAGGAGGCTTCCTCCGGATCGTTGCAGACTGCGGATGCGACGGGTTCGAGCAGCCTCTTCACGCTGGCGGACCTCAACGGCGACCTGCACCACGAAGTCCTCTGCGGCGAGGGCAGCGCACTCATCGGCGTGGATCCCTCGGGCGGACAGGTCTGGATCGAACGCGCGCCGAAGCCCGCCACGGCGTGGGCGGTCGTCAACCTGCAGCCTGAGCAGGGGCCCAGCATGCTGGCTACGCAGCCCGGCGGCATGCCCGTCGTGTTCGGGCCCGGCTCCGGTCGCGGTGGCTTCGCTGCCGTCGATCCGCGTGGCCGCATCGATCCTGCGCAGAGCATGCGCTCGAATGCCAGCGGCATCGGCACGCGGCTCACGGCGCGCATCGGCAGGGAGTGGTCCAGCATGACCACCTGGCGCGTGGGCTCGGGCCCGGGCCAGAGTCTGCAGCCGGTCTCGATCGGCTTGGGCCCGGCGCCACACGTCGATGCGTTGGCCATCGACTGGAGCGACGGCGTCACGCAGAGCGAACTCTGGCTGATGGCCGGCTCGCGGCGCACGCTCGTGGAGACGCAACGCCAGATCAGCAGCTGCCCCGTCATCTTCGCGTGGAATGGCCGCGAGCACGCCTTCGTGACGGATTGCCTGGGCGTGGGTGGCTTGGGGTACTTGATCGAGCCTGGCGTCTACGCGCCACCGCGCCCGTGGGAGCATGTGGTGCTGCCGCCGGGCACGCTGGTTCCCGAGGCCGGTGAGTACCGACTCAAGCTGGCCGAGCCGATGGAGGAAGCATGCTGGATCGACGGCGCTCGACTGATCGCGTGGGATCTTCCAGCGGGCTGGTCGATGGCCGTCGACGAACGCATGGGGATCAACGATCCCCAACCGACCGGCAAGCCGGTCTTCTGGCGGACCGAACTTGCGCCGATCGCGGCATCGAGTTCCTTTGTGACTGAATCGCGAGCGCAGCACCCATCAACTGCGCGCGATGAAGGTGCGCTGAGCAGTGCGCCGGAGGCATCAACGGGGGCATCGGTGGCTTCATCGCCGAAGGCATCGACGGAGGTGCTCACCTCCATCTCACGCGTCGACCGGGTGGCCGCTGATCCCGGTCCGCTCGATCATCGGCTCATCGGTCGGTTGCAGGGTGACCACGCGTTGACCCTCGAGTTCGAACAGGATCTGTCCACGCTGAGCAACGCCTGGCTCGTGATGGACGGATGGATCGAGTACCCGTACTGCCAGACGATGTTCGCGGCATGGCAGGCCGGCGCCGCCTTCCGTGCGCCGTCGCTCGAGGCCCGCGCCGCCGATGGCACCTGGATCATGGTGGCCGAGCAGTTCGGCTACCCCGCGGGCATGCCCAGGCGGGCGCTGTTCCCGGTGCCGGCGCTACCCGCGGGTTCGAAGGCACTCCGCTTGACCACCAACCACCAGATCTATTGGGATCGCATCGCGATCGCGCTCGCCGAACCCGCGCCCGTCGCGCCCGTGGCCTGCGCGGTGGCGTCGGCCACCATCGCGCGACGCGGCTACGCGCTCCGCTCGACCGGTCCCCAGTTCCTTCCTCAGTACGACGATACCCGCGCCGTGCCGCTCTGGGATTGCCGGACCCAGGTGGGCGCCTATACGGCCCTCGGTGCGTGCCTGCCGCTGGTGACGCAGCAGGACGACGCCTGCGCGATCTTCGCCGGCGGTGAGGAGCTGCAGCTGGCGTTCACGGCCCCGGCCGAGTCCGCCGGAACGAACCGCCATTGGGTGCTCGAACTCGACGGATGGTGCAAGGACATGGATCTCTTCACCAAGGACGGAGAGACGCTGGATCCGCAACCGATGCGGGGCGAGCGCCGCACCTCGGCGGCCGAGGCCCTGCACGAGCGGTTCAACACCCGTCGTCAGGGTGGTCGCTGATCCGACGGCAGGGATTCGGTCGAGGATCCGGCCTCTAACATGGGGGTCGGGCGACCGCACCGCCCTAGACTGCGCTACATGCCTGAGTCGCCACGCAAGCCCATGAAGCACCCGGTCGGGCCGCGGCTGTCCCTGGTGCTCTCCGTGGTCTTCGGCCTCTTCGCCCTGCTGGTCGTGAACAGCGTCTATCTGGCCGGCATCACGACTGCCCAGTGGGCCAGTGGGCAGGCGCTCGAGAACCAGTTCTACCAGTGGATGTTCGGAGGGCACCTGGCGCTCGGGCTGCTCTTTGTCGTGCCGTTCGTCGTCTTCGCGATCGTGCACCTGGCCAACACGCACGATCGACCCAACCGCAGCGCCGTCCGCGCAGGCTGGATCCTGCTGTGGGCCTCGGTCGGCGTGCTGGTGACGGGCGTGCTCCTGACCAACGTCGACGTCGGTGGGCGCGAGGTGGGCCTGCGCAATCCGGATTCCCGTCGCATCGCCTACTGGCTGCACGTGATCCTTCCGGTCGCCGCGATCTGGCTGTACGTGCTGCACCGGCTCTCGGGCCGTCGCATCCGTTGGAAGGTCGGAGTTCGGTGGGGCGCCGTTGCGGCCGTCTTCGCGGTCGCCATGGTTGCGCTGCACGGTGCCGATGCACGGCCGTGGTCGACGGTCGGTCCGCGCAATGCCGACTACTTCGAACCGAGCCTCGCGCGCACGGCCTCGGGCGGGTTCATCCCGGCTGAGGGGCTGATGATGAACGAGTACTGCCTCGAGTGCCACCAGGACACCTACGACTCCTGGGCGCATTCCGTGCACGCCGCGAGCAGCTTCAACAATCCGCTGTACGCCTTCAGCGTGCGCGAGACCCGCCGCCAGGCGCATGCCCGCGAGGGCTCGGTGCAGGATGCGCGCTTCTGCGCCGGCTGCCATGACCCGGTGCCGTTCTTCTCGGGCGCCTTCGAGCACGCGCGCTTCGATGACCCCGACTACGACGTCGCCAAGGATCCGCTCGGCGCCGCCAGCATCACCTGCACGGCGTGCCATTCGATCGTGGCGGTGAACTCGCCGCGGGGCAATGCCGACTACACGATCGAGGAGTCCCGCCACTATCCGTTCGCCTTCAGCGACAACCCATTCCTCAGGTGGGTGAACCGCCAGCTCGTCAAGGCGAAGCCATCCTTCCACAAGCAGACCTTCCTCAAGCCGGAGGTGCACCGTAGTGCGGAGTTCTGCGGCACCTGCCACAAGGTCAACCTTCCCGAGGCCGTGAACGACTACCGCTGGCTCCGCGGCCAGAATCACTACGACTCGTTCCGGCTCTCGGGCGTGAGTGGGCACGGCGTCGAGAGCTGGTACTACCCGGCGCGCGCGGAGTCGAACTGCAACGGCTGCCACATGCAGGCGCGGCCGAGCGACGACTTCGGGGCCAAGGTGCGCGACGGCAGGCTTGCGATCCTCGATCACGGCTTCGCGAGTGCGAACCCGGCCACGCCGCTGCTCTCGGGCCTCACGGGCGCAGAGACCGTGCAGGCAGAGTGCGAGGCGTTCCTTCAGGGAACCATGCGCGTGGACCTCTTCGGGATCCGTCGCGGCAGCGACATCGACGCACCGCTCGAGGCGCCGCTGGATCCGATGCTGCCTGCTGTGAGCCCGGGTGAGGCGTTGCTGATCGAGGTGGTCACGCGCACGCTGAAGCTCGGCCATGAGTTCACGCAGGGCACCGCCGACAGCAACGAGGTCTGGCTGGACGTGACGGTGCGGGCCGGCGCCCGCGTCATCGGCCGCAGCGGAGGCGTTGACGGCGATCGTGCCGTCGACCCCTGGAGCAAGTTCTTCAACGTCTTCATGCTCGATCGCGCGGGAAACCGCATCGACCGCCGCAACCCGCAGGACATCTTCGTCCCGCTCTACAACAACCAAGTCCCGCCTGGAGCCGGCGACGTCACGCACTTCGGCCTCACGCTGCCCACGGACCTCACCGATCCGGTCACCATCGAGGTCGCCCTGCGGTACCGCAAGTTTGATACGACCTACATGCACTACGCGTATCCCGGCAGCGGTGCGAACACGGTGCCGGTGCTGACGTTGGCTACGGACTCGGTCACGCTTCCGCTGGCCAGCGGGGCTGCGCCCGCGGAGTCCGGCCCGGCTTCGTCCACGTCGCCGACCTTTCCGGAGTGGCAGCGCTGGTACGACTACGCGATCGGCTTGTTCCGTCAAGGGAATCGGGGCAGTCAGAAGGGCGACCTCCGCGGGGCCGAAGTGGCCTTCAGCAAGGTCGAAGCGCTCGGTCGCGGCGAGGGTGCCCTCGGCTTGGCTCGGGCGTACCTGAAGGAGGGGCGGCTCGATGACGCAGTCGCCGCACTGGCGCGCGCGGGGCAGGCGACCAACCCCGCCTACCCGTGGTCGATCGCCTGGTTCAGCGCGCAGGTCGACCGCCAGAACGGCAACTTCGAGGCCGCGGTGCGGAACATGGAAGCCGTCAAGGCCAGCGCCTTCCCGCTTGCGATCGAGCGTGGGTTCGACTTCAGCCACGATGATCGCCTGCGGGTCGACCTGGCCCAGGTCCAGTACGAGTGGTCGCGCGCCGTCCAGTCGAGCGATCCCGCGAAGGGCCGGGACCTGCTTGCACGCTCGCGCGCGAACCTCGAGGCTGCGCTGGCACTCGATCCGGAGAACGCCCAGGCGTGGTACGTGCTGTCGCAGGTGGCGACCGAACAGGGTGACCGCGACCTCGCCGAGCGCGCCCGCGCCCAGCACGCCACGTACAAGCTCGACGACAACGCGCGTGATGCGGCCATCACGGTGGCCCGCGCGCGCTATCCGGCCGCCAACCATGCTGCCGAGCCGATCGTCATCTTCGACCTGCAGCGGCCCGGGCGCTTCGAGGCCTCGATTGCCGCGCCCGCGCCAACCAGGCCCCAGGCATCGACTGGGCCGTCGATGCCTGCTGCCGTGCGGGGGCTGACCGGCTTGGGGGCCCAGGCCTCCGAGGCGGCAGTTCGTTCGGTGCATGGATCCGGCTCCAGCGAGTGATCGGCGAACCGGCCCGCGCGTAGGCTCCGATTTCGATGCACGACCACGTACCTGATCCACAGCATGACGACGGCAGCATCGGTCGCGCAGCAGGATGGTCGCTTGTGACGATCGTCGCGCTGGGTGCGGTCGGAACGGGGGCGTGGTTGCTCCTGCGCAAGCCGGCGCCGGAGCGCGTGCCCGATCCGACGCCGGTCACGCCGGCACTGCCGCGCGTGGTCGAGCAGCCGCTGACCGCGGTGCCCTTCACCGATGTGGCCAAGGCATCGGGCATCGAGTTCATCCACACGACGGGTGCCACCGGCGAGTCCCTGTTGCCGGAGACGATGGGTGGGGGTGTCGGCTTCCTCGACGTCGATGGCGACGGCGATCAGGACCTGGTCCTGATCGATGGCTGCCGTTGGAATGGTGAGCCCTTCGCCAGTGAGCCCGAGCCGGGCCACGACAGCGTGCGATTGTGGACCAACGACGGCCGTGGTCAGTTCCGCGAGGCCACCAAGGGCAGCGGACTCGAGGGTCCGCGGTACGGCATGGGCGTGGCGACGGGGGACCTTGATGCGGATGGCCGCACCGACCTCTTCGTGACCACCGTTGGACGCAACGCGGTCTATCTCAATCGAACGGAGCGTGGCGGTGCGCCGCGCTTCGAGGATGCCACGGATCGACTCAAGGTGCCCCATGCCTCGCGCTGGGGTACGAGTGCCGCCATGTTCGACGGGGACCAGGACGGGGACCTCGACATCATCGTCTGCAACTACGTCCGCTGGTCGCGAGCGATCGACTTGGCCGTCGACTACCGGCTGACCGGCATCGGCCGTGCGTATGGATCGCCCACCGGCTTCGAGGGCGTCGACCTGACCTACCTGCGCAACGACGGCTCCGCGGGGCTCGTCGATGCCACGGCCGAGAGCGGGTTCGCGGTCGCCAACGCAAGCACGGGGAAGCCGATGGGCAAGGCGCTGGGCGTCGTGCTCGGGGATTGGAATGATGACGGGCGGGTGGACGTCGCGATCGCGAACGACACCGTCGCGAACTTCCTCTTCCGCAACGAGGGTTCCGTGGGGCGCGCGCGGTTCGTGGACGTCGGGGGCGCCAGCGGCATCGCCTTCGATCGCAACGGCAGCGCCACCGGCGCCATGGGCATCGACACCGCTTGGCTGCGGCCACGGCAGTGGGCCATCGCGATCGGCAACTTTGCCAACGAGATGAGTTCGCTCTACGTCGAGCGGGGCACCACGATGGCCTTCAGCGATGATGCGATCATCGAGGGACTCGGCCCGGCCTCGCGTGCCTTCCTGACCTTCGGCTTGGTCATGGCGGACATGGACCTCGATGGTGACGCCGATCTGGTACAGGCCAACGGTCACATCGAGGAGCGCATCGCGCGGGTGCAGCCGAGCCAGTCATGGCGCCAGCGTGGGCAACTCTTCCTCAACGCCGGACCTGCAGCCCCAAGCCCGCTCCTGCGCGAGTTGCCCGCCGGGATGATCGGCGATCTTGCGCGTCCGGTCGTTGGGCGCGGCTTGGCGACGGCCGACATCGATGGCGACGGCGACCTCGACCTGGCCCTGACGCAGGCCGGGGGCGCACCGATGCTCCTGCGCAACGATCTGCCTCCACACGGTCGATGGCTGCGCATCGAGCTGAAGGGTCCGCCGGGCAATCCCCAGGGCATCGGGGCCTTGGTGACCGTGGCCCCGGCGGATGCCCCGGACCGTCCGACTGCAGCGTGCGTCGTCAGCGGCGCCCGCAGCTACCTCAGCGCGTGCGATCCGGCCTTTACCATCGGTCTGCCGAATGGACAGGCGCGCTCGGTCGTGACCGTGCGGTGGCCTGCCGGTGCCGGACCAACCCAGCCCACGCAGGTCGTGGTCGACGGGGTGGGTCGCACCGTGGCGATTCCCGTGGCGCCAATCGGCGACTGATCCGTCGCTGCCGTCGGCGGGCCTGCGGGCGCGGATCGCATGCCGGCCGCAGCGCGCTGGAACGAAAACGGCCCCGGCACGAGGCCGGGGCCGCAAGGGGATTCACTCAGGGGCGTGACTCAGGGGCAAGCGCCCCACGCGCCGAGCATCACGCCGAGGTCGGCACCGTCGACCGTGCCGTTGCCATCGAGGTCCGCCGATCCGGCGCCACCCCACTGGCCAAGCAGGGTGCCCAGGTCGGCACCATCGACTGCACCGTTGTCGTCCAGATCACCCGCGCAGGCCGGGGCCTGGGTGCAGACGACGCGCTCGATGCGGATCGAGTCGATGGCCGCGTCGGTCGTCGAGTTGTTCGGGTTGTCGCGCGCGACAAACCGGATCTGCATGGTGTTCCCGGGCGTCAAGGTCGAGGACAGATTGCCGGAACGGACCGACCAGAAGCCCGTGTTGGACGTGAAGGCCTCGAGGTTGCGCCAGGCGCCACCATCGACGCGCACGTCGACGGACAGCGAGTCCACTTCGGCGGCGGTGGGCTCCACGCAGGCGAACCAACGCGCGTAGGAGATGGTCACGTCCTGGCCACCGATGGTGAACACCGGCGAGATGAGCTCCGTCGGGCCGCCATCGAGATCGCCGGCGCCGGCGGTGCCACCTGCGGTGCCCTGACCCGTGAACCAGCAGTTGACGCCGGTGGACGAATTGTCGTTCTCAGGCTGCACCGGGGTCGCACCGCTGTTGCTGCCGATCGGGTCACCCAGTTCCCACGCGCCGAAGGTGACCGCGGTGTTCACCACGGTCCAGCCTTCGGTGCCATTCTCGAACTCGCTCGAGTAGATGAGTTCGGTGCCGGACACCGGATCAAGGCCGAACGGCGCCACGGCGCCGCTCGCGGGGAGGGCCCACGGCGCGGTGCCGGTGTTGCTGAGCTGCGCGGTGATGTACCAGTCGAGGCTCTGGCCGCAGTCAAGCGCGGGCAGATTGACGAGGAACTGCGTCGAGGAGACCGGGGTGAGGGCCGAGTTCGTCCACGAGCCGTTGTTGATGCGCGTGAACAGCTGGGCGCTGCCCGAGACGATCGAACCGCCGCCGACGATCGCTGCGTTCGCCGTGAGCGTGGTCGCCTGCCCGGGCGGCACGGTCGACGGTGCACCGCCGACGATCGACCAGCTCATGTTGATCGGCGGCGTGTTCATGTAGACGTTGATGCCGCCGCAGGTGCCGGACACCATGTCCTTCCAGCCGTCGCCGTTGATGTCGAACAGCGCGGCGTCGGTCCAGCCGGTCTGCTCGGCGGCGGGCACCGTGCCGGCCTCGTTGACCAGCAGGGCGCTGTCGGAACCGGTGTTCCGGTAGAACTTGGTCGTACGACCGCTTGTCGGGCAGAAGGGCCCCAGGTCGCTGTCGACGTCGGTCACGATCACGTCCTTGCGGCCGTCGTTGTTCAGGTCGGCGATGGAGATGGTGTTGCCGAACTCCGAGGGGCTGCCGGAGATCACGTACGTCGTGAAGTTGGCCAGGCCATCGGTGCCGTTGCCGGTGTTGAGGCAGTAGCGGTCCTGGCCGTCGTCGGCGACGATGAAGTCGAGCTTGCCATCGCCATTCAGGTCATCCACGCCGAGCCCGTAGGGTGCAAGGCCGGGGTAGACGACGTCCTTGGTCCACACGGTGCCGCCCGCGTTGGGGTAGAAGACCGCCACGTCCTGGCCGCTGGTCAGCGTGTTCACGCGGACCACGTCGGGGCGACCGTCCTGGTTCATGTCACCGGGTTCGCACATGTTGCCGAACTCGCTGACGAGCTGGGCAGCGGTCATGCGGGTGGTGCCGCTGTCCGTGAAGAAGCCTGGGTTGGCGGCGCCCTGGTTGATGAGCAGGCGGTTGTCGTAGTCCTTCGCGGCGTCTTCGGCGGGGGACTGCTGGCACTCGCCGGTGTCGCTGGTGTCACCATCCGAGTTCAGGTCGAAGCAAATCGTCTGACCGACGGTTTCCGGGGTGTCGTAGTCGACGAAGTAGATGTCGACGTAGCCGTCGCCGGTGTAGTCGGCGACCGCGGCGTCGCAGGCGCGTGGGTTGGCCGCCACGCCGGTCTTGCTGACCATCGTGGGGATGCGGTTGTCCTCGAAGCGGAAGCCCTGCCACTGGCCCTGGGCGTTGTTGCCCAGGTTGCGGTACACGCGCGGCTGGCCGAGCATGGCGCTCACCTGGTCGCTCATGGTGGTCACGGTGATCAGGTCGAGCCAACCGTCGTTGTCCACGTCGAAGGCTTCGACGTCACGGTCGTTGGCGGGATCGAGCATGCCCTGCGAGCCGGCGGCGTCGGCCGCGGAGCCGAACTCGATCGTGCGATCGACCAGCACGCCGCTCTCGTTCATGAACAGGATGTCGCGGAAGCCACCCTGGACCGAGCCCGGGAACTTGCGCATGCAGGCGAGGTCGAGGTCGCCATCCTTGTCGAAGTCGCCCACGGCGAAGTCGTGCTCGAGGTTCGGATTCACGATCAGCGAAGCGCTCGCGACCATGCGGGTCGAGGTCTGCTTCTGGAACGTTGCCCACTGGGCGTTGGCCGACGCAGTGATCGCGGCGGCAAGGGTCAGGACGAAGCGGCTGGTCTGCATGGTGTCTCCTGGCGTCGGTCTGGTCTGTGGGATCGGTCGTGGTGCTGGATCAGGTCTGTTCGGAGGCGCCGGTCAGTCGCAGGCGCCCCAGCCTGCGAGCAGGATGCCAAGGTCGACGCCGTTGGTCATGCCGTCGCCGTCCGCGTCGGCCGCGGCGGTGCCCCATCCTGCGAGCAGGATGCCAAGGTCGACGCCGTTGCGTTGGCCGTCGCCGTCGAAGTCGGCCTGGCAGCCAGCGCAGTCATCCGGGACGAAGTCGCCGTCGGCATCGGGAGCGCCGAGCAGGATCTCCATCAGGTCGAGCTCGCCATCCTTGTCGCAGTCCCCGGTGCCTTCGGCACCTTCGTAGGCCTGCATGAACGCCGAGGCATCGACCGTGTTGATGAGGCCGTCCTGGTTGAAGTCGGCCACGCCGCAGTTGGTGTCGGGCGAAGCGGCGCCAACGGCGAAGCACGACTGGAACAGCATGAAGTCGAAGACATCGACCTGGTTGTCCGGCTCGAGGTCGAACTCGAGCTTGCCGAGCGAGCCGAGGAAGGCGATCAGCTGGGCCTTCTGCGTGCCGCCGAGGGCCATGAAGGCGGCGGCGCTGCTGGCCGACTCGCCGAACGGTCCGTGCAGTTCGATCGCCTTGGTGACGCGGGTCGTGAACGTGCCGCCCGAGGCCGCACCGTTGTGCAGCATTGGGTCGCGCGTGCGGAGGTTCCAGAGCGTCGGGGTGCGCATCTCGGTCTCGTCGGCGTCGCCCTGCTGCACGCCATCGCCCAGCCCGCCCATGTTGTGGATCAGGAAGTCGCTGTAGGGCTTGATGGCCTTGTTGCGGATCGCGTCCTCGAGCAGGGGAGAATTCGACGTCGTCCAGTCACGGACGTGGCACGCGTTGCAGCCGATCGCGTTGAACACCGCCTCGCCGGACATGCCGCTCTTGGGCGTCTGGGGCGGTTGCGAGAGGTAGCGCTGGAAGTGCGTGACGCGGTCGATGAACCGGTAGCCCTCGAGATCGGGCGTGTCCTCGGGATCGGCGACCGAATCGCACTCGCTCAGGATGGCGTCGTTGCCGTTGGGGGCGTTCTCGATGGGCTCGAGGTCGTTGGTCATCCCCATCTCGTTCCGGGCCGCATCACCCGAGAAGCTCAGGGTGGTGGCGACCTGCGCCTTCCATCCGAAGCGACCGGCACGCAGCGGACCCGTGGGATCCTCCAGCAGATGCACCCAGTGCACGCGGCCGGAGACGCCGTCGCCGTTGGCGTCGGCAGGGTCGGCGTTGGCGGCGATGGCAGCATCGGGGATCGCCTCGATGAGGCCGAACGCCATCGACGAGTTGGTGACGCGCTGCACGAAGACGGAGGCATCCTCGGGGACGACTTCGGCACAGAGCGGGGAGACGGCGAGCGTCTGCAGCAGCGACTGCGTCTCGCCCGGGCTCATCATGAACTCGCCCTTGTCGTCCATCCCGAAGTGGTTGACCGAGATGCTGCCCCAGCCACCGATCGGATTGGTGTGGCAGCTGACGCAGTTGCTCTTGTTCATGATGGGGCCCAACCCCATCTCGAGCGTGACCGGCGTCGAGTAGGCCTCTTGGCCGATCCAGAAGAGTTCCAGCTGAGCGGGGGTCAGCCCTGCGAGCGGCGCACCGGCCTTGGGCTGAATGGTCACTTGGGCGCTCGCGAGCGGAGCCACGGCAAGCAGGGTGACGGCAGGCAGCATCATGCGTCGCATCAATCGATCCTCTTCAGTCTTCGTTGAGGGTGCCGAACAACAACGTTGCCGACGACTGCCGGCCTGCTCAATGTAGGTCCCGGAAGGGGTTCTTTCAATAACACATGAAAGGACATTCGCGAGAATCTCCCTGACTATTCACCCGGCTCGGCCATGGAGCAAGTCCCAGGGCAGTGCCGCGACCAAATTCCGGGTCGACCCCGTGGATTTTTGCTCCGTAGGATGGGCCGATGCGCGCTTTCCTCCCCGCCCTCGTCGTCATGATCGCTGGGTGCTCCGATCCGGCCGGTGAACGCAGCGTGCAGCGGCCGACCGCCGAACCCGGGACCGGAACCGTGGCGCAGCCAACCGAGTCGCAGCAGCCCGCAGCCCCGGTTGCCGACTCCGGAGCGCCGGCCTTGCCGCCGGAGGTCCAAGAGGCCCTCAAGCGGGCCAACGCCGACGTGCCGCCGGCTCCGCCCGGCGATGACCAGGCGCGTGTCGCACTGCAGCTCATTGCGCGCAATCATCCCGATCAGGCGGAGCCCGTGGCTCGGGCCGCGCTCGCGGCCTACCCCGATCAACCCCGTGCGGCGTTCGTGCTGGGGCTGAGCCTGCACAAGCAGAAGCGATACAGCGATGCGGTGCCACTCTTCGAGCGGTCACTTGCGGGCGCCACGGCCATGGACGCTGCGCAGCGCGCGCAGCAGTTCCCCGAGCACACCCATGTCGCGCACTTCCTTGGATGGGCGCGTTACTACGCCGGCGACCTCGACGGTGCACGCGGCGCCTTCACCTCGCACGTGGCCACGGTGCCCACCGCCGGCGACTCGTGGTACGGCCTGGCCTTGGTCGAGATCGATGAGGACCAGGTCGATGCCGCCTCGACAGCGCTCGAGCGTGCCATGGCGTGCCTGCCTGAAGCGGAGCGGATGGAGGAGTCGCGCAGTCGTGATCGCGGCAAGATCCTGGCGCGACAGGGCGACCTTGCCCTTCGTGCGGATCGCACGCAGGATGCGGTGGATCTGTACCGCCGCGCGCTGCGGGCGTGGCCCGATCACTACGAGGTCTGGGCCAAGGTCGCGCGGTGCTACGACCGGTTGGGCGATGCGCAGGCCGCCGATCGTGCGCGGGTGGAGGAGCTGAATGCGCGTGAGCGCATGGGGCGAATCGTCGATGCACCGAAGGGAACCCGACCTTGAGCCTCGCGGTCCTGGTGACGGTGTGCCTCGGCGTCGCATGCGTGGTGCAGGATCCGCCCGTCCAGGACCATCGGAAGCCGGCATCTCCCGATCAGTCGGCCAAGGCGCCCATCTCGTTCACCGACGTCACGGCCGACTCCGGCGTCGCGGCCGTGATGACCAGCGGTGCGCAGCCGAGCACGCAGATCCTCGAGGTGAAGGGCGGGGGACTTGCGCTGATCGACGTGGACGACGACGGTGATCTTGACCTGTTCATGCCCAATGGGGCGACGCTTGCCGAGCCGGCCAAGGGACCGGGTGGGCGGCTCTGGCGCAACGATGGCGGCCTTCGGTTCACGGACATCACCGCTGCGAGCGGCATCACGCATCGCAGGTGGTCCTTCGGGGTCGCCGCAGGCGACGTCGATGGCGACCGCCGCGACGACCTCTTCATCGCCGGGTACGGGCGCAATGCGCTCTGGCTGAACCGTGGTGGTGGCCGCTTCATCGACGCCACGGACGCCTGGGGCGCCGCGGGGCCCGGCGGATGGAGCACGGGCTGCGCGCTTGCGGACTTCGACGGCGACTCCGATCTCGATCTCTACGTCGCCCGCTACGTCGACTACGACGCCACCCGGCCCTTGGCGCCGGCAATGTTCAAGGGGCAGCCGGTCATCAATGGTCCCAAGGGCCTCGCACCGCTCCGGGACGTGGTGCTGCGCAACGACGGCGACCGATTCTCCGACGTGACCGAGGCCAGCGGTGTGGGTGCGGTGGCCCCGGGATTCGGGCTCAACGTGATCGCGTGCGACGTCACCGGTGATGGATTGGTCGACGTCTTCGTGGGCAACGACTCGAGCGGCAATCACCTCTTCGTGAACCAGGGCGGTTTCACGTTCGCCGAACGCGCCCGTCGACTGGGCTGCAGCACGAACCTCGAAGGCATCGAGCAGGCCACCATGGGGGTGGCGCTGGGCGACGTCGACGGCAACGGTCGCCCCGACCTGCACACCACGGTCTTCTCGAGCGACACCAACACGCTGTTCCTCAATCGTGCCGACGGCTTCTGGGATGACCGCTCGAGCCAGTACGGCACGGGTGCGCCGTCGCGCTCGCTGTGTGGATGGGCCTCGATCTTCGCCGACCTGGATCATGACGGCGACGAAGACCTGTTCACCGTGAATGGCCATGTCTATCCAAACGCGACCAAGGCGGCGTTCGATTCGGAGTACGCGCAACCCAGGCTCGTCCTCGAGCGCAAGGGAAATCGGTTCGTGCCGCTGCGCAGCGATGCCGCGTGGCTGGCTGCACCGCATCGGGACCGCACGGCGGTGTTCGGCGACCTCGATGGTGACGGCGACGTCGATGCCGTGATCGGCGAGCTCAACGGTCCGCTGCGTGTCCTGCGCAACGATCACGATGGGGCCGCAGATTGGCTCGTGGTGAGTCTTCGCGACACCCGGGCAGGCTCGCGCAACCATCGTGCCGTCGGGGCCATGATCACGGTTGAGCAGGATGGACTGTCGCAGCGACGCTGGCTGGCCGGCGGCGGTCCCTTCCAGTCCACGTTCTCGCCACAGGCGCATGTGGGTCTGCCGGGGAAGGGGCCGGTGAAGGTCACCGTGCGATGGCCGGATGGGTTCGAGCAGGTGGCCGCGGCTGAGGCGGGTCGGCGACTCGTGCTTGACCGCGGCGCACCGTGACGGGCCGAAGGGCCGCGACTCACTTCTCGCGGCCGAAGGGCCGCGACTCAATCAGTGGATGATGATGATGGTCAGCCGCTTCTCGCCCTTGGGCAGGTTCACGCGGACGGTGTCGCCCACGCGAGCCTTCATGAGGGCTTGACCCATGGGGCCCGTCGAGGTGACCTCGCGGTACGGCAGGTCATCGGCGTCGGTGAGGCTGCTCACGATCTTGTAGCGGTCTTCGCGGCCCGAGCCTTCGTCGCGGATCGTGATCTCCGCACCAAGGAACACCATGTCGGTGGGCATTTCCGACTGGTCCACCACCTGCACCCCGGCCAGACGGGCCTCGAGTTCGCGGATCTTGGCGTCGTTGATCGACTTGTCCTCGCGGGAGGCGTGGTAGTCGGCGTTCTCGCGCAGGTCGCCCTGGGCGCGCGCCTCGGCGATGCGCTCCACGAGCTGCTTGTCGAGCGCGCGCAGCGTCGCCAACTGCGCCTCAAGGCGCTCCTTGTCAGCCCGTGTGACGAGTTCCATGGGGAAAAGGTAGCCCGATCGGCAGCCTCACGCAAGCGTGACCGTGCGGCGTGACCACGCCAGAGCCGTGACGAGCGCGGCTGCCGCGATGATGGCTGTGGCCACCGTGTCGCTGGTCATGATGGCGTTCACGGGACCGGGGCTCGGATCGGACAGCGACCACACCACGGAGAGTGCACCCGGCAGGGCGCGGGCCACGCTGGGGGCTTGGATTCCCAAGGCGATCCAAGGTGCCTCGGGGCCCGCAGCGAGCAGCACGATCGCAAGGCCGGCAAGCATGCGTCGCACGGTGCGATCGGTGCGCAATCCGATCAGCAGCACGCTGGCTGCGATGGCGATGGCCGACATCAGACTCGCATCGAGCAGCAGCAGCCGATCCCTGCTCCATCCCGAGATGGCCCGCAACGGGAAGATCGTGACATGCACCAGCACCACGATGGTGATCACGTCAAGCACCACGGTCCGGAGGATGGAGCGCGGGGTGCGCAGGCTCAGGCGCGCAAGGGGCCAGGCCACCACCGCACCGGCGGCCACCATGAGCGTGAAGGACTGCACGGCATGGGCCACGCTCGCGCGCGTTGCCGTGGAAGGCGTCATGAATCCGGTGCTGATTGCCCAGGATGCGGCGAGCCAGCAGGCTGCAGCCACCACCAGCCAGCGGGGCAGGGGCGTTGCGGTCCGATCAGCGGGCGCTGGCGCAGTCCACCCGGACATCGATGCTGGTGGGGTGTCCGTGGTCGATGCGCCCGTGCTTGGCATACAGGAAGGCAAGGTACTCCAGCTTCTGGCCCGTCGGCACTTCGGCCGGCGATGCGGTCGAAGGCGCTCTGCCCCACACGATCGTGCTGCCGCCGGTGGTGACGAGTTCGAGCGAACCATCCTTCGCGTGGCGACCAACGCCGATGGCTGCGACCTGTCCCCGCCACGGCTGCGCGTCGATGGTCTGCAGGAGGTCGATCGCATCCTTCAGGGCGGGGCCGTTCCAGGCAGCGGCGACGGCGGGGGTCGGCCCGGCCACGCCGAGCACGCGAACGAGCGATGGGCCATCCTTGGCGCGGTAGTCGCGAGCCATGCGGTGGCCGCGCGCGTCACACAGGTGATCGATCCCGCCATCAGCCACGAGCGCCGTCGGTGTGGCGTACGTTGCGATCACCTCGATGCCATCGTGGTCGACCAGGCGCACCTGATCCACGGACTCGAACCAGCCGGTTGACTCGAGGTAGCGCTGCAGCGATTGGAGCATGTCGCGCCCGTGTCCGGTGGCGACGATCGATTGGGCTGCATCCTCGATGGGCTTCATCTCTGCGGCGGTCATCCACCGCGGAGCATTGGGAAATCGGATGGCCGTCCTCGCTGACGTCGAGCCGTACGCCGCGCCGCGCAATCGGGGGAGCACGACGGTGGCGAGGACCACGACCACCGCAGCACAGCCGACCCATGCGCCGATGCCGGCGATGCGCTCGGCGGTGGCCCGCCAGGATGCTTCGGTTGCCTTGGACGACGACGAACGGGAACCCATGAGGTGGGCTATCGGCCAACCCGGTTGCCGCGGGCGAGAATTCAGCGCTGCGTCGAACGGTCGGCGAGCCCGTACTCGACCAGCCGTCGACAGAGGAGGGGGAACGGCATGCCGGCATGGGCCGCCGCCTTGGGGACCAGGCTCGTGTCGGTCATGCCGGGCATGGTGTTCACCTCGAGCATCCACGGTCCGCGATCGTCGACCATGAAGTCCACGCGCGAGATGTGTCGGCACCCCAAGGCACGGCAGACCTCGACGGTCGCGGCCTGCGCGCGTTCGGCGACGCCTGCCGGAAGCTCGGGGTCCAGCACGTATCGCGTGTCCTTCCGGACGTACTTGGCCTCGTAGTCGTAGAGGCCCTCGGCGGGGACGATCTCCACGATCGGCAGTGCGCTGCCATGGAGCCAGCCGACCGTGATCTCGCGTCCGCGGATGAACTCCTCGGCGAGCATCAGCTCGCGCCGGGAGAACGCGGTGGCCAGCGCCCGGTCCACGTCGTCACGGTCGTTGCAGACGAAGAGATCGACGCTTGAGCCGTCGTTGCTCGGCTTGATGACCACCGGGGGCTCGAGATCCAGCTCGTCCCCGCGTCGCAGCACGCGCGAGCGTGGCGTGGGAACCCCGGCACGTGCCGCCATCGTCTTGGTCGCGGCCTTGTCCATGGCGATGCGCGCCGCCTTCGAACCGCAGCCCACGAACGGCCTGCCGGCAGCCTCGAGCAACTCCTGGAGCGGGCCACCTTCGCCCCACGGCCCGTGCAGCACCGGGAAGACGACATCGCCCGGAAGCCGAGCGAGCTCCGCCGCGGTCGGTGCATCCACGACCTGCTCGATCACGTCGAAGGTGCCGTCGTCGCGAAGCGCCTGGGCCACGCGCCCGCCGCTGCGCAGGCTCACCTCGCGCTCGGCGTCGGGGCCGCCCATCAGGACCAGCACGCTGGTCCGGCTCATGCGCCATCCCCGTGACGGCTCCAGAAGACCACTTCGGTCTCCAGGCCGAGCCCCGTGCGATCGAACACGGCGCGTCGCGCCACGCGGACGAGTTCCCGCACGTCGTCGGTCCGGGCGCCGGGCTCGCAGGTGAAGAAGTTCGCGTGGCGGTCGCTGATGAAGGCCTTGCCCACTCGGCGTCCCTTGAGGCCCGCCTCATCGATCAGCTTGCCTGCGCTGACGCGCTGGCCAGTCGCCGGATCCACGGGATTCTTGAACATGCAGCCCGCAGCGCTGTTGGACATCGGTTGCACCGACTTCTTGTACGCCATGTACTCCTGGACCCGCGCGCGCACCGCAAGCGGATTCTCCTCGCGCATCGAGAACGTGGCCCACGCGATCACGCCCTCGGGCAGCGTGGCGTGTCGATAGGCGAAGTGCAGCTCGCCCTTGGCGTACACGCGCAACTCGCCGTCGGGGCGGACGATCGCGACCGCATGCACGGCATCACCGATCTCGCCGTAGCGCCCGCCGGCGTTCATCGCCAGCGCACCGCCGACCTGCGCCGGGATGCCCGTCATGCCCTCGATCCCGGCGAGGCCCCGCCGGGCACACTCGGTGACCAGCTTCATCAGGTCGTGCCCGGCGCCGACCTTCATGAGCTCGATGCCGCCCTCGGTGTTCACCTCCAGCGACGCGAAGGATGGATCGTTCAGGCTGATGACGACGCCCTCGACCCCGGCATCGTCCACCAGGAGGTTCGCTCCCGATCCGAGGACGCGCACGCGGACCTGGTTGTGCCTGCAGCGCCGGATGAGCTCCGCAAGCGCCTCGGCCGTGCGCGGCGTGACCAAGGCATCGGCCCGACCGCCGACGCCGAACCAGGTGAGCGGCCCCAGCGGAGCATCGGCCTGCACCTGCACGTCCAGGTCGCTGAAGAGGCTCGTCCAGTGTCGTTCCATGGTCGGGCTCACGGCGTCGACCCGGTTGCGGGGTTGCCTGCGCGCGCCAACCAGTCCCGGCCGACTTCCCACACCGGGCCTGCGCCCATGACGACCACCAGGTCGCCATCCTGAGCGATCTCATCAAGGCGGTTCACGATGCCGTCGAACGACGGGACATGCCAGGCCTGGGCGCCGCGCTCGCGCAGCTTCGCGACCAGATCGGCACTCGACACGCTCTGGGCGTCCTCGGCGCTGTCGCGCACGAAGTAGATGTCGGGAACCAGCACGATGTCCGCGTGGCCGAACGACTGCGCGAACTCATCGAGCAGGTGGCGCGTGCGGCTGTGCTGGTGCGGCTGGAACACACAGACGAGCCGCGTGGGCGTGAGCCCCGCACGGATCGCACGGAGCGTGGCGTCGACCTCGGTCGGGTGATGGCCGTAGTCGTCGTACACGCGCACGGTGCCGCCATCGGCAAGCGTGCGGTCGCCCATGTGCTGGAGCCGTCGGTCAACGCCGCCGAAGGTCGACAGGCCCGACTCGATGAGCGGTCGATCGGCGCCGACCCAGGTGGCAAGGATCCCTGCGGCGGCGGCATTCAGCACGTTGTGGTCACCCAGCAGCCGGCTGGTCCACCGCAGCAACTCGGCCCCGCGGTGCGACACGCTGCATTCGCGGGTCTGGGCATCGAACTGCACGCGGTAATCGGCGAGTGCCGCGAAGCCGAACGAACTCACGGCGCACGAGAGGCCGGCGGTCACGCGACGCCGGTGGGCACCGTCGTGCGCGATGAGCAGCCGCCCCCCCTGCGTGCGATCCGGAAGGCGCCCTGCGAACGCATTGAACGACGCGATGATCTCGTCGAGGCCACCGGTGTAGAAGTCGAGGTGGTCTTCCTCGATGTTGTTGATCAGGGCCAGCGTGGGGCGGTGGCTGTGGAACGAGCGGTTGTATTCGCACGCCTCGGCGACCATGACGCCCGGGGCGCCCGCGAGCGAGCCGGCGGGGATCCGCTCGGCGCCCACGCGGCTGCCGCCGCCGATCTGGTCGCAGGTCGCACCGACGATGAAGCTCGGATCGATGCCCGCCGTGATCAGCACGTGGGCGAGCATGCCGGTGGTGGTGCTCTTGCCGTGCGTGCCCGCGATCGAGATGCCCGTGCGGCCGATCATCACCCGGCCGAGCGCCTGCGCGTAGTTCAGCACCTCCACGCCCTGGCGGCGCGCAGCCTGGAGCAGGGGATGGTGGTCCTTGACGGCCGCGCTGGCGACCACGAGGTCGCATGGCGGCAACTCGGTCGGCTGCACATCGACCGAGACGGTGATCCCATCACCGCCGAGCCGGTCCAGCACCTCGCTCCAGGACTGATCGGTGCCGCTCACGCGAGCGCCGCGCCGCTGCAGGAGCTGCGCGAGCCCGCTCATGCCGGAGCCGCCGATCCCGATGAAGTGGACGCGCTTCCCGCCGAAGACCGGATCGGTCGACGCCGAGGGCGCCGTGTCCGAGCCGCACTTCCCGACTGCTTCGCTCCGCATGCGATTCACGCCTTCCTGGCCACGCCTGACGAACCACGATTCGTGCCCTGAGTGCACCCGTCGGGCATCCGTTCCCGACGACGTCCGATCCTACCCAAGGACCGGGGCTCCGTGAGCGCCCGACCACGTTTCATCGGCATGCGCCGCCGCCGTGCATCGACGATTGTCCCGCGGCGGAGTCCATACACTCCACCCATGCCGAAGGACGAGGACACGGTGCGCGCCCAGGTGCTCATCGTCGACGACGAACCCGAGCACGCCCAGACCATGGCCGACGCGCTGCGCAAGCCCGGGCATGTGTGCACGGTCGTGCACTCGGCGGCTGCGGCCTCCGAGGAACTGCAGGGCGGCATGTACGACGTCATCGTGACGGACCTGGTCATGGAGCGCCCCGATGCCGGGCTCGCCGTCCTGGCGCAGGCCAAGGCCAGCCAGCCGCAGGCGGAAACGATCCTGGTGACCGCCCACGGCGATGTCCCCACGGCCAAGGCGGCGCTGCAGGGCGGTGCCTACGACTTCATCGAGAAGCCGCTGGACCTGGTCGTCTTCCGCAACCTCGTCCAGCGGGCTGCCCAGACGGTCAGCCTGCGCCAGCAGAACCGCAGCCTGAAGACCCAGCTCGATGCGGCCTACGGGGTCGATGGGATCGTGGGCCAGTCGCCGGCGATCCAGCAGGTGCTGCGCACCATCCACCAGGTTGCGCCGTCCACGATCCCCGTGCTCATCACGGGCGAGAGCGGCACCGGCAAGGAGCTCGTGGCGGCGGCGATCCATCGCCACTCCAAGCGCAAGGAGAAGCGCTACGTCACGTTCAACGCCGCGGGCCAGGCCGAGAGCCTGCTCGAGGACCAGTTGTTCGGGCACGTTCGCGGCGCGTTCACCGGCGCCGACCGGGACCGCGAGGGGGTCTTCGAGTACGCCGACAAGGGCACGGTGTTCCTGGATGAGATCGGCGACATGCCGGTCACGATGCAGCCCAAGCTCCTCCGGGTGCTCGAGTCGGGTGACGTGATCCGATTGGGCAGCAACGACCTGCGCAAGGTCGACGTGCGCTTCGTGAGCGCGACCAACCGCGACCTGCGTGAGTCGATCGCGGGCGGTCGCTTCCGTGAGGACCTCTTCTTCCGCCTCAAGGGCGTCGAGATCCGCCTCCCGAGCCTGCGCGAGCGCCGCGAGGACATCCCGCTGCTGGTCAACCACGGCATCGGCAAGTACACCAAGGAACTCGGGCGTGCCCCGATGCCGGTCTCGCAGGCCGCCATGATGCGCCTGACCGCGTACGACTGGCCCGGCAACGTGCGCGAACTCATGATGGTCGTGCACCGCATGGTGGTCACGGCCATGGGCGACGTGATCGACGTGGCCGACGTTCCCGAGGAGATCCGCTCCGCCGATCGTGACGAGGGCGGTGCGGCCGGTCCGGATGGATCGCTCGCGGGGATCGACATGGCCCAGCTCGAGAAGGAGGCCATCCGCCAGACGCTGGCGAGGACCCAGGGCAATCGCGAGCAGGCGGCCCAGCTCCTGGGCATCGGTGAGCGAACGCTCTACCGGAAGATCAAGGACTACGGTCTGCGCTGACCGCACCCATGCGCACCGACTCCAGCATCCTGGTCCGGCACGTGATCGCGGAGATCGCGAAGGTGCTCGTGCTCACCGCGACCGTCATGGTGATCGTGGTGGCCTTCGGTGCCGTGATCAGGCCGTTGGCGCAGAACCTGCTGGGCCCGTTCGGGGTGGCCAAGTACGTGGCGCTCGCCACCGTGCCCATGCTCCAGTTCGCGCTGCCCTTTGCGGGAGGATTCGCCGCCACGCTCGTCACGCACCGCATGGTCTCGGACAACGAGTTCCTGGCCATGAGCGTGTCGGGCCTGAGCTATCGCAGCATCTTCAGGCCGCACCTGGTCCTGGGCGTGGTGCTCGCGGTGATCATGGCGATCCTGGTGAACGGCGTCATCCCGCCGTTCTGGGCTGCCATGAAGTCGGTCATCACGCAGGACGCCGCTGCGGTCTTCGTGGCCACCGTCCGCGACGGCAAGGCGTTCAACGCCGGACGCATGATGGTCTACGCCGATGAGGCCGAATTGCTCGATGCGCCCGATGGCGTCGCCGACCGCATCGGGATGCGCGGCGTGGTCGCGGTGGAGTTCGGTGCCGGCGGCGTGCCCGAGACGGAATTCGTGGCGGAGTCCGCGGTCGTCGATCTCTACCGGGTCGAAGGCCGCGCCGGCCAGTCACGACTGCTCATGAAGGCCTCGATGCGCCAGGTGAGCGTGGTCCGCCTGATCGACGGAACGGTCGCGTTCGTGCCCGAGGCGAACCCCGACGCGGTCGAGGTGCAGAGCGCGTCGGAGCGAAGCCCGAACATGGCCAACCTCGTGGACCTGGTGTCCATGATGCGCAATCCCGACGTCAGCGGCGACAGCGCGCAGCGCCGCGCCGAGATCGCCCGCATGGTGCGAAGCGCCCGTGCGCTGGCCCTCGCCGACGCCCAGTTGCGCCGCGGGATCGCCGTGCCGTTCGTGGATGACCGATCCGGCCGGCGGTACGAACTGCGAGCTGCAGGGATCCAGGGCGGCCAGGCGGTCGGTGCCCCCGGCGGTTCGGTGATCATCGAGGAGAGCCAGGATGGCCGACTGCTGCGGCGCGGCCGGGGTGCGTCGGCGCGCGTTGACCTTGCGCCGCTCGACCGTGGCGATGATCCGTCCTCCGCGGTGCGTTTGACCGTGACGCTGATCAAGCCGTCGGTCGAGGGGCTCTCGTCGAGCTGGCCCGAGACGCTCGATGGCGTCCGCCCCGACATGACGCTCCCGATCGCCGCCATGACCGCCGATGCGCTCGAGGAGGAGGCCGAGGCCGCCGCGCAGAACACCGCGTTGCTGGGCCCCATCGCCACGTCGATCGGTCGGGAGGCCGGTGCCTGGGCGAAGCTCCGTCGCGAAGTCGTCTGGGAGGCCTTGGCACACGCCTGGATGCGGCTGGCGCAGTCGGTCTGCGCGCCGCTGCTCCTGCTCATGGGGGCCGTCCTCGCCGTGCAGATGCGGCGTTCCAGTCCACTCTTGGTCTACTCGATCGCCTTCGTGCCGGCGATCATCGACATCCTGCTCATCAACTCGGGGCACCACTCGATGCGCGACGGGGAGCTCGTCTGGGGCTTCATCGTGATGTGGTCGGGCAACGCCGCGGTCGCCGGGATGGTGTGGTGGGCGTGGCGCAAGGTGGCGGTGCACTGAGGCAGCCATGCGGATCCTCGACCGGACCATCCTCCTGCGGTTCCTCGGCAACTTCGCCGTGATCTTCCTGCTGCTCTTCGTGTTCGCGGTGTCGGTCGACACGATCGTGCAGGCCCAGAAGTTCGTCGAGGCGGCGCGAGCGGCGAGCCCGGATGGCACGGCGAGCCTGCTCGGCATCATCCGCGCCGTGGCTGACTTCCACGGGCCGCGCATCTTCCAGATGTACCAGTACCTCGCGGGCCTGGTGGCCGTCGGCGCCATGGGATTCACGCTGGCGCAGCTGCACCGCAACCGGGAGCTCGTCGCCATGATGGCGGCCGGCATCAGCCTGCCGCGCGTGGCGCTGCCGATCATCCTCGGAGGCGCACTGCTCGGCTCGATCCAGGCGTTCGACAATGAGGTGATCGTTCCGCGGCTGGCTGCGCGGCTCCTGCGTGAACACACCGAGCTGGCGAAGAAGGGGCCCAAGCAGCAGCCGGTCCAGCTGGTCGCCGATGATCGTGGCGCGCTGCTGCACGCCGAGGCGTTCGATCGCGCCTCGTCGACGATGCGTGGTTTCGTCGCGCTCGAACGCGGCCCCAACGGCACCCTGGCGTCGCGTGTCCAGGCAGCCTCGGCGACGTGGGACGAGGCACGACAGGCCTGGATCCTCAAGGACGGTCGCCGTGTGAAGACCGCCGACGCGCGGGACGAGCGGTCCCAGCAGATCACCAGCAGCACGCCGGTGGCGGAGTTCCCGTCATCGCTCTCGCCCGGTGCGCTCGTGATGCGGCAGAACCGCCTCTTCGCGCACATGCTGTCGTCGCGGCAGATCCTCGCCATGGTCGACGATGGAAGTCTCCCGGCTGCCGAGGCCCGGCGGTTCGTGATCGGTCGCTGGGGTGCGATCCTGGCCAATGTCCTGGTGCTGGTGGCGAGCCTGCCGTACTTCCTGCTGCGTGAGCCTGCCAACCTCCTCCTCCAATCGGTCAGGTGCGCGGCCTTCGCCGTGCCGATGTCGCTCGGTGCCATGGTGGCGATGAGCGTGCCGCTCTCCGGGCTCGGCCCCACGGCCGGCGTGCTCATCCCGATCGCGATCCTGATTCCGCTTGCCGTGTGGCGCCTGAGCGGCGTGCGGACCTGAGGACCCCGGCTGCCCGGCTCGTCGCGGCCGTCGGCACTCGGGCGATCAGCGCGCGCGCTCGGTGCGCATGCGATCGAGGCTGTTCTTGGCGGCCTCGTCGAAGATGCTCAGGGACGTCGTGCGCAGCAGGCGATCGGCCAGGCGCTCCATCGCCACGCGTTCCTGGGCGATGCGCGCGCGCTCACGCGCCCGGCGGTCGAGCTCGGCAGCCTCGATCGCAGGCGGTTGGCTCTCCGAGAGCATCTGCACGATCATGAAGCGGTCCTCGACGAGCAGGGGATCACTGATCGCGTTGGTCGCGAGCGTGAACAGCGCCTCACGGAACGAACTTGGATACGCGGCATCCCGCCGCGTGACGCCCGTCACCAGGCCGCCGCGCGGGGCACTCGCATCCAGGCTCTCGCGCGCCGCGAGTTCCGGGAACGCCGCGCCGTCGCGCAGCGCCGCGCGCACGCGCTCCGCCGCGACGAGGTCGGCCACCACGATCAGCCGTGCGTCGCGACGGGGCCCGACCAGCGCGTCGCGAGCCTGCTCGACCACGGCTTCATCGAGGACGATGTCCTTGGCCACCATCGCGCGCAGCATGGCATTGCGCCGCAGCAGGGCCTGCCAACGCAGCGGTCCCAGGCCTTGCCTGGCCTTGAGGGACTGCAACAGGCGCATGGCGCGCTCGGGATCCTGGTCGAGCGACTCGAGCACGCGACGCTCCTCGGCCAGCACGAGGTCCGTGCCCACGGTCACGCCCGCCTTGGTGCATTCGGTCTCGCAACGCCATTCCAGCACGACCTCCTCGAGCACCGGACCGCCGCTCGCCTCGGCCACGAGCGGTCCGAACGCGCGCCAATCAAGCACGCGTCCATCGATCACCGCGACCGGTGCGGACGCTGGTGCCGGGGTCGGCGTGGACGTGGCCGCAGGTTCGCCGGCACACGCGGCGAGCAGGGGCGCAACGGCGATTGCCGTCAGGATGGCGCGGTGGGAGGCATGCAGGTGGATGGTCATGGTGCGTCGGCCCTGGGGATGCGGTGGACGGAGCACTCGCCGGCGGTCTCGGCCACCGGATCGAGCAGCGCGAGGACCTGCCGCACGCGTTCATCGGTCAGGCGGGCATCGAGCCAGCCGCTCGCGCGCCAGCGGCGGAGCATCGAGTGATCGACGACCACGTGCGAGTAGCCGGTGGTGCGCAGTTCGCGCACGCACTCCGCCGGGGCCATCCCATCGGCGAGCAAGCGTTCAAGCAGTCCTCGATCCCAGACGGTGTGGTAGTCGGGGATGCGGTTGCAGTACCAACCGCGGTTCTCGCCGAGCGAGATGACGCGGTCGCACGGCGCGAGCATCTCGTTGAGGACGAACGCCGGTGAAGCCGCCCGCGCGGTCTCGAGCCAGGCATCATCGCCCGCACCGGCGGCGCGCAGTTCATCGCCCAGCGCCTCGCCGGTGAAGACGTCCTCCGCACCGATCGCGGCGGCCGGTGCGCCGGCGCGGCCATCGGTGGCGAACCACCAGGGCACCGCGCAGGCCATGCCGATCGCCAGCACGCTCACGCCCACGCGCGCTGCGCGCGCGACGATGCTCCGTGGTGCCACCGCGGAACCTGCATGCCCCCGTGCAGCGAGCGCACCGAGCAGCACACCCGCGGCGATCGCCATCGGTGCCGCGATCGGCACGAGGAAGCGCGACTTCTGGTGGGTGAAGGCGACCCAGAACACCAGGTTCGCCACGACCAGCACGGCCAGCACGATGCCCCCTCGGGGCACGCGACCCTGGCGCACGCGAAGGGTGAACATCACGCCAAGGAGACCGAGCCACGGCAGCAGCAGCCACTGCGGTCGCCAAGGTTCCGAGGCATCGGGGTTGGGCCCGATGCCGTACCGCAGCCACTCGTTCCAGAGCGCGGCAAGGCCCCATCCCGGTGGAGCGGCGTGCGCAGCGGCGAACGTGCGCTGCTGCTCGACGGTCCACCAGTCGCCGGGGCCGAGTGCCGCCACGAACGGGAAGAAGGGCTGCCCCGCGTCGATCCAGTTGCGCAGCCACCACGGCATGAGCGCGACCGCGGCGACCACGATCGCCAGGGCGCTCGGCCAGAGGAGTGAGCGCCACGATCCGCGTTGCGTGACCGCGGCCAGCACGGCCGTGGGCAGCACCAGTGCGCCCGCTGCGTTGCCCTTGGACCCGATCGCCGCGGCACACACGATGGCCAACAGCATCACGCCGCATCGCTGTGCGGGGCTCGGTTCGTTCAGGACCATCACGACCAGAGCCATGGCCATGACCACGGGAAGTTCCGTGTACGCCAGCGAACCCGTGGCGATGATCCACGGCGTCGACAGCAGCGCGATCGCCGCGAACCAGCCCGATGCGGTGATGGCCTGTGCCGACGCGCCGGCATCGCGCGCCACGGAGCGGGCCGCACCTGCGCATGCCAACGCAGCGACGGGCGCGATCATGGCATGCAGCCACTGGGCCCAGGTGCCTGCGAGCTTCGCATCGGGCGCGAAGGCCAGCACCTTCATGAACGATGCCTCCATGAAGGACGGCAGTGCGGAGTAGACGTTGTGCTCGAGGGTGGCCATGCGCCCCGCATCGAGCCACTCGCGCGGCAGGAGCAGGTGATAGGTCAGGGCGTCGTAGCCGCCGAACTCCGTCTGCCAGAGCCACCCGGGGGCCGTCGATGCCGCCGCGGCGAGCACGCCCAGGGGGATCGCCAACGCGACCAGCCAGGTCAGGCGCGGCGGCGCAATCGCCAGGCGTCGGGGAGCGCCGACGAGTCCCGCGAGGCCAGCCAGCAACGGCAACGAGGCGCCGATGGGCCGTTGCCACGCCAGCACGCCCAGCCAGGCGCACCAGGCGTCGATGATGAGGTGGATGGACACGCCGAGCCCGATGACGAGCGCTCCATGCTCGACCGGATCGTCCCGGTGCGCGCGAAGCACACGGCACGCCAGCCGTCCCCATCCGGCCGAGGACAGCAGCCACAGGCACGGCAGCCACGCGGAGAGGAACGCCACGCGGATGAGTTCCGGCGTGCGCGATGGCCCCAGTTCGCCCGTGCGGGTGGCGCACCACACCGCGCAGGCCGCGGCCGCCAACGCGGCGGCGAACCACGCCAGTCGGGCCGACGGTGCACGGGCAGGCTCCGGCATCATGGCATTGCAGAAACACAACCGCCCCGCGTCAAGCGGGGCGGTTGGAGTGCTTTGATTCGATCGCCGGGGCTCAGGCAGCCACCTTGCAGGTGGTGTGCTTCTTGGCCGTTTCGACGAGCGTGTCGAAGGTGGTCGGGTCCTCGATCGCGATCTGGCTGAGCATCTTGCGGTTCAGCAGGATGCAGGCGCGCGACAGGCCGTTGATGAACACGCTGTAGCGCATGCCACGCATGCGGCAGGCGGCCGTGATGCGGGTGATCCACAGGCTGCGGTACTCGCGGCGGCGCGCGCGACGGTCACGCCACGCGAAGCGACCGGCGCGCATGAGCGCGACCTTGGCTTGCTGCTTGAGGCGGCTCTTGGTGCCGAAGTAACCGCGGGCTTCGCGGAGCAGGCGACGACGGGCTTGGGTACGGGCTGCGCCCTTACGTGCACGGGGCATGGTTCACTCCTTGCTTGTCCGATCGGGGCTGGCCGGGCCAGTCTTCGTTCCCGTCGGTCGTTGTGCGAATGCCCCAGCCACCGTGGCGGGGGCGATCAATCAGACGATCGGTTCAGGCCTTGGCCTTGGCGGCGCGCTTGGTCTTGGGTGCAGCCTTGGTTTCGGCGGCAGGGGTGGACTCGGTGGCAGCCTTGGCGTCGTCGGCTTCGTGCTGTTCCTGCGAACGCAAGCCGCGGAACAGCAGCTTCTCGTAGGCGCCCATGTCGCCCGAGCGAGCGTGGCGCGACTTGCGGTACGACTGGACCTGGAGGCCCGTCTTGTTGCTCTTCAAGTGGCGGCTCCGCGGCGGCTTGAACTTGATCTTGCCGCTCTTGGTGATCTTGACGCGCTTGAGGAGGCCCTTGTGGCTCTTGTTCTTCGGCATTGGTGCACCCGCTTTGGAGAGATCCGCAAGGGTAGCGGCAACCCGCGTTCACCGCAAGGGCACCGTTCGTGTTCGGTTCGGGCTGTGGATGAGCGTGGGTGGATCGGCGATTATTGGCCGAGGAACACTTCGTACTGGTCGAACTTCACGCCCTTGAAGTCCACGCCCTCGCTGCCTGAGACGCCGCGCAGGGTCCACATGTTGTCCAAGCGAGCCTCGGGCCCGACGTTGATGAAGGGAAGCGGCTTCCAGATCACGGCGCCATCGCTGAAGAGCACGTTCTGCCCATCCCCGCCATGGTTTGGACTGGAGGACTTGATGCCCACCTTGGGCGACAGCAGGATCGGGTTGGCATCGGCGGCCAACGGCGAGAGCACCAGCGTGGTGATGCGCACGTGCGAGGCGTGCAGCGGCACCCTGAACGACAGTTGACGCGCACCCGCGCAGTGCAGGCAGCCCGGGCGGCAATAGCCCTTGTCGGCAAGCACGCGAACGGCTTGAGCGGTGTCGGCGGACACGGACGTGGGCAGGTCTCCAGACGGGCCCGCGTTGAGCATGGAGCCGAGGCCCGCAGCCATGGGCAGGTTGCCCTTGCTGTCGGTGCTGTAGGCGGTGAACGCCGAGCCGAGTTCACGGAACCCGTTGGCACAGAGCACGCGCGAGCTGGTGCTCCGGACTTGGTTCGCCATGGGGACGGCGACACCGACCAGGAGGAGCACGCAGGCCGCCACGCTGACGAAGTCCGGCAGCCGCCAACGCGTTCGGGCGATCGGCGCATCAGTGAGCACCATGCGTTCGCTGCGCTCGGCATCGGCACGCTCCACCGAGAGCAGCGTGGCATCGATCAGGGCCTCATCGGGCACCGGCGTGGGGTAGCGATCGAGCAGGGTGCCGATGCGGGCGAGCGCGCGAAGGGCATCGGCATCCTGCGATGAGGAAGGCGTGACCTTGGATGGATCCCAGCCGGCATGCACCAACTGGTCGACGATGTGCGCATCGCGCGGATCAAGGTTGGGTTCGTGCTGGCTCATGCGGCATCCTGTCCGGCTTGGGTGCGCTTCCAGGCATCGGCGAAGGCGGCCACGGCCGCATGCAGGCGGCTCTTGACGGTCCCAAGCGGAATGCCCAACGTCTCGGCGATCTGTTGGTACGGCATCTTGTGGAAATACCCAAGGAGGAGGATTTCACGAAGGTGGGCGGGAAGTCCATCCACCACGGTCTTGACCATCTGGGCCTCGTCGTGCGAACCCATGGGGTCGCCCGGCGCTTCGTCGTTGCGGGAGATCGTGTCCGCCAAGGCGACCTGGCCATCGGTGCCGCGCATGGGGGCATCGATCGAGGCCATCGCGTGGCGCTTGCGGCGCCGGAGATGGTCACGCGCCTTGTTCGCAGCCACCGTGAACAGCCATGGCTTGAACGTGCGCTCCTGGTCGAACGTGCCGCCCGACAGGTGGACCTGGACCCAAGTGTCCTGGAAGACATCGTCGGCGGCAGACGCCGAGCCCATGAACATGGTCAGGAAGCGGTGGAGTTCGGTCCGGTAGCGCTCGAGCAGCGCGCGGAAGGCGCCATCACGACCGTCAAGGTGCGCCTTGAGCAGCGCTTCATCGGTCTGTGACTCCCAGGCCTCCATGGGGAGCGGCATGCTAGTGGAACGATCGAGGCCGTTCCCGCATTGCGTGTCAGGTTTCTGTGCGGCCGGCCCCTTGGATTGAGTGCCCCGCAGCGTGAGGGGAAAGCCGTTGTTGCCCAGGAGCCCCGAGAGATCCACCCCGGCGCCGAATCCGGCCGCGGCGGGGGAGAGCAGGGATGGCAGGATCATGGCGCCCACGATGGTTCGCTACGATCCCGAAGCCCGTCCGGTTCGGACGTCGGAACAGGAGTTGAGCCAAAAATGGCAGTGCCGATCTCGCAGATGTGGACCGTGGCGACCTACGTGCTGGGCCAGCGGCTCCGTGGGCGCAAGCAATACCCCTTGGTGTTGATGCTGGAACCGCTGTTTCGCTGCAACCTGGCGTGTGCCGGCTGCGGCAAGATCCAGTACCCGGCCCACATCCTGAAGCGGGACCTCTCGGTCGAGGAGTGCCTGAAGGCCGTGGATGAGTGCGGCGCCCCGATGGTGAGCATTCCCGGCGGCGAGCCGCTCCTGCACCCGCAGATCGCCGAACTCGTGCGCGAGCTCGTCAAGCGCCGCAAGTACATCTATCTCTGCACCAATGCGCTCCTGCTCAAGGAGAAGCTCGAGGCAGGCTGGTTCACGCCGAGCAAGTACCTGACCTTCAGCGTGCACATGGACGGCCAGGAGGAGAACCACGACTTCGCCGTCTGCCGCGAAGGCACCTACCAGAAGGCGATTTCGGGCATTCGGTTGGCGGTCGAGCGCGGGTTCCGGGTGACGACCAACACCACGCTCTTCGACGGCGCCGATCCCAACAGCGTGCGCGCGTTCTTCGACGAGATGATGGACCTGGGCGTCGAAGGGATGATGGTGAGCCCCGGCTACGCGTACGACAAGGCACCCGACCAGACGGGCTTCCTCAAGCGCAAGAACACCCACGAGCTCTTCGAGATGATCCTCTCGAACCGCAAGGACGGCCGCCGCCGCTGGCGCTTCAACCAGAGCGCGCTGTTCCTCGAGTTCCTCATGGGCAAGCGCGACTTCGAGTGCACGCCCTGGGGCAATCCGACCTACAACATCTTCGGTTGGCAGAAGCCGTGCTACCTGCTGCAGGAGGGTTACGTCGACACCTTCGAGGAGCTGATGCGCGACACGCAGTGGGAGCGCTACGGCCGCGCGAGCGGCAACCCGAAGTGCCAGAACTGCATGGTGCACTGCGGCTACGAGCCCAGCGCGGTCGACTACACCTTCTCCGGCGTCCCCGGCCTGTGGGCGACCGTGAAGGCCATGGTGTTCAACACCTACGCCAACCCGCGTGCCAAGCGCCGCCTCGAGGAAGAGAAGTCGAAGCCCCATGGTCCCATGCAGCACCTCGTGCAGCTGGGGCTGGCGAAGGATCTCGAGCAGCGCGGCGCGGCCTGAGCGTGCTCACCGCGTGGGTGGTGGCGACCAGTCCGCGGGCCACGCCGGCGCGATGCCCTCGGCAGGGATGGCGTGCTCCAGCCCGCCGGCCCAGAGCACCATCTGCACCGCGAGCCGTCGAACCTCGATGTCGGCGAAGTCGCCCGGGTGCCCAAGCGTCGTGAAGCCCATGCGTCGGGGCATGAGTTGGGTCGGCACGAAGGGACGCGGCGTGTCGGGGCCGGCATCCCGTCGTGCAGCGGCAACCTCGGCGTATCGCGCCCGGCGGCCTTCGGGGGCGTCGGGGCCCTTGTGCTCGCGCACCCACAGGATCGGCTGGCGCCGCGGGACTGCGTCAGGCAGTTCGCTGGCGATCGCTTCGCCCCACAGCAGCACCGTGGCATCCGCTGGCAGTGGCTCAACGTGGTAGAGCCAACTCGGCACGATCTGGCCGCCCTTCACGCCGCGAACGATGGGGTGATCCTTGGCTGTGCCATCGGGGGGAAGGATTCGCGTGGTGCTCGTGTGGCCGTGGTGGCTGATCCACTGCTGGCCGAAGACCTGCTTCGGGAAGTCGTTGTTCCACCACGTCCGCCGCGAGGCCTCGGGCATGGCGAAGGCATGCGTGCTCGTGCGGAAGCCCACGATCGGCAGACCGCTGCGCAGCGCCGAATCGAGCGTGTCGAGCCCGCGCGCATCGGCTTGGCGCCAACGCAGGAAGAGCGCCAGGCAATCGCTTGACCCAAGCGCACGATCGGCGAACGCCGTCGGGCACGATGGATCTGGCACACGCTTGGGGATGTCCCAGTGCACGATCCGCGGATCGAACGGCGTCGCAGCCTGGCGCGAACCGCTTGCCGCGCCCGCAGGCTGTGGCATGGCGGGGGCCGCGAGCGTGGCGGCGCGCACCGCGGCGCACACGGCATCGGCCAAGAGCGGCATCGTGATCTCGCTGCGGTACTCATCATCACCGCTCACGATGCTCGCGTTGAGGAGTGGTTGGAAACCGTTGGGAAACTCAGCCTCGATCGCTTGGCCCGATGCGCCGTTGCTGCCAGTCTGCGCGCTGGCGAAGACACGCACGCGCTGACCGATCGGTGGTATGACGAAGTGCCCTGATGCGCCGGTGCCGCCGAGCAGGCCCAACGTGCGGGTCCACGCGCCGATCGTGATCGGGGCTCCGGACTTCGCGCCCGAGGCCATGCGATCGAACTGGACTTGCTCAACCTGCACGGTGAGCGCGATGGCCGTGGTGCGCTCACCCACGAGCGGGATGCCGCTGGTGGATTCGGTGCGAGCAGTCACCACGCCCACGACGCACAGGTCGGACTGCTGGAGCTCGTCCATCGAGAGCGGTGCCTTTTCGGCATGCGCGGCAGATCCAGCGATGGGCAGCAGCAGTGCCGCCGCGAGCAGCGCACACCGTGCCAAGAATGGCCCCATCAGTTCACGCCGGGGTCGAGGAGCACTGGCTGGCGTCATGCCGTGCAGGGTACGGCTGCAGATCGGCGGCTTCCGACAGGGAACCGCCACGAATCCCCTCGCTGTGGGCCGTCAGCCGTGTGGACAACCTGTCCGGGCAACGCGGCTGGCCGCGGATGGACGCAGACTCCCGGCATGGGTTTTCGACAGGGTTCCATCGCGTATTCCCGCTTCGCCGTCAGTGGTTCCACGCCAAGCGTGGCCGATGGGGCGCTCTACGAGTCGCTGCATGACCACCGCATCCGCCCCGACGGAGCCGGAAACGGCACCGAGAGCGTGAGTGGGTGGATCACCGGCCGTCACGTCTTCGACACGGAGTTCTCCTACGGCTCCTGCGGCTTCGGCATGAGCCTTGCCGCGGCCATGCGCGTGGACACGGCGAAGGTCCCGGCCGACATCCGTCGTGCGTACCGGGCCATGGCGGAGGACGAGGCCCGCGGGCCGGCCGGGGCCGACGGTGAACCCCGTCGACTCGCTCGACACGAACGCATGCAGGCGAAGGAGCACGCCGAACGCCGCTGCATGGACGAGATCTCCGCGGGCATGTGGCGCCGAGTGAAGCAGGTGCCGGTGCTGTGGGACATCCCCGGGGGCACGCTCTTCGCGCCCGCGTCGAGCGACGCGCTCTCCAAGGAGCTGCGATCGCTGTGCGAAGCGGCCTTCGAGGTGCGCATCGATCGGCTCGGGGCCGCCGGACTCGCGGCGAAGCTCCTGGATGCCGAGGGCCGTGGCGGCGAGCTCGAGGACATCCGGCCCGATGCCCTGACCGCGAGGCCGAGCGGGCAGGCGCGGGATGACGGTGAGCAGGCTGCGAAGCCCATGGGCGACGGTCGTCCCGAGGTGCCCTGGTGTGCGCATGAACCGCTGGATTTCCTCGGCAATCTCTTCCTGCTCTGGCTCTGGTGGCGCTCGAGCGAGCACCGGGGCGAGATCGAGACCGCCGGCGAGACGGTGCACGTCATGATTGATCGCGTGCTCGACATGACCTGCGCCTGGGGCGTGGGCGGCAGCCAGAACCTCCGCGGTGACGGTCCGGCCGCAAGCGCCGAGGCACGCAAGGCGCTCCAGGCCGGCAAGTGGCCGCGTCGGTGCGGGCTCGTGGTCGTCGCCAGCGGTCAGCAGTGGATGCTCACGCTGCAGGGCGAGTCGCTCTCGGTCAGCGGCCTCGTCATCCCGCAGCCCGAGGAGCCCGACGAGCACGAGCGCGCGACCATCGAGCGTCGCGTCGACAGCATGCTGACCTTTGATCGCACGCTGGTCGCGATGTACCGCGCGTTCCTCGAGGAGCGCTTGGGGCGACGCTGGTCGGCCACGAGCCATGCGATGCGCGACTGGATCGCGCGTGCGGGCGCCGCACCTGCGGCCGCGTCCCGGCGCGAGGCGCAGGTGGCCGAGGCCTGAGCGCGCGTTGCGTGCTCCGCGCGTCCTCTCGCTCCCTCGGGCCCTGGCTGCGCGGACGCGCTCGCTCCACCCGGCTTCGCTCGCGCTCTCGTCCGTCGCTCGGCGGGGCCGGCACCCGCCTCCGAATGCACCGTTCGTG
>JAIXYQ010000002.1 GCA_027490145.1 Planctomycetaceae bacterium
CGTCCTCTCGCGCCCTCGGGCCCTGGCTGCGCGGACGCGCTCGCTCCACCAGGTTTCGCTCGCGCTCACGTCCGTCGCTCGGCGGGGCTGGCACCCGCCTCCGAACGCATCGTTGGTGCCGCCTTCGCGACTCCCAAAGCCGCGCAGCGCAGGGCCGCTCGGTCGCTGCGGACGGCGCGTCGCTCGGTAGTGACCGCGTGGCAATGAGTGCTCGCCATTCGGCCGTCGCGGAAAAGGGGGCGCGGCATGCCTCGCAGAGCGAGTTCCGCAGCCTGCGAGGAAAGCTGGCGCGCAGTGCCGGTCGGTGACCACGGGGTGACAGACGCGCCAGTTTCTGAGCAGGCGAGGACTCTCTGAGCGAACGAGGCATGCCGCGACCCCAAGGGAGCGACGGCCTCACGAGCAGTGAAGCGCCGCGACCAAAGGGAGCGACGGCCGCAAGCCTCGCGCTCACCAGGGCCGCAACGGGATCTTCACGCCACGCTCGTCCGCGCACTGCTGGGCCAGCTCGTAGCCGGCATCGGCGTGGCGGAAGACGCCCATCATCGGGTCGTTGGTCAGCACGCGCTCAAGCCGCTTGGCGGCCTCGGGCGTGCCATCGGCGACGATGACCTGTCCCGCGTGCTGGCTGTAGCCGATGCCGACGCCGCCGCCATGGTGGAAGCTCGTCCAGCTCGCACCGCTGGCGGTGTTGACGGCGAAGTTCAGGATCGCCCAGTCGCTCACGGCGTCGGTGCCGTCCTTCATGCCTTCGGTCTCGCGGTTCGGGCTCGCCACGCTGCCGCAGTCGAGATGGTCGCGGCCGATGACGATCGGCGCCTTCACCTCGCCCCTGGCAACCATCTCGTTGAAGCGAAGACCCGCGCGGTGCCGCTCACCCAGGCCGAGCCAGCAGATGCGCGCCGGCAATCCCTGGAACGCCACACGATCCTGCGCCATGCGGATCCACCGCTCGAGACCCTTGTCGTGCGGGAACAGCTTGAGCACCGCCTCATCGGTCGCAGCGATGTCAGCCGGATCGCCCGAGAGCGCGACCCAGCGGAACGGTCCGCGACCCGTGCAGAATTGCGGCCGGATGTACGCGGGCACGAAGCCCGGGAAGGCGAACGCATCCTTGAAGCCCATGTCGAAGGCCCGCTGGCGGATGTTGTTCCCGTAGTCGAAGACCTTCGAGCCCTTGCGGAGGAATCCGACCATCAGCCGCACATGGCGCTCCATCGAGGCCATGCTCAGCTCCTGGTAGCGCGCAGGGTCGGACTCGCGCAGCGCGTCGGCGGCCTCGCGCGTGAGCCCATCGGGGTAGTAGCCCTCGAGCGGGTCGTGCGCACTGGTCTGGTCGGTCAGCGTTTCCGGCACGATGCCGCGCGCCTCCAGGCGGGCAAGCAGGTCGACGGCGTTGGCGAGCACGCCGACGCTGATCCCCTTGCCGGCACGCTTGAGTTCGAGCGAGCGATCGATCGCCGCATCGAGGTCATCGTGCAGTTCATCCAGGTAGCGGTCATGGACCCGCTTCTCCAGGCGCTCGCGGCAGGTGTCGGCGATCAGGCAGGTCCCCTCGTTCATCGTGATCGCCAGGGGCTGCGCACCGCCCATGCCGCCGCAGCCTGCCGTCACGTTCAGCGTGCCCTTGAGGGTGCCGCCGAAGTGCTGGCGCGCACACTCGGCATAGGTCTCATAGGTGCCCTGCAGGATCCCTTGCGTGCCGATGTAGATCCAGCTGCCCGCGGTCATCTGGCCGAACATCATGAGCCCACGCGCGGCGAGGTCATCGAACTGCTGCTGCGTGGCCCAGTGCGGCACCAGGTTCGAGTTCGCGATGAGCACGCGCGGGGAGTCGACCGTGGTGCGGACGATGCCCACGGGCTTGCCGCTCTGCACGAGCAAGGTCTCATCCGGGGCGAGGGACTTCAGGCTGGCGACGATGGCATCGAAGGCCTCCCACGAGCGCGCGGCCTGCCCGCGGCCACCGTAGACGATCAGGTCACCGGGGCGCTCGGCCACCTCCGGATCGAGGTTGTTCATGAGCATGCGCATGGCCGCCTCGGCGGCCCAACTCTTGCACGTCAAGGTGTTGCCACGAGGGGCACGGATCACGCGCTCAGCGGTCGTCATGCACGAAGTCTAGCCCTGCTGACGCAACGAAAGAAGCTCACGCGGTGGCGCGCGCAAGCCGGTCGGCGACCGCATCCCAGGCACCACCGGACTGGTCCGGGCGCTCGATGATGATGCGTGCACAGCCGGAGGAATCCGCCCGCCGCAGCGCACCGTAGAGCAGCGCCGCATACTGCTCGCCGTCGCGCGGCATCGCCACCAACTGGTGCGGCGGCGACACGACCCGGCCCTCGAAGGCGATCACGGCCGCCGGCTCGGGCGAGGCATCGAGCGCGCGCTGCACGAGGTGCCCATCGACCAGGACCGCCGGATGCAACGGCGCGTAGTGACGCGCCGCCGTGCCTGGGCTCGAGCCCTGCGCGGTCGCATGCTCGACGTCGACCCGGCCCAGGAGCTCGCGCAGCTGCTCGACCGTCACCGAACCCGGACGGCGCACGAGCGGCACCCGCGTGGTCAGGTCGATCACGGTGCTCTCGATGCCCAGGGTGCACGGGCCGCCGTCGAGGATCAGGAGCTCGGGTTCATCGAGGAAATCCGTTGCGACATGCTCGGCGGTGGTCGGACTCACCTGCCCGCTGCGGTTGGCGCTCGGTGCGCTGATGGGCGCGCCGACGGCATGGAGCAGGGCGCGCGCGAGCGGATGCCGGGGCGACCGGATCGCGATGGTCTCGCGACCGCCGGTTGCAGCCAACGGCACGGCATCGGCCTTGTGCAGGATGATCGTCAACGGCCCCGGCCAGCACGCGTTGGCGAGCCGCGATGCCGCACGCGGCCATTTCGCGACGAGCGGGCGCGCCGACGCGACATCGAGCACATGCGCGATGAGTGGGTTCTCAGCCGGCCTGCGCTTGAGTGCGAAGACACCTGTGATGGCCTGGGCATCCATGGTGCGCGCGCCGAGGCCATAGACGGTCTCGGTGGCGAATGCCACGATGCCGCCGCTGCGCAACTCACCCGCCGCGTAGTTCACGCTGTCCGGGTCGTAGGGCAGGACGATCGGCATGGCTCAGCGCGGGGCGCCCCAGCTGCCGGCCTCGTCGAAGCTGAATCCCTTGGATTCAAGGATGGTGCCCGATGCCTGCTGCAGGCGGGCGATCGCCTGGTTGTAGCGGGCCTTCGCCCGCGCGCTATCGATGTGCGCGTTCGCCAGGGCGTTCTGCCGCTGGAACTTCAGGGCGAGGAACTCCGGCGTCAGCGCAGCCAGCGTCTTCTCGAGGATGAGCAGCGCCCGAAGGTTCTCCGCCTGGGCGAGCCGGGTGATCTGGGCCTGCTCGATGAGCTGGTACGCGGCGCTCACGTCGCGCAACGCGCTCTTGACCCCGAAGACCGCATTCTCGACGGCTTGCTGGTAGCCCGTGACGGCACGGCTTCGCTGCAGCCTTGCGATGCGCCATGCATCCTCGGCCGGCCGGTTGCCGATCGGCTGCGAGAACTGCAGCGCGGCGAGGTACGAGACGAAGTCGGCATCGACGATGTCCTCGCTCGCCCCGCCGAGGTCGCTGCCGAGCCCGTTCAGACCGACCGCGAGGTTGAGGTCGAGCTGCGGGAGCAGTCCGTTGTTGGCGACGTTGGCGTTGATGTCGGCCTGGTCGATCGACAGCAGCGCGAGCTTGACCGACGGATTGCGCTCGACCGAGGTGATCACGCTCTCACGGAAGCTGAAGTCGATCGGCGAGGTCGGGGGCTCATCGGTCGTGGCGACGACGAGTTCGGTCCCGACCGGGAACTGTGCGTCGTTCATCAGGAGCTTGAGACGGTCACTGGCCGTGCGGGCGGCGTTGCGCGCATTGATGAGCGTGGACTTGCGCTGCTCGACGGTGGCCACGGCATCCGAGTAGTCGGCGACGGTGGCGTCGAGCTTCTGCCGCTTCTCAAGCACGTCGCGGACCTCGGTGCCCACCTGCACGAGCCACTCGGCCGCCACCACTTCCTGGCGACGGACGAAGAGTTCCCAATACTGGTCCTCGACCGACAGCAGCAGGTCCTGCATCGAACGGCGCAGTTCCTCGGCGGCCGCACGATCGCGCACCTGGGCGATCCGCACTTGCGCGAGCGCGACATCTTCCCCTGCCCCGGCCAGGAGCGGTTGGTCGAGCGTGAGGTCGAGCGACGACTCGTAGGCAGGGTTGGGCACATAGGTGACCCCGTTGAGGTTCTTCACCTCGGTCACGCCCACGTCGAGCCCGAACTGCCCGCCGGTCTCGAGCTGCTTGCGGATCCCCGCCGTCAGGTTGCCGCCGCGGTTCTCGATCGACGCGAAGTTGGACGGCGGCACGGCCGGGTCGATCTGGATCGCCGGCTGCGGGTCCTCGGTGCCCTGATAGCCGCCGCCGGCCACGAGCACCGCATCGAAGGCAGCCTCGGCCTGGTCGATCTCCGTCGTCCGGATCGCACGATCAATGCGTGCGCCCTGCACCGGGAGGCTGTTGCGCAGCGCGGTGGTCAGCGCATCCTTCAGCGAGAGGCCGACTTGCGGCTGCTCGGAGCCAGAGAGCCCGGGCCCCAGGTCGAGCTTCATGCCTGCCCCGGCGGCGGAGGGACCGAACGCCTCGAGCTCCGAAGCGCGCGCGGTCAGGTTGGCCGGGGCCGTCGCGGCAACGCGCGTGACCGGCTTGGAGGGATCAGCAGGCTGCGACGCATCGATCTGCCGCTTGAGGGCTCCGTCGACGGCTTGGCGCCACTCGGCTTCATCGTCACGGGTGCCCAAGGGCGACTCGCACGCGGCCACGACGAGCGCCAGCGGGGCGAAGGCAAAAAATCGCAGAATCCGGGGCATTCGCAGGATGGTAGCAAGCGACTTCCAGTATTATCCGACCCATGAAGGAATGGACTCCTTTGATCGTCGCGATGGCATGCGTAGCTTCGGCCTCTGCGCAAGACGCCACCCAAGCGCTCTACCAAGGCCGCATCACCTCCAACAACGTCAACGTCCGGACCGGTCCGGTCATCGGTGACTCGTACCCCTTCGGCAAGCTCCAGTCTGGGGATGTCGTCGAGGTCATCGAGGAATCGAATGGCTGGGTTCGCGTGCGGACCAGTGGCGGCGCCTTCGCCGGCATGCACGCCTTCGTGTCGGGCGGCACGCTCTCGGCCGACGGCACCACGCTGTCGCTGACTGCAGAGTCACCGCTGCGCGCACCGAACTCGAGCGCCCAGGGCGCAGCCCGCAATTCGTACCAGTCGATCGCGACGCTGCCCGCGGGCACCACGCTCAACGTTGTCGAAACGCTCGAGGTCGATGGCCTGCCGGTCTACAAGGTGCGCATGCCCGCCACGGCCACGGGCTGGGTCAACGCCAACTACGTCCGCAAGGCCGCGCCGGTCGAAGTGCAGGCAGCGGCCGATGCCGTGAAGTCCGCGCCGGCTCCTGCCGTGGCGACGACGCAGGCACCCGCACCGGTCACGACCGCGGCGAACCCTGAGCTCGATGCCAGCGGTCCTGCCGCAGCCGCGCCGACCGAGGAAGTCGTCGTGGTCGAGGAAGTCGTCGTGGTCGAGCCGCCCAAGCCGACCGCGCTGGACCTCTTCCGTGAACGCCGCGCGAAGCTGGCGGATCTCGAATCGACGTGGAAGCGCGTGCGCGAGCAGCCCGACCGCTCCGAGGAACTCGAGGCGATCCGCGGGCAGTACATGGCCTTCCTCGACAACGCCGGATCGGATGCCGGCGCCAAGTCGACCGTGAACTGGCGGCTCCAGCAGATCGATCTGCTGATGAAGATCCAGCAGGAGAACAGCAACGTCGCTGCGACCATCAGTGCACTCGATGCCAACGCCGATGCCCTCGCGGTCATCGCCAAGGCCGTCGAGGCGCGCGCGGACTTCGATGCGTTCGGCTACCTGAACCAGTCCGTGGTGTACGACGGCTCGTCGCTCCCTGAGCTGTACGTGCTTGCCGATCCGACCACCGGTCAGGCCATTGCCTACGTCGTGCCCGATGACTGCTTCGAGTACGACCCCATGCTCGGCACGCTCGTGGGCGTCAAGGGCGACACCACCTATGACCCCACGCTTCGCGTGAAGTTGATCCGACCGCGCTCCATGGAGTCGCTGCCGGTCTCGCGAACGCCATCCACCCCTGCCACCGACGGCGCACCGGTTTCGACCGGTTCGTCCGAATGAACGACTGAGCCCCTCGAAGGCCGTCACCTTTCGAACGCCCCGCCCTGCGCGGGGCGTTCTTTTCATTCAGACAACCTGCCGTCGGGAAGAGCTCGCCGAACGGCACGCCCACGCGGGGCCATCAACCGCCGTTCCCACATCCGCCCACCCACGGTAGGATTCCGCTCCCCCGCACGGGGCGTTAGCTCAATTGGCAGAGCGCTGCCTTTGCAAGGCAGAGGTTACCGGTTCGACTCCGGTACGCTCCATCTTCGGCAGCCGTCCCAGCGGCTGCCTTTTGTTTTCCTTCGGCAGCCGTCCCAGCGGCTGCCTTTTGTTTTCCTTCGGCAGCCGTCCCAGCGGCTGCACGCTCCGCACTACCCAAGGCGGATGACCGACATCACTGCGCTCGCAGCCAGCTCGATGCGCAGGATGGCCCCACCAAGCCCGACCCGCACCGCACCGGCCGACTCGCACGCCGCGACTTCGCGATCCGAGAAACCGCCCTCCGGGCCGATGAGCACCGTCACCGTCTCGATCCCCTGCAGTGCCTTGCGCAGCGGCGTGCCGCCCGGATGCAGGATCAGCGCGCGCCCCGGCGATGCGCGCACCGCCGCCTCAGGCGACACCTCGGCACCGATCGCGCAGGACCACGGCTGGCGCGACTGCTTGCACGCCTCGAGTGCGATGCGATCGAGGCGCGCAGCGAGGTTCGGGGACATCCGCTGCACACTGCGCTCGCACTCGAGCGCCGTGATCGATGCGGGCTCGAACGGCATGCAGGACTCGATCAGCGTGGCACTGCGGTCACCCTTCGGGATGGCGCATGCGAGATGCACGATGGGCTGCGCGCGGGGCGCCGTCGCCACGCTCATCACGTCGATCGCCAAGGCGCCATCGTGCCGACGCTGGTCGGTGACGACACCCGCGCCCACGTGACCCGAACCGTCGAAGAGCGTGACGGCGTCGCCGGGGCCGAGTCGCCGCGCACCCAGCGCGTGCTTCGCCTCATCCTTGGGGATCCAGACGATGCCCGCGTCGGCAAGCGACGGAACATGGAACCAGGCAGCGCTCATGGCTTGGGCATCAGGTGAGGTCGATCATAGATGTCGTAGCGCACGAGTCGGCTCTCGATCACGTGGTGCGGCACGCTTCCCAGGGGCGGGGCCTCGTGCGGCCGCTTCACGATGATGCGAGGCGCTGCCGTCGCCAGCGCGGCCACGAGCAGGTCCGCTGCATCGGGGTCCTCGCCGACGGCTTCCTTCACCAGACGGATGTCGCGCGGAGCCAGCGCCGACTTCGCCTTGGGCGGGAACATCGGATCGACCAGGATCGACCAGGCGCCCTGCGCGGCATCCGTCAGGGCTCGACGCGCATCGGCGTGCAGGAGCGTGATGCGCGCCGCGACGTGCGCCAGGGTGGGCGTCGCCCGCGCCCGCGCCAGCGCATCGTCCAGCAGTGCATGGATGTGCGGATGACGCTCGATCGCGACCACCGAGCGACCCGATGCCGCCAGGATCCACGCATCGCCACCAAGCCCCGCGGTGGCGTCGATGACGGGCCCCGGGCCCTTGCCCACGGCCCGCACGAGCGGGTGCCCGCCGAGCGCACGCACGTCGATCGCACCAAGATCGATCGACACGCCCGATCCGGGCGCATCGCCCGCGCCACGCATGGCGACGCGGCCGTCGACGGTCTCCAGGGTCACGCCCATGCGGGGATTGTGCGGCAAATCGCCGATGCGCGCAGCCGTACACTCCATCGATGCCGACCGCTCCTGTGTACGACAGCCTCCTCGACATGGTGGGCAATACGCCCATGCTCCGCCTGCGTCACCTCGACACGGGCTGCTGCGAGCTCTACGTGAAGCTCGAGAACCTCAACCCGGGACAGTCGATCAAGGACCGGATCGCGGTCGAGATGGTCGCCGCAGCCGAACGCTCCGGCGCCCTCAAGCCGGGCGGGACCATCGTCGAGGCCACCGCAGGCAACACGGGCATCGCGCTGGCGCTCATCGCGGCCCTCAAGGGGTACCGGCTGGTCGTGGTCATGCCCGACAAGATGAGCGAGGAGAAGGTCAGCCACCTGCGCGCCATGGGTGCCGAGGTGCGCATGACCCGGTCCGACGTGGCCAAGGGCCACCCCGACTACTACCAGGACGTGGCCGAGCGGCTCTCCAAGGAGATCCCCAACTCGATCTACGTGAACCAGTTCGCCAATCCCGCGAATCCCCTCGCCCACGAACGCACGACCGGGCCCGAGATCTGGGAACAGATGGGCGGCCGCATCGATGCGTTCGTGGCTGGCGTCGGTTCGGGCGGCACGGTGAGTGGCGTGGGCCGATTCCTCAAGTCGAAGGACCCCAAGGTGCAGATCATCCTGGCGGATCCAGCCGGGTCGATCCTCGCACCACTGGTGAACGAAGGCCGCTCGGTCGAGCCGGGGTCATGGCTCGTCGAGGGCATCGGCGAGGACTTCGTGCCGTCGATCCTGGATCTGTCGCTGGTCTCGAAGGCCTACACGGTCACCGACGCCGAGGCGTTCGAGACCGTCCGCCAGCTCCTGGTGAAGGAGGGCGTCCTGGCAGGATCGAGCGTCGGGGTGCTGCTGCACGCGGCCTTGCGGTATTGCCGTGAGCAGACGGAACCCAAGCGCGTGGTCACGCTGATCTGCGATTCGGGCGCCAAGTACCTGAGCAAGATGTACAACGACTTCTGGATGGTCGACCAGGGCATGCTCCAGCGCGAGCGCACCGGCGACCTGCGCGACCTCATCGCGCGCCGCCACGACCGCAAGGAGGACTTCACGCTGTCGCCCGCCCTGCCCCTGGCGCAGGCGGTCAAGCGCATGCGCATGTACTCCGTCAGCCAGATGGCCGTGCTGGATGAGCGGGACCGCGTGCTCGGCATCATCGACGAGAGCGACATCCTGCTCGCGCTCTACCGTGACCGCGGCTCGCTGCAGCGCCCCGTGGGTGAGTTCATGACCAGCAACCTGGAGACGGTGCCGCCGACCGCCCGCCCCGAGGACCTGATCCCGATCTTCCGGGCCGACCGCGTGGCGATCGTCGTGGACGGTGATCGCTACTGTGGGCTCATCACGCGCATCGATCTCATCAACTGGCTGCGCCAGCAGACCGCCTGAACCCGGAACCACCCATGTCCCACGACACCTCCCGGCTCCACCTCGACACCCGCTGCATCCACGGCGGACAGCACCCCGATCCCTCGACCGGCGCGGTCATGCCGCCGATCGCCACCAGCAGCACGTTCATCCAGGATTCGCCGGGTGTGCACAAGGGCTTCGAGTATTCGCGCAGCCACAACGCCACGCGCTTCGCGTTCGAGCGTTGCCTGGGCAGCCTCGAGTCGAGCGGGCTCTCCGAGGACCAGGACAGGACCTGCGGTGGATTCGCCTTCGCCAGCGGGCTTGCCGCGATCGGCACGGCGCTCGAGCTCCTCGATGCGGGCGACTGCATCGTGTGCATGGATGACGTGTACGGCGGCACCAACCGCCTGCTCAACCGCGTCCGTGCGCGCAGCCAGGGACTCAAGGTCGTGCACGTCGACATGACCGACGCCGCCAAGCTCGACGCGGCGGTCAAGGCCCATGCGCCGCGCATGCTCTGGGTCGAGACACCGACGAATCCCACCCTCAAGCTGGTCGACCTCACGGCGGTGGCCGCCATCGGCAAGGCCGCCGGAGCCATCACGGTCTGTGACAACACCTTCGCCACGCCCATGCTCACGCGGCCGCTCGAACTCGGCTGCGACATGGTGATGCACTCGACGACCAAGTACATCGGCGGTCACAGCGACACGGTGGGCGGCGCACTGGTCACCGGTCGCCCGGACCTCTGCGAAAAGCTGCGCTTCATGCAGAACGCGATCGGCAGCGTGATGGGCCCCTTCGACGCGTACCTCGGCCTTCGCGGCGTGAAGACGCTGGCGGTGCGCATGCAGCGCCACTGCGAGAGCGCGATGCGCGTGGCGCAGTGGCTCGAGCGCCACCCCAAGGTCGAGCGCGTCGTCTATCCGGGCCTGGCCAGCCACCCGCAGCATGCGCTCGCCGCCCGCCAGATGCGCCTGCACGGCCAGCCGGCCTTCGGCGGCATGATCACGATCTTCCTCAGGGGTGGGATCCGTGAGAGCCGCGCGTTCCTCGAGCATGTGCACCTCTTCGCGCTCGCCGAGAGCCTCGGTGGCGTCGAGAGCCTGATCGAGCATCCGGCGATCATGACCCACGCCAGCGTGCCCGAAGCGATGCGGGCCGAACTGGGCATCAGCGATTCGCTGGTGCGCCTGAGCGTGGGCATCGAGCACGCCGACGATCTGCTCGCCGACCTGGACGCTGCGCTCACGCACTGCTGAGCAGCGCGCGCCGGGACACGGCCCCGTCACCTGGTCGCCGACCAGCGTCCGTCGCGCCACCACCATGTGGCGTCGTCGATGCCGAACGCACCGACGGGATCACGCGCATCGATCTCCGGGATCGGTGCGCCGAGCCCACAGCGGAGTTCATCGAGTGCGCGGGGCGACCGGGCCAGCAAGGCTGCCTCCACCGCCATGAGCTGATCGGCCTGCCGTGGCGAGAGCTGCGGCGGCGCCGATGCGGAGAGCCCGGTGCAGGCGCGGATGAAGCCCTCGCCACCGCCGGGAAGGAGCGCGCCCCAGGCGCGCGCAAGCGCCACGCACGATGGATCGCGCCCCAGCCGCTGCGCCTGCAGCGATCGGCCCGCACGGTAGTGCGAGATCAACTCGGCGAATCGCAGTCGATCGGCATCGGGCGCCACGCGCGTTGCGCCCGTCACGCGCGAGGGGGCCAGCATCCGCGCGAGCGCATGCCAGGTCGCCCAGGCACCATGGCCACCGGATGGGTCCTCGAGCGAGGCCATGCCCAAGGCCGCGCTGGCCGCCATGCCGGGATCATCCGCCGCCGCCGCCAACGAACCGCAGCGACGGTAGAGCTGGCGCGCCAGGTCGACGTCGCCATCGCGCGCGGCATCTTCGCCCGCCTCGAGGTAGTCCAACGGCCGTGACGGATCGAGGCCGACGAGTCGCTCCGACAGCGGAGGCACCAGCCCGATGGCGAGCAGCATGGCCACGATCCTCACCATGACCACCGCCCTGCGCGGACGCCGATGGCGCGCGTGATCGCGCGTTGGTTGGCGATGGCCTGTTCGAGTGCGCTCGACGCCTCCGCGCGCGCCGACGCGACGGCCTCCAGCGCACGCTCGGCCGCTGCACGTTCGCTCCGCGAAGGACCATTGGCCGGGAGCGCCAGGGCGTCCAGCAGCGCCGACTGCCAGGCGATGAACCGAGCCACCTCGCTGTCAGCCGCACGCAGCCGCAGCGATGCAGCCGCCCGCGCGGCCGGCGTGCCGCTGCTGCCCTGCACGATCGCCTCGATCGTCGACGTGCCCAAGTCACCATCGACGCCACGCGCCGGCACCGCCCCGAGCAGTGGTGCCATCCGCTCCCACGAGAGTTGGCACGCCGCCACACGCTGGCGGATCGAGTCGGACTCGCCCTGCGCCAGCGCGATCGCCCGTTCGACGAGCGCCAGGCGGATCCTGATCGCACCGTCGGTCGAGGATGCATCGAGTCCCGCCCGGCCCAGCCATGCACCGATCGCCGACGAGGCCCGCGCTGCATCGGCGACCGGCAGCGCATCGAGCCAACCCATCGCCATCTCGGCGCTCGAGGCGAATCGGGCCTGCGTCACCGAACGCGCGCGACGCGAGAGTCCGTCCTCGGGGCCGCAGCCCAGGAACGCCAACGTCCGAGCATCAGCGGGGGCGATCTCGTTGGCTGCACCGAGCCAGCGATTGAGGGCGAGTACGCGCGCCTCGGGGCCATCGGCTCGCTCGATCGCCACCGCGAGGCCCCCATCGCCGACGGAGCGCCTGCGCTGCGCCGCGGGTTCAGGAGCCCGGAACGACTCCGGCATGCCATCGAGGATGAGTCGCGCATCGGCGGTGCGACCCGCATCGAGCAGGAGCGCCGCTTCCGTCAGCGCCTGCACGCGCTCGAGCAGCGAGAGCTCCGCATCCACGCCGGCACCGGCGGAGAGTCGCGATCCCTCCAGCCGGGCCGCGAGCTGGTCCCAGTCGGTCGACGGTGCCGGAGCGCGCTGGCGCGTGGGCGCGGGGGCATCCGGCACCGACGGAACGGATGATGGTGCGTTCGGCTGCGCCGTGGACGGCGGCGTGTCCGGCGCGGGCCCGGGTGGCGGTTGCTCAGTCTCACGCGGCGCGGGTTCATCCGCATCAACGATGGGCGTGCGCTCGTCGTTGCCCGGTTGGGCCGCGCGGCCCCGATCGAGCACCGCCAACGTGAGGGTGGCCGTGGCAGCGAGCGCCAGGATCGCGGCCATCGAGCCGATCGCCCATGGCAACCACGATCGATCGCGATCGCGCTGCGGGGGCGGGTCGACCGGCGCCACCGTGGCCATCGGCGCTGCACCCGCCTCGCCCGACGGGCCACCGAGCAATTCCACGAGCGCGATGGGATCGACGCCGTGCATCGCGGCCCAGCGCAGTGCGCGCTGGCGAGCCTTGCGGTTCCAGCCACCAGAGCTCGCCACCAGAGCTCGCAGGCCGTCGGGATCAGGGGCTCCGCTCACCCGGTCGATGAGTTCGCGCGCGGCCGCGCGCAGCCGCGCACGCGCAGCGATGAACGCGGGATCCTGTTCGGGGAACCGTGCATGCACCACACGAAGGCGCTGCGTCGCCCGTTCAAGGATCTCCTCGCGCGAGGCGTCGGGCGCGACACCGATGAGTTCGTGCGCGGGCGCGTTGGGTGCCACGCCGAAGCATGCCTGGATCGCGTCGATCATCCATCCACCCCCAATCGACGGGCCAACTCGGCAAGGGGCGCGGCCTGCTGCCCCTGCTTCCAACCCGGCGTCAGCGTGAGGAGCTGTCGCAGCGCGGTGCGGGCGCGCTCCGGGTCAACCCTCGACAACGAGTCGATCAGCATGACATCGACCGATGAGCGTTCGGGATCATCCGACGCCAGCCCCGCGGCCAGACGGGTTCCCCACGTCACCGCGCGCGCATCGTCCTTCGCCGCCCGGGCTGCAGCGAAGGCGCTCAACAACGTGGCCCGGTCGGGTGATCGATCGACCAGGGCCGTCAACACAGTCATCAAGCGCGGAACCAACGAAACTTCCGCGGCACGCACCGCGACGGTCGCCACCTGGACCCAGGTCAATGCCGCCGCTCGATCCTCCAGGGGATCGATGCCCTCCTGCGCCAGGGTCGCGATCTCGGTCGCCAGTCGATCCCGCCGCGCCGGCTCGATCGAGCCTTGGCGAATTGCCTCCCACGATGCATCAAGCACCACGCGAGCGGCCTTCGTGCGCTGCACGCCGTCGAGGGCACCCAGTGCCGCGAGTGCCTGTTCGGGGTAGCCGCGCGCACAGGCGACACCGACCGTGGCTTGCGCGACCACGGTTCGCTCCGCCGGATCGAGCGCCTCCTGCGACCGCGCCGAGGCGATCTCGTCGAGCAGCGCGCCGGCGCGAGCGACGGTCGCGGGCGATCGGAACCAGGGCAGCATCGCCGTGACCAGTTGCCGCAGCGCGATCGGGTCGATCCGTCCATCCGGCCACGCGGTGCTGGGTGCCGGCACCGCACGCATGACGAGCTCCGCCAGGCGGAGTCGATCGGCCGGAGCGGCCTTGCGCATCCGCTCGTAGGCCGCGGCGCAGAGCGCCTCCTGCGCGCGCCGCCACGCAGGATCGGCTTCATCGACCGCCTCGAGCGCCAGCAGCACGGCGTCGTCATCGATCCCCTGCGACGCCGCGAGGATCGCCGCCCGCGTCGTCCACTCACCTGCCGGCGGCCCGGCGAGGAAGGCCAGCGACTCCTCGCGCAGAGCGGGATCCTTCGCTGCGGACAGCGCCTGCAGACGAAGCCACCGCACGGCGGGAGCAGGCTCGCGCGACTGGGCGATGCACTCGCCCACGATAGCCGCCGCCTGCGGTGCATCGCCCGCCCGCAACAAGAGACGCGCCGCCTCGAGCTTCAGCGTGATCGCCGCCGAACCCTTGGTGTTCGCCGCCACGCCGAGCGCACCGTTCGCGGCACGGCGCAGCGCATCGGGCGTGGCCGATCGATCACTCGACGCGTTCGCCAACGCGCCAAGCGCCTGCACGACCCCACTCGCACCCGACGGCGGAAGCGCCTGCGCCACCCACGAGACCAAGTCGCCGCGACCCGAGGCAAGCAGCATCGGAAGTGCTGCTTCGACGACCCGCAAGGCTTCGGCATCGGTCGCACCGAGCCGTGCGGCGCGGCGCGCCACCCGGGCGAGCGCAGGCTCGAAACCCTGCGGAACCTGCCCCGCACCCGTGAGCAGCACGCGGGCGCGCGTCCAATCCCGTGCATCGAGGCACACCTGCAGCCGCCACTCCATCGCGGCGGTCCGGACGGCCGGTGCGGTCACGGGATCGTCGCAGAGTTCCAGCCAACGCATGGCATCACTGGCACCTCCGCGCGGCAGGAGCGCCCTGGCCTGCGCCATGCCCACGATCGCCCAGGCATAGACCTCGTCCGAGCGCAGATCCACGCTGACCTCTTCCGGCTTGGGGGAACGCGCATCGATCTCGAGCACCTCGGCCAGCGGGCGGATCGCCGACTCCGCAAGATCCTCGACGCCGCGTCCCTCACCCTGGGCCCGAAGCCAGGCACCTTGCAGCCTCGACCACGCCAACCGCGAGCGAAGCAGCTGTTCGAAGCCCGGCGGCGTGCGCGAACCCAAGTCCTCGACCATCGCATGCGACAGGGACTCTGCGCGTGCCGCCCATCCCGTGGCCTGCGCGACCTCAGCCGCGGGCACATCATCGCCGGCACGCAGGCGACCGATCACCTGACTGCTCGCATCGAGCAGGCGCGCCACGCAGGCCATGCCGGGCGCATCGACGTGCACCGTGGCGAACTGGTCGAGGATGCGCTCCAGCCGCTGCGCCAAGGCATCGGCAAGTTCCGGATCGGCCGCTTCCGCCATGGGTTCGATGACCCGCACCAGGGCGCGCGCCACGGCCTCGCGCGCCTCGGGCGTGGCCGCCTGGTCGAAGCGTCGTTCGGCCACATGCCACGACAGCCGATCAAGCCGCAGCGATCCGGACAGGCGCTCGAGCGCTGCGGCATCGGCATCGAGGCATTCCTGGTCTGCGTGCGAGGGCCGTGCGCCGGCGACCATCGCCAGCAGCACCACCGCCATCAGCGACGGAGTCCGCGACCTGCCGTCACCGCGCGGGGGCATAGGCCACCTCCGCGAATCCTGCATCGGTCGCCGCCTGCATCGCGGCCGCCACCGACGCCACCGAGGCACTGTCATGCCCGCGCACGAGCAGGCCCGCTTCCTTCGGCAGTCGCTCGAGGATCGCCCGCAGGTCGTCACGCGTGGCGACGGCATTGCCGCCCACGGTGAACGCTGTCGCTCCGCCGCCGCGGACCTCGACCACCTGCGGCCGCAACTCGCTGGCCATCGATGCGGCCCGCGCGGCGAGGGCCGCCGCGAGCTGCTCCTCGCGGCGCTCGACACCGGTCGTGAAGATGAAGTACGCCAGGAGCAGGAACGTGGCATCGATCATGCTGGTCATGCCCAGCACGATGCGACCACCACGACGCCCGCTCCGGGCGAACCTCATCGGCTGCCTCCGGGCGTGGTGGCCAACCGGATGCCATCGAAGCCCGCCTTCCGGCACGCCTCGATCACGTCGTTCAGGCGTGCACCGGGTGCGCTGCGGTCGGCACGCACCACGGGGACATGCCGGCCACGTTCGGCGAGCGATGCGCGCGCCGCGTCGGTCAACTCATCCATCGTGACCGTGCGTCCGGCGAGTTCGCACTGGCCATCGGCTCGGATCGAGACCACGAGCCCCGGACCCGTCGGCGAAGGATCGGGAGCCCCGGCCTCGCGCGGCAAGTCCAGCTGCACGCGGTTGGCCTGCGCGATCGCCGCGGTCGTGAGGAAGAAGATGAGCAACTGGAAGACGATGTCGATCATCGGCGTCATGTCGACGCCGCCCTCGGCCGCCATCCGCCGGGCGAACCTCATGCACGACCCCCTCGGCCCTTGGCGGCATGGCGCTCGAGTTCGGCGACGACGCGGTCGCACTCGTCACCCACGATCGCCACGATCCGCGTGAGCCGGGTGCGCAGGAACGTGTGCAGCGCAATGCACGGAATCGCGACGCAGAGACCCTGGAACGTCGTGATGAGTGCGATCGAGATGTTCTCCGCGAGCCGTTGGTAGTAGCCCGAGTCGTTGACGGCGCTGGACGCCACGGTCTCGAAGGCGCCGATCATCCCCTGCACCGTGCCCAAGAGGCCCAGCAGCGTGGCGATGTTCGCGATCGCCGCAAGCCAGTCCAGGCGCTGCTCCAGCTGCATCGACTCCTCGCCGCCGGCATCCTCCATGGCGCTGCGGGCCTCGAGCGGACCGAGCGGTCCCTGGCTGGCGCGCTTGAGCCCGGCGCGCAGCACGCGGCCGGCGAAGCAGTCGGCATCGGCGAGTTTGAGGCGCTCGAGCGCCCTGCCGAACTGGCCCTGCTCGGCCATCGTGTTGACGTCATCCATCAACGACGACGGCGCCAGCGACGCCGCGCGCACGTGCACGAGCTGGGCCAGGCCCAGCGCGACAGCCACCACGCTCAGGCCGAGGATGACGTACCCCACCACACCGCCGCCGGTGATGTAGCGCAGGTAGGTGGCCGAGGCCTCCTGGGCAAGGATCGGCAGGGAGTCGAGGCCAAGCAGCGCATGCATCACGGTGAGGTTCCTTCCTGGAGCAATCGGGTCCGGACGGTGGAAGCGCCGCGGGCATCGCCGGCGGCATCGAGCGCCTGCGCACCAAGGGCGGCGCAGGTCGCGGAAAGCATGGGAATCGAGGCGTCGTCGCACGACACGACGGTCAGGAACTGCTCGGCCGCGTCCAGGGCGAACCGACGCGCCTGGACCGAGCCAGGCTTGGCGGCGCGGGCCTCGAGCATGAGCGACTGGCCGATGGCCACCCTGCACCAGTGCCGGACGGGAGTCTCGGTCCGGGACAGCATGTCGGCAAGCGATTCGCGTGCACGCTCGCGTGCGCTCGACGCCTCGCCGAGTGCCTCGAGCCACTGCTCGAGCACGAGTCGCTCACGTCGCATGGCATCATCCTTCGCGGCGCCGCGCGGTGGCTTGGGCATGGGCTTGGCCGCAACGCCCGCCTGACGCGCGGCGACTTCACGCAGGAGCGCCCCCCACGCCGATGCACGCGGCGCCGACGACGGCGCACCATCGAAGGCCGTCCATGCCTCGCGCGCCTCCGCGGGATCGGCATACGCCGGACAGAGATCCGCGGGCCATGACGCGCTCGACGCGATGGACGCGGCTGACGGAGAAGACGCGGCCGACGCGTCAGGCGAGAGATCCATCGCCCTCAGCTGCGCCAACGCCGCCGCGGTGGCACGGCCGCAGGCCTGCAGCGAACGGGCCCACTGCTGCCACGCAGCCTGCACGCACTCGCCGCGCGCGCCGGCCAGCAGTTCCGTCGCACGCCCAAAGGCCTCGGCGGCGAGCGCTGCATCTCCACGCGCGAGCCGCTGCTCGCCGCGACGGGCGGCATCGCCGGCCTCGATCCACGATGACCACGCTGGATCCACGGGCGCGATGGTGCGCACGTCGGACCAGGCCAGCGAGATCCTGGCCGCGCTGCCATCGATCGCGATGACGAGACCGCACGCATCGGCGTGGGCGACCGTGCCGCGCACCGCCGCACCGCCCCACGGCGTGCACTCGACCTGGTCAACGGCGAGCGTCACGAGCAAGAGCATGGTGGGTACGAGCGACATCACGGCGGTCCCTCGGGCACGAAGGTGAAGCTTCCCCCACTGACGGCCGCCACCCGCTGCAACTGCACCTTCCCTGCATCGCTCCCGAGGGCGATGCAGTGGATGACCGCGGGCCGCCCCGAGGCATTCAGTGCCAGGATCGCGTCGACCTCCTCGGGATTGATCTCGCCGTCGCTGAGGAAGTACACGAGGTCCGGTCGTTCGCCCTGGCCGAACGCGCGGCGGAACGCGCCGATGGGCGACGTGTCGCCCGATGGCCGCATGCCCGCGAGGAACGACGCGAAGTCATCGCGCGATGCACCGCGCAGGCGGGTGAAGGTGTCGAAGCCCGGCGGCGAGACGACCATCGTGTCGTAGAAGAGCACGCATGCCTTGGCGTAGTCGGGCAGGCCCCAAACCGCCGAGGTGACCTCCGCGCGCGCAACAGCCATGCGGTTGCCGCGCGACATCGAGCCGCTCTTGTCGACGATGAACGCCACGCGGCGCCCCGTGCCCTGCACGCCGAAGAACGTGGTGCCGCCCCCACCGCCGCCACCGAAGCCGGTGCCCCCACCGCCGCCCGCGCCCAACCCAGTTCCCGTGCCGAATCCACTGTCGATCGGCACGGGTGATCCTTGGCTCGGCAGCGGCATCGCCTCGGCACTCGTGGGCTCGGCGGCGCCAGACGACTCGAGCGCAGGCATGTCGTCGGCCAGTTCGTCGGAAGGCTCGGCGGGGCGTTCGAGCGGCGTCGGCGCGGCGAGCACGACATCGAAGACCTCGAACTCGGGCTCCGTCGCGACCGGGCGCAGGATCGGGATCAGGGCGAGCACGCCGACCAGCAGCAGGTGGAACGGCACGCTGAAGGCCACGCCGAGCAGGATGGCGCGCAACAGCCGGGGCGCGCGCACGGGTGGCGCGTCGCTCTCCTGCCGTGCTCCTGCAGCCGACTGCACGCGCTTCCTCCTCGTCCGTTGGACACGAAGGATTGTAGTACGCTCCGACCGGATCCCCACCCATGGCGAGCCCCTACAAGCGCATCCTCCTGAAGATCAGTGGCGAGTCGCTGGCCGAGCAAGGCCAGTTCGGCATCTCGCCGGGCGAACTCGCCGTCATCGCGGCCGAGATCGCGGCCGCCAAGCAGTCGGCGACCTTCGACCTCGCGGTCGTCGTCGGCGGCGGCAACATCATCCGGGGCGCCAAGCTCGCTGCCGCCGGCAAGTTCGACCAGAGCACGGCCGACTACATGGGCATGCTGGGCACCGTGATCAACGGGCTGGCGCTGAAGGAAGCCCTGGCCGCCGTGGGCGTCGAGAGCCGCGTCATGAGCGCGATCCTCCTGCCCTCGGTCGCCGAGTCGTTCATCCGTCCCCGGGCGCTGCGGCACTTCGAGAAGGGCCGCGTGGTCATCCTGACCGCGGGTACCGGCAATCCCTACTTCACCACCGACACCTGCGCGAGCCTGCGGGCCATCGAGCTCAATGCCGACGTGCTGCTCAAGGCCACCAAGGTCGATGGCGTCTACACCGCCGACCCCCGCAAGGACCCGGCGGCGCGGCGCTACGAATCGCTCACCTTCGGCGAAGCCGTCGAGAAGCAGCTCGGCGTCATGGACCTCACGGCCCTGACCATGTGCATGGAGCACAAGCTGCCGCTGATCGTCTTCGACTACAAGGTGCCCGGCAACATCACGCGCGCCGTGCGCGGCGAACCGATCGGCACGCTGGTGAAGGCCTGAACCGCCGCACCGAACCCCAAGGACCACGAGGAACACATGGATCTGGACACCATCCTGCTCGAGTGCGAGGAACGCATGCAGAAGTCGGTCGACTACCTGCAGCGCGAACTGCGCGGGCTCCGCACCGGCCGCGCCAGCACCGCGCTGCTCGAGTACGTCAAGGTCGAGTACTACGGCAGCATGACCGACCTGCGCGAGCTCGCGGCGATCAGCGTGCCCGAAGCGTCGCAGCTGCTCTGCAAGCCCTTCGATCCCAGCGCGAAGGCCGCGATCATCCGGGCGATCGAGACCAGCGGCCTGGGCCTCAATCCGCAGGCCGAGGGCAACCAGATCCGCATCAACGTGCCGCCACCGTCGGCGGACCGTCGCAAGCAGCTCGCCGGCCAGGTGAAGAAGCTCGCCGAGGAATCGCGCGTCTCGGTCCGCAACGAGCGGCGCGATGCGAACAAGGCCATCGACGTGGCCAAGGCCGACCCCAAGGTCAAGGTGAGCGAGGACCAGGCCAAGGGAGCCAAGGAATCCGTCGACGACCTGACCAAGCAGTACACCACCCGCATCGACGAGATGGCGGCGAAGAAGGTCGCGGAGATCGAGGAGATCTGACCGTCGTGCGGGTGCCGACGGGTCATCCGCCCATTCACCGCCGGGAGGACTGAGCATGCGCTGCCCGAATCCCGATTGCACCGCCCTCGACACCAACGTCGTCGACAGCCGCCCCGCCGAGGAGGGTGGCGCGGTGCGCCGGCGCCGTGAGTGCAAGGCCTGCGGCCGGCGCTTCACGACCTTCGAGCGCATCGAGCGCGCCGAGCGGCTCATGGTGATCAAGCGCGACGGCTCGCGCGTGGCCTTCGACGGCGAGCGCGTGCTGGCCGGCATCCAGCAGGCGTGCTCGAAGCGGCCCATCGAGGCCGCCATCATGGAACGGATCGCCACGCAGGTCGAGGATGAGCTGCACCGGCGCTTCGCCCGCGAGGTCGACAGTGCCGAGATCGGCCGATCGGTCGCCGTGCGCCTGCGCGAGGTCGATCCCGTGGCCTACATCCGCTACGCGAGCGTGTACTACGCCTTCCGCTCCGTCGAGGACTTCGCCGCGGAAATCACTGCACTCCAGGAGCGGCCGCCCGTGGGGGACCACCCCACCCTCTTCGGCGAGGGCAAGCCCAAGTCCTGAGCGGCCCGTGGCGCGGTACCTTCCGCCCCCATGCCTCGCATCACGCTTCCTGACGGAACCGTCAAGTCCTACGACGCCCCCGTGACCGCCGCACAGGTCGCCGCCGACATCGGCGCCGGACTCGCGAAGGCCGCACTCGGTGCGAAGGTCGACGGCATCCTCGCCGACCTGGCCGCCACGCTCGACCGCGATTGCGCGCTGGCCATCGTCACCATGAAGCGCCGCGACGGCGGCATCGATCCCGAGGCGCTCACGCTGCTGCGCCACAGCGCCGCACACGTGATGGCCGAGGCCATCCAGCGCCTCTTCCCCCAGGTCCGGCTCGTCTACGGACCGCCCCTGGAGACCGGCTTCTACTACGACATGGCCTTCCCCGACGGGAAGGTGCCGAGCACCGACGACTTCGCGCGCATCGAGGCCGAGATGGCCAGGATCGTCGCCGACGACCGGCGCTTCACGCGCTACGAGCTCGAGCTCGCGGCGGGCATGGACAAGCTCCGCGGTGAGGGGAGCAAGTACAAGCTCGACAACGCCGAGCGCGCCGCCGAGGCCGGCAGCACCACGCTGAGCTGGTACGCGACCGGCACGCCGGGCAAGGACTGGGAGGACCTGTGCCGCGGCCCGCACGTGCCGAGCACCGGCCGCATCGGCGCCTTCAAGGTCATGAGCCTCGCCAGCAGCTACTGGAAGGGCGACGAGACCAGCGACCGCCTGACGCGCGTGTACGGCACGGCCTTCGCCACGAAGGCCGAGCTCGATGCGCACATGGTGCAGCTCGAGGAGGCGCGCAAGCGCGACCACCGCGTGCTCGGCAAGCAGCTGCGGCTCTTCCACATCGATGAGATGGTCGGCCAGGGGCTCATCCTGTGGACACCCAAGGGCTCGATCGTCCGCAACGAACTGCAGAACTTCATCGGGGCCGAACTGCGCAAGCAGGGCTACCAGCAGGTCTACACGCCGCACATCGGCAAGCTCGACCTGTACCGCACCAGCGGGCACTTCCCGTACTACCGCGAGAGCCAGTACCCCCCGATCGTCGAGCACGATGAGATGGCCAAGCTGGCCGCCGAGGGCTGCACCTGCGCGGACCTGAGCAACCGCATGGCCAAGGGCGAGGTCGACGGCTACATGCTCAAGCCGATGAACTGCCCGCACCACATCCGCATCTTCGCGAGTGCGCCGCACAGTTACCGCGACCTGCCCGTGCGGCTGGCTGAGTTCGGCACGGTCTACCGCTGGGAGCAGTCCGGCGAGATCGGCGGCATGACCCGCGTGCGCGGCTTCACGCAGGACGACGCGCACCTCTTCGTCCGCGAGGACCAGGTCGGCCAGGAAGTCCTCGGCTGCCTGTCGCTCGTGAAGATCATCTTCGCCACGCTCGGCATGAACGACTACCGCGTCCGCGTCGGCCTCCGCGATCCCGACAGCGCGAAGTACGTCGGCGACCCCGCCAACTGGGACAAGGCCGAACAGGCCTGCCGCGATGCGGCCCGATCGCTCGGCGTGCCCTTCAGCGAGGAAGCCGGCGAGGCAGCCTTCTACGGCCCGAAGATCGACTTCGTCGTGAAGGACGTGATCGGCCGCTCCTGGCAGCTCGGCACGGTGCAGGTCGACTACAACCTGCCGATCCGCTTCGACCTCTCGTACGCGGGCGCCGACAACCAGCCGCACCGCCCGGTCATGATCCACCGCGCGCCCTTCGGCAGCATGGAACGCTTCATCGGCTGCCTGATCGAGCACTTCGCCGGCGCATTCCCGCTCTGGCTGAGCCCGGAGCAGGTCCGCGTGCTGCCGATCTCGGAGAAGAGCGCGGCCTATGCGGACGAACTCTGCGCAGCCCTGCGCGCGCGCGGCATTCGCGCCGAGGCCGACCATTCGAACGAACGCGTGCAGGCCAAGATCAAGGTCGCCGCCGAGGAGAAGATCCCCTACATGGCGGTGGTCGGTCCCCGCGATGCCGAGGCCCGCGCCGTCAGCGTGCGCGCCCGCGGCATCGAGGCCAACCTCGGCGAGATGCCGTTCGATGCCTTCATCGACGGCATCGCCCGCGAGGCGGAGCAGCGGCTGCTGTCCGGCGCCCCCGGATCGGTGCAGGCGTCCTTCGCCGCCAAGGGCGCGTGAGGAGGCTGGCGCAGCCGCGCCCGGCCGCGCGCCCCGCCTGATGCACGGGTCCACCGGGCTCCAGCGACGGCCGTCGATCCCCTGCCTGGCGGGAGCATCTGCCCACCCCGCCGCAGCCGAATTCACGGCGTCTGCTTGTGCTGGGCCGGATCTTGGGCTAGTGTCCGACCGACGCCTCGTGGCGTCGATTCCCCATGCAGCGGACCATCACCGAATGATGACTTCCCCCACTCGCGTCCTCCCATGAGGCCGTCGCGAGCGAGCATGGACATCCTCCACCCACGCAGTGGAATCCTGACATCAGGTTCACGGTCGCTGTCAGCGCGCCGTGGCCATTCCAGTCCGAGCTGACACCCAGGAGCCTCCCATCAGCCAGTTCCCGCCTCGCCGTCCCCCCTTCCAGCGCGACTTCGCCCCAGCCGGCCCGCGCATCAATGACCGCATCCGCATCAGCCCGATCCGCCTGATCGACGAGCACGGCACCATGATCGGCGTCGTCGAGACCGACGACGCCAAGCGCCGGGCACAGGAAGCCGGCCTCGACCTCGTCGAGATCGCCGGAGACGTGCGCCCGCCCGTCTGCAAGATCATGGACTTCGGCAAGTTCAAGTACGAGCAGGCGAAGACGGAGAAGAAGAACCGCCAGAACTCCAAGGGCGGCGAACTGAAGGAAGTCCGGCTCGGCCGCAGCATGAAGATCGGCGTGCACGACGTCGAGCTCCGCGTGCGCCAGGCACGGGCCTTCCTCATCGAAGGCAACAAGGTCCAGATCGTCCAGAGCTTCCGCGGCGCGCGCGAGCTTGCGCACCGGGAGATCGGCGACCAACTCATCAAGCAGGTGATCGATGCCCTGCTCGACGTGGCCCGCCTCGACATGGCGCCGCGCATGGCCGGTCGCCGGCAGTCGGCGATCCTGTCGCCCGACCGCACCAAGATCGAGACCTACAAGCGCAAGATGGCCTCCGAAGGCAAGAAGATCGAGGGCTCCAAGGAACTCCCGCCGCAGGAACCCGAGGCTGCCGACGACGGGCCGGACGACGGCGACCAGGCCGAGTGATCCCGGGCCCGGCCCACGAACCAGACCGCGCCGACCGGCGCGGTTTTTTCATGGACCCTCTTGCATAGTATGCAACGCGCTGTATATTCATCCACTTCCCCATGGCCGCCACCAAGGTCCAACGCCACCGAGCCATCGCGCGCCTCATCGCAGGCGCCGAACTGCACAGCCAGCACGAACTCCAGCGCGAGCTCGCCGCGCAGGGCATCCGCACCACGCAAGCCACGCTGTCACGGGATCTTGCGGAGCTCGGGGTGCTCAAGGGTGCCTCCGGCTACCGCCTGCAGGATGCAGCGCCCGAACCCGCCGGCGATGCGCTCGATGCCCTGGTGCGCCGCCTGCTGGCCGGTGTCGAGCAGGCGGGCAACCTGGTGGTGCTCCACACCCCGCCGGGCCAGGCCAGCGCCCTCGCCGTCCAGCTCGATCGGTCGAGCATGCGCGGCGTCGTGGGCACGATCGCTGGCGATGATTGCGTCTTCGTGGCCACGCGTACGCCGTCCAACGCCAAGGAACTCGTGCGTCGCCTGACCGTCGCCGCCTCGCCCGCCCGCCGCAAGGCCACCGCTTGAGCGGTCGGCTGCGCCCGTCCACCACCATGACCATGTCCCCACTTCCCGTTGCCGTGGTCGGTGCCGCTGGGTACAGCGGCGCCGAGCTCGTCGCCATGCTCGCCGCGCACCCGTCGGTGTCGATCGTCGGCGTCTACGGCTCGGGCTCGCGCTCGGGCGACCAGGAACTGTCCAGCGTGCACCCTCGGCTCCGTGGCGTGGCCGACCTGCCGATCGAGGCTGCCGACCCGTCCGCGATCATCGCCTCGGGCGCCAAGGCTGTCTTTCTCTGCACCCCGCATGAAGCGAGCGAGGCCCTGGCCCCGACCCTGCTCGATGCGGGCCTCGTGGTGCTGGATCTCTCGGCATCGTTCCGCCTGCGCGACCCTGCGCTGTACCCGCTCCACTACGGGTTCGAGCACCGCCACCCGGACCTCTTGGCCCGTGCGGTCTATGGCCTTGTCGAACTCGAGCGCGGCGATCTGGCTGCGGCGGAACTCATCGCCGTCCCCGGCTGCTATCCGACCAGCGTCATCCTTCCCGTGCGACCGTTGATCGATGCCCGCTTGGTCCTGCCCGGCCGCGTGATCGTCGACAGCAGCAGCGGCGTGAGCGGAGCCGGCCGGACGGCCGCGGTCAAGAGCCTGTTCTGCGAGGTCTCGATGCAGCCCTACGGCGTGCTCGCGCACCGGCACCAGCCTGAAATGGCCCAGGAAACCGGCGCCGATGTGCTCTTCACGCCTCATCTGGGCTGCTGGGACCGCGGGATCCTGTCCACGATCCACCTCGATCTCGCGCCAGGCGTCACCGTCAGCGCATGCTGGCAGGCCCTCGCCGATCGCTACGCCACGAGCGCGTTCGTCCGCGTGCTGCCGTCGGGCTCGTGGCCGAGCGTGGCAGGCGTCGAGCGAACCAACTTCTGCGACATCGGCATCGGGGGATGCGATCGCCGCGGCCATCTGGTCATCACCAGCGCCATCGACAACCTCGTCAAGGGCGCGGCGGGTCAGGCGCTGCAGTGCATGAACATCCGATTCGGCTTCCCCGAGTCGATGGGCCTGGGGCTCTCGCGTCATGCTCCCGCCACCAACGCCGTCGGAGCGTGCCCGTGAGCGGGCCCTTCGTCATCAAGCTCGGCGGTGCGCTCATGGATGAGCCGGCCGCCCTCACGGCCATCTGCCGACAGGTCGCCGGCATGCATGCCGCGCAGCCCGGCTGCGTGGTCATCGTGCATGGCGGCGGCAAGGCCGTCGATCGCCAGCTTGCGGCGCTTGGCATGACGACCGAGCGGCGCGAAGGCATCCGGATCACGCCCCCCGAGCAGGTCCTGCAGATCAGCGGCGTGCTGAGCGGCCAGGTCAATGCCCAACTCGTCGCCAGCATGATCGCGGCGGGTTCGTGTGCGTGCGGGCTTCGCCTTGCCGATGCCGGCCTGGCCACCTGTGCCCGGGCCACGCACCTGGGCTTCGATCCGGGCTGCGTCGGTTCCGTGACCGGCGGCGATCCGCGCGGGCTCCGGGCCCTGCTGACCGCCGGCGTGCTGCCGGTGATCAGCAGCATCGGCACGAGTGCCGCGGGCGAGCTGCTCAACGTCAATGCCGACGATGCCGCCGCGGCGGTGGCCTCGATCCTCGGCGCACGCGGACTCGTCTTCCTGACGGATGTCCCAGGTGTCCTCGATGCGGGGCGGTCCATCATCCCCGCGCTCGATGCCGCCGCGATCGACCGACTCGTCCACGACGGCACGATCCGCGGCGGCATGATTCCCAAGGTGCGCGGCGCCCTGGAGACCGCCGCCGCCACGGGCGTTGCAGTCACGATCGCCGGCTGGACCGACCCCGCCAACCTCTCGAACCTGCTCACCGGCGGCGTCGCCGGAACCCGCATCACCGCACCCTCCACGGTGTCCTGCCCATGACCGCATTCGCCTCCAGCACCCCACCTGCACGAACCCGGTCCAAGGCAACGCCCCGCCCCGTGGCCACGAACCACCTGACCTGCGTGCACGACCTGGCCCAGCACGAGGTCCACGGGCTGCTCGCGCTCGCCGCGCGCATCAAGCGCGATCCTGCACCATGGTCCGACGCGTTCCGCGGTTTGGCGCTCGCGCTCGCCTTCGAGAAGCCCTCGCTGCGCACGCGCGCGTCCTTCGAGGTTGGGTTCCAGCTCATGGGCGGCAGCGTGGTCTTCATGGACCAGCGCGACTCGCCGATCGGCCAGCGCGAAGCCCTGTGTGACTGGGCCCGCAGCATGGAGCGCTGGTTCGATGCGCTGGTGGTGCGCACGATGTCCCACCGAACCGTGGAGGCACTCACCGCGTGGTCATCGATCCCCGTGGTCAACGCCCTGAGCGACCTCCATCACCCCTGCCAGGCCATGGCCGATCTCCTGACCCTGGCCGAGCGCTTCGGCTCACCGTCGACGCCCCACGTGGCCTGGGTGGGCGATGGCAACAACGTCTGCCACTCGCTGATGGAGGCGATCGCCTCGGTCGGCGGCAGGCTCACGGTCATCACGCCGGCCGGGTTCGGCCCGTCGATCGACATCGTGCGTTCGGTGCAGGCCCGCTGCATGCGCACGGGCGGATCGATCCGGTTCACGAACGATCCCGATGCCGTCGCCGGCGCGAACGCCATCTACACGGACACCTGGATCAGCATGGGGGAAGCCGATGCGGAACCCAAGCGCGCCGCACTCCGCCCGTACCAGGTGCATGCCGGGCTGATGGCCAAGGCGGCGCCGGGAGCAGCCTTCATGCACTGCCTGCCCGCGCACCGCGGCGAGGAAGTCACCGACGACGTGATCGATGCGCCCACGTCCGTGGTCTTCGACCAAGCCGAGAACCGCATGCACGTGCAGTGCGCGATCCTGCTGGCCCTCCTTCGCCCCGACCTCGTCGAACTGCCGACGACCTTCGTTCCCGGCGACTTCGCCGCCTGAACCGATTCCCAACAACCCACCCCGCTCGCCCCGTACCGTTCCAACGAAAGCACACACCATGCCCACCTCACCCACCAAGATCGCCGTCGCCTACTCCGGTGGCCTCGACACCAGCTGCATCATTCCCTGGCTCCGCGAGCACTACGACGCCGACGTCGTCGCCGTGGTGGCCGACGTCGGCCAGGGCGACCGTGAACTCGACGGCATCGAGCAGAAGGCGCGCTCGACCGGTGCGTGCGAGTGCGTGGTCATGGACCTCAAGCAGGAGTTCCTCGAGGAATTCGCGTTCCCCATGGCGATCATGGGCTCGGTCTACGAGGGGCGCTACCTCATGGGCACGAGCATCGCCCGTCCCTGCATCGCGCGCGCACAGGTCACGGCTGCGCTGCAGACCGGCTGCGATGCGCTCGCCCACGGCTGCACGGGCAAGGGCAACGACCAGGTCCGCTTCGAGAGCACCTACGCGGCGCTCGCGCCCCAGCTCTCCGTGATCGCACCGTGGCGCCTGCCGACGTGGAACCTGCGCTCGCGCGAAGCCATGCTCGACTACCTCGCCGAGCGCAACATCCCCTGCGCGGCGAGCAAGGAAAAGCTCTACTCGCGCGATGCCAACCTCTGGCACATCTCGCACGAGGGCGGTGATCTCGAGGATCCGTGGAAGGCGCCGCCGGACGACGTCTGGATGCTCACCGCGAGCCCTGCTCAGGCCCCCGACCAGCACCAGGACGTGACGATCTCTTTCAAGGGCGGATTCCCCACCGCGGTCGATGGCCGATCGATGGACAGCGTCAGCATCATGAACACGCTCAACGCCATCGCCGGCCGCCACGGCGTCGGCCGCATCGACCTCGTCGAGAACCGCCTGGTCGGCATGAAGAGCCGCGGCGCCTACGAAACCCCGGGCGGGACCATCCTGATGGAGGCGCTGCGCGGCCTCGAGCAGCTCGTGCTCGACCGCGACACCCTGCACTGGAAGCAGCGCCTGGCGCTCGAGTTCGGCGACCACGTCTACAACGGCACCTGGTTCACACCGGTGCGCGCAGCCATGTGGGCCGCCGCGCAGTCCGTGGCCCAGGTCATGGATGGCGACGTCGTCGTGCGCTGCTTCAAGGGAACCGCCTCGGCGGTCCGTCGTCGCAGCCCCAACAGCCTGTTCAGCCAGAACTTCGCGACCTTCGGCCAGGACGAGGTCTACGACCACAAGGATGCCGACGGGTTCATCCGCCTGTTCAGCCTCCCGTCGCGCATCCGCGCGCTGAAGCAGAACGTCGCCACGCAGGATCTCGCCCGATGACGGCGCTCTGGGCCGGCCGCGCCAGCGGCGAGGTGGATCCCCTCTTCAAGCGCTTCAACGACAGCCTGCCGTTCGACCGTCGCCTCGTGCGCGAGGACATCGAGGGCAGCATCGCCTGGGCGCGCGCGCTCCGCCACGCGGGCGTGCTCGATGCGGGCGAACTCGACCGCGTGACCGAAGGCCTCGAGGCGGTGCTCGATCTCGTGGAGTCCGATCCCTCGTCGATCGAGTCCGCCCAGGACGAGGATGTCCACTCCTTCGTCGAGCGCGAGCTCGTGGCACGCATCGGTGATCTGGGCAAGAAGCTCCACACCGGCCGCAGCCGCAACGACCAGGTCGCGACCGACCTTCGCCTGTGGACCCTCGCTCAGATCGAGCAGCGCCGCATCGAGATCGACGGTGCGATCGATGCCCTGCTCCGGCTGGCCGAACGCGAGAAGGACACGGTCTTCCCGGGCTACACGCACCTGCAGCGCGCGCAGCCCCTGCTCTTCGCGCACTGGTGCCTGGCGTACGTCGAGAAGCTCTCCCGCGACGCCGACCGGCTCGCCGATGCCGCGCGCCGCACGGCGGTCTGCCCGCTCGGTTCGGGCGCGCTGGCCGGCACCACATACCCCATCGACCGCGTCCGGCTGGCTGAGAGCCTCGGGTTCCACGCCGCGAGCGCCAACAGCCTCGATGCGGTCAGCGACCGTGACTTCGTCGTCGAGACGATCGCAGCCTGCACGCTCTGCGCCGTGCACCTCTCGCGCTTCGCCGAGGACGTGATCTTCTACGCCAGCAGCGAAGCGGGCTTCGTCGAACTCAGCGATGCCGTGACCAGCGGCAGCAGCCTGATGCCGCAGAAGAAGAACCCCGACGCGCTCGAACTGATCCGTGGCAAGACCGGCCGCCAGGTCGGCAACCTCGTCACGATCCTCACGGTGCTCAAGGGCCTTCCGCTGGCGTACAACAAGGACCAGCAGGAGGACAAGGAGCCGCTCTTCGACTGCATGGAACACCTGTCCATGTGCCTGCGCATGGCAGCCGTCGTCCTGGATGGCATGACCATCAACCGCGAGCGCTGCCGGGCGGCTGCCCTCGGTGGGTACTCGAACGCCACCGAACTCGCCGACTACCTGGTCGCCAAGGGGCTCCCCTTCCGAGATGCCCACCACGTCGCGGGGCGCCTGGTCCGCGCGGCCATCATCGAGCAGAAGCCGCTCGAGGGCCTGAGCGTCGAGCAGATGTCGAGCGTGGATGCCCGCATCGGATCCGACGTCTACACGGCGCTCACCGTCGACAGCGCGCTGCGCAAGCGCGACGTACCCGGCGGCACGGCACCCGGGCGCGTGGCCGAGCTGCTCGGCGCGCGCAAGGCACGCCTGGGCCAGCGGCGCGTCCGCACGCCGCTCGGCGGCGTCACGATCCGCAAGGCGCGCATGGCCGACCTCGACGGCATCGTGTCGCTCGTCGAGCATTGGGCGCGCGAAGGCGAGAACCTGCCGCGCTCGCGGGATGAGATCATGGAGTGCGTGCAGGAGTTCGCGGTCGCGCAGCTGGCCGACGGTTCGGCCGACAAGGTCGTCGGCTGCGGCTCGCTCTGGGTCTACACGCCTCAGCTGGCCGAGATCCGCAGCCTGGGCATCGATCCGTCCATGCTCGGGCACGGCATCGGCCAGAAGCTCGTGCAGTACTTCCTCGACTGGGCGGCCAAGCTGGGCCTGCAGAAGGTCTTCGTCCTCACCCGCACCCCGAAGTTCTTCGAGCGCTGCGGGTTCCGGCAGGTGAGCGTGAACAGCCTGCCCGAAAAGGTGTTGAAGGACTGCGCGAACTGCCCCAAGAAGGAACACTGCGACGAGATCGCGATGGTCTTTGAACTCGTCCCGCCTGCCGTGGCGTGATGCCAGCGGGCCAACCCCGGGTGCGACCATGCCGCGTCGCGCACCGATGAACCAGGAGCCAACGATGAGTGCCACCGCAACCGTCCACCGCACCGCGATCGCGGCCGACCTGCCGCTTCCCAGGGGCTTTGCCTGCGCGGGCATCGCTGCGGGCATCAAGTCGTCCGGGGCACCCGACCTGGCCCTGCTCGTCTGCGAGCAGGGAGCGGTCGCCGCCGCCATGTTCACGCGCAACCTCGTGGCCGCCGCGCCGATCCAGGCCTCGCGCACGAATCTCGCGCGCAGTCGCGGTCACTGCACCGCGCTCCTGGTGAACTCCGGCTGCGCCAACGCCGCAACCGGGCCGCAAGGCATGGCCCGCTGCCAGGACACGATCGACGCCGTCGCCGCCATGCTCGGGTGCGCCCCCGACGCGGTCCTGGTGAACTCGACGGGAGTCATCGGTGTGCAGTTGCCCAGCGATCGAATCGTGGCGGCGCTCCCCGCGCTGCGCGCCGGGCTGACGCCCGAGTCCTGCGGCCCGTTCGCCACGGCGATCATGACCACCGATACGCGGGCCAAGGCCTGCACCAGGACGGTCGGCTCGGTGCGCGTGACCGGCGTGGCCAAGGGTGCCGGCATGATCCACCCCGACATGGCCACCATGATCGTGGCCATCACCACCGATGCCGCCGTCGATGCCCCCACGCTCGATCGCATCCTGCGCCGCAGCGTCGAGCGGAGCTTCCACCGCATCAGCGTCGATGGCGACACCAGCACCAACGACAGCGTCTTCGCCCTGGCGAGCGGACAGGCCGGCCCCTGCGATGAAGCGCTCCTGCAGGGCGCCTTCGACGAGGTCTGCACCGACCTCGCGCTCAAGGTCGTGCAGGACGGCGAAGGCTTCGAGCGCGGCATCAAGGTCAGCGTCAGCGGCGCCGCCACGCCGTCGGCTGCCCTCCAGGTCGCCCGGACCGTGGCCATGAGCCTGCTCGTTCGAACTGCCGTCACCGGTGGCGATCCCAACTGGGGCCGCATCCTCGCTGCGGCCGGCCGGGCTGGAGTGCACTTCGACGTCGATGACCTGAAGGTCGGAGCCAACGGCGTCCCGCTGTTCGAGGCTGGCGCCCCGGCCGACAGCCCGTTGGCTGACCGCCGTGCTGCCTTCACGTCCGACGTCGTTCACATCACGATCGATCTGGGCCAGGGCTCCTGCAGCGACGTCTTCCACAGCTGTGGCCTGACCAAGCGCTACGTCGACATCAACGCGGACTACACCACCTGAGCGCGCGCACGCAACACGCGCAGCGAGGCCTTCCAGGGTTCCGGCACGATGGGCAGCATGGCTTCAGCCACCGGATCCAGCTCCTGCGCCGGGCGGGAACTGCGCCACACGCCGTGCTCGTGGAACGCGAGCGCCACCATGGCGACGTAGCGGACGACTCCAGCCACCCGCACCCGAGGCGGCCACTCCGCACGAACGGGTCCGTCGGGCCCATGACGCTCGGCATCGATGCGCTCGAGTGCTTCCAGGCAACCGGGTTGCGGCAACGCGTCGAGCACGTCACTGAGCAACGCACCGGCATCCTCACTCGCCAGCCACGTGCGCACCAGCAGGTCGGACGGCAGTCGTTCACCAAGCAACGCCGCATAGAGCGCCAGGCACGAGGGCCCCTCCTGCTGGGCACCGTGCGGGGCATGAGGTGGCGCATCGTGACCGGGCCCAGCGGCATCCGAACGCTCCCGATCGCGCGATTCAGGTTCAGGACCGGACGCACTCATGGCTTGAGATGCGAGAGCAGTGCGACGAGTTCCTGCTCGAAGTCGGCCTCGGCGACCCGCTCGGCCGAGAGCACGCCACGCAGGGCGTCCAGCACGAGGCCCCTGACGCGCGCGGTGACGTGACGCGCAGAATCGACAGGAATGCCCAGCGGCGGAGCACACTGTGCGTAGGGCTTGCCATGGACTGCGTGCTCGATGAACAGCATCCACTCGCTTCCACGCCCCTGCGACTCGAGCAATCGTTGCGCGGCATCCGATGCGGAACGGATCAAGGAGGCGGAGTACGCACGCTCGAAGGCGGCTTGGGCGTTGTCCGATTCAGCGAGGTCGGCGAGCGCATCATCGCCGGCGCCGTCACGGCGACGCTCGGCCCTGATGCGGTTCATGAGTTCAAAGCGCGCCGCAGTCCGCAGCCACAGGCGGAACGGTCGTTCGGAACGCTGCCAACCATCCAGAAAGCCCGGATCGAGGATCCGGGCGCACAGGTCCTGGACCACGTCCTCGACGTCCAATCGTGCACCAAAAGTGTGCAGATAGCGAAGCAACGGATCTCGATAGATGGCCGTTAGGCTTGCTGCCAGTTCACGACGTTGGTCCGGGGAGCCATCGCGCGCCACGGCCAGCCACGAGCGGGCTGACGGGGGGAACGAATCAGTCACGGGCGTCGGCATGAAAGGATCCTAGGTTCAACGACCAAGATCCGGGGATGTGACGGCCACCTACTGATTCTTCGAAAGAATTCGCGGGACTGGCCGACGCCGACGCGCCGTAAGACTCTCTCTTCGGGTCGGCAGCTTTCCGGGGCTGCCGACGCCGGTTCAACAGGTCGTTCAACACCACCGCGCCCGCCGGCGCCGTCGCACCGCCGGTTCAGAACTGCCGTAGGAACCTGGCGTCGTTCTCGAACAGCCAGCGGATGTCGCTGATGCCGTAGCGGCGCATGCAAATGCGCTCCACGCCCAGCCCAAACGCGAATCCACTCCAGTGTTCAGGGTCGATCCCCACGGCGGCGAACACCGCCGGGTCCACCATGCCGCATCCGCCGATCTCGACCCACTGCCGCTGACCTCGAACGTGCATCATGATGTCCACCTCGGCGCTGGGCTCGGTGAACGGAAAGAAGCTCGGTCGCATCCGCACCTCGGCATCGGCCCCGAAGTATGCGCGCGCGAACTGGATCAGCGTCGTCTTCAGGTCCGCCATGCTCACGTGGCGATCCACGTACAGGCCTTCGACCTGGTGGAACATGCTGTAGTGCGTGGCGTCGTGGGTGTCGGGGCGGTACACGCGACCAACCGCGCACACCTTCAGCGGGGGCGCGGTGGTCTCCATCGCGCGGATCTGCACGGTGCTCGTCTGCGTGCGCAGCAGTCGGAGCGCTCCGCCCTGCGCACCCATGTAGAAGTTGTCCGTGGGCTCGCGTGCGGGGTGCCCATCGGGAATGTTGAGCGCATTGAAATTGTGCCACTCGTCCTCGACCTCGGGCCCCTCGACCACGCTGAAGCCCATGCGACCGAAGACATCGACGATCCCGTCGATGGTCCGGGTCAGGACGTGCTGCCGTCCTCCTCCGCACGGTGCGCCGGGTTCGGTGACGTCGACCATCGGCCCCGCCGGGCGAGCTCCGACCACCGACTTGCGCTCGGTGAAGGCTGCTTCAAGCACTGCCTTGAGTTCGTTGAGCCGCTTGCCCGCCGCCGGCTTCTCCGGGCCCGACAAGGCCTTGAGCGAAGCCATTGCATCCTTCAGGCGACCCGATGCACCGAGCCACTGCACGCGCCACGACTCGAGTGCTGCGGGCGTGTCGCTGGCGTGCAGTGCACGCAGGGCCTCGGCCTGGAGGGAGTCGAGCTCGGCGATCATGATGGTTCGAGGCTACACCAAGGCCGCCCGGCCGCGGCGTTCACGGCACCCCCACAACGACAGCGACCTGGCTGTTCGCCAGGTCGCCGTGGATGATCATGGTCAGCGCCACTCAGGCCGCAGCCGGCTTGGCCTTGCGGCGCGCAGCTGCGAACTTGGTGCGGTTGTCGGCCTTCTCGCGGCGACGGCTGGCTGCACCGGACACCTGCGAACCGCTCTCGCGGCCGACGAGCTGGAGCAGGACCAGGTCGCTGGCATCACCCTGACGGTGCTTGCCCAGGCGCACGATGCGGGTGTAACCGCCGGCGCGACCTTCAAAGAGCGGCGCGACGCGCTTGATCAGGTGCTCGACCAGGCGCGGACCGCGCTTGATCTCACCGGTCGACTCGTCGAACACGATCTCGTCTTCCTTGGGGAGATCCCAGAAGTCGCTCGTGAGCTTCTGCTGGTTCTTGACCTGCCCGTCGGCGATCCAACGGAAGACGTTGCGGTCGGTGAGGCGCGAGTTGAGCGTGCGACGCGCCGCGAGCGAACGCTTGCGTGCGGTCGTGATGAGCTTCTCGACGAACGGCTGGACGGCCTTGGCCTTGGCCACGGTGGTCTCGATCTGGCCGTGCTCGAAGAGGCCGGCGGCGAGGTTGCGCAGCATGGCTCGGCGGTGGTCCGCCTTGATGCTCAGCTGCTTTCCAGAAACGCGGTGACGCATGATGACTCCTTGGTGGTGTGCTGTGGCTCAGGCCTGAACCGTGGGGGTGAAGCCCTCGGGAAGGCGCATGCCGAGGCTCAGGCCATGCTCGGCGAGCTTGTCCTCGACCTCGCGCAGGCTGGTCTTGCCGAACGCGCGGATCTGGAGCAGGTCGTCGATGGTGCGGGTGACGAGTTCGTGGACGAAGCGGACCTGAGCGCTCTCGAGGCAGTTGCTCGAGCGGACGCCGAGCTCGAGGCCGGTGACCGGCATGGAGAGCTTGCGGAAGAGCTCTTCCTCGCTGGCGGTCTCGGCGCCGATGCCCTGGATGGCCAGCGTTTCCCCGGCCGTCGCGTACTGCACGAACGGGTTGAGGTGCTTGCGCATGATCTTGGCGGCCTCGACCACGGCCATCTCGGGGGTGACGGTGCCGTTGGTCCACACGTCCAGGATGAGCTTGTCGTAGTTCGTCCGCTGGCCGACGCGGGTGGCCTCGACGCGGTAACGCACGCGCTGCACGGGGCTGAAGATCGCGTCGATCGGGATGACGCCGACGACCTGCTCCTGGCCGTTGGTGTACTGCTCGCTGGCCGGCTGGTAGCCGCGACCGCGCTCGACGGTGAGCTGCATCTCGAGCGACACATCACCGGTCAGCGTGGCGATGTGGCGTTCCTTGTTGACGATCATCACGCCGGTCGGGCACTCGATGTGCTCGGCGGTGACGGCGCCCTTGCCCTTGGCGCGCAGACGAAGGACCTGCGATTCATCGCCATCCATGTCCACGATCAGGTCCTTGCAGTTGAGCAGGATCTCGGTCACGTCCTCCAGCACGCCGGGGATGGTGCTGAACTCGTGCGACACGCCACCGATCTGCACGCTGGTGACCGCGGCGCCCTCGAGGCTCGAGAGCAGGATGCGGCGGATGCTGTTGCCGATGGTCGTGCCGAAGCCGCGTTCGAACGGCTCGGCCACGAAGCGGCCGAAGGTCTCGGTGCGCGAGGCGGGATCGACGAGGACGGCGGCAGGAAGTTCGAGGCCGCGCCAACGGATGTGCATGGTGAGTCTCCAAGGTCCGGCAGGACAGGTTCTTCGGGACCGGTCACCCTGCCTCGATCGGATGCTCCAAGCCGCTGCCGGGCGGCCCGGGCCCCTTCGGTGAGGCGGGGAAAATTTGGACGGATCAGTGTAGCGGACGGACCGCGTTCATCACATGCGGCGCTTCTTGGGTGCCCGGCAGCCGTTGTGCGGCACGCCGGTGTGATCCTCGATGGTGAGCACGCGCAGGCCGGCAGCGCCAAGGGCGGTGACGGCGCTCTCGCGGCCAGGGCCGGGGCCCTTCACGCGGACATCGCACTCGCGCATGCCCACGCGCTTGGCCTTGCTCGCGGCGCGCTCGCTCGCGCGGCTGGCGGCGAACGGGGTCGCCTTGCGGGCGCCCTTGAACCCGGCCGTGCCGGCCGAGTCCCACGCCACCGTCTCGCCATTGAGGTCGGTGATGGTGACGATGGTGTTGTTGAAGGACGCGTGCACGTGCACGATGCCCTTGACGACGCTCTTGCGGACCTTCTTCTTGGTAGCCATGGTGTTTTCCTTGGGGGGATCCGGGCCGGATCAGCCCTTCACGCCCTTCTTGCCGGCGACCGTCTTCTTGCGGCCCTTGCGGGTACGGGAGTTGGTGCGGGTGCGCTGGCCACGGGCCGGAAGGCCCTTGCGGTGGCGGTCGCCGCGGTACGAGTGGATTTCCTTGAGGCGCTGGATCTGGGTCTGCACCTGGCGGCGCAGGGCGCCCTCGACGAGGTGGCTCTCGTCGATCTCGGCGGCGATGGCCGCGAGCTCCTGGTCATTCAGCGTGTGAGCGCGGCGATCGGGATCGATGCCGCACTTGCCCAGGATGTCGGTCGCGACCTTCTGGCCGATCCCGTGGACATACTGGAGGGACACGATGATCTTCTTCTTCTCGGGGATGTCGACGCCTGCGATACGTGGCATGGTCTGGTCCTTTCGGTTCGGTCTTTCAGCCCTGCCGCTGCTTCAGGCGGGGATTCTTCTTGTTGATGACGATGCGCTTGCCCTTGCGGATGACGATCTGGCAATCCTTGGTGCGGCGCTTGATGCTGCTTCGGACTTTCATGGTGTGCTCCGTGTGGTTCGTTCAGGCGTGCTGGCAGCTCACTGCTGGCGGAAGACGATCCGACCCTTGGTCATGTCGTACGGGCTGAGTTCGACGGTGACCCGATCGCCGGGGGTGATGCGGATGAAGAACTTCCTCATCTTGCCGCTCACGTAGGCGATGATCTCCTGGTTGTTCGGAAGCTTGACGCGGAACTTGCTGTCCGGCAGCGCTTCCGTGACTTCAGCTTCGAGCGAGATCTTGTCTTCCTTGGGCATGGGCTCCTTCTTGGTGGTGCGGTGTGGTGGTCTTGGGCTCAGGTCGCCCGGGCGCTCCGGATGCGCGGGCCGTCCTGGGCGCCGTCGCTGAGGAAGCCCGAGTAGTTGCGCATGAGGAGGTTCGCCTCCAGGCGCTGGACGATGTCGAGGGCGACGCTGACCACGATCAGCAGGCCGGTGCCGCCGAGGAACTGGCTGACGTACGGCGGCACGCCGAAGGCCTCGGAGACGAGCGTGGGGATGATCGCGATGACGCAGAGGAAGCCGGCGCCCACGTACGTGATGCGGCTGATGACGTCCTCGAGGTACTCGGCCGTGCGCGGGCCGGGGCGCACGTTGGGGATGAAGCTGCCGTGTTCCTTGAGCTGCTTGCTCATCTCCTCGGGCGACATCTGGATGGTCACCCAGAAGTAGCTGAAGACGTAGATGAGCACGATCTCGACGAGCACGTACGGGTACGCGCCCATCTGGAAGTTCTGCGCGAGGAAGGCGGTCGACTCGACGAGCCACTGGCTCCAGCCACCCGAGGTGGCCAGGCCGGCGAGCCAGCCCAGGATCATGCTCGGGAAGATCATCAGGCTGCTCGCGAAGATGATCGGCATGACGCCGGCGTGGTTCAGGCGCAGCGGCAGGTAGTGACGGCCACCGCCATACATGCGACGGCCGGACACGTGCTTGGCCTGCTGGATCGGGATCCGCCGCGTGGCCACGGTCATGATGACCGCACCCATGACGACCGCCACGAAGCAGGCGACCAGCAGGATCAGGCCGAGCGCGCCGACCTTGCCGTCGGAGGCCTGGACGCTCGGGTTGAAGTTGTCGAACAGCCACTGGATCGCGGCCGGCATGCGGGCCAGGATGCCCGCGGTCAGGATGATCGAGATGCCGTTGCCGATGCCGAACTTGTCGATCTGCTCGCCAAGCCACATCAGGAACAGGCTGCCGGCCACGAGCGCCGTCACGCCCGAGACGTAGAACACCATGCGTCCGCCGCCCGACACGTACTGGGGCTCGACCAGGTTCTGGCTGTAGAGGTAACCCAGCCACATGAAGCCCTGCACGAAGCAGAGCGCCACGGTGGCGTAGCGGGTGTACTCCATCACCTTCTGCTGGCCCGACATGCCTTCCTTCTTGAGCGCGGCCAGCGGCGGGTAGACCGTCTGGAGCAGCTGGAAGATGATCGATGCCGTGATGTACGGAGCGATGCCGAGGCCGAACACCGTGCTCTGCTGCAGGCTGCCGCCCGAGAAGATGCTGGCGAACTGGAGCAGGCGACCGAAGCCCGTGGCATCTTCCGTGGCCTTCTCGGCCAGGTTCGACAGCGCGGCCTGGTCGACCCCGATGAGCGGGATCCAGAAGCCGACGCGGTAGATGACCAGCATGCCCAGCGTGAAGAGCACGCGGTTGCGCAGGTCAGGGATGCGGAAGATGTTCAGGAAGGCGCTCAGCATGGGATGGGCATCACGCGACGGTGACGCTGCCGCCGGCCTTCTCGATCTTGGCCTTGGCGGTTTCCGAGAACTTGCCGGCGGTCACCGAGAGCTTCTTGGCGAGGTCGCCGGTGCCGAGCACCTTGACCGGGAGCTTGCGGTTGCGGACCAGGCCCACCTTGACCAGCGCGTCCAGGTCGACCTGGGCGCCGGCGTCGAAGTGCTTTTCGAGGTCCGACACGTTCACGACGGCGTAGGTCGTCGCGAAGGCGTTCTTGAAGCCGATCTTGGGGAAGCGACGCATGAGCGGCGTCGAACCACCCATGTAGCCGGGACGGCTCGTCCAGCCGGCGCGGCTCTTGGCGCCCTTGTGGCCACGACGGCTGGTTCCGCCGATGCCCGAGCCTTCACCGCGGCCGCGACGCATGCGCTTGGTGTGCGCGCCGGCCTTCTTCGTAATGTCATGGATCATCATGTGAGCTGCGCTCCTCTGTGTTCGTTCGTGTGCGGGTGACCGGGATCAGCCTGCCGAAGGGGCATCGGCTGCGGGTGCTTCGGTGGTCGGTGCGGCAGGTGCAGCGGCGGGCGCCTCGCCCCCACCACCACCCTCGAAGCGGCGACCGCCGCCGCCACCGCGCGGACCGCCACGGCCGCCACGGCCGCCACGACGCTCATCGCCGACGGTGTTGACCGGGGCCTGGGCGCGCGGGCCGCCCGACGACTTGGGCATGAACGCCATGCCGCGCGCGATGGCATCTTCCACGGCGGTCGTGCCGAGGGTGACGCCACGCAGCGCTTCAATGCGCTCGCGGGTCTGCAGCATGGCCAGCGCCTCGAAGGTGGCCTTGACCAGGTTCTTCGGGTTGCTGCTGCCGTAGCACTTGCTGAGGCAATCCTTCACGCCGAGCAGTTCGAGCACAGCGCGCACGGCGGCGCCGGCCTTGATGCCCGTTCCGGGGCTCGCCGGCACCAGCACGACCTTCGAGGCACCGAAGCGCCCTTCGACGGTGTGCGGCACGGTCGTGGCCTGCACCGGGTAGCGCTTGGTCTTGCGACGCGCTTCGCGGGTGGCCTTCTCGACGGCCTGCGGGACCTGGTTGCTCTTCGCGTAGCCCACGCCGACCTCGCCGCGGCGATTGCCGACGACGACGAGTGCGGCGAAGCTGAAGCGACGGCCGCCGGCGACCGTGGAGCTGGTGCGGTAGACGCCCACGGTGATGGCGTCGGTTCCGTTGTCTTCAAGCATCTCTGCCATTGGTGGTCCTTGGTGGTTGGCTCAGAACTGCAGGCCGGCGGTGCGAGCCGCGTCGGCGAGGGCCTTGATGCGGCCGTGGAATCGGAAACCGTTGCGGTCGAACACGACCTTCTGCACGCCAGCCTTCATGGCGCGCTCGGCGACGGCCTTGCCGACGGTCGCCGCAGCGGTGGAGTTGCCGCCCGGGGCCGCCCCATCGACGTCGCGGGTGCTGGCGCTCGCGAGCGTGCGGCCCGCGTAGTCGTCGATCACCTGCACGTAGATGTGCTTGAGCGAACGGAAGACGGTGAGGCGCGGGCGGTCCGGCGTCCCCTGGATGCGCTTGCGCAGGCCCTTCTTGCGACGGGTGCGCGCGGCGAGCTTCTTGGTGCACTTGTCCATGGTCGTGTCCTTGGTGGAATCAGGCGCCGAAGGCCTTGCCCTGCTTGCGCTGGATGACTTCGTCGGAATACTTCACGCCCTTGCCGTTGTAGGGCTCGGGCTTGCGCTTGCTGCGGATGAGCGACGCGAAGGCGCCGACCTTCTGGCGGTCGATGCCGGTGATGGTGACGTTCACGCCCTGCTCCACGGCCACGGTCAGGCCATCGGGGATGGCGAGTTCGATCGGGTCGGCGTAACCGAGCTTGAGGGTGATCTTCTTGCCGGCGACCTTGGCATCCCAGCCGACGCCGACGATCTCGAGCTTGCGCTCGTAGCCCTTGGTCACGCCAGCGACCATGTTGTTCAGGGTCGCGCGGGTGGTGCCCCAGTAGGCACGGCGGTTGCCAACGTCGATCTTCGCCGGGTCGTCGACGGTGCAGGTGATGGCCTTCTCGGCCTCGCTGAAGTCCACCTTGACCTCGGGACGGTAGACGAAGCTCGTCTTGCCCTTGGGCCCTTCGATGCTGACGGTGCGGCTGGCGGCGTTGACCGCGACCTTCACCCCGCCGGGGACCGGGATCGACTTCTTTCCGATGCGTGACATGGTTCGCTCCTGTTGTTCCGGTGGTTCAGCTGACGGTGGCCACGACTTCGCCGCCGACGCGCATCTCGCGCGCCTTGCGGTCGCTCATGACGCCACGGCTCGTGCTCACGATGGCGATGCCGAGGCCCTGCTGCGGACGCGGCAGCGAGTCACAGCCCTTGTAGATGCGGCAGCCCACGCTCGAGACGCGCTCGAGGCGGTGGATCAGGCTCTCGCCGCGCTCGCCGTACTTCAGGGCGACGCGGAGCACGCCCTGCCGGCCGTCATCGACGACCTCGAAGCCGCCGAGGTAGCCCTCGTCCACGAGCACCTGGAGGATGCCGCGGTTCAGCTTGTTGTTCAGGCAGGTCACGCTCTTGCGGTTCTGCTTCACCGCATTGCGGATGCGGGTGAGCATGTCGGCAGTCAGGTCTTGGAGGCTCATGTGTTGCTCCTGGGTTCGGTGTCGATCACCAGCTCGCCTTGCGCATGCCCGGGATGAGGCCCTGGAGGGCCAGCTCGCGGAGCATGATGCGGCTGATGCGGAACTTGCGGTAATAGCCGCGGGCGCGGCCGGTCAGCTCGCAGCGATTGCGCTTGCGGGTGCTGAACTTGGGGGTCTGCTTCATTCGGGCGAAGGTGCGCTTGCTTGCCATGGTTGGTCCTTCGTTGGTCAGGCGATGCGCTTGCCGTTCTCGTCACGCCGCTCGAACGGCATGCCGAGTTCACCGAGGGCGAAGCGGCTCATCTTGGGGTTGCTGTTGCGGAACACGACGTTGATGTTCATGCCATGGCTGAAGTTGACGTTTGCCATGTTGATCTCGGGCCACACCGACTGTTCGGTCAGGCCGCACGAGTACGACCCACCCTTGTCGAAGGCACGGTCGCCGAGACCGCGGAAGTCCTTGATGCGGGGCGTGGCCAGGTTGATGAAGCGATCCATGAAGGACCACATGCGCTCACGGCGCAGGGTGACCATGAAGCCGCTCGGGGCGCCTTCGCGCACCTTGAAGTTGCTCACGCTCTTCTTCGCGAGCACCATGATCGGCTTCTGGCCGCTGATGGTCTTCAGCGTGCCGATGACCGTGTCGCGGTACTCGGGCTTGAGCTTCTGGTTCTCGAGCTGCTTGCCGACGCCCACGTTGATGACGATCTTCTCGATCGTGGGCGCCTGGTTGACGTTGACCAGGCCGAACTCCTTCATGAGCTTCGGCGTGACGGTCTCGGCGAACAGCTGCTGCAGCCGGGGGGTCGGGGTGGATGGGACGGCGTGAGGCATGGTGGTGGCTCCGGGGCTCACTTGGCCTTCTTGGCGGTGCGGGGACCGTGCAGCGTGGAGAGTTCGGCACCATTGCGGGCCGCCACGCGCACCTTCGAACCATCGGCCTTGGTGGCGAAGCGCACGCGGGTGGGCTTGCCATCGACGACCGGGCTCACGTTGCTCATGTGGATGGGAAGTTCCATCTCGACGATCGCGCCTTGGGGGCGGCCCTGGGTGGGCTTCAGGTGGCGCTTGTGGATGTTCACGCCGCGCACCACGACCCGATTGGCCTTGGTGTCGACCGAGACGATCTCGCCGGTCTTGCCCTTGTCATCACCGGCGGTGACGATGACGACGTCACCCTTCTTCACGTGCGCTGGCATCAGACCACCTCCGTCGCAAGGCTGACGATCTTCATGTAGTTCTTCTCGCGGAGCTCGCGGGCGACCGCACCGAAGATGCGGGTGCCGCGCGGATTGCCGTCGTCGTCGATCAGCACGCACGCGTTCGTGTCGAAGCGGACGTAGCTGCCGTCGTCGCGGCGCACCGGGTACGACGCTCGCACGATCACGGCCTTGGCCTTGTCGCCGCTCTTCACGTCGCCGTTGGGGATCGCGCTCTTGATGGCCACGACGACCTTGTCGCCGACGGTCATGGTGAGGCGACGGAAGCGACCGCGGGCGGTGCTCGCGCCGAGCACGCCGATGACCATCACTTCCTTGGCGCCGCTGTTGTCAGCGACATCGAGCCTGGTTTCCTTCTGGATCATGTCAGTTGCCGGGCGTCAGGCGCCCGCCTCCTCTGGCTTGTATTCGAGACCGGCCGGCGCGCGCTCGACGATGCGCACGAGCGCCCACGACTTCGTCTTGGACACGGGACGGCACTCAGCCACCTCGACGCGGTCGCCGCGGCGGCTCTCGTTGTTCTCGTCGTGCACGTGCAGCACGGTGCGGCGCTGGACGAACTTGTTGTAGCGCGGGTGCTTGGCGACGTAGGCCACGACGACCTTGCGCGTCTTGCTGGTGCGGTCGCTCTCGACCACGCCCACCACGCGGGGGCTGTTCTCAGGCAGCACCAGGGGCTTCTTCAGGCTCATCGGGCGGTCTCCTTCTTGGTGACGCGGGCGCTCTGCTCGGTCAGCAGGCGGGCCACGTCACGCTTGATCTTGCCGAACTGCGAGTGATCGTTGACCTTCTCGACCATGGTCTGCACGCGGAGGTCGTACAGGCGGCGCTTGAGCCCCTGCACCTCGGAGGAGATCTGTTCGTCGGTCAGCTTGCGGATGTCCTTGGCTTCCATGTCTGGTTCCTCGGTTGGTCGTGGGTCAGACGGCCAGTCGACGGCCGACGAAGCGGCATCGGATGGGCATCTTGTGGGCGACGCGGGCGAGGGCCTGCTTGGCAAGCTCCTCGGACACGCCGGCGATCTCGAACAGCATCGTTCCGGGCTTCACGCAGGCTGCCCAGTAGTCGACGTCGGCCTTGCCGGTACCCATTCGGGTCTCCAGCGGCTTCTTCGAGATGGACTTGTGCGGGAAGACGCGGATGTACAGCTTGCCCTGGCGACGCAGGAAGTGCTGGGCCGCGATGCGGCCGGCTTCGATCTGGCGCCCGCTCACCCAGTGGGTGTCGAGTGCCTGGAGGCCGTAGTCGCCATAGGCGACGTAATTGCCGCGCGTGGCGTTGCCCTTCATCTTGCCGCGCTGCATCTTGCGGTGCTTGACTCGTTTTGGCATCAAGGCCATGGTTCAGTCCTCTCTGGGTCCGTTGGTCGTTGTGGAACTCAGCGACGTCCGCGGGCGCGCGCACGGCCGCCGGCAGCCTTCGACTGGTATTCCTCTTCCTGGTTGCTCGAGTACAGGCCCTTGAACACCCACACCTTGACGCCGATGACGCCGTAGGTCGTGGACGAGTGGGCGACGGCATAGTCGACCTGCGCCTGCAGGGTGGTCAGCGGGATGCTGCCCAGGCGCGAGTCGAGCTGGCGGCTCATTTCGGCGCCGCCCAGACGGCCCGACAGCAGGATGCGGATCCCCTTCGCGCCGTTCTGGATGGCGTTCTCGCAGCGCATCTTCAGCACGCGGCGGAAGTTCGCACGCTTCTTGAGCTGCTCGCCCATGGTCTCGGCGATGAGCTTGGCGTCGATTTCCGGGTTGCGGACTTCGACGACCTGCACGGCGACCTTGCGGCCCGTCAGCGCCTGGAGCTCGTTGACGAGCTGCTCACGGCTGGCGCCCTTCTGGCCCAGCACCTGGCCGGGACGCGCGGTCTTGATGATGACCGTGAGTTCCTCGCGGGTGCGCTCGATGTGGATGTCGCTGACCGCGGCGAAGGGCGGGGTGCGGTTCAGGCGCTTGTCGATGTACGCACGGATCTTGTGGTCTTCGACCAGCAGCTCGCCGAAGAGCGCCTTGGGGGCGAACCAGCGGCTCTTGTGCGCTTCGGTGACGCCGACGCGGAAGCCGAACGGATGAACTTTCTGTCCCATGTGGTGCTCCGGTTACTTGATGTCCACCGCCACGATGATGTGGCTGGTGCGCTTCATGATCGGGTGTGCGCGACCGCGGTCCTTCTGCTGGAACCGCTTGATGGTCGGGCCTTCGTCGACACGGCTCTCGACGACGACCAGACGCGAGACGTCGGCGCTGGCCTGCTCGGCGTTCGCGATGGCGCTCTTGAGCACGCCCTGCACGAAGTAGGCGCCGCGACGCTTCGAGAACTCGAGTTCGGTCAACGCATCGGCGACGCCGCGGCCACGGATCAGGTCAGCGACCAGACGGGCCTTGCGCGGCGCGATGCGGCAGAACTTGTGTGATGCCTTGTATGCCATGGTGGTGTCCTCGGCGGACCGCGATCAGCCCTTGCTGCCTTCCGCGATGCCTTCCTTCTTGTTGGTGTGTCCCTTGAAGGTCTTCGTGAGCGAGAACTCGCCCAGCTTGTGGCCGACCATGTCCTCGGTGCAATACACGTCGATGAACTTGCGGCCGTTGTGGACCTGGAACGTGAACCCGACGAACTCGGGGACGATGGTGCACGCGCGCGACCAGGTCTTGATCGCGGTGCGCTTGGTGCTGCCCGAAGCCTTCTCCACCTTGCGGTAGAGCTTCTCGTCGACGAACGGGCCCTTCTTCAGTGATCGTGACATGGTTCAGGTGTCCTGTGGTTCAGAGCTTGAGCTGGCCGTAGCGGCGGCTGAAGCGACGGCGCAGGATGCGCTTGTCGCTGGACTTGCCATAGCGGCGGGTACGACCGCCCTTGGCCTGCGTGCCCGAGGCGTTGGTCGGCTCCTGGCCGCCCTTCGAACGACCTTCACCACCACCGTGCGGGTGCTGGTGGTGACTCATGGCGACGCCACGCGTGCGGGGACGACGGCCCAGCCAACGGGCGCGACCGGCCTTGCCGAGCACGACGTTGGCGTGGTCGGGGTTGCCGACGGCGCCGATGGTGGCGCGGCAGTCCAGGCTGACCTGACGGATTTCACCCGACGGCATGACCAGGGTGCCCCAGCGACCTTCCTTGTTGGAAAGACGGGCGGCCATGCCGGCGCTGCGCACGAGCTTGCCGCCGCGGCCGGGAATGATCTCGACGTTGTGCACGTCCATGCCGGCGGGCACGTGGGCCAGTGGCATGCAGTTTCCCGGGCGGGGATCGATGCCGCTCTTGCTGCTGGTGACGGTGTCACCGGCGGTGAGGCCCTTGGGGGCGAGGATGTAGCGACGCTCGCCGCACGGATACTCGACCAGCGCGATGTGGCACGAGCGGTTCGGGTCGTATTCGATCCCGATGACCTTGGCGGTCACGTCGAGCTTGTTGCGGGTCCAGTCGATGAGGCGGTAGCGACGCTTGTGGCCGCCGCCCTGCTGGATGACGGTGAGCTTGCCCTGGCAGTTGCGGCCGCCGGTCTTGTGGAGCGGGCGGAGCAGGCTCTTCTCGGGGCGCTTCTTGGTGACTTCGGCGTGGATGTTCACGCTGGCGTTGCGCCGGCCGTTGGTGACACGCTTGTAGACGCGGATTGGCATCGTTCAGGCTCCGTGGCTCAGAAGAGCTCGATCTTGTCTTCGGGGTGGATGCGCACGATCGCGCGCTTGGTGACCTTGGCGGGAACCAGGCCGAACTTGTAGATGCGGTCGCGGCCACGACGGTTCTGCGTCTGGACGGCCAGCACGCGGACCTTGTAGATGGCCTGGATCGCGTTCTTCACGTCGGTCTTGGTGGCGCGACGGTCGATCTCGAACACGTACTGGTTCGCGGCCTCGTTGGACGCGGTCGCCTTCTCGCTCAGCAGCGGGCGACGGATGACGGTGGTGGCTTCCATCACGTGGTCTCCTTGGCGAAGGCGCTCTCATCGAGGAACGACTGCAGCGAAGCCTTGTCGACCACGAGGTAGCGGTGGTTGAGCAGGCCGTACGCGCAGAGCTGGTCAACGCTGCAGCAGTCCACGCCGGCGAGGTTGCGGGCGGACTTCAGGGCGTTGTCGTTGCCTGCGGCGAGCGCGACCAGGCAGGTGCGATCGACGCCCACGGCGCGGATCAGCTTGGCGAAGTCGGCGGTCTTGGGGGCCTTGAACGACAGCGAGTCGATGCACTTGACTTCGTTGTCGACGAGCTTGGCCAGCAGCGCGTTGCGGTTGGCCAGGCGGCGCATCTTCTTGGGAAGCTCGGAGCGGAAGTCCTCGCGGGTGCGGGTCTTCGCGAAGGCGACGCCGCCGCCCTTGCGGTTGGGCACGCGAGCTGCACCGACGCGGGCGTTGCCGGTGCCCTTCTGCTTGTAGAGCTTGCGGGTCGAGCCCTCGACGGAACCGCGGCTCTTGGTACGGGCCGAGCCCTGCCGCTGGTTGCCGTGGGTCGTGACGTAGGCCTGCTTGAGGAGCGCAACGCGCACCTCGCCGCCGAGCGTGGCGGGGTCGATCTTGAGCGAGTCGACCTGCTTGCCTTCCTTGTTGTAGATGGGAAGTTCGATCATGGTTCTTTCCTTCGGCGGGGTTGTCCCGCCATGCGCCTTGCCTGCCTTGCCCCAATCACGACCGAGGGCTCGGACCGGCTTGACTCAGGTCCAACAGTCTTGTCGCGATCCCGCGGTTCCCTGCCAGCCTGCGCCAGTCGGCGTCAGGTGAAGAGGGCCTGCGGGATCATCCAGGTCACTTGCCGGCCTGGATGCGCGCCTTTCGCTTGTAGAGCCGGTTGCTGGCTCGGATGAACAGATAGCCGTTGCTGGCCCCGGGCACGGCGCCCTTGACCAGGATGATGTTCTTGTCGGCGTCGATGGACACCACGTCGAGGCAGCGGACGGTCACGCGCTCGTCGCCGAGGTGACCGGCCATCTTCTTGCCCTTCTTGATCTTCGCACCGTGACCACGGTCGGTGCCGTGGCTGCCGATGGAGCCCGGCGAGCGGTGCTTGCGCTCGGTGCCGTGGCTGGCGCAGAGGCCCTTGAAGTTCCACCGCACCATGGTGCCGGTGAAACCCTTGCCCTTGCTGGTGCCGACCACGTCGACGAACTTGATGCCATCGAGGCAGCTGGCGTCGATGCGCTGGCCGAGCTCGAAGCCCTTGGCCTCGTCGTCGCTCGCGCAGCGCACTTCACGGTGCACGCGCAGCGGATCGCTGCCGGCCTTGGCATCGTGGCCGATGACCGGCATGCTGGAGTTGCGGGCGGCCAGTTCCTCGAAGCCGAGCTGCACGGCGGCGTAGCCATCGGTCTCGCTGGTCTTGACCTGCGTGACGACGCAGGGACCGGCCTGGATCACCGTGACCGGGATGTTCTTCCCGTCGGCGGTGAAGTAGCGGGTCATTCCGATTTTCTTTCCGATGATGGCTGGCATGGCTTGATGCTCGGTTCAGGGACTGGCCAGAGGTCGCTTGGACTTGGCCCTTGCGGGACACTCCGGCGCGCGGGGCGCCGGATGACTGGGGGATTCGATTACGCCTTGATCTTCACGAAGACGCCGGCGGGCACGACGAGTCGGTTCAGCGCATCGATGGTGCGCGCGTTGGGTTCGGTGATGTCGATGATGCGCTTGTGGGTGCGGATCTCGAACTGCTCGCGCGACTTCTTGTCGATGAACGGCGAGCGGTTGACGGTGTAGGTCTCGCGGCGCGTGGGCAGCGGAACGGGGCCAGCGACGCGAGCGCCGCTGATCTTGGCCTGCTCGACGATTTCCTTGGCGCTCGCATCGAGCACCTGGTGGTCGTAGGCTTCCATTCGGATTCGAATCCGTCCGTGCATGTTCGTTCGTGCCTTGATTTCTAGGTTCGTTCGTCGTCTTCCCTGCAGTCGAGGCACCAAGCGGACGCTGCGGGGATGACCCGTCCGGTTGGGGGGAATCGGCAAGAGTAGCGATCTTCCGCAATCTGTCAATGCGGGTTGAAGGTGAAAGCGAAGCGAATAGGATGCTGCGATGGCAAGCGATTTCGTTATGAGGACATGCATGATCGCAGCGACGCTCGCGATCGGCACCAACGCGATCGCGCAAAGCACCTCGAACGGCTCATCAAAGGGCACCACGACGCCCCCGCTGCCGGCCACGTCGACCACGCCCAAGCCCGCGCAACCGCCTCGCGACGCCAGCCCTGCCAAACCCACGGGCCAGAACAGCGCCAAGCCGGCAACGCCCTCCCAGAAAAGCCCAATAACCCCGGACGACAGCCAGCTCGCGGCGAAGAAGTCCGAGAACAAGACCCCTGCCGCCGCGCCCGCCGCCGTGCCCGCCACGCTCGATCCCAAGGCGACGGCCATCGAGTCCCTGGGCATGACGCTCCACCTGCCCAAGGGCGCCGTGTTCGCACGCGACATGCAGAGCGCCACGCCCGCGTTCGTGCTTGATGACCAACAGGATCCGCCACGCTATCGATGCCGACTGTCGATCTTGGTGCCCAGCGCCCTCGATGCGACGTGTGCTTCGCTCGTGACCGACCACCTGCATGCGATGCAGGACCGTGGCCAGAAGCCCACCATCCTCGCGAACGAGCTGCTGCCCTGCGGTGATCGCGACGGCCGGCTCTTCTATGCGAGCGTGCCGCTCGATGCGTCGACGACCGCCATCACCGGCTGGTACCTCGTTCAGATGGGCCCGAGCCAGTTCCTCGTGTGCAGCGTGGTGTCGAGCGAGCTGGACTTCCCGCCGGTGCGCGCGACGCTGAGGGACTTCTTCGGAAGCTGGGACTTCGCCGATCGCGACGCGCTCGCCGTGCGACAGGTCGAACGCCTGAAGGCCGGTTCGGAACTGCTCGAGCGCATCGATCCGGCACTGCTGCGTTCGGCAGCCTCGCCGGCGCCTCGCTGGTTCCGGATCCACCGGCTCGATGTCGATGGACGCCCCGCCGAGATCGGCTACATGACGCTGTCGTCGCGGCCGGGACTGCGCGGCGAAGTCGATCCGAGCAGGGATCCGCAGCGATTTGCGGGCATCGATCGCGACGAAGGCCTGCTGACCGAGATCCAGTCCCGGACCGTGCTCAGCATCAAGGACGGCGCCTTCACCGACACGGCCGCACGCTTCTGGACCGCGTGGGACCGTCAGAGCGAAAGTTGGTCCGCCATCGCGACCGACCGCATCGGCAAGAAGGCCCGCAGCTTTGCCGAGACCGGACTTCGTCCACCGCCGACGGCAGCGCAGCCTGTCCCGGTGCTGCACGTGATGACGACCAGTGCGCGCATTCCCGACGGCACAGAACTCGAGTGGGAACCGGATCCTCGGTACTACCTTTCGCAAGGCGAACTCTGGCACCTGGGCCGGCTGCTGCCGCGCGATGGATCGTTCTCGGGCGAGTTCGGCATGGCCGCGTACGACGGCCGCCTGGCGCAGCTGCCGATCCGACAGGACCGATGGACGCGCGACGGCAAGCAGTGGCTGCTGGAATCCCAGCCCGGTCGTGACAAGCCGGTCGAACGCTCGTGGTTCGATGCCAACGGCTTGCTGGTGAAACGCGTCGAGGCCGACGGGACGACGACCGAGCTCTCCACGCAGGACGACATCAAGGCGCGCTGGAAGGCCGCAGGACTGCCGATCCGATGAGCCATCCACCATCCATCATCGATCCCCGCCGTGGGCGCGCTGCCTGCGGAACCGCTGGCCATCCATCGCGGCGTGGGCGAGCCATGGTCAGCGCACTGCTTGCGCTGGCAGCCTTGGCCGGCTGCACGCCGCCCAAGGCCACCTATGCGTTCAGGGCATCACCCCTCGAAGCGGACCAAGCCATCGCACTGACCGGCGACGAGATCATGGGCCGGGGCCGTCCTCCTGAGCAGTGGGTCGAGGTGGCTTCGGGGCGCGCCGTCACGGAGCGCTTTCCCGAGATCGGCGCCATGGACGTCGATGGCATCGGCGACGAGATCAAGCGGTACAGCCGTGACGACGAGGGCCGCTGGTTCCTTGAGTCCGTCGATGCGATCGGCGACCGATCGCGCAGTGCGTTCTCACCAGCACTCGGCGTGGCCCCTGCTCGGCTCGCCCCCGGCGAGATCATGACCGCCGAGGCCCAGATGGTCGTGACCTACCTGAAGAGCGGCGAAGCACGCACCCAAGGGCCGTCGCGCCGCACGCTCGAGCACGGCGGCGCGATGCTTGCCGAACTGCCGACGGGCCCGACCGTGGTCCAGCTGGTCAAGGTCCGATTCGAATCGACCATGACCAGTGCCCAGGCCATCCACGTCTCGGAGCTGTACGTGCTCCCCGGCGTCGGCCCCGTGGCCGAGCGCACCAGCGACCTGGTCCGTGTGTTCGGCCTGCGGCTCCGTGAGTCCAGCCACGAGTTCGTCCGGGACCTCCAGGGCACCGCGGTGCGCCGCTGAGGCCGTCCTCAGGCGAAACCAGCGACCATCAGCGACGAAGACCACGCCATGCGCCCGACGCCCAGGACCCTCATCGCCATCCCCGTCCACAACGAGGCGGCGCATGTCGACCACGTGCTCGCCGCGGTGCGCCCCTTCGGCCTGGACGTGCTGCTCGTGGATGACGGAAGCACCGACGACACCCCCCGGCTCATCGCGCGCCAGCCCGTCCACTGCATCCGACATCCGGTCAACCAGGGCTACGGCCAGTCGCTGCGCGATGCCTACGCGTTCGCTGCGGCGCACCGCTACGACTGGGTCATCACGATGGACTGCGACGAGCAGCACGAACCACGGTTCATCCCCGACTTCCTGCGCGCGATCCGCGACGACCACGCGGACATCGTCAGCGGCTCGCGCTACCTCTCCCACGAGGGCGATGCGGCGCCACCCGATCGCCGCCGCATCAACCGCACGATCACGGCTGAACTGAACGAGGCGCTGGACTGGTCCCTCACGGATTCCTTCTGCGGATTCAAGGCGCACCGGACCGAATCGATGTCGCGGCTGCGGCTCGACGTGACCGGCTACGACTTCCCCCTGCAGTTCTGGGTGCAGGCTGCGGCGCTGGGACTTCGCGTGCGCGAGATCCCCGTCTCGCGCGTGTACCTGGACCTTGGCCGGACCTTCGGCAACGGCCTCGATGACCCGTCGCACCGACTGGCCACCTACCGCGCCACGCTCGCGCGCGAACTGGCGCGGATGGATGAGCTGCGACGGCTCGATGCACTGCAGCGGCTCGAGCAGCCCGCATCGCGACCGGCTTCGCTGCGGCTCGCCTGAGCGACGAGCGCACGATGGATCCCACGCGCCATCCAACCTCCGGTCGTCCGGCGGCCAGCGGGCACGAGGGTGATCTGCGCGACGCCATCGCAGGGCCACTGGCAGGTTCGCTCGAGGAAAGCCGGCGGCATCTGGGGATCCCTGCCGGCGCCCACGGCTTCGGCCATCAGGCGGGTGCCTGGCACATGGGCATCCTCGCCAAGCAGGCAGCCGTCCTCGAGAGCGCACCCGAGGGAGCGAGCGTGCACGCGATCGTCGATCACGATGCGAACGATGACGCCACCACGATCCGCGCACCGGTCCACCACGATCGTCTGGTGGACGGGGTGCTCATCCGTTGGGGCCCCTCGGTCGCAGGCGCCGCCACGGCGTGGATGCCGGCCGTGCAGCGGCCGACCGGTCGGGACCGCTTGGTCGGCGTCGACTGGGCGCTGCCCTGGATCGGCGAGCGAATGCACCAATGGTTCGATGCGCTTGAGCGGCACGCCGGGGCCGGCAGCGTGGCCGTGCAGGCGGCCCTGGCGAACCAGCGTGTGCTGGCCTCGCTGGGCGCGCGGCAGTGTGCGATCACGATCACCACGTCGTCCCTGATGTCGACGGCGGTCGGGCACGTGGTCCTTGATCTCATGCTCGCGGATCCTGCTCGATGCGCCGGGGAATTCAATGCCTCGTTGGCGCAGTCACCAGGCGCCGCCACGCCCTTGGTTGAGCGCGGCGACCAGAGCGAACTGCCGCTGTGGCTCAGGGGCAAGGGCGGACTTCGGCGGCGCGCCACGGCATCGGCCGTCCGCGAAGCTCTGGCCGCGGGCGAGCCCATCCTGCCGCGCGCCTTCGTGGCCAGCGGGTTGCTCCGACTGCTGCTGTCGCGGTTCGTGCATGGCTTGGGCGGCGGCACCTACGAACGCGCGGGTGATGCCTGGTGGAGCGCATGGATCGGCGTTCGACCGGGCCCCTATTCGATCGCCACGGCCACGGAACTCCTGCCGCTGTCGGCCCCGTCCGCGCCACCGGTCGACCTGTTCAGGCGGGCCTGGACGAATCCGGAAGTGCTCGATGCCACCGGGCGGGCGCTGGAGCAGCGGAAGTTCATGCTCGCGGCGATGGAACGCGAGCCTGCCGGCTCGGCCGCGCGACGCGCTGCGTTCCGCGCCATGCGCGAGTACATCGAATCGCTGCGGTCACGGCACGCGCTGGAACTGGACGACCTTCGTCATCGCGCACCCGCCCGCGCGCACCGCCGCGCGGCCGCGCTGGCCGCCGACCGCACCTGGCCGGCGCTGCTTCACGATGCCGGCACGGTGGCCGGCATGTTCAGCGGATCGGGTCGGTAGATCCGCGTGTCGAGCGACCAGACGCGATCCGTGAAGTCCGCCATGCCTGCGCGGATCGACGGGCGGTCGGCCTGGCTGATCGCGACGAAGGTCTTCGCGTCGAGGTTGTCCAGCTGCGCCACGAAGATCGCCTCGGGCGTGCTCGGCAGCTTGGCGGCGCCATGCTCGGGAAGGCCGTGGTGGCTGAGCACGATGTGCATGAGCACCCGCACGGCCTCGCGCGGCAGCTCCGCACCGCCGCGTCGCACGACGGCGGCCTTGGTCTCGAGCACGACCGCGCCGCGCACGATGTGGCCGACCAGGTTGCCATCGACGGTGTAGGCGAAGCCACGTTCCCAATCGAGTTCCCACACCTTGCCCAGGTCGTGGAGGAACAGGCCCATGAGGACCAGGTCGCGGTTGAGCTCCGGGTAGAGCGGCAGCATGCGGTCGGCCAACTCCAGCAACTGCAGCGTGTGCTGCAGCAGGCCACCGATGAACGCGTGGTGCACGCTCACCGCCGCCGGTGCGCGGCAGAAGCCCTCCATCAGGGCCGCATCACCGAGGTAGGCCTCGGCGAGCGCACGCATGCCAGGGTGCTCGAGCGTGCCGAGCAGGTCCTTCACGCGCGCGAACATGGCATCGATGCTGCGCGGCGTGCTCGGCAGCAGGTTGACCAGGTCGGCGGCGTCGACATCGACGGCCTCGACGCTCTCGAGGATGATCTGGATCGATCCCTGGTAGGTCTCGCTGCGACCGGTGACCCAGGCGAAGCCCGTGCGCGAGACTTCGGGCAGCCGAGCTTCCTCGAAGGTCCACAGGCGCGCGGGCACCTCGCCCGTTGCATCGCGAAGGATGGTCTTGAAGAAGGGCTTGCCCATGCGGGTGTTGCCGACCTGGGGGTTCTGGAGGCCGTAGACGCCTGCAATGGCGACGCCGGGCTGGATGTCCTTGATCTTCACGTGGGGGCGGTCGGGCATGGTGGATCCTGAATGGGGAAACGGTGCAGGCTACCGCATCGCGGCCGTGCCACCGAGCCGCCAACGCTCGAGTTCGGCGGGGATCGCGGCGGCAAGGTCCTGGGCGAGCAGGCCCGCATGGCCATGCTCGGCACTCCACTGCACGCTGGCCAGCCCGTGCAGGCAGACCGCCTGGCGGGCGACGTCGAACGTCGGGCACTCGGTCTGCTGCGCCCACAGCCCGGCGAGCACGCCGGCGAGCACATCACCCGAGCCGGCCGTGGCCAGCGCGCTGGTTCCCGCCCGGACGGACCACGCATGGTCCGCGTCGGCGATCGACGTCTCGTGCGACTTGAGCACGACGACCACGCCCAGTGCCGCGGCGAGCTCAGACGCCGTCGCGGAGTCGTGCATGCCGCACGCGCGGGCCAACCGTCGCGCTTCGCCCACATGCGGCGTGAGCACCGTGGTGCCGGCGCGGCGCGCGCGCAGTGCAGCGCGCGGGTCGGGTGCCGAGGCAAGCGCATTCAGGGCGTCGGCGTCGAGCACGAGTCGAGGCGCCGACGCGATCATCGAGTGCACGACCGGGCCGGCATTCGCCCCCAGGCCGGGCCCGCACACGACGGCCTCGGCGACGGCTGCGCGCTGGGCAAGCGCCTGCAGCGCGCCGAGGGTTGCTCCACCGTGGGCATCGATCTCGATCGCATGACCGACAGCGGAGGGTGCCAGGGTGAGCCCTGCCGCGAGCAGCGGCGCAGGCATGGCCAGTTCCGCCAGTCCACACCCGCACCGAAGCGCTGCGATCGCTGCGAGCGACGGCCCGCCGACCATGATGAGCGGCGGCTGGACGCATCCACCCACCACGAGCACGCGGCCGAAGGTCCCCTTGTGGCCCGCGGGATCACGCGCTGCGATCCGCGGCACCTCGCTCGGCCACTGCGCCAGACTCACGGCGCAGGCTTCCGGGCACCGCCAACCTCGACGCTATCGACGGCCAGATTGCCCATGAGCACCACGACGTTGCCCAGGTCACCGCCCAGGCCGCCGTCGCCCAGGGCAGTCACGGCCGTGAGGATGTGCCCGCCATCGAACGCGCAATCGGGTCGCGTGGCATCGAGATCGACCCACTTCCCATCGATCGCGGCCTGCGTCCACATGTGCCAACCCATGACATGCTTGCCGCCGGCGAAGCTGTCGGCGTAGACCAGGCCGGTGGCGCCGCGGGAAGGGATGCCGGCGCACCGCAGGAGCGCGGCCAGCAAGGTGGCGTGCTCGCTGCAGTCGCCGGACTTCGTTCGCGCGACATCGCTGGCGCTGGCGAACGCCGAGCCGAGGTTCTTGTCATCGATGTACTCGAGCACGAAGGCTCGCAACGACTCGGCGCGCTCGGCGGTGGACGCGTTCTCCTTGCCGCGCAAGGCGCGCTTGGCGAGCGCCTTCAGGCGCGCATCGTTGGTGTCGCACATCTGGCTCGCCTCGAGGAACTCCTTCAGGGCATCGCCCGACGGCGCAGGCGTGGTGCCGCCGCGACGCACGAACACGCGCTCGCCGCGTTCGGTGCGTTCGGTCGTCTGGCCACCGGCGTCGGGAAGGTCGAGCGGCGTGCCGTCCTTGGTGCGCAGATCCCAGACCACGATGTCGGCGCAGTCGAGGTCAGGCACCGAGGCGCCCAGTTGGATGAAGCTCGCCGTGAGCAACTCGGGGGCCGCGGCGGGACCGCCTGCGGGCGCACCGGCCGGTGCGGGAGCGGGAGCACCGCCGGCAGGCGCGCCGCCCGCGGCACCGCCACCACCGAGCGCCTTGGCCTTCGTGGTGAGCACGGCCTCGATGTTGCCCAGCGCCATCGGCGTGAGCTGGCGCATCATCCTGCCCTGGTCGTCGTACTCCTCGGTGGTATCGATCGGCAGAAGCGAGGTCCGCGTGGTCCAGCTCGTGCCGGGTACCTGCTTGCCGTCGATCGTCAGCGGACCGGTACCGGTGCGCGTGCTCTTGACCGTCATCGGTGCGGTGCCGTTCTGGGGATCGATCGTCGTGAACTCCACCGTGGTCGATCCGTCCTTGAGCGCCTTCTTGCGCAATGCGTCGGCTGCGCGGGGCGTGAGCCAGCCAGCCGGCGGAAGCGGCTTGGTCGAGGTGGTCGTTCGGCCAGCCTGCTGTGCCTTGACTTCGATGCCCGTGGGCGAGAAGGTCCACTCGGTCGTGGTGGGCGCGCCGCCCATCGCCTGCGTGAGCGATGCCGCGACCGGCGTGTGGTCGGCGCGTTCATCGAAGGTGCTCGAGACCGTGACCGAGATCGCGGCCCCGGCGCGCCCGACGCTGAGCGTGGACTCGCTCAGCGTGCGGAAGAGATCACCATCCTGTTGCACCTCGATGCGCAGGTGGCCGCAGGGCTGGCCACCCAGGGTCATCGAGTACCAGGCTTCCTCGAGCGTGGTCCAGCCGGCCGCGGCCGGGTGGGCCATGATGGCGAGGGCGATGAACGCTACGGAGCCGACGAATCGGGAGCTGATGGTGGTCATGGATTGAACCTTCGCTGTGGTGAAGCTTGGCTGTCCGGTCGAACGGACCGCGCGGTCACTCCGCGCGCATGAGCGGGAAGAGGATGACGTCACGGATGGACTGGCTGTTCGAGAGCAGCATGACCAACCGGTCGATGCCCATGCCCATGCCGCCGGCCGGCGGCATGCCCACGCGCAGCGCGGTGATGAAGTCCTCATCGAGCGAGCGGAAGGTGCTCTCCTCCTCGTCGGCGCCCTTGAGCTGCTCGGTGAACTTGGCGAGCTGGATGTCGGGGTCGTTGAGTTCGGTGTAGGCCGGGCCGATCTCCATGCCCGCGATGAACAGGTCCCAGCGCTCGGCGATGACCGGCCGTGCACGGCTGGGCCGCGTGAGCGGGCTGATCGCACTGGGATAGTCGAGCACGAAGGTCGGCTTCGACGGATCGAGGAGGGCCTCGGCCCTCTCCTCGAAGAGTTCGTTGACCACGAGCCACAGGTCCTTGGTCGCGGCGCCCTCGACATGCAGGTCCTTCGCGGTCGCGCGCACGCGAGCCTCGTCCTCCATCGCGAAGCCGAAGGCCTTCTGGAAGAGTTCCTCGTAGCGCACGCGGCGGAATGGCTTGGCGTAGTCGATCACCAGGTCACCGAAGGGCAACGCGACCGGCCCGCCCTGCGGCACCCCCGCCACCTCGCACGCCACCGCGTGCACCAGACTCTCGACCATCTCGAGCATGGTCATGTAGTCGCCGAAGGCCTCGTAGGCCTCCATGGCGGTGAACTCAGGGTTGTGACTGCGGTCCACGCCCTCGTTGCGGAAGTTGCGGTTGATCTCGAAGACCTTCGGCAGGCCGCCCACGAGCAGACGCTTCAGGTAGAGCTCCGGCGCGATGCGCATGAAGAGCTGCATGTCGAGCGTGTTGTGATGCGTGACGAACGGCCGCGCGGCGGCGCCGCCGGCCATGGCCTGCATCATCGGGGTCTCGACCTCTTGGTAGCCGCGCGATTCCATGAAGCGGCGGATCGCGCTGACGATGCGCGACCGCAGCTGGAAGGTGCGCACGGTGTCGGGATTCGCGTACATGTCGACGTAGCGGCGGCGGTAGCGCGTCTCGTCGTCGGAGAGGCCATGCCACTTCCCCGGCGGCGGCTCGAGGCTCTTGCACTGCATGGTGACGCCGTCGGCCCAGACGCAGGTCTCGCCGCGGTTGGTACGGCCCACGCGCCCGGTCACGCTGAGCAGGTCGCCGTAGTCGGCCATGGACGCGACCTTGAAGGCGCCCTCGGGGACGTTGGCCTTGGACACGCTGACCTGCAGGTCACCCGAATGGTCGCGCAGCCACATGAAGACGAGCTTGCCCATGTCGCGGTGCTGCACGACGCGCCCCGCCACGGTCACGGCCGGGCGCCGGTCGTCGATGGTCACGGACGGGTCGGCCTTGGCGGCCTTCGCGGCCTCCTCGTAGGCCAGGTGCGCCGCTTCGTCGAAGGCCGCGCGCGCCCGGTCGAGCGGCGTGATGCCGTCGACGCGGTGGCCGAAGGGCTCGACGCCGAGTTCGGTGCGCAGCCGATCCAGCTTGGCGCGTCGCGCCGCCACGAGGACCGATGGATCTTCCTGCTCGCCCTGGGGCTGCTCGCTCACGATGGACTCCTTCATGGATTGACGGCGATGGTAGCGAAACGCCTTCACGCGCCCGCTACCATCGACGGACTCCCATGAGCCCGTCCCAGATCAAGCGCATCGGCATCCTCACCGGCGGCGGCGACTGTCCCGGCCTGAACGCGGTCATCCGCGCGGTCGCGAAGACCGCCATGCTGCAGCACGGGATTCAGGTCTTCGGCATCGAGGATGGTTTCCAGGGCCTGATCGAGGACCGCGTGCGGCCGCTGACCTTCACGGATGTCTCAGGCATCCTCACGCGCGGCGGCACGATCCTAGGCACCAACAACAAGTGCAACCCGCGCAAGTGGGCGGTCGGCCGCAACGCCGACGGCTCGCCGGTCTTCGCCGACTGCACGCGCCAGTGCATCGAGACCGTGCAGCGCCATGCGCTCGATGCGATCGTGGTCATCGGCGGCGACGGCACCATGGCCGCCTCGACCGGCTTGGTCGACGCGGGCATCAACATCATCGGCGTGCCCAAGACGATCGACAACGACCTGCACGGGACCGAGATCACCTTCGGCTTCCTGACCGCGGTCGCCACGGCGACCGACGCCCTGGACAAGCTGCACTCGACGGCCGACAGCCACCACCGCGTGATGGTGTGCGAGGTCATGGGACGCAACGCCGGCTGGATCGCCCTGACCGCCGGGGTGGCCAGCGGCAGCGACATCATCCTGATCCCCGAGATCCCGTTCGAGTTCGACACGATGTGCGAGTACATCGATCGGCGCGTGGCGCACGGGCCGGGCTTCGCCATCATCGTCGTGGGCGAGGGCGCCATGCCCAAGGGCGGCAGCCAGATGATCCGGCAGCTGGATCCCACGAGCCCCGACCCGGTGCGCCTGGGTGGGATCGGCGCCTGGGTCGCCCAGGAACTCGCCAAGCGGACCACCGCCGACGTGCGCAGCACGAACCTGGGGCACATCGTGCGCGGCGGCACGCCGATCGCGGCCGACCGCATCCTGGCCACGCACTTCGGCTACCACGCCATCGCGATGCTCATGGATGGCGCGCGCAACCGGCTGGTGGTGCGCCAGAACAACATCTTCAGCGACATCGATCTCATGGCCTCGGCCGGCAAGCAGCGACTGGTTCCCGTGGACCATCCGCTGGTGTCGGCGGCGCGCGCGATCGGCACCAGCTTCGGTGATGCAGCGATCGCACCGCGGGCGAGCCGCGAGCCAAGCGCGGTCTTCTGAAGCATGGCCGCGATCGCGCTGCATGCCCTGCCCCGCGCGCTCGCCGATCACGAGGTGCGCGAGACCGTGCGCGCTGCGGCCGAGGCGCTCGCCGAGCGCCAGGGCGTGAAGCTGCTGCACCTGTGGATCGATGCCGACGGCCTGGAGGCCGAGGTCGAGGGCCCGCCGCTCATCGCCATGGGCTTCGCCGCGGAACTGCGCACCACGACCGCCCGCTGGGCCGCCCACCGCGGTCTGGGTGAGTTGTGGCGCTCTTGAAAAATGCCCGCGTGCTGCTCCCGTAGCATCGCCGCATGATCTGGATGGCCTTGGTCGCGTTCGCGTGCGGAAGCGTGCCGTTCGGCGTGCTGATTGCGCGCGCGCATGGACGCGACATCATGCAGGAAGGCAGCCGCAATCCCGGCGCCACCAATGTCGGCCGGGTGCTCGGCAAGCCCTGGGGCTTCCTGTGCTTCGGCTTGGATTTCCTCAAGGGGTTCGTGCCCGTGGCGATCGCCGGCCACCAGGCCGGACTCTGGGGGCGCGCTGCAGCCGAGATGTCGCCCACGGCGCAGCTCGGGTGGGTCGCGATCGCTGCCGCAGCCATGCTCGGCCACATGTTCAGCCCATGGATCAGGTTCAAGGGCGGCAAGGGCGTGGCGACGGCGTTCGGTGGCCTGGCCGCGCTCTGGCCAGCCGTGACGGTGCCGGTGCTGGTGGCCTTCGGGGCGTGGGTCGCGGTGGTCGCGATCACGCGCTACGTCTCGCTGGCGTCGATCATCGCTGCGGCGATGCTGCCCCTGGCCACGCTCGGCTGGGCGGCCACGCCACGCGGCGGCTCGGATGTCGCCGGCGCCTGGCCGCTGATTGCGGTGAACGCCGCGCTGGGCGCGCTCGTCATCTGGAAGCACCGCGCCAACATCGCCCGGTTGCGCGCGGGTACCGAGAACAGGGTCGGCGGCGCGAAGGCGACATGAGGCGCACGGCGCACCGCACCACCCAGAGCATGATCCGACGACCATCGACCGAGGACCCGAGGCTCCCATGAACGACTCCCCACACCACGGCTACCGAAGCCCGCTCGAGGAACGCAACGCCAGCCGCGAGATGCGCGCGCTCTTCAGCGCCCAACGCAAGTTCGGCACCTGGCGCCGCATCTGGCACGCGCTCGCCACGGCCGAGCACGAGCTGGGCCTGCCGGTCACCGCCGCGCAGGTCGCCGCGATCGGTGCGCACCTGGATGACATCGACTTCGACGCCGCCGCACGCCACGAGCGCGCCCTGCGCCACGACGTGATGGCGCACGTGCACACGCTGGGCGATGCCGCACCCGAGGCGCGCGCGATCATCCACCTGGGCGCCACGAGCCAGGACGTCGTCTGCAACGCCGACGCGATCCTCATGCGCGAGGCGCTCGACCTGGTCGCCGTGAAGCTCGCACGCGCGATCGACCGACTCGGACGATTCGCCACGACGCACCGCGCCCTGCCCTGCCTGGGCTTCACGCACTACCAGCCCGCGCAGCCGGTCACGGTCGGCAAGCGCGCGTGCCTGTGGGCCTATGACCTGTCGATCGCGCTCGACGACATCGAACACCGTCGCGACACGCTGCGCCTGCGTGGACTGCGCGGCGCCACCGGCACGCAGGCGAGCTTCCTGCAGCTGTGCGGGAACGATCCCGCCAAGGTCGACGCACTCGAACGCCGCTTCGCGCAGCTCGTGGGCTGGCCCGAAGGCCGCCTGCACCCCGTGTGCGGCCAGACCTACACGCGCGTCGTCGATGCCCAGGTGCTCTCGAGCCTGGCGGCCGCCGCGGCGGCCATCCACAAGTGCGCCACCGACATCCGCCTGCTGGCCAACCTGAAGGAACTCGAGGAACCCTTCGAGAAGGACCAGATCGGCTCGAGCGCCATGCCGTACAAGCGCAACCCCATGCGCTGCGAGCGCGCGTGCGGCCTCGCCCGCTTCGTCATGAGCATGCCGCAGAACGCCCTCGACACCGCGGCGGTGCAGTGGCTCGAGCGCTCGCTCGATGACTCGAGCAACCGCCGGCTGTCGATCGCGGAGTCGTTCCTCGCGCTCGATGGCGCGCTCGACCTGGTCTGCAACGTGGTCGACGGCCTGGTCGTCTATCCCCACCAGGTGCGCGCGCGGCTGATGGCGGAGCTCCCCTTCATGGCGACCGAGGCGATCCTGATGGCCGCCGTCGAGCGCGGCGCCGATCGTCAGGATGCGCACGAACGCATCCGAGTGCACAGCGTGGCCGCCGCCGCGCAGGTCAAGGAACACGGCCGCCCGAACGACCTGCTCGAGCGCCTGGCGAGCGACCCGCTCTTTGCTAGCGTGGACCTCGGCGGCATCACAGATCCTGCTCGCTTCGTCGGCCGTTCCCCCGAGCAGGTCGATGCCTTCGTCGCGTGCACGGTCAGCGCCGTGCGCCAGCGCTACGCCGGCCGCCTCGAGGGCGCCGTGGAGCTGCGGGTTTGAGCGGCCCGGGCCAGCACGAGGCCGGTTCGGCCACCGGCCCGAGCCACACCGCGCCCCGCTTGACCCCGGACACGGCCTGCCTGCTGGTGATCGACCTGCAGGAGCGGCTCATGCCCACCATCGCCAACGCCGAGGCGATCACGCAGAACGCGGCCCTGCTGCTGCGCGCCGCCGTCCACTTCGGGATGCCGGTCGCGCTCAGCGAGCACTACCTCAAGGGGCTCGGACCGACCGTGGCCCCGATCCACGAGGCCGTTCCGACCGGGGCGTGCCGCTTCGAGAAGACCCGCTTCAGCGCGGTGCTGCCCCCGCTGGAGGCCTGGCTCGCCGCGCACGGGCGCCAGAACGTGATCGTGTGCGGGGTTGAGGCGCACGTTTGCGTGCTGCAGACCGCGCTCGACCTTCGCTCGACCGGTCGAACCCCGTTCCTGATGACCGACGCGATCAGCGCGGGCCAGCCCCAGCAGATCGCGCCGGCCCTCCGACGCATGGAGCTCAGTGGGTGCGTTCCTTCGGGCTGCCTGAGCGCCATGTACGAGCTGGCGGGCGATGCCTCCAACCCCTTGTTCAAGGGCATGTTGGCGCTGGCCAAGGCCATTCGGCCCCTGCCCGGGTGACCGGAGGAAGGGCTCAAAAACGAAACCGACGGCGGACGGCCGCCGTCGGTGAAGGTTCGTGCAAGGGCCCCGCGCTTACGGCGTGGGCTTGTCGCGGTTGTCGAGGATCGCCTTGCGGATGTCGGCGGCGATCGAACGGACTTCCTGCATGTGCTTGCGGGCGCGGGTGCCGGCCGCCTTGTTGCCGCCAGCCGCCTTGTCGAGGTCGGCCTTGGCGTCGGCGATCAGCTTCTCCAACTTGGCATAGAGCTCGTGAATCATGGGGTCTCCTTGGGGTTGGCTGCCCGGATGGGCCTGGCAGAGGCTAACGCACGGAACGCCATTTGGGCTATCCTCCGCCGGAAGTCGGTAGGCGAAAGCGAGAAAAAACGTGGCAAATGCCCCAATTATTGACATTGCGACCGTGGACCTGGGTGTGGATGCCTCCGGAGCGTTCCCCATCGACGCTCTCCTCCCGCAGACCGGTCACATGCGCATGCTCGATCGAGTCTGCTGGGTGAGCGACGACGGCCACTCGGCCGTGGGCTACAAGGACGTTCGGGCGGACGAGTTCTGGTGCGCGGGCCACATTCCTGGCCGCCCGCTCTTTCCGGGCGTCATGATGATCGAGGCTGGCGCGCAACTCTGCAGTTACACCCACAAGCGCACCCGCAAGCCGGATGGCTTCTTGGGTTTCGTGCGCTGCGACGATGTCTCGTTCCGCGGGCAAGTGGTGCCGGGCGACCGATTCGTGATCGCCGTCAAGGAACAGTCCTTCAATCCGCGCCGGTTCGTGAGCTTGGCGCAGGGGTTCGTGAACAACAAGATGGTCTTCGAGGGGCTGATCACCGGCATGGTGATCTGAACGCCGCGTGCTGCCCATCGTCCTCGGCCCCCTGCTCAAGCACAGAGTCTGGGGCGGCACCCGCATCTGCCCCTTCCTCAACCTTCCGGATCCGCCCAAACCCATCGGCGAGGCGTGGTTGGTGGCCGACCTGCCAACGTCGATTGAGGACGGGGCGTCGCCCATCGTGGCCGGTCATGGCACCGGCGGCACCCTGAAGGAGGTGATGGCCGCGGAACGCGACCTCGTCCTCGGTCGCGCTGCAGCATCACCCGACGGCGACTTCCCCCTTCTGGTCAAGCTGCTCGATGCCGACGAGCCGCTTTCGGTCCAGGTGCACCCCAACGCGGCCTACGCCAAGGCCCACCCCGGTGCCTTCATGAAGAGCGAAGCCTGGCTGGTCCTCGACGCCCGCGCCGACGCGGTCCTGTACCGCGGCATCCATCCACCCATCGATGCGGCGACCTTCCGTCGACATGTGGTCGAAGGCGGCGTGATCGACGATCTGGTGCAGGTCCCGGTCCGCGCCGGGCAGACCTACTGGCTGCCGAGTGGGATCTGCCATGCGCTTGGAGCGGGAACCATGGTGGCGGAGTACCAGACCCCGAGCGACACCACCTTCCGCGTCTACGACTGGGACCGCAACGATCCCACGCGCCCGCTGCATCTGGATCAGGCCATGGAGTGCATCCTGTTCGGCACCGATCAGGTCCTGAACGACCCCGATGCCAACGACCCCTGGCGCGCGTGTGGCGGAAGCTGGCGCGGTCGCACGCGCGTGCGCACGGAGTTCTTCCGCGTGGACGAACTCGAGGCGCCGATGGGCGCACTGGCCGAACTCCCCGCCGGGGACACCCCGACCGTCTGGACCCTGATCAGTGGCACGGCCCGACTCAGCGCCGGCTCGTGGCAAGCCGAGCTGGCCGCGGGGGCTTCGTTCATCCTTCCTGCCGCAGCGGAAGATTGTACATTATTGGCCACTGAGCCCCTGGCGCTGTTGGTTGCCACCCTGCCGGATGCGCTGCGCGGTCACGACGATCGCCGTTCGTGGCACTTGGCCTGATGCGCTGAACCAACCGCGTGCCGAGGCCCCCTTCAGCGGGCGGCGAGTCGAGCTTCACGCTACCTTTCCGGTCTTCCGTCCGCGGCATCCTGCCAGGGCGGTTCCTCCCGCACCTCACGAGACAGACATGGCTTCCAACGGCACCGTCACCCAAGTCATCGGTTCGACCTTCGACGCGCAGTTCCCCGAGAACGCGCTGCCCGAGATCTACAACGCGGTGGAGATCGACTTCACCGTCCGCGGCGAGAAGCAGACGCTCGTCGGCGAAGTGGCGATCCACCTCGGCGGCGGCCAGGTGCGCTGCGTGGCGCTCGGTTCGACCGACGGCATGAAGCGCGGCGATGCGTGCCGCGACACCGGTTCGCCGGTGAAGGTGCCCACGGGCGAGAGCGTGCTCGGCCGCGTCTTCAACCTGCTCGGCCAGCCCGTGGATGAGCGTGGCCCCGTGACGGGCGCCGAGTACGCACCGATCCACCGCGAGCCGCCCGAGTTCGTCGAACTGAACCCGCAGACGGAAATCCTCCAGACCGGCATCAAGGTCATCGACCTCCTCTGCCCCTTCGTGCGTGGTGGCAAGATCGGTCTCTTCGGTGGCGCAGGCGTCGGCAAGACCGTCGTGATCCAGGAAATGATCGCGCGCGTCGCCCGCAACTTCGGTGGCTACTCGGTGTTCGCCGGCGTCGGCGAGCGCACCCGTGAAGGCAACGACCTGTGGCTGGAAATGCAGGAGGCCGAGTACACCGACGCGAGCGGCAAGAAGATGCACGTGCTCGACAAGGTGGCGATGGTCTTCGGCCAGATGAACGAGCCCCCGGGAGCGCGCCTGCGCGTGGCGCTGTCGGCCCTCACCATGGCCGAGGCGTTCCGCGACAAGTCCGGCAAGGAAACGCTGATCTTCGTCGACAACGTCTTCCGCTTCACGCAGGCCGGCTCCGAAGTGAGCGCGCTGCTCGGCCGCATGCCGAGCGCCGTGGGCTACCAGCCCACGCTGAGCACCGAGATGGGCCAGCTGCAGGAGCGCATCACCTCGACGCGCCAGGGCGCCATCACCAGCGTGCAGGCGATCTACGTGCCTGCCGACGACTTGACCGACCCCGCGCCCGCGACGACCTTCAGCCACCTCGACGCGTTCATCGTGCTCGAGCGCAAGATCGCCGAGAAGGGCATCTATCCCGCGGTCGATCCGCTCGCCTCGACGAGCCGCATCCTCGACCCGCAGGTCGTTGGTGAGCGCCACTACCGCGTGGCCCGCCGCGTGCAGGGCATCCTGCAGCGCTACAAGGACCTGCAGGACATCATCGCGATCCTCGGCGTCGACGAACTCAGCGAAGACGACAAGCTCAGCGTGGCCCGCGCGCGCAAGCTCGAGCGCTTCCTCAGCCAGCCGTTCTACGTCGGCGAAGTCTTCACCGGCCTGCCCGGCGTCACCTGCAAGCTCGAGGAGACGATCGACAGCTTCGAGCGCATCTGCAACGGCGAGGGCGATGACCTGCCCGAGAGCGCGTTCATGTATGTCGGCTCGCTCGACGACGCGCGCGCCAAGGCCGCGAAGATGGCCGCGGCGGTCTGAGGCCGCCGTCCAATCACGAACCCACCGCAGGGCCTGCCGCTTGGCAGGCCCTGTTTCTTGGCCTGCGCCGTGTCGTGGCCTGCGCCGGATGCGGCCCACGAATCGGGGCGAGGCGGAGGGCGATCTACACTGGCCCCATGACGACCGCTGCAGCCACTGCGACCTGGCCGATCGAGGAATCCATCACCGCGCTCGTGCAGGCGCACGGCGAATCCTCACGCGCGCGCGCGGCCCCCGGCGTTGCGCGCGTGGCCGCACTCTGGCGGGAGTCCGACGGCGACGGGGCTTCCTTCACCGCCTTCTGCCTGAAGCATTTCGTGCACGACTCCGCCGAGCGCACGCGCCTGCTCCTGCGCCTGGAGACGGCGCTCGAGCAGGTGAGCGGACACCTGTACGAGATGCGCCGCTCGCTGCGGCGTTGGTCGGACCTGCGCGGCGATGAGTTCCCCAGCGTCGATGACCTGCTGGCGACCTTCGACCCGGCGCCGGACCTGTCCGAGCAGCTCTACCGCCAGAAGCTCGCCTTCGTCGCGCTGCTGAACCTGGACCGCCCCACGCTCGCGCGCATGCTGGCCGAGGGCGACGGCTGGTCGACCGACCAGTGGGCCGAGGCACGCATCGCGCAATCGTTCGGGCCGCGGATCCCGGCGGAACTGTCCGACCGTGCGCGCGCGACCGGCCACCAGTGCCAGCAGTGGGTCGCGACCTTCCACGTGCCGGTCGGCGGCATGGTCGATGCGAAGGGCACGCGCTGGTTCGAGCCCGACCGCAAGCTCATCGCGCACTGGCTCGTGCGCGAGGAGATCAAGGCCGGCTACAACGACCCCGAGGGCCTGCAGAAGCAGCGCGCGCTCTCGTGGGTCATGGCGCGGCACATCGATGGGACGATTCCCGCGGCCGTGATGAAGGGTGTGGGCGTGGACTGGGATCCCCAGGCCAACACGCTCACCGGCGAGCCGGTGTGCGCCACGGGGCCGTGCGGCGGGGTCACCGGACAGACGGTGGGGCTCGCTCGGTACGAACACTGGATCGAGCAGTTCCGGCTGGCGCAGGCGTTCGATGCGCACCACCCCGAACACCCCACCGCGATCGCGCGCAAGTTCGACCTGGCCCGCGAGATCCCCGAGTCGGATGTGGAGCGCCTCCTGGTGGAGCTGCTGGAGCATCCCGTGCGCGAACACCTCGCCGGCATGCTGCGCACGCGCCTTGGGCGCCCGCTCGAACCGTTCGACATCTACTACGACGACATCAGCGAGGCTCGTCCGGCCGACGAGATGAACGCCGCCGTGACGCGGCTCTTCCCGGATGAGAAGGCGTTCGAGCGCGCGCTGCCGCAGGTGCTGCGCGGGCTCGGCTGGCCTGCCGATGAAGCGGATTTCCTGGGCACGCACATCAAGGTGGAGATCGCCAAGGGCGCCGGCCACGCCATGCGCCCCATGCTCACGCAGTACGGGGCCTGGCTGCGCACGAACCGACTGAAGGAGTGCCTGGGCTGGGATGGCTTCGACACGGCCATGCACGAACTCGGCCACAACCTCGAGCAACTCTGCAGCACGTACTACGCACCACGCCCAGCCCTGCGCAACGTGCCCAACACGGCGTGCACCGAGGCGTTCGCATTCCTGTACCAGGGTCTTGCGAAGAAGGTGCTCGGCATCGAGCCCGAGGGCGGCGAGGGGCGGCAGTTCGCAATCGACAGCGTGCAGACCATGCTCGCCGCCTGCCAGATCGCGGGACCGAGCCTGCTCGAGCTGCATGCCTGGCGCTGGCTCTACGCGAACCCGCACGCCGACGCCGCCGCGCTGCGTGCCGAGGTGCTGGCGATCGCCCAGCGGCTCTGGTCGCGCTTCTACGAGCGCGACTTCGGGCCGGACCCCTACCGGATCCTGGCCGCCTACCAGCACATGATCGCCCACCCGCTCTACCTGGCGGACTACACCCTGGGCCACATCATGAGCCACCAGATACGGTCCTTCATGCGCGGCAAGGCCGTGGCGGCGGAGACCCGACGCATCACGAGCCTGGGCCGGTTCACCCCCGACCTGTGGATGCGCAAGGCGACCGGGAGTCCCATATCGGCGCGGGCGCTCGCCGAGGACTGCGCCACGGCCCTCCGGAGCCTCTGAGCGCGCTGGGCGCATTGGTTCGGCGCCTGCGTTCAGTGCATCGCCGGAGGCATCTTTCCCGTATAGTCCGGAGCCTGCCCCCAAGGGGCCCCACGACCATGAAGAGCACCTGCCTGACCATCTGCCTGTCCACGCTCGCCCTGGCCGCCTGCGCCGTGCCCACGCACGAGCAGCCGCGCGACATTTCGGCCCCGGCCGATTGCCCCAAGGACTGGACCGAGCTGTGGGCCATCGACAGCCGCGTGAAGCAGCTTCCGGTCGAACTCCGCCAGGAACTGAGCACGCTGCGTGACGAGCGACGCCTGGCGACGGAGAAGGATCTGGACAAGAACCCCGAGCTCAAGGCCAAGGTCGATGACTTCAACCGTCGCGCCACGCAGTGGTACGCGACCAGCGCCTACGCGATCCTGAAGGATCCGAGCCCCGAGATGTACAGCATCTCCCAGACCCAGGACGCTGCCGACCGCAACATCGACATCAGCCTGAACCAGAACATGCGGATCCTGACCGACGACTGGAACCGCTTCTGGATGTGGGGCTTCCCCTCCATGCTGAGCCCCACGCCGATCATGGACACCAGCGGTCAGCCTCGCTGAACCCACCACGAACCTCGCGACCTGCGGACGGGCCAGTCGGCCCGTCCGTTTTCGTTGGCGGAGGGCCGAGGCGGGATTCCCAGCCCCGCGCGCTGAGGCGGGGCTCCCGGCCCCGCGCGCTGAGGCGGGGCTCCCGGCCCCGCGTGGAATGACAGCGGGGCACCCGAATGGGCGCCCCGCGAAGGTGGACCTGATCATGGCGGCCCCCCGGGCCGCGGTGGTGTGCACTCAGGCGCTGAAGCTGCTTCCGCAGCCGCAGGTCGAGGTCGAGTTGGGGTTGTTGAAGACGAACCCGCGGCCCATCAACTCATCCTTGAAGTCGATGGTCGTGCCGTTGAGGTACAGGTAGCTCTTGGGATCGCAGATCACCTTCACGGTGAACGCGGGGGCTTCCGCCGTGGCGACGCCGCCGCCCTCGGCACCCTTCGTGCGACGCGTGTAAGTGAAGGCCCATTCCTCGTCGGTCTCCTTCTGCACCTCGGTCAGGTCGAGCAGGTAGGTGAAGCCGGAGCAGCCGCCCCCCTTCACGCCGACGCGCAGGCGGATCTTCTCGCGGTCGAGCCCCTGCTGGTCGATGATGGCGTCGATCTCACGGGCGGCGGTTTCGGTGACATGCACTGGCATGGTGGGTTCCTCGTGGTTGGTACGCGCGGGGTGCTGCGCGGTTCAGTGGGCGTGGGCTTCTTCGGCGACGGCGATGCCGTTCTTCTTCTTCCAGTCCTCGATCGCGGCGCGGATCGAGTCCTCGGCCAGCACGCTGCAGTGGATCTTGACCGGCGGCAGCGCGAGTTCCTCGACGATCTGCGTGTTCTTGATCTGCAGGGCCTCGTCGACGGTGCGGCCCTTGACCCATTCGGTGGCCAGGCTGCTGCTGGCGATGGCGCTGCCGCAGCCGAAGCACTTGAACTTGGCATCCTCGATGACGCCGTCGGCGGTCACCTTGAGCTGGAGCTGCATCACGTCACCGCACTCGGGCGCGCCGACGATGCCCACGCCGATGTCGGTGCGGGTCTTGACGTCGGAGCTGGCCCCGAAGGAGCCGACGTTGCGGGGGTTCTGGTAGTGGTCGACGACCTTTTCGCTGTATGCCATGGTTGGTTCCTTGCTGGTGGTGCTGGTGTTCGGGGCGCGCGGCTCAGTGGTGCTGCCACTCGATGGTGCTCAGGTCCACGCCTTCCTTGTAGAGGTCGTAAAGCGGGCTGAGCTTGCGCAGGTGTTCGACGGCCTTGGCGATCGACTCGACCGCGAAGTCGACCTCTTCCTCGGTGGTCCAGCGGCCGAACGAGAGACGCAGGCTGCTGTGCGCCAGTTCGTCGCCGACGCCCAGGCCCTTGAGCACGTAGCTCGGCTCGAGGCTGGCGCTCGTGCACGCGCTGCCCGAGGAGCAGGCGATCTCCTTGATGCCCATCATCAGGCTCTCGCCCTCGACGAAGCCGAAGCTGATGTTCGAGATGTGCGGCAGGCGGCGGTCGCGGTGACCGTTGACCTGCACGACTTCCATGCGGCCGGAGAGGCCATCCTCGAGACGGCGGCGCAGCTTGAGCAGGCGCTCACGGTCGTGCTCCATCTCGGCCATGCAGAGTTCGCACGCCTTGCCGAAGCCGACGATGCCGGTGACGTTCTGCGTGCCGCTGCGCATGCCGCGCTCCTGGCCGCCGCCGTCGATGAGCGCCTCCAGGCGCACGCGCGGCTTGCGGCGACGCACGTAGAGCGCGCCGACGCCCTTGGGGCCGTACATCTTGTGGCCGCTCCAGCTGAGCAGGTCGATGCAGTCACGCTCGACGTCGGTGGGCATCTTGCCGACCCACTGCGTGCCGTCGGTGTGGAAGATCACGCCCTTCTCGTGGCAGAGCCGGCCGATCTCGGGCACCTCGTTGATGGTGCCGATCTCGTTGTTGGCCCACATGATGCTCACGAGGATCGTGTCGGGCCGCATGGCCGCGCGCACCATCTCGGCGGTGATCACGCCATCGGCAGGCGGCTCGAGGAAGGTGACGTCGAAACCCTCGCGCTGCAGGCGCTTGCACGGGTCCAGCACGGCCTTGTGCTCGATGGTGCAGGTGATGATGTGGCCGCGGCCCTGCTGCCCGGCGGGAGCCTTGGCATAGATCTCGGCGGCGCCCTTCACGGCGAGGTTGTTGCTCTCGGTGGCGCCGCTGGTGAAGATCACTTCCTTGGCGTCGGCGCCGATGAGCTTGGCGGCCTGTTCGCGGGCGGTCTCGATGCCGTCCTCGGCATCCCAGCCGAAGCGGTGGTTCCGGCTGCCGGCATTGCCGAACTTCTCGCTGAAATAGGGGAGCATGGCCTCCACGACGCGGGGATCGCAGCGGGTGGTGGCGGCATTGTCGAGGTAGATGGGGGTCTTCACGGCCATGGTGTGGTGGTCCTGCAACTGAGTCTCAGGGAGACGGGCAAGTGTACGCAGCCCGGCCCCCTGCGACGAGCGGTTCATGCATGATCGGGCGGGGATCCGAGGCCTATTCCTGAGCCGAAGCTCCGGGTTCAGGCCTTGGCCGGCTTGGCCAGCACCCCGGCGAACAGCCCCGGCCCGCGACTGTGGGTGTCGGGGCGCAAGCGATGCCAGCGCACCAGCCGGAGGCCCGCAGCCGCCGCGTACCCGGCGAGATCGGCCTGGCTGAAGCCCAGGTGGGCGTGGCCCATGCGGTGACGGAACTCCTCGTGGTCGTGCGGCGCCAGATCGACGACCAGCATCGTGCCGCCGGGCTTGAGGCACCGGGCAGCCTGACGAAGGGCCAGCGCGGGCTGCTCGATGTGGTGGAGCACGAGCATGGCGACCGCGGCATCCCACTCGCCCGCGCGCCCGGGCAGGTCCAGCAGGTCGCCCTTGCGGAACTCGCAGTTGGTCGATCCCTTCAGGCGCTTGCGTGCACCATCGAGCATGGCCGGCTCGCGGTCGACCAGCACGACCTTGCGGACCAGCGGCGCAAGGCGCTCGGCAACCTCGCCGGTCCCGCAACCGAGATCCGCCACGACCCAGTCGTGGGGCACGAGGCTGCACAGCGCCTCGTCCATGAAGTGGTCGCCGAAGAGCGTGCGGCGCATCGCATCCCAGTCACCGGCAACGCGGCCGAAGAAGCCGACGCTGTCGGTCCGTCGCTCGGCGAGGACCTGGCGGAGCCGCTCGCGATCCTGCTCGACGGCCGGGTCGTTCGCGGCGCGATCGGCTGCCATCGCCCACAACTGCGCGGCGGCCGACGTCGATGCACCCGCGGCCGGGACGCCGGCAGCGGCGTGCAGCGCGCGCGTACCGCTGCCACGGCGCAGGACGAGACCCGCTTCGTGGAGCGGCTTCAGGTGACGGCTGGCCGTCGACTGCGGCACGCCGAGCGTGCGGGCGATCTCGCCCACGCCGAGTTCCTCGTTGCGCAGGACGCAGAGGATCCGCACGCGAATGGGATCAGCCAGGACCGAGAGGTCCCGGACCCATTGATGCAGCGGCCCATCCTGTCGCCCCACGATCAAAGGCCCGGCGGCAACGCGGTGGTGGCGTCGATCGGCACACCGCGCACCTTGAGCTGCTCGATCGCGATCATGTTCTGGGGATTGAGCCCGTACGCCTGGCGGAAGCGGCGCGTGGCCTCGTCGACCTTGTTGATGCGCGCGAGCAGCATGCCGGCCTGCACGTAGGTCTGCGCGCGGACCGGTGCGCTCAGGCCGTCATCGACGGCGATCGCCGAGTTCGTGGCGTTGAGCGCGGTGTCGTAGTCGCCGATCTCCTCGGCGTACTCGGCCAGCGCGTTGTAGGCCACGGGCGAACTCAACGCCGAACCCGTGCTGCGCAGGAGCGCGTAGAGCTTGGGGTATTCCTTCTGGCGATAGAGCACCTCGGCGAAGGCCACGGCGACGTCGACGTTGTTGGGCTTCGCGGTGGCCGCGAGTTCCAGCGCGGCGCGCGCGGTGGTGAGCTCGCCCAGGTTCGTGGTGGCGACGCCGTACCAGTAGTTGACCTTCCAGTCCGAGGGCGCAGCATCGACGATCGGCTTGAGTTCGGCGGCGGCCTCGCTCCAGCGCTGGTGCTCGCAGTAGTGCTTGGCGAGGTCGATCGCCTTCTCGGTGGGTTGGGGGCCCTTGCAGGCGGCAGCGGCCAAGGCCGCGACGATGAAGAGAGTCTTTCTCATGGGCACGATTCCGTTCGTTGGACGCGATCATACGAGCGTGCGCAGGGCTAGTCTGCCCCCGTGCCGACGGATGCGTGGAATCTGCCGAACCTGCTGGCGACCCCGACCCGCTCGCCGCGGCGGTTCGTCGTGCTGCACCACGAGTGCCCCACCCGCGGCCCCCACCTGGATTGGATGTTCGAGCCGGAGGCGAGCGATGCCCCCCTACCGAGTGCGCGGCTGGCGGCCGACCCCCGCCATGGCGGCCCTGGCACCACGCTGCTGCTCGAGCCGGGTCCCGACCATCGGCGGGCGTACCTTGATGCCGACTCGGAGCCAAGGGAACTCTCGGGCGGCCGGGGTCTGGTGCGCCTGGAGGCGGCCGGAACCTGGGCGGTGTCCGGCGGATCCCTTGCCTTGCATTGGGATGGAAGCGCACCCCAAGCCTGGCGCGCGACACCGGGACCGGATGGACTCACGCTGGAGCGACTGACATGACCCACTTCCTGATGGCGACCGTCTTCACCCTGTTCAGCGCCGGCTGCGTGCTGCTGGTCCTGGTCGGCCTTCCCGGCGGCTGGCTCATGCTCGGCACCGCCGTGGCCGTGGAGCTGCTCGACCACCATGTCCAAGGCGTGCCGCATGTCACCTTCGGCTGGGGATGGCTCATGGCGGTGGGTGTGGTCCTGGCGATGGGCGAGTTCGCCGAGTTCGTGGGCGGCGCGGCGGGAGCCAAGGCGGGCGGTGCCAGCGCGCGCGGCGTGTTCGGCGCGCTCGTCGGTGGGTTCATCGGGGCCGTGGTGGGCACGCTCGTGTTCGCGGTGCCGCTCGTGAGCACGCTCGCGGGTGCGCTCATCGGAGCCGGCGTTGGCGCGGCGGTGGGTGAACTCACCCGCCCCGGCATGACGGTGCGACGCTCCATCAAGCCGATCGCGGGCGCCGTCGTGGGTCGACTGCTCGGCACGATGCTCAAGCTGCCGTTCGCGATCATCGCCTGGCTGGCACTGAGCGTGCTGGCTTACCTGCGGTGAGTGCGGCTCACGCGATGAGCGATGCCAGCTCCGCGGCAGCCACCATGCGCTGCTCGCCCGTGGTCATGTCCTTGAGCGCGACCTGACCCTGCGCGGACTCCGCGCCGACGATGCACGCGAACCGCGC
>JAIXYQ010000015.1 GCA_027490145.1 Planctomycetaceae bacterium
CGCGCCGTCCGCAGCGACCGAGCGGCCCTGCGCTGCGCGGCTTTGGGAGTCGCGAAGGCGGCACGAACGATGCGTTCGGAGGCGGGTGCCAGCCCCGCCGAGCGACGGACGTGAGCGCGAGCGAAACCTGGTGGAGCGAGCGCGTCCGCGCAGCCTGGGCCCCAGGGAGCGGGAGGACGAGCGCGGAGCGCACACCCGCGCCCTGGTGGAGCGAGCGCGTCCGCGCAGCCATGGGCCCGAGGGCGCGAGAGGACGAGCGCTGAGCGCCCCCACTCGTGATTTACTTGGCGCCGAGGATGTCGCGACCGCGGATGCCGTCGGTCGTCAGCACGTGGAAGCTGGTATCGACGAGCATGTCGAAGGAGAACTGCTGGTAGTAGCCGTTGGCGCCGTACGGGGTGCCGGTGTGCCAGAGCCCGCGCCCAGTCACCGGCGGTGCACCGGCCACGCCGTTCCAGCTCGCCCGCATGCGTCGGTCGGCATCCATCACCTCGGAGCACGCGATCGAGGCCACGTGGCCATCGAAGAAGAGCGCATTCGGGTTGCTGTTGATGCCCTGATTGAAGATCCAAGGCTGCGACCCACCTTCGAACGCCGGGTTCGTCGGTCCACCGTCCTGGTTCTGCAGCCACTGGTGCTCGATCATGCGCGTCTTGAGTTCGGGATACGCCGCTTGGCCGACGGCGGGTGCGCGGTACCCGGCCGGCATCACGCGAGGATCCCTGAATCCCTTGCGTGACAGCACGTCCGGACCCCACATGGCGGCGGGGCTGAAGCAATACGTCGGGAAGACGATGCCGACGGAGTCGACGTAGCTGAAGCTGTCGGGCGAGTTGATGTACGGGTCCGCCAGCTCCAGGTTGATGAGGTCCTTGGGCGCGAAGAACGCCTTGTCGTAGTAGCGGCCGTTCAGGTAGTTCGAGAAGCCCTGCACGCCGGGTGCGCGCCATGCGCCGAAGAGGTTTCGGCTGGTCTCGAAGGTGCCGGGCTCGAGGAGGAAGAAGTTGTCACAGCCCACCAGGCCCGGACAATCGACCGGACCGGGACCCACAGAGATGGCCCACTGGGTTTGCCCCTGCCAACCAAGGATCACTGCCGGCAGGCACGCCGTCTGCAGGTAGTTCTGGCAACTGCCGAACGCGCCGACGTCATCGGGGGTCGCCTGGAACTGGCGATCGGCATAGTCGGCGCCGTAGGTGGCGTTGGCGGCCGAGAGGTTGCGGAGGTTGCCCAGGCTCTGCGTGACCAGGGCGGCGTCACGGGCGCGGCCGAGTGCCGGCAGGAGGATCGCGATCAGCAGGCTGATGATCGCGACGACCACCAAGAGTTCGACGATGGTGAAGGCCCGGGGTCCGGGCACGCTGCGTTGGGCGTGATCCATCGGGGGGAGATCCTACTTGGCACCAAGGATGTCGCGACCAAGGATTCCGTCGGTCGTGAGCACATGGAAACTCGTGTCGGCCAGCATGTCGAAGGAGAGTTGCTGGTAGTAGCCGTTCACGCCCAGCGGGGTGCCGGTGTGCCACAGGCCGCGACCCGCCGTCGGCGGGGCGCCCACGGCGCCTTCCCAGCTCGCCCGCATGCGTCGGTCGGCATCCATGACCTCTGAGACGGCGATCGAGGCCACGTGGCCATCGAAGAACATGGCGTTCGGGGTGCTCGCATAGCCCTGATTGAACAGCCAGGGCGACGCACCCCCGGCGAAGCCCGGATTGACGGAGCCGCCATCCTGGTTCTGGAGCCAGGAGTGCTCGATCATGCGGGTCTTGAGCTCCGGGTACTTGGCCTGTCCGGCGGAAGGGCACTTCCACCCGGCCGGCAGCGACGAGGGTTGCTTGAACCCCTTGCGCGACAGCACATCGGGATTCCAGCATGCCGCCGGGCTCCAAACGTACGTGCTGCGGATGCTCGTTCCCCCGACGGCAGAAGGCGGGATGAACTCGCCCGGATACTGGAAGCCCGGCGTTGCCTGCCCGATCCAGAGCAGATCCTTGGGGGCCCAGAAGACAGGGTCGTAGTACCGGCCGTTGACGTAGGTGTTGAACGCCTTGTAGTTCGGCAGGCGCCAGTAGCCGAACATGCCGTTGGCGAAGCCCCACTCGTTGGGCCAGTAGATGATCCAGTTGCCGCAGTTGCCGGGGTAGTTCGGCGGGCACATGCCGCCGCCGAGCCAGAAGCCCCACAGCCCGCCGTTCATGTCCCATCCCGCGATCTGCTGCGGCGGGCAGGTGACGGTGCTGATGTAGGTGTTGCAGTTCCCCTGGACCACGCCGAAGTCATCGCCCGAGGCGGTGAACTGCCGGTCCGCGTAGTCGGCACCGTAGGTGGCGTTGGCAGCCGCAAGGTTGCGCAGGTTCGCAAGGCTCTGGGTGATCAGCGCTGCATCACGTGCGCGACCGAGTGCTGGCAGCAGGATGGCAATCAGCAGGCTGATGATGGCGACCACCACCAGGAGCTCGACGATCGTGAAGGCACGGTTGCGCACGGAAGGCATGAGGCGATCTCCCCTTGGGTCGGGAGAAGATAATCACGATGCCACCCGCCACCGAGCCCATGCCGTCGTGCTTCGCCTGAATTCGCGCTGTTTCGCCCCATGCGGCGCAAAAACACAACGGGCCCCGCACGGGGGCCCGTTGGAAGGTGCTTTCAGGGTCTCGTGAACCCGGGCGGTGAGGTCATGCGCTCACACGACCGCGATCACGATTCGGATCACTTCGCGCCGAGCACGTCGCGACCGAGGATGCCGTCGGTCGTGAGCATGTGGAACGACGTGTCGGCCAGCATGTCGAACGAGAGCTGCTGGTAGAAGCCGTTCGCACCGAGCGGCGTGCCACGGTGCCACAGGCCGCGGCCCGTGGCCGGCGGGGCGCCGGTCTGGCCGTTCCAGCCGGCTTGAGCGCGGCGGTCGGCGTCCATGACTTCCGAGACCGCGATGCCGGCGACGTGACCGTCGTAGAACATGGCGTTCGGCGTGCTGGCGTTGCCCTGGTTGAAGTACCAAGGGGTGTAGCCGCCCGAGAAGCCCGGGTTGGTCGGACCACCGTCCTGGTTCTGCAGCCAGTAGAACTCGATCATGCGGGTCTTGAGTTCGGAGTACTTGGCCTGACCTTGCGACGGGCACTTCCACGCACCGGGCAGCGTGTTGGGCTGCTTGAAGCCGTTGCGCGACATGACGTCAGGGCTCCAGAGCGCAGCCGGGCTCCACACGTAGGTCGAGAAGACGACCTGGCCGGGCTGCTGCGGGAGGATGGTGAACTCACCGGGATCGCCCATGCCTTCTTCGGCGCGCTCCATGGTGAGCTTGTCCTTCGGGGCCACGAACGCGCGGTCATAGAAGCGACCGTTGACGTAGGTGTTGAAGGGCTTGCAGTTGGGCAGGCGGTAGTACCCGAAGAAGCCGTTCGTGAAATTCCACTCGTTCGGCCAGTTCACGATCCAGTTGCCGCAGTTGCCGGGGTAGTTCGGCGGGCAGAGGCCGCCACCGAGCCAGTAGCCCCAGAGACCACCGTTGTCATCCCAGCCCAGGATGGCCTGGCCGGGGCAACCGATGGTGCCGAGGTAGGTGCCGCAGTTGCCGGCCGCAAGGCCGAAGTCATCGCCAGCCAGCGTGAACTGACGATCGCTGTAGTCCGCGCCGTAGGTGGCGTTGGCGGCAGCGAGGTTGCGGAGATTGCCGAGGCTCTGGGTGACGAGCGCGGCATCGCGCGCGCGACCGAGCGCAGGCAGGAGGATGGCGATCAGCAGGCTGATGATCGCCACGACGACGAGCAGTTCGACGATGGTGAATGCGTTGCGTTGCTTCAAGGGAGGCTCCTTGCTGGACCGACCGACAAGGCCGGCATTGCCGAGTGTCGGGACACCGCCTGCATGAGCCGGGCATGACGCTCGGATCACCCAAGTCTGGATCGTCGGACGATCCGTCGGTGCTGCAGGTCGTGAGAAGTGGACGGCTGACCTGCGAACCCACCCGTCCTGGACCCTGGCAAGGACCACGACGGAGCCGCAGAGGGACTATACGGCAGATCAGGTGCGGCAACGCCAAAATCCCTGATTCCGAGGGTCGGTGGCGGGGCTCGATCGATCGGCTCCCGGACGCATCGATAACCTCCCTACGGGTCTGAATCCCCGGGCCCCCCAATCACGAAGGACGCCGCTCATGAAGCTCTACACCAAGACCGGCGACGACGGCACGACGGGCCTCTTCAGTGGAGCGCGCGTGGCCAAGGACCACCCCCGGATCGAGGCCTACGGCACGATCGACGAGCTCAACGCCGTGGTCGGGCTGTGCGCGAGCGGTTGCGAGCCCGGACGGGGCTTCGATGGCCGCCTGCTGGCCATGTTCGGCCAGATCCAGTCCCGGCTCTTCGACATCGGCGCCGACCTGGCGACCCCCGAGGGGGCCAAGCAGCAGTCCCGGATCATCCGGATCGGCGACGCCCACATCAAGGAAGCCGAAGGCTGGATCGACGAGGTCGAGTCGGGCAATGATCCGATCCGCAGCTTCGTGATGCCCGGCGGCAGCGAACTCGCCGCCCGCCTGCACCTGGCCCGAACCGTGTGCCGTCGCTCCGAGCGACTGGTCGTGAGCCTGAACCACTCCGAACCCGTGGGCGATGCGATCCTGGTCTACCTCAACCGGCTGAGCGACCTCTTCTTCGCCATGGCCCGGCGCGCGAACAAGGAGCGCGGCGTGGCCGACACGCCGTGGATCCCGGGCGCGTGAAGCGAACGGGGCGGGGTGCATCGTCCGTGGTGACGCGGGTACAACTCGACGCATGCAGGCACACCCGCAGCACCCGAACCTGTGGCTGGTCGACCATCCGCTGATCCAGCACAAGCTCAGCGTGCTGCGAGATCGCGCGACCAGCAGCAGCGACTTCCGGCGGCTGCTCGGCGAGATCGCCGGCCTGATGACCTACGAGGTGAGCCGTCGCTTCGAGACCGAGCCGATCGAGATCCACACGCCGATGGAGCGCATGGTCGCGCGACGGCTCAAGGCCGCGCCGACGCTGGTGCCCGTGCTTCGCGCAGGACTCGGGATGACCGACGGCATCCTGTCGCTCTTCACCGAGGCTCGCGTGGGTCACATCGGGATCCGTCGCGATGAACGCACGGCCAAGCCCGAGGAGTACTACCTGCGGCTGCCGCCCGACGTCGAGGATGGTCCGGTGCTCGTGATCGACCCGATGCTCGCGACCGGCGGCAGCGCCGCGCGCGCGGTCGACGAGGTCAAGCGCACCGGTGCGCGCGACATCAGCGTGGTCTGCCTGGTGGTGGTGCCCGAGGGGCTCGCGGCGATGCACGCGGCGCACCCCGATGTCCGCGTGTACTCGGCAGCGCTCGACCGTTGCCTGAACGAGCGCTTCTTCATCTGCCCGGGGCTGGGCGATGCCGGCGATCGCTGCTTCGGGACCTGAACACGGCTCAGTCAGCGCACGAACGACGCGTACGAAGTGAGTTCACGCCCCGACGCGCGCTCACATGCGGGCGGGAGCTTCGATGCCCAGGAGCGAGAGGCCATCGGCGAGCGTGCGGCGCGCGAGGTGCGCCAGGCGCAGTCGGCTTGCGCGCATGGCGGCATCGTCGCACTTGAGGACCGGACACGCCTGGTAGAAGGCGTTGAACGCGTTCGCGAGCGCGTAGAGGTACGCGCAGACCGTGCTGGGAGAGCACTGGTCGGCGGCCGTGCGCACCGCAACGGGATAGCGCAGGATCGCGAAGCCGAGCGCCTTCTCCTCGGGCGTCGATGGGTCGATGGGCGCGGTGGTCCACGCCGCGGCGTCGCCGGCCTTGGCCAGCATGCTCGCGATGCGGGCGTGCGCGTACTGCAGGTACGGGCCCGTGTCGCCCTCGAAGGCGACCATGCGGTCGAGGTCGAAGACGTAGTCGCGCGAGACCTCGCTGCTGAGGTCGGCGTACTTCACCGCGGCGATGCCGACCGCCTGGCCGATCGCGTGGAGTTCCGCGGCGCTCATGCCGTGGGTGGGGCTGGCGGGGTCGCTCGAGCGCGCCGTCACCTCGCGCACCCCGCGGTCGATCGCCTCGTCGAGCAGCGCCTTGAGCGTGAAGTTCTCGCCGCTGCGGGTCTTGAGCGGCTTCTTGTCGGCGCCGAGCACCGTGCCGAAGGGCACGTGCACGAGTTGGCACTCGACCGCGACATCACGACCGCCGCGTTCGCGGGTGAGCTTGGTCCAGCCGATCATGCGCACGGCATCGAAGACATCCTTGAAGTGGTCGCGCTGGCGGGCATCGACGCAGTAGATGACGCGCTCGGCGCCCAGGCCCTGGATGCGGAACCGCAGGGCCGCCAGGTCGGTGGTGGCGTAGAGGAACGCGCCGTCGGACTTGCGGATGAGCATCGGGCGCTCGCGGTCGGGGTACTTCACGACCAGCGCACCCTGGTCGATCGTGGCCAGCCCGGCGCGTTCGAAGGCCTCGATCACCGGCGCGAGCTCGTCGCGGAAGCTGCTCTCGCCCTTCTCGCTTGCGGGATCGAGCCGCACGTTGAGCAGCGCGGCCGCGGCGTAGACCTCGCGCATCGTGACCTCGATGATGCGTTCCCACTGCCGCACGAGCTCTGGATCGCCGCCCTGCAGGCGCACCAGCGTGGACTTGGCATCGGCGATCGCGGCCGAGGCGCCGTCGTGCTGGGCCTCGAGCTCCGCGATGCGGTGCGGGCCGCAGTGGCAGGCGCGCGCCGCCGCGAGTCCGGCTTCGTCGTCGCGGCCCTCGGCCTGCGCGGATCGGTACGCCGCGTTCAGGTCATCGAGCGTGAGCGTGGCTAGGTCCGTGCCGCGTCGACGCAGGCTCGCGAGCGTCATCGCGATGGGCAGGCCCCAGTCGCCGAGGTGGTTCTGGCGGAACACGCGCCAGCCGAGCCGTTCGTAGGTGCGTGCGATCGTGTCGCCGATGATCGTTGCGCGCAGATGGCCCACGTGCATCTGCTTCGCCACGTTGACCCCGCACAGGTCGACCGCGCAGGTGTGCGTATCGGCAGGGGGGTCGATGCCCAGCGCGGGTGCATCGAAGGCGGCGAGTGCAGCACCGAGCGCGGCGGGCCGCAACCGGATGTTGATGAAGCCCGGGCCGGCGACCTGCATCGGTTCGCAGCGCGCATCGAGCGAGTCGCCCAGGCGCGCCACGACCGCCTGCGCGAGGTCGCGCGGGTTGCGGCCGCACTGCTTGGCCAGCGCCATGGCGAAGTTGGCCTGCAGGTCGCCGAAGGCGGGGTTCGCCGAGGGTTGGAGCCGCGGATCGGCCTGGGCGGGATCGATGCCGCACTCGGCGGCGATCGCCGCGCGAAGGGCCAGCGCAATGGGTTCAGCCGGGTCGCAGCTCATGGGGCGGGGATCGTAGACCAAGGCCGCGCGGCCTTGGTGGCGTCAGGCGCCTTCGCCCAGTCGCTGCAGGGCCCGGTAGTAGCGGCGGTGCGCCGCGGATGCGCTCATGCCCAACTGCTCGCCGATCAGGCTCCAACCCGCGCCGCGCAGGCGCAGTTGCACGACCATGGCCTCGGCGTCGGTCAGTCGCAGGAACGGATCGTCGGCATCGTCGTGGAGGATCGGCTCGTCGGCAGCCTGCGGCGCGTGGCGTGCGGCACCTTCGCAACGCTCGCGGTCACGCCGTTCGCGGCGCGCCTGTTCCCGCACGGCGTTCTTGCTGATCGCCGTGGCCAACGCGATGAGCTGGTCATCGTCGATGCCGGACACGATCCGACCGGCGACGGCGGCGGCATCGGTCCTGCGCAAGGTCGTCGAGAAGATGTCCTCGGCCTGGGTCGAGGTGAGCCCTGCCCGCACCAGGCGCTGCCGGATCCGCGCGAGCAGGAGCGTGCGTGCCGACAGCAGCCGATCGGCGAGGGCCTGGCGATCCACATCGGCGTTTCCTTCATGCGATGGAGCGCCCTGGCTCATGGGCACGCACACTCGAAGCGCAGCGATTCCTGATCGAATCGAAGCACGCAGCGGCTGGATGCGCTCGCGCACGCGCCCTCGCACAGCACCATGAGCACGCTGGGATCGCGTGCGTCTGGGACGAGGATGATCGAGCATGCATCCGCGGCCGGAGGCTGATGGCCGATGATCGTGCCGCGCTGGTCGAGCTGCACCTGGCCCGCGCGAAGTCCGCCGTCAGGGATCACCACGCCATCGGCGATGCGGCGATCGATGAGGATCGCGCGGATCGTGCCATCGTCGGCACCTTGACCCCCGCGCAACATCGATCGCGTGGCGAGCCAATCCATGAACTCGACGGTGCCCGGGGCGGTGTTGAACTGGCGGCTGCCGACGACCAGTGCCGGTGCGTCATCAGCGGCGTGTGGCCGTGGCAGCATCAGCTGCACGGCCGTGAGCGCTGCACCAAGGATGAGCAGGACCAGGGCGAGAGGGGGGCGAAGCCGCGTCGGTGGTCGGTGCGTCATGGTGTGCGGTCGGGTGCCGTGGGAAGTGACTCGGGCCAGGTCGCTGGTGACAGGCTTCCCGGTGATTTCCTCGAGATCACCTCGATGCCATCCTTGAACTCGATCCAGAACACCAGTCGCTCCCGGGCCGGCACGGCGGGATCGAATCGAGGCCATGCCAGCCATGCTCCAGCCGGGCTTCCATCGACGCCATGCACGACTTCGACGAGGTTGCCCCGCGCACGCAAGCGAGCGATCGCGGCCTCGGCCGGTGTCCGGCTCCAGGGACCGACGGTCCACGCGATCACCGCCGTCATGAGGATCGCCAATGCTGTCGGTACTGCGGTGGACACGAGTCGTCGAGCGTGGCGGCGAGGAGCGCCCAGGGCGAGCCATGCAGCGGCCAGGCCGAGGCATCCAAACCCGCAGAGCCGTCGGGCTGGCTCGACGATCCAGGATGGCGCACCGGAGGTTTGCCCAAGCGCGCGCACGACGCTTGCCAGGCGATCGGCATCCGCGGAGCGGCCGGCTTGATCCGCGACGGACGCGCTGCCCCAATCGATCAGGAATGCGGAGCCGTCGGAACGCAGGCGGAGATGGTCGGGTTTCAGATCGCCGTGCGCCACGTTGGCGGCATGCACGCGGCGGACGGTCCAGAGCAATTCAGGCAGATCGCCAAGGTGGCGTGGGGGCGACGATGGCTCCCATGCGGTGACGAGGATCGCGCCGCCTGCGCGATCGGCGTGGAAGCCCAGGACCTTGGGCGCGCAGCGATCGGGAAGCGTGAGCAGCGTGGCCAGCTCCCGGCGGGCATGGCGCAGCGCATGACCCGACGCATCGGCCTCGAACCGCTTGAGCACCACGCGCGTGGGTCCGATCTCCGATCCCAGCAGCGCATCGGTGGCGATGCCTACCGTGGCCGTCGACCCGCGCCCCACGATCCGGTCGATGCGCCAACGACCGAGCACGACCTCACCTTCCACGATCGTGCCTTCGAGATCGCCATCGGGAAGGCCCACACCGAGCGCAGCGGCCATGAAGTCCTCGGCAAGCATCGGGTGGGCGGTCGCAAGGCGCTGGGCTGCTTCGAGCGGCGGACTTCCGTCGCGCATGCCTGCTTCGAGGCAGGCTTCGGCGGCGGCGAGCGAAGCCATCGGTCGATCGGCCGGAGCCCCGATGACCGGCAGCCAACGCTTGATCAACTGGTCCGGTTCCGATCCGCGGCAGTCCTGGGCGTCACGCTCGATCAGGAGCGCAAGATCCGCATCATGGATCGCTGACCCGGGCTGGAACGGCGGGAACATGCCGACCGCATTGTCCGCGACCCGCGACGAGTCGGCAATGAGGATTTTCCGGATTGGCCGTCACACCGGAGGTCCGAACGTCAGTGCGATGGTGGTTCAGCATCGAACTTGATGAACTGGGGCGCTTCGTCGGGGCGGTCCCCGCGGCGACCACGGCGCCGCCGACGTGTGCGGTGCTGCTCGAACCGCATCCGGACCAGCCGGGTCGATTCATCGTTCACTGCGTGGGAACCTGCGCCAACGGTCACGCATGCGCGCTGTACTTCGACTTGGGGAACCTTCGATGGACATGTGGGTGTCCATGAGGCGGACGGAATCCAAGAGAGTCAGTTCAACTGCGGTGGAAAGCCCCTCAGCCGGCTTTGTGAACAGCATCGACCTCGGCATGGTGATCGGCTCATGGGGCGTGTGCCCGGAGTGAGCGGGGGTGCAGCCGTTCAAACCCGAGCTCACACGAGCGGCGTGAGCACGCGCTTCTTCTGCGCGTAGAGCTGCTCCATGGTCGCCTTGCCGTCCCACGCGATGGGGCGCGCCAGGATCGACGCGGCCACCAGCAGCATGCTCGCCAGGCTCGTGCAGTCATCGACGGACACGAACTCGGGGCCCATGCGCGCAGGGCCGGTGCCTGCCTCCACGCGCTCGAGCCGTTCCATGTTGTGGTAGTTGCCCAGCGGAAGGCAGAGGCACACGCTTCGGTAGCCGTAGCAGCCGAACGCGGTCGTTTCGCACCAGCCGCCTGGCATGAGCTTGCGCTGGCAGCGGAACCGCGGGTCGGCCTTGGCGAGCTTGCCGAACTCGGCGGACAGGCCGTTCACGATGCCTGCATCGAACACCGTGGCCCGGTCGCCGATGCGCAGGATGGCACCGGCCCCGATCGGTGAATCGTGCGGGTAGCTGCGCGAGTTCTCAAGGTTCAGGAGCAGCGCGCGCTTGGGAATGAACCCCGCGCGCGCGGCATGGATCGCCCCGATGAAGCCGACTTCCTCGGCCACCGTGAGCACCAGACCCAGGTGCGCCATGTCCTTGCGGGCGAGGCACGCATCAAGCACGGCGAGCGCGATCGCCGCGGCCGCCAGGTCATCGCAGGCGTGTGTCTGCAGCACCTTGACGCGGCGCAGGCCGCGCATGGCTCCGATGGGTGGAAGACGCCGGGTGGAGATCGATGCCCGGTCATCGCCGCCTGAACCGGCCCAGCGCCAACGCGCGATGTCGCCCGCCGCAAGGTCCCGCAGCGCGCGAGCCTTGGCCGCCGCCGATCCCGTGGGCACGGCGATCACGGTCTTGAAGGGCGTGGCCTTGAGGTCGGCGCGCTCGATCCGCAGCGCATGCCGGCCATCGCCCGCGTCGAAGGCCTCGAGCCGCGCGCCGGCGAAGTACGCATCGAGCACGCCGCCGCGGAACTCCAGGTGCACGCGGCCACGCTCGATGCGCGTGACGACGAACGCCGGGTGATCGAGATGCGCCGTCATGAGCACCTGCTGCGCGCCGCGGGGCAGGTCGCGCCGCGTGATCAGGTAGTTGCCGGCATCGTCGCGCCGCACCGCCAGCCGATCGGCGCGCACCATGAGCCACTGGTCGATCCAGGCCATGACGCGGTGCTCGCGGCCGGCCGCCGTGGGGAGCGCAGTGAGTTCCAGTAACCACCGCATCATGCGTGCGTGCTGTGACGCCGTGAGCACGGGGGCGTGTGCGGTCGGTGTGGCCGCTGGCTTCGAGGCCCGCTTCGAGGTGGGCTTCGCGGCGGTGCGTGCGGTCCGCTTGGCGACGGAGGACGTGGTCATGGCGTGATCGTACGGCGCGCGCGGCTACGCTTTCCCCTCCATGCCGCTGAGCCCCATCCCCGAGATCCTCGACGAACTCCGTGCCGGCCGCATCGTGGTCATGGTCGACGACGAGAACCGCGAGAACGAGGGCGACTTCGTGTGTGCGGCCGAATCGCTGACGGTGGAGCAGGTCAACTTCATGACGCGTGTGGGTGCGGGGTACCTCTGCGTGGCGCTCGATGGTGCATCGTGCGAGCGCCTGGACCTGGTGCCGCAGGCGGCGATCAACACGAGCCTGCGCGCGACGCCCTTCACGGTGAGTGTGGACGGTCACCCAAGGCATGGCGTCGGCACGGGCATCAGCGCGCGGGATCGCGTGAAGACGATCCACCTGATGTGCGATCCCGCGTCGCGGCCGGATGACTTCGTGCGCCCCGGGCACATCAACCCGCTGCGCGCCCGCGACGGCGGCGTGCTCGTGCGCACCGGCCAGACCGAAGGCAGCGTGGACCTGTGCCGGCTCGCCGGCCTGCGGCCCGCGGCGTGCATCATCGAGGTCGTGCGCGAGGATGGCGAGATGGCCCGCGTGCCGGACCTTGAGCTGCTCTGTGCGCAGCACGGGCTCAAGATGTGCTCGGTCGAGCAGGTGATCGAATGGCGCCTGCGCCGCGAGAGCCTCGTGCGCCGCATCGAGCCGGTGACGGGTGAACGCGTGATGACGCCCGAGGGTGAGTTCACGGTGCTCGCCTGGCACAGCGCGATCGATCCCTTACCGCACCTGGCGCTGACCTTCGGTGGTGTCGGCATCCCGGGCGCCGGCGGCGTGGTGCCGACGATCGACGATCCGGTCCTCGTGCGCATGCACCGCCGCGATGTGCTCGGCGACATCTTCGGTGCAGCGGCGACCGGCGACCGCAGTGGACAGGACACGATCCGTGCATCGCTGCGCGCGATCCGCGACGCCGGCCGTGGCGCACTGGTCTACCTGCGCCCCGAGGAAACCGACGACAACCTTCGCTCGCGGCTGCATGCGATCCGGCGGGCTGCAGGCGACGACGTGAATTCGCCGGACCTCACCCGCCCGGGCGGGATCGGCGGCAAGGCGCAACCGATGAGCGAGCGCGAGTACGGCATCGGTGGACAGATCCTGCGCGACCTGGGCCTGTCACGGCTGCGCTTGCTCACGGACCATCCGCGCGCGTTGCCGGGGCTGCATGGGTTTGGGCTCGAGATCGTTGGTCATCAGGCGCTCGCGCCCTGAGGCGCGCGACCGGCGCACGTGCCGTGTCGAGTCGATCGGACCGGCTCGGCTGGTCCATGCCATTCGCCCGTTTGCATCGATCCTGCATGGGTGCGCTCCGTATGATCCTGCGACCCCTTGGAGGCTCGCATGCGCACCCTGATCCTCGTTCCGTCACTGATCGCCGTTCCCGTGCTTGCCCTCGCGGCGATCGAGCCGACCGCGGCGCCCATCGCGGTGATGCAACCGGTTGCCCTCGCGGCGCAGCCTGATCCAGCGGCGCAGCCCGCTGCTGCAGCGATGACGCTCGACCCCGTGCACAGCATGGCGCTCTTCCGCATCCAGCACCTGGAGGCGGGGCAGTTCTGGGGTCGCTTCAACGGCGTCGAGGGTTCCGTGAGCTGGCCGCTGGATGATGCATCCGCGCCGATGATCAAGGCCATCGCGAAGGTCGAGCGGGTCGACACCGGCAGCGAGAAGCTCGACGGCAATCTCAAGGGCCCGAACTTCTTCAATGCCAAGGAATTCCCGGAAATCGCGTTCACTACGACGGCGGGAACGCGGGTGGGTGAACGCCACTGGACGCTCACCGGCGACCTGTCGCTGCACGGTGTGACCAAGCCCGTCACGGTTGACTGCGTCGTGACCGGCGTGGGCAAGGGTCCCACCGGCAAGAAGGTCGGCTTCGAGTGCCAACTCACGATCAAGCGCAGCGAGTTCGGCATGACCTGGGGCATCGAGAAGCCACCGAAGGCGTTGGGTGACGAGGTCAAGCTGGTGATCGGGCTCGAGGCCGACGAGACGAAGGCCGAGTGACCGATGCTGCCTGAGGTCCTGCTGTATCTCGTCAAGGTCCTGCTGCTTCCGGCGCTCGCTGGATTGGCCGTGGGCGGTCTCGGCGTGCTCATGGTCGCGCGTCGCGCTGCGTCGGACCGGGCCCGGACCGTGCGCGCTGCACAGGTCGCGCAGGCCTTGGCGGCACCGGTCGCGTTCGTCGCGAGCTTCCTGCTCGAGACCGGTCCGGTGGGCCTTCCGCCTGCCGAACGATGGCATGTGCTTCCGTACGCGGTCGGTGCCGCAGCGATCGTGGGTGCGATCGTGTCAGGCGTGCGCATGGCGTGGTGGGTGCAGTGGTCGATCGTGGTTGCGGTCCTAGGGAGCCTGGCCTGGAAGTTCGTGGTGTTCCCCGCGAGCAATCCGTACATCCAGGCGGGGCTGTTCGCTGCGATCGTGCTGGCGGGCCTGCTCTGGTCGGCCGTGGCGCGTGATGCCTGCAGCGTCGGCATGGCGATGATGTCGGCGATCGTCTTTGCCGGCATCGGCGTCCTGATGGTGCTGGCCAACTTCGCGAGCCTGGGCGTCATGTCGATCGCTGCCGCTGCCGCCCTGGCGGGGCTCGGCATGGTGAGCGGCGCCCTGAACCTGCGCGAAGACGCGCAGCTGCGCAAGGCGTCTGCGGCACCTGATGCGCAGCACCGCGTCGACGATGCTGCCGCGGGTGCGGCCTGTCCCGGCGATGCGGCGTGCGAACTGGTGCCGTGGACCGCTGCCGCGGCGACATCGCTCGCTGCGATCGCCTGCGTGCTGGCCCTGTGCGGCCATGCCTACAACTACGGTGAGGTCCGCCCGGTGCACTGGGCCGCGATCCTGCTCTCGCCGTTCTTCGCCTTGCTCGTCTGCAAGCCCTGCCTGCGTGGGGCCAAGCCCATCGTCGGCGTGGCGTGGCGTGCAGGCCTGTGCCTGGTGGTGGTGCTGGCCACGATCGTGAACGCGATCGGCGCAGGTTCCACCGAGGCCACATCCGATGGCGCGGCCGGCGACGATCCCATGATGGACATGCTCGAGGAGTCCAAGTGACGAGGCATGCGCTTGCGGTGCTCGCGCTCGCCGCGGCATGCTCGGCCCGGAACGACCGTGCTCTGGCTCAGATGCCCGGCCAGGGCGGCATCCAGCAGCGGACCGATCCAGCCCCGACCGAACCTCCAGCCTCGGGTGATGGGCCGGCGCGCAGCGTGCCGCCGACCGGATCCGCGGCTGCGCCCGAGGCCCAAACTGCGTCTGCCACTCCGGCTGCCGGGCAGGAAGCCATCACGACGATCCTCGATGCAGCCGAAGCGGCGGGCGAGCGACTCGACTCGATGGCCTGCACCGTGATCATCGAGAAGCGCGACGCCCTGACCGATGACGTCGAGCGTCGACGCGGCCGACTCGTGCTGTCGGGCAAGGCTGGCCCGTCGCGGCGCATCGGGCTCCGCATCGACCAGTTCATCGATGGCACCGGCCGTGCCAGCGAGGACCGCCGGCTGTTCCTCTACCGCGATGGCTGGCTGATCGAGCGCGACGATGCGCGCAAGCAGCAGATCGAGCGCCAGCTCGTGGCCGAGGGCACCAGCATGGATCCGCTGCAGCCGGGCGAGGGCCCGCTGGCGCTTCCGGTGGGGGCTCGTCGCAGCGAGGTGCTCGCGAACTACATCGTGACGGCGACCACGCTTCCCGAGAGCCCGCTCTGGAAGGATCTGCCGGCGAGCGACGTGCTCTGCCTGGTGCCGCGTCCTTCGACGCCCGCCGCGCGCGATGCGAAGCAGCTCATCGTGGCGTGGGATCGTGCGACGTCGCTGCCGATCGCCGTGGTGCGCGACTCCACCGAGGGTGATCGCACGATCGCGCGACTGCGTTCGGTCGAGGTCGGGCCGCTCAATGATGCCGATCGGGCGCTCGTGGACCTGCCCGCTGCGGCAGAAGGATGGACGGTCGATCGCCGTCCGCTCAAGCCATGACGCGAGACCGTGTCGTGATTCGGTCGGTGGTCGTGGTCGTCGCCGCGATGCTGGTGGCCACGCTCATCGTGACAGCCGTGGCGAATGCCCAGGATGGCGCTGCACCGCCGCGCCGGCAGGACCCGACCATGATCCCGCGCTCGGCGGCGAGCCGAGCTGCGCTGGATGCCAAGGCCGCCACACCCGATGCGCTCAAGGACCTGCGTGTGCGCTACGGCGCGTGGGAGCAGGGTGATCTCGACACGCCGCTGCGTGCGGCCGAGGCGGCCGTGTGGGCGTGGCGCTGGGATGAGCCCGCGCTCGCCGATCCATCGGTTCCGGCGGTCCTGCGCGCTCGCGCGCTCGTGCAGCAAGGCGCATGGGACCGTGCGATCGCTGCGCTCGTCGACGATGCATCGCCGCGCGCGACGGCGCTCAAGGGGATCGCGCTCGCGGGTGCGGGCAAGCTGGCCGAATCACGCGCTGCGCTCGAGCCGCTCATGGCCGAGCCGATGCCCGCGGTCGTGCGCACGCAGGGGCAGCGCGAGCTGGTGCTCGCCAAGGCCGAGGCGCTCGAGGCCTGGTCGATGACCGGGCGCGTGGCGCCGCAGCTGTACGAAGCCGTGATCGAGGCGCTCGGTGCCGCTCGGGCGCTCGACCGGACCGACTGGGAAGCGATGCTGCTCGAAGCGCGCATCCTCGCGGCGCGCCACAACCGAGCCGATGCGTGGAAGGCGCTCGCCGATGCACTCGCGCAGCACCCGCGCCTGGCCGAGGCCTGGCGCATGCGCGGCGAGCTCAGCGCGGGTGCGCTCGAGCAAGCCGATGCACTCGCGATCGCCGAGGGAATCGATGCCTTCTCGCCGGCGTGTGCCGCGGCTGCGCTCCTGCGCGCGCGCACGGCGCTGATGCAGGACGATGCCGACGGCGCCGAACCGATGCTGCGCCAGGTGCTCGCTACCGCGCCCACACAGCCGGATGCCTTGGCGTACCTGGCCGCCATGCACGCGGTGCGCTTCCGCCCCGAGGCGATGGAGCAGGCCCTCGCCGATGCCGATCGCGCCGCACCCGGCAGCCCGCACGCACCGCTTGAGGTGGGCCGCATGCTCTCGCGTCGCCGTCAGTACGAGGACGCTGCGGTGCTGCTGCGCCGGGCGTGGGACCGTGCGCCGGAGTGGAGCGAGCCCCCGATGGAACTCGGCCTCATGGACATGCAGTCGGGCGAAGATGCGCGCGCGCTCGAGGCGCTGCGAGCGGCCGTCGAGCGCGATCCCTTCAACGTGGGGGCCACGCTCAGCCTTCGCTTGCTCGAGGACATGGCGCCATGGCCCGTGCGGGAGGGCCGCCACTTCACGCTTCGTTCGCAGCCAGGCATCGATGATGCGATGGCCGATGGCATGCTCGCGCAGCTCGATGCGATGCACGAGGAGGTCTGCGCGCGGCTCGGCCACGCACCGTCGCGGCGCACGCGCATCGAACTCATGCCCGACCACGAGTGGTTCGGGGTGCGGCTCACCGGCCTGCCGGCGATCCACACGATCGCGGCGTGCACCGGCCCGGTGATCGCGATGGAGGTGCCGCGCGAAGGCAGCCGCAAGAAGCACCTGGGACTCTTCGACTGGCTGGATGTGGTGCGCCATGAGTACGTGCACACCGTCACGCTCTCGCAGACGCGCAACCGCATCCCGCACTGGATGACCGAGGCGATCGCCGTCGACCTGCAGCACAAGCGCCGTGACTACAAGGAGTGCCAGATGCTCGCGGCGGCGCTCGAGGGGGGCACGCTCTTCGACTTCGATTCGATCCTGCTGGCCTTCGTCCGGCCGGTGAAGCCGACCGATCGCGCGCAGGCCTACGCCCAGGGCCACTGGTGGGTCGAGTTCATCCGCGAGGCCTGGGGCGACGAGGCCCTGCGCCGCATGCTCGCGCTCTATGCCGAGGGCGCCACCGAATCGCAGGCGCTCGCGCAGGTGCTGGACGTGTCGAAGGAGCAATTCCTCGAGCGGTTCACGCCGTGGGCACGCACGCAGGTCAAGGCGTGGGGGCTTGCACCGGAGCCGCCGCCCGATGCGCTGCTGGGCAAGGACCGGGTCGAGCCCGTGAGCGACAAGGAACTCGACCTCCTGCTGCGTTCGCACCCGGAGCATCCGGACCTGCTCGAGTTGGCCGTGCGCCGGCGCACCGAGCGCGGCGAGGGCGACGCGCCTGAGGTCATCGAACTGCTCGAGCGCTTGTGCCGGGCTCGTCCGGTCGATCCCTTCCCGCACCGAAAGCTCGCGGAGGTGGCGCTGCTGTCGGGGCGCGATGCCGAGGCCGTGCCGCACCTCGAGCGGCTCGATGCCGTCACGGACCGCGAGAACTCCTATGCGATCGAGCTCTCGCGCATCGCCCGCGCGGCGGGGGATGGTGCGCGGGCGGGGAACCACATCGAACGCGCCGTGCGCATCAATCCATTCGACCCGTCGCTGCGCGAGCTCGCGGCGGCGACGCAGATCGAGGCCGGAAACCTGGCGGCTGCGCGGGTGCACGTGGTCGCGCTGGGCATCCTTGAGCCGGATCGCGAGCAGCACAAGCGTCGACTCGTCCGCCTGGATGAATTGATCGCGAAGGCGCCCTGAGCCGGGGCCACGAAGCGTGCGCGTTCCTCGTGCGCGTTGCGTGCGCGCCGAGTCGGGGCAGGTTCAGGCCGTGCGGATCCAGGGCAACGCGTCCAGGTCGACGTTGCCGCCGCAGAGCACGACGCCGGTCGGGACGGGATCACGCGAGCGGAACGATGCCTGCACCGCGACCGCCACGCCCACGGCGCTGCTGGGTTCGATCACGATCTTCATGCGTTCCCAGACCAGCCGCATGGCGGCGATGATCTCGTCCTCGGTCACCGTGATGACTTCATCCACCAGATCACGCACGACCGGCAGCGTCAGTTGCCCCAGCGGCGTGCGGAGCCCGTCGGCAATGGTTCGTGTGGGCGGCACGGGCTCGATGCGGCCCGTCCGCTTGGCGATCGCCGCGTCGCCGGCGTTGAGCGGCTCGGCGGCGATCACGCGCAGGTCAGGACGCAGCGCCTTCATCGCTATCGCCACGCCGCTGATGAGCCCGCCGCCACCGATGGGCACGATCACCGCGCCGAGGTCCGGGCACTGCTCCAGGAACTCGATCGCCACCGTGCCCTGGCCCGCGATGATGTGCGGATGGTCGAAGGGCGGGATCAGCGTGGCGCCCGTGTCGGCGACCACACGCTCTGCCGCGGCGGCGCGGGCCGCCGCGTTGGGCTCGCACTCGACGATCGTGGCGCCGTGTGATCGCACCGCGTCCTTCTTCACGCGCGCCGAGTCGTGCGGCATCACGACGGTGCAGGGGATGCCACGCAGGCGTGCCGCGAGGGCCAGGGCCTGGCCATGGTTGCCGCTGGAGTGGGTGACCACGCCGCGTGCAGCGTGGTCATCGGGCAGTCGGAGCACGGCGTTCGTTGCGCCCCGCAGCTTGAACGAACCCGTGCGCTGCATCGATTCGCACTTGAAGTGCAAGGAGCGGCCGGAGAGCCCATCCATCGTGCGGCAGGTCATGACCGGCGTGCGGTGCACGAACGGCCGGATGCGGTCCAAGGCTTGGCGGATGTCGTCGATGCTGGCGGCGTGCATGCCGCGCAGGCTAGCCGTGCGGCCTCAGGCTTCCTCGGCACCGCACCACACGAACGATTCCTTGAGGATCGCGTGGTAGGGGTGCAGGTCGATGTCCGTGATGCCGGGCAGTGCCCCGACGCGTTCAGCCAGGGCCTGCAGGGCGCGACCGTCGGCGGCGCACATCTCCATGACCACCGGGTTCGGTCCCGACACCATCGCGACGAAGCGCGGGTTCGCCACGACCGTGGCGGCCGCACACGCCTCATCCGTCGTGACGCTGGACCGGATGAACACGCAGCCCGAGGCGCGCATGCCGATGCGGCTTGGTTCGGGGAAGGCCAGCATGCGGATCAGCTGGTCGTCGATGAGGTGACGGAAGCGCTCGGCCGCGGCGGTGGAGGAGATGCCGGCGACCTCGCCGAGCGTCGCGAACGTGGCGCGGCCGTCGCGTTGCAGCTCGCGGATGATCGCGCGGTTGACGCGGTCCAGCGGCCGCCCGCCGCGCCAGTGGTGGCGATGGGACTCGCTCGTCTCCTGCGTGCCGAAGCTGTCGAGCACCAAGCGCACGTCGACGACCGGGGCGAGCGGATCCCCGCCGAGATTGCGGTCGATCAGCGCACGCAGGGCGGTGCCGTTCACGACCGAGCCGTGGGCCACGAGGCCGTCGGCCGGGCCGTTGATGGGGCCGGTGGTCGCGATGAAGTGGAGCCAGTCGAGCGAAGCCAGCCGACGACCGAGTGCCTCGGGATCGGGTGACTTCACGAGCATGACCGCACTGGCCGAGAGGCCCGCCCGGTCCAGTGGCATGAACGCCCGGATGCGCACCGCATGCTCGGCGATGAGCCGGTTCAGGCGCCGGCTGATGTTGGCTTCGGAGCAGTCAAGGGCCTTGGCCAGGTCGCGGCCCGACGCACGTGGGTCGGCCACGAGGCGGTCGATGAGCGCGCGGTCGGCCTGCTCGAGGTCGGGCAGGCCGCCTTCATTGTGGACCGTCCGCGTCAGCATGCTGACGCCTCGAACGGCCCGGATTGCCCCCGGAGTCCCCCGGACATCGTTGCATCGATGCCCATGTGCGCTCCTTGTGGAAGACCGACGTGGCGATGCTAACCGCCTCGCCTATGCTGTGTTGGTCGCTCGGGGCGTCCTTCGGGACTGAGAAGCACCCGCTGAACCTGATCCGGATCATGCCGGCGTAGGGATGCGACAGGGCGCGTCGGCGCCTTCAGCGGGCCCCCATCGATGGAGGTTCGATCATGATCACCGCTGCCAACGCCACCCTGACCCCTCCCGGACTGCCCCTGAACGGAGCGGCCAATCCCTCCTCGACCGCGCAGGGCACCAACCCGGGCTGCTTCGCCAACGCGGCCGACATCGGCGGTCCGCTGGCGTTCTCGAGCCCCGACACCCCCGGCATGCCTGCACCGAGCGCGAAGACGGCGTGGGACTTCCTCCCCGAGGGCTGGTCGGTCGTCGTGCTGGCCGAGGCCCCGGCCGGTCCGGCCTGCGCGTCCTGCTGCGGCGACGCCCACGCGGTGGTCGAGTTCCGGACAGCGCGCGGCCAATGGTTGCGCGTGATCCACCCCAAGGGCTTCGCGCCCGTCACGCAGCTCGAGTCGGCCCGCCTGGGCATCGTCACGCCGCAGATGACGCGCGTGGCCGAGCGTGAACCGCACCTGACCGCGGTGCAGGTCCGCGACGAGATCGCCGCCGGCCGGATGGTGATTCCTGCCAACACGGTGCACCTGGCGCACAAGCTCGATCCGATGGCGATCGGCCGCGCAAGCAAGACCAAGATCAACGCGAACATGGGCGCGAGCCCCGTGTCGAGCGGCACGCACGAGGAAGTGGAGAAGCTCCAGTGGGCCGAGCGCTGGGGCGCGGACACCGTCATGGACCTGTCGACCGGCGGCAACCTCGACGAGTGCCGTGACGCGATCTGCCGCAACGCCACGGTCCCCATCGGCACCGTGCCGATCTACAGCATGATCATCGGCCGCAGGATCGAGGACCTCGACGAGGCCATCGTGCTCGACACGCTGCGGCACCAGGCGCAGCAGGGGGTCGACTACTTCACGATCCACGCCGGCGTGCTGCGCGAGCACCTGCCGTTCATCAAGAAGCGCCTGATCGGCATCGTGAGCCGCGGTGGATCGCTCCTGGCGAAGTGGATGCTGGTCCACAACCGCCAGAACCTCATGTACACCGCGTGGGAGCGCATCTGCGACGTGATGCGTGAGTACGACGTGACCTTCTCGATCGGGGACGGTCTGCGGCCCGGCGGCCTGGCCGATGCGAGCGACCGTGCGCAACTGGCGGAACTCGAGACGCTGGGCGAACTCACCGAGCGTGCCTGGCGCAAGGGCGTCCAGGTCATGATCGAGGGCCCGGGCCACGTGCCGTTCGACCAGATCGAGTTCAACATGAAGTTGCAGCGTCACCTGTGCCACGGGGCTCCCTTCTACGTGCTCGGGCCGCTGGTCACGGACATCTTCCCGGGGTACGACCACATCACCAGCTGCATCGGCGCCACGGCGGCCGCGTACCACGGCGCCAGCATGCTCTGCTACGTGACGCCCAAGGAACACCTGGGCCTGCCGAAGAAGGACGACGTCAAGCAGGGGTGCATCGCCTACAAGATCGCGGCCCATGCCGCCGACGTGGCCCTGGGCATCCCGGGTTCGCGCGATCGGGACGACGAACTCACCAAGGCGCGTGCGGCGCTGAACTGGGAGAAGCACTTCGAGCTGAGCTTCGACCCCGACACGGCGCGTGCCTACCACGACGAGGACCTCGACGTGGACACCGACTTCTGCGCGATGTGCGGCCACGACTGGTGCAGCGTGCGCATCAGCAAGGAGATCCAGGAGTTCGCCAGCGGCAAGGATGAGGAGTACCAGCGCGGCAAGCCCGTGCGCAGTGCGGCGCTCACCGCCGAGCAGCAGGAGATCCTGGCCAAGCGCGGCGTGCTGAGCCCCGACGAGATCCACCGGCTCGCGAGCAAGACGAAGAAGGCCGTGGGCGCCGAGGCCGGCAAGGCCAGCTGCCACAGCGACTACGTCGATCCCGAGACGGCGCAGCGCGTGCAGGGCCAGCAGTTGGTGCAGCTGAACACCGCCCCCGCCCACAACCTGCCGTCGCACGACCCGCTGCTCTGAGCGCGGGTGCGGCCTGAGCGCGGAGCACACGCGCGCGCCCGCACGCGAACGGACCCGCGGCATGGTTCAATGCGGGCATGGACCCGCAGCGCAAGCGGCCCGGCTTCCTCAGCCTTCCCGCCATGCTCCACGAGAACGCCTACGTCGCGTTCGTGTTCTTCTCATGCTGCGACATCGTGCTGACCTGGGTCATCCTGCGCAAGGGCGGAACGGAAGTGAATCCCGTGGCGGCGGTCGTCATCCGCGACTGGGGCCTTCCCGGTGCCGTCGGCTTCAAGTTCAGCCTGACGCTCTTCGTGATCGTGCTGTGCGAGGTCATCTCGCGCATCAGGCCGCGCACGGGCCGCGCGCTGGCGATCGCGTCGGTGCTGGTGTCGGCATCGCCCGTCGTCTGGTCCGGGGTGCTGCTCACGCGTCATGCCCTGGATCGCGACGATCCCGCGCCGTCCGCCAGGGTGGGTCGCGTGCAGCCACTTGCGCATCCGACGCAGCCCAACATCGTCGTGATCCTGGCCGATGACCTGGGCTGGGGCGAGCTCTCGTGCCAGGGCCAGCGGCGGTTCGCAACGCCGTCCATCGATGCCGTGGCAGCCGAGGGCGTCCGGTGCGTGCAGGGCTACTCGGGGAGCACGGTCTGCGCACCGAGTCGCTGTGCGCTCCTCACCGGCCTGCACATGGGCCATGCCGCGGTGCGCGACAACGTCGAGCGGCCCAACCCATCGAAGGACGAGTTCGGTGGACAGGCCCCGTTGGCGGCATCGGCGGTCACCCTCGGCGAGCGACTGCAGCGCGCGGGCTACGAGACGGCGTTCATCGGCAAGTGGGGACTCGGCACCACGGGCACCGAGGGTGATCCGCTCGCCCAGGGCTTCGATCGCTTCTTCGGGTACCTCTGCCAGCGGCACGCGCACAACCTGTATCCCACGCACCTCATCCGAGACGGCGGACGCGAGGAGTTGGCGGGCAACGACCCGTCGACGCGCGCCGAGTCGCGGTACGCGCCCGACCTGATGGCCGACGAGGCCGCGGCCTTCGTGGGTTCCCGCGGGCCGGATGCGCCGCCGTTCCTGCTCGTCTTCGCGAGCCCGCTGCCACACCTGGCGCTGCAGGCCCCGCCTGATGAGGTGGCGCGCCACGCGCTTGCCGACGATCCGCCGTACGAAGGCGGCAAGGGCTACCTGCCGTGCACGCAGCCACGTGCGACCTACGCCGCCATGGTGACCCGCTTGGACCGTCACGTCGGCGCGATCGTCGATGCGCTGAAGTCGCGCGGGCTGTGGGAGCGCACGATCGTGGTGTTCACGAGCGACAACGGCAGCACCTTCGGCCTCGGTGGCTACGACCCGGCGTGGTTCGACGGCACGGGCGGCCTGCGCGGGCACAAGACGAATCTCCACGAGGGCGGCATCCGGGTGCCGTACCTCGTGCGGTGGCCCGGCGTGACGTCGCCGGGGAGCACGCTGTCGATGCCGGTGACCGGATGGGACCTTGCGCCCACGCTCTGCGCCGCCGCCGGAGTCGCGATGCCCGTCGCTGAGACCGATGGCCTCGATCTGCGGCCCTGGCTCGCTGCGGCCGGTGCGCCGATCGGGCCGACGCCACCGGATCGTGCGCTGTATTGGGAGTTCGCCGGCGGCGGTGGCCAACGGGCGATGCGCCTGGGCGACTGGAAGGCCATGCAGAAGGGCATCCGGAAGGATCCCGATGCACCGATCGAGCTCTTCGATCTGGCGAAGGATCCGGCGGAGACGACTGACGTGTCTGCCGCGCACCGTGAACTCGTCAGCGAACTGCGCCAACGCATGATCACCCAGCGCACGCAGGCCGAAGAACCTGCGAGCGACCTGCCGTGGGGCGATCCATCGCGCATCGACCCACGCTGAACGGTCGCGGGGTCATCCAGCGCGGATGGTGCTCGACCGCGGCCTCGTGGACGGTTTCCGGCGTGGGGTGACCTGCGCGCCGCGTTCAGCGTCGGCTGCGGATCTCGCGCTCGATCGCGTCGGCGTCCTTCTCGATGTGCGAACTCAGGTTCGCGCGACCGGACGCCGTGACGAGGATGTCGTCCTCGATGCGGACGCCGAAGCGCTCGTGCGGCAGGTAGATGCCCGGCTCGATCGTGATGATGGCCCCGGCCTTGAGGGGTTCGTTCGGGGTGATGTCGTGCACCTCGAGGCCCAGGTGGTGACCGATGCCGTGGATGAAGAAGTCGCCGTAGCCGGCCTTGGTGATCACGTCGCGTGCCGCACGGTCGACCTGTTCGAAGGTCGCGCCCGGGCGGACCGCGGCGATGGCGGCGAGCTGCGACTTCAGCACGATGTCGTAGACCTTGCGTTGCAGCATGGAGAAGCGCCCGTCGACCGGGTAGGTGCGGGTGATGTCGGCGGCGTAGCCCGCGAACTCGGCACCGGAGTCGAGCACCACGAGTTCGCCGGCCTGCAGCGGCGCGTTGTTGGCGCGGTAGTGAAGCACCGTGCCGTTGATGCCGGTGCCGGCGATCGTGCCGTAGGCGGGACCGCGCGAGCCGTGGCTGCGGTATTCGTGCTCGGCGGCCTCCTGGATCGCGAACTCGCTGATGCCCGGGCGGATCGTGTCGAGCACGGCCTCGTAGCCGGACGCCGTGATGTCGATCGCCCGTTGCATGAGCGCCTGCTCGGCAGTGCTCTTCACGGCCCGGAGCCGCGCGATGATCTCGGTGCCGTCCATGATCGCGCACGCGGGGATGCGGGAGGCCACCTCCCGGTAGACCGCGAGGTCGGGCGAGACCGGCGCGGTGTGCGCGGCGAAGGGATGCAGGCAGGTCAGGCTCTTCGCGCGCTTGGCGCTGTCGAGCATCCATCGCGGGAAGGCGTTGGTGCGGAAGATGGTCTCGATGCCGTAGCGCACGCGCAGCGGGCTCGCGATCTCCTCGCGCAGGCCGTCCCACTTCTCGATCTCGGGGTCGCGGGGCTTGAGGAAGAGCTGCACGCGACGCTTGGTGACGGGGTGCCCGGGATCGAGCAGGAGCATCGCGCCGGGTTCGTCGGCGATTCCGGTGAGCCACTCGAAGTGCGGATGCGCGCGGAAGTGGCTGAAGTGGCCACCCTGGTCGTTCCCGGCGAACACCACGGCGATGCTCTGGCCGAGCGCCTTCATCACGCGTTCACGCCGTGCGGCGTGCTCGGCGACGGGGATCGCCGTGGGGGCGGCCGCCGTGCGTGCCGAGGTGGTGCGGGGAGTCCTGGTCGATGTCGTGCGCTTGGCCATGGGCCTATGGTAGATGCGCGCCGGTGCGTACCATCCACGGCGAGGACCGACCATGGCAAGCAACAAGATGTCCGGCAGCCTGAACCACGCGATGATCGACGGCACCGAGGCCAAGGCCGCCCAGGCGATGGCCGACCACTTCGGCGAGCCCGGTTACGACGACATCACCAAGGTCTACATCGCGCAGAACTACGCGGGCTACACCGAGGAGAACCAGGAGACCTGGCGCATCCTGTACGACCGCCAGATGGCCTACCTCGCCGATCACGCGAGCAACGTCTACCTGTCGGGCGCGCGCAGCATCAACCTGGTCCGTGACCACATCCCGTACCTCGAGGGCCCCAGGAGCGTGAACACGTTCCTGCAGCGGCTGACCGGCTGGCAGAGCAAGGCCGTCCCGGGCTACCTGCCGGCCAAGGCCTTCTTCGCGTGCCTCGCGCGCCGCGAGTTCCCGACGACCATCGTGATCCGCCCGAAGGAGTCGATCGACTACCTGCCCGAGCCGGACATCTTCCACGACATCTTCGGCCACGTCCCGCTGCATGCCGACCCGACCTTCGCCGACTTCCTGCAGACCTATGGCAAGGCGGCGCTGCTCACGAACGATCCGTACCACACGGAGCGCCTGTCGCGCCTCTTCTGGTTCACGGTCGAGTTCGGCCTGATCCGCGAAGGCGGGCAGATCAAGCTCTACGGCTCGGGCCTGATCAGCAGTCCCGGCGAGAGCAAGCACGCCCTCGATTCGAACGAGGTCGACCGTCGCCCGTTCGACCTCGAGACCGTGTGCGCGACCAGCTTCGAGATCGACCACTACCAGCCGATCCTGTACGTGCTCGAGAGCTTCGAGCAGCTGCGCGACGCCATGAACAGCTACGCCGAACGCCTGCTGAACGACGTGCCGGCTTCGGCAACGGCCTGATCGCGCGGTGCGAGGCCCGCGCTGCGGTCGGGGAACGCTTGACCACCGCGCGGCGGGCGTGACCCGTCTGTACGGCGTGCCGGACGCCGGACTCAGCGCGCCATCGATCCGACCGCCGCCACGGCATCCTCGACGGTGGTGATCTCCACGCCGTCGGGCCAGGGCACGCGCACCACGTCGAAGGCGCGCCGCACGTCCATGCCATCGGGATCGATGCCGACCACGCGCACGTCCTTGGCCATGGTGCGTGATGAACCCGGGATCGCCTTGAGAAGCCGTGCAGGATCCGCGTTGATCGCCTTGCACGCTGCCGGTTCGATCGACGCGAGCGCATTCGGCACCACGACGGCCTCGGCATCGACGTAGTACCCCGCATGGCGACAGGCATCGATCGCCAGGCGCGCCCAGTTCACGTCGGGCGCATCGCCGTGGTAGATGCGCCAACGGTCGCACAACGCGGCATCCTCGCCGCGCTCGATGAACCGTTCCGGGGTCACCGAGAGCTGCATCGAGTCGGGCTCGCCGTCCGGCAGTTCGAGCACCACGTCGCCGCTCGCGAGCACGGCCACCATGACCGGTGCCACGATGCGGCCATCGGGCCCGAGCACGATCTTGACCGGACGCCGCTCGCCATCGAAGCACAGGTGCCCTTCAAGGTGACTCCGCAGCCACAGGTAGGCCTCGTCTGCAATGCCATGTGGATCGTCGATCATGCGGCGCACGGTACGCGGCCTGCGGTGGATGCGCTGTGGATCAGGTGTGGGATCGCTTTCATGTGCGGTATTCCGGCGACGGCATCGGAATCCGTGGCTACGCTGCGCGCATGACCCTCGTGGCCTGCAGCGTGACGGTTGACCGGCCCGACCTCGTGTCGCCGGCGATCGAGCGGGCGATGCGGGCGAAGGCGGATGGCGCGGACCTCGTCGAGTGGCGCGTCGATCTGCTGGCCATGCTGCCCGATGCGGCCGGTGCGATCGCGAGGCTCCTTCGCGACAGCCCCTTGCCGACGATCCTCACCGTCCGCAGCGAGGCCGAGGGTGGTGCCTTCGATGGTTCGCCGATCGAGGCCGCTCGTGTGCTGGCCGAGGCGATTGCCGGTGACACACCGCCCCGCTTCGTGGATGTGGAGGCCTCGCTCCTGCGCGATCGCCGCGCGAGCGACGTGGTGCATGCCGCCCTTGCCGGCGTGGACGCATCGCAGCGCCCCTCGCTCGTGACGAGCCTGCATGATGTCGGCGGCCGGCCCACGGCGCTGTGGACCGAGCTCGAGCGGATGTGGTCGGATGCGGCGTGCCACGTGGCCAAGGTGGCGTGGACCGCACGCACCGTGCGCGACAACCTCGAGGCGTTTGAGGTGCTTGGCAGCCGGCAGGGCCCGACGATCGCGCTCTGCATGGGCGAGCAGGGTGTGCTGTCGCGCGTGATGGGCGCGAAGTTCGGTGCGTTCCTGACCTTTGCCCGGCTCGACGACGAGGAAGGCACCGCGCCGGGCCAGCCGACGGTGCGCGAGCTGGTCGAGCTCTACCGCGTCAAGGCGATCACGCACCACACCCGCGTCTACGGCGTGGTGGGCTGGCCGGTGTCGCACAGCCGCGGTCCGGTCGTGCACAACGCCTGGTTCGGTCGCATGTGCCTCGATGCGCGCTACCTGCCGCTGCCCGTCGGCCCGACCTGGGAATCGTTCAAGGCGAGCGTGTCGGAGCTCGTCGATCATCCCACGCTGGGGCTGGCTGGCGCGAGCGTGACGCTGCCGCACAAGGAGCATCTGGTGCGGTTCGTGCAGGAACGGGGCGGCGCACTCGATGACGCGAGCCTGGCGATCGGCGCAGCGAACACCCTCATCATCGATCCGGAGTCACGCTCCGTGCGGGCGTGCAACACCGATTCGCTGGCCGGGATCGAATCGCTGGCCGAGGCACTCGGCCGTGCGAGCGATGACCTGCGTGGGTTGCGCGTGGCGGTCCTCGGTGCCGGTGGCGTGGCGCGTGCGATGGCGTGGGCCTGTGCGAATGCAGGCGCTCAGGTGGTCGTGGTCAACCGGACCCACGACCGTGCCGTGGAGCTCGCCGCATCGTTCGATGGCCGCCCGGGCGAGCGTGGACCGATGCGCGTCGAAGCGGGCCATGCGGCGTCGATCGGCTGCGGCTGCTTCCATGCCATCATCAACGCGACGCCGCTGGGCATGAAGGACGGCCCCGCACCGGATGAGAGCCCGATCCCCGATGACGTGGCCTTGGACGGCGTCGTCGTGATGGACACCGTGTACGTGCCCGAGCGCACGCCGCTGGTGCAGCAGGCGACGTCGCGCGGCGCGCGTGTGGTGACCGGCGTGGGCATGTTCATGCGCCAGGCCGCCCTGCAATTCGAACTCTGGACGGGCACGCGACCCTCCATGATTTCGGCGCAGGTTTCCTGAATCGTCGCTCGCGGGGATTGTGCCGAATTCCGTTCGGTTTCCTTGGTGGGCCCCGCGGGAAACGTACGGTTGTGGTGTTCGATGGCCGAGTCGTGTGGCCTGCGCCAAGGAGGCACACATGACCGGTCACCAGCACACGCCCAGCACCGTCGGAGGGATGGAAAGGTCTGGAGGGATGGAAAGGGAGCAGGCGCCTCGTGGGGAGCGAGGGAGCCGAGGATGGGGCAAGCTGGTGGCGCTCGTGTTCGCCGTCGCCGTGGTCGGAAGCGCAGCCGAGGCCTTTGCGAAGGCTTCCTGCGGGGAGGGGATTGGGCGCGAGCGCTCGTCGGAGCGCGCTTGCGCCGGGGACCGCGCGTGCCACGCGCCACGCGGTCCCTGAAGGAACACCCGAACTACGGCGGGGAGACGGCGTGATACGCCTCCCGCGAGCCGCCCTCGGCGGCATGGACGCCCGGCCCGACCTCGGCCCGGGCGTCCAACACTTTTTGGCACGCGTACGATCCATCCATGTCGCTCCGATACCGCACCGCCGGTGAGTCGCATGGTCCGGCCCTGATCACACTCGTCGAAGGCGTGCCTTCCGGGGTCCGGGTCGACACGGACTGGATCGATGCCGAGCTTGCCCGGCGCCAGGGTGGGTATGGCCGTGGCGCTCGGCAGCGCATCGAGACCGATCGCGTGCGGGTCCTCTCGGGCGTGCGGCAGGGGATCACGCTCGGATCGCCGATCGCGCTGGAGATCGTGAACGCCGACAGCAGGATCGATGATCCCGTGCGCACGCCGCCGGTGCACCAGCCGCGACCCGGCCATGCGGACCTGGCGGGCAGCGTGAAGTGGCTGACGAACGACTGCCGCGGGACGCTGGAACGTGCGAGCGCGCGCGAGACCGCGGCGCGTGTCGCGGCCGGGGCGCTCGCCGCGTGCATGCTGCGCGAGGTGGGCATCGAAGCCTTCGGCTACGTGCTCGGGGCGATCGATGCCTTCGCGGCCGTCGAGGTTGACGCCGCGACGCTGCCGGCATTGCGCGCGGCGCGTGACGGGGCCGAGGTCGCATGTCCCTGCCCGGTGACGGATGCACGCCTGGTCGAGCACATCCATGCCGCGAAGGTCGCCAAGGACACCGTGGGTGGACTCTGCCGGGTGCACGTGCTCGGGTGCCCGATCGGCCTGGGCTCGTGCGTGGCCGCCGACGAGCGTCTCGATGCCCGGATCGCCATGGCGGTCATGGGCATCCAGGCCTTCAAGGCCGTCGAGATCGGCCTGGGCCGTGAGTGCGCGCTGCGCTTCGGCAGCCGGGTGCACGATCCGATCTCGTTCGATGCCTCGCGCTCGACGGAACCGCACCTTGGCTACCTGCGGCCGACCAACCACGCCGGCGGCCTCGAGGGCGGCATGACCAACGGCATGCCGGTGGTGGTGACCGGCACCATGAAGCCGATCGCCACGCTGCTGCAGGGCCTGCCGAGCGTGGACCTGCGCACGAAGGACGCCACGCGCAGCCAGTACGAGCGCAGCGACATCAGTGCCGTGGCCGCGGCGAGCGTGGTCATGCAGCACGCGGTGGGCTTCGAGGTCGCCCGGGCATTCCTCGAGAAGTTCGGCGGCGACTCCTGGGACCAGGTGCGTTGCTCGTACGACCGGTTCATGGCGGCCGCCCGCGCACTGTGACGCGGCCCCCGGCGCGCGCACGGCTATCTTCCGTGCATGTCCACGATGGCTTCGGATCGGCGCCTGGATGGCGTGCACAGCGGACCTGATGGTGCGAGCGCACGGGAGCGCATCCCGGTGGCGGTGTTCCATCGCCCAGCCGCGGCGAGCGCGGCGGTCGCCGCCGAGATCGCCGCGCTCGTGAGGGCCAAGGCCGCCCGGGGCGAGCGATGCGTGCTCGGGCTGGCCACGGGCAGCACGCCGGTGAGTGTGTACAACGAACTGATCCGCCTGCACCGCGAGGAAGGACTCTCCTTCGCCAACGTCGTCACGTTCAACCTCGATGAGTACTGGCCCATGCAGCCGCACGAACTGCAGAGCTACCACCGCTTCATGCGGGAGCACCTCTTCGACCATGTCGACATCGATCCGGCCAATGTGAACCTGCCGTGCGGCACGGTGCCCGCGAACGCCGTGCACGCGCACTGCGAGGAGTACGAGCGGCGGATCCGGGAGCACGGCGGCATCGACCTGCAGCTGCTGGGGATCGGCCGGACCGGCCACGTCGGCTTCAACGAGCCCGGCTCGGGCCGCACGAGCCGCACGCGCCTGATCACGTTGGATCGCGTGACGCGCCAGGATGCGGCGAGCGACTTCTTCGGCGAGGAACAGGTGCCGCTGCGTGCCGTCACGATGGGCATCGCCACGATCCTCGAAGCCCGGCGCATCGTGCTCATGGCGCTTGGCGAGGGCAAGGCGCCGATCATCGAGCGCTTCGTCGAAGGTGACGTGTCCGATGGCGTGCCGGCGACGTTCCTGCAGGGTCATCCCGACGCACTGGTCGTGCTCGACCGCGCCGCCGCGGGGCGGCTCACGCGCGAGCGTTGCCCTTGGTCCGTCCGCGCGGTGCGCTGGGACGAAGCCATGGTGCGCAAGGCCGTGCTCTGGCTCTGTGAGGCGACGGGCAAGCCGATCCTCAAGCTCACCAACGAGGACTACAACGAGCATCACCTGCAGGACCTGCTGGCCATGCATGGTCGCGCCTACGACCTGAACCTCCGCGTGTTCCGTGACCTGCAGGAGACCATCACCGGCTGGCCCGGCGGCAAGCCGCGCGAGCAGAAGCTCGCGGGCGACATCGATCGCCCGCGCGACCGGGTCTTTCCCAAGCGCGTGGTGCTCTTCAGCCCGCATCCGGACGACGACGTGATCTCGATGGGCGGCACGCTGATCAGGCTCGTCGACCAGGGCCACGAGGTCCACGTGGCCTACCAGACCAGCGGCAACATCGCGGTGTTCGATGCGGACGCGATGCGCTTCCTCGACTTCGCGAGCGAGTTCAACGCGCGCTTCGGCTTCGATGGCGCCAACACCGAGCGCCTCGAGCATGCGCTGGCCGATCGCCTGCGCTCCAAGCGCCCCGGCGAGGTCGATCCCCCGGAAGTCCAGCTCCTCAAGGGCATGATCCGGCGCGGCGAGGCGCGCGCTGCCGGCGTGGCGTGCGGCCTCACGCATGATCGGCTGCACTTCATGGACCTTCCGTTCTACGAGACCGGTCGGGTCCGCAAGAAGCCGTTGGGTGAGGAGGACATCCGGCTGACGGCGGAACTGCTCGATCGGCTCCAGCCGCACCAGGTCTACGCCGCGGGTGACCTGAGCGATCCCCATGGCACGCACCGGGTCTGCCTCGGCGCCGTCCTGCAGGCGCTCCACCGGTTGCGCGACCGTCCGTGGATGGCGGAGTGCGAGGTGCTGCTCTACCGCGGCGCCTGGCAGGAGTGGGATCTCGAGGACATCGACATGGCCGTGCCGCTCTCACCCGATGAAGTGATGCGCAAGCGCCAGGCGATCTTCAAGCACCAGTCCCAGAAGGACCGGGCGCCCTTCCCCGGTGCGGACGAGCGCGAGTTCTGGCAGCGGGCCGAACAGCGCAACGCCGCCACGGCCGCCCGCTACGACGCGCTGGGATTGCCGGAGTACACCGCGATGGAAGCCTTCCGGATCTGGGATGGATCCCTCGACTTCTGAGCGGATTCCCGCTCGATCTTCGCCTGTTTTGTGTTTTGGACCGTGTCGGGCTTTGACCCCGTCGGCCCGCCATAGCACAATGCACTGACGGTCCGCATGCCGCGGGTCGTGCCATTGGGGACCTTCGAATGCTCCGAATGAACAGCCGTTGGGGTGTCATGATGTCCGTGCTCGTCATCGTGGCGGGCCTCGCCACGACCCACGAGGCGAGTGCGCAACAGGCCACGCGCAAGCCAGTCACGCACAAGGGCACGGCGAAGCGGAGCCTGGTCAAGCAGTCGGCGCCCGTGCAGACTTCGACGGGTTCGGCGGGTGGCACGAAGCCACTGCCTCCAGTTGAAGCACCGGACAACACCACTCCGACCTCGGTTCCCAGCAGCGGCACGGCCCTGCCGGTTCCCAAGGCACCCGCGGCGCCGGCAGCCAAGACACCCGCGGCGCCAGCGGTGCCTGCTCCCAAGACACCCGCGGCACCCGCGGCGCCTGCAGCCAAGCCTGCACCCGTGACTCCAGTCACCGCGCCAACCACGCCAGCCACCGCCACCGGAGCTGGCGCCACAACTGCGGCAGGCTCAACGGCTCCCGGGGCCAAGGGCGTGCCGACCGCACCTGCACCAGCGATTCCTCAGCAGCCGGTGGCCAAGGCACCGGTCGTGGTGCCACCGCCGATCGTGCCCAATGCACCAGCGACTCCGAACGCCGGTGATCTTGCTGCAGGCCTCGATGCAAAGGGTTCGTCTGCGCCAGTGGTGTCCGGTGGTGTCGCGACCACGCCGCCGACGCCACCAGCGTCCAAGACCTCGAGCGTCCGACGACCGGTGACCGCCAAGACCGTCGGCACGACGCTGGCGACCGCACCGACCAGTACCTCATCGTCCAGCAACGGCGCGACCAATCGCGTCACGGATCCCACTCCAGTCGCCAAGCCCAATCCTGTGGTGACCAGTGGATCAGGAAGCTCCTCCGCAACGACCTCCGGAACGGTGACGGGTTCCGGTGGATCGGTGACCAAGCCTGCCACCAGCGGTTCCGCGACCACGGCTGCAAAGACCAGCGAGCCAGCCTCGGGCGGCGCGACGACCAAGCCGGCTGCGACCGGCGGTTCGGCCGTGGCCAGCGGTGGATCGACGGTGTCCGGGGCCGCCTCTGGTTCGACCGGATCCGTCGCTGGTTCCTCGACGGCCGCTCCCACGACGTTCGCGGTCCGTCCGAAGGCGTTGCCGAGTGACCCTCGGTCGGCGCGGTTCCGCGCACTGGCATGGTCGCCCGTCTCCGAGGATGGCGTGGACTTCGTCGCTCCATTCGTCTGGGCCGGATTGCCGGGCAGCCCCGTGGCCAGTGATCCCGTCGCGATCGCCAAGCAGCTGTTGCAACGACCCGAAGGTCAGCGCGTGCTGTGCTTCTGGGATGTGCTGTTCGAACTCGCGGATCACCCGCTCGACCGGATCCAGACGCCCGATGGCAAGCCCACCGACGTCCGCAGTCCATTCATGGACCAGGGCATCGAGGCCACGGCGCAGCGCGTGAACACGATCCTCGCGGGCATCAAGCGTGCCGGTGCGACGGTCGACGTGCTCGTGCTCGACTATGAGCGCGGCTTTGCCTGGGATCCACGATTCGGTGCGCTCGACAACGATCCGCGCTGGATCGGCCTGGCACGCGAACTGGGCTTCGAGGACCTGCGTGGCATGGATGCGGCACGCATCGCGCGCTGGAACGAGGTGATGGGGCGTTACTTCGACGACGCCATCGCACGCAGCACCGATCAGCCGCTGCAGTCGATCTTCCCGGGTGCGCGGTTGGCCAACTTCGAGTCGTTCGCCAGCACGCCGATGGAACCGGTCATCGGCAGCGACGGTGCGCCGTTCCTCCGGGCCTCGGTCACGGATCGCAGCGGCAGGATCGTCGGTCTTGGTTCACACGACTCCTCGCCGTTCTTCGGGGTGCTCCTGCCGACCACCGCACGACAGCGCGTCGATGGCTCGAACCCGATCGGGGACGATGCCTTTGCCGCCGCGCGGCTTGAGTTGCACCGATCCAGGTCGATGCACAAGTCGGCCGGTCGCGCACAGATGCCGTGGATCGCACCCCGCAGCCTCGATGCGGGCGCCGTGGTGGCGCAGGCGGATCCGGGGACCGCAGCGCCGATGCGGAGCACGCCGTACTGGGACGAGATGGTGCTGCAACTCGGCCTGCACGGCGCGGAGGACTTCCTGTACTGGAACCCCGAAGGTGCCCTGGCCCCGCAGGCTCCGGTGGCGGCGCTGCCCGATGACCACCAGGCGCTCGATCGCGTGCTCGAGGAACTCAACCGCAACCTGGGCCAGCAACCCGGTGACAGCGTGTATCGCGAGCAGCCCGGCTTCGATGACCGCATCATCGCCACGGGCCGCGACGATGGGGAGTCCATCGTGTGGCGCTTCACCTTCGATCCCGGCATCGAGAGCGCACGGGTGTTCTTCACCGACGGTACGTCGGTCGTGGTGAACCGCGAGGCTGATCGCCCCGGTGCATGGATTGCCCATCCGAAGTCCAAGTCGCTGGTCTTCGACGCGGACAACACCGCGCCGGCCTTCGAGGTCGTCACCGTGCGCGCCTCCGGCACCGCGAGTGCCTCGACGAAGTCGCCCGATGGATCCTCGGGCTCCGAGTCCGGCAGTGGAACCGGGACGAAGGACGGCGCCGATGCCGGTTCGACCGTCGCCTCCGGCGGTTCGACCGGTTCAACCGGAACCTCCGGCTCGTCTGGATCGACGGTCGACGGCAGCACGCTGGCGACGGGTTCGGGCGGGGGGAACGGGGGTGTTGGCGCATCGACCGGGGCGACCGGTTCGTCCGCGTCGACTGGTTCCGATGGTCCGCAGGCTTCCGCCCGCGCCGTGCTGATTGCGCAGCTCACGTCTGAAACCCGACAGCGCGCCGGCGAGGCGATGGCCTCCATCTTCACGAGCCGACGGACTGCGGACTGGACGGGTGCGCTCTCGTATCGGCGAGGCCGATGGGCGGCCATGCTGGGTCAGGCCGCAGCGTCCAGTTCGCTGTCGTCGTACCTGGCCGAGGTGAATGGCCAGGGCGCGGCCGTGGTCCAACTCGATCCGGCGCTCTACGTCCGACCGCAATCCCTCCAGGAGATCCACCCGCAGCTGCTCGATGCTCGCGCCGCCACCGCGGGGCAGAACAAGCTGTCCTGCGCGCTCGCGTATGCGGACGTCAACCAGTCGGCGCTCTTGCAGCAGCGTGGGGTGGTCCTGGCCATCGCCGCCGCGCAAACGGGCGATCCTGTGCTCGTGGCCAAGGCCAACGAGATGCTGCGTGCCTTCGTGGGACACAATCCGCTCCAGCGGCCCGGCACCACGCTGACCTCGGCGGCGATGGTCATGCCGGAGGGCGGTGATGGTGTCTGGCTCGCCACCGCGTGGGGCATCGATGGCATCGTCGGCATGATGTCGGCGCTCGGTGATCGCGTTCCCGCGGACCTGCAGGCCGATCTGGAGGTGCTGCTGCGCCGCGAGGTGCGCAACATCTGCGTGGACTGGGCCGACCAGCGGCCTTGGTTCGTGCGCGTTCGGGCCTTCAACAGCAACCAGTGGATGGAGCCGGCGGTGGCGCTGATCCGCGCTTGCCTCTTCCTCGGTGATCCTGAACTCCTTCCCGCCTACAACCTCGGAGTCGAGAGCCTTGCGGCCTCGCTCGCGGTCCATGGTTCCGATGGCGCGTACCTCGAGGGCTTCTCCTACGCGGCGCAGTCCCTGGGCACGGTCTTCGACATCGTCGACGACATGCGCGCGATCGGTGACCAGCGCTGCGCCGACTTCGGCTTCACGGCCAACAGTTGGCGCTGGCTCATGCACACCGTCATGCCCGGCGGCCATGTCGTGAATTGCTACGACAGCGGCCGTTCAGTGCTCCCGGACTGGGGACGAGCCGCACCGATGCCGCACTTCGGTGTCGTGGCCACGGGCTCCGATCCCGAGGCGCTCACGAACATGGCCTGGATGTTCCCGCAGGGCCGCGGCGACCTTCCCGGCCTGCGTTATGCCTCGGCCATCGCAGGCCTGGGGGGGCAGGCATCGATGACCTTGCCGACGTTCGCCTACTTCCCATCGCAGCAGGTGGTGACCTGGCGCAGCGCCTGGGAGCGCCCGGCTGAGCCGAGCCGCGCGTTCGGGGTCTGGGTGCGTGGCGGTGCACTGCTCGACGGCCATGCGCACCGCGACCAGGGGCAGGTCTCGGTGTACGCGGGTGACCGTCCGATCCTGATCGATTGCGGCAGCGATTACTCCCAACCGAACCAGGAAGCCATGCTCGCGGCCGCAGCCGGCCACGGCATCATGCAGGTCGGCGCCCTGTCGCCGCGTCACAAGGCGATCTCGGCGCCGATCGTCGTCAGCCGTCTCGACGACCAGGCGGGTTCCGTGCTCGTCGACTCGACGGCCGCCTACTCGGGCGTGGTGTCCTGCCTGCGCACCGTGCAGTGGGACGTCAGCGGCCGCGTGAACCTCGGCGACACCGTGGCGTTCCGCGACACCGTGGCGGCCGGCACGGAGGTCTTCCGATTCCACACCGGTTCGGCGCTCCCGCTCGAGATCTCGGGCAACGGGACGTCGTGGCAGGTCACCTGGGACGGCGCCACCATGTCGATCAATGCCGACCGCGGCATCATCGTCGATCAAGCCGAATGGCCCGATGCGATGCTGCCCGGCAAGATGCACCGAGTCATCACGATCCGCAACGTCGACGCCCTGGACTCCATGGCCATGACCAGCGTGCTCGAAGTCTCGATGCGGTGATCGCCAGCAGGTTGCATCGGCAGGGTTCATCGGCAGGGTTCATCGGCAGGGTTCATCGGCAGCGGCAGCGGCCGCTCGGGCGCACTACGCTTGGCGGCATGGATGACCTTGCGGCGCTCGAGCAGCTCGTTCGTGCCTTCGGTGCCCAGACCGGGACGATCCATTGGATCGGTGACGATGGCCTGCTCCACCTCTCTGCCTGCGTCGGGCAGTTCCCGCCGCCGGTGATGGACGCGATCCGCGTGATCCCGCCGGGCAAGGGCCTTGCCGGGCTCGCTGCGCAAGGCACGACCTGCATCACCGTCTGCAACCTGCAGACCGATGAGAGCGGCCTGGCCCGTCCCGCAGCGCGCGCCACCGGCATGGAAGGCGCCATCACCGCACCCTGCCTTGCGCCGGATGGGCGCGTGATCGGCGTGATCGGCGTGGCCAACGCGCAGGCGCGCACCTTCACCGATGTCGAGCAGGCCTCCCTGCTCGAGCATGGGCGCTCGCTCGCGGCGCGGCGCCTGGGCGGCGCAGCGTGATCGGTCCGGCGACGATCGAGGCCTGGGCACCGGTCCTCGGCTTTGCCTTGGCTGCCGGCGTCGTGAGCGCCGGGGCGACGGTTGCCGTCGAGCGGTTCGGCGGACGGGTCGGAGGCATCCTCGGCACCGTGCCCACCACGATCATGCCCGCGACGATGGGGCTCTTTGCGACGCATCCGATGGATGCCGACGGCACATCGAGCGAGGGGTTCCTTCGCGCGGTTGCCGTGGTGCCGGCAGGCATGATGATCAATGCTGCTTTCCTGGCGAGCTGGCGCGTGCTGCCACGGTGGTTGCATGCCGACGACTCGCGGACCACGCTCTGGCGCTGCGTCGCGGCGAGCCTCGTGGTCTGGGCACTGCTCTCGCTGGCATGGGTCGTCGGCATGAACGCGATCGAGCCATCCGTCGAGGCCTTGCTGGCCATCGGCGGAGGCACGCTGGTCGCCACGGCGTCGCTGGGCATCGTGTTGTGCCGTCACGGCGTGCCCGCCCCGAAGGGCACCAATCACGTGACGTGGCCGGTGCTGCTGGCCCGCGGTGTTGCCGCAGGCGGGGCGATCGCCGTGGCCCTCGTCATCGCGCGCGGAGGACATGCGATCGCCGGTGGCATGGCGGTGACGTTTCCGGCGATCTTCCTGACGACCATCGTCGGGACGTGGCTGGCCCAAGGTCGCGAGGTTCCCGTGGGTGCGGTGGGGCCGATGGTGCTGGGGTCGTGCGCGGTGGGCTCGTACGCCATGCTCTCGGGGCTCATCTATCCAAGGTTCGGTCTCGTGCTGGGGACTCCGACCTGCTGGATCCTCGCCGTCGGCTGCGTGAGCGTTCCCGCGGGACTGTGGCTGCGTGCCCACAGCATGCGGGCCGACCAGGAGTGATGCATCCCCCGTGGTCGCGCGGTCCCGCGCGGCATGCGTTCCGCATGATGGGCCGAGCGTCGGGTAGGGTGGGGCGGATCACATGCCGAGGCTTGCACGATGGATCCTTCACGTCAGTGCCCTGGCCACGCCGTGGGTGGTCGCCATCTGGCTCGGGGCGACGCTGCCTGATCGTTACCCCGTGCACTTCGATGGCTCAGGCACGCCTGACCGATGGGCGGGGCCCGGTCATGGAGAGTGGTACCTGCTGGCGGGCATCGCGACGTTCGTCCAGTGCATGCTGGTCGGCGCGGGCGCCCTGGCGACCTTCTGCGCGATGCGGGCGCCCGAATACGTGAACGTGCCGGCGAAGGCGGCCTTCGTGCGATTGCCGCCGATGGCCCGCGTGCGGTGCCTGGCACCGATGGTCGACCTGCTCGCCATGATCGCGGTGCTGGTCGCCGTGCTCTTCGCACGCATCATGCATGGGACCTGGCAGGTCGCGACCGGTGAGCGCGCCACGCTCGCGCCGTGGGACGTGCTTGTGCTCGTGGGCCTGATCCTCGCGGCGACGGTCTGGCAATCGATCGTGACGTACCGCCGTGTGCTGGCCGAGGTGGCGCATCAGGCGTGACCGGTCCCTACGCAGGCTGCCGTCAGGTGGTGCCGAGCCAGCGGGACCGTTGGGCTGCGATCTCGGCCGGCGTGAAGAAGTGCGAGGACAACCGTGAGCCGTGAACACGATCGATCTCGTCCGGCAGGCGGCTGATTCGATCACGGACCTTGTCGTGTGAAGCGCCGGCACCGCGTTGCTCGGCCGAGTTCACGCGGACCATCCGGACGGGGGCCCCGACGAAGTCCGACAGTTCGCGTGCCTTCGCGTCGTCATCGAGATCGGCCCGGAGCACGAGGATCGTCCAGGGTGCATGCTGGACCACCATGGCTTTGCGTTCGGTGTCGAAGCGTGCGCCCCACGGACTCCAGCCGAGGGCCGGGCGTACATCGGCGTCGAACCAGTCCGTCATGGCGTTCGCGTACGGAGGGATCAAGGGCCAGGCCGCACCGTCACCGGGGGGCTCGAAGGCCGCCATGCTGGCCGCCACCGCGATCGGGTCCCTGACCATCATCACGAATCGAGCCGGTCGCCGCGGCTGGGTGATGCCATGCAGGACGGCCCAGTCACCCGTCATGCGATTGCGCAGGATGCCATCCGAAGTCAGGTGGGGATCCGGCCGGTTCCATGACATCAAGGGCTCGTGCAGACGATGGCACTTGAACACCCGAGGCCCCAGTGCCAGCCGAAGCGCACGGTAGACGGCTGTGGATGCGGTTCGGTGAGTGCTTGCGACGATGACCGGCTCGTTGCGCAGGGCAGCAAGGCGCAAACGCAGCATGGCATAGCGAGCGAGAAACGACGCTTGCTTGAGCTGGCCGTACATCAGGCGTGACCGGTCTGCACGACGGGCTGCGCGTTCTGCTCGCTGCACAGCACGATCAGCAGGTTGCCGACCATGCGGGCCCGCTCGGCACCATCGAGCTTGGCGACACCGCGCTGTTCGAGCTGGGTGAGCGCCATCTCGACCATGCCGACGGCACCCTCGACGATCTTCTGCCGTGCCGCGATGACCGCGCTGGCCTGCTGGCGGCGCAGCATCGCGGCGGCGATCTCGGGCGCATAGGCCAGGCTGCTGATGCGGGCCTCGATGACCTCGACGCCGGCCTGGGCGAGCCGGACGTGCAGTTCATCGCGCAGCCGCGCGCCGATCAGGTCGGTGTTGCCGCGCAGGCTCGGCGTGTCGTGGTCGTCGGGGGCGTCGTAGTGGAACTGGCTGGCCAGGTTGCGCAGTGCGCTCTCGGACTGGATCTCGACGAAGTTCTCGTAGTCGTCGACCGAGAAGATGGCCTGCGCGGTGTCGGTCACCTGCCAGACGACGACGGCGGCGATCTCGATCGGGTTGCCGTCGCGGTCGTTGACCTTGATGGGCGTGCCGCGGCTGCGCGCGGCCTTCACGAGCACCTTGCCCGTCGTGGGCTCGGTCACGTCGGAGCCCTTGGAGCTGCCGGTCTCGAAGGTGCGCACGCGCAGGCTCACGCGGCGCTTGCCGCTGAATGGATTCACCCAGTGGAAGCCGACGGTGCGCACGGTGCCGCGGTACTGGCCGAAGAAGGTGATGGCACGGCTGTCGCCGGGCTGCACGGCGAAGTAGCCGGCCCAGCAGATGAGCCAGACCAGGATGCCGAGTGCGCCGCCGATGATCGGCAGTGGTGAAGGCGTGAAGCCGTCGCCGCGCACGCCGTGCACGATGGCGTAGATCGCGGCCCCGAGCATGATCATGTGGAAGGGCAGGATGGCCCAGCCGCTCATCGGCTGCAGGAGCTGCTCACGGACGGTCGATGCGGGGGCGCTGGGCGTGGACATGGTGCCTCCTTGGCGGGCGCCATGCTACAGCCACCACCCGTCCGGGCTCAGGATCGCGCCACGGCTGCCGGCTCGCTTGCCTTCGCGAAGGTGAACGACTTGCCGACGTGGTCGACCAGGATCGTGTCACCATCGGCGAACGCGCCCTCGAGCAGCTTCCCCGCAAGCTGGTTCTCGATCCGCTGCTGGATCACGCGCTTGAGCGGGCGAGCGCCGAACTGCGGGTCGTAGCCCTCGCTGGCGAGCGCGGCCCGGGCCTGCGGCGTGAGTGTGAGCCCGATGTGCCGCGATGCCAGGCGCTTGTCCAGGTTCTTCACCTGGATGTCGACGATGCGGGCGATGTCGTTGCGCTTGAGCTGCTCGAAGATCACCGTCTCGTCGATGCGGTTGATGAGCTCCGGCCGCAGGTGCTTCTTCAGGATCGTGCGCACATGCGCCTCGATGACCTCGTGGCGCTCGCCCTTCTCGGTCATCTCGAGGATCGCCTGCGAGCCGATGTTGCTCGTCATGACGATGATCGTGTTGCTGAAGTCGACCGTGCGGCCCTGGCCATCGGTCAGGCGGCCGTCGTCGAGGACCTGCAGCAGCACGTTGCTCACGTCGGGGTGCGCCTTCTCGAACTCGTCGAAGAGCACGACGCTGTAGGGCCGGCGACGCACCGCCTCGGTCAGACGACCGCCTTCCTCGTAGCCGACGTAGCCCGGAGGGGCACCGATCAGGCGGGCCACGGAGTGCTGCTCCATGAACTCGCTCATGTCGATGCGCACCATGGCGTCTTCGGTGTTGAAGAGGAGCGCCGCGAGCGCCTTGCAGAGTTCGGTCTTGCCCACGCCGGTGGGGCCGAGGAAGAGGAACGAACCGATGGGCCGGTTCGCCTCGCCCAGGCCCGCGCGGTTGCGGCGCACGGCCTCGGCCACGGCGGTCACGGCCTCGTCCTGGCCGACCACGCGCCGGTGCAGTTCGGCCTCGAGGTGCATGAGCTTCTCACGTTCGCTCTCGACCAGGCGCGAGACCGGGATCCCGGTCCAGCGGGCCACGACCGCGGCGATCGCCTCGGGGTCGACTTCCTCACGCACGAGCGAGCCGCCCGCGGCCATGCGCGACCGGAGCGTGCGCTCGGTCTCGGCCATGCGCTTCTCGAGCTCGGGGATCTCGCCGTACTGGATGCGCGCGGCCTGCTCGAACCGGCCGTTGCGCGTGGCGACCTCGAGTTCGGTGCGCTTGCCGTCGATCTCGCGCTTGAGGTCCTTGATCGAGTCGAGTTCCTTCTTCTCGGATTCCCAGCGGGCCGTGAGCGCGCGGTTGCGCTCCTGCTCACCGGCGAGCTCCTGCTCGACCTCGACGAGCCGGCGCTTGCTGGCCTCATCCTTCTCGATGGTCAGTGCGGTCTTCTCGATCTCGAGCTGGGTGATGTGACGCCGGATCTCGTCGATCTCGACCGGGATGCTGTCCTGCTCGATGCGCAACCGGCTTGCGGCCTCGTCGAGGAGGTCGATCGCCTTGTCGGGCAGGAACCGGTCGGCGATGTAGCGGTGGCTCAGGCTCGCAGCCGTGAGCAGCGCGCCGTCCTGGATGCGCACGCCGTGGTGCGATTCGTACTTCTCCTTCAGGCCGCGCAGGATCGCGATCGTGTCCTCGAGCGAGGGCTCGCCCACGAAGACCGGCTGGAAGCGGCGTTCGAAGGCAGGGTCCTTCTCCACGTGCTTGCGGTACTCGCTCAGGGTGGTGGCGCCGATGCACCGCAGTTCACCGCGGGCGAGGGCCGGCTTGAGCAGGTTGCCGGCGCTCGGCGATCCCTCGGTCTGGCCTGCACCGACCATGGTGTGGAGTTCGTCGATGAAGAGGATGATGCGGCCTTCGGCGGCGGCGACTTCGCGCAGCACGGCCTTCAGGCGCTCCTCGAACTCGCCGCGGTACTTGGCGCCGGCGAGCAGCGAGCCGACGTCGAGCGCCATGATGCGGGAACTGCGCATGGACTCGGGGCAGTCACCGCTGACGATGCGCTGCGCGAGCCCTTCGACGATCGCCGTCTTGCCGACGCCGGGTTCGCCGATGAGCACGGGGTTGTTCTTCGTGCGGCGTGAGAGCACCTGCATGCAGCGGCGCACCTCCTCGTCGCGGCCGATGACCGGATCGAGCTTGCCCGACTGGGCGCGCTCGGTCAGGTCGATCGCGTACTTCTTCAGGGCCTCGAAGCTGCCCTCGGCCTCCTGGTCGGTCACGTTGGTCACGCCGCTGGCCTTGCGGATGTCGGCCATGGCGCGCTCAAGGTGCGCGCGCTGCACGCCGCAGGCCGCGAGCGCCTTGGCCGCTTCGCAGCGTTCGCCTGCGCAGGCCAGCAGCAGGTGCTCGCCCGTGGCGTACTGGTCCTTCATGCGGGCGGCCTCGCGGTCGGCGCCCGAGAGCACCGACATGATGTCGTTGCCTGCCGTGGGCTGGGCGCCCTGCACGGTGGGAAGGCGCTTGAGTTCAGCTTCGACGACCTGCCCGATGCGCGCGGCATCGACGCCGGCCTTCGACAGGATCGCGCACGCTGCGCCCTTGCGGTCGGCAAGCAGCGCGGTGAGCAGGTGCAGCGAACTGAACTCGCCGGCGCGCTCGCGCGCCGCCCGGGCTTGCGCCTCGACGATCGTCTGCTGGGCTGCGGTGGTGAATCGGTTCATGTCCATGGTGGTGGGGTGTCCTTGTGCCTCGGGTCACGAGGCGACCATCCGCTACAAACGGCGTGCCATCCCCGCCGGATCGCGCGTCCGGGAACCGGGTGCCGTGGCATCGAGGCCCTGCCGCCCGTTCAGCGCCGCAGATCGGCAAGCCGGCGCACTGGAAAGCCCGGGGGCACCAGTTCCGGACGATCGTTCAGCCATCCCACCAGCCAACGGAAGGCATCCACCAGGCGCGGGCCGGGGCGGTTGAACATCTGGTTGCCGTCGACGAGCACGATCGCGTCGGGATCGCCGGACATCACGGCCGGCAGCAGGGGCCACCAGCGTTGCGTGGTCAGCGCCTCGAGTTCCTGCTCGATCCGGTCGAGCCCGAAGCCGCACGGACAGATCACGATGCGCTCGGGCGCAGCCTCGAGCAGGTCCTCGGGCGTGACGCGGCGACTCTTGGCGCCGGCCTCGTTGAGCACATGCCGCGCGCCGGCGGCGTTGATGAGCGCGGGGGTCCAGTGCCCGCCGACGAAGGGCGGGTCCATCCACTCGAGGAAGAGCACGGGCGGACCGGGCACGAACGGATTCACGAAGTCGACCGCGGTCCAGTAGCCCTCGCGCAGCCGCACCATGGTGGCCTGAGCCTGGTCGGCCATGCCGACGACCTCGCCCACCGCCAGGACGTCATCGAGCACCTGCCAGAGCGTGGTCGGATTCAGGCTGACGACCGTCGGCTTGGGATCCATGGTGGCCGCGACCCCCCGCACGGTGGCAAGGTCGATGCTGCAGACGTCGCACAGGTCCTGCGTCAGGATCACGTCGGGCCTGAGGGCGCGCAGCAGGTCGACATCGAGCGTGTAGAGCGATTGCCCGCTGCCGAGTGCGGCGCTGACCTGGGCATCGATCTCGGCGCTGGTGGCGGCGTGCGTGCGCTGGCCGGTCAGGACGGGCAGGTGACCGATGTCGGCGGGGAAGTCGCACTCATGGCTGCGGCCGACCAGCAGGTGCTGTCCACCGAATGAACACAGCACTTCGGTGGCGCTGGGAAGCAGGCTGACGACGCGCATGGGTCGGAAAGGGTAGTGCGGCAGGCCGGTCCCGGTGTCGGGCCGAACGGGTGTTCGATCGAGGCACCCCACCGTGCGGTCAGCGCCCGCGTGACCGGAGAACCTTCGTCGAAACCTGCGGACCGGGTTGTCGAGGGCCCGGGACCCGTCCATACTTCGTCGATGCTCGCCCACGCCTCGATCGTGCTCGTTGCTTCGTCGCTCGTCGCCCAGGCCGACTTCACCGAAGTGCGTGGTGAGCGTGAGTTCTCGGGGGAACTCATCGTGAGGCCCCTGCAGTCGCTCGATGCCTCGGGGCGGGCGGCTGCGATCAAGCGGCTCGCGGCGTGGTCCGGGCGCCGGAACGAACGCACCGACGAGTGGGTCATCCAGGTCGGAGCGGGGCCACTGGCGGTGGGCGCAGCCGAGAACATGGTGGCCGCGGAGCTCATGGCGACCGGTCTCTTCAAGTACGCGTGCCCGAACTGGACGGTCTACCCGTGCGGTGAGCCCAACGATCCTCGCTTCGTCGAGCAGTGGCACCACCCGATGATGCAGTCCGCCGAGGCGTGGGACCTGCACCGCGCGGACCAGGCCGACGGCGTCATCATCGCGGTGACGGACACCGGGATCGTCCCCCATGAGGACCTGCTGAATCGCGTGCCCGGCTTCAACAGCGCCAGCGACCTCGCCGAGGCCGATGGCGGCATCATGGATGACATCAACGGCCACGGCACGCATGTGGCCGGATGCGCAGCGGCGGCGGGCGACAACGGCGTCGGCGTGAGCGGCATGGGCTGGAACTTCCGGATCATGCCGATCCGCGTGAGCGAGGCCTCCAATGGTGGGGCGAGCTACGAGAACCTGCTGCAGGGCGTGCAGTGGGCCGCCGAGAACGGCGCGAAGGTGATCTCCACGAGCTACTCGGGCATCGGCTACGACCCGATCGAGACGACCGGCCAGTACGTGCGTTCACTGGGTGCCAGCATGCTCTGGGCGGCGGGCAACTCGGCGACCGACCATGCAGGCTGGGACTTCCCGAACGTGCTGGTGATCGGGGCGAGCAACCAGTCCGACCAGCGTGCGAGCTTCAGCGGTTTCGGGCGCGGCGTCGACCTGTTCGCGCCGGGCGTGTCGATCCTGAGTTCGATCCGGGACGGCACGTACGGATTCGCCAGCGGCACGAGCATGGCGACCCCGGTGGCCAACGGTGCTCTGGCGCTGATCCGCTCCGCCAACCCGCAGTTGACCGCGGCCCACGCCGAGCACGTCCTGATGCACACGTGTGACGTGTGGGGCGGCACCGTCAACGGCGAGGAGTTCGGTTGGGGCCGCATCAACCTCCTGCGCGCGGTCGAGCAGGCCCGCTCGGCGCTCCTGCCGTCGCCGCCGGTCGCCCGCGCGGATCGTGTGCGCGCGATCGCGGGCCAGGCCGTGACGCTCGATGTCCTCGCCAACGACTTCGATCCCAACATGGACCAGCTGCGCATCGAGTCGTTCGATGCGGTGACGAGCACCGGTCGCGCGGTGCGGCTCGTGCCCGGACAGGATGGCTCGCGCGACGTGCTGGTGATCGACGACCTTGGACCGTCGGCCGGCAACCAGACGCTCCTCTACACGATGGTCGAACCGGTGAGCGGGGCCTCGAGTGCGGAACAGGTCACGATCGAGGTCGCCGTCGCCCGGCAGGCTGTGGTCGTGCAGGGCGATCAGCCGGGCCTCGATGCCGCCTGGTACGAGCTCAGCGCGCCGACGTCGCTCCCTGACTACTCCATGCTCACGCCGTACGGCACGGCGGTCGTCGAGAACATCAACTACGGATCGACGACCGATGCCTTTGCCGGTAGCGGCCGTGTCGACGAGGTTGGCGCGACCTTCAACGGTTGGATCACCATTCCGACCGCGGGGTACTGGACGCTCGGCGTGACGAGCGACGATGGATCGAGGCTCTGGATCGGTGACGATCTGGTCGTCAACAACGACGGCCTGCACGGCATGGTGACCGTGCGTGGGACGAGGCCGCTCGCGGCCGGCAAGCACCGGCTTCGCGTGGAGTTCTTCGAAGCTGGTGGCGGCGCGGGACTCATCATGGCCTGGTCCGGTCCGGGCACGACGACGTCCGCGATCCCCGGCTCGGCGCTCACGCGCGGCGGCGGCTTCGTGCCCGGCGATGTCGATGGCAACGGCGTGGTCGACGGTGGTGACCTGGGCATCCTGCTCTCGGCCTGGGGTGCATGCGGCGTTTGCGGGGCGGACCTCAACGGCGACGGCGTCGTGGACGGGGCCGACCTCGGACTCATGCTGACCGCGTGGACGCCGTGATGCGCTGACGAGGGCACCCACCAACGACAGGCGCCTCCCGCGAGGGGAGGCGCCGTGATCGATCGAAGCTGGGGATCCTAGATTCGAACTAGGACAAACTGAGTCAGAGTCAGTTGTGCTACCGTTACACCAATCCCCAGTGACGGAGCGCCAGTATAGCGCGGCCTCCGCGGCGGGCCACCCCATGCGAGCCGCGTTCCTCATCATCGCTACGACCCTGGCGGCCCTGTGTTCGGGCTGTGTTATCCAACCGATCCAGCTCCGCGCCGTGCAGCCCGACGGGCGACCGGTCGAGGGCGTCGACGTCTATCGGAACACGCTCGGATGGTTCAAGATCTTCGCGAGCGACGATGAGCCCTTCGTCTCCGACGGCGACGGCGTGGCTGGCTTCACCCTCTTCTCCCGGCGAACGAGCCTCACGGTCTTCAAGCCCGGGTACGAACCGCGGCAGGTGATCGTGATGCCCTACGACGGTGTGCGGCAGGACATCCGCGGCGAGGGCGAGACCACGATCGACTTCAACCAGGTCAAGGGCAAGGATCCCATCGACTTCCCACTCGTGCCGGTGACGCGGACGCCCATCGAGGTGCGTGTGCGCGACGAGGATGGTCGGCCCGTGGAGGGTGCCACCGTCTACCTGAGCACCTTCATCTACCTGAAGGAGCAGGGTGCCGAGCAGTCGCGCGGGCGGCTGCCGGTGCAGCAGGCCCTGTCGGCTGCCGATGGACTGGCGCAGGTCGAGTTCATCTCGGGCTTCATGAACCGCGTGGTCGTGCGTGCGCCCGGTCGCGTGGGGACCTCGGTCGAACTGCGCACGCCCCGCAGCCTCGAGGTGCTGGCGCGCAGCCGTGAGACACGCCAGGTGAGCTTCCGCGTCATCGACCGTCGCAGCAAGCTGCCGCTCAGCGGGGCCGTGGTGAGTGCCGGGCAGTCGAGCGATGGCTTGCCGCCGGACCCCGATGCGTTCAGCGTGACCACGCCCACCGGGGGCGTGACGCCGCCGATCACGCTCGCGCGCCGCGTGCCGCTCTACGTGCACGTCAAGGCCCCCGCCGGGTACAAGGACACCGACATCCACCTGGAGTGGCGCAAACTGGTCGACTCGCCGCTGCCGGTCTTCGAGGCGATCATCGGCCTGGAGCGACGGTGATGTCCTGAAGTTGGGCGCGGGCCGGTTGACGCGTCTACGCTTCCCGTGCGATGACGACCACCACCATCGAACGCGGCTGCATCGGCAGCGAGGCCACCACGCAAGGCATCACGGTCCGTGTGCAGCCATCCTGGCTTGCGCGCGAGAGCAGCCCTGCGCATGGGCGGTGGGTTTTCAGCTACCAGGTGCAGGTCGTCAACGGCTCCGACGTGCCGGTCAAGCTGGTGGCCCGTCGCTGGACGATCGTCGACGCCGACGGCGACAGCCACGTGGTCGAGGGCGAGGGGGTCGTCGGCCAGCAGCCGCGGCTCGCTCCCGGGGAGTCGTTCCGGTACGGCAGCTACTGCCCGCTCACGACCGAGTGGGGCACCATGGAGGGCACCTTCACGATGCTCCGTGAGGATGGCTCCCGTTTCGAGGCGCAGGTGCGGCGCTTCTACCTCGTCGGTGCGCCGGAGTGAACACGGACGAGGCTGCCGCGTGGCGGCGTGGCCGTCCCCGGCGACGTGGTAGAACCCGTCCATGTCCCGTGACCCCGTGATCGCGATCGTCGGCGCCACCGGAGCGGTGGGTGTCGAGTTCCTGCATCTCATCGAACGGCGTGGCGTGCGGTTCAGCGAGCTGCGGCTCTTGGCGAGTGCGCGCAGCGTCGGTTCGACCATGCGCTGCGGCGCGCGTGACCTCACGGTCCACGAAGCCACGCAGCAGTCCTTCGATGGCGTGGACGTGGCGCTCTTCAGTGCCGGCAAGGGCGTGAGCAAGGCACTGGCCCCGGCGGCCGTCCGCGCCGGCGCCTGGGTCGTCGACAACTCGAGCGCCTTCCGCATGGAGGAGGGCGTGCCGCTCGTCGTGCCCGAGGTCAATGCGCACGAGCTCGACGCGCTCGGCGCCCCGTGCATCATCGCCAATCCGAACTGCAGCACGATCATCGCGCTCGTTGCGGTCACGCCGCTGCACCGCGCCGTGCGCGTGGAGCGCATGGTGGTGAGCACCTACCAGGCCGCGAGCGGTGCGGGCGCGGCCGCCATGCGCGAACTCGAGGGCCAGGCGCGTGAGTTCGCCGACGGCCGCGAGTACACGACCGAGGTGTTCGGCCGCCAGTACCTCTTCAACGTCTTCAGCCACAACAGCGCCGTCGGCGCCGACGGCTACAACGAGGAGGAGCGCAAGCTGCTCCAGGAGACGCGCAAGATCTGGGCCGATCCATCGGTACGGGTGACCGCGACCTGCGTGCGCGTGCCGGTCCTGCGAGCGCACTGCGAGGCGATCAACCTCTCGTTCGCGGGCGAGATGCCCGAGTCGCGCGTGCGCGAACTGCTGGCCTCCGCTCCGGGCGTGCGGGTGGTCGATGACCGTGGCGCCAACCGGTTCCCCGAACCGATCGACGCGGCCGGCCAGGATGACGTGCTCGTCGGCCGCATCCGCCAGGACTGGAGCCAGCATGACCGTCGGGGCATCGACCTCTTCGTGGCGGGCGACCAGATCCGCAAGGGCGCGGCGCTCAACGCGATCCAGATTGTCGAGCGGCTGGTGGCGCAGGGCAAGGTCGGGCCAGCCATGGTGCGCTGAGCGGGCGTCGATCACCGGCTGCGCGACGCCGGGATGGGACTCAACGCGAACTCGGTTCCCGCGGCTCGCGGCCCAGGAGCTCGGCCAGGGCGGTGCCGGGGTCGGGCTGGCGCAAGAGATGCTCCCCCACGAGCACGATGTGGATGCCGTGCGCGCGCAGGCGCTTGAGGTCGTCCGGCGTGCGGATCCCGCTCTCGCTCACCATCACATGCGTGTCGTCCACCAGCTCCGCCATGCGGAACGAGTGGCCCAGGTCCGTCGTCATCGTGCGCAGGTCGCGGTTGTTGACGCCCAGCAGTGCGTAGCCCGAGTGCGGGAACGACAGGTGCGGTTGCACGCGGTACAGGCTCTCGGTGTCGTGCACCTCGACCAGCACGCTCATGCCGAGCTCGATGGCCAGGATCTTGTAGTCGATCAGCTGCGCATCGCTCAGGCACTCGGCGATGAGCAGGATCGCGTCGGCACCGAAGGCGCGCGCCTCCCACACCTGGTAGCTCTCGATGATGAAGTCCTTGCGGAGCACCGGCAGGGGCACGGCATCTCGGATCGCGTGGATGAAGTCGAGCGAGCCGCCGAAGTCGACCTCGTCGGTCAGGCAGCTGATCGCGACGGCACCGTTGGCGTGATACCGTCGGGCGATGTCGACCGGATTGAAGTCAGGCCTGATGAGCCCGCCGCTCGGACTGCGTTGCTTGACCTCGGCGATGACGCGCGTGCCCTTCGTGCTGCCGTGGTCGACGACGGCTTGGAAGAAGTTGCGCGGCCGGCCGAGCTCGGCGATGCGTTCCTTGAGGCTCTCCACCGGGACGGATCGCTTCTTGGCGGCCACCTCGAGCCGCTTGCGCGAGACGATCCTGTCGAGGGCGTTGGGCATGGCGTGGTTCGTGAGCGTAGCCGCGATGGGCGCACGGGCAAGCGCCGCGGACGAAGCCGCATCGCCTGAGTCCGCGCCGACCATGTCGGTCCCGGTCCTGCCGCTCGTCACGCTTGCCCTGGCCGTCGGGTTGGCGATCATGGCGCAACGAGGACGCTGGCTTGCGCTCGATGGGCGACCCGGCCTGCGCTGGCTGCCGTCCCCGTTGCATCTGATGGCCATGTGCGTCGCGGTGTGGCTCGCCGGTGGCGTGGCCACGCTCGTGGCCGCGCGCGCACTCGGGATCGGTGGAACCATCGATCCGGCGTCGCTCACCCTCCGCGAGGCGGCGCTGGTGACGGTCGCGGCGATGGGTGCGGGGATGCTGGTGGCGATCGGCCTGATCGCCTGGATGCGCAGGAAGCAGCTCGCGCCGGCGTCATCGATGGTGCCGACCCGATCGGCCGCGTTCGGCCTGGCTGCGGTCGCGATGTGGTGGCCGGCCATCGCCTCGGCAGGATGGATGGCCGGCCAGGTGCAGCGCATCGCCACGGGCATCGAGCCGCCGGCGATCGGGCACAGCACGCTCGAGCAGATGGTGCAGGGCACGCGCGATGCCTGGTGGTGGATCATGGCGCTCGGCGCCATCGTGCTTGCGCCGATCCTCGAGGAATGCCTGTACCGAGGGTTCGTGCAGCAGGCGCTCCGTCGTGCGGGCCTCGGCCCGTGGGCAGCGGTGCTGCTGGCCTCGGCTGTCTTCACGCTCATGCACGTCGGCAGCGTTCCAGAGGGTGCACGGGGTGCATCGCTGGCGTCGTTGGCCGTGCTCTCGTGCTGCTTCGGCTGGCTGGCCGAACGCACGGGCTCGCTCGTCGCTCCGGTGGCCGCGCACGTCGCGTTCAACCTGGGGAACCTGCTCGCCGCGACGGCGATGGCATGATGGCCACGGCTACACTCCGTGCCCCATGAGCGACAAGCCACGGATCCTGACCGGCGACACACCGACCGGCAGCCTGCACCTGGGTCACTGGGTCGGCAGCGTGAAGCGCCGCGTCGAGCTGCAGGACTCGCACGACTGCTACTTCATCCTGGCCAACATGCACGCGTTCACCACGCGTTCGGACAAGCCGCAGGAGATCCGCCGCGATTCGATCGAGATCGTGCGTGACTACCTCGCCATGGGCATCGATCCGGCGAAGGCCACGATCTTCCTGCAGAGCGAGGTCCCGGCGATCGCCGAGCTCTGCTTCCTGTTCGCGATGCTGCTGCCCTTCAACCGGGTGATGCGCAATCCGACGCTCAAGACCGAGATCGAGCTCAAGGGACTGGGCGAGACCTACAGCTTCGGCTTCCCGCTCTACGCGGTCGGGCAGACCGCCGACATCCTCGCGTTCCGGCCCGTCGGCGTGCCCGTGGGCGAGGACCAGGTCCCGCACCTCGAACTCACGCGCGAGGTCGCGCGGCGCTTCAACCAGATGTACTGCAAGGTCGACGAGCACGCGAAGGACGATGAGCACGTGGCGCTCGGCGGCGTGTTCCCCGTACCGCGCGCCGACGTCGGCAAGGTCGGCCGCCTGGTCGGCACCGACGGCGTCAACAAGATGAGCAAGAGCCTGGGCAACGCGATCTTCATCAGCGATTCGCCCAAGGAGGTCCAGAAGAAGGTCAATCGGATCTTCACGGGGCGACAGAGCCCGACCGAGCCCGGTGACACGGGCAACGCGCTCTTCCAGTACGTGGATGCCTTCATCGCCGATCCGGTGCGCGTGGCCGAACTGCGTGACCGCTACGCCCGCGGCGACAACATCGGTGACGGCCACATCAAGGCGGAGGTCGCCGAGGCGATCAACGCCATGCTCGCCCCGATGCGTGAGCGCCGCGCCCAGTACGAGGGGCGCGACGACCTGATCCTGGACATCCTGCGCGACGGCTGCGCACGGGCCAACCGCACCGCCGAGGCCACGCTCCTGAAGGCCAAGGAGGCCGCCGGGCTCGGGTTCTGGCCGCGGACTCTCGATCTGGGCGCCGTTCGCCGATAAGGTCAGGGCGTGGAGCCCACCGCCTCCAACCAGTGTCCGCACATGGATGCCAACGATCCTCGTTGCGCGTCGCGCTTCAGTCTGGCGTCGCTCGGCGATGCCTTCGGCATCTGCCATGGCGGCTTCCACGGCTGTGCCATCTACCACCGCATCAACCTCGAGGCATCACTGCGTGCCAAGATCGGCCCCGAGGCCGCCGCGCGCATCCTCCCGCCGGGCAGGATGCCCGGACTGATGGAATCCCATGCGCAAGGCCGCGCGACGAAGCCAGCCTGAATCCGCGGCTGCGCCCGCACCCCGTGCACGGACGCGCGCCCCGAGCGTGCCGGCGGCATCGAAGCCGGCACGTGCCGCCCGGACCGTCGCCGCGGATGCACCCACCGGACCCGGCGTGCGCGAGTTCCTTGCGTTCTGCCGCATCGAAGCCGGCCTCGCCAAGGCCACCATCGAGGCGTATGCCCGTGACCTGCGCGACCTCTGGGGTTTCCTCGCAGGCAAGGGCATCACCGAACCGGGTGCCGTGACGATGGCGCACGTGACCGAGCACATCCAGCAGCTGTCGCGCGAGCGCGGCATGGAGCCGACGAGCATCGCGCGGCACCTGGCCGCGCTGCGCGTGTACTTCCGCTGGATGCATGCCGAGCGCAGGATCGCGAAGGACCCTGCGCGACTGATCGACCGCCCGACGAAATGGAAGCGCGTGCCCGGCACGCTGAGCATCGGGCAGATGCGCAAGCTCGTCGAGGCGCCCAATCCCGAGACCTGCGGCAAGCTCTGGCTGCGCGACCGCTGCATGCTCGAGTTGATGTACGCGGGCGGCCTGCGCGCGAGCGAGGTCGGGACGCTCAAGATCAACGACTTCAACGAGACGCTCGGCTCGCTCGTGCTCCTGGGCAAGGGCAGCAAGCAGCGCGTGGTGCCCGTGGGACTGCCGGCGATCCAGTGGACCCAGCGCTACCTGCGCGACCTGCGACCGGAACTCGCGAGGTTCCCCGACGGGCGCGACCAGCATCGGCTGCTGCTGTCGTTCAGCGGCCGGCCGCTCGAGCGCGTGGCGGTGTGGCAGCTCGTCAAGAAGTACGCCGCCATGGCCGGACTGCAGGACGTCCACCCGCACACGCTTCGGCATTCGTTCGCCACGCACCTGGTCGTGGGCGGCGCGAACCTGCGCGTGGTGCAGGAATTCCTGGGCCACGCGAACATCGCCACCACGCAGATCTACACGCACGTCGATCGCGAACGCCTGCGCGAGGTGGTCTGGCAGTTCCATCCGCGCGAGGCCGTGGCGCGCGCGGCGGCCGTCAAGCGCGGCAAGGCCTGACGACCAGGGTGGCACGGGAATCCCGTGCCGCCCGGCGCCACCGGCGCGATCACGGTCACTGCAGCGGCGGTCCGGCCGGGATGCGCGGCGCGGCGGCGAGTCGGATCGCCAGGTCGATGGCCGCGCGCATGCTCCGGTGGTCCGCCTTGCCCTTGCCGGCGATGTCGAACGCCGTGCCATGGTCGGGGCTCGTCCGCACGATGGGCAGGCCGAGCGTGACGTTGACGGCGTCCTCCCAGCCGGTGAGCTTCACGGGGATCAGTCCCTGGTCGTGGTACATCGCGACCACCAGGTCGAACTCGCCCTTGAGTGCACGGATGAAGACCGTGTCGGCCGGGAACGGCCCGCGGGCATCGATGCCGTTCTGCACGGCGATGTCGATCGCAGGCTGGATCAGTCGCCGCTCCTCGTCACCGAAGAGCCCGCCCTCGCCGGCGTGCGGATTCAGGCCGCAGACGGCGATGCGCGGCCGGTCGATGCCGAGCGTGCGGCACAGCCGATGGCCGAGGTCGATCGGTTCGACGATGCGGCCGATCGTCAACGCGTCGCGCAGCTCCATCAACGGGATGTGCGTGGTGGCGAGCGTGACCTTCAGCCGCTCGCCGACGAAACCCATGCAGTGGTGCCGCGTGCGGCAGCGGTGCGCCAGCAGCTCGGTGTGGCCGGGCCACTGGTAGCCCGCCATCGACCAGCTCTCCTTGCTGATCGGCGCAGTGACGATCGCATCCACACGGCGCGGATCGCCGACCGGACGCAGCGCGTCGGTGACGGCATCCTCGACCCAGAGCTTGCTCGCGAACCCGCCCTCGCGCGTGCTGGCGCGCCGCGAGGCGTCGAACTCGAGCTCCGCATGGTCGATCACCACCACGTCCTGGTCGAGCGGCTGCAGCGCCCGGTCGCTGCCGGCCCGGACACGGAACCAGGTGGGCACGATCCCGCAGCGCTCGGCGACGCGCGTGAGCGTGGCGTTGTGGCCGTGCACGACGAACCGCGCGAGGCCACGCAACGAGGCATCGGCAAGCGCCTTCAGCGTGACCTCCGGGCCGATGCCCAGTGGGTCACCCATGCTGATCGCGATCGTCGGGCGCGTGTCCATGGAGGCATCCTAGGTTCGATGAACGACAGCGCCGCGCCCCACCAGGAACGCGGCGCCGCCAGGTGCCGACAGGATCGTGCGCGCGTGCCGTCAGGGCACGATGACGATCGTGCTGTTGGGCTCGGTCAGGGCCTCGTAGATGACTTCCACGTCGGCATCCTTCAGGCGCACGCAGCCCATGCTCGCCTGCTTGCCGATGGACGCGGGATCGGTGGTGCCGTGGATGCCGTAGCTCATCGCCTTGCTGTTGCCGGCATCGACGCCCTGCAGGCCGATCCACCGCTCACCGATGGGGTTCTTCGGGTCGTCGGCCTTGAAGAACTCGCCCGTGCGCGGGTTGCGCCACTCGGGATTCACGAGCTTGCTGCCCGGCTTGAGCATGAACGCGCCGGTGGGGGTGCTGTTGTGCTCGCCCAGGCCGACCGGGTAGGTGGCCACGAGGACGCGATCGGCGCCTTCGCCGGCGTAGAGATAGAGGCGGTACTCCGACTTGTTCACCACCGCGTGGAAGGTGCACGTCGGGATCTTCAGCACCTGGCCCGCCCGGATGCGGTTGGGATCCTTGATGCCGTTGAGCCGCATGATCATGCGCCAGTCGGCGGCCATGCCGGCCTTGCGTGCGATCTTGCTCAGCGCATCGCCGCTCTTGATGGTGTAGGTCGTCATCAACGCATCGGCCGGGTTCACCGTCGACGAGAAGAAGAGCGTGGCGTTCACGGTGGTGATCGCCTCGATCGCCTGGCGCTTGGCCTCGGGCGAGAGCGTGCCCGAGTCGACCAGGCGCGTGAGCTGCAGGCGTGCCGCGATCGGATCGGTGCCCACCATGCCGAGCGCGGTCGGCAGGTCGACGGTCGGCGCCGTGGCCGGGGCTGCAGCGAGCGGATCGCGCGCGGGCTCGGGGGCCGAGTCCGGTCCCTTGTCGCCGATCGTCGCGCCGGTGGCGGGCGCACTCACGATGACCGGGTCGGCGTTCACGCTCGCGCCGCGCGTGGCAGGCGTGAGTTCACCCGACGCCGTGCCCGCGGCATCGGGCGACTCGAGCGCAGCGACCGGCGGGGTGCCGGTTGCGGCTGCAGCAGTCGCATCGGTCGATGCTGGCGTTGCCGTCGCGGCGGCATCGGCGGCGGATGCCGTGGTGGCCTCGGTGACGCCAGCGACCGATGCTTGCGTGTCGGCGGCCGGCGTCGGCGCGGCCTCGGCGGAGCTCGGTGATGAACCCGACATCCACCACAGCACGCTCGCCACGAGGAAGAGCGTGCTTGCACCCGCGATCACCCACGTGATGCGGCCAGGAGTCGAGGGCGTGCGGTTGCCCGGATGGGCGGAGCCAGTGAACGGCATGGCGGAATCCTTTCCAGTCGAATTGGTCGGCTGCCGCGCGACCGTGCGCGGCGACGCGCGGGATCCTACATCGAGAGCGCGGAAGATCGAGGCTGGAGTCGGCCGAACCACCAGATCCGCGTGGGGGTGACGACGTACTGCAGGCGCCAGTCGTGCGGGTCGGTCGGGACCAGGTCGACGACCTGCTCGTCGAAGCAGACGCCGACCGTCACGGCCTGTCGACGCAGCCGGGGCAGGAACCGGTCGTAGTAGCCGCCGCCCCGGCCCAGACGGTGACCCATCGGGTCGAACGCCAGCCCCGGCACCACCACCAGGTCGATCGCCTCGGTGGCGACCGTGGCGCCGTCGGGGGCTCGGACGCCGCTGGCATCGAGCGAGAACGAGGCATCCTTGCGCTTGAGGAGGACCGGCGCGATGCCCGCCCCGGCCACGACGCGCGGGGCCATGAGGGGCCGATCCGCCGCCAGCCAAGGGTTGTGCAGGAGCGTCATGTCCGGCTCGCTGCGCAGGTTCAGGTAACTCATCACGCCGCTGGCCCGCCAGGCGGTGGCGATCAGGTAGACCGACTCGGCGATCCTGGTGCTTCCCTCGGCCCGCTGGGCATCGCTCATGCCCCGCAGCAGGGCCTGGTTGCGCTCGCGGAGCCACTTCTTGGCCTGGATCGTGCTGATGGCTTCGCCTTCCATGGATTCGTTTCGTAGGCTACCCCGACCGGGCTCCGTCCCGGCCAGAGGACCAACCACCCATGTGCGGCATCGTGGCATACATCGGGCGCCGGCAGGCGCTTCCCATCCTGCTCGAAGGCCTCAAGCGCCTGGAGTACCGCGGCTACGACAGCGCCGGTGCCGGCACGCTGAGCGGACCCGGCCTGCAGGTGGTCAAGTGCATCGGCCGCGTGGCCGCCCTGGAGGAGGCCATCGAGCGCAAGGGTGGGCTCGAGGGCTCGGTCGGCATCGCGCACACCCGCTGGGCGACCCACGGCGGCGTCACCGACTTCAACGCGCACCCGCACCGCGACGATGCCAAGCAGGGCCATGGCATCGCCATCATCCACAACGGCATCATCGAGAACTACGCCGCGCTCAAGACCTGGCTGCTCGAGAAGGGGCATGTCTTCGAGAGCGAGACCGACACCGAGGTGCTCGCGCACCTCATCGGCGAGCTCTACGAGGGTGACCTGGAGAAGGCCGTCCAGTCGGCCCTGCGCGAGGTGACGGGCGCCTACGCGATCGCCGCGATGTGCGCCAAGGAGCCCGACGTGCTCGTCGTGGCGCGCAAGGGCAGCCCGCTCATGGTCGGCGTCGGCAACGGCGAGTACGTGGTCGCGAGCGACGCGAGCGCGATCGTCAGCCACACCACGCAGGCCTTCACGCTGGCCGACTACACGGTCGCACGCCTGACGCGCGAATCGTTCCGCACGACGACCGTCGACAACCTGCCGATCACGGCCGAGGTCCGCGAGCTCGAGATCGACCTGCAGGAGATCGAGCTCGGTGGCTACGACCACTTCATGCTCAAGGAGATCCATGAGCAGCCGCGCGCCCTGCGCACGTCGCTGAAGGGCCGCATCGACCTGCGCATCGGCGATGTGAAGCTCGGCGGCGTCGGCGACATCGCGCGCCAGCTCGCTCGCGCGCGCCGCGTGGTCTTCGTGGGCCAGGGCACGGCGCTGCACGCGTGCATGGTCGGCACGTACCTGATGGAGGAATTGGCGAAGATTCCAAGCGATTTCGACTTCGCGAGCGAGTTCCGCTACCGCAACCCGATCGTGGAGGAAGGCACCGTCGTGGTGGCGGTGAGCCAGTCCGGCGAGACCGCCGACACGCTCGCCGCGCTCCAGGAGGCCAAGAGCCGCGGCGCCACCGCGCTGGGCATCGTCAACGTCGTCGGCTCGAGCATCTCGCGCGAGACCGATGCGGGCGTCTACCTGCGCGTGGGCCCCGAGATCGGCGTCGCGAGCACCAAGGCGTTCACGGGTCAGGTCATGGTGGCCGCGATGCTCGCGACCTTCATCGGCCGGCGCCGCTTCCTGAGCCCGGACATGGTCGGGCATCTCCTGCGCGAGATGGAGGCGATCCCCGAGAAGATCGAGCGCGTGCTTGCGCTCAACGACCACATCCGCACCGCCACCGCCAAGTACATCGAGCGCGAGAACTGGCTCTTCCTCGGGCGCGGCGTGAACTATCCCGTCGCGCTCGAAGGTGCGCTGAAGCTCAAGGAGATCTCCTACATCCACGCCGAGGGCATGCCCGCGGCCGAGATGAAGCACGGTCCGATCGCGCTGATCGACAGCGGCATGCCGGTCGTGTTCGTGGCGACCAAGAACAGCCAGTACGAGAAGGTGCTCTCGAACATCGCCGAGGTGCGCAGCCGGGGTGGCCACGTGATCGCGGTGGCCACCGAGGGCGACGAGCACATCCGCACGGTGGCGGAGGACGTCTTCTACGTCCCTGACGTGACGGAGATGCTCCAGCCGCTGGTGACGGTGGTGCCGCTTCAGCTCCTGGCCTATCACGCCGCCGTCATGCGCGGCAAGGACGTGGACAAGCCGCGCAACCTGGCCAAGAGCGTCACGGTGGAGTGATCGCCGCCGCGGCTTCGCGCCGGGCTGCATCCGCGGCCCGGTCGGCGGCGAAGGCAGCGGCATGCTGAACACCATCCGTCACGCCGTCGTCACCGGAGCCCTCATGATCGCGGGCGCAGCCTGCGCGGTCGATGCGCCGCAGTCGCCGGAGCTCTCGGCCAAGTGGTCGGGCCGAACGGTGCTCGACCTCAAGGTCAAGGACATCGATGGCAAGGAGGTCTCGCTCGCCGATTGGAAGGGCAAGGTCCTCGTGATCGTGAACGTGGCGAGCCGCTGCGGCTACACACCGCAGTACGAAGGCCTGCAGAAGCTCGCCGACTCGATGAAGGACAAGGGCGTGATCGTGCTCGGCTTCCCGTGCAACGACTTCGGTGGGCAGGAGCCCGGCACCGAGGCCCAGGTCAAGGAGTTCTGCTCGAGCAAGTACGGCGTGAAGTTCCCCATGTTCTCGAAGGTGCAGACGAAGGCCGGCGCCGGACAGAGCGAACTCTACGAATGCCTGGGCACGCAGACCGGCAAGTTGCCGGGCTGGAACTTCTCCAAGTACGTCATCGGCAAGGACGGCAAGCCCGTCGGGTTCTTCGGCAGCAGCGTCAAGCCCGACTCGAAGGAACTGCTGGACGCCATCGAGACCGCGCTGAAGGGCTGAGTGCCCGCCCGTGGGGGCGTGCGCTCACGCGCGCTCATCCGCCTCCCGCAGGGATCCTGCGGCGGCAAAGCGCAGCGTGCCGGTGAGGTCCAGGTAGAGCGCACCGAGCACGAGCATGACGATGCCCCAGGCGGGGACCACCGTGGTCGACGCGAGCACGCCCGTGAATCCCAACTGTGCCGCCGTGGCGCCCTGCGCGGCGAGCGCCGTGCGCGACGGCGATCCGCCATCGAGTGCGCCTGAACTCCGGGCTCCGATCCAGGCACCGAGCCAGCGACCATCGCTGCACGCCAGCGCCACCAGGGCCGTGGTGATCCAGTGGGTTTGGGAGCGCAGGTCGATCGACACGATGAGCAGCGCCGACAGGGCGGGCACGACGACGGCGTCCGCGACGAGCTGCAGCCGTCGCGCCGGAGCATCGTGCACCACGAAGCCGACCACGCACGCGGCGGCGGCGACCACGCACGCTCGCCATGCATCGAACGAGCCATCCGCCGCCAGCCCCAGGCCCACCACGAGCGGCAGCAGCGCCAGCACCGTCGCGAACCGTGCAGCCTGCGCCAGCGCACCGGTCGTCTGCTCGCGGTGCACGAGCGCACGATCGGTTCCCGCGGCGACGGCGGCGCATCCCGTGCAGGCCGCGAGCGCGAAGGCGATGGGCGTCCCGCGCTCCGCTTCGAGGAAGGCCAGGCACACGAGCGTTGCACTCATCGGCACGGTCGCGAGCCATGCACCCTTCGCGAACGCGGTCGGCTGGCGGAGCGACTGGCGCGGCCCCGGATCGGCCATCGCACCGAGGATGGCCAGCGTGGCCAGGCCCAGCATGATCCACCGACGGGGTGCCGCGAAGTCGAGTCGCGCGTCCGCCAGGGCGGCTTGGCAGCGGTCGACCGCCTCGACGTCCGCAGCGGCGATCGGGTCATCGGTCGTGGGCGCGCGCCCGGCATGCAGCATGGCGGCACGCCGGGCCTCGACCAGCCGCTGCGCGTCGCGCAGCGCCAGACGTTCGTCGGCACCACCGTCGATCCAACGCACGAAGGCCGTGGGAGCGCTCGGGCCCAGCACCATCGGGCCGAGCATGATGCCGGTCACCAGGCCGGCAGCCACGGCGGCGTGGCGCAGGCCAGTCCGACGCAGCAGCCAGGCCAAGGCGATGGCAGCCGCCGCGACGCCCGTTGCGCCGAGCAGCGCATCGACCATGTACTGATTGAGCGAGTCTTGGGGCTGAACGGCCATCGCGGTCGTACAGTAGTCCCGTCATGCCCAAGCCACACGCTGCGTCGTGCATCCCATCGTTGGTCCTTGCGCTCCTGGCTGCCGCGCCGTGCGCCGCCGGCAACGCCGAGGCTGCGCTCGCGCAGGTGCCGCCGCAGGCGATCAGCTTCGTGATCATCCCGGATCTCGCGCGTGCCGGCGCCGACCTCTCGGAGACCCTCGCACGCATGAACCGTCCCGAGACGAGCGTGCTCGGCAAGCCGGTCGAACAGCTCAAGGGTTGGCTCGGCGTGGGCGAAGGCTTCGATGAACGAGGCTCGATCATCGCGTACAGCACGGCGATCGCCGATGCGAAGGCGGATGAGCCGCAAGCCGCGTGGACGCTCCTGCTCCCGGCGAGCGATCCCAAGGCACTCGCGGCCTCGCTTGGCATGGGTGCCGATGGTGCCCTGACCTTCATGGGCCAGCCAGCTTTCGCGGCGCTCGGAGGTTCACACGTGATCGTGAGCCAGACGGCCGCGCTCGCGACCGGCCACGATGCGAAGGGGGGCAGCGCCGCCTCGTTCATGAAGCTGGTGGGTGATGACCTGCGTGTCCGGGTCGATGAGGCCGAGGTCCTGGCGTGGGCCGGTCCGGTCGCCCTCGGCCATGCCAAGGTGATGGGCGAGCAGGCCGCGGCGATCGCCGAGCAGCGCGCCGCCGAGCAGGGCATGCCCACGGGTGGATTCGCCGGGCGTCGTGACGACCTGCAGCGGTTGTCGAATGCGTTCGTGGGTTCGATCGAGCATGGCATCGTGCTCGTGGACATCGACGCGCTCGGGTTGGCGCTGCGTCCGATCGCGGTCCTGGCGCCCGAGGGCGCGCTGGCCAAGGCACTCACTGCGGGCGAGGCCGGGCCTGCGCCGTTCTCGCTGCTGCCCAAGGCTGCGCTCTACGGTGCGCTCTCGATCGATGTGCGCGCCGTCGGTGGCGGCGCGGCGCTGAAGGCGCTCGCCTCGGCGATCGACCCCGCCGGTGCGGTGCTGCCGGCCTGGCTGGTCGAGGCTGCGGACCTCGTCGATGGTGTGCAGCTGGGTGCGTACCCGAGCAAGCTCGGCGTGATGGCCGGCGGACTGCTGAACGACAGCAGCCTGGTGGTGGTGACGAAGGATCCCGCCGCGGTCCAGACGATCTTCAAGGATCGCCTGATGCAGATGGGTGGCGTGTCGGGTGGCCTGAAGCTGTCGCCGGCGTGGGACGATGCCCGCACGCTGAAGGACGGCTCCACGGCGGCGGCGTTCGAGCTCAAGCCGGAACCCGTCGCCGACGACGCGCAGGCGCGCGAGGCCGCGGCGGGGGCCATGCAGATGCTGGCGACGCAGGCGATCTTCGGCAATCGCGGCATGCATGGTTTCGCCCGAGCCGGCAGCGGTGGGCTCATCGTGACCTACAGCCAGCGACCCGACGTGCTGACGCGGGCGACCGATGCCCAGGCAGGGCGCGGCGCGACCCTCGCCGACGACGCCGTCGTCAAGTCGATGATGCAGTGGATGGTGGCCAAGCCCGACGTCGTCGGGTTCCTCGGTGTCGGACAGCTGTTCAAGGCCGTGCGGCAGATCGCCGGTTCCTTCGGTGGCGGTGCCGACATGCTGCCGCCGGTGCCCAGTCGTGCAGAGCCGATCGGTGTGGCGCTCGATGTCCGAGGCGGTCGCATCGAGGGTGCCGTGGTCGTGCCGACGGCCGTGCTCGCCGCCATGGCCGAGTACGCCGCGGATCAAGGCTCGGCCGACGGCGCGGATGCGCCGGCCCCGGCCGATGGTGAGCCGGCACCGTGAAGCGATCGACGGTCCAGGTGGATCCGCCGCGCGCCGCTGCATCGTCGTGGCGGGTGCGTGGCGGTGAGCTGCGGCTCGAACCGAGGCCGCTGCTGATGGCCGTGCTCAACTGCACGCCCGATTCCTTCAGCGATGGCGGCCTGTGGAGCGGTGATGACGCGGTCGAGCATGCCAGGGCGTGCGTCCGGGCCGGCGCCACGATCATCGACGTCGGTGGCGAGAGCACGCGCCCCGGTGCAGCGCGCATCGATGCGCACGAGCAGGTCCGCCGGACGCAGGGCGTGATCCGCGCGCTCGCGGGGTGGCTGCGCGCCGAGGGTCGTCACGACGTGGCGATCTCGATCGACACGACGCTCGCGGCCGTGGCACGGGCGGCGATCGACGCAGGGGCCTCGATCATCAATGACGTGAGCGCGTGCTCGGAGGATGCGGAACTCGCGCCGCTCGCCGCTGCGGAGGGTGCCGGCCTGGTGCTCATGCACCGGGTGCTCGATCCGACCCACGATCGATGGAGTCACGAGCATCGTGCATCGTTGGTGTCGGGGGACGTCGTCGAGGCCGTGGCCGCCGCACTGGCGGCCCGCGTGGCCGAGGTGTCGGCGCGCGGCGTGCCTGTGCAGTCGATCGCCATCGATCCCGGGCTCGGGTTCGGCAAGACCGTGCAGGAGAACCTGGCGCTCGTGGCCGGGACCGCGGCGTTCGTGGCGACGGGCCACCCCGTGCTCGTGGGCGCGAGCCGCAAGAGCTTCATCGGTGCCATCACCGGCGAGCCGGATCCCGCCCGGCGCGTGGCTGGTTCGGTGGCCCTGCATCTGGAGGCGGCCACGCGCGGCGCGCACCTGCTGCGGGTGCATGACGTCGCCGAGCACGTGCAGGCGCTGGCGACCTGGCGCGCCGTCCGCGCGCTCGCGTGAATCCGCCGGGATTGCCGAGGGATCCAAGCGCTCAGGCAGGACTACACTTTCGCCTCCCCGAACGCACCCAACGACCCAGCACGGAGCACACCCACCATGGCCGGACAGAACACGATGACCTTCACCGACGCGAACTTCCAGACGGAGGTCCTCGACAGCGACAAGCCCGTGCTCGTCGACTTCTGGGCCGAGTGGTGCGGTCCGTGCCGCATGCTCGGGCCGACCATCGATGAAGTGGCCAACGACTACGCGGGCAAGGCCAAGGTCGGCAAGCTCGACGTCGACTCGAGCCGCGACTGGGCGATGAAGCTCGACATCCAGAGCATCCCGACGGTCATGATCTTCAAGGGCGGCAAGCTCGCCAAGAAGTTCGTGGGCATCGTGCGCAAGAGCGATCTCGCCGCTGCACTCGACAGCGCGATGTGACCGACGCCGCCGGCGCCCCGGCGTGCCGTGGGCGCGCCTGCATGCGTCGCCATCGACGCATCCTCAACACGATCCAAGGCCGCCGCATCCGGAACCGGGTGCGGCGGTTCAGTTATGAGCGCCTCTTCCCGATGCGCGGGCGACATTGCGCCGCCGCTTGCCGCACCTCGGGCGAAGTGCTACCTTCCCCGGCCCGGCGCAATGCGCCGGTGTGTGCATCCTGGGCCCGTAGCTCATTTGGTAGAGCGCTTCCATGGCATGGAAGAGGTGGTCGGTTCGAGCCCGATCGGGTCCACCTGACGTCGCATGAAGGCCGGCAATCGCCGGCCTTCTGTCGTGGATGGCTTCGTGGGCTGTCGAACGCGAACTCGCATCCGCGATCGCGGCGCACGGCTTGACCCGGCTGCCAGAGACGGGAGGCCCTTGCGATCAGCCGCCGAGCCCCTTCTGCCTCAGGGCGGCGCTGAGTTGGGCGTACAGAAACATCGAGCCCACGATAAAGCCCGACATGGAGAGGATGGCCGCGATGATCAGGTTCCTCACGCCACGTCGTGAACGAATGGCCATGTAGCTCGGGTATCCGATCAGGAACAGCAGGGCCACGAAGATCCCCCAGTGCGCCGGTCCGTTGGCTCGCCGTTGACCCTTGGCGTTGAGATCGTCCGGGCCGCCGATCCCGATCTTCGCCGCATCGAGTCCCACGAGCACGCCGCACACGATGATGGTAAGGGCCTCGACCAGGAGGAACGCCTGTTGAGGATTGGACTGCAGTACATCGATCACCCTCAGGTTCGAGATCCACATCCACAGTCCACCGATCGAGATGACCGGTACGGCGAGGGCGACGATCGCCCAGATGTCGTCCGACGCACCTCGCGGGTTGCCCGCCGAGGCGCCGTTGCCGGTCCTTCCCGGATGCTCGGCACGTGGAGCGGCGAACGCGGCAGGACCCGACGGCGGCAGGGGTGGAGGACCGTCCCCAAGATTGAAGGCGCCGGCCAGGGTGGACACATCGGCGGCTGGTGTCCACGCGGCCATCCCCTTCGACCACACCAGATCGGTGGGCGCGAGTTCGCCCGACTCAGCCATGGCCAGCACCCTTGGCTCGCTCAGTGGGCCCTGTCGCTCACCGCGGATCGCGACATGCCACTGCACGGTTGGATGCTCGACCTTGGGCTGCCGGTCATGGGATTCGATGGGTTCCCACGGTCCATGTTCGGACTCGGCCAAGGCCGAGCCCGGTGGCACCTGTCCGGAGATAACCGCTCGCTTGACCTTCTCGAGGGGAAAGGGGCCCTTGATCTTCCCGTTGGGAAGTCGCAGGAACCGGTGGTTGTTCATGGATCAAGTCCTTTCGGCGTAGACAGGGACGATCACCGACGTCATGGTAGGTTCCGGTGAAGGAAAGTGGAGAAGGTCAGGAATGGCTTGGAAATCAACCATCATCATTCGAGCGATCCTCGAAGCTCTTCGGTTCGGATGCATCTCGATGCTGGTTTCGTCCAGTGCCGCGCAGTGTCCCGGCGACGTCGTTCCGACCGGTGCGGTGAATGGAACTGACCTTGCCGAACTCCTCGCGACCTGGGGGCCATGCCCCAACTGTGCGGCCGACCTTGACGGAAGTGGCTCAGTCGATGGCAATGACCTTGCGGTGCTGCTTGGGGCATGGGGTTCATGCGCTCCAGTGATCACCACAATCTTGCCCAACGTCGGACCGCTCGGCGGCGGAACCGCGATCACGATTACCGGAAACTACTTCATCGGTAGTGCTTCCGTGATGATGGGTGGCGTTCCTGCCGTGGCGGTGCAGCTCGTGAACCCCATGACCATCACGGCCGTAACCCCAGCCGGCGCCGAAGGATTCGTGGATGTCGTGGTGACTTCGGGAGGTCAAACGGTAACCCGTCTGGGCGGGTTCACCTACCGCCCTGCGACGCCCGGGACACTCCGAGCGTGGGGCCAGAACGTCCAGGGACAATGCAATGTTCCCGCAAACGTCGGACCTTGTCTTGGTGTTGAGGCGGGTGTGGCGTACTCCGCTGCATTGCGGGTCGACGGGAGCGTCAGGGCGTGGGGCCAGAACTCTTGGGGGGCGTGCAGTGTCCCGAGCGACTTGGGCGCTTGTGATGTGGTAGCGGCGGGTTGGCAACACACGCTTGCCCGTCGAACCGATGGATCACTTCGCCTTTGGGGGGTCGGCACGACGAACACTGGGTACTTCCCCTTTTACGGCCAGTGCATTCCTCCGGCCGACTTGACGTCATGTTCGTCGGTCGCGGCAGGGATGTATCACTCCATGGCTCTGCTCCCGAACGGTACGGTTCGGGCTTGGGGACTCAACGAACAGGGACAATGCAATGTGCCGCCGGATCTGGGGGCGTGTACGGCCATCTCGGGCGGCGTATATCACAGTCTTGCACTCGTGCATGATGGACAGGTGAGGGCGTGGGGCGCCAACAACAAGGGGCAATGCAATATTCCAGGCGATCTGGGACTCTGCTCCTCGATTGATGCGGGTTCCTTCCACTCGATTGCGCTGCGCGCCGATGGTCTTGTTCGAGCGTGGGGCTGCAACTTGGCCGGCGCTTGCAACGTCCCTGCGAGTCTTGGGGCATGTTCCGCGGTGGCAGCAGGCAATGGCTTCTCGGTCGCGCTGCAGGTGGATGGATCCGTGCAGGCGTGGGGCGCAAACGACTACGGACAGTGCAGTGTGCCCAATGATCTTGGCCCCTGCACCTCGGTGTCAGCTGGCGACTATCACACGCTGGCCATCGAGAGGTAGGGCAGCCGGGCCCCGGGAACCCACGTTCCACCGTTCGTCCGGCGTGGTTGCTCAGCAGAAGAGCCGGCACTCACTCCAGCGAACGTGTGACGGAAGCAGGATGGCCCTTCGATCTGACCATGCGGAGCACGGTGCTCCGTCGGGAAAGTCACCGACCGCAGTACCATGATGCGGTGCGTCGCGGATCCAACACGAGCAGGTCGTGGACCCTGGCCGGGGGAGGCCTGCTCGCGATCTTCGTCCTTGCCGCATGCTGCCTTGCCATCCTGCTCGGCCCCGCCGGTGATGTCACCAGCGAGGCCTACGACCAGAACCAGCATCACCTGCTGGTGATCGAGTCGTTCGCGCAGCAGTGGCCCACGCCGGACCTGCGGGACTATCAGAGCGCGACGGCGCCGCTGTGGCACTTGGTCCAGTCGGTGCCGGCCGCGCTCGGCGTGCCGTTGGCGGGCCTTCGCCTCCTGGCCGCGATCGCCGGTGCCGCGCTCGTGCTGCTCGCGGCCCGGGTGGCCGTCAGGCTCGGAGGCGATGCGCGATTGGCATGGCTGGCCGCTCCCTTGGCCGTGAGTCCGTACCTGCTCTCGGGGTCGATCTGGATCACCACCGATGTTCCGGCAACGCTCGCGCTCACCGCTGCACTCGCTGCGGCCATGGGTGGCCGTCCAGGCGGCGGATGGTTGCTCGGGCTGGGGACCGCCATCCGCCAGACCGGACTGTGGATGGCGCCACCGATGGCCGTCATGCGATGGTTCGGTGCGCCGCAGGGAACACCGACGATGGAGCGTGTCCGTGGGGCGATCGCGGTCACGTTGCCCGCGATCACGGTCGTTGGCCTGCTCGTGTGGATGTGGGGTGGCCTCACGCCTCCGGGCTACCGCGACCAACATGACCGCGGCGTGAACCTCGCCGTGCCCGCCTTCACGCTGGGTCTGATCGCACTCATCGGGGTACCGCTCGTGACGATGCGCGGCGCTCGCGAACTGCTCGCCATGCCACGCATCGTGCCGTGCTGCGTGGCTGGGCTTGGTCTGCTGGCGGCCGCCGCGGTCCCCACCGACTACGACATCGAGGCTGGCCGCTGGGGTGGTCCGTTGTGGACCGTCATCCGTCAGTCACCCGTGGTCGCTGATCGATCCTTGGCACTGCTGGTGCTCGCGCCGATCGGTGCGCTCGCGCTGTTGGTGCTCGTGAAGCGCGCGCATGAAGCGACCCGCCATGGAAGCGGCCTGGCACTCGGCACGGCGGTGCTCTGCCTGATGGCCGTGAACACCGCCAACAGCCAGTGCTGGGAGCGGTACGCCGACCTGCCGCTGCTGGTGCTCCTGCCATGGATGGCCGCCATCGGCGTACGCGGGCACGATGAGCGGGAGCGCCGCGGGGTGGTTGCCGGTGGAGTGGTTCTTGGACTCGTCCAGGCCGGCCTCAGCGTGCCCATGGTGCTGCTGCCGCTGGTCGGATCCGGCCAGGCCGTCGCGCCCTGAACAGTTCGTGTTGGAGACCTTCGGAACTCGTGCTACCGTGTTTGGATGAACCGGGCTTCCATCGTCGCCACGATCCTCTGCGCCACCAACGCAACCCTTGCCGCGGAGCGCGCGTTCGACTGCGCCTTCGATGCATCGAGCTCCATCAGCGCCAACGCGGGGATCAGCCTTCCGCTGGCAGGCAGTTGGATCGGTGACTTCGATGCCGCCACGAACCCCACCGGCACGCAGACGCGCCCCGGTCTCTTCGGAGGCAGCGGCAACATCGCCATCCCGTTCTCGGCGGTGGTCAATCCTGCGGTGGTCGCCGACGGCGCGATCCCGACCGGTGGATTCGGTCTTCGCTACGACGACGCCACCGGGGTCATGACGGTCGAGGGTTTCTCGCTCGACCTCTTCGGCAAGGATGCCGCCGACCTGGTCACGAACCTCACGCTGACCTACTCGAGTTTCCGCACCTTCAGCCCAAACTCGCTCTACGTGGGCGTCAACGGACTGACGATCCCGCTCCCGGTGGGTGAACTGTCGAAGATCGCCGCCGCGCAGACCGGTCCGGCCGGCGGCATCGCCGTTCCGCAGGGCGATGGTTCGAGCACCTTCTCCATCGTGGTGCCCTGCGAGTTCACGCTGCAGGCCTCGGCCGTCGGGCAGTCGTTCGACCAGGTGATTCCTGCGGCGTTCGTGCTCGCGGGTCGCATCGAAGCCAAGGGCAGCGGCGTGCTGCTCACCACGACGGTGGCTTTCGAGCAGACGAGCGAGATCCCGGAAGGACTTCCCGCGCTTGAGTCCCAACCGTTTCCCCTGCCCACCATCCTGCCGCCGGGCGCCACCGCCAACCTGTTGGTCACCGGTGAGTTCGGGGCAGGCACCGCGTCGGTCGCGTTCGACGGCACGCTGGTGGCGACCGGCACGCCGGATGCCGTGCCCGGCGACATGAACGCCGACGGCATCGTCGATGGTTCCGACATCGGGGCGTTGCTGCGCGTGTGGGGTCAGGCACATCCTGTGGCCGACTTCACCGGTGACGGCACGGTCGACGGTCGCGACCTGGCGTACATGCTGGCGCATTGGACGCGTTGAGTCGCCGACGGCGACGTCGAGCGTGCCGTCGGATCGGTCATCGTTCCATCGCGTGCGTGTCATGGTGTTGGTGCGGGCGTAGAGTGCCCGTGTGCAGACTGCATCACCAGGTCCGGGACCGCACCAGTCACGCGGATCCAGTTGCGTCGGTGTGATCCTGGCCGTCACCGGCGTGCTGACCATCGGTGCGCTGGCCATGACCTGGATCTTCGCGGGGGCGATCGGCTCGGCCACCCAGTCGGCCGTCGATGCAGCCGGGCGATTGGCCGACGCGTTCAAGCCTCAGGTCAACATCCAGACGACCGTGCGTGCCGCGGTGGGCAACCTCGATCCCCAGTTGCGGCTCAAGGTCGCCGAGCGCGAACTCGAGGTGACGGTCGAGGACCTGCAGGAAACCCGATGGCTCGGCGTTCCGCTTGGCTCCACCGTCACGCAACTTCGCAGTTCGGGCAACCTCGTGCAGTACGTCGTGCCGTTGGATGGCCTGACGCCGGAGCGCATGGAGTTCATCGGCAGCGACGGTCGCGGCGCATTGCTCGTGCACCTGCCGGCACCACGCGTCGACGAACGCATGGTCTATGTCCAGGTCGACCCGCGCTACGTGGAGGTGGAGGTCGACGACCAGTGGCTGAACAACGTGAATCCGTTCGTGGGTGACGGCGCGGAGCGCGCACGCGCGGCGGTGCGTGCTGCCGCGGTGGAGCTGGCCTCACAGCCGGTCTACCTCAGGGAGATCGAGGCCGAGTGCGGACCCCGCATCGAGGTGCTGTTGCAGTCCTTGCTCGCACCCGTGCTTGCCGACGGCGTCGAGGTGCGCGTCGTGTGGGACCGCTGACGCCCGGCGCCGTGCGTCGCTAGCATCGGTCGCGTGTTCATCTGGCGCAAGGGCATCTTTTGCCTCGAGGCCGAATGGTTCGGGCTGCGCTCCTCGGTGTCGGTGCGGCCGGCGCTGGAATTCCTGCGCGCCGGTGATTTCCGCGTGCCCTTCATCCACCGCGACGTGGCCACGCGCGCCGAGCTCGAGCATTACCTGCGCAAGTGGCTGCAGCAGGCGCACAGCGACTTCCCCGTGCTGTGGCTCTCGATCCACACGCGTCGCGGCCTGCTCCTCCCCGGTGACGTGCGTCGGCGCGACGAGAAGATGGACTTCGATGACCTCGAGCAGCGGCTGGCCGGCCAGTGCAGCGGCCGCATGATCCACTTCGGCGGCTGTCGCACGATCGACCTGCCGCGCGAAAGGATCCAGCGTTTCCTGCGCACGACCCGTGCGGTGGCCGTGAGCGGATTCCTGGAGGAGGTCGACTGGAGCGAGAGCACGCTCTTCGAGATGGCGCTGCTGCTCGAACTGCAGCGCCAGCCACTGAAGCCTGCGGGACTCGCCGCGATTCAGCGCCGACTCGCGCGCCACCACGGCGCGATGGCCAAGCGACTGGGCTTCAGGTTGCACCGGCGCGCGCGCTGAGCGCACCGCCGGGCAGCGATCAGGCCAGGTCGTACTCGCCGGGGATGCGCACGAACGGCTTGGCCACCACGCCCTTCGCGATGTCGTGGGGGAACAGGTCGAGCTTGGCGCCGGTGATCTCGTCCCAGCCGACGGTGCGGCCGGTGTAGGCGGCCTCGCGGCCCATGACGGCCATCAGGCTGCTCTCGGCGGTCTGGCGCAGCTCGACGATCGGCTTGCCGGCGACGATCGACTCCACCAGGTCCTTGTGTTCCTGGCGGTACGCAGCACCGATGTCGCCCTTCATGCGCCAGAGCTCCTTGCCGTTGCGGTCGGTGATGATGCTGCCGTTGCTGAAGGCCTTGATCTGGGCGATGCCCTCGCTGCCGTAGACCACGTTGTCGAAGTCGCCGGTGGCCTTGGGCCAGTGCCGGCCCGTGAACGAGCAGAGCCGCCCGCCGTCGAACTGGTAGTCGACCTTGAAGCTGTCCCACATCTCGCTGTCGGCGGGGCGGTGCCAGCGGCTGCCGACCGCGAAGGCCGAGCGCGGCGTGCCGAACATCCAGTGCACCACGTCGATGTTGTGGACGGCCTGCTCGACGATCTGGTCGCCGCTGGCCCAGATGAAGTGCATCCAGTTCATGATCTGGTAGTCGGCATCCGACTGGCCGGGCAGGCGGTCGCGGTACCAGATCTCGCCGGCGCAATAGCGCGCGGTCATCGAGACGGGCTCGCCGATCATGCCCTTCTCCTTGATGTTCCTGATCGCCTCCATGAAGCTCGGCTGGCGGCGGTACTGGGTACCGGTCACGATCGCGGTCCCTTGCTTGAGCGCCAGGTCGTGCGCCTCGCAGCAGGTGCGGTAGCCGGCGCTGTCGGTGCACACGGGCTTCTCCGCGAACACGTGCTTCTTGGCCTCGACGGCAGCCTTGATGTGGCCGGGACGGAAGCCCGGGCTCGTGGTCAGGATGACCAGGTCGATCGTCGGGTCATTGATGACCTTCATGAAGCCTTCGAGTCCGCCGTAGATGCGCGCATCGTCCACCGACACGCGGTCGCCGTGGGCCTTCTTCAAGCCATCGCGTGCCGCCTTGGCCTTGGCCAGGTCCACGTCGGCCATCGCGACCAGTCGCACGTTGGGGTTCGCGGTCAGGCTGTCGTTGGCGGCGCCGGAGCCGCGGCCACCCGAGCCAACCAGGCCGATGTTGAGCATCTTCGACGGCTGGTTCGGGCTGCCGATCGCAAAGGGCGATGCATAGCCTGCGGCTCCGAGGGCTGCGGAAGTGACGATGAAGTCGCGGCGGCTGATCGACATGCGGGCTCCTTGGTTGGGGTGCGACCACGATACCGGGGCGTGGTCTCCGATGCGACGATCGGGCACGGATCGGGGGCATCGACCTCGGCCCGCGGCGTGGTTCTTCGCATGATCGTGATGCGCACGCCGGTCCCTAGAATCGGAGCACGCATGAAGGTCCTCCTAGGCATCACCGGCAGCGTGGCCACGATCAAGGCGCCCGAACTCGTGGCGGCGCTGCGAGCCGACGGACATGAGCTGCAGGTCGTGGCGACGCCGCATGCCTGGAACTTCACGCAGGTGAACCAGCTCGGCGTGAAGGCGTGGGAGGATGACGATGAGTGGCCTTCGATGTGGCAGCGCGGCGATGCCGTGCCGCATATCGACCTGGCCGACTGGGCCGACGCGCTCGTCATCGCGCCGCTCTCGGCGAACCTGCTCGCGGACATTGCGCTCGGTCGCTGCGACAGCATGCTGACCTGCATCGTGCGGGCCTGGCATCGCGACCGCCCCATCGTGATCGCGCCTGCGATGAACACCCGCATGTGGGAGCACCCCGCGACCTCGCGGCACCTTGCACAGCTGCAGGCTGACCAACCACGGTTGTGCGTGGTCGACCCGGTCGAGAAGACCCTGGCCTGCGGCACGTATGGCATGGGCGGCATGGCGGATCCGGCAGCGATCGCGGCGGCGGTGCGCTCGACTCGGTGATGGGTGTGCACGGGTGCCCGGTCGCCCTCGACCGCCGTGCAGGCGGTGTGGCCGTGCGGGCGGCGTAGACTCGCGCGCGTGCAGCAGGACCACCACGATCGGCTCGACGCGGCATCCGCCCCGCAGGACATGGTGTCGATCGGTGACTACGAGCGCGCGGCACCCGCTGCGCTCGAACGCCTGGCCCATGACTATTACCGATCCGGTTCCGGCGACGAGCGCACGCTTGCCGCCAACCGGGACGCCTGGGCGCGGTGGCTCGTGCACTACCGCGTGCTGGTCGACGTGGCGAAGCGCGACCTGACGACGACGATCCTGGGTTCGCGCTGGACGATGCCGACGATGGTCGCGCCCGCAGCGCTGCAGCGCATGGCCCACCCCGACGGCGAGCTCGCGACCGCCCGCGCCGCGAAGGCTGCCGGCGTGCCGATGGGGATCAGCAGCCTGGCGACCACCACGGTCGAGGAGATCTGCGCCGCCGGCGGCGAGTGTTGGCTGCAGCTCTACGTGGGGCAGGATCGGGGCTTCGTCCGTGAGTTCGTGCAGCGTTCGGTGCAGGCCGGCTGCCGCGCCATCGCGCTGACCGTGGATGCCCCGGTCTGGGGCACCCGCGAGCGCGACGTGCGCAATCACTTCCACGTACCCGAGCACCTGTCGGTCGTGAATCTCGTGCGGCCGGGCGGGCCCACGGGCCACTCGGGTCGCGGCCTGGGCGAGGCCCTCTCGTGGCTGATCGATCCTGCACTCTGCTGGAAGGACCTCGAGTGGCTGCGTGCGCAGACCGACCTGCCGATCCTGCTCAAGGGCATCGTTCGACCCGATGACTGCGTTCGCGCCATGCGCTCCGGCATGCAGGGCGTGATCGTGAGCAACCACGGTGGACGCCAGCTCGATGGCGCCCCGGCGACGGCCGATGTGCTCGAGCGTTGCGTGCACGCGACCAAGGCTGAGCGCGCCGATGGCGTGGTGCTCGTCGACGGGGGCATCCGGCGTGGCGTTGATGTGCTGCGTGCGCTCGCGCTGGGTGCCGATGGCACGCTGATCGGAAGGCCGATGCTCTGGGGCCTTGCGGTCCATGGCGAGGCAGGCGTGCGGCGCGTCCTCGAGATCATGCACGCCGAGACGAGCCAGGCCATGGCGCTGGCCGGTTGCCCCGACCTCCGCTCGATCACGCGTGACCTGCTGGAGCGGGCCTCGTGAGCCTGCGCGTGCTGGTGACCGCGGGCTCCACGCAGGTCCCGATCGACCGGGTCCGCGCCATCACCAACGTCTTCACGGGGCGCACGGGAACGCAGGTCGCCGCGGCGATCGCAGCGTTGCCGGGAACCAGCGTGCGGCTCCTGACGAGCGCGCCGCACCGTGTACGCGAGTGGGGGCTTCCCGACGGCGTCGAGGTCAGTGGTTTCACCACGTTCGACGAGTTGCGCGGCCTGATGCAGTCCACCATCGAAGCGGAGCGCTGGCCCGACGCCATCGTCCACAGCGCGGCCGTGAGCGACTACCTCGTGGAGGGCGTCGCGGATGCTTCAGGCCGTGCGCTCGATGCCGGAAGCAAGATCGCGAGCGAACACGAACGGCTGGTCATCAGGCTCGTGAAGGCACCCAAGCTCGTCGACCTGATCAGGGCGCGGTGGGGCTTTGCGGGCACGCTGGTCAAGTTCAAGCTGACCGTGGACCGGACCGATGCCGAGCTCGAGGCGATTGCCCGCGCGAGCATGCACCATTCGAGGGCGGATGCGATCGTGGCGAACGACCTGGCGTGGGCGCACGAGCGGGCGATGGTGCTGCACGGCGACCGACCGGTCGAGTCGGTGCGGCGCCAAGCACTGGCTGCGCGCATTGCCGAACTGGTGCGGGCCATGGCGACGACCTGATCGGGTGCGGCGTCGGGTCCTCACTTCGCGGGCCGATGCAGGCCGTCCCAGGCACCCGGGTTCTGCAGCATCGTCGTGGCCGTGCGGGCGAGCCAGGCGAACCGTCGATGCACGCCCGCCAACTGCTGCGCCGAGTGCGCCACGGCGAGCAGCGCCATGGTGTCGCGCGCCTCCTCGAGCTGCATCGAGAGTGCGGCGAGCGCGTTGGCCTTGTCATCGGGCAGCGTGCCGCGGGGCACCGCCTCGAAGACCTCGACCGCATCCTGCAGCCCCTTCGGCACGACCATGCCTACGCGCAGGAACTGCGCCGCCTCCTGCGCACCGGCGTTCGCGGCGATCGCCCGCGTGCAGAGGATGCCGGCTTCCATGCGCTCGGGCCGGGCGAGCTGCTCGAGCCGGCTCGCACGGTTCACGACGGTGCCGAACAGGCCGAGTTTGGCGTGCAGGCGCGCACCCATCGGGCCGAAGAGGCACGCGCCGCTGTCCAGGCCCAGGCGCGAGTCCGGGACGATGCGCTTGGCGACGAGCGCCGCCCGGATCGAGGCCGCGATGTGGTCATCGTGTGCGGTCGGTACGCCGAAGGCGGCGAACACCCCGTCACCGGTGAACTCGACCACCATGCCCTGTTCATCGAAGATCGCCTTGGTGAGCTCATCCATGTAGCCGCGCATGCGCTGGTGCACCGACGCGAGCTGGTCGTTGGAGACGTCCACCAGGGAACTGAAGCCCTGCATGTCGAGGAAGAGGCACGAGGCCTGGTGCCACTGGGGAACCTGTTCCAGCGTGTCGGTGCCCTCACGGGCGAGGAGTGCGGCGATGCTGGGCGACACGTAGCGGCTGAAGCGTGAGCGCCGCAGCTGCAGCACCGCCTGCGAGGCGAGCTGGGCGACGATCCCGACGAAGTGCGCGAAGTGCGTTCGCGCGGAGCCGAGCGAGTGGCGGCCCTCGGCGTAGAGCATGTTCGTACCCGCGTCGCTGGCGAGCGTCGTGGCGTGGCAGGCGACGAACTCCGAGTCGCTCATCAGCGTGGCACCCGCACCACCCTCGGCCGAGCGCTCGAAGATCGCGGTCTCGTCCGGCGTTCGCAGGGCCTGCTCGATCGCGCGCCGGCTGAAGGTGGCATCACGCTGGCCGTGGTGGGCAAGCACCGTGACCTTGGCGGCGTCCTCGGCCTGGATCGCGGCGGCCGTCGCGATGCCCAGGCCGCGTGCCTCATTGAGTGCACGCGCTGCGTTGAGCCAGATGTCGCGCTCCGTCGCGGCCTGACCGATGGCGCGTGAGGCCTTCAGCACGTGCTCGAGGAGTTCGGCCGGATTCGCGGCGGAGATCTGCGCGGGGCTCTCGCCGCTGTCGTCGAGCGTGCGCAGCATCGTGGCGCCCATGGGTGCGGTGTGTTCGATGACCGCCATCACTCCAGGTCCGAGCGAAAGTTGGTCGCCGTCGTGGAGCGCCACCGCGGCGTTGGACGGCAGGGGCAGCCCCTGGCGGCGGGTCCCCGCACGGCTGCCGAGATCGGTGACGACCCACTCGGTCCCGACGAATTCGAGTTTCACGTGATGCCGCGACACGGTCGCCACGGGCACGCAGATCGTGCACCCCGTGTCGCGCCCGATGATCGCGGATTGGCCCGGCGTCAGCAGGACCGATCGCGAGCGATCGCTCCATGCCACATGGACCCGGATGGTTGGCGCCGCCGGCACGGCTGCAGGCTACACCTGCCGCAGTCAGTCGTTGAGGTGCTTCTCGGGCCAGAACTTGCGGACGCCGACGGCGGCCTGCAGCAGGACGCCATCCTTGGTGATCTCGTAGTACTTCCAGACACCGCTGGTGTTGGCGGCGTTGCCCGCCTCGCCACCGCCATCACCCTTCGCCGCGGCATCGGCGCGCGCGTTGAAGCTCCAGCCCTTCTCGGTGAAGTTGCGGTAGTCGAGATCGTTGTTGAAGAGGCAGACGATGGAGAAGCCCTTCGCACCGATGCCGACGCCGGCGCTGGCCTCGCTCATCGACATGTAGGTCTTCTTGCCGGCCTTGTCGACCGCCACGCCCTTGGCGCCGGAGCCGCCGCCGAAGATGACGAAGACGTTCGTGCCCGAGAAAACGGCGGAGCCGTAGGCCTCCTCCATCTGCTTCTTCGCATCAGGGTAGATCGCGTAGAGCTTCTTGAGCACCTCATCACGCTCGGCGTCGATCTTCGAGCGGTCGGCGTTGCGTTCCTCAGTCGTGGGTGCCGACTGGCACGCCGGAAGGACGCAGGCAAGGAACGAGGCGATGCAGAGGAGAAGCGCGCGGTGGATCGTCATGCGCGGATGTTCGCGATGTTCACGCGATCGCGCAAGCGGGTCGCGGCGTCAGGGCGTGGAGCCCGACGATCCGCCCTTGGTGGAGCCGGAACCGCGGGACGATCCACCCGAGGTCGAGCCCTTGGAGGAGTTCTTCGACGACGTCTGGTCGCTCGAGGAGTCTGAGCTGCTCGATGAGTCGCTGGAGGAATCGCTGGAGGAATCGCTGGAGGAGTCGCTGGAGGAGTCCTTCTTCGAGTCCTGGTCGGAGTCCGAGCTGCTCGAGGAGTCCTTCGAAGCGTCGCTGTCCGAGTCACTGGCCGAATCGCTCGAGCCGTCCGAGTCCTTGCCCGACGACTTCGCCGACTTGGGAAGCTTGCTTCCCTTGGCGACCTTGGCGACTTCGGCGTCGAACGCCTTGTCGTGGGGGTTGCCGATCCAGCTGATCATGCCCTTGGTGTCGACGATGAAGGCGCAGGGGATGCCGTTCTGGCCGGCGGCCTGCAGCCACGCCGAGGCCATCGAGCGGTCGGCGTCATAGGCGACGGTGTAGGCCATCTTCGAGCCCTGCTTCTTCACGAAGGCCTCGAGCGGATCCTTGCCGCTGCGCTCGGAACCGGCCACGCCCATCACCACGATGTTCTTGTGCTTCTTCTGCAGCTTGGTCAGGTGCGGGATGCTCGCGACGCACGGTGGGCACCAGGTCGCCCAGAACTCGACCACGTAGGCGGTGCCTTCATTGAGGCCTTCGACAGGCTTGCCCTTGATGATCTCGTCCATGCTGAGCGCCGGCGCCTTGCTGCCCACCGAGAGCCGACCATTGCCTTGATCGCCGGCGGGGGTGCCCGGGCTGCCTTCGGATTGCGCCATCGACGGCGCGCAGGCAAGGGTGAGGGCGAGGATCGATGCAAGGGTGGTGCTGGTGCGCATGGTGGGTCCTTGGGTTGGTCGGCGGATGCTATGCGCAGCGACCGCGGCAAAAAAGCGAACGGCCGGGCGGGAGCCCGGCCGAGTCGCCAGTGATTCGAAGGAGAAAGGACCGGAACTCAGGTCGTCGAGCGCTTGCTGAACACGGCCAGGATGACCATCAGCGCGATCAGGCCGACCAGACCGTTGTTGCCGAAGCCGGAGATGAAGCTCATGAGGTTGTCGGTGATGCCACCGAAGAACCAGGTGTTCGTCTTGCCGAAGATGATCTGGGCGAGCACGCCGACGGCGATGAACAGCATGGCGATGTCGATGAATTCGCTGGTCCAGCTCTTGAGGGTGTCGAAAGCCTTCATGGTGACTGCCTCCTGTGCAGTGTGGTGAGAATGCAGCCCGCGCACGTTGCGCTTTCCTTGGCTGCACGCGTTGCATCGGTGCAGATCGGACCCAACCGATAAAAATCGCGTCAAAAACCGCCGTTCACTTCGTGAAGACGCGATTTTGTGCTGGAATCAGTGGTTCGTGAAGAAAAGCACAAGCCCGGACCGCAAGAATGCCAGTGATTTCAGCGCGAAGTGAAAACTACGAGGTCTTCGGGGCCTGTTGGCACGGCTCGAGCAGGGCTGTTTCGCACCCGGTGGGGTCGTAGGTGGGTTGCCATCGCCCCACGCCCGGAATCGGCATGACGTCGCACGGCAGCGTCGCACCGAGTGCCTTGGCCTGGGCGGCCGCGGAGTCCATCTCGATGACCTGGACGTAGGGGTACCAGCGTGCGCGCTTCCATGGGTGGGCATCGTCGGCACACTGCTTCCACAGGCTCGCGACCGGATGGCCACCGGCGCTCGCGATGGTCACGGTGAAGTCGCCCATGTCCTGCTCGGTCGAGGTCCAGCCCAACACGTGGGCGAGGAACGCGGCACTCGCCTTCGGATCGGGCGTGACCAGTTCGCACCAGCACATGAAGCCGTGACCGTGCGGGTTCACACCGTCGGTCGCTCCAGGCGCCGCAGTGAACAGTCCGAGCGCCGCACCGTGCGGATCCACGATGACCGCGCCGCGGCCCATGCCGTTGTCGTTGGGCGCCGTGACGCCGGTGGCGCCATGGGAAAGCGCGCGCGCGTACGCAGCGTCGGTGTCGTCCACCGCGACGAACGGGAGCCAATGCGGCCCGCGCTCGATGAGCGGTGCGGGGCATCCTGCCAAGGCGCGCAGCGACCAACGATGGTGCGGACCGGCGTTCATCATGTGCATCGTGCCGCCACACGGCAGGGGCACCGCGGCGTGCTCGCCGCCGACCAGCGCGGTCCAGAACGCGACCGCACGCTCCGGCGAATCGCTGTGGTGCTCGAACCAGCAGAACATGCCGTGATGGACGGGGACGGTCATGACTCCTGTTGCATCCGGTGCTGGAGATGTGCTCATGGGGGCTCCGTACTGGGCGAGCGGGGGAACGCGACTTCACCAGTGATATCAGGGTTTCACAGCTGGCAGCGCAGCAGGGGGTTGAACCTTGGCCGCGCGCTGCGGTGCATGCGGCGATCGTCGCCAGGGACCACCATCGGGCAGTCCGCAGACGTACGCGCTGCCCAGATCGCTGCACGGCACGGGCGCATCGGTGCTGACCACGTTGGCGCCGCTGGTCAGGGCAGCGTCCCGACGGGTCGGATCGTTCGCGCGCACCTCGCGCAGGTCGGCATCCGCGCGCGTGCGCACCATGTATCCGCGACGCATCAGGTCCTTGATCCGATCACGCTGGCCGATCGGGTCGTTCACCACCAGGTAGGCCGATCCCGGCGTTCCCTCGGGCGCGTTGACGAAGCACGCGCGTCCCTGCCCACTCGGTCGACCGTCGAGATACGTCGCGCGTGCCCGTGCGCCGCACTCGAGGATGAACATCACGCGCCCGGCGACCTGGTTGAGTTCGGGCCAACCCAGGGTGCCGATGGCCTCGTTCAGGGTGGAGGCATCGCCACGCACCAGATCCGGGGTGATGAGCCGATCCGAACCGATCCGATCGCGGATCAGCGCATCGAGGGCATCGAGTGCCTTGGCATCGAACGGTGGTGGCGGATCGATCCGGTAGCCGGCAGGTCCGTCGTAGCCCGACTCCTTGAGCTCGAGCTGGACCAGGATGGGCACATGGCCTGCATGACCGCTGCTCCAGCCGGCGATCTGCGACAGGGCATCCTGCAAGAGCACGCACCGTGTGCCTTGATCGACCGAGGGAACATGGAAGACCTTGAATCCCGGCTGCCTGAGCAACGACGATGATCCGTGGCCGAAGAGCGGATGCCGGTACAGGCCACCGTCGGGATCGTGATGGACATCGAGCTCGAGGGCGCGGATGTTCTGGTCGTCCAGCTGGGTGCGCAGCGGGGCATGCGTGTACTGCCAGGCGCGCGCCCGCTCGGCGAAGATCGTGTAGAGCCCCGCCGGAGGCGCCACGTGATAGGAGTTGTGGGTGCCGATGACCTGGATGTCGTTCAGGCGAAGCCCGGCAGGGAAGGGGCCATCGCCCATGGCGAGCGCGGCAAGCAGCATGGCAACGGCCTGCATGGGGCACTACGGTACCGAACGACCGGCCCCGGCCGGCAAGGAGCGCACGATGACGATCGACCGGACCATGGCCATGCGATGGATGGATGCTGCGATCGAGCAGGCCGAGAAGGGATGGAGCGAGGGGGGAATCCCCATCGGCAGCGTGCTGGCTCGCGCCGACGGCACGATCGTGGCCCGTGGACACAACCAGCGTGTGCAGTCCGGCGACCCGATCCTGCATGCCGAGATGGACTGCATCCGCAACGCCGGTCGCCGCACCGACTGGTCCGAGCTCACGCTGGTGAGCACGCTGAGCCCGTGTCCGATGTGCACGGGCACCGCGGTGCTCTACAAGGTGCCGCGCGTGGTCATCGGCGAGAACAGGACCTTCATGGGTGCCGAGCGCTGGCTTGCGGAGGCCGGCGCGGAGGTGCTCGTGCTGGACGATCCGCGCTGCATCGAACTCATGCACCGACTGCAGCGTGAGAAGCCCGGTCTGTGGGCCGAGGACATCGGCGAGCACTATCGCCACAAGGTGGCCTTCGTCTGCACCGCCAATTCGTGCCGGAGCCAGATGGCCGAGGGTTGGGCGCGCGCGCTGCACGGCGACCGGCTCGATGCCTTCAGCGCCGGCGTGCGCGCCAGCACGCTGAATCCGCTGGCGGTCCGCGCCATGGCGGAAGCAGGCGTCGACATCAGCGCCCACGCGAGCAAGACCGTGGGCGATCTGCCGACGCACCTGGATGTGGCGATCACGGTCTGCTCCGGTGCGGACCAGGCGTGCCCCGCCATGCCCGGTGCCGTGCGGCGCATCCACGCTCCGTTCGACGATCCGCCGCATCTGGCGCAGGGAGCCCGCACCGACGACGAAGCCATGCCGCACTACCGCCGCGTGCGCGACGAGATCCGCGCCTGGGTCGAGCGGGAACTGCCCAAGCACTTGCATTGATGCCAGGTGCAGCCGCGGCCGAGCCGGCGGGTTCACGGGGCAAGGCGGCAACGCTCGGTCGTGCGACTACGCTCTGCGGGTCGGGCCCTTGGCGGAATTGGCAGACGCAGGGGACTTAAAATCCCTCGCCGCTCACACGGCATCCCGGTTCGAGTCCGGGAGGGCCCATTGCGGGACGGTGTGACCCCTCACCCCAGCCCCATCGCCGCGAGCGTCTCGCGCGCCACGGTGCGGGCATCGAACGACAGCTCGGCGCGCGCGCGGGCAGCGCGCCCCATCGCATCGGTCCGCGCCGGGTCCTGCATCAGTGACTGCATCGCGTGCGCCAGTGCGGCCACGTTGCCGCGTTCGACGAGAACTCCCGTCACCCCGTCCTCCACGCACTGACGGCAACCGGGCACGTCGTTCGTGACGACGGCGCGGCCGATGGCCATCGCCTCGAGCACGCTGTGCGGCGTGCCTTCGCGCCAACTCGGCAGCACGAACACGCGACACCAGGCCAGGTCGGGTCGGATGTCGTGACGGCGCCCCACCGACTCCCACACACCGCGCTGCGCTCCCTCGGCCACGCGGCGCTCGAACGCAGCGCCCTCCTTGCCATCACCGAATCCCGCGATGCGGATCGGGATCGACGGGTCCGCGCGGTGGACGCGCTCGGCGGCCTGCAGGAACTCGTCGAAGCCCTTGTCGGTCATGAATCGGCTCGCGAACAGGAGTCCACCCGCGGGGTTCGGTGTCTGCGCCGCGTGGTGCACGAGATCGACGCCGCTGCCGGCGGTGACCGTCACCGGCACGCCGGGCGCCAGCAGGCCCCAGCGCGCGAAGTCGGCACGATCATCGGGGTTGTGGAAGATGACGTGCGTGGCCTGCACCAGGGCGCGTCGGTACAGCGCGCTCGCGGCCTGGCGCGCGATCCACCAACGCAGGCCACCGCGCACGAAGACGCTGCCGACGCCCGTGATCATGGCCACACGGATGGGCACGCCCGCCGCCGCCGCCGCCGGCATGCCGTGGCACACGGCCTTGATCGTGCCGGCCAGCACATGGGTCGGGCGTTCGTCGCGCATGAAGCGGTCGAACTCCCGCCGCACGCCGCGTTCCGCCAGCGGATTCATGCCGCGCCGCGCGTAGTCGAGCTCCACCACCTCGGCTCCCGCGTCCTGCATGCGCTCGCGCACCCAGGGCTCGATCGCCGGAGCGGCGACCACGACCTCGTGGCCGGCTGCACGCAGCAGGCCCACCAACGGTGCACGGAAGAGCGGCAACGTCGGGGCGAAGCCGGTCAGGATCGCGACTCGGGCCATGATCGGATCGTATGGGCGAGCGCCTCACGCGCCATCGACCCTACGATGGCCCGATGCGTGCGCCCGTCGAGGTCGCCATCGTGTGGTCCGCCTCGCTCGCGAGCGCGCTGCTCGCGTTCGGGTTCTCGATCGCGCTCGCGCGCACGCTCGATGCGGCGGCCTTCGGCACGTTCATGACGGTCTTCGCCGTGAGCCGGCTCGCAGCGCCGCTCGCGCAGGGCGGCGTGAGCGAGATGTGGCTGCAGGCCTTCGGTCGTCATGGTCGCGCCGCGTCGGCGTGGATCGTGCCGGGCTTGGGGGCGATGGCCAGCACCGCCGGTCTGGCCGTGCTCGGCATGGCGACCTGGGGCATGGCGCTCGCGCCGTCGGGCGAGGCTGGGGAGCTGGCGATCGTGATGGCGGTGGCGGTCGCGCTCGGCGCGCCGGCCGACAACGCGATCGCCGAGCCGATGCTGCGTGGACGATTCGTCCGCGTGGCACTCTGGCAGCTCGCACCGTACGTGGTGCGCATGGCGGCGGTCGGGGTCGCGGCGCTGGTGCTGTGGGGCAGCGACGGCACGCGCGCCGTGGGTGGACCACTGGTGATCGTGCTGGTCGCGGGCACGGCGTTGACGAGCGTGATCGGCATGCGGTGGATCCTCAGGCTTCGGCGCGATCCACCGATCGACGATGCGCCGACCCACGAACCGATGCCGCACGCACCGGCCGCGGGAGCGGCGCTCGTGCGGTCGCTCCCTTTCGCCGTGCAGGGACTGGCGTACCTGGCGGTCCTGCAGGTGGGCACGATCGCGCTGGGTTCGGCGCAGCTGGTCGAGGATGCGGGGTCCTTCTCCGTGGCGATGAACATCGTGACGGCGATGCACCTCCTGCCGAGCGCCGTCTTCGCCCGGGTCTTCGCACCGCGCTACTTCCTCTGGGGCAACAGCGATCCGGCGCGGCTCGCCCGCACCGCGCCGCGCGTGCTCGCGTGGGTCATGGTGGTGTCGATCCTGGCCTCGATCGCGGCCTGGTTCGTGCTGCCCTGGGCGATCCCGCTCGTGTTCGGCCAGGCGCAACAGGCTGCGGTCGGACCGGCGCGCACGCTGGCGCTGGCCTTTCCCGTGTGGTGCCTGGCTGCCGGACTGACGGCGCACCACACGACGCCGACCGAAGTGCGTTGGCGCACCCTGTGCTGGGTCGGCCTGGCCGCCATCACGATCGGGGGCTGCATCCTGCAGGCTCCAACCGCGGGCATGGAGGGCGTGGTGACGGCCGTGATCGCCGGGCAGGTGGCGTTCGCCATCCTCGCGCTGATCGGCCAACTCGTCTTCGTGGGCCCACGGTGGCGTGCCGCTTCATGAAGCCTTCACCACGCCGTGCGGTCCGCTCCTAGGATCAGCCGGATGCAGGCGCAGCCACAACGGGTCTCGGGTCGTGCCGTCGGCGCGGTGATGTTCATCGCCGCGCTCGCCGTGACCATCGCGTGGATCGTGATCCGTGTGTTCTTCACGGTGCAACCCGCCGAGGGCGAGCCGTCCGGCGCCACCATGACCGCGTCGTCGAACGCGGTGGGTTCCGTGGCCGAGCGCGCTGCACCTCGTGCGATCACGAAGCCCTTCGACCACGTGATCGTGCTGAGCATCGATGGCCTCCGGGCCGATGCGGTCGAGGATGCGGTGCGGCGCGGCCGCCCTGGGTTTGCTGCACTCCTGGAAGGACCCCACACGCTCGAGGCGCGGACCGATCCGGACATCACCGTCACGCTGCCCAACCACACCGGCATGGTGACTGGCCGTCTCTTCAAGGGACCGCAGGGCCACAACTGGCTGCCCAATGACCTGCCGCCGACGATCGTCGAGGGCGGCACGCTGCATGCCGCACACGGCTCGTACGTGCCGAGCATGTGGGACGTGGCGCATGATCATGGCCTGCTCACCGGCATGATCGCGAGCAAGGAGAAGTTCATCCTGTACGACAACACCTACCGCGAGGAGCAAGGTGCTCCCGACGCCGTCGCCCCGGATCACGGTCGGGCCAAGCTCGACGTCGTGGAGCTCGCGTTCCGCGGCGAAGGCGTCGAACGCAAGGCCGAGGCAGCCCTCGACCGTGCAGCGGCGGATGGGCGTCGATCCCTGTGGTTCCTGCATTTCGCCGACACCGACTTCACCGGTCACGGGAAGACATGGGACATGACGCCGGGCTCGGACTACCTGGCGTGCGTGGACCGCATGGATGCACTCGTCGACCGGCTCGTGGGGCATGTGGGGTCGAACCCGTCGTTGAAGGGACGCACCGCGATCATCATGACCGCCGACCATGGTGGCGGCGCACCGCCGCTCTCCCACACGGTCCACGATTCACCGCTGAACTTCCGGATCCCGTTCGTGGTGTGGACCGGCGACGGTGCTGCAGGGGATCTCTATGCCCTCAGCCCCACGCGCTCGCGACCGTCCGCGAGCGAGCGCATGACGGCCACCGGGGGTGCACCGATCCGCAATGCGGATGCCGGCAACTGTGCGCTCTGGCTGCTTGGATTGCCGTCGATCCCGACGAGCACGGTGGGTGCCGAGCAGGACCTGCTTGCCGGCTGGTCGCGTACGGATCGGTGAGCGCTCAGCGCTTGACGCGGTAGTACTCGCAGTACCAATCGATGAAGCGCTTGACGCCGACCTCGACGGGCGTGCCGGGTCGATAGCCGGTGGCTTGCGTCAGGCTGGTCGTGTCGGCCCAGGTGTCGGGCACGTCGCCCGGCTGCAGCGGCAGCAGTTCGCGCGTGGCCTTGCGGCCCAGGTTCTCCTCGATGAGCTCGATGTAGCGCGAGAGTTCGACCGGCGTGCCGTTGCCGATGTTGAACAGCCGCCAGGGGACGTTGCTCGTGGCCGGATCCGGATGCGCACCGCTCCACGACGGGTTGGGCGTGGCGACGTGGTCGAGCGAGGCCACGACCCCGCCGGCGATGTCGTCGACGTACGTGAAGTCGCGCTTGTGGTGACCGTGGTTGAAGACCTTGATCGGCTCGCCGGCCAGGATCGCCTTCGTGAAGAGGAAGAGCGCCATGTCCGGTCGCCCCCAGGGACCGTAGACCGTGAAGAAGCGGAGCCCCGTGCACGGCAACCCGAACATCGCCGCGTAGGTGTGGGCCATGAGCTCGTTGGCCTTCTTCGTGGCGGCGTAGAAGGAGAGCGGGTGATCGCAGGACTGCCCGACGCGGAAGGGCATGTCGGTGTTCGAGCCGTAGACGCTGCTGGTGCTCGCGTAGACCAGGTGCCGCACGCCGCCGTGCCGGCAACGCTCGAGGATGTTGGTGAAGCCGGTGAGGTTGGCTTCGACGTAGGCCATCGGATTGACCATCGAGTAGCGCACGCCCGCCTGCGCGGCCAGGTGCACCACGCGGTCGATCGGGTGGTCCTTGAAGACGCGCGCGAGCGCCCCGGCATCGGCGACGTCGACGCGCTCGAAGGAGAAGCCGGCACGGGGGGCAAGGCGCGCGAGCCGGGCTTCCTTCAGCGTGGGGTCGTAGTAGTCGTTCAGGTTGTCCAGGCCGACCACGCGGTCGCCACGGTCCAGAAGGAGGTGGGCCACGTGGCTCCCGATGAAGCCCGCGGCCCCGGTCACGAGGATCGTTCCAGCGCTCATGTGCGGAGCGTATCGGTCTGCGTCCGGACGAGCCTGCGCGAGTGGATCGCCCAGGAGTGCGCGGACGCGATCGTCCAGGCGATGTTCGCCACGTCGGGTTCGCGTGTGTCCAGCCGCGCGGCGATGGATCGCACCGCACGCGCGTCGAACAACCCGCAGCGCGAGGTGGTGGCGTCGCTCAGCATGTCGCCGGCCCAGTGGCGCAGGGGCCCCGACATCCAGCCAGCCAGCGGTACGGCGAAACCACGCTTGGGCGCGCGGAGCACGGGTTCGGGAAGCAGGTTCCGCGCGAGCCTCCGCAGCACGAGCTTCGTGCCTCCCCGACCAAGCCGCTCATGCGGCGGCATGCGCATGCTCAGGGCCACCACATCACGATCGAGCATCGGGCAGCGGGCCTCGAGACCCACGCTCATGCAGGCGCGATCGACCTTCACGAGGAGGTCGTCCGGCAGGTAGGTCATGAGGTCGGCGAGCATGAAGCGCGCCTCGAAGGTGTCGAGCTTCGGCACGGCATCGAAGTGATCGAGCAGCGTCGGCGCTTCGTCGACGCCGGGGACCAGTGCGGGACCATCTTCCGACACGCTCATGACGCTGCGGGGCAGTGCATCCGCGCTGTGGGCCGCGAGCGCCTGGCGACCACGCCGGACTGCGCGTGCGGGGTGTGCGCCGAGCGTGCGGTCGGGCAGGATCGCCCCGACGAGCCGCCAGAACTCGGCCGGTGGTGCGCCGAGAGCCGCCACGAGGGCCCTTCGCACGGGTCCGGGCAGCGATTGTGCCCTGCGCCAGAGGCGGTACGCGTGTTGGTAACGCTGGTAGCCGCCGAAGAGCTCATCGCCGCCATCGCCGGTCAGCACGACGGAGACCTCAGACCGCACGGCGCGCGCGAGCAGCAGGCTCGGGATCGCGCTCGAATCGGCGAAGGGCTCGTCCCAGACCGCGCCGATGTCCATGGCGGCATCGAGTGCGTCGTTGGGACCGACGAGCCAGTCGGAGTGTTCGGTGCCCAGGTGGTCCGCGACCAGGCGCGCGAGCGGCCGCTCGTCGTACTCCGACTGGGCGAACCCGATGGAGAACGTGCGCACGCGGGACGTGGCCACCCGGCTCATGAGGGCGGTGACCACGCCGCTGTCGATGCCACCCGAGAGGAATGCACCGACCGGCACGTCGCTCAGCAGCCGGCTCGACACGGCGGACCGGAGTGCCGACTCGAGAATCGCCGTGAGTTCGTCGCCGGTGCCCGACAGCCGGTGCCGTTCACCCTCGACGGCGACGTGGCGCGGATCCCAGAAGACGCTCGCCGACGGCAGCGTGCCGATCCGTGCCGCGTCATCCGGTCCGATGCGCACGAGCGAGCCCGGTGCCACCTTGACGAAGCCTTGGTGGATCGTGCGCGGTGAGGGCACGCACTGGTAGCGCACGTAGGCCGCGAGCGCCTGCCGGTCGATCGGCGGTGGCCATGATGGCAGCGCAGCCAGGGCATGCAGTTCGCTGGCGAACGCGAGCACGCCGCCGTGCCAGCCCATGCTCAGGGGCTTCTTTCCCAGTGGGTCCCGCGCCAGCCAGAGCACGCGTGGCCCGCGCTCCCATGCGGCGATCGCGAACATCCCGCGCAGCTTGGGCAGGGTGGCCGCGACGCCCCAGCGCTCAAAGCAGGCAAGAATGGTTTCCGTGTCCGACGTGCCGCGCCAGGCGATGCCGTCGCCGAGCTCGCGTCGCAGCTCAAGGTGGTTGTAGATCTCGCCGTTGTAGGCGATCACGAAGCGCTTCTGCGGCGACTCCATCGGCTGCGCGCCGGTCGGCGAGCGATCCAGGATCGCCAGCCGCGCATGGGCGAGTCCAAGACCGTCACCCTCCCAGTGGAGCCCGAAGGCATCAGGTCCGCGATGGCGCGAGAGTGCGGCCATGCGCGCGAGCGTCGAGCGGGGATCGGAGATCGTCCCGCGCGGATCGAGGAATCCCGCCACGCCGCACATGCGGTGAGTGTACGGCCACGCGGCCCCGTGGCCGGGTGCGGCATAGCATCGATCCCATGGAGGCGACCACCGATCCATCGTCGGTCAACGTGACCGGCTTCATGCTCGTGCACGCTGCGTGCGCACTCATCGCAGGCGTGCCGGCGGTGGCGATCGTCCGTCGCGTGGCGCTGTCCAAGGGCTGGATGGCCAAGCCGCGCGAGGATCGGTGGCACCGCGAACCCGTGGCGCTGCACGGCGGCGTGGGTGTCCTCGCTGCACTGCTTCTGGCGTGTGTCCTGGTGCCCTCGACGCCGAGCGCCCTCGACCTGTCCTTCGTCGGTGCGGTCCTGCCCGGGGTCCTCGTGCTGGCGGTGACCGGACTCGTCGATGACCTGCGGCACCTCAAGCCTTGGACGAAGCTCCTCTGGCAAGTCCTGGGTGCCGCGGCGATGGGGTGGGCGATCGCCGGTGCCCGCGGGCTCCCCGCGTCCGATGCCGTGGTGATCGCCGCATGGAGCCTGGTCTTCTGCAACAGCGTCAACATGCTCGACAACATGGATGGCGCGTGCGCCACGGCGGCGATCCCTGGCTTCGTGGGGATCGCGCTCGTCACGGGCGATCCGCGCGTGGCCTCCATCGCCGGTGCGGGAGCCGGTGCGATGGCGGCGTTCTGGATCTGGAACCGGCCGCGTGCGCGGATCTTCCTGGGCGATGCCGGCGCGCTGCCGATCGGGCTCCTGCTCGGGGCGCTGTCGGCGCTGGTGGCCATCGAACTCGACCGAGGCCAGTGCCAGCAGGTGCGCCCGTGGCTGCCATGGGTGCTTCCGGCCATGCTCGGCCTTCCGTTCATGCTCGACACGGCCTTCGTGTGCGTGACGCGCGCGGCCCGCGGCCAAAATCCGATGATCGGCGGGACCGATCACCTGACGCATCGCGCGTTGCGAAGGGGCTGGTCGCCGTGGGCCGTGCTCGCGGTGATTGCCGTACTCGGCGCCGGCGGCGTGCTCATGGTGGGCATGGCGGTCCTCGGGTGGGACTGATCACCGCCCGCGCACGGGTGCCCGGATCATGCGCTTGGGTCCTCCTGCGCGACAGCCCGGGCGCGGCTCACTACGCTTCGCTGCATGCATCATCTGATCACGGGCGGCGCCGGATTCATCGGCAGCCATCTGGCCGAGGCGCTCGTCGCCGCGGGCCATTCGGTCACGCTGCTCGATGACTTCTCGACCGGCCGTCGCGCCAACCTGTCGGCCCTCGAAGGGCGAGCCGGCGTGACGGTGATCGAAGGCAGCGTGCAGGATCCGGTCGTCGTCGCGCGCGCCTCGGACGGCGCCGAGGTCATCGTGCACCTGGCCGCCACCGTGGGCGTCAAGCTCGTGATCGACCGGCCAGTCGAGACGCTGGTCAACAACGTGCGCGGGACGGAAGTGGTGCTCGAGGCCGCCTCGCGACTCGGTGCTCGCACGCTGGTCGCCAGCACGAGCGAGGTCTACGGCAAGCTCATGTCGGGGGCGTCGAGCCAGCAGTCGCTCCGCGAGGACGACGACATCCTGATCGGCCGCACGAGCGTGCGGCGCTGGGGCTACGCCTGCAGCAAGGCGCTCGATGAGTTCCTCGCGCTCGCCCACGCGACCGAGCACGGGCTGCCGGTCACCGTCATCCGCTTCTTCAACACGGTCGGCCCGAGGCAGCTCGGCGAGTACGGCATGGTGCTGCCGCGCTTCGTCGAGGCGGCCCTCGCGGGCGCTCCCATCCGCGTGCACGGCGACGGCACGCAGTCGCGCTGCTTCCACCACGTGGCCGACAGCGTGCAGAGCCTGGTCACGATCCTGGCCTCGCCGGCCACGCACGGGCAGGTGCTCAACCTCGGCAGCGACCTTGAGATCACCATGCTCGAGTTGGCCACGATGGTGCGGGAGGAGACCCGCAGCACGAGTGCGATCGAACTCGAACCCTACGAGCAGGCCTTCGGCTCGGGCTTCGAGGACATGCGTCGTCGGGTGCCCGACCTGGCGAAGCTGCGTGCGCTGCTCGGCCCCCAGCCGGTGCGTGACGTGCGCTCGATCGTGCGTGACGTGGTGGCCTGGCAGCGATCACGGACCTGATCGTCGCGGTCCGGTCCATGACGACGAGTGCGGTGGCCTGCATGGCGGTGCGGTCGTCGACGCCGTCCTCACGCGGAGGTCATCGTCCCGCGGCCTTGGCCGCCTGCCACACCGCCATGGCCTCGGGCATGAGCTCGTTCAGCCGCTGGATGCGCGTGTTCTCGCTCGGGTGCGTGCTGAGGAACTCGGGCGGGCTCGCGCCGCCGGCAGCGGCCATGTTCTGCCAGAGCGGGATGGCCTCGCGCGGATCGAAGCCGGCGTCGGCGGCGATGAGCAGGCCGAGGTGGTCGGCTTCGCTCTCCTGGTTGCGGCTGAAGGCCAGCGTGCCCAGGCCGAGCGCGTTCAGCACCGCCTGCTGCGTCCCCGGGTCGGCCTCGGAGAGCTGGAAGCCGGCCGACACCAGGACATTCAGGGCCGCCTGCTGGGACATGCGTTCCCCGCCGTGGCGCGCGATGGCGTGTGCAGCCTCGTGCCCGATCACGACGGCGAGCTGCGCATCGTTCGCGGTGACCGGCAGCAGCCCGGTGAAGACCGCACTCTTGCCGCCGGGCAGGGCCCACGCATTCACCGTCTTGGGGTCGTCGATGACCGTCATCTCCCAGTTGAACCGTCGCGCGATCTCCGGGTGCATCCGATTCGCGGCATCGAAGATCCGACGGCTCACCTGCATCACGCGGTCGTGCTCGGGACCGGTCGTGAGCAGCCGGTGACCGGCCTTCTTCGCCGTGTCGAGTTCCTCGACATACGCCTGCTGGCCGAGGTCGAGCTCATCATCGACCGAGAGGATGTTGAACTGGCTCCGACCGGTGCCGCTGACCTCGGTGCAGGCCGACTGGAGGATCGCGGCGATGAGTGCGAGTGATAGGGCGAACGTGCGGAGCGCGTGCATGCACGCAAGGTAGGTGCGCGTCAGGGGCCGAGCAACCAACCCATGCCGGCGCAGAGCGCGATGACGATGGGCATGGGAACGCGAAGCCGCGACAGCACCACGACCACCAGGATGCAGGGCACCGTCGTGCGACCGCCCCAGTCGAGCGAACTCGCGATCGGATCGATCCATGCTGCGGCGAGCAGCCCGGTCACCGCCGCCGCCACGCCGGCGAGCATGCGTCCGGCACCGCTCCAGGCAGCCAGTCCATGCCAGCCCCGCATCGTCACGAGCAGGATCAGCATGCCTGGAAGCATCAGCGCGGTGGTGCACGCGGCGCTCCAGGCGAACAGTGCGACGTGCCCACCCGGAAGTCCGTGCGTGGCGCCGAGGAACGACGCGATCGAGAAGAGCGGACCGGGCACGGCCTGTGAGAGTGCGTACCCACCTGCGAAGAGCGACTGATCGAGCAGTCCTGCATCGACGACGCTGCGCTCGAGGAGCGGCAGCACCACATGGCCGCCACCGATCACGAGCGAGCCCGCCTGGATGAGGGCCGCGAGCAGCCGTGCGCCACGGTCCGGCATGGTCGAGAGCACCAAGGAGCCGGCCACCAGCGCCACGAGCAGCATGGCCGCCGCCGCCGTCGTCGCGCGGGACGGCAGTCGCAGCGGGGGTGGGGCCTCGTGCGGGCGCGCATCGGGCGAGAGCAGCAGGCCCAGGCATGCCGCTGCGGCGATCGTCGCGATCGGCAGCCAAGGCGCATGGCAGGTGAGTGCGACGATGGTGGCCAGGACGGCCACCGACGCCCGTCCCGGCCCGACCAGATGCGAGCGCGCCATCGCGATGATCGCGAGCATCACCACGCCGGCGGCTGCGGCGTGCAGGCCGAGCATCCAACCGGCTGCGCGCGCATCGGCGGCATGGGAGAGCCCGAGGACCGCGCAGGTCATCAGCACCAGGCTCGGGATCGTGAAGCCCACCGTGGCGGCCAGGCCACCAAGGAGCCCTGCGCGCTGGTAGCCCAGCGCGAATCCCAGTTGGCTGCTGCTGGGCCCGGGGATCGCGATCGAGAGCGCGAGCAGGCTGGCGAAGCCGTGTGGATCGATCCATCGCCGACGCACGACGAGCTCTCGTTCGAAGAGCGCGACGTGCGCCGTCGGTCCACCGAAGCCGACGCAGCCGAGCACGAGGAAGCGCCCGAGCACGCCGAGGGCGCTCATGGCATCACGGCGCGCGGTGGCCGCATCGACGCGTGAGGTTCCGGGTTCGATCGGCGCCATCCGGCGCGTCAGCCTACGCGTCGCGTGGCGGCCGCATGCTCCCGGGCACGGATCGACGGAAGCGCGCGGGCCACCTGGGCACCGGCCATCGGCGTGGCCGATCGTCGCGCACGCGCGCCCATGTCCTTGAGCGTGGTCGGGTCCGCCAGCAACCGATCGATGCGCCAGGCGAGCGTGCCGGGGGTGTTGCAGCGGATCGCGCAGCCCCACTCCAGCAGGTGTGCGGCGTTGCGCTCTTCCTGCCCCGGCACCGGCGCGACGATGACCAGCGGAAGCCCCATCGCGCGGGCCTCGCTGCTCGACAGGCCGCCGGGCTTGCCGACCAGCAGGTCGGCCGCGGCCATGAGTTCGTGCATCCGATCGGTGAATCCCAGCACGCTGAACGTGAGTGGGCCCCGATGCTCCGCGGCGATCGCCTCGAGGGCGGTGCGGGCGGACTCGTTGCGTCCCGCGATCGCCACGATGTGCGCCGGCGTCTGCATGCGCAGCAGCTCGCGGAAGAGGTCGCGTACCGGTCCGGTGCCTGCACCGCCCCACGCGAAGAGGATCACCGGGCGGTCCTGCGGCAGGCCGTGGGCCGCCCGGCACGCCGCGCGATCCAGGGGCCGCGAGAAGACCGGATCGATCGGGATGCCGGTCACCGTGATCCGTGAGGGATCGATTCCCCCGAGTTCAAGCATGCGGGCACTCTCGTCGGCGGCGACGAAGAAGTGATCGCACGGGTCGCAGAACCACATGCCGTGCACATCGATGTCGGTGACGACCGTGACCAGGCGGCCGTTCCACTCGCCGCGCGTGCGGAGCTGGGCCAGGTATTCCGACGCCAGGAAGTGGGTGCACAGGACGGTGTCCGGCTGCTCGCGCGCGAGCAGGTCGCGCAGCGGCGCCAGGCAGGGGTGATTGACCCGGAAGCGTGCATCGCGACCGTGCCATGGGCGATCGAGCTTGTCGTACATCCAGCCCAAGAGCGTGGGCATGCGCTGGATCATGCCCAGGTAGCCGCCGCGGTAGATCGATCGGAAGAGCGGATGCGCATGCGCCAGCACATCCTCGACCCGGATCGAGTCGAGGCTCATCGAGCCCTCCCGTGCGAGGTCCTGGGCCCAGGCTGCAACGGCCTGGGCTGCGCGCGTGTGGCCGCTGCCGACGCTGGCCGTCAGGCACAGCACCCGGCCGGCACCCATCTGTTCGGACGATGCGCTCGGCATCAACGGAGCGCCCCGTCGAGGCTCGTCACGATCGGGCACATCATCGGCCGCACGGGAGCAACGTGATCGAGCACGACCTGCGCGCAGTGCCGCCAGTCGAGCGAGCGTGCGTGCTCGATGCACGACGCCCGCGGGACGGTGAGCGCCTGCATCGCGGCCTTCGCGAGGTCCACATCGAGCGCACCGTTGATGCCCGGCTTGACGACGTCGATCGGACCGGTCACCGGATGGGCGGCGATCGGCAACCCGCACGCGTTGGCTTCGAGCATGACGATCCCGAAGGTGTCCGTGCGGCTGGGGAAGACAAAGGCGTCGGCGCTGGAGTAGTGCGCGGCGAGATCGTCGCCGAAGCGGTAGCCGGCCCAGTGCACGCCCGGGTAGCGGCGGGTGAGCCGCGTGCGCTCGGGACCATCGCCGACCACGACCTTGGTCCCCGGCAGGTCGCAGCGGAGGAACGCCTCGATGTTCTTCTCGACCGCGACGCGACCTGCGTAGAGGAAGACCGGCTTCGGCAGGTCCGGCAGCGCCGGAGGCAGCGGCCTGAACTGCATGGTGTCGACGCCCCGGCACCACTCCTGTGCACGCGCGATGCCGTGGCTGCGCAGTTCACGCATCACCCCGGGCGTCGGGGCCAGCGTGGCCTCGGCCGCGCCATGGAACCACTTCATGAGCCGGTAGGTGATCGCGGGTGGGATGCCGAAGTACTGCTTCAGGTAGAGCGGGAACTGCGTGTGGTAGCTCGTCGTGAAGCTGAGGCCCCGTGCCAGGCACCAGTGGCGCGCACACAGGCCCAGCGGGCCTTCCGTCGCGATGTGCACGAAGTCCGGGTCGAACGCCTCGATGCGGCGGCCGACCGCGCGCGGCGTGCAGAGCGCCAGGCGGATCTCGGGATACTTGGGGGCCGCGACCGTGCGGAAGAGCGATGGATGCACCACCTCGGTCGCGATGCCGAGCGCGTCGAGTTCGCGGAGCACGTGGCCCCACGTGCGCACCACGCCGTTCACCTGCGGCTGCCAGGCATCGGTGACCAGCAGGAACCGGCGCGTGTTCGAGGCCATCATCACGCCACGCCCTCGAGCCGCGTTGCAGCCGGGCGGGTGGGCACCTCGGGCAGCGGGAACGGCATCGCGGGCGGCGTCCAGTCGTCGTCGGATTCGTGGGCGGCGGCGTCGGCGGCCCCGGCACTGCGGACCTTCGCGTTGAACGCCAGGCCGTCGATCACCTCGATGCGGCCGTCATCGTGCTCGACCAGTGCCGTGCAGCTCTCGACCCAGTCACCGCAGTTGTAGTAGGCGATGCCCGCTCCGCCCACGTCGGCTTCGCAGGCGCTCTTGTGGATGTGGCCGCACACCACGCCGTGGAAGCCGCCACGCCGAGCCTCGGCCACCAGCTCCTGCTCGAAGTTGCTCACGAACTGGCAGACCTTCTTCACCGACTGCTTGATGTCGGCGCTCAGCGAGTAGTACGGCTGCCCGCGGAACGCGCGCCACCGGTTCCACCAGCGGTTCACGACCAGCAGCAGGTCGTAGGCGACGGCGCCGGCCTTGCTCAGCAGCCGGTGATGCTGCACGACGAGGTCATACTGGTCCCCGTGGCAGACCAGGAGGTGCCGGCCATCGACGGTCGTGTGCGTGGCGTTCAGCGCGATCTCGATCCCGCCGAACTCGTGTCCGGCGAACTGCCGTGCACCGTCGTCGTGGTTGCCCGGGATGAACACCACGCGTGTGCCCCGGCCTGCCATCTTCATGATGCGGCGCACGACGGTGTTGTGGGCGGCCGGCCACCACCAGCGCTGCTTCAGCCGCCACATGTCGATGATGTCACCCACCAGGAAGAGCTCGTCGCAGGTGATGTTCTTCAGGAAGAACGCCAACTCATCGGCCTGCGCGCCCACCGCCCCGAGGTGCGTGTCGCTGATCCAGACCGTCCGGTATCTGCAGCGGGGTGGTCCGGATCTGGGCATGTCGTTTTGTCGGCATCCGGCGTCAAGGGCATGTCAGGCCTTCGTGCAGGTTGCGCAAAGTGTGGGTTCGCATCGTGCGATCCGTGGTCTACCCTCCGGTCATGCCAGGCCGATCGACCACCGTGCTCTGCACCGTCGCGCTCTCCGGGGCTTCGCTCATCAGCTCCGCGGTGATGGCCGAGGGCGTGCACTTCACCTACCTGTGGCACCTTGAGCAGCCGATCTACTGGCCCGACCAGCAGGCGGGCGGAGCGGACCGTTACGAGCGTGCCTGGCAGTCGATCCTGCGCCGCGACGGCGGCGCGGCGAACCCCGCAAATGACCTGCGTTCGATCTTCGGCCTCGATGACCGCGTGGCGGCCTACCAGTACCGCCCGCGCGACACCGTGAACGCGATCGCCTGGACCGCCGAGGGCGGCGCGCAAGTCAGCTTCAGCGGTGGGCTGATCGCCAACATCCAGTCGTTCGCCGAGGCCGGTGGCCAGCTGGGGTACAGCCCGTTCTGGGTCGACCCCTGGCGACAGGCCCGCAGCACCCTCACCAACGCCGGCGCACCCGCGCGGCCGCGCATGGACATCGTGCAGTTCTCGTACCACCATGCGCTCCTGCCGCTCTGCGATGACGATGCGGTGCGCATGGACATCCGTCTGTACAAGGAGGCCTACGCGGGCGTGTGGGGCGCGAACCCCGGCATCAGCAAGGGCTTCTTTCCCAGCGAGATGGCCTTCAGCGAGCGCCTGATCCCGATCCTGCAGCAGGAGGGGATCGAGTGGTCGCTCGTGAGCGGTGAGAAGATCTCGCGCGCCTACGCCAACTTCCCCGTGCAGTTCGGATCGGGCGGGGTGAACTGCGATCCACCCAACAAGGCCGACCAGGTCAACGGCGCGGCGCCGGCCTTCAACCGCATCTCGATCAGCCGTGGCTGCGGCCCGGCCGAGGCGCTGCCCGGTTCCTACATCCCGCACCGCGCGCAGTGGGTGAACCCCGACACCGGCGCGGTGAGTTCGATCATCGTCGTGCCGTGCAGCCAGAGCCTGGGCTGGGAGGACGGCTACGCGCCGCTGAGCGTGCAGCGCCTGCAGCAGCTCGCGCCCTCGAGCGATCCATCGCGCCCGATGCTCGTGGTGCTCGCCCATGACGGCGACAACGCCTGGGGCGGCGGATACTCCTACTACAACGAGGCCGTGCCGAACTTCGTGGGGCAGGCCGTCGGCGCGGGCTTCGTGCCCAGCGTGGTCCAGAAGTACCTCGATGCGCACCCCGTGCCGTCCACGGATCTCGTGCACGTGGAGGACGGCGCATGGGTCAACGCCGAGGGCGACTTCGGTGCGCCGCAGTTCCTCAACTGGAACTGGCCGCCGGTCAACGCGCAGGGCCAGGTCGACATCGTCAACGGTTGGGCGGAAGACGTCCGCAACTGGGCCGTCATCACCGCGGCACAGAACTGGGTCAGCACGGCCGATGACCTGAGCACCGCCGCGGGCAGCCCGGTACGCACCGCGCAGGTCCTCAATCCCGGCAGCGCGACCACGCCGGCCGAGCGCGCATGGCACTTCTTCCTCGGCGCGCTGAACTCCGGCTACATGTACTACGGCACCGCGCTCGACATGGAAGTCAAGCCGACGGTCGCCTGCAACGAGGCCCTGCAGCACGCGTCCGCCGTCGTGGGCACCGGAGCCACCGAGACGACGCCGCCCACCATCTGGTACCCGCAGCGCTGGCCGTGGAATCCCGGCAGCGTGAACTACGGCGGTCCGTACGGCTACACGCAGAACACCGATGACGGCGACTTCACGGTGTGGAGCCTCGTGCACGACGTCAGTGGCCTGCAGTCGGTCACGCTGAAGTGGCGCCAGGACGTGGATGGCGCCAACCCGCTCGCGAGCACGCAGAACGAGACCTTCGCGGGCGGGCCCGAGGTCGGTGCGTGGACCTCGGTACCGATGGCGACGGCGCCCTTCCCGGCGGAGAACATCTACAACTTCGGTGGCATCGACTTCTTCGAGATGCCGCAACGGATCGCGCACCGCGTGCACGCGAACATCACGGGCATTCGCAGCGCGCTCCTGGACTACTACATCGAGGCGGTCGATTCGCGTGGCAACGTCGCGCGAAGCCCGATCATGCACGTCTGGGTCGGTGAAGGCACGACCGGCGGCGGTGGTGGCGGCGGTGGTGGCGGCGGTGGTGGCGGCGGTGGTGGCGAGGTGGTCACGGTGAGTCCGAGCCCGATCCAGGCCGGCCAGAGCGTGACCGTCTCCTACAACCCGGCGGGCCGTCCGCTGCAGGGCGCCAGCAGCGTCAATCTGCACTACGGCATCAACCAGTGGCAGACCGTGCTGCCCGACGTGCCGATGCAGTGGATCGCGGCCGACGGCGTGTGGCGCGTGTCGGTGCCCGTTGCGCAGAACGCGCAGCAGTTCGATGCCGTGTTCAACAACGGCACGGGCACCTGGGACAACAACAACGGCGGTGACTGGCACTTCCCCGTGCAGGGCGGCACCACGCAGAGCGACTGGGTGATCGATGGCCAGCTGGATGCCGACGCCACGCTCGTGGCGCAGCACGGCAACCAGCGGCTGTGGGCCGGCATCAAGCTCGGCCGTCTCTACGTGGCCACGCAGGACGCCGGTGGTGGCGAGGATGCGTTCGTCACGGTGGCGGCGGAGGCGCCGGGTTCCCTGCGCGCGGCCATGTGGGGCAAGAGCGGCCTCGTCGCCGGATGGAATGCGTTCCTCGGCGCCGAGAACGACAACCAGTTCAGCGGGTGGTTCGACACCGCCAGCGTGCTGCGCACCGGTGCGGCCTGGCGCAGCGCGCGTGGTGGCTCCAACGGTGTGCTCGAAGGATCCGTCGACATCGTGACGGCCTTCGGCAGCAACCCTGAGCGCATCGCACTGGCTGGCCTGCGCTACGCCAACGCGAACGCGGGTGCGTTGCGCGCGGTGCTGCAGGTGCCGGCGAGCCTCGATGCTGACGGCGATGCCGAAGCCGGCGAGTGGCAGGTCGCCCAGGCCTGCGCGATCACCGTCGGTGCGTCGTGCTGCCCGGGCGACCTCGACGGCAACGGCACGGTCGACGGGGCGGACCTGGGCTTCGTGCTGGGTGCGTGGGGCACCTCGTCCGGCGACCTCACCGGTGATGGGCAGACCGACGGCGCGGATCTTGGTGCGCTCCTGGGTGGTTGGGGCGATTGCCCCTGAGCGTGATCACTTGGCCGGGCCAACGGCCCACACCGTCGTCGTGCCGCTGACTTCGTTGCAGGTCACGAGGAGCGGTCGCTTCGTCGGGTTGCGATCGGCCGGGATGAACAGCACGCCCTCGGGCGCCAGATCGCCGGCGGTCCTCAGGATCGATGCATCCGCGGCGGCCTTCTTCAGGTCGACCGACGGGTCACAGCGCAGGGCGTGATCGACCACGCGCGGCGCAGCCGGGTCGGTCAGGTCGATCACCACGATCCCGTGCGACCGCTCGAGCCCAACGAATCCAAGGCGTTTTCCATCGACCATGCCGATGGAGAGGCCTTCGGGTTCGGGCCCCTTGGCATCGCTGCGGCCATCGGCCCACGGCGTGGCATCGAGGTCGGCATTGAAGGCCGCCGGGTGCCGCTCGGCGACCAGGCGCTCGAAGGCGTCGCCGCTGTCCCAAGCGAGCTCGAGCCGTGGGGCTGCTCCGTCGACGGCGGGCACGAATCGCCAGAGCGACGCGCTGCGACCGCCGAAGCAGACCGGCGCATCGAGCAGGCCGTCGCCGTCAGGATCGGAGGCCACGCGTGACACGACCAGGCGATCGAGTCCGGCCGGGCGCGGAGCCGTCGGCGCGCGTGTGGCATCGCCCCATCGCACGCCTTCCTTGAACTGGCCCTGTTCGCGCTCCTCACCCTCGTTGGCCGTGACGAGCCAGAGCGAGCCGCCGTGCTCGAAGCAGGCGATCGCATCGGGCTGCAGCAGCCCTCGCACGGGATGCGGCGCGATCCGTGCGGCGCCGTCGCGGTCATCCGGGTCGAGTCCGGCACCCGGCATCGAAAAGTCCTTGGTTCCAAGCGGAATGATCGCGACGACCTGCGGCTGTGCCAGATCAAGCACGGCCACGGCGTTCAGTTCCTGCAGCCCCACGAACGCCGTCGCACCGTCGGGTGAACACGCGATGTACTCGGGCTCCGCCTGCACGGAGAGCGGAGCGTGCCGAAGGGCCAGGTGCACGCCTGCCTTGGTGAGCGCATCGACCTCGGGATCGAACGCATGGAAGCCAACCGTTTCCACCGTGGCCACGCCGGCACCGCCAGCCAGCGTGATGATGGAGACGGATCCGGGGGCATCGATGAGTCCGTTGGCCGATGGCTCGCCCTCGTTCGCGACCAGGATCCGGCTGCCATCCGGCGTGAAGGTCACCATGTCGGGCCCGACACCGACCGGGATGGTGGCGAGCGTGGCCAGCGACGGATCGAGCAGGTGCACCACGCCCGAATCGCCCGGACCGGGACCCGCGCACGCCACGGCCACGAGATCGCCGTGGACCGCCACGCTGTTGGCCCGCGGCATCGAGACGATCGCCCGCTGCGACAGCGTGCCGTCGGTCGCCATCGCGAGTTCGATCAGGCCGCGGGCCGCATCGATCACCAGGAGGGCATCGCCCTTGGGGGAGCGGGCGGCGATCTCGCTCGCGGACTGCATGAAGCGGCCGCTGTCGTGGGTCGCCAGGTGCGTCATGAGGGGTGGTGGGGACTGGATGAGCACGCAGGGGAGGGCAGCCCACAGGATCGAGACCATGCCTCGAGGCTAGCGGTCGGGCGCCTCGGTGGAGGAATCCCGCGGTTCCAGCCGGTCCTGAACGAGAACTGAACAAAGTCATGGTGCAGTTTCAGGCGATCCGGCGACGCGCCGTCCGCCGAACCGCGATCAAGGAGCCACCACGATGCACCGCACCGTCCTCACCACGATCGTTGCCCTGACCGTCTCGTCGGCCGCCTCGGCACAGGCCGTGCGGATCCACCTGAACGAATACAACGCGGTCGGCAGCACCAAGTGGCTGAACAACCCCGATGCCGCGACCGCGACCTGCCCGAGCCCCGAGGGTCCCGGCGGCTTCGCGTGCGCCGAGGACGAAGACCAGTACTTCGGTCGTGCGCTCGGCAACGGCGGCGACTGGCTCGAGTTCGTGATCGTGCAGGATCACGCCGACATCCGTGGTTTCAAGGTGCAGTGGGCCGAGGTCGGCGCGACCGATGCCGATGGCCAGAACGACTACTGGTACGGCAGCGCGAGCGTGCCGCAGGGTCAGATCACCTTTCGTGACGTGGCGTTGCTGGCCGACCTCCGTGCAGGAACCATCCTGACGATCAGCGAGAACCCGGCGAGCGCCGGTGGCCGTGACACCGACCTGACCTTCGATCCCTGCAACGGCGACTGGTGGATCAACATCTGCCTGAACGACGCCGCGGGCCTTGCGCTGGTCGAAGCGCTCGCCAACGTCGTCGATCCCACCAACCCCGGTTACGACGATCCGCTCGATGTAGGCAACGACAACTGGCGGTGCCGGATCATGACGCCAGCCGATGCCATCCACCAGCCGCTCATCGGCGAGAACGTGGCCGGCGGCTGGGGCGGCAGCGGCGTGAACAGCAAGGAAGCCTGCCGTTACGAAGGCCAGCCCACCGGCACCTTCAGTGCGTTCAACTTCAACGATGCCAACAGCAGCTCGTTCGGCCAGCCCAACGCATGGACCAACGACCTGACGGCCTGCAAGGAACGGCAGGATTTCACGGCGATCCGCTCGTCGATCCTGACGGAACTCTGCGCGTCCTGCAGCGCCCTCGTGCTCAACGAGTACAACGCGGTCGACGCCCTGGGTTACCTCGGTGGCGGCACCGCCACGGGTGATGCCACCGGCGCCTTCTCCAGCGATGCCTTCTTCGGCCGCGTGGCCGGCAATGGTGGCGACTGGATGGAGTTCGTCGTCGTGACGGACCACGTCGACATGCGGGGCTGGCGCCTCGACTGGGAAGAGGTCGCCGACGCCCAGTTCGGCACGGTCACGCTCAGCCAGGCTCCCTTCTGGGCCGATGTGCGTGCCGGCACGATCCTGACCTTCACCGAGTTCACCACGGCGCAGGGCGGCCTCGACACGGACCTGTCGTTCAACGGCACGACCGATCGCTGGGTCAACATCAACACCTTCGACACGGCCGTCGTTGCCGGGACCACCAGCAACAAGCCGGGCCACGTGAGCGGCGATTTCGACACCAGCAACGACGACTGGCGCGTGTCGGTGCGGGACGCATCGGGTGCGACGGTCCTGTTCCCCTCGGGCGAAGGCAGCATCTACTACTTCCGTGGCGCCGTCGGCAGCACCGACGTCTGCCGGCTGCGATCCAACGTGAGCCGGACCACCTCGGCCAACGCCGAGTTCGACGACGGCATCACCAGCACGTTCGGCCGGGCCAACAGCTGGGATGACTGCGCGACCGGCAGCGTCGCCTCGCAGGACCTGTCCAACCTGCCGATCGACGGCTGCGTGGCCGAAGCCCCCTCGATCCCCGGCGACACCAATGGCGACGGTGCGGTGAACGGCAAGGACCTCGGTCTGCTGCTGGCGGTCTTCGGGACGGCCGAACCCGCCGCGGACTTCGACGGCAACGGCATCGTCGACGGTGGTGACCTCGGCGTGCTCCTGGCCAACTGGACCGGCTGAACCGAGCGATCGATCAGGTAGAGTGCGGGGAGCATGCTGGCACGCTCCCGACCCGGCCGGACCGCCTTCACCTTGATCGAGGTGCTGGTGGTCATCGGCATCATCGTGATCCTGATCGGCCTCATCCTCCCGGCGATCGGATCGGTCCGCGCGACCGCCCGCGCCGGCGCGAGCCAGAGCAACATGAAGCAGTGGGGCGTGGGCACCATCGCCTACACGAGCCTGAACAAGGATCGCCTTCCATGGGAGGGACTCAAGGACCTGAACCAGTTCGGGGTGAATCTCCGGACCAAGCAGTTCTGGGCGAACGCCGTGCCGCCCTTGGTCGACGGCCCGTCGTACCGCGAGGTGGTCAACGCCGCCAACACCAACCAGACCGGCGTGCCGACGCTTGAGAACAGCATCTTCGTCGATCCGGCCGCGACCCCACAGGACGGTGCGCCCTGGCCGTTCCCCGATCCCACGGCACCCAACGGCGGCCAGTTCTCGGCGTTCTACTTCAACTACGTCCCGAACTCGCAGCTGAACAACACGTTCCTCGGCCGTGACTTCAACGACGTGGAGTACGTCCAGGGCATCTCCGATCCGATCCGGATCGGCGAGGAGCTCTCGAAGAAGAGCGTCAGGCTCTCGCAGATCAAGGACTCCTCGCGCACCGTCCTCATGCTCGAGATGCGCGCGAACCAGGATGAGTTGCCGGTCAACGACATCTACTACGACAAGGACCTCGCCCGTCATCGCTGTGACTGGAAGCGGTTCGCCGCGCGCCATTTCCAGGGGGGCCACATGCTCTTCGGCGACGGCCACGTGGGCCTGGTCGAGAATGCCAAGGCCACGACCAACGCCCAGGACTCGCGTGACCCCAACACCCCCAACGGCGACTGGAACACGGCGGATCTCATCTGGGACCCGATGGGCCCCGCCACGGATGAGTGACCGACGATGCCCTCATGGACCCTCACGATCGTTGAAGGCCCGGCCGAGCCGTCGCGCACCTTCCAACTCGACCTGACGCGATCGCTCGTCATCGGCCGTGCAGCGGAGGCCGACCTGCGGCTGTCGTCGAACAACGTGAGCCGGCGCCACGCGGCGCTCACCTGGGCACCGGCCGGCGATGGCCACTCGGGCCACTGGCGCTTGCGTGACCTCGGCAGCACGGCGGGCACGATCGTGAACGGCGCGCTGCTGCAGCCGCACTCCGAGGTGCGCATCGAGCCGGAGGACCGCCTTGAGATCAAGCCGTACGTGCTCCAGGTCGTGAGCGACCAGGAGACGCGCCTGGGCGAGCACGCCGCGCGCGTCTCCGAGGATGACGCCGACGGCCGCGTGCAGGCGGCGACCGTCGCCAAGCCCGAAGCGCTCGCGCAGACCTTCCTGCTGCAGCTGCTCGCTGCAGGCGAGCGCATGACTGCCGCGCATACCGACGAGCAGGTCGCCAGGTCCGCCGTGAGCGCGCTGGTGCATGCGACCGGATTCACCAACGTCGGCTTCCTGCGTCCGGGTGCGCGCGAAGGCTTCATCGATGTCCTGGCGAGCGAAGGCGAGATCCGTGATGCGAAGGGCAACCTGCTTGTGAGCCGCAGCTTGCTGCGCCGTTCGCGCGAGCACGTGTGCGTGTTCAGCGGCGAGGCCAACACCGCAGCCACGCTGAACGCCAGCCTGCAGTACCTCGACGTGCAGCAGGCGGTCTCGGTGCCGGTGCTCCACTCAGGCGTCTTCTATGGCTGGATGTACCTCGACTGCCGCGGCCAGCGCGGTGCCACGCACATGGACGAGGCCGTCAGCTTCGCCAGCGCGCTCGGGCACTTCGCGGCCCTCGCCCTGGCGAACCTGGCCCGCATGCGCATGCAGCTGCGCATGGACCTCGAGCAGCGCGAGATGTTCGGCGGCACCATGCGTGCGCTCATCGCCGCGATCGATGCCAAGGACCCGTACACCCGCGGCCACTCCGACCGCGTGAGCGCCTTCAGCGCGCTGCTCGCCCGCAAGGCCGGCCTGGGCGATCATTTCATCGAGATGGCGCGCACCTGCGGGCTCGTGCACGACATCGGCAAGATCGGCGTGCCCGAGGCCGTGCTACGCAAGCCTTCGCGGCTCGATGAGGACGAATTCGCGTTCATCAAGCAGCATCCGGACATCGGCCACGCGATCCTCATGGACATCCCGCAGCTGCGCGAGGTGCTGCCGGGCGTGCGCCAGCACCACGAGCGCTGGGACGGCAAGGGCTACCCCTTCGCGCTCGGCGGCGACCAGATCAGCATCCTCGGTCGAGTGGTCGGCATCGCCGATGCCTTCGATGCGATGACGAGCGCGCGCTTCTACCGGCCCGCGCGGCAGGTGCAGGAGGTGCTCGACGAGGTCGCTCGCTGCGCCGGCACGCACTTCGATCCGGAGCTCGCGAAGGTCTTCGCCGGGATCCCGGTGGCAGAGCTCGCGCCGCTCGTGGCGCCGCCGGTGTCGCCCACCGATCCGGCGGCCGCGCTCAAGCGGACGGCGTAGCGCGCGGCCTGCGGGCGGCGCGCTCGCTGCGACTGGGCACGATGTCCCAGGCAAGGCCGATCAGCCTGAGCGCACGCACCTCGAGGTAGGTGATGTCGAGTTCCCACCAGCGATGGCGCACCGAGCAGCACGCCGGGTCGGCGTGGTGGTTGTTGTGCCAGCCCTCGCCGCAGGCGAACAGGGCGACCAGCCAGTTGTTCCTGCTGTTCTCGTCGGTGGCGTGGTTGCGGTAGCCGAAGATGTGCGTCAGGCTGTTCACGCTCCAGGTGATGTGCCACACGATCACGGTGCGCAGGAAGACGCCCCAGGCGACCACGCCCGCGGCGAAGGTCGCGGCCCCCGCGGCGTCGGTCCACGTCAGGGCGACGGCGAACGACACCGCAGCGAAGATCACGACCTGTGCGGCGTAGAACCACAGTGGGCTCCAGGGCCGCTTCTCGATCCACATGTAGAACGGGTCGCGCAGCACGTCGCGGGCGTAGCGCTCGTAGTTGGCTCGGTGGTGCAGCTCGCGGTTGCGGATGAGCAGCCACCACAGATGCCCCCACAGGAAGGTCACCATCGGCGTGTGGGGATCGTCCTGCTCGTCGCTGTGCGCGTGGTGCATGCGGTGGGTCGCGATCCATCGGGCCGGCGAATCCTCCAGGCAGCAGAGCGCTCCGATGACGAGCGTGTGCTCGAACCACCGCGGCGTGCTGAAGCTGCGGTGCGTGAGCAGCCGGTGGTAGCCCAGCGTGATCGTCTGTCCGAACACGTGCACGCCCACGAGGCAGGTGATCACCGCGGTCCACGAGAACAGCGCTGGAACGAGGGCGGCAAGGCACAGGAGGTGCACCGCGACGATGGGGACGGCGTAGCGCAGGAGCACCTGCCGCGGCTCAGTGGCCTCGGGGCGCTTCATCAAGGGGCGTGCTTGGGTCAAGGGTGTGCCCTATGAGGAGGGGGGCGCCGTCGCCGGGTTCCGGTACGCGCCGTTCCGGGAATCGGACTCTACCAGTCCCGTTCGGCGACATGGGTCATGGCATCGGTGTTCCGGAGATTCCCAACGCATGGTGTGCCGTTGGCGATCATGTCCGCGGGACGCGGTCGCGTGGTCGCTTCATCTGGTGCCGACCATCGGCACCGTCGCGAACGCCCGCCGCGCGTTGCCGTGCCGGAGCATGAAGACGGTCCAGGGCGTGGCGCCGCGCCCGCGCCAGGCGCGCGCGAGCGCATCAGGATCGACGGCCTTGCCGCGCGTCTTCACGGTGACCTCGCCCGCATCGTGTTCGCGAAGCCACGCCGCGGCGGCATCGGTACGCCAGGGGATCTCCGCCTCGATGCGGTACCAGCGCCACCACCAGGCGTCCTCGTGCGAGGGAGCGGGCCCATGCGCGATGCCGAGCCCCACGGCTGCCTCGGCCAGCCCGAGTCGCGCCGCACATGCACCGGCCAGGCCGCTGCGCTCGAGCGCCGGGTCGGGCACGGCGATGACCGCTCCGTAATCACCGTCGCGCACGGGCATTGGTTCCGGTGCTCCATGCAGCGATCGGACCTCGTCGCCGCGGAGTGCCGTCGCCGTGCGCTGTCCGGCGTGGCGCACGCAGTCGCCCCACCAGAGCACCGCCTGCACGAGCGTGCGGTCCTCGCTGATGAACTCGAGCTCGCTGCCATCCGGCGCGCCCTCGATCGGCAGATCGATGCCCGGACCGAGTTTCGCACCCCCGCCCGGCGAATCCGACCAGATCCGTTGCAGCACCTCGAGCCCGGGTTCGTAGCCATCGAGCCCGTGGTGGCGCGCGCCGCGCTCATCGCGCCGTGCGGGATCGATGTGCACGAGCCGTCCCCGCACATCGACATCGCGCACATCGCCCACCTGGACCGGCACGCCCGCGTTGCGCGCGGCCATCCAGGCGCGCACCGGGTCACGATCGACGCCGGTCACCGTCGTGGCGCGCGCGATCGCCATCAGGTCGCCGCCGATCCCGGTGCAGAGGTCGATGGTCTCGCGACCCAGGAACCGCCGGGACTTCCACGCCGCCACGCGCCCGCTGCTGGCTTGCTCGATGCCGTGGCCATCGCACCACAGTCCGGCCGCATCGGGGAACTTGGCCGTCGCGCGCTGCCGTGCCTGGGCGAGTTCGAGCGCCGCGCGCACCGCGTCGGCACTGCCGAGCCTGCGCAGGGCCGCGACCGCCGCGGGCGTGGTGGCTCCGACTGATGCCGCCGCATCGCGCAGCGCGCGACCCTCATCGCTCGCCAGCCACTGCCAGGCCTCGAGCGGTGCGCCGCTCATTTGCGCCCGAAGTCCGCCGGGTTCTCACCGACCACCGGCGTATCCCACAGCCGGACGATGCGCCGCAGCCGCGCGCATGCCGGCGTGGTGATCCAGACCCGCGCCTCGCGGACGAGTGCGGCGAAGCCTGGATCGCAATCGCCGTCGACATCCAGCGTGGTCTTGACGATGCCCTTCGTCACCCAGCTGATCGCGGTGCGCGAGTCGCTGAAGAGTTCGCTGGCCGCCAAGGTGCCGGACTCGATCCTGCGCAACGCCTCGATGATCGCCAGGAACTCGCCGAGGTTGTTGTGCCCTCGAGCGTGACGGGCACTGCGGAAGACCTCCGTCCAACCACCCGCGGCGTTGCGCTGCATCCCGCGCCATTCGGTCGGTCCGATGAGCCGCGCACCGAACTTGCTGCAATCGACGACCAGCGATGCGCCCGCGACGGCTGGTCCCGCGGGCCCCGTCGTCGTCGATGGACCGCCGTCCGGACGCCGCGAGCCGTCGTCGGCAGCGCGCGCGGGCGTCGACGCGGAGCGCGGTCCGTCGTTCGCCGCCGATCGAGGACCGCCCGACGATGGGCCCACGGTGGCGCCGCCTGCTTCGCGCGCCGCACGCGTGAGTGGCAGCGCACGCATCGTGGGCGCGGGTGATCCGCCGGAGGGCGGTGCGGCGTCGGTCGATCCGCCCTCCAGGATCACGCGCATGGCGGTCGCGGCGGGTCCCTGCGGCACCACGCTCGTGCGCCCCTTCCCATTGACGTGCACCTGCAACTTGCTGGCGCGTCCGTCCGGTGGATCGATGGCGATGTCGTAGCGCCCCCAGGTGCCCTCGTCGAGCAGGCGCGGCGTGCCGAACAGGAACCCTCGCGGCTCCAGCAGGGCACGCGCACGCGCGAGGGCGTCATCGAGCAGGCTGATCGTGCGCGCATCCATGCGCCGTGGCCCTCACTTGAGTTCCTTGATCTCGATCGCACGGAACCAGACCGGATCGCCGTGGCCGCAGAAGTGGATGTGGCCGCTCGCACGCTTCAGCCCCGGATGATCACGACCGTCAGCCGTTCCGCCGCGCGACGCCTCGGCCACGTCGGCATCCACCACCACGTGTCCGTTGAGCTTGACGGTGATGTGCGAACCCTTGGCGATGATCTCTTCCTCGTTCCACTCGCCGACGGGCTTCAGGTGGCCGCGGCGCGCGGGCACCACGCCGTACACGCTGCAGCAGAACTGCCAGTCCTTCAGGTCCTTCCACTTGGCGGCGGTGTCGTCGAGGACCTGGATCTCCATCCCCTCGAAGGCCGCATCGCCATCCTTGGGGGCGCGGATCCCGATGCCGTTGTTGCTGCCGGGCGCGAGCTTGAACTGCAGCTTCAGGTGGAAGTCGCCGTACTCGCCCACCGAATGGAGGTTGCGCCCGGCGGGCGTGCACTTGATCGCGCCGTCCTCGACCACGTAGCCCTGGGTGTCGCCTCCCCAGCCGGCCAGCGTGCGGCCGTCGAACAGGCTGGTGAAGCCATCGGTGGCTGCCGTACCGGCTGGTGCAGTCGGCGCCTTCGGTGCTGTCGGCGCGGGGGCTTGGCTCATGGCGCACATGCCGAATGCGGCGGACGAGGCAACGACGAGGCACGCGATGCATCGGATCATGCAAGAAGCCTACCGCCTATCCTTCGCCCATCATGCTGTCTTCACTGCTGATCGTCGTTGGCCTCGCCATGATGCCCCAGGATCCCGCCGCCGCACCGGCCGCCGCACCCTCGACCGCGAGCGCCGCGACGTCGGACATCCCGAAAATCGGTGCAACGCGCATCTGGAAGGACGCCAAACTCCGTCGGCCGATCCAGCTCGTGCAGCGGCCGGACAACAACGATCTCGTCTACATCGCCGAGCAGTCGGGGCGAGTCGTCGAACTCGATCGCAGCAAGGATCCCATCACGACGACGACCTGGCTGGACTACCGCGACCCGGTGAATGACCAGTTCAACGAGCAAGGCCTGCTGTCGATGGCCTTCCACCCCAAGTTCGCCACGGATCGCCGGGTGTTCCTGTACTACTCGGCCGATGCGCCCATGCGCGAGGTGCTCGCCAGCATGAAGGTGGGAGACGATGGCAAGCCCGATCCCACGACCGCCACGATCATCCTCGAGCAGCCGAGCTTCGAGTGGAACCACAACGGCGGCACCGTCCTCTTCGGTCCAGACGGCATGCTGTACCTGTCGTTCGGGGACGGCGGCAGCGGCAACGACCCGTGGGGCCACGGCCAGGACATGAGCACCTGGCTGGCCAAGGTCATCCGCATCGACGTCGATCGCGTCGAGCCCGGACGGACCTACGCCGTGCCGACCGACAATCCGTTCGTCGGCCAGGCCGGCATCAAGCCAGAGATCTGGGCCAGCGGCCTGCGCAACGTGTGGCGCATGAGCTTCGATCGCTCCACGGGCGACCTGTGGGGAGGCGACGTCGGCCAGAACAAGTGGGAAGAGATCGACCTGATCCGGAAGGGGAAGAACTACGGATGGCGGCCGCGTGAGGGGCGGCACGCCACGCGGGGCGTGAAGGATGCGAGCGACGATGCCTCGCGTTTCGCGGAGCCCGTTGCCGAGTACGACCACAGCGAGGGGATCAGCGTGACCGGCGGATTCGTCTACCGTGGCACGAAGTACCCGTCGATGCAGGGCATCTACCTGTATGGCGACTACCAGTTCGGCACCGTCTGGGGGCTTCGCTACGACACGAAGGCCGACACGCTGACCGCCGGTCCAGAGCGGCTCTTCCGCAAGCGGTTCTGCATCGCGAGTTTCGCCGAACTCAACGACGGCACGCTCCTGATGTGCTGCACCGAAGGCGGTGCCGACGGCCCAGGCTCGATCTACCAGATCGCCCCGGTCGATGACTGATATAAGCCCATTGATGGCAAGTACTTAAGTCAATCTTGGTCCTCTTCGGCTGCCCCCTGGCAGCGAAACGTGGCGGAACCGAGGTGGCTGTCCCGCATCGGCCGGGAGCATCTGGGCGAACAAAGTCGGTCTTTCCGCCTGCTCCTGTTCCGTACCAGCCTGCTTCGAGGCAATTCCCTGTGCCCAGGCCCATTCGGAGTCCGGGCGTGTCCACCTAGGATCCAGACCATGACCAGCTCGACCATCGTCCGACTCTGCGCCCTTGCGCTCACCGCGTCCATCACGCTCCTGAACGATGTCGTCATCGCCATTCCGCAGGATGCGCCGGGTGGCCAGCAGGGCGGCGGGCAAGGCGACGGGCAGGGCGGCGGGCAGCGTCGGCGTCGCGACCAGCAGGCAGGCCAAGGCCAGCAGGACGGCGGTCAGGTCGCGCCGGGCCAGGGCGAAGGCCAACGCGGTGGTGGCGGCGGCGGCGGTCGTGGTGGCTTCGGTGGCGGCGGCATGGGGCGCATGGGTGGCATGGGCGGCCTGATGCGCCAGTTCACCAGCCGCATGGAGCCCGACTTCATGAAGCGCGACGTGCCGGTGATCCAGGAGCAGCTCAAGCTCGACGATGGCCAGGTCACCGTGGTCGAGACCTTCATCACCGACTACACCGATGCCTTCGAGCCGCTCGCCGAGGAAACCCGCGCCGTCATGCAGGACTCGATGCGCTCGATCATGCAGTCCTTCATGGGCGGCGGCATGCAGGAGCGCATGCGCGACCTGTTCGAGGGCGTGCAGAAGGACATGGAGGCGCTGCAGCAGGAGAATGGCGGCGCCGAGATCGACCCCGAGGTGCGCCGCAAGCTCTTCCAGGAGCGCATGGACAAGCTGCAGCAGGACGTGACCGCTGAGCGCGCCGCCAACGGCCAGGACGCCGAGCAGCGCCGCATCATGAAGGAGATCGTCGACGCCAGCAATTCGTTCCTCTCGAAGAAGGTCGAGCTGCGCAAGGAACTCGTCGACGGCGTGAAGGGCGTGCTCCGCCCCGAGCAGCTGGCGAACTGGGAGGCGTTCGAGCGCTTCCTGCGCCGTGAGCGCGCCATGGGCAACGGCATCCTGAGCGCCGAAAGCACCAACCTGATCTTCGTGCTCGATGACGCCGAGCTCACGCAGGCCGGCATCGATGCGACCAAGCCGATCCTCGACAACTACGAACTCCAGCTCGATGGCGCCCTGAAGGCCCGCGACGAGTTCCTCGAGTCGAGCGAGCCGCGACTGTTGAAGGCGATGCTCGATGCCAACACGGCCGAGTCGACCCGCATCGTCGACCAGCAGATCTCCATGCGCAAGGCCGTGCGCGACGTGAACGAACGATTCCGCACCGAGATCACCCAGGCGCTGCCCGCCGAGGACGGCGCAAAGTTCAACCTCGCCGCGCTCAAGGCTGGGTACCAGCGGACCTACAACACCACGGCCACCCAGAAGATGTTCGAGGAGGCAGGCAAGATCGAGGGCCTCTCGGCCGAGACGCTCGCCGCGATCACCGACCTCGGCTCGCAGTACGAGCGTGAGCTGATGGCGGTCAACGACCGCATCGTGTCGGCCACCAAGAAGCAGGAAGTCGACCGCACCAAGGAAGACATGGAACGCGGCCTGTCGATGATGAACGGCACGGGGTCCTGGTCGAACATGATGGGTCGCGGCCGCGGCGGGGACCAGGGCCAGCCTGATCCGGTGCGTGATGCCTTCGACGACCGCGCCAAGCTCGCCGAGAGCTACCAGTCGCGCCTCAAGGCGCTGCTCACGCCCGAGCAGTTCGAGGCCCTGCCAAAGGGCAACGAGCGCGGCGGCCGTGGCGGCATGGGCGGCGGGCCGGGTGGCATGGGCGGAAACTTCGGCAGCGGCAAGATCAGCGAGATGCCGGAACAGTTCCAGGAGCGCGCCAAGGAGTTCGATGCGAACAAGGACGGCACGCTCGACGAGGCCGAGCGCACCAAGATGTTCGAGGACTTCCGCAACCGCTTCCGCGGCGGTCAGGGCGGCGGTCAGGGTGGCGGCCAGGGCGGCCGAGCCGGCGACAACGGCGCCTGACCGCAGCACGCCGTCGCACGATCAGCGATACTCCCGTGCATGGACGTGCACGGACGCTCGTTTCCGGAACGCCTCGCCATCGAGGAAGTGCTGCGTTGGATGCGCGGTGCGTTCCTCAACGACCACCATGGCTTCGGGCATTCCCCGGATGACTGCTTCCAGCGCGCCTGCGACATCCTGCGCTCGCAGGCCGAGTCGGCGCTGACGCACTGTGCGCTGCGCGGCGGGGGAACCCTCGATCGCGCCGCCGCCCTCGCCCGCACCAAGGAACTCCTCTCCGAACTCAACCGCGCACGGCCGGCCATCGCGGCGCTGATCATCAGCGATGTGCAGGCGGCCTTCGATCGCGATCCGGCGGCGAACTGTCCTGACGAGATCCCGATCTGCTACCCGGGCGTGCGGGCCCTGGTGACCCACCGCATCGCGCACGTGCTCTGGCGGCTCGACCTGCCCGTGATCCCACGGCTCATGGGTGAGATCGCGCATGCCGAGACCGGCATCGACGTGCATCCGGGCGCCACGATCGGCCCCGGGTGCTTCATCGATCACGGCACCGGTGTCGTGATCGGCGAGACCACCGTGATCGGCGGCCAGTGCACGATCTATCAGGGCGTCACGCTCGGCGCGTTGCGCTTTCCGACGGATGACGCGGGTCGCGTGGTCAAGGGCCAGCGCCGGCACCCGACGCTCGAGGACGGCGTGACCGTCTACGCCAACGCCACCATCCTCGGTGGTGCAACGGTGATCGGAGCCGGCAGCACGATCGCCGGCGGCGTCTTCGTGACCGAGAGCGTGCCGGCCGGCAGCGTGGTGCATGCCGCGAAGCTCGATGTGACGGTGAAGCCTCGGCGGTCCGCGCCGTGAGCGACGGAGCGCACCCGCCGCGCGTCGCCGCAGGGGATGAGCCTGCTCCCGGCAGCGACGAGCGGCAGGCCTCGACCGCGCCGGCACCGTGGGCAGCCATCGCCAGCAGCGCGTTCATGTCGGGCCTCGCCTACACGGTGGTCAACGACGGCGTGTCGGCGTGGTTGGCTGCCCGACAGGTCACACCGGTCGTGATCGGGCTCTTTGCACTGTGCTCCCTGCCCTATGGACTCAAGTGGATCTGGGCCCCGTTGCTCGATCGCTTCCATGCACCGCTGATCGGTCGCGGCCGTCGTCGGGTGGGGTGGCTCATGCTGCTCGGCGCCCTCAGTGCCGCGCTGCTCGTGGCGGCCGGCATCGCGGGCCCTCATGGGCCGATCGTGCCCGCCGACGCCGCCGTCGCATCGGATGCCGGATGGCTGGAACGGCAAGCGGCAGCGCTGAGGGAACTCTCGCGTGGGGGGCTCTGGGGCTTCGCGCTCATCGTGTTCGCACTCAGTCTTGCGTCGGCGAGCCTCGATGTCGTGGTCGATGCGTTCCGCACCGATTCGGTCTCGCGCGCGCAACTGGGCCGGGCAGCGAGCGTGTTCGTGGCGTGCTTCCGCATCGCGAGCCTCGTGGGGGGCGCGGGAGCGCTGTTGGTGGCTGCGCGCCTCGGCTGGCAGGCCGCCTTCATCCTCGCAGCGGTCGTCATGGGTGTGGCCACGATCTCCGTCGCCTTCGCACCCGAACCGCACGGCGGCGAGCCCGCCTCCTTCCTCGATGCGGTGCTCGGCCCGCTCCGGACCTTCGCGCGGCAGTGGGGCATCACCGCCATCGCCCTCGCCGCCTTCGTCCTCATGTTCCGTCTGCCGGACCTGGTGGGCAACCGCATGGTCGGCCCCTTCCTGATCCAGGAGCTCGGGTTCACGCTCGACGAGATCGCCTGGATCCGCCAGTTCCTGGGCTTCGGCTTCACGATCGTGGGCGCCGCGCTGGGCGGCGTGGTGATCTCGAGGCTCGGGATCGCCCGCAGCATGCTGCTCTTCGGCGTGCTGCAGGCGGCGAGCAACCTCGGGTGGGTCTGGCTCGATCACGCCGGCAAGGACCGCGTCGTGCTGCTCGCCGCGGTGGCCGTCGAGAATGCATGCAACGGCATGGTCGGCACGGTCTTCGTGGCGTTCCTGATGAGCCTGTGTGACCATCGATACAGCGCCGCGCAGTACGCGATCCTGACTGGCCTGATGTTCCTGGCGTCGAGCCTGGTCGGTGCGTTCAGTGGATCGCTGCTGGCCGAGTGCCAGCGGCTGCCGGGCATGCTCGGCGGTTACTCCGGCTTCTTCATCGCCACGATCGCCATGGGCGTACCGGGCATCGCGATGGTGCCGTGGATCACTCGGAAGGCGGCGGCGCGTCCAGGCGCGGCGTGAGCCCGCGCTGGCGGATCGTGTCGTAGGCGCTCGCGAGCAAGCCCACCAGCCTGAATCGTCCACCGAGGCTGCTCGGTCCCAGTCGACGCAGGAGCGCGTGCGGGATGTGCTGCGGAGCAGCGGCTTCGTCGAGCTCCGCAAGCGCACGACCGGGTCGCCAGAAGTCATGCACCAGTTCGGTGATCGGCGGCAGTTCGGGCGGATGCTGCGCCACCGGCGGGGGATTGTGCGCACTCTGCACGCCTCGGCTCGTCAGCGCGCGATGCTCCTGGATCCGCTCGAGCAGGCGTTCGCCCGTCAGCCCGCGCAGCGTGAAGAGCACCAGGGGATCCACCTCGATGCGCTCGGCCAGCACGCACGCCGCGGCATGCACGTGCTTGCAGGGCTTCGGTTCCTTGCAGGCGCACTCCACGATCGGGTCCGCGGCCTTGAGCCCGGCCGGGAAGAGCCGGAGCCCGAGGCCCGACACGAGCCGCTCGGCGCCCTGCGGCAGTTCGCCCGTGAGCAGGCGCGCAGAGTGGATCGCTTCCTGCGACATCGCCGCCACCACGGCGGTCCACTGCTCGCTGGTCCACGGGTGGAACGTCATCGAGCATTCGTAGGGTCGCGTCGCGCGCCCCTGCACCTTCATGCGGGCCGTTCCCGTGACGATCTCCATCGTCACGACCTGGCCGCTCTGGGCGTACTGCAATCCTTCGGCGCGCACGGCTTCGCTGAAGCCGGCCTCCATACCCTTGAACCAGGCCTGCGCCCACCAGGGGAATCCCTCCATGCCGGCCTTGCGCCGCAATCGGATCCCGTGATGCACGCGCCGGGGGTGCTCGGCGCGCCGTGGCTGGAAGCCCTGGTCCGGGCGGGTTCGGGCGGCATCGGCCCGATCGGCCTGCGCCGGCACCTCGACCTGGGGCGACTCGGCTGCATCGCTCCACGCCTCGTCCTGCTGCACGGGTTGCACCGGAGGCTCGATGACCTTGGGCGTGATGCGTCGCGGTTCGATCGCCTTGGGGGCGGGCTTGGCCGAGCGCTTGGCTGCGGGCTTCGCGGCCGGCTTGCTCGCGGGCTTCCCGTCCTTGCGTGGGGGGCGCGTCATGATGCCTCCGCCTCGATGAGGCTCGAGCGACGCAGCGTCAGGATGTCACGCAGCTGCGAGGTGCTCATCTCGGTCAGCCACTGGTCGCCCGCGCTGATGATCTGCGTGGCCAGCTCGGTCTTCTGCTCGATCATCTGGTCGATCCGTTCCTCGAGGGTGCCCTCGCAGACGAACTTGTGCACGTTCACGGTGCGGCTCTGCCCGATGCGGAACGCGCGGTCGGTCGCTTGGTTCTCGACGGCCGGGTTCCACCAGCGGTCGAAGTGGAAGACGTAGTTCGCAGCCGTCAGGTTGAGGCCGACGCCACCGGCCTTCAGGCTGAGGACGAACACCGGGCACGATGGATCCTCGCTCTGGAACCGCTCCACGAGCTTGTCGCGCTTGGCCTGTGGCGTACCGCCGTGCAGGAAGAGCGCCTCGGTGTCGAGTTCCTTGCGCAGCATCGCCACGAGCAGGTGGCCCATCTGGCGGTACTGCGTGAAGACCAGCGCGCGGTGTCCGCTGGCCACGACTTCCTCGAGCAGCTGCACCAGGCGGTGCGCCTTGCCGCTGCGCGCGGCCACGAGCGCACTCTCGGCGAGCATGCCGCGGTCGCCGCCGTCGATGGCGCCCTCGGTGGCTTCCTCCTCGGCATCGACGCCGTCCTTCGAGAAGCCCTCGCGCAGGAAGTGCGCCGGGTGGTTGCAGATCTGCTTGAGCTTGACCAGCGCGCTCAGCACGAGTCCGCGCCGCTGGATGCCCTCGGCGCGGTCGACCTTCGCCAGCATCTCGTTCACGACCGAGTCGTAGAGCCGCGCCTGCTCTTCCGACAGCGGCACGAGCGCCTTCGTCTCGACCAGGGGCGGCAGGTCGGTGATGACCTTCGGGTCGGTCTTGAGCCGGCGAAGCACGAACGGCCGCACCAGCGAGCGGAGCCGCTCGGTCTGCGTGCGGTCGCGGTGGCGCTCGACCGGCAGCGCGAAGCGCTTGCGGAACTCGCCCTGCGTGCCCAGGTAGCCGGGGCAGCAGAACTCCATGATGCTCCAGAGTTCGGTGAGCCGGTTCTCGACGGGCGTACCCGTCAGCGCCACGCGGTGATCGGCCTCGAGCGATCGGATGGCCGCGGTCTGCTTGGTCGGGGGGTTCTTGATGTGCTGGGCTTCGTCGAGCACCACGCGGCGCCAGGGGATGCGCTGCATGAGCTCCTTGTCACGCACGACGATCGCGTAGGTCGTGATGACCACGTCGGCGCCTCGGGCAGCCTGCTCGAAGCGCTCGCCCATGGGCCGCTCGAGGCCGTGCTGCACGTGCATGCGCAGGTTGGGCGCGAAGCGCGAGAGTTCGCGCTGCCAGTTGCCGAGCACGCTCATGGGTGCCACGAGGAGCGTGGGGCCGACCGGCGCCGGCGCCGCGACCTGCCGTTCATGCAGCAGCAGCGCGATGAGCTGGATCGTCTTGCCAAGGCCCATGTCATCCGCGAGCACGGCACCGAGCCGGTACTTGTCGAGGAACGCCAGCCAGCTCACGCCGGCCAGCTGGTAGGGGCGCAGCGATCCCTGGAATCCAGTGGGCTGCTCCAGCATCTGCAGCGATTCAGCGCCCGCCCTAGCGCCGAAGATCTCGGCCACCCAACCGGTCGCATCCATGCCAAGGATGGGCATGCCGACGGGTCCATCGATGCCGTGGGCCATGCGGAGCGCATCCACGAGCGTCATGCTGCCGCCTGGATGTTCGCGCAGGAACTGCACCGCGCCCTGGAAGTCCTCGGGCCGGATCTCGACCCACTGGCCGTTCACGCGCACGAGCGGTGAGCCCTGCTTGGCCAGGGCCTCGAACGCCTCGAGCGAGATCGGTGCGTCGCCGACGGCGATCTGCCAGCGGTAGTCGACGAGCGATTGCAGGCCGAGTGCACCGCTGCTCGCGCCCGCTCCGCTGCTGCCCGATGGATCCGTCTCGCCACTGTGGATCATCAGGCGCGCACCGAGTCGGCTCGCTGGTTGGCCCCACCACTCGGGGACGATCACGTCGAAGCCGGCCTCGAGCAGCACCGGCCGGATCTCGGCGAGCAGCGCGTACGCCTGCTTCGTCGTCAGGTCCATGCCGCACGGATCGCTCTCCTCGAGCGACTCCTCGAGCGCCGTCCAGATGCGGCTCGCGCGCGACAGTTCAGCCAGCAGCAGCGCGCCCATCTCCTCGGCGCGCGCGGCGTTCTTCGCCTGCTTGCTGCCGCTGGCCTTGGCCCAGATCTGCTCGGCGTCCACGGTGGTGGCACCGGCCGGGTCAGCCAGGTGGAATGAGCAGTGCCAGAGCGCGTCGGCCGCGGTCTCGTCACCCGGCGGAGGCTCGTGCAGTTCGAACCGCAGTCGCCACGCCGAACTCTCGTTGATGTCCTCGAGATTGCCGATCCAGCCGCGCACCAGCTTGAGCAGGCTCTGGTCGACGGTCTTGGGCTGCACCACCGAGTCGCCCCGATCGAGCAGCCCGGCGAGCCAGGCCACGTGCGGGTCGGCGGCCTGGTCCGCGCCTTCGATCGCCTCGATGTAGGTCTCGGCGGACAGGGCTTCACGCACCTGCGCATCGACCATGCGGCCCAGGCAGTCCTCGAGCATGGCCCAGGCGCCGGCGCCGCCGGTGGCGTAGCCCTCATCGCCCACGGCGCGCGCGCTCGCAGGGACGCTGGCGATCAGTCGCTCCAGGCGGGCGTTCCACTCGCCGTCGTGCATCCATGGTTGCCAGGCCGCGTGCAGGGCGCCGGTGCGTTCCTGCCGGAGCGACGGCACCACGCGCTGGTCCGCGATCAAGTCGACCGCGAGCCGGCCGACGGCGTTCCACCATTTGGTCTCGTGGCCGAGTTCGATCGAGTGCCGCTCGCCGTCCGCCTGCTGGAGGGCCAGCAGCACGCCAAGGGCGTCGCGCGGAGCGATCGCGATCGAGGGCACGCGGGCGCTCGCCAGCTGGAGATCCTCGTCTCCGTCGATCGAGATGCCCAGGAGCGCCGCCAGGCGGCTCGAGGGCAGGGGCGATGCACCGTCGGCCGAGGGCCGGTGAGGCAACAGCAGGGCCAGTTCCGTCGGTGCGGCGTGGGTGCCCGAGTGCAGGATCCCGGCCTCGCGAACGGCATGCTCCAGTTCGGCGTGGCTGGCGATGAACGGATGGCGTCCCGCATCGACGGTGGTCGGTGTCGACCGGGCACGGTTGAGGTCCTCCGCCCAGAGATGAAGGGCGTGGCCAGACCAATTGCAGTGGAGAACAAGCATCGTGGGGGAGTGATCCGAGTGATCGCGCTGGGGATCGAACCCAGGACCTAGTGATTAAAAGTCACTTGCTCTACCGGCTGAGCTACGCGATCCGAAGGGGGAACGATGGTAGCCGGGACGGAGGTGGGGGACGGCAAGGGAGTTGCAAAGGGGCGCTTTATCGACCAGATTCCCGTGAGGCATGAAGTTCCGGAGGCTCCGGGCGGGCATATTCGCGCAAGTGTGTCCGGGGTCTTGACTCGGGCAAGGTGAAATAACACATTTGCGGTGCATAAGGCGGGTTCTTTGAACCTTGGGGACTCGCCGTCCGATCAATGGGTGTCCGATTCTCGGTCACGACCAGGTAACACCATGCACGACAGCAACCCACTCATCGGCCAGTTCCTCACCTACCTCATCGACGAGCGGCACTTCAGCCCGTACACGAGTCGGTGCTATGGCCTCGACCTGCGTCAGTTCGCCGAGTACCTGACCGCCGAGCATTCGATCCCCGGGAACCAGGCTGCTGAAGAGTCGAGCCTGAAGACCCGCAACCCCTCGGCCAAGAAGACGGTCACCGACTGGCTGCTCCTGGGCGACGTCGAGGTGATCCGCGCCTACCTGACCAAGATGGCCGAGCAGAACTATTCGCCCGCCACCACGGCGCGGAAGATCGCCACGCTGCGCAGCTTCCACAAGTGGATGGAGAAGCGCGGCTACATCAGCTCGAACCCCATGACCCTGATCCGCACCCCCAAGCAGCCGCGCCGGCTGCCGAAGGCGATCAGCGTCGACCAGATCGAGAAGCTCCTGGCTGCGCCGAGTGATGGCGAGGTCCTGGGCGCACGGGACCGAGCGATCCTCGAGACGCTCTACTCGACGGGCATCCGCGTGAGCGAAGTCGTCGGCATCAACCGTGCCGACGTCGACATCGAGCGTCAGCAGATCATCATCCGCGGCAAGGGTCGCCGCGAGCGCGTCGTGCCGCTGGGCGTGCATGCGCTGGGCTCGATCGGCAAGTACCTGACCATGATCGAGTCCGAGCGCGGCCCGCTCGCGCCCACCAGCCCGCTCTTCGTGAACAAGCACGGCACCCGGCTCTCGAGCCGTTCGGTCCGCCGCAAGGTCGCGAAGTACCTCGAGCAGGCGGGCCTGGACCCCGACATCAGCCCGCACACCATCCGCCACTCGTTCGCGACCCACCTGCTCGACAACGGTGCGGACCTGCGCGCGGTGCAGGAACTCCTCGGGCACCAGAGCCTGAGCTCCACGCAGATCTACACCCACCTCACCACGCAGAAGATGCGCGACGCGTACGACCGCGCGCATCCCCGCGCCGAGGCGGGCTGATCCGGCATGGCTGCGGCGGCGCGCACCCCACGAGCGCGCCGGCGCACGGCCGGGGTTGGTGCACGGACCGGCTCCGGATGCGGCGACGCCACGGTCCGCGTGCTGCACGGTGATTGCCTCGATGTCCTGCCGCGGCTCGAACCGCGGCAGTTTCATTTCTGCTGCATCGATCCACCGTTCAACACTGGGTCGGCCAAGCGCAGCGTGCGCAGCGGGGCAGCACTCGCCTATAGCGATTCCTTCGGCGGGCTCGATGCGTACATCGAGTGGCTGCGGCCGCGTTTGCAGGCGATCCACCGTGTGCTCCGTGACGACGGCACCGTGCTGGTCCACTGCGATTGGCGGGCGAGCCACAGGATCCGCGTGCTGCTCGACGAGGTCTTCGGCGAGCGCCGGTTCCTGAACCACCTGGTCTGGCGCTACGGGCTTGGTGGATCGAGCCCCCGCATGTTCGCGCGCAAGCACGATGACCTGCTGTGGTACGCCAAGGGCGATGCCTGGTGGTTCGATGCGCCCCGCGTGCCGGCGACCAGCCAGCGCCTGAAGGGTCAGACGAAGAAGGCCACCGACGTGCTCGAGGTGCCATCGATCAACAACATGGCCAAGGAGCGCGTGGGCTGGCCGACGCAGAAGCCGCTGGCGCTGCTCGAGCTACTGGTGGGCGCGTGCTGCCCACCGGGCGGTACGGTGCTGGATTGCTTCTGCGGCAGCGGCACCGCGCTGGTGGCCGCGGCGCGGCTTGGCCGCATGGCGGTCGGGGTGGACCAGGATGCACGCGCCGTCGCGCTCACGCGGCGTCGGGTGCGGTGATTCGCTCGTTGTGGACAACTCACGGATTGGAAATCATTCCAAAAAAGTTTCGTGTTCGCACGGTCCGTGGGGAATCAACCCAACATCGTCGGGAATGGTCGCGTGGCTACGTGCGTCGGCGGTTTGAGGGGCCAATTCGTGCGCCTGCGCTGCGCGTCATGCCCATGCAGCCATCAACCCAACATCGTCCGCAATGGCGAGCTTTCATTAAGTCAAAAAACAACTCAAACACAAAGTGGATCAGATTCTGCAAAGCCGCTCATTGACGAATGCGGGCGCAGCCCTATGTTGGCGTTGTTGGATTCGGTACTCGCATTCGTCCATGTCGGACGAGTGACGCAGGTGCGTATGGGTCCCGTCGCTGGGTAGCAATCGCTTCCATCGCCGGGCCCACCCTACGGCCAATCAATTGGCCTGTACCCGGGGTTGTGCATCCTAGTTTCCGAAAGGCACTTCCATGTCGAAGTTGTCCATTGCCGTGCGCGCTTGCGCGCTTCCTGTCTCCGTGCTTTCACTGGCCGTGACGGCGCCATCGAGCGCCGACATCGTCACCATGGAGAGCAATACCGCCCTGAGCACCGAGGGGCTGGCCGCATTCACCGGTTCCATGGAGTACGTGTACCTGGGTGCAAACCTGGGCACGCTGACGGTGTCGCTGACCAATACCACCGATGCCTCCATCGGTGGGTACCTGACCGCCTTCATGTTCCGTGCGCCGGGTGAGTACGGCAGCCTGACGTCAGTCCTCACGTCGAGCACGTATGCGGGCATGACGAACATTCCGGCTGGTTCGAACGGATCCCCGTTCCCAGGCTCTTGGATCGGAGGTGCCGGCATCGGTGGCACGTGGCTGGGAGGCGGCAGCCCGAATCCGGGGGTGGCCGTCGGTGACACCGGCCAATGGGTCTTCTCGATCACGGGTGCGATGGCCTCGTCGCTCTCGGCGGCGGCGTTCGTCCACGGCGGTCTCACCGATGACCCGTACGCGTTCATCGTGCGCTTCCGCGGCTTGGCCGACGACTGCTCCGACAAGGTGCCTGCCACCACGCCGGCGCCGGGCGCCATCATGCTCGGCCTGATGGGCATGGCCATCGGGCGCAGCCGCCGACGGTGATCAGTCGGGTTGCGCGGCATCCGACGCGGTCTTCCGGCCGCGTTGGATGCGCGCCGCCCGGTGCAACGGCCTTGGATCCCGCGCACGCCATGCCGCGTCGGCAGGGTTGCCCCGCACGGGATCACGGATCAGCGAACTCTAAGGAGCACACGCCATGAACGACCAGACAGCCACCGATGCGGCTTGCGAGCCCACCGTTGAACCCAAGCTTCTGCCGGTACTCAGCACCAACCTGCTGCGGGTCAGCCAGGATGCCCATGCATCCCTCGCGCTGCTCGACGGCAATCCGATCCTCAGCACCGAAGCGCGATGCACCATGTCCGGTGTGATCATGTGCAACGCCGTCGCCGTGAACACCATGCAGGTGATGATCACGCTTGAAAACCTGTCCGATCCGAGGCAGCCCGGCTACCTCACGGCCTTCATGTTCCGCCTCCCGCGTGAACTGGGCCAGTTGCAAGTGTCTTTGGTGTACTCGAGCCGGCCAGGCATGTCGGCGATCAGGGCCGGTGCGAGCGGCGCGCCGTTCCTTGGTCAGTGGCATGGAGGTGCCGGCACCGGGGGTGAGTGGCAGGCCGGCGGTACCCCGACGGCAGGGATCGCGCCGGGTGCCACCGGGGAGTGGGTCTTCCTCGTGTCGGGGCCCAGGGCCACTGAACTCACGGCCGAGGAGGTGATGTCCGGCGGCCGAATACCCGATCCCTTCGCCTTCATCGTGCGCTTCCGCGGCATCGGGAGCGGACACTCCGACAAGGTGCCTGTGCTGATGCCGCCGTCCCAGATCGCGAGAATGGCCGCGGTGGAGGAAGAGGTCGAGAGTCGGCGGTGAGGTGGCGAAGGGGTGTCGCCGCGACGCCATCCCGTGATGGCGATCGCTGATGCGGCTCCCCGCCCTCACCCCACCACGGTGGTGGCCGCGTGACCCGCCGGACTCATCCGGCCTCGTTCGGCCGTGACGACACGGCTGCGTGGAGCGCGGCGAATGCCGCGTGGAAGTCAGGCAGTTCGATGAGCAGCGCACGAGCCATGGATGCGCGATACAGATGGACGGCATCGTTGCGCTGCCGCAGGATCCGCTCAAAGGTGGCCTCGTCGGTGATCAGTCCCACCTGGAGGCCATGCCGGAAAGCCGCACGCGGAGTGGGGGCCGGCACACCGGCGCGGGCTGCGTGAAGCTTGAGCAGCTTCCACGAGACCTCGAACGCCAGGTTGAAGTGCAGGAGCGCCGAGTCGGCTGCGAATTCCTGATCGGCGCGCTGCAGCGCACACTCGAGCCGGTGGACCACACGCTGCAGGTCGGCAAGCAGGAGTTCGAAGCGCTCGGGCTCGGCGTGGCTCATGGCAGGTGGATCACGTGCCGGGAGGCGATGCGGACGAAGTCGGGGTCGGCGCGGTCGAAGTCCACGAGATCGACCGCGCGGATCGTGGGCAGCGCATCGATTGCGGTGCGCAGCTCGTGCTCGATGGCGCGGTCCGCGCCGGGCTGCAGCCGGAACCCCAGGTCCAAATCCGAGGCCTGGTGCTGGTCGCCGCTGGCAAATGACCCGAACACGAACAAGTGCACACCGCGCGGGGCAAAGCGGGCTGCGATCCCGCAGAGGGCCTCCCACACGGCAGGGTGCAGTCGATCAGGGCAGGGCGCAGCGTGCGTCACGCCCGCATCGTAAAGCGCCCGACGTGAATCCAACCATGACCGCCGGAAGTTCGGTGGTGGATCGAGTTGAAACCCTCACCCCACGACGGTGACGTGCCCGAGCTTGCGGCCGGGGCGGGGGCATGGTGTTGAGCGCATCACGGATCGGAGGCGCAAGTTCCCCAAGTGGACAGAAGCAACGCGAGATCGCGTCCGTCAACGACGCCGTCTTGGTCCAGATCGGCATCAAACTCACCCGAGCCGCCACCGCCCCAGGCAGAGATCAGGATCGCGAGATCGATGCCGTCCACGAGCTGATTGCCCGTGACGTCACCGTAGCACTGGCACGAGTCCGGGATGCCATCCGCGTTGAGGTCTGCGGCACCAGAATCGATTTCACAAGTATCACCGCTGCCATCGCCGTCACAATCTGACTGTGATGGATTGGGCGTGGTGGGGCAGTTGTCGTAAACGTCTGGGACTCCATCGGAGTCGGCATCCGAAGCCGTTCGGCTACAGCTCGGCCAACCACCGGTTCCCGGCGAGTGGGGGCACGGAGGCACGCCTGCGGCGATCTGCTTGTCGGTTGGGTAGTCCGGGCCCGGCACGGAGGTGCTGAAGTCGAGCACGAAGATGCGCGGCGCCAGCGTGGGATACTCGCTGCCGAGCGCGGCACGGATGATGACCTCGGCACCGATGAAGCGGCGGTGGGCCACGCTGCGGCCGAGTGAACTGCCGGCGGCCGATGACGGGACCCAGAGGTCACTGTCGGTCAGCGCATACGACCCGCCGCTGCCCACGACGTTGAACCCGACGCCCGAGCCGACGGCACCACCCTCGTAGCCCGGGCTGCCCACCAAGAGGCTCGGCTGGTTGAAGGAGCCCGTCGCCGCGACGGAGAAGCCGAACGCGTTGTTGGGGTTCGACTCGCGGGCGAAGGCGCGGTTGGCGAGCGACCAGGTCGTTCCGGAGCCCGTGCAGACGTATGCGGCTCCGTTGCCACTGAACGTGTCGCCGGCCTGGTCCCTGTCGTAGCCCGGGGCACCGATGGCGATCAGCGTGCCGCCTCCATCCTTGATCAGGTCGACGCTCGCCCCGAAGCCATCGTTGGGGCTCGCGTCCGACGCGCGGATCGTGGATGTCGGCACGGTCGCACCGGCCCAGCCGCCGCCCGGCCGCTCGAACACGAAGACCGTGCCGCTGTTGGTGCTGCCGGTGGGCCCGTCGTGCTTGGGGCACCCCACGACGACCGTGCCCTCGCGGACGGCGATCTGCTCACCGAAGTTGTCGTTGGCCGCGGCGCTGTCGCCCGCGGTCAGCTTGGCGACCTGGGTCCAAGCCGCGCCTGATCCCTCGAAGACGTAGGCCGAACCGGCGTTGCTCTGTTCCGCCGGGCCCTCGCCGAGCTGCTTTCCCACGACGATCGTACCGTTGGCGCCCTCGAAGTCGATGGCGACCTCGTAGCCGAAGACATCAAGCGCAGCGCGGTCATCGGGACGGAGCGTGAAGGTCGGCAGCGTGTAGGACTGCCCATCCGGGTTGTCGGCATCGACCGTGCCGAAAGTGCCGGCCACACGTGAGTACACGAACGCGCGGCCACTGAAGGTGGTCGTTTCGCCCTGCGCGGTCCAACCCCACGACCCCACGACGAGCGTGTCGTTCTCGAGCGCGACCGAGCAGCCGAACTGCGCGAAGCCGACCACGGCGTACGGCCCTTCGGGATCGCCGGTCTCAAAGGGCGGGGCCGTGATGGTCTGCGCCAGGGTCCACGAGACGACGCTGGAGCCATCGACCTCGCGCTCGTAGATGTAGACCTTGCCGACGCCGCTGGCGCCGAGTGCGCGCGCGTTGGGCGCGCCGACCGCGAGCAGCGATGCATCCTCGTTGAACGCGATGCTGTAGCCCCAGCTCTCGCCGGTGACGCCGGCCGGGGGTTCGATGGACTGCGCCGCGACCTGCCAGCCGATCGGTGCCTGCGCGTGTGAGCGTGTCTCCGCCAAAGCGCAGCTTCCAGCCCACAGTGCCAAGGCAGATTGCAGATAACAGAGTTTTGAGGGCATTGCCACTCCAACACCCTAGCACAGCATGACCGAGTGCCAATGCGACTCCCATTGGAATGTTGGCCTGACGGCGCCTGGACGAAGTCTAGATATACGTCGCCTACGGAAAGTAAGCTGGCTGCCCCGTGGAGTTCACCCCTCCTCGCAGACGCTCAACAAGCCGTCCGGCTCCTCCCCCTCACCCCACGACGGTGATGTGGCCGAGCTTTCGGCCGGCGCGGGGGCTCTTGCCGTACAGGTGAAGGTGGGCGTTGGGCTGCGCCAGCACCGTGGCGGTGGTGGGCAGGGTGCCGACGATGTTGGTCATCACGCACGGTGCGCGCAGGGCCGTCGAGCCCAGCGGCAGCCCGGTGATCGCGCGCAGGTGGTTCTCGAACTGGCTCGTCTGCGCGCCCTCGATCGTCCAGTGGCCGGAGTTGTGCACGCGCGGCGCCATCTCGTTGGCGACGAGCGTGTCACCGCGCGCGAAGAACTCGATCGTCAGCACGCCGATGTGGTCGAGCCGCTCCATCACCGCGTGGGCCTGCTCGCGCGCGAGTGCGCCGAGCCGGTCGCCCTCGGGCGTGGGCACGATCGTCTGGTGCAGGATCCCGCCCACGTGCTCGTTCTGGCAGAGTTCGTAGAACGCGACCTGCGGTCTGCCGCCCACGCGCGCGCGGACCCCGATGATGCTCACCTCGCGCTCGAACTCGACGAACGCCTCGTAGATGCAGGGCACCTTGCCCAGGGCGACCCAGGCGGCCTCGAGCGAATCACCCGCACGCAGCACGCGCTGGCCCTTGCCGTCGTAGCCGAGGCGGCGCGTCTTGAGGACGCCGGTGGGACCGACCGCTTCGAGTGCGCGCGGCAGGTCGGCCGTCGAGCCGATCGCATGGAACGCCTGCACGGTCAGGCCGCATTCCCGGAAGAAGTGCTTCTCCTGGATGCGGTCCTGTGCGATCTGCAGGCTCTTCGCACCCGGATGCACGTCGAGCGACTGCTGCAGGAACTCGACCGTCGCCGTGGGCACGTTCTCGAATTCGTAGGTGGCAACCGAGAGATTCTGCGCAAAGCGCACGAGCCCCTCGGGATCGTCGTAGGGCGTGCCCACGACCTCGCCCAGGAGTGCCGCCGGGCAGCTCATGCTGGGCTCGAGGAACTTGAAGCGCATGCCCAGCGGGATTCCCGCGAGCGCGAGCATGCGGCCGAGCTGGCCACCGCCGACGATGCCGACCCTCATCGTCCGCCCTTCCCGCGGCCGTTGCGCTTGGCTCGCTTGGTCGTGCTGCCTCCGGTGCGGGCTCCCTTCGCCGTACGGGCCGCACGGTCACTCGATCGCGGCGTGCGGGACCGCCGCGCCCCGGCTCCCGCGGTGGCCTCGGTGCCCCGCCACTCCAACAGGGGCTGGGCCAGGGCGAGATCGATCGCCGGCGCGACATGACCGGCGCGCGGGATCGGGTGCGCCAGCACCGACGCCGTCTGCTCGGCGCGGTAGCGCTCGAGTCGGGTGCGCACCGAGGTCTCGGTGTGCGACAGGATCGCGGCGGCGAGCATGCCGGCATTGGTGGCACCGGCGCGCCCGATGGCCAGCGTGCCGACCGGAATGCCCGCGGGCATCTGTGCGATCGACAGCAATGAGTCGAGACCGCGCAGGGCCTTGCTCTCGACCGGAACGCCGAGCACCGGCAGGTGGGTCTTGCTGGCGCACATGCCCGGCAGGTGCGCCGCACCGCCGGCGCCCGCGATGATCACGCGCAGGCCACGGCCATGGGCACTGTAGGCGTAGTCGAACAGCAGGTCGGGCGTGCGATGCGCGCTCACCACGCGGCACTCGTGGGGCACGTCGAGCAGGGCGAGCATGGCACTGGCGTGCTGCATCGTGTCCCAGTCACTCTGCGAGCCCATGATCACGCCGACGAGCGGTGCCTGTGCCATGCACGGCAGGGTAGCGCGGCCAGCGAGGGTGTTCGGCGCTGCAATCGAAGCGTGAACCGATGGTGGCTAGCATCCACGGCGACCAACCGCATGGAGACGAACCCCAACCAGGCACCGGCAGGGCACGACATCCACGTCGTCGTCATCGACGACCAGCCGATGGTCGTGGAGTGCGTGCGCCGGGTGCTCGCGGACGACTCGCGCATCAAGGTGCTTGGCTTCACCGACAGCGCCGTCGCCCTGACCGAATTGCGCGGTCCGCTGGCGGGGGCGGAACTGGACCTGGTCATCGTCGACCTGATGATGCCGGGCATCACGGGCTTCGATGCGATCTCGGCGGTCCGCCAGCTGCCGTGGGGCGGCACGATCCCGATCGTGGCCCTGACGGCGAGCGACGATCCCGTGGTCAGCCGCCAGGCCATGGACCTCGGTGCGCGCGAGGTCATCGTGAAGATGCCCCAGCCCCACGAACTGCGCGACATCCTGCTCCGGCACATCGATGCCGGGATCACGCTGCATGCGTCGAGGCGCGAGAACGGCGATGGCGTGGTCCGGCTCGGCGCCCTCGAGCAGTCCGCCAACGAACTGGCCCAGCTCAACGATCCCGACACGGTGCTCATGCGCGTGCTGTCGGATGCACGCCAGTTCACGCACTGCGAGGCCGGTGGCGTGTTCGTGCGCGAGGGCAACCAGCTGCGCATGGTCTACGCGCAGAACGACGTGCTCGGCAGCGCCGAGCGGTTCGTGCGCTCGGTGGTGCTGCCGCTGGACACCTCCAGCATCGCTGGATACGTGGCGGTGACCGGCAAGATCCTCCACGTGCCCGATGTCTACGACCTGTCCGCCGAAGCGCCGTACCGGTTCAATCGTTCCGTCGACGAACGCACCGGCTACCGCACGCGCAGCATCCTCGGCGTGCCGCTGCTGGGCGAGAGCGGCCGGTGCATCGGCGTGTTCCAGTTGATCAACCCGCATCGGGCGGATGGTGCCGGCACGATCGGGTTCGAGCCCGGCGACATCGGCGTGGCGGCGCGGTTCGCGGCCACGGTGTCGATGAGCGTGCAGCGCGCACAGCTCACCAAGAGCCTGATCGACCGCACCATCGCCATGGCGCGCCTGCGCGACCCGAGCGAAACGGGGCCGCATGTCCAGCGCGTCTCGCGGATCTCCCGCATCATCATGGAAGCATGGGGCGCCCGGCGCGGTCGCGGCGGCTCCGAGTGGGAGCGAGACGTCGACCGATTCGCGCTTGCGGCCACGCTGCACGACGTGGGCAAGGTCGGCGTGCCGGACGCGGTGCTCAAGAAGCCGGGCAGGCTCGATCCTGACGAGCGGGCGGTGATGGAGCGCCACACGACGATCGGAGCCGAACTCTTCGGCGACGATCGCGAGTTCGACCTGGTCGCCAAGCGGATCGCGCTGCACCACCACCAGCGCTGGGACGGCAAGGGCTACCCACCGGTGCCCCAGGCCGACGGCAGCGAGCGGCCGCTTCGCGGTGATGCGATTCCGCTCGAGGCGCGCATCGTGGGCATCGCGGATGTCTACGACGCCCTGAGCGCGCGCCGGTGCTACAAGGAGCCTTGGCCCGAGGAGCGCGTGATCGACCTGATCGTTGCCGAGCGTGGTGGGCAATTCGATCCCGAGGTCGTCGACCTGTTCATGGAGAACCTGCCCACCTTCCGCGCGATTCTGCAGGCCCACGAGGAAGAGGGCCTGCACTGACGGCACCCATGCGGTCCCGATGGTGGGGGCAGCACGGGACGGACCGTGCTCCTCAGGGCATCGGACCCCATGGCTCGACCTAGCGCGGCAGACGCCACCCAGCCGCGCCTTGATCGCCCAGCAGTGCATCAGCGGCATCGTTGCCGAGGACCCGCATGCGGACCGGGTCGTAGCGCAGCGGCGCGTGTGCCCGGTAGGCGACGGTCCCCAGCAGCACGAGCTCGGTGAGCGCCGTGGCGTAGGGAAGGCCGCACAGCGGTGCGTTGGGCTGACCTGAGCGGATCGCCTCGAGCCACTCGCGGTGGTGGCCGATGCTCGGTGGCATCGAGGGTGCGGGCGGGGTCCATGCCTGCGCGCGGGAGCCCGGCCACAGCAGCATCTCGCCGTAGTTGGCGAAGAGCGCGCCCTCGGTGCCATGGAAGCAGACGCTGAAGCGCCCGTGGTAGTCGACGCGGTCCTTCGCGCCGACTTCCTGCACGAAGGGCGACATGCGGCCGCCGTCGAACCACCTAAGCACGAAGGGATCGGCGCCGGGTGCATCGGGTTCGAAGGCCCACGATGCCTCGAGCCAGGCTGGTGCACCCACGGCGTCGACCGGCGGACCTTCAGCGAACACCTCGATCGGCCGACGCATGCGCTGCTGCAGGTCCAGTGCCCAGAATGGCAGGTCGATGATGTGGCACCCCATGTCGCCGAGCGTGCCCGAGCCGTAGGCCCAGTACCGACGCCAGTTCGCCGGGTGCACGCCCTCGATGTACGGCTGGCGCGGTGCAGGGCCTTGCCAGAGTTCCCAATCCAGCGTGGGTGGCGCGATGGCGCCGGGCGTCAGGCGACCGTCGCCCCACGACTTCTGCTGCCAGCAATCGGCGGCGGTCACGCGGCCGATCGCGCCGGCGCGGATCGCCTCGACCACGCGCCGGTAGTTCTCGCCCGCGTGGATCTGCGTGCCCATCTGCGTTGGGACCGGATGGCGCTGCCAGAGTCGGCGCAGCACGGCGAGCTCGTGCACCGTGCGCGTGAGCGGCTTCTCGCAGTACACCGGCAGGCCCGCCTGGAGCGCGAGCGCCGTGGCCAGCGCGTGCGTGTGGTCGGGCGTCGAGACGACGACGCCGTCGAGGTCGAGCTCGGCTTCCACCGCGAGCAGCTCGCGGAAGTCCCTGAAGGTGCGCGCCTGGGGGAACTCGGCGGCCGCCCGCGCCAGGTACGCACTGTCGACGTCACACAAGGCCACGATCCGCTCGTGCCGGACCTCGTTGATGTTGTCCCAGGCACGGTTGGCCGTGCCGATGCATGCCAGCCGCAGCGGTTCGCCCTGCGCGCGCAACGGTCGCCGGCGCGGTGCCGAGGCGCACGACGGCAGCCATGGGGCGATCGATCCGAGGGTCGCGGCCGCGATGAAGGTCCGGCGGGTCGTCTGCATGGCGATGCTCCTTCGCGGGGATACCGTACCCGCATGAAGAGCCTCGCCCTTGCCCTCGTGCTCCTCGCCGTGGCCGACGAGCAGCCTGCGAAGCCGTCCGTTCCCGGCAGCACGCTGGTGGATCGCGTGGTGACGGCGCCCACGCCGATCCCCGCGGAGGTGCGTGAGCGGTTCAAGCTCGCCCCGTTCTATGGGCAGTGCATCGTGTGGGAAGGGCTGCCGTTCGTGGCGAGCACCAAGGTCGATCCGCGCGCGCTGCAGGAAGCGGTCTGGCTTGCACGTCGCATGCTCCGCAGCCGACCTGAGATCGCCCGGGCCATGGGTGCGAACAACGTGCGTGTGTCGATCATGGACATCACCGAGGTCACGACCGACGTACCTGAGCACAGCGATCTCGAACCCAGGGGCTATTGGGACAAGCGTGCGCGTGGGCTCGGCGCGACGCCGCACCGACCTTCGGTCAGCACGGGCGAGGAGAATCTGCTGACCTACCCCGGCGATCCCTACGGCACCGAGAGCATCTTCATCCACGAGTTCGCGCACGCGATCCACGAGATGGGCCTGAACACGGTCGATCCGACCTTCGATCACCGCCTCGAGGCCGCCTATGACGCAGCGATGAAGAAGGGGCTGTGGCAGGGGGCCTATGCGCGCGAGAACCGCATGGAGTACTGGGCCGAGGCGACGCAGTCCTTCTTCAGCACCAACCGCGAGAACGACAACCAGCACAACCACGTCGACACCGTTGCCGAGCTCAAGGAGCACGACCCGGTGGTGTGGGAGTTGTGCATGGAGGTCTACGGCCAGCCTTGGGCATACACGCGCGCCGATGCCCGCGCGGGGCAGGAGCACCTGGCAGGATGGGATCCCGCGACGAGCCCGACCTTCGCCTGGAGCGATGCGGTGACCGAAGCCTGGCGGCAGTGGGAACTGCTCGAGCAGGTGCGCAAGGCAGGCCGCGACGGTCGGCCCGATGGCGCGGCGGCCGCACCCGAGGGCGAGTCGGACAAGACAGGTTCAGCCAGCGACGGTGCGAAGCCCGAGTGACTGCACTCAGCGCGTGCGCGGGCGCTGGTACTCGTCCAGATGCTGGACCGGCTGGCGCGCGCAGCGCGCGAGCATCGCTTCCATCGTGACTGGTCGGTAGCGGTGGCAATCCATGCCCACGTCGGCTGACCGGCTCTGGCTGGGCAGCCCGCCGTGCAGATGACCGTGCAGGTGCAGCGAACCGTTCCACCGTCCCTGCCAGGCGAGCATCGGATAGTGGCAGAGCACGATGCGGTGCTCGCCGCGTTCCCAGCCCTTCCAACTCGCGATGTCGTGCACCGAGTCGAAGAGCCGATCGAAGCCGGGCAGGCGCGGATCATGGTTGCCGCGGACCAGGTGCACCGTCGAGCACCGGATGCGCTCGCGGCAGTCCCGTGCGAGCTTCACGGCCTTGCGCGGTTGCTTCTTCCAGGCCAGCCCGGCGACGAAGTCCCCCAGATGCCAGAGCTCGTCGCCCTTGCCGACGCACGCATTGATGGCATCGATGAACGCATCGTTCATCGCCTCGACGGTGGGGAAGTCGCGCTTGTAGAGCGCGAGCGCCTCCTCGTGCCAGAAGTGCGTGTCGCTGGTGACCCAGATCGTCTTGGGCATGGTGGCAGGCTAGCGGGGTGGCCGGTGCGGGGTGGGCGTGCGCGCTCGGCGACCACGCCGCTGACGCGCCTCGCTTCACATGATGAAGCCCGGTGGTGTTCAATGCATGCATGACGCGTGACGAATGCCGTGCATCGAGCCCTTCCCGATGGATCCGTGCCGGAGCGATGCTGACTGCGGCAGTGCTCTCGGCCTGCGCCGGGTCGCCCGTCGGCTCCACCGTCGCCATCGGCGGGGATCAGGGTGACCAGGCCACCGAGCAGGCTGGGCGCATGGCCACGCGCATCACGCACGGGCCGATCCTCGGTGAACTCGTTGGCGACGGCGTGCAGGTCTGGATCCGACTGGATGGGGAGCCCGGCAGCCATGTCGCGCTCGAGGTGCTCGATGCGCAGGGGAACGCCGTGGCGCAGCGCCTGTCCTGCGACGTCGCCGACCGGCGCACGCCGCGCACACTCGTCTGGTCCGTGCAGGGGCTCGCACCGGGCAGTGTGCACCGCTACCGGATCGCCGGCGTCGCGGGTGGTGCATCGCGCACGCCCGAGGGCTTCGACGGCACCATCCGCATCGTGCCCGACGGTGCGAGCTCGGTCACGCTGGCCGTCGGCAGCTGCGCGGACGAGAAGGCCGGCACGCAGCAGCTGTTGCGCACGGTGGCATCGATGCATCCGGATGCTGCGGCATTCATCGGCGACACGCCGTACATCGACACGACCGATCTGGCCAGGCAGCGCAAGCGCTACGGCGAGTTCCTCGGGCAGCCCGGGATGGCGGAGTGGCTCGCGTCCACGCCGCTCGCCAGCGTGTGGGATGACCACGACTTCGGCCTCAACGACACTGATGGCCGCCTCAAGGGCAAGGAGCGCAGCCTGCAGGCGTTCCGCGAATGGCACCCGAATCCATCCTTCGGTACCGGCACGGAGGGGGTCCATCATCGCTTCCGGCTCGGCGCGATGGAGGTCTTCATGCTCGACACGCGGTGGTTCGCACGCACGGCCCGGTGTGCCGCACCGGATGCCGCGGACGCGGTGATGGAAGGCTCGGCCGACGCCGCCACGTCGGCAGGTTGGACGCTCCTGGGCCGTGAGCAATGGGCGTGGCTGCAGAACGGCCTGCGGGCCTCGACCGCGCCGATCAAGCTGATCGTGAGCAGCATGGTCTTCAACAGTTCCGTGCGGCCGCTCAAGACCGACTACTGGGGCATGTACCCCGAGGAGTACGCGCGCCTGATGCGGATGGTGCGCGACGTGCCGGGTGGCGTGGTGCTCGTGAGCGGCGATGTGCACACCAGCCGCCTGCTGCTGCATCCGACGCAGGCCAGCGCGGGTCGTGACCTGTGGGAAGTCGTGTCGAGCCCCATGCATGCAGGCGTGCATGACTCGAGCCTCTGGTCGCGCAGTGACTGGGTGAAGGAGCACTTCCCGCACCCGAACATGATGGCACTCTTCACCGCTCGGCAGGTGGGCGGCGTGGCCACGCTCGGCGTGCGCTTCGTCGACAAGGACGGCGCCGTGTTCATGGACCGGGAGCTCGTCCGTGTGGAGTCGAACGCCCGCGCGATCGTGATCGAGGCAGCAGCCGACCGTGAGGGCCTGCATCGGTTGCGACGGGTCATCGAGCCGTGGTTCATGGATGGCGAACGCCCGGCACCGGCAGCCGGCTCGCTTGCGGGGCAGCGCGCGGAGGCCACCGCCACCATCGAGGCGCTGCGGGCGCTGTTGGGGCCATCGCCTGGTGCGTGTCGGCTCGAGCCGGTCGGGGATGGGACCACGTTGATGACCGCCTACGCCTCGCCGCGAGTGCGTGAGTCGGTCAGCGGCGATGCGCGCTCGGCGTTCTTCACGCGTCCGGCGTGGTTGCCGCCGGGCGGCGAGGGGCCCACGCGCGCGCAGTGGCTCGCAGCGGCGTCGCCGGATGCTCAGGCGCATCCCGTGCTGGCGTACGGCGATGATGCCTTCAACGTGTACATGGCTGCAGTCAATGGCAGCGTGCAGCTCGAACGCGCCGACGGCACGATGCGGTGCCTCGTGCACGACGGCACCAACGAGCGGCCGTACACGAGCCTGGCGACGTCGTTGGTCGATCGCGGTGCGCTCGCGGCACAGGACGCGACGCTCGATGGCCTGCGCGCACTGTGGGGGCGCGAGCCGGCCGTCGTGCAAGCAGCATGCGATGGGAATGAGCGATTCGTCTGGTGGCGCGAGGTGCCGTGCGACCAATGGCCACAGTCACCGTTCGGGATGCGGCTGCTGGCGGGCCAGGCGGCGGCCGTCGACGCATCGGTGATCCCGATCGGGTCGCTGCTGCTGCTGGTGCCCGAGCCGGTTGATGCGTCGCTTCCGCCGGAGCTGCGCGCGCCGCGCATCGTCTACGCAGCCGATTGCGGCGGCGCGATCCGGGGCGCCGAACGCATCGACCTGTACCTGGGTGCAGGCGACGACGCGCTCGCCACGGCCGGTAGCGTGAAGGCGCGTGTCCGCGTGTACCGGATCAGCGCGCAGTGATGGGGTGATCCCTCAGGGGCACTCACCCCATGCAGCGAGCATCAAGGCCAGATCCACGCAGTCGGTCGCACCGTCCGCGTTGATGTCAGCCGTCCCGGATCCAGCGCCGCTTTCGCCCCAGGCACTGACGAGCACTCCGAGATCCCGACCATCGGTGGTGCCATCGGCATTCAGGTCGGACGCGCAGATCGGCAAGGATGCACAGGAATCCGGCGTGCCGTCAGCATTGCAGTCCTGAGAAGGATCGAGCTGGATTTCCAGTTCGTCGCTGAGGCCATCTTCGTCACAATCCCCACCGATTGCGACCAGCGCAATGCCGCTGCCTTGCGACGAGAAATAGGGAAGGAACGCGGTGCCGGCGATGAGCTGATTGCCCCACGGTCGGTTGACGGAACCATTGGGCAGTGCGATCGTCTCCTGTGAGGACCACGAGGACCCAACGCGTCGCGCGACCTGCAGGATCCGTGGGGCATCGAATCGATCGCCACTGACGATCGCTGTGCCGTCGCGTGGGCAAGACACGCCCCACTCCCAGTTGCTTTCGTTGTTCGGAGGCCCGAGCTTGAGCACTTGCTGCCAGCTGCCGTTGCTTGACCGTTCATAGAAGAAGGCGGCTCCTGCCTGGCCCGACGCACCGCTGTCATCGCGAGCACGAACGATGAGGGTCGAGCCATCCGCGAAGATGCCGGTTCCGAACAATGAGCAACCGACGGCTCCGATCGGGGCCGGGAGCTGTGCGGGCGCGGCAGCCAGGTTGGAGAGGTCATACAACCAGACCCGACCGGTGCAGCTCGAGACCGGCGACACGGCTTCTGCCACCGCAAGTTGGCCACCGATCACCCGGATGCTCGCGCCGAAGTTCTGTTGTGAAGCCGGAAAGGGAGGCAGCAGGATGCGAGTCGTCTGCCATCCTTGTGCCGAGCGCTCCAGCACATGTACTCGGCCCGGGTACGAGGAGTCGATTGGATCGCCGATGAACATCTGTCCACCATGGACCGCCAGTGACGAAGGCGAAGCAGCATTCAGTGGGATGGCTTGGCGATGGATCGGTCCTGAATTGGTCCGCTCGAAGACGTGCACCAGCCCAGTCCCTTGTTCGGAGACGAAAAGCTCATCCGCCGTAAGTTCGACGTTCTGTCCAAAGTGTCCGTTGGGTACCGGGTTCGGGGATCGCAGGTCGCGCCACGAAGGTTCATTTGCGGGGTTCAGCGTGAAGACCCTGACGACGCCCTCGCGGTTGATCCCTGCATCGCTCGCTCCGATCGCTAGCACCAGGCGGGTCCCCTCAAGCCGCACGCCACTTCCGGTGGCGTAACTTGGCGCTCCGGTGGACGTTGTGGGAAGTGGGAGGTTGCCGGACGGTGAAAGCTGAGCATGGGCGACCGATGAGACACAGATCGACGTGAGCAGCGCTATCTGATGCATGCATTCTCCTGATGGGGTGGTGCGCGCCAGCCGTGAGCGCCGGCGGGTGCCGGCGCCCCCCGGAAGGCTGGCGCAGAGGGTCAAGCGGATGAGGCCGCGCACGAGGGCAGCGGAATCCGAAGGTGGCCCCAGACGACCCCAGGGGCCGCAGATCGAGTCGAGTCAGCTTGCTGGTCGATCAGGAGTGGCCAAACGTGCCGCCTCGTCGGCGATCAGCAGGCTGAGGACCTCGTACCCGGCCAGGCGATCATGGCCGAACTGCCGATCAATGGATCCGTGCCAGCCATCACTGGGGGTTCCCCGCAGTGCAACGAAGCACTCCTGGACACGCGCCCAGGTCGAGGCGGCCATGCCGTCGAAATCACGCCACGCAGGGGCACCGAGTTCCGGATCGAAGAAGGGCTGGGATGACGATTGGGGGTGCTTCATGATGCATCCTGTCGCTTCGAGGGGACGAGGTCGGGTCGGCGGGCAGACAACTCCCGATGCAGCCAGGCGCGGGCGAACATCCAATCGTTGACCACGGTGCGCCGCGACACGCCCAGGCAGGTGGCGACCTCCTCCAGCTCGAGGCCACCCACGAACCGCAACCATGCCACGCTGGCCGCCCGGGGAGCCAGTGCATCGAGATGGTCGAGCAGTTCGATGATGGGCATGCCCAGATCGGTGGATCCGGGCGAGAACCCGAGCTCCTGCACATCAAGCCTGATGCCTTCGCCCGAGCCGGCGGTGCCCGTGCGACGCTCGAGCTGGGCGCGCCGTCCGGCATCGATGATCACCTGGCCCATCATGCGCACGAGCGAGCCGAAGAGGTGCGCGCGGTTCTCGAACGCAACATCGCCGGCCTTCAGGTAGAGCTCGTGCACGAGCACGGTGGTGTCGATCGGCCGGTTCGTGCCCTCTGCGCGCAATCGGTGCCGGGCCATGCGGTGAACCTCGGCGTAGATCTGGTCCCAGAGTTCGCGCAGCGCCGACAGGTCCCCGCGCTGCCGGCGCTGCAGCAGGGCATCGATCACGGCGTGCCGGGATGCCGGATCGGGAAAGGATGCGTCGTGGGTGGGTTCCTGCTGCGACATGGGTTCCGATCCCTTCAAGCGCATTGTCGGCATTCGAGGGCAACGAATTACACTGTTCCGCCCATGGATCACGATTCGACCGAATCAAGAGGCCTGATCGCGGTCCATGCCTGCTTCGAGCTGCTCTGCGATGGCCGCGAGGCCGACGCCGTGGCCCGATTCCAGCCGGCCATCGTGGCCGAGGCCCGCGCACTGCTTGGCTTGAATGCCCAGATGTCCTCGGTGGGTGCAGCCGCCGCCTCGGATGGCATCGGTCCCGGCGCGGTGCTCGGCGAGTTCACGCTCGTGCGACCCGTGGGGCAGGGCGGGCTCGGGCGGGTCTTCGAGGCCATCGAGCATGGCGTCGGTCGCCACGTTGCCGTCAAGGTGATGCCCGCCGTCTGGCGTGCCGATGATCGTCCGCTGCGGCCGTCGGAAGCCCGGCTCCTGGCCCAGCTCGAGCATCCAGGGATCGCTCGGCTCTACCGGGCGGACGTGACCGAGCTCAACGGTCGGCGTTGGTTCTGGATCGCGATGGAACTCGTCCGGGATGCCCGCACGCTCACGGACTGGGCCGCCGAGCAGGGGCGTTCGATCGACGAACGCATCGAAGCCATCGCCACCGTGGCCGAGGCGGTGCAGCACGCCCACGGCCGCGGCGTGATCCACCGCGATCTCAAGCCGGGCAACGTGCTCGTCGATGGCGATGGCCGAGCAGTCGTGATCGACTTCGGCATCGCGGGGATGACGGAGCAGGCTCCAGCCGTCACCAACGTGCTGCTGGGCACCAAACTCGAGGGCACGCTGGGCTACGTCGCGCCCGAGTCGCTCGATCCGCACCGTCCGCCGGACGTGCGATCGGACCTCTTTGCGCTCGGGGCGATGCTCTTCGAGCTCATCAGTGGCCGACCGTTGCGGACGGTGGCCGGGGCGACCATCGCGCAGCAACTGCACATCGTGTCGAGGCCGGTCATCGTGCAGCTGCCGCAGCTCACGGGTTTGGCGCGTCGCGAACTCGAGCGCATCATCCGCCGCGCCACGGCGCACGATCCCGCGGACCGCTACCAGACGGCAGCCCAGTTCGCCGAAGACCTGCGGCGCCACCTGCGCGGCGAGCCCGTCCTGACGCAGGAGCAGGGAGCGGTGGAGCGTTGGCGGCGGGCCCTTTGGCGGCACCGACTCCCGGTGGCGGTGGGGTCGGCCGTCTCGGCGTCGTTGCTTGCCTTGACGCTGGTGGCGGTCAATCAGACCGCGCGCGCCCGCCATGAGTCGCGGCTCGCACGACTGTCGCTGGCATCGCGGGCGCTCGTCGATGCAGATCGCCTGGTCATCGAGCGTGTCGTCGATGCGATGGATGACGAGGCCCCCACCTTCGAACGTGATCTGCTTCGTCGCATGCTCGCCGTCGGACAGGCTGGGCTGGTGCCGATGACGTGCCTTGACTGGGACGTGGTGGATGGAACCGGGGTCGGGATCTTCGAGGATGCGTCGGCGCCCGTGCACGGCCCGATGCTCGCACAGGTGGTGGATGGGCACGTCATCTGGTCCATGCCGATCGTGTCCCCGGAGGTCGGTGCGCTTGCGCTCTCGGCTGATCGGACGCGTGCGCTCGTCTGCACGCAGGGTGGACATGTCGCGTGGCAGGACCTACCGATCGGGTCGGTGACGCAGCTGCCGCGTGGATCGGGGAATCCTGAGTGCAACCAAGGAAGCATCACGCAGACGGGATCGGGTCATCTGGTCTGTGCCGGGACCACGGTGCACGTCATCGAGCCCGGAGCGGAGGATGCGTCCTGGTCGCTGGAGCCGAACCTGGGCTTGATCAGGGATCTGGCAGCGTCACCTTCGGATCCGTCCTTGGTCCTGCTCGGTGCCGAGAAGGGCGTACTGCTGCTCGATGTCTCGTCGCGTTCGGTCCGCACCCTTGGTGATCCCGGTGAACGTGCACGTGCCGTGGCGTGGTCGCCCGATGGACGCATGGCGTTCGTGGCGTCCCGGGCGCTCACGGCGTTCGATGCGTCCACCGGTGTGCGGATGTGGACGGCACAGGGACATCAGTCGGGCATCTGGGGCGTCGTCGCGCTCGATCACGGTCGGTGCGCGACGGCATCGGCCGACGGCTCGATCCGCGTGTGGTCAACCAAGGACGGTACGGCCATTGGTGCGCTGCCGCTGTCCTCGGACCGGCTCTGGAGCCTGGGCACCGACGGGGATGTCCTGACCGCCGGTGGCTCCCGGGGCGCCTACACCATCACGCATCGGGAGGTGCGCGATTGGTTCGGCAACCCTGGCGGCAGCCTGGCCTTTGACGTGCAGCCCGGTGTGGGCTCGGTCGACGCCGCGGGGCGCGATCAGGTTCGCATCTCGACTCGACACGATCCTGCGCGGATCATCAATGTGCTGGGCATCGGTGTCGCCATGCGCTCGTCGATGAGCCCGTCGGGAGACCTGATCGCGTTGGCGGGTGACTCGGGCGCGGTGATGTTGCTTCGGTCGGATGGTTCGCCGATCTGGATCGATCGCGGTCATGGATCGCCTGATGATGTCCACGAGCCACAGGGCTTCCGGTCCATCGACATCGCGCCAGGGGATGGACATGTCCTGCTTGGCGCGCGCCAGTTCGGCGCTGTCTGCCTGGATCGTCACGATGGCCACATGCGTTGGACCACGCGCCTGCCGAGCGAATGCGAATCGGTCGCTTGGTCGCATGATGGACGCCACGCGTTCCTCGTCACGCGGGAAGGGCAGCTCCTGAAGCTGGACGCCGGCGATGGCCGGGTGCTCCAGAGCGTGCAGCCGTTCAAGCAGGGCGCGGGCGCCGTGACGGTCTCAGCCGATGGATCGCGCGTGCTGGCAGGCTCGGGTGAGGGTGCCTTGGTCGTGTTCGATGCCCAGAGCCTCGAGGAACTGGTTCGCATCCCCGTCATGCAGCGCGTGATCGAGCACCTGTGGCTGGATGTCGACGGGGTCCACCTGGTGGATGTGGCCGGCCGGCACGTGGTGCGGTGACGGCCGGTCGTTCGGGTGACCTTCGCAGCCACGAGGGACTTTCGGACCGCTGGCTTGCCCCGATGCTCCGATCGGGCTCTACTTCCTCCATGGTCCCCGCGATGGTCACGCTGCTCGCCTCCGTCGCCGCGGGACCCGGCGAACGGACGGTCGACTTCAATCGTGATGTCCGGCCGATTCTGGCGGCGCGATGCTTCAACTGCCACGGTCCCGATGCCGAGAGCCGCAAGGCGGGACTCCGTCTCGATGACCCGCACGAGGCGAAGGCGATCCGCGACGGCCACGCCGCGATCGTGGCCGGCGATGCGCAGGCGAGCGAGGTGTGGCGCCGCGTGATCAGCGACGATCCGGACGAGCGCATGCCGCCCAAGGGCACGCCGCTGACGACCGTCGAGCGCGACACGATCAAGGCGTGGATCGAGCAGGGTGCGGCCTACGCGGCGCATTGGTCGTGGGAGCCGGTGAAGCAGGCTGACGTGCCCGCCGTGCGTGACGGCACCTGGCCGCTGGGCACGCTGGACCGGTTCGTCCTGGCCGAGCTCGAGCGAGCCGGCATCGAGCCCGCTGCGCGAGCCGATCGCGACACCTTGGTGCGTCGATGGTCCTTCGCGCTGACGGGCCTGCCACCGATGGCGATCGAGGGGCTCGATGCAGCCGCAACCCCTGAGGCCGCCGTCGATCTGCTGCTGGCCTCGCCGCACTTCGGCGAGCGCTTCGGGCGGCATTGGCTCGACCTCGTGCGCTACGCCGAGACCTACGGCCACGAGTTCGATTACCCGATCCCGCACGCCTGGCGGTACCGCGACTACGTGATCCGTGCGATGAACGCCAACGTCCCGTACGACCGTTTCGTGCTCGAGCACCTGGCCGGTGATGCGCTGGATGAGCCCCGCATGGATCCGGAGTGGCACGCGGATGTCAGTGCGATCGGCACGGGCTTCTGGCTCCTGGCGCAGGGCACGCACGCACCGGTCGACGTCGCCGCCGACGAGGCCGAGCGCATCGCCAACCAGGTCGACGTGATGACGCGCACGTTCCTGGGCAGCACCGTCGCCTGTGCACGCTGCCACGACCACAAGTTCGACCCGATCGCGCAGCGCGACTACTACGCGCTCAGCGGATCGTTGAAGAGCAGCGCCCGCACGCCCGCGTGGCTCGACGACGGCCGCATGGAGGCCGAACGCGCGGCCCGCATCGCGGCGCGTGCGCAACTCGGTGCACGCGCGCAACCCAGTGCGACCGTAGCGAATGGAGGTGACTGGGGTTCGGGTCGCGCGGCGGCGGCATCCCGGCCGGCGTCACCCGCCCCGCCCGCCGAGGCGCTGCGCATCCTGGCGACCTTCGACGATCCGGTGCCCGATGGATGGACCGTGGGCGGCGCTGCGTTCGCGCGCACGGCGCTCGAGCGGCCTGCGACCGGTCAGCGCGGCGCAGCGGTCGTGGCGCTCGAGCGTGGCGTCGCCACCAGCGATGTCGGTGGTCACGCGCTGAAGGGCTGGCTGCGCAGCCCATCCTTCACGATCGATGGCGCGTACCTGGCGCACGCGGTCCGCGGTGCAGGCGTGCGCATCCGGTGCGTGATCGATGGCTATTTCCTCGACGACCACAATGCACTGCTCTTCGAGGGCATGACGCAGGCGCCGGACACGGCGGGTGGGTGGGCACCGGTCGTGCATGACCTGCGCCGATTCCAGGGTCGACGCGCCCACGTCGAGTACGTCGATGATGGTGGTGGCGCGATCGATGTTGCCTGGCTGGCGTTCCTGCCGACCGGCGACGTGCCGCCGATGCCCGCGTCGATTCCGGTCGATGCGTCGGGCGCCTCGGCGGCCGCGCTGGCGGCGATCGATGCACGACCCGTGCCGGATGCGGTCGAGGCGCTGGTGCTGGCGGAGGCCGGTGCATGGGATGACCGGGTGCACCTGCGTGGCAGCGCGCGGCGGCTGGGCGACGCCGTGGCTCGTGGCGATCTAGGCACCCTGGCCGAGGGCATGCCGGCACCCGGGGCGCTGGGATCCGGTCGGCTCCAGCTCGCGCGCGCATTCGTCGATGGGTCGCATCCGCTCGTGGCACGCGTCATGGTGAACCGCGTCTGGCAGCACCTGATGGGTCGAGGACTGGTGCCGACGCCTGATGACTTCGGGGCGCTCGGCGCTGCGCCTTCTCACCCCGCGCTGCTGGACTGGCTTGCCCGTGACTTCATGCGCGATTGGGACATCAAGCGGCTGGTTCGGCAGGTCGTGCTGAGTGCGACGTTCGCCCAGTCGGCCACCGCCAGCGATGCGATCGAAGCGATGGATCCGACCAATGCGCTCCTGCACCGTGCGTTCGTGCGGCGGCTCGATGCGGAAAGCGTGCGCGACGCCATGCTCGCGCTCAGCGGCCGCCTCGACCGCACGATGGGCGGCCCCGGCGTGCCGACGCACCTCACCGAGTTCATGACCGGTCGTGGGAGGCCCGGGCAGTCCGGACCGCTCGACGGGAACGGACGCCGCAGCGTCTACCTGGAAGTGCGCCGCAACTTCGCGGATTCGTTCCTGGCCACCTTCGACCTGCCGGTGCCGACGACGACCGTCGGCCGCCGCCACGAGAGCAACGTGCCCGCGCAGGCGCTGGCGATGATGAACGCCCCGCTCGTGCACGAGTTGGCGGCTCGGTGGGGCGCGCGGCTCGCGGCCGACGGCGACGGCAGCGACGCGTCGGTCGGATCGCGCGTGCAGGGTGTGCTGCACGATGCCTGGGGGCGATCGGCGGCGACCCACCAGGTCGATGCGTGCGTGTCGTTCCTGCGGACCGAGATGGCGGCGCGCGGCGATGGCGATCACGCGGCCGGTGCGGCAGCGCCCGACGCCGCCGCCTGGACGGCGCTCGTGCACGTCGTCCTGAACAGCAAGTCCTTCCTCTTCATCGACTGAACCATGGGTCATCACTGCCGATCCTTCGCCGCCCGGGCACTGACGCGACGCGACATGCTTCGGGACTGCATGAGCGGGTTCGGCATGGTCGCGGCGGCGGGCCTGATGGGCCCCCGCGCACTCGCGTCGCTGATCGAGGGCGCGCCGGCGCCGCGCACGCTGCGGGCGCGGGCCCGCAACGTGATCTTCCTCTACATGGACGGCGGTCCGAGCAGCATGGACACGTTCGATCCGAAGCCACGGCTGGCGAAGGAGGACGGTCAGCCCTTCGGCATGGCGATGGAGCCCACGCAGTTCAACAACAACGGCAACACGCTCGGCAGCCCATGGGCGTTCAAGCCGGGTGGTTCATGCGGCACCCCGGTGAGCGACCTCTTCCCGCACGTTCGGGCCATGGCCGACGAACTCCTCGTCATCCGCAGCATGACCAGCCAGTTCAGCGAGCACACCAACGCGAACTACTTCCTGCACACCGGTGCGGGACTCGCCGGTCGACCCAGCATGGGCGCGTGGGCGAGCTACGGCCTGGGCAGCGAGGGCGCGAACCTGCCGGGATTCGTCGTGCTCAACGGCGGTCTCGTGCCGCCGGGCGGGCTCGAGTGCTTCGGCAACGGTTTCCTGCCGGCCACGCATCAGGGCAGCGTTGTCCTGCCGCGCGGCGATGGCCTCGCCAACGTGCGGCCCATCGAGGGCGCCGATGCGCAGCGGCGCAAGCAGGCGCTGCTGGCCGGGCTCGACGCCGCTGCGCCATCGTGCGGCGCCATCGAGGCGGCGATCACCAACTGGGAGCTTGCGTTCCGCATGCAGTGGGCCGTGCCGGAGCTGATGGAGGTCTCGCGCGAGAGCGCCGCGACGCGGTCGATGTACGGCATGGACCACGCGTACGAACCGACCCGGATCTTCGCCGCGCAGTGCCTCCTGGCGCGGCGCTTGGTGGAGCGCGGCGTGCGCTTCGTCGAGCTCACGATTCCCTACACCGCCAACAACGACCGCTGGGACCAGCACGACAACCTGGTCGGGGGCCACGAGGACAACGCCCGGACCGTGGACCAGCCCATCGCCGCGCTGCTCAGGGACCTCCGGCAGCGTGGGATGCTCGACGAGACGCTCGTGGTCTGGGCCGGCGAGTTCGGTCGGACGCCGTTCGCGCAGGGAACCGCCGGGCGCGACCACAACCCGTTCGGCTTCACGATCTGGATGGCCGGCGGCGGCGTGCGAGCCGGCACCACCTACGGTGCGACCGATGAGTACGGCTACAAGGCGGTCGACGGCCGCGTGGACATCCACGACCTGCACGCGACGATGCTGCACCTGCTGGGCGTGGACCATGAGCGGCTCACGTTCATGTTCGGCGGCCGCGAGATGCGCCTCACCGACGTGCACGGCCGCGTGATCACCGATTGGCTCGCGTGAGGCCGGGGGACGACGCCGGACCGCGGTTCACTGGTCGGGTTCGATCGAGACCGTGAGCGACTTCGACTGCAGCTGGCCCTGCACGAGTTCGGCATGCTCGCGGTGCGTGATGCACACGACGGCGGCACCGGTCTTGTCGACCTCGGTCGTCTTCACCATCGCCATGGTGACTTCCATGCGCAGGATGTCCATGAAACTGCGGATGACGTGCTCGTAGGTGTTCACGTCATCGTTGTGGACCAAGACCTTCCACTGCGGCAGCGGGCGGGGCTTGGTCGGATTGGGCTTGCGGGTCGGGGTGCTCTCGATGGTGGTGCTCATGATGGAACCTCCGGTGATGAGGCTCAGGGTAATGGCGTACATGCGCGTTTCAATGGGAATTCAAGTGATTTCCCGTGTCGTGAGCGCAACAGGCGGCCTGATGGCGAGGCCTCCGGGCGGATCCTGCCGGTCAACCCGCCGATTGCGGCCCCTGCGGGCCCCATTCGAGTTCCAGGCGCTCCTTGCCGGCCATGAAGGAGTCCAGCCAGACCCCGATCGCCGCATGGCGCCAGTCACCGTCGTCGAACAGCCGGGCCGACGGATCCTTCTGGCGCGCCAGGTACCAGCGGCTGAGTTGCTGGCGCGTGAGCACCATCGTCGGCGCGAGGTGCATGCCGATGCAGCGCATGTTGAGGATCGACCACAGGGCGTCGATCTTCATGCGGTCGTCGGCGTTCTCGTCAGGCGGTGTCCAGATGCGGTCACGGTCGATCGGGAGCTCCTTGGCGCGGGCGATGCAGTCGATGATCGCCTGCCCCGACTCCTGCACGACCGGCCGCGGCAGGCCGCGGATGTCGTCGAGCTCACGCACCGACTCGGGCTTGGCGCGGGCCACGTCGAGCAGCGGGGCATCGGCCATGAGGGTTCGCGGCGGGACGTCCTTGGCGCGGGCGAGTTCGTAGCGCAGCACCACGAGTTCGCGCAGGATGGTCATCACGCGAGGGCGCAGGTTCATGCCGCGGCACGCGCGGCGGACCTGGCTCTCCGGATCGAACGACTCGCTGGCCTTGATCTCGAGCTCGCACTCGTGCCGAGCCCACTCGACGCGACCGAGCTCCGCGAGCCGCTCGTGCATGCGTTGCCACACCAGCGGCAGGTAGCGCACGTCGTCGGCGGCGTAGCTGATCTGGCTCGCGGTGAGCGGCCGCGCATCCCAGTCCGTGAACGTATGGCCCTTGGAGAGGCGATGTCCGGTGAGTGATTCGACGGTGTTGGCGAGGCTCGCCGGCCACGGCATGCCCATCAGCGCTGCGCCGACCTGGGTATCGATCACGTTGCGCGCCAGGACCCCGGCTGCGCGTTGTGCCGCGTTCACGTCCTGGCCGCCGGCGTGCACCAGCGTGACCAGGCGCTCGTCGCACACGGCCGACCAGATCCCCGACACGTCGGGCGTCTGGGTGGGATCGATGATCGCCACGCGCTCGGCCGTGGCGACCTGGATCAGGCAGATGCGGGGATGGAAGGTCTCCTCACCGATGAACTCGGTGTCGTAGGCGAAGGTGCCCGCGCTGCGCAGGTGATCGACGAGCTCCGCCAGTTCGGCCTGGGTCTGCACCACCGGCGCGTGACCTTGGGGCACCATCGCGTGCTCCATGACCCGGATCTTCGAAGGCGCCTCGTCGGCGTGGGCTTCGGCATGGTGGATGGAGCGCTTGCGGCGACGGAAGTTCACGAAGGACGGAATGTACGGGGGTCGGGAGTTTGCGGCTCGTTATGAGTCCTATAAAATCCAATTTCGAGCCGGATGAATTCGTGACTCCGTGACGTCCTTCACGATTCCTAGACTTTGCGACCCATGGGCTCAGCCGACACCATGACCCTGCACGTGCGACGCTTGCCGGGCGTCGTGTCGATCACGCGGGCGGTGCACGATTTGCTGGCGGCGATCGAGTCCCTGGGCAGCCGATCGGGTGATGCGCTCGACCGCATCGAGATCGAGATCGAGCCGATCGACATCATGGCCTGGGTCGCCAGCCAGCAGCCCGGCCAGCGGACGATGTTCCGCAATCGCGAAGGCAGCTTGGAGATGGCGAGCCTGGGGAGCCTGTTTGCGGCACCGTCGCTCGACGATCCGCGCGTGCAGCGCCTGCTGGAGCAGGAACCGCCGATCTTCCCGCGCATGCATGAGCCGGCGTCGCCGTTCCTGGTGACCACGTGCGCGTTCGATGCAACCGCGCCGATCGCCGGCGCCTGGTCCGCGTTCGGCGCCATGCGCGTGTCGCTGCCCCTGGTCGAGGTCCGGCGCATGCGCACCGTGACCACGCTCGCGGTGCACGTCAACGGCGATCCATCACGCTCGGTCGAGGCGCTGCGGGCCGTACGCCAGGCCTCGTCCGTGCAGCGCGTCGCGCTGCGCCTGGAGTCCGACAGCGATCCGTCGCGCTGGGCCCGCATGGTCGACGGCGCCCTCGAGGCGATCGCCTCCCGTGCGCTCGAGAAGGTCGTCGTGGCGCGCACGCGCCGCTACCGCGCCGTGAGCCCGATCGATCCGATGGCGCTGCTGATGTCGCTGCGTTCGGCCGCGCACGATGTCTTCCATGTTGCGGTCGAGGCCGCGCCGGGATCGAGCTTCGTCTCGATCACGCCCGAGCGGCTCTTCAAGCGCAAGGGTCGCGTGGTGCACACCGAGGCGATCGCGGGCACGTGCCCGCGGGGGCCGGACCTGGCCGCGGATGCATGGCTGGCGAGCCGCCTGCTGGCGAGCGCGAAGAACCGGCTCGAGCATGACCTGGTCCTCGAGCGCATCAAGGCCGTGCTGGCACCGTGGTGCGACCGCCTCGATGCGGAGCCGACGCCGGGGATCGTTCGTCTGGCGCACGTGCAGCACCTGATGACCGGCGTGAGCGCACGCCTGGCCGACGATGTGCGTGATGGTGCGCTGCTCGCCGCGATGCATCCCACGCCCGCGGTCTGCGGCACGCCGACCGAGGCGGCGCGCGCGTTCATCGCGGCGCACGAGGCTGAACCGCGGGGCCTCTACGCCGGTGCCGTGGGGCTCGTGAGCGCAAGTCGCAGCGACTTCGCGGTGGGCATCCGCAGCGCGCTCGTGCACGGTGACCAAGCCGTGGCGTTCGGCGGCGCGGGTATCGTGCAGGGCAGCGAGGCCGATGCCGAATGGCTCGAGACGGCCCGCAAGATGGAGTCGTTCGACGCCGTCTCCTGAGCCCGCACGAGCATGACCACCTTCGACGACGCCCCGAACCTGAATGCCCTGTGGGCTCGCTTGGTCATGGCCGAGTTCTCACGCTCCGGCGCGCGCCATGTGGTGATCTGCCCGGGGTCGCGCAGCACGCCGCTGGCGCTTGCCGCGCACGCCAGCGGCCTCGATGTCGTGGTGGCGCTCGATGAGCGGAGTGCGGCCTTCCACGCCCTCGGCATCGCGAAGACGACCGGCTGCGCGGCGCCCGTGATCACGACCAGCGGCACCGCGGTCGCCAACCTCCTTCCCGCCGCCGTGGAGGCCTGGGCCAGCGGCATCCCGATGCTGCTCTTGACCGCCGATCGACCGCCGGAACTGCTGGAGTGCGGCGCGAACCAGGCGATTCCGCAGCGCGAGATGCTCGGTCGGTTCGCGCGATGGAGCGTCGACCTTGGTTGTCCGACCGATGCAGTCGATGCGCGCGTGGTGCTCTCGACCGCGGCGGAGGCATGGAACCGTGCGCACACGGTGCCGTGCGGTGCGGTGCAGGTGAACTGCCCGTTCCGCGAACCGCTCGGGATGCAGGACCATGCGTGGAACCGCGCGACGCTCGACTCGGTCCGTGCGTGGATCGGTTCGACCGCACCGTGGCGCGCGGAGGCATGCTTCGGTGGCGGTCCGGGATTGCTCGCGGCACTGCGTGCGGTCACGCGCGGCAGCTCGCGCGGCGTGATCGTCGCGGGGGCGCTCCGTGATGAATCCGAGCGCGACGCCGTGCTCATCCTCGCTGCCCGGCTCGGGTGGCCCGTGGTCGCCGACATCACGAGTGGGCTGCGTGGCGTGCCCACGGCCCTTGCGCGCGTGATCGCCCACGGCGACCTGGTGCTGCGCGCTCCGAACGCCATGGCGACGCTGGCCCCTGATGCGGTCCTCCGCGTGGGGGGCGCGCTCACGAGCAAGGTCGTGGCCCAGTGGATCGATGCGTCACGCGTGCGGCCGGTGCTGGTCGGCCGCCATGCCCAGCGGCAGGATCCATCGCACACCGCGGCGTTCTCGCTCGACGTGGACCTGGCCGCGCTGGCCCGTGATCTCGTGAACAGCCAGCCCGAGGCGCTGCCCGCGGTGCCCAGCGCGCTGACGGATGCGTTCGTGCAGGCCGACCTTGCCGCCGCCGCCGCGATCTCGTCGTGGATGGAATCGACCGATGACCTCAGCGAACCTTGGATCGCCTGGTGGATCGCCCAGCACGCCCCGGCAGGGGTGCTGCTGGCCGGCAACAGCATGCCGGTGCGCGACCTCGACATGCACGCGCCGGTGCGGCGGGACCTGGTCGCGCTCGGCCAGCGTGGTGCAAGCGGCATCGATGGCCTGATCGCGACCGCCAGCGGCATGGCGCGGAGCGGTGCGCCGACGACGGCGCTCATCGGTGACGTCAGTGCGCTGCATGACCTGTCGAGCCTGGAACTGCTTAGGCGCACGCCGGGGCGGTGCACGCTGGCGATCGTCAACAACGATGGCGGCGGCATCTTCCACTTCCTCCCGGTCGCGCAGCAATCCGTGCCGTTCGAAGCGCTCTTCGGCACGCCGCACGGCTGCTCCTTCGAAGGCGCGGCGTCGATGTTCTCGCTGCCCTACGCGCGCGTGAGGACCCGCGATGAAGCGATCGAGGCCTTGCAGCACGCTTGGTCGCAGCAGGCGCCGTCGATCGTCGAGCTCGTCACGGTGCGTGCGGACAACCTCGGGCGGCACCGGGCCGTGCAGGCTGCAGTGATGCAAGCGGTCGAGGCGTCGCTGGCGGGATGAGCGCCATGACCCCACGCGGGCCTGCAACGGTGGACGACGGTTCGATGCCATCGGCAGGGCAGCCGTTCATGCGATGCGACCAGTCGATCCTGCCATGGATCGATCTGCGTGAGGGGCAGGGCGATGAACCGTGCATCGTGGCCCTGCATGGATCGTTCGGCGAGCCGCGCGACTGGAAGCTCGTGGTCTCGCGACTTGCGGCGCGGGCATCCTTCCATGCGGTCGCCCTCGCACCCCTGGCGCAGTGTGCGGTGCTCGACCTGCCTCATGCCGCCGCCATGGTGGTCCGCACGGTGCAGGCCATCCGCGCGCAGCGGCCAGGTGCGCCCCTCGTGTTGGCCGGCTACAGCTTCGGTGGTCGGCTTGCCGCGTCGGCCACGGCAGCGCTCGCACCCCGGGCGCTGGTCCTGGTGAGTGCGCGCGTGCATCCGCTCCCGCCCATGCAGGCGATCGAACGGCAGCGGGCCGACGCCGCACTCGCAAGCGCACTTGATCGCGATGGCATGCAGATGTTCATGCGATCGTGGCACCAGCGGCCGATGTTCGCTGGCCTGGTCGCACGCGGACTCTCGGGCACGGTCGCCGCATCACGGGTCGCGAGCACCCCCAGCTGGGTCCGCATCCTGCGCGAGCTCTCCCCGGGCACGTCGCTCCAGGCACCCGATCTGGCTCGCGCTGCTCGCTGCGCCTACGTCGCCGGGAAGGACGACACCGCGTACGTCCAGGAAGGCGAGCGCCTGCGCAGCTCCCGACGGGGCCGCCACCTGCAGGTCACCCTCGCCGACGCGGGCGATGGCCATCCGACCACGCACGCGCTGCTCGTCGAGGCACCGGCGGTCGTGGCCGGGGTCCTGGACTACGCTTGTGCACCATGACCACCACCAGCACTGCACCGGCCTGGACCGCCGTCGGCGAGTGGACCGACATCCGCTACCACACGCTGCCCGAGGGCATCGCGAAGATCACGATCAATCGTCCGCACAAGCGCAACGCCTTCCGCCCCGAGACGGTGATGGAAATGCGCCGGGCGCTGCAGATGGCGCGCGAGGATGCCTCGATCGGCGTCGTCATCCTCTGCGGCGAAGGGCCCGATGCCTTCTGCGCGGGTGGTGACCACAGCGTGCGGGGCGAAGCCGGCTACGTGGACGAGTCGGGGGTGCATCGCCTGAATGTGCTGGATTTCCAACGCGAGATCCGGACCTGCCCCAAGCCCATCGTGGCGATGGTGGCTGGCTTCGCGATCGGCGGCGGCCACGTGCTGCACATGATGTGCGACCTCACGATCGCCGCCGACAACGCCAAGTTCGGTCAGATCGGCCCCAAGGTCGGCTCCTTCGACGGCGGGTACGGCAGCTCGTACATGGCCCGCATCATCGGCCAGAAGAAGGCGCGCGAGATGTGGTTCCTGTGCCGGCAGTATTCCGCGCAGCAGGCGCTCGACATGGGCCTCGTGAACACGGTCGTCCCGCTGGCGAACCTGGAACAGGAGACGCTCCAGTGGTGCCGCGAGATGCTGGCATGCTCGCCCACGGCGCTTCGTTGCCTGAAGGCCGCGATGAACGCCGACTGCGATGGGCAGGCGGGCCTGCAGGAACTGGCCGGCTGCGCGACGATGCTCTACTACATGACCGACGAGGCGCAGGAAGGTTCGCGCGCCTGGCGTGAACGTCGTCCGCCGGCATGGGACGCCATCACGCGCCGCCCGTGACGCGCGATCCATCCAACGTGGTGGCATCGCCGGTCCCGGCGGCATCCGGTTCGAAGGAGCCCGCTGCCGGGATCCGCGTGTGGCTGGGCGCCATGCGACCCAAGACGCTCCCGGCGGGCCTTGCACCCGTGGTGGTCGGTGCGGCGATGGGCCGCGCGGATGGCGGTGCAGCGTGGGAAGCCCGTGAGTGGGGGCTCTTCGCGGCCTGCGCGGTGGGTGCACTCGCCGTGCAGGTTGCGACGAACTTCGCGAACGAGTGCCTCGATTTCCGCAAGGGTGCCGATACGCCCGATCGGCTGGGCCCCACGCGAGCCGTGGCGGCTGGACTCATCACGCCGTCGTCGATGTGGACCGCGACCGGGATCGCGCTGGCGATCGCCGGCCTCGCCGCCGCGTGGCTCTCGATCGAGGTGAGCATCGGCTACGCGTTCCTTGGACTCATCAGCGGCGTGCTGGCGCTCGCGTACACCGGTGGTCCGTTGCCGCTGGCGTACGTCGGGTTGGGTGACCTCTTCGTGCTCGCGTTCTTCGGCGTGGTGGCGGTGGTGGCAACCGGCCTTGCGCTCGGTGCCGAGTTGGGTGCACCGCTCGTCACCGCCGGCGTGGGCTGTGGCCTGCTCTCGACGGCGATCCTCGCGGTCAACAATCTGCGGGATCGTGACGGCGATGCGCGCGCTCGGAAACTGACGTTGGCCGTTCGCCTGGGGGAACGTTTCGCGAGGCTGGAATACGCCGCGTGCGTCGTCGGGGCGCTGGGCTGCTTCGGTTGGCTCGCCATGGGCCGGGACGCCGTGGCTTATCTGCCATGCGTCCCGCCTGCGCTGCTGCTGGTTCAGGTCGCGCGGGTGCTGCGCGGGCTCGACGGTCGGGCGTTGAATGGCGTGCTAGCCTCCACGGGATCGGCCCTGCTGGCGACGGCAGCGCTGTTCGCCCTCGTCATGACCCGGTCCTGATGCAGTCCTTCAGCGTTGCTTGGTACGAACTTCCGCTTCGCACGCCGTTCCCGGCGGGCGGGGAGTTGGTCCGCATGCGGCGCGGAGCGATCCTGCGCATCGAGGAGGACGGCCGCTTCGGCTACGGCGAGATGGCGCCCTTGGCGGGGCTGCACCGCGAATCGCTCCAGGACGCGCTCGAGGGAGTGCAGGAGGCCACCTGCAGCGGATCCATGCCCATGGCGCCGAGCGCCTCGTTCGCGCTCTCCTGCGCGCAGGCCACGCTGGTGGATGAGCGTCGCTTCGGCTTCGGGCGCAGCGAGCACAGCGGGGTCGGCGTGAACGCGGTCTTCTCGGGCGATGCCGCCGCCGCGCGCGCGGCGATCGAGCGCGGGGACTTCTCCGGCTACCGCACCGTGAAGGTGAAGGTCGGCCTGGGCAAGGTCGCCGACGATGCGGAGCTGATCGGTGCGATGCTCGATGGGCTCGATTCCGCGGTCCGCCTGCGACTGGACGGCAACCGCCGACTCACGTTGACTTCGGCCGTGCGCATGATGAAGCGGCTCGACGTGGCCCGCATCGAATACATGGAGGAGCCGCTGCGCAACCCGCTCGAGCTGCCCGAGCTCAGCCGTCGCACGGGCATCACGATGGCGATCGATGAGTCGCTGCACGAGCCCGAACACCGTGAGGCGCTCGTTGGTGCGCCCGGCGTCGAGGTGCAGGTCCTGAAGCCGAGCCTGCTCGGTGCGCTCGAGGAAGTGGAGCATGCCGTGACCCGTGGTCGCATCCATGGCATGGATACGGTGCTCTCGAGTTGCCTCGAGTCCTCCTACACGCTGGCCCTGCTGGCGCGGTTGGCGGCCGTCACGGCGACGGGCGGCCGCGACCACGGCTTGGCGTCGGCCGGCCTCTTCGAATTCGATGTCGTGGAGCAGGCACCCGTGCGGGACGGTCGCATGGAGATCGCGCCGTCGCTCCCGATTCCCAGGCTCGAATACATGCCGCTCAAGGAGGCAGTCGTTCCATGGACGTGATCACCTTCCAGATGGGCCCAGGGGGCATCGTCGATCCGCATTGGCAGGGCGTTCGTGCCGCGTACGAGCACTCGCTCTGGGCCGAGGGCATCGGTGCCGGCGTGCGCGTGGGCGTGCAGGCATCACTCGATGCCGAGGCGATCAGCGCGCTCTTCGCCGTCGTGCGTCGCGGCGCCTGTGCGGTGCTCCTCAATCCACGCGATCCCGAAGCCAGGCGCACCGCCGTCTGCGCGCAGGCGGGTGCCGTCAGCCTGCCCGCCCCGAGCGCCCCGAGCTGCACCGTGCCCGGTGCGGATCCCGATCCGGCGCGCCCCACCGTCATCGTGCCCACGAGCGGTTCCAGCGGTGAGCCGCGTCTGATCGTGCACTCGGCTGCCACGCTGGTCGAGGCCGCCGTGCGCGCTTCCAAGGCCTGTTCCTTCGCGGCGGACGATTGCTGGGCGCTCACGATTCCCTGGCACCACGTCGGCGGACTCGGCATCCTCATGCGCGCGGCGCTCGTGGGTGCGCGCGTGGCCATGGTGCGCAGCGAGGCATCGGTGGCGCTGCATGCGTTCCTGCTGGCGGCGCCGTCGGTCACGCACGCTTCGATCGTGCCGACGCAGCTGGCTGGACTGCTGCATGCCGCCCGCCAGGATGCGGGCCTGCATGACCGCATCCGCGCGATGAAGGCGCTCGTCGTCGGTGGTGCCTCGTGCCCGATCGATTGGCGCAACCAGGCGCTCGCCAACGGCTGGCCGCTCGTGATGACCTACGGCATGACCGAGACCGGTGCGATGGTCGCGGCGGGTCGCCCCACCGCTGATTCGCCCGATGGCTGGTCGGGCCGCTGGCTCGAGGGCGTGGTCGCCAAGCGGCTCGGCGATGACCTGTTCGTGCGTTCGCCGACCATGGCGCTGGGCGCATGGCGCGATGGCACGATCGAGCCGATCGTCGAGGCCGGCGGTTGGCTGCGCACGAACGACCAGGGTCGATTCGACCAGGGCGCGGTGATCGTGTCCGGGCGCAACGACCGGGTGTTCATCTCCGGCGGCGAGAACATCGATCCGGTCGAGGTCGAGACGCAGCTCCTGCACCATGCCGCACTGCTCGGCGCGCGCGTGATCGGCGTGCCGCACGACCGGTGGGGCATGCGTCCGGCGGCGTTCGTCCGCACGGATGGCAGTACCCTTGACTGGGATGCACTGGTCGCCTCGCTCGGCGAGCGATTGCCGCGCCACGCGTTGCCGGATGCGATCGTCGAGTGGCCGGGCGACCTGCCGCACAAGGGGTCGCTCGCCCAGTGCCATGCCGCGCTGCCTTCGGCGCGCGTGCTCTGGAGCAGGCCTGCGCCCGAGCGATCAGCGGTCGGCGAGCCGGCGGATGGCGTCGGGCACGGCGACTGACGCTCCGTCACGCCCCACGCACGCGTGCACGAGCGTGATGCGTGCTGCGCAGCGCGAGCCCAGCATCAGTTCGTGGAGCATGGTGACCGAGCGTTCGCCGCAGGCGACCATGGTCGACCGCACCTCGACGGCATCACCGACACGCATGGGTGCATGGAGGTCCGCCTCGACCCGCACGATCGGCATCGCAGGCAGCCGTCCCGCCAGCATGTCGGCGATCGGCGCGCCGTGCGACGACAGCCAGGCCTCGAAGCCCCGGTGCGCGATCTCGATGGCGCGTGCGGTGAAGACGACGCCCGCGGCATCGGTGTCCGCCAGCGAGACGATGTGTCGATGCGCGTGCTGCACGCACGCATCCTAGGGGTTCAGCCCCGGCGGTTCAGCATGGCCCCCATGCGCTGAGCATGATGCCCAGGTCGGAGCCGTCGACGGCGCCGTCCAGGTTGAGGTCGGCAGGACACGGTGCCGCACATGCACCCCAAACGGTGAGCAGCACGCCGAGGTCCGCGCCGTCGACGGCTTCGTCGCCATTCACGTCGGCTGCGCACCCGCCAGACACGGTTACCGTTGCCGGGAGGCTGATGGAGTTGCCGCAGGCGTTGGCGAACACCACCGAGTACTCACCGGAGTCCGACGGCCGGGATCCGCTGATCACCAGCGTGGTCCGGGTGTTGGCAGACGTCATCGAGCCTGATGCACCCGAGACGATCCCACCGCCTTCCGACGCACCGCCAGGGCCGTTGACGATGGTTACGCCATCCCGTTGCCACTGGAAGGTGACGGGACCGTCGAAGTCGAAGCCCGCGGCGCACAAGGCAGCGATGGTGACAGTCTCGCCGGAGTCAGCGGCTTGACGTGTTGGGTCCTCGGCGACCCACGGGATGCCGGTGCTTGTCCAGTGGGCCCAGTATGACGAAACGAGCCCCCCGGCAAGGGCGAACCTGCCGCCTGCCATGAGGTCGCCGGTCGGAAGGACCGCCAAGGCGTTCACCGTCGTATTCACACCTGAGCCGAGCGGAGACCAACTGGAGCCGTTCCAGCGAGCGATGTAGTTCGCTGGAACGCTGCCTGCAGTGGTGAACATGCCGCCAGCGACCAGGTCGCCGTTGGGGAGGACTGCGAGGGCCCACACTGAACCTTGCGTGATAGAACCTACACCCGCCCCGAGCGGCGACCAGCTCGCACCATCCCAGCGAGCGATGCGGCTTGCGGCCACTCCATCAGCGGCAGTGAAGCTGCCTCCCGCCAAGAGATCGCCATTGGGCAGAACCGCGAGGGAGTAGACGGTGTTGTTCATGCCGGCCCCGAGCGGCGACCAGCTCGCACCATCCCAGCGAGCGATGCGGTTCACGACGACGTCACTACTTGTTGTGAATGTACCCCCCGCGACAATGTCACCGCTCGGAAGAACCGCGAGCGCCTCCACGGTGTTGCCTAGACCCGCCCCCAGTGGATGCCAGGTCGACCCGTCCCAGCGGGCAACGCGTTGTGCTTGGACGCTACCAGCTGTTGAGAAGGATCCCCCTGCGATCAGGTCGCCGTTTGGAAGGACTGCGAGTGCCCATACGTTGCTGTTCATGCCCGTTCCGAGCGGCGACCAGGTCGAGCCGTTCCAGCGAGCGATGTAGTTCGACGGCATACCGCCTGCAGTAGTGAAGGATCCCCCCGCGATGAGGTCGCCGTTTGGAAGGACTGCGAGCGCCCAAACGTTGCTGTTCATGCCCGCTCCGAGCGGCGACCAGCGCGCGCCATCCCATCGGGCAATGCACCTAGCAGCCATTCCACCAGCTGTTGAGAAGGATCCCCCCACGATCAGGTCGCCGTTGGGCATCGCGGCGATAGCCTCGACGTTCCAATCAATGCCTGCCCCGAGCGGCGACCAGTTCGACCCATTCCATCGCGCAACAGTCTTCACCGCCAGGCCGTCGGCAGTGAAGGAGCTGGAGCTGCCTGTGATGAGGTCGCCGTTGGGTAGGACGGCAAGGGCGCGCAAACTACCGCCCGATGTCAATCCGAGCGGCGTCCAGTTGGAGCCGTCCCAGCGGGCGACACTGCTCCCCGTTGCACCGCCCGCGTTTGTGAAGAATCCAGCGGCTACAAGATCTCCGCTGGGTAGAACTTCGAGGGCGTCCACAGAGCTGTTCATGCCCGCCCCGAGTGGCGACCAGCTCGATCCATTCCAGCGCGCGATGTAGTTTGCAGATGCTCCTCCGGCGGTGGTAAACCCCCCCCCGGCAACGATGTCTCCGTTGGTGAGGACTGCCAGCGCACTCACGCTTGCAGCCCCTACGCCGCCGATTCCTGATCCAAGCGGCGACCAACTCGAACCATTCCAGCGGGCGATACGGTTTGCTGCGACTCCGCCCGCCGTGCTGAAATGGCCTGCCGCGACGATGTCGCTGTTTGGCAGCACCGTGAGGGCGGTCACATAGCTGTTCATGCCCGCCCCGAGTGGCGACCAGCTCGAACCATCCCAGCGGGCAATGCGATTTGCGGCAATTCCGCCAGCCGCGGTGAATTGACCTGCGGCAACGAGGGTCCCATTGGGCAGTACTGCGAGGGCGTACACAGCATCGTTCATGCCCGTCCCGAGCGGCGACCAGTTTGTACCGGTCCAGCGGGCCACCCGATTCACGATGACTCCCGCTGCGCTGGTGAAGGAGCCACCCGCGATGAGCTCGCCACTCGGGAGTACAGCAAGGGCGGACACGCTATTGTCCATGCCCGAACCGATGGGCGACCAACTTGAACCGTTCCAGCGGGCAACGCGGTTCGGGCCCTCAACACCGGGAGCGGTAAAACTGCCCGCTGCAACAAGATCCCCGTTCGGGAGAACGGCGAGGGCATTCACCGAGCCATCAAGGCCAGGCGGCACGGCGGCGGGACTCGTCAGCCACCGGCCCTCACACTGCGCGGTCGCGGCGGTCGTCGCCATGAGCACGCCGATCGCGGCGACCAGCCAACTCACAAGTGCGCGCGTTGAAAGACGGAAAATCATTTGGAACCCCAAAGCTGATTTCATGCACACCGAACCAAACAAGCGAATCCCAGTGCCGCGTCGGATGTCGAATTCAGAACCATCCTTGGACCGCCAAACATAGTCAGGAACACGGCCCCCACGCGCTGAGCATGATGCCCAGGTCGGAGCCGTCGACGGCGCCGTTGCCATCGATGTCGGCCGCGCCGGGAGCGCCCCATCCGCTCAGCAGCAAGCCCAGGTCGCCGCCATCGACGAGGCCGTTGCCATCAAGATCGGCAGGGCATTCGGGCGGCAGCGTGAACGGCGTGAGGAAGCGGAAGCTCGACACGGGCGGGTTGCCCGGGCCGCCCGGGTTGTTCACGATCTCGACTTCGGCGCCGCCGATCGGGTCGAGCATCTGCACCCGCGTGCCGCCGGTGTAGAGCAATTGCCCGTTGCCGAGCGGCCACACGCCGCGGGGGCTGGTGAAGGTTGGATAGAAGTTGCCGAGCTGTCCGGTGGCGGACAGGTTCCACAGTCCGCGCGGATCGCTGAAGCCCGCGACCCAGAAGCCCCCGCCGATCGCCGGCGAGATCTGCTGCGGGAAGTCGAAGTAGCTCAGGCCGTCCGAGTCGAAGAAGGGCGGCGACTGCACGGTGCCCGCATCGCTCACGAACTCAAGGTCCTCGCCGCCGAGCGACGCCTCGCCCGAATCCGCCACCATGAACCCGCCCGGGACCGGGAGGATGCCGCGCGGGTTTCGCATGAGCGGGCTCTGCAGGAAGAGTTCGAAGCCGGAGCCATCGAGGTTCATGCGCCAGATGCGGCCAGGCTCGGAGAGCGTGGTCACGAACGGCTCGGTCACGTAGATCTTGCCGTTCTTCACGCAGCAGCCGTAGGCGCGCGTGAGGCCCTGCGCGGGCCCGCACAGCTCGCGGATGAAGACGCCCTGCGCGCTGAACTCGCGCACCGTCGCATCGACCTCATCGGTCACGATCATGGTGCCGGTGGGGCTCGACACGACCTGGATCGGTTGGTCGAGGTACTGCGTGTCGACGATCACGTTCTGGCTCACGATGGCGCCGGTCGTGGCGTCGAAGGCCCAGACCGTCTGCCGCAGCGAGTCAGGGCACAGCAACACCGGCGTGCCGGAGCCGGGAAGCGCGACGAGGAGCGACGAAAGCGTGGCGGCGATCATGGGCAGTCGAGTGTAGGACCGGACCGGGGCGGGTCAAAGCCGGGCACGGGATTCCCCTCGCGATGGCCCGGGAACATGTGCGCCGACGCCATGATCCGTGGGAGCAGGGCGCGCCTACCAGCGCTCGGACGCATCCTTCGGCGCCAGGTGCCAGGCCGAGGGCTCGGTCCCGTTGATGCGCGTGTTGCCGGGGATCGTCGTCGTGCGCACCATGTGCAGGAAGTCGCAGGGGAAGGGGAGCGCCGGCTTCGACAGTGCATCGAGTCGAGCGGTCTCCTCGGCGGTGAGCCGCAGCGTGCAGGCGCCCAGGTTGTCCTCCAGCTGCGCCATCGTGCGCGCACCGAGGATGGTGCTCGTCACGCCGGCGCGGTCCATGACCCAGCGCAGCGCGATCTGGGCCGGGGTTGCACCGTGGCCGGCACCGATCTCGCGGAGCGCATCGACGATCGCGAAGGTCGTTTCGTTCAGGTAGGTGCTGTCGCTGCGCACGCGCGTGGAGCCGTCGTCCTTGGGTCGGTGCGTGCGGTCGAACTTGCCCGAGAGCACGCCGCCGCGCAAGGGGCCCCACGGCGTCACGCCCAGGCCGAGCTCGCGTGCCATCGGCATGAGCTCGCCCTCGACCGTGCGCTGCAGCAGCGAGTACTCGATCTGCAGCGCGACGAACGGCGCCCATCCCTTGAGGATCGCCTCGTACTGCATCTGGGTGCAGACCCACGCCGGGTGGTCGCTCAGGCCCAGGTAGCGAACCTTGCCTGCACGCACGAGCATGTCGAGCGTGTGCACCGTCTCGTCGACCGGCGTGTGCGGGTCGAGGAAGTGCACCCACAGCAGGTCGATGTGGTCGGTGCGAAGCCGCCGCAGAGAATCCTCGACCTGGTGCATGATGGCCTTGCGTCCCGAGCCGCCGCCGTTGGGATCGCCCACGTGCATGCCGCCGCCGAACTTGGTGGCGATCACCAGGCGATCACGGAGGCCCTTGCCCGCCCCGGTCGCAAGCCACTCGCCGAGGATCGCCTCGCTGTGGCCCTTGGTGTAGATGTTGGCGGTGTCGATGAAGTTCCCGCCCCGCCCGATGTAGCGCTCGAGCTGGGCGATCGACTCCTCCGGTCCGGTGCCGAAGCCCCATTCGGTGCCGAAGGTCATGGCGCCCAGGCAGAGCGGGCTCACGCGAAGGCCGGACCGGCCGAGCGTCACGTAGTGATCAAGTCCCATGCGCGCACTCTAGGTGCACGGCACCAACGCGGGCCGATACCTTCCCATCATGTCGAGCATCCTCGCACCCCGGCGGCCACGCCGCCGTGCCCGGGCCATCCAACCCGTGCCGCTGCCGGAAGGCAAGCCGCTCGCCCAGCAGGAGCGGGCCGAGCACCGGGACTCGGTCTACCACATCTACATGGCGGCGCTGGCGATGCTGGCGATCCTCGTGTCGGTCGGGCTCTTCCTCTCGCCGACCGAACCCGACGTCATCGGCGTGCTCTCGGTCGTCGACTTCGTCCTCTGCCTTTTCTTCTTCTACGACTTCCTGCGCCACCTGTGGAAGGCGCCGTCTAAGCTGCGCTACCTGTTCGGCTGGGGGATCATCGACCTGCTGAGCAGCATCCCGTTCGTGCTCGAGGTCCGCTGGCTCCGCCTGGCTCGCGTGCTCCGCTTCCTCATGCTGCTGCGGGCGGCGCGCATCCTGTGGGAGTCGGCCAAGGTCGACCGCCGCAGCATCGTCATGGCCGGTGCGACGTTCTTCATCCAGACGCTCTTCATCGCGATTTGCATCATCGTGCTGCACGTCGAGCATGAAGCCCCGGACGGCAAGATCCGCTCGGCCAGCGACGTGCTCTGGTGGGCGATGACCACCGTGACGACGGTGGGCTACGGCGACATGTACCCGGTCACCACCATCGGGCGGATCGCAGGAGCGATCCTGATGGTCTCAGGCATCGGTTACCTGGCGACGGTGCTGGGCGTCTTCGCGCAGGCGTTCGTGCCCCAGCGCAACCATCACTGAGCCCGGTACCCGGACCGGCGGCCGGTCATTGCTGCGCGGTCCAGCCGTAGGTCTCGTAGCGGTGGTCGAAGGTCCCGTCGGGCCGCAGGTCGAGCACGCCGAAACCCTCTGGCACGCCCTCGAGCGGTCCCTTCCACCACGATCCGCTCACGGCGCCGTCGTTGATGTAGGTGATGCCGTCGGTCTCGCAGCGGTCGCGCAGGTGGATGTGCCCGCTCAGGCACAGGCGGACCTTGCCGCTCGCCCGCATCAGCTCGTGGAGCTCGGCGCAGTCGGTGTGCATCTCGCCGCCTGAGAGGATCGTGTCGCTGCCGCGTGCGGGCGGCTTGCCGTAGGTGATCGTCGTCACCGCGATGATCGGGATGTGGCTGACGACGCAGATGGGCGTGCCGGCCGGGGTCGCGGCGAGTTCGGCCTCGAACCAGGCGCGCTGCTCCGGATCGAGGAATCCCTTGTAGCCGTTGCCATCGGGCTGCACGCTGTCGAGCAGGATGAAGCGCCAGCCGCCGCGGTCGCTGGACAGGTAGTTGCGTGGCTGCGCGAAGGTCTCGCACGCCCACTTCTTGCCCCAGTCGGCGGCATCGAGCGGCACGTCGGTGCGCGATCGGTTCCAGCCGAGGATGTCATGGTTGCCGGTCGTGTGCAGTACCGGCACCGACACATCCTTCATCATGCGTTCGTAGCAACCGCGCATCACCTTGGCGCGGTCGCGCTTGGCATCGAAGACATCCATGACCGTGTCGCCACCGGTGATCACGAGATCGGGCTTCAACTCCTGCGCACGCACCCATGCCTGGGCGGCGCCACGCTCGGCCTGGCGCTCGGGCTGCACATGGATGTCCGTCATGTGGATGAGCCGGAAGGGCTTCGCGGGATCCTGCGTGAGCGGTGTGGCGGCGGCGGCCGCACGCCGTGCGCTGGGTGCCGCAGCAAGCGCAGGCACGGCAAGGGGCGAGAGGACCATGCCCGCGGCTGCCGCGAGCGCATCACGACGGTGGATCGGGGTCGTCATCCGAGCGTCATACCATCATCATGCAAGGCTCGTGCAAGGCGCTCGACGGATCGTGGCGAGCTCCCTTCGGCCTTGTTGTTCACGATGACGAAGCCCGCGAGTCCTGCGGCCGCTGCGTGCCGGTTCAGGCGCACCCAGGAGACCAGGCCGGTCGGGTCGGGATCGACGATCCGGTCGAAGGGCGCGTAGCGCTCCTTGGCTTCCTCGTAGGAGAGTCCGCTGTGGAGCATCCACCTGCAGCAGAGCACGCGGTTGGCGGCGACGGGGATCACCTCGGCCTGCGCGATCGGTCCCGGCATCGACGGGTGCACCGAGTAGCAGTGGCTCGCACCGGTTGCCGCCAGCATGGCCAGGTACGACGGCCGCAGCATGCGGCGGTCGCGCCACTCGATGGCGTAGAGCGGACCGGGGGGCAGGGCGGCGAGGAAGCCACCGACCTCATCGATGATGCGCTCTGCCTCCGCGTCGTTGCGGACCCCCAGATGCGAGAACTGGAAGAGGATCGGACCGCAGCGTTCCGCCAAACCACCCACGCATGGCGCCACCACCTCATCCGCGGCGAAGGCTGCATCGAGCCAGCGTGAGGGCCGTGGCGGCGCGCCCGCAGCGGGGCGCCATCCATCGAGCGGCTGCGCTGGCTGCATGAGCGACTCGTGCGCTTTCACGAGGAAGCGGAAGTCGCGCGGGACCTGCGCGGCCAGCCGCATGAATTCCTCGGTGGGTGCAGGTCGGTAGTAGGTCTTGTCCACGCCGACCGTGCGCAGGAGCGGGTGCTGCGCGTACGCACGCAGACCATCCCGCGCCAGCGCCGATTCGCCGTGGCGCCCTGCGTAGACCAGGCCCTTCCAGCCGGGGAAGCTCCAGGAACTCGTACCGAGCCGGATCGATGCCGGCAACGCCGCGCCCAGCTCCACCATGGCCGGGTCGGGTGGACACGGCGCCACCACGCCATCGACGGCGGGTTCATCGCCCGAACCACCGAAGAGCGACCATTGCTCCCCGGTCGACATGCGTCAGCGCACCTCGATCTCGACCGCGCTCACGTCGTCGGCGTAGTGCGGGGAGCCCTGCAGCTGCGTGGTGTGCTCAAGCATGCGGGCGAGCGGTCGCGGCGTGTGGAGCGCGTCGCGCGTCAGGAACTCACGGAACTGCGAGTGGCTCCAGACCGATCCATCGTCGAGCTGGATCTCGACCAGGCCGTCGCTGTAGATGTAGAGCCGGTCGCCGTGGTCCAGGTGCACCTGGGTCTCCTCGTACGGCAATCCATCGATCATGCCGACGATCGGATTCTGCGATTCGAACTCCCGCACGCCGCTCGGCCCGACCGCCATGACCGGCGGATGCCCCCCGCCGGACCACCGCAGCGAACGCGTGCGCAGGTCGAGCACGCCGTACCAGCCGGTGAAGTACAGGTTGTTGTGCTTCGACATCTGGAACGAGGCGTTGAGCGCAGCCATCACGAGCCCGGGCTCGCCCAGGTCGAGCGATCCCGTGAGCCCCTGCAGCATGTTGCGCACGCTGACCGAGAGCAGTGACGGGCCGACGCCGTGTCCGCAGACATCGATCAGCCAGAAGGCGAACCGGTCGGCGTCGAGCATGCGGTAACCGAAGCAATCGCCGCCGAGCGAGGCCGATGGCGTGAACTCCCACGTCGTGCGCAGCCGGGGTTCGTCGATGGGCTCGGGAAGCAGGCTGCGCACGTACTCCGCGGCCTGGTGCAGCTCCGAACGGAGCGCTTCGTAGGCGGCGTTGCGCTCGAGCGCGGCGATGTAGCCCTTCGAGTGGTAGCGGATGCGCGCGATGATCTCGAGCGGATCCGGCAGCTTGACCATGTAGTCGTTCGCGCCGCGAGCGAAGGCCTCGGCCTTGGTCGTGCCCTCTTCCTTCGAGCTCAGGACGACGAGCGGGATCTCCGCGGTGCCCGGCTCCTTGCGGAACTCACGCACGAGGTCGAGCCCGTCGACGCCCGGCATGACCAGATCCTGCAGGATCACCGTCGGCTGCACGCGCAGGGCCTCCGCGATCGCCTTCGTGGGGTCGCTCACGAAGTGGTATGCGATGTCCGGCTGCGTCGCGCAGATGCGGCGCATCGCCTCGCCGATGATCGCCTGGTCATCGATGAGCAGCACGCTGATGCGGGGGGTGATCGTTGCGGCAAGGTCGCTCATCGTGCGCTCCTGGGTGCCGCGCAGGCGATCTCGATGGCCTGCGCGATGCGTTGGACGGGAAGGACCTCGACGGCAGCGCCGAGCGCCACCGCTGCGCCCGGCATGCCCCAGACCACGCTGGTCGCCTCGTCCTGCGCGATCGTGTGCCAGCCCGCGCGGCGCAGCGCGCGCAGGCCCTCGGCACCATCGCGGCCCATGCCCGTGAGCAGGACCGCCAGGCCGCGGGGCTGCCCGACCAGGCTCTCGAAGAAGACATCGACCGACGGCCGGTGCGCGAGCGCGCGCGGCTCGGCGCGATGCCTGAACGTGCCATGATCCAGGACCAGGTGATCGTCGCTGCAGGCGACGTGGATGGTGCCGGCCGCGGGAGCCTGGCCATCCTGGGCCAGCACGACGGCGTGCCCGGTCTCCCGCCCAAGCCACTCCGCCAGTCCGGGGGCGAAGGCGCGGTCGATGTGCTGCACGATGACGACCGGCGCGGGCAGCACCATGCCGCGGGGTAGCACCGCGGCCAGCGCCTGCGGACCACCCGTGCTCGCACCGATCGCGATGATGCCGCGGCCATCGGGAGCGGCACGCGGTGACTCGGGCACGCGCACCGTGTGGCCATGATCGAGCTGGCGCACATGGTCGATCTTGCGGATCAGCGAATCGAGCCCCTCGATGGTCCCGCCCGGGCCGAAGGTGGGCGTGGTCGTCACATCGAGCGCGCCCGCACCCAACGCGTCGTACACGCGATCGAGGTTCGCCTGGATCGAGGCCGTCACGACGATGATCGGGCACGGCGTGCGGCGCATGATCTCGCGCGTCGCCCGGGCGCCGTCCATCACCGGCATCTGCATGTCCATCAGCACGACGTCGGGCCGGTCCTGCTCGCAGCGCTCGATCGCCTGGCGTCCATCCTCGGCGATCCACGCCACCTCCGTTCCGGGGATGCGCAGCACCGACTGGCGCAGCACTTCCACGGCGAGCTTGAGGTCATTGACGATCGCGATGCGCACGCGAGGACTGTACCCGTGGGGTCATCCCGTCGACGCGGCGATCAGGTCGGCGACGGTGTCGAGGAGCGTCCGGTCGTGGAAGGCGCCCTTGGTCAGGTACGCGGTCGCACCCGCCTCGAGCCCCGCGAGCCGATCCTCGTCGCGGTCCTTGTACGAGACCATCACGACCGGGAGCTGTGCGAGCTTGCCGTCGGCGCGGATGCGCCGGACCAGCTCAAGGCCGTTCATGCGGGGCATGTCCACGTCGCTCAGCACCAGGTCGTAGCGCTCCCGCTGCAGGGCGTTCCAGCCGTCGAGCCCGTCGACCGCCACGTCCACCCGGTATCCGGCGCGCGTGAGCATCTGCCGCTCGACCTCGCGCACGGTGAGCGAATCCTCGACGACGAGCACGCGATGCACGCGCCGACCCGCATCCTCGCTGCCCGCCGCCGCGCCACGCAGCGTGCCTTCGTCGAGGCGGCGCGCCGCATCGATCGCCATGGCATCGGCATCCAGGATCAGCACCAGTTCGCCGCTCTGCCGGACGCTCGCGCTCGACACGTGCGGCACCGTGCCCAGCCGCTCGTCCAGCGGCTGCACGACCACGTCTTCCTCGCCGAGGAAGCCGTCGACGATCACGCCGAGCGTGCGCTGGCGCGCGCGCAGGCTCACGACGGCGAGCGTGCCGCCCTCGGCATCACCCGGAAGACCGAGCAATGCTCCGCCCCGCACGAGTCCGATGACCTCGTCGTTCACCCGTGCCGTCAGTCGTCCCTCGACATGCTCGAGCGTGTGGTGATCCAAACGGTCGATGCGCTCCATGCGCGCGAGCGGCAACGCGTAGGGCTCACCGGCGATCGACACGATCGCCGCGCGCAGCACGCTCAGGGTGACCGGCAGCCGCATGCGGAAGGTCGTGCCGCGCCCGAGCTCGGTGTGCACCTCCACGCTGCCCCCGACCTCGTGCACGGTCGTCTGCACCACATCGAGGCCGACGCCGCGGCCCGACAGGTCGGTCACGGTCTTCGCGGTGCTGAATCCCGGCAGGAACAGGAAGTCCGTCACTTCGCGGTCGCTCATGCGCGCCACGAGTTCCGGCGTGCTGAGGTTCCGTTCGACGATCCTCGTCCGCAGCCTGGCCAGGTCGATCCCGCGTCCGTCGTCCGCGACCTCGACCACGAGCATGCCTGCCTGGTGCACGGCCGAGACCCGCAAGGTCGCCTGCGCACGCTTGCCGCTCGCCGCACGCTCCGCACGCGATTCGATGCCATGATCGAGCGCATTGCGCACCAGGTGCGTGAGCGGCGCCTCGAGCTTGCGCAGGATGTCGCGGTCCACGCTCACGGACTGTCCCTCGAGCCGTGCCGTGGCGTCCTTGTCGAGCGAGCGGGCAAGGTCGCGCACGGTGCGGGGGATCGTCAGGCACGCATCGCCGAACGGGCGCATGCGACAGTCGATCGCCTCGTGGTGGAGGGTGGTGCTGAGTTCCTCCGTGCGGCGAAGGTGCGCCTGGAGGTCGGCCTCGAGCAGGGCGACTTCACCCCTGATCGCCGCGTGCGCCTGCTCGAGGTCGAGGTCGCTCACGTCCTGCTGCTGGCGCCGGCGGTCGAAGAGATCCTCGAGCGCCCGCTCGCGTGTGCGGATCGCGCGCAGCCGCACCTGCATGGCCTCCAAGCGCCGCGCCTCGACCATGCCTTCTCCGGACAAGCGCATGAGCCGATCGAGGTTGCGCGAGCGCACCATGACGCTGCTCTCGCCCACCACGGGCTTGGTGGTGGCCGGTGCGTTCGGCGCCGCATGGACGGGTTGCGCGACGGTTGACGACGGGGGCACGGCGGGTGGCGCCGCACTCGACGATGTCGTCACCGCTGCCGAGGTGCTGCTTCCCGCGGGAGGCTGCGAGGGCTCGGTGGTCCTGGGGCCAGCCACCGCACTCGGTGCACCCTGCGCAGGCGCAGTCATCAGGATGTCCGCAGCCGAACGCGGCGCGTCGCTGGCCGGAGCCGAAGCGGCTGCAGGCTGCTGCAGCTGCGCCGCCAGTTGGGCGATGGCGTCGGCGTGCGCGGCGTTCCACGCCGGCACGTCGGCCTCGGCGACCTGCGCGCTCTGCACCAGCAGGTCCGTGCCCTTGAGCAACTGGTCCACGCGTGCAGGCACGATGGGTTCCTGGGCACGCTGCAGACGCACCAGGCAATCCTCCATGGCATGCGCCAGCGTGACGACCTGTTCGAAGCCGACGATCCGCGCCGCACCCTTGATGCTGTGGGCGGCGCGCATCAGGGGTTCGACGAGCTTTGGATCCGTCGCGCTCTCGAGCGCCACGAGCCCATCACTCAGTGCGCGACCATGCTGTTCGGCCTCGGCCTTGTACAGGTCGAACATGCTGAATCCACCCAGGCTCATGCGCGCACCGCCTCGGCGCATGCTGCGAGCAGCGCATCCACGTCAAGGATGCCGGCATGACCGGTCGCGCATGGCATCAGGTGCTTGGTGAACCCGGCGCCCGATGCGGCCACCGTGAGCGGTGCCGCCAGAAGATCCTGTGCACTGCCGGCCACCGTTCCGGGCACCTCATCGGCTTCGAAGGCCCACGCCGCACCGCGCTCGCCGACGACGATCATCCGCGCCGCACCGGTACCGCTCGGTGACCAACCGAAGCCGCAGAGCGACGCCAGGTCCATCACGATCGCGACCTCGCCATCGATGTTCGCCAGCCCCCGGAGGGCGCGATGCGTGCGATGCGGGATGCGGTGGGGCGTGACCGCCCGGGTCACGCGCAGCACGCGCGCGGCGGGCACCGCGAACCACGATGAACCCACCCTCGCGAGCACCGCATGGACATCGGTCGCACGCTCGCGCTCGATGACCCGCGCGAATGCCTGCGCGTTGGCTTCGAGTTCCGCCTGCGTGAGTGCACGGTGTTCGGTCATGTCGCGTTCCCTCCGCGTGCGGCCGCCCGTTGCGCGCGGGTCCGCCATCGCCGCGCGTCGTCGATGCGACCGAGCCGCTCGGCCACCGAAGCCAGGGCCAGCATGGCGAGGTCATGCTGAGGAGCCAGGTAGACGACCTGCTCAAGCAGTTCGTGCGCGCGTACGTGGTCGTTGGTGGCCATCGCCGCCTCGGCCCGAAGGAAGATGGCATCGACCTGCTGCGCCAGGGTGGTGCCGTCGATCGGCTCAGACTGCGCGCCGTCACGATGCTCACCATCGACACGAGCGGTCGACGCCGAAGGCTGGCCAGCCGGTGGCGTGGTCGCTGCTGCGCGACGGCCGACGGATGTGGTCGCCGGGCCGGGACGAACGCCGGAATCGGTCGGCAGCGCGGTGCCGCGTGGCTGCGGCACCAGCGGAGGCAGCTCGCCGCGATGCCATGAGAAGCTCTCCGCGCGCTCGTCACGATGCCAGGATGGACCGAGGTCCACGCGCTCCGCGTGGCCCAGCATCAAGAGGCCGCCCACGGGCAACGCACGCACCATCGCTGCCACCAGCGCATCGCGCGTGGGACCGTCAAGGTAGATGAGCAGGTTCCTGCACAGGATCACGTCGAACGAGCGACCGTCGAGCGCCTGGATCATGTGCGCGCTCGACCTCACGTGGGTGCACGTCACGGCTGCCTTCACGTGCGGATGGATCCATGCACCATTCGGCTCGATCCTGATCCACGACTGCGCCCAGGCCGGCGCGCTGCCGCGCAGCGCAAGCGATCCGGTCCATGCTGCACGTCGCGCGACGTCGATCGCCGCCGGGTTGCGGTCGAAGGCCTCCACGCTCACGCTGCCGCCGGGCCCGAGCGCTGCCAACGCCGTGGCCGCCGCGGCATACGCCTCCTGACCCGTGGCACAACCGATGCTGGCCATTCGCACGGGTCGGTCGCGACCCTCGAGGTGCGCATGCAGGGCCTCGAAGCTCATCGGGTAGCGGAAGAACCACGTCTCCGGCACAGCCACCTGCGCCACGAAGGCGTGCAGAGCAGTCTCATCCGCGCGCAAGCGACGCGCCAGGTCCTCGTCGCTCTGTGCACCCAGGCGCCGGCGCTCGGCGGCGCACAGGGCTTCGAACGCCGCACCTTCGCAGTGGGCAGCATCGATGCCGCCGTTCTCGATGAGCAACGTGCGCACGGGATGGCTCATGGGCCCCCGGCCCCGTCACGGATGATGGCCAGGGCCGGGTGGCGGCTCAGTGCCGCGGCGTCGATCGACTGCACGCCGTGTCCACCGTGCGTGCACACGGGCCCGAGCCAGGCAAGCGCATCGATGGCCAGGCCGGGATGGCTCCCGGTCAGGTCGAGTTCGGCGAGTTCCAGCACATCGTCGACTTCCAGCAAGAGCGCGGGCGAGCCATCCGGTCGCATCAGCAGCGTTCGGCTGGCTGTGGTGGGTGCGGAGGCTGGCAGGCCGAGCAGCGCCGCTGCGTGGACGAGCGGCAGCCAGGTTCCGCGTGCGCAGGCGAAGCCGCGGCACCAGGCCGGCGCACCAGGCACGCTGCGCGCCGCGATCGCCGGTGCCACTTCGTGCACATCCCTCGCCGCCAGCGCGAACCGTTCGCCGCCGATCATCACGCACAGGTGCCGCATCGATCAGGTCCGACGGATCTTGAAGGCCTCGACGGCCGTCTTCAGTTCGGCCATGGCGGCGAGCAGTCGGTCCGCCGCACGCGACGATTCCTCGGCGGCGATCATCGTCTCGCGGGTCGTGGTGGTGAGCTGCCCCATCGCATCGCTGATCTGGCGCGCGCCCTCGCTCTGGCTCTTCATCCCGCGGTTGACGTCGGCGAACTGCGCGCTGCCCTCGTCGACCTGTTCGATGATCTGCCCGAGCTGCCCGCCGATCGTGCCGACGTCACGGACGCCTCGGCGCACCTGCTCGGCGAAGCGGTCCATCTCCATCACGCCCGTGCTCACTGCGGTCTGCATCTGGCGCACGGTCTGCTCGATGTCGAGCGTGGCCGCCGCGGTCTGGTCGGCCAGGCGCCTGATCTCGCGGGCGACGACGAGGAAGCCCACGCCGTGCTCGCCGGCCTTCTCGGCCTCGATGGCTGCATTGACCGAGAGCAGGTTGGTCTGGTCGGCGACCTTCGTGATGGTCGTCACGACGCCGTTGATGGTGGCGGCCTTCTCGCTGATCGCCGACAGCCGGGCGGCGATGCCTGCGGTCGCGTCCTCGAGTCCGCGGATCGTCTCCCCCATGCCATCCAGCCCGCTGCGTCCGCTGCGTGCAAGGTCCGCGGCGCGTGCTGCGCTGAGCGCGACGCGCTCCATCGTGTCGCCGAGCTCGGAACTCGTCGCGGCGATCTGCTTCGCCGCGGCAGCCACCTGCGTCGTGCTCGCGCTCAGGCCGTGCGAGTTGCGCTCCTGCTGCCTGGCCGTCGCCGTGAGTTCGGTCGCGGTCGAGTTGATGTTGATGGTCGCTTCCTTGACCTTGCTGATCAGGGACTCCATGCCCTGGTGCATCGCACCCAGTGCGTTGACCAGGTGTGCGGCTTCGTCGCGGCCGTCACAGTGCGGCGCGGTGCCGCTCAGGTCGCCGCCGGCCATCGCGGTGGCGCTCGTCGAGGCGACGGCCAGTCGCTTGCCCACGAGGATCGCCGGCGCGAGCAGCAGCACGGCGAGCAAGGCCACACCGCCGCCAGCGGTGAGCACCTGCGTGATCAGGCTCGCCTCGGCGCCGGCGAGTGCATCCTGCTCGCTCTCGCGGACGATGACGTCCCACCGGTTCCCGTCGGGCAACGGCAGCACCTGATGGGCCCACATGCAGGGCTGGACGGTGACGGGATCGATCGCCGTCTGGATCCTGGCCATGCTCATGGATCCACGGCCGTCCATGGACGCTTCAAGCATCGGCTCGAACAGCGCTGCATAGGGCGATGCCTCCACGGCCTTCGTACGCAGCATGCCTTCGACGGCGTCCTCGGCGGCGTCCTGTCGGTCGGTGGTCGACGAGATGAAGGCGCGTGGCTTGATGAAGCCGGGCACCGAACTGCCGGAGCTGATCACGAAGGCGTCGACGCCATGCAGCTCGCACTCCTCGCGCACGAGTGAGGCGATGTCGCGCAAGGCGCGGTCGGCACCGGCGATCCCCTTGAACTCGCCGCCGACCACGATGGGCGCCACCGTCTCGATCATGGCCTGGCCGTCGTACACGTAGGGCTCGGTGATGCGTGCCTTGACCTGCTGGGTCGCGCGCCACACCTCCCGGACGCCGGCGTAGTACAGGCTCGTGTCCATGTCGATGTTCGCCTTGAACGCGAGCGTGTTGCCGCGGCGCCAATCCAGGAATGCGTAGGGGACGAACTGGCCGCTGCCCTGATGCTGAACATTCGGAATCGGGTTGGCCAGGTAGTGCGCATCCTGGCCGTCGGCATTGGGCTCGAATGCGAAGTACGTGCCGATCGCCCAGGGATTGGCCTTCAGCAGATCGCCCATCAGCGCGAGCGTGCGTTCGCGGTCACCGCTGCCGCCGTCCCAACGGGCTGCGCGCTGAAGCGCCATCGTCTGCACGAGTTCGCTTGCCACACGGTTCTGCGCATCGAGCCGCGCTGCCAACTGCGCCGCCACGCGCTGAAGTCGCACTTCAGTCTCCTCGACGGCCTGTCGGTAGTCGTCGCGGATCTTGATGGTCGTGAAGATGCCCAATAAGAGCACGGCTGGGATCACACCAAGCAGGGTGAGGCGTCCGGCAATGCGTTGGTGGAACGGCAGGTGGTGGTTGGCCATGTGAAATTGTCTGCAGCGCTTGGTGGGAATGAGCCGATCCGCTACACTCGTCGACGCTGGGAACGGCACGTTGCCGTCACCCCAGCACGCCTCGTCCGAGTTTCGAGCCAGCTTTCGTCAATGTGGGATCTCGAATCATCGGCCTTGTTGTCCCGCATTGAAAGGAATGCCTCGTGAAGCTCTATATCGGCAATCTGCCGTTCGGTACTACTGAAGACGACATGCGCTCTTTCTTCGAGCAGTTCGGTACTGTCGTCGACGTGTTCATCGCCAAGGATCGCGACACCGGTCGCAGCCGTGGCTTCGGTTTCGTCACCATGGGCGACGCTGCCCAGGGCAACGAAGCCATCGAAAAGACCAACGGCACCCAGTTTGACGGTCGCACCCTGACCGTGAACGAAGCCCGTCCGCCCGCGCAGGGTGGCGGCGGTGGTGGCGGCGGCGGTGGCCGCGGCGGCTACGGTGGCGGCGGCGGTCGTGGTGGCTACGGCGGCGGTGGCGGCCGTGGTGGCTACGACGGCTGATCCAGCCCATCAACCCAACACACTCCAGCGAGCCAGCCTTCGGGCTGGCTCGCTGTGCTTTGTGCGCGGCACGCACGTTGTCATGGTTGCGGCTGACAACTAGAACAACATCAGCAATCCATCGTCCATCGTGGGACGATGTGGGGCTGGATCTAGGTCAGCCCAGGTCGAGCGACCTGGTCGTCAGTTGCCGCGATTGCCCTTGGAGCGCTGGCCGCCGGAACGACCCTTGCCGCCAGCAGCCGGTCGATCCGCTGGGATCGAAAACTCTCGACCCGCGAAGCCCTCGCCCTTGGCCGGGGTACCGCGGCCGCCACGACGATCCAGCGGCGACCACACTTGCTCTCGGTGCAACTTGGCCTTGGCCGGTTCAACCAAGAGCAGGCCAGGGGCCGTGTCCTCCAGAGACTGCCAGTCCTGCTGCAGCAGTCGGGTGCGCAGATGGGCGCGACGGGCGATCGCGCGGCCGTCGCCTTCGGCTGACGCCAGGTGGTACCAGCGATACGCCTCGCGTTCGTCGGTCGGCAGGCCGTTGCCGAACTCGTACATCAGTCCCAGGCGGAACTGGGCCTCGGTGACGCCGCGTTCTGCCGCGAATCGGTACTGCGACGCCGCGGCCCTGTTGTCCGGCGGCGCATCCAGGCCAAGCTGGAAGAGGGCGCCGAGCTGCAGGGCGCCCATGGGGACATCGAGTTCAACGGCCCTGTTGAAGGCATCCGCCGCCTCCTTGGTGTTGCCGATGACGCCTTGGCCCCCATCTGCAAGCAGGATGCCCCAGCGGAACCAGGCCTCGGGGAAGTTCTGCTCCGTCGCAGCACGCAGCGACTCGATCGCCGCGATGCGGTCGGCTGGCTGGTTGGCGCTGCCCTTGAGCAAGAACCAGTACTGGTCATACAGCGCTCCAGGAACCCCGGCCTTCGCCGCCTTCGAGGAGAGTTCCGCCGCTTCCTCGCCGCCGCGTCCGGTCTCGACCAGCACGCGCGAGAGCCGCCACTGGGCCATCGTGTCGCCCGCATCAGCCGCTGCACGCAGGTGCCGTTCTGCCTCGGCCGGGTTGGGATCGAAGCCCGGTCGACCTTCCTGGCAGAGCACACCCATGCGCAGGTGCGCGCCGCGCAGGCCGGCCTTGGCGGCCAGCGCGTAGTGCTGCATGGCGGTCGGCACGTCGACCGGCCCGCCGATGCCGAGTTCGCACATCTGCGCGTAGGCAAAGCACGCGCGGGGATCCTCGCCCGCGGCGACCTGCTGCAGCGCGCGCGCCTTGGCCAGGTCCTGCGGCACGAGGACACCGACCTCGAGCAGGCTGGCGTACTCGAAGCACGACGTCGCATGACCGGCCGCGATCGCGCGTTCGAACATCGCCACGGCCGTCTTCACGTCGGGTTCGACGCCGTGGTTGCCCAGGAGTCGCATGGCGGCGTGATGGGCACACTCGGGGTCGCCTGCCTCGCCGGCGCGGATCAGCCGCGACAGGCAATCGGCCTGTTGGGCAGGATCATCGAGCAGCATGATCGCCAGACGGGAATTCCCGCGCGCTTCGCCCGCCTCGTCAGCCTTCCGGTACCACTCACGTGCGCCGGGCAGATCCTGCTTCACGGTGCCTCGACCTTGCGCGAGCAGGTCGCCCAGCACCAGCATGCAGTACGGACTGCCGGCCTTGGCGCCGGCACGCGCCACGCGCTCGGTCTGCTCGGGCAGCGGGACCTGTTCCAGCAGTTCGACCAGCAGCGTTTCGGCGGACTCGCGGTGGCCGCACTCGGCAGCGCGCATGCGCCATCGCTGGGCACTGGCCTGGTTGCTGGCGTCACTGCTCAGGTCCTCGAAGTGGCTGACCAACTCGAGCGCGGCCTCGCGGGCGTTCACGCGGTCCTCGGAGAGCGCGGCGCGCTCCAGCAGGGCCAGTGCCTTGGTCACGTTGCGGTCCACGCCGTCACCGGTCAGGTACGCCTGGCCATCGGCCAGCATCTGTGCCGGCGTCTGGCGGCCACTGATGGTGATGATGGCCACCGTGGCGGCCGTGGCGACGGCAACCCCGGTGGCGACAGCCACGATCGTGCGGCGGGAAGCGGGCATTTCCGGAGTCTAGCCAGACTCGGCGCCGGATCAATCCTGCGTCGGTTCGTTCTTCGTCTCGGCGCCCGCCCCCAAGGCCTGAGCAGGTCCGGGAAAGAGCAGGCTCAGGCCGATCGACCCGCCGAGGATCGCGGCGATGACGGACAGGGTGACGAGCGGCGGCGCGTGGATGCCCATCGGCTGCAGGATCAGCTTCACGCCGATGACCGCGATCAGGACCGCGAGCCCCGGCTTCAGGAAGCGGAACGCGCCGAGCAGGCTCGCCACGGCGAAGTAGAGCGCGCGCAGGCCGATGATCGCCATGATGTTCGAGCTGAAGACGAGGAACGGGTCCTGCGTGATGCCGAAGACGGCGGGGATCGAGTCGACCGCGAACACGAGGTCGCTGACCTCGACGATGAGCAGCACGGCCAGGAGCGGCGTGGCCATCAGTCGCCCGGCCTGTCGCGTGAAGAACCGCTCGCCGTCGTACGACTCGCTGATGGGAATGATGCGGCGCATCAGCCGCAGCGCCCGGCTGCGCGAAGGGTCCACATCCGGCTCATCGTCACCGCTGCGGAGCATCTTCACGCTCGTGAGCAGGAGGATGGCGCCGAAGACGTACATCGTCCAGGTGAACAGCTTGAGGAGCGCGAGCCCGCCGGCGATGCACGCTCCGCGCATGAGGACCGCGCCGAGGATGCCCCAGAAGAGCACGCGTGGCTGGCTCTCGCGCGAGACCTTGAAGCGCTCGAAGATCAGCGCGAACACGAACACGTTGTCGATCGAGAGGGATTGCTCGACCAGATAGCCGGCCAGGTACTGCGCACCCGCATCGGCTCCCAGCGTGGCCCAGATGCCCGCCCCCACGAGCATGCCCAGGACCACCCAGAACGCCACCATGCGCAGCGCCTCGCGCATGGCGATCTCGTGGGCGGTCCGGTGCACCAGCTTCAGGTCGGCGATGATGGCGAGCGTGACGCCCACGATGAAGGCGGCCCAGACCCACAGCGGGACCTGCAGCGGTGCGGCCGCAGCCTGCGTCGTGACGTCATCGGGGGCGATCATGGGCGGGGGAGTGTAGGGGCGCTCAGAGATCGATCTGGATGCCGAGCTCGACCAGGCGCCCGGGCGGGATCGAGAAGTGGAGGGGGTTGTTGGAGCCCGCCTGCGACATCGTGCAGAAGAGCCGCTTCTGCCACCCGGCGAGCTCGCTGTGGCCGCGCGGCGTGAGGATGGTCCGCCCCAGGTAGTAGGTCGTGGAGCCTTCGCGTGACTCGAGCCCGTGCTGGGCGGCGAGCTTCGTCAGGCGCGGCACGTCGACCGATTGGTTGAACCCGTGCTGGCAGCGCACCCTGAAGAAGCCGTCGCGCAGTTCCTCGACCTGGACCTGTTCTTCCTCCGGCACGCGCGGGACGGGTGCCGTGCGGATGCTCATGATCGCGACGTGCTGGTGGAGGATCTTGTTGTGCTTGAGGTGGTGCAGCAGCGTCGGCGGGACGCCGTCCTCGCTGGGGGTCAGGAAGATCGCCGTGCCCTGCACGCGCGGCACCGGGTGCGTGTCGAGCGAGTTGAGCAGGGCATCGAAGGACAGAACCTGCTTGCCGAACTTCGCGCTGAGCACCTGCCGACCACGGTGCCAGGTCCACATCAGCGTCATCATGGCTGCGGCGATGGAGAGCGTGAGCCAGCCGCCGCTGGGGATCTTCAGCATGTTCGCCAGCAGGAAGACCAGGTCGATCAGGCCGATCGGCACGGCGAACAGCAGGCACGTGGCGATGCTCCAGCCCGACCTGCGCTTGTAGGCCGTGTAGAGGACGGTCGTGATGAACATGAGCGCCGCGACGCTCAGCCCGTACGCATCGGCGAGCGCCATGCTCTTCTCGAAGATCATGACCAGCAGCACGCACGCGAGCATCATCAGCGTGTTGACCAGCGGGACGTAGATCTGGCCGCCGTGGTCGCTGGTGTAGATGACGCGCAGCCGCGGCAGGAGTCCCAACTGGATCGCCTGGTGCGTGAGGCTGAAGAGGCCCGTGAGGATCGCCTGGCTGGCGATGCAGGTCGCGGCGGTGGCGAGGATCACCAGCGGCAACTGCGCCCAGCCGGGCGCCATCGTGAAGAACGGCTGCTCGACGGACATGTCCTGCAGGTACATCGCGCCCTGTCCGAAGTAGTTCAGCAGGAGCCCCGGCATCACGATCGAGTACCAGGCCGCACGGATGGGGAACCGACCGAAGTGACCGAGGTCGGCGTAGAGCGCCTCGCCCCCGGTGACGCAGAGGATCACGCTGCCCAGGGCGGTGAAGCACTCCCAGGGATGGGATTGCGCCAAGGCCAGCGCGTAGGTGGGATTGCAAGCCTTGAGCACCTCGGGGTGCAGCAGGATCCCGCGGATGCCCAGCAGCCCCAGGACCGCGAACCACACCACCATCATCGGCCCGAGCCATGATCCGATCGTGGCGGTGCCGAAGCGCTGTACCGCGAACAGCACGAAGAGCACGACGCAGGTGATCGGGACGGCGTGGCGACTCGAGCCGGGCGAAGCGACCTCGAGCCCTTCGATCGCGCTGAGTACGGAGAGGCTCGGGGTGAGGACGCCGTCCGCGTAGAGCAGCGCGGCACCGAGCAGGCCCATCACGAAGAACGGCCAGGACAGTGTGCGGATGGACTGGCCCGGTGCGGGCAAGAGTGACATCAGCGAGAAGATGCCGCCTTCGCCGCGGTTGTCCGCCTTGAGGATCAGCCACGCGTACTTGATGCTGATGATGACCGTCAGCGACCAGAAGAACAGGCTCAGCACGCCCAGGACCGTCGACGGGTCGCGTGGCATCCCGTGGTGGGCCGAGAGCGACTCCTTGATGGCGTACAGGGGACTGGTCCCGATGTCGCCGAACACGACTCCGAGCGCCAACAGGGTGAGGGCCAACTTGGCCGCGGTCCCCGAGGGGCCGTGGCTGTCGTGCGGAGCGGTCGATGTGGGAGCTTCGGCCATGGGAGGGCGAAGCCGCGGATGGTACCTGCTCCCGAGGGCCTGACGGGGGGAGGTGCCGATCGGGCGGCCGGCCGCACCATCTGGATGCGGGGCTGCGCTCCCGGTCTGGTTGCATTGCCGGCCCCGGGCCGCGACACTGCACCGCCCGCGCGTGCGGGCGCCCGACCACAGGAGCCACCCATGCGCATCGACCCCTCGTCCATCACCACCGGCCGCCGCCACTTCATCCTCACTGCCGCAGCGGTCGGGGCCGCGACGCAGTTGCCGTGGTGGGTGCGTCGTGCCGCCGCGCAGGGGGCATCGAGCAAGCTCCGCGTGGCCTGCGTGGGATGCGGCGGGATGGGGGCATCCGACCTCGCCCAGGTGGCGAGTCACCCGGGCGTCTCGATCGCCGCGCTCTGCGACGTCAATCGTGACACGCTCGCCAAGCAGGGTGAGACCTACGCGGTCGCCACCGAGCACCGCTTCACCGACTACCGCGAGTTCCTCGCCAAGGCCGCCGACCGCATCGATGCCGTCATCGTCAGCACGCCCGACCACGCGCACGCGCCGGTCGCCGTGCAGGCCATGCGCATGGGCAAGCACGCGTACGTGCAGAAGCCGCTCACGCACTCGCTGCACGAGGCCCGCGTGATCGCGCAGACGGCTGCCGCGAAGAAGGTCGTCACGCAGATGGGCATCCAGAACACGGCGAACCCCGGCCGGCGCAAGTCGATGGAACTGCTCAAGGCCGGCGTCCTCGGCCAGGTGAAGGCGGTCCACATCTGGACCAACCGTCCGTCCGGCTGGTGGCCGCAGGGTGGTGATCGCCCGGCGGGCAGCGACCCGGTGCCGGCGAACCTCGACTGGGCCTCGTGGCTCTGCGTGGCCCCTGAGCGGCCGTACAAGAACGATGCCTACGCGCCCTTCAAGTGGCGCGGCGTGCGCGATTTCGGCACCGGTGCACTCGGTGACATGGCCTGCCACTTCTTCGACGTGCCCTACAAGGCGCTCGGCCTGGCCTACCCCACGCTGATCCGCGGCGAGAGCGAGGGCCTCACCGCTGAGCAGTACCCCTCGAGCGAAGTCGTCGATTTGACGTTCGAGGGCGTCGCCGCCGCGGGTGGCAAGGCGCTCACCCTGACGTGGTACGACGGCGGCCGCATGCCGTCGACCTCGATCCTGCCGGGCGTGCCCGCGGACTTCAACATGGCCAAGCGCTCGCGCGACGGCGCGACCATCGTGGTCGGCGAGCGCGGCACGATGATCGTGTGCCACCCCGGCGACGTGCACCTCTTCCCGGGCACGCTGGCCGATGGTGCGAAGCTGCCGGAACTTCCCGAGTACAACCACTGGCACCAGTGGGTGGATGCCTGCATGGGCAAGGGCACGACCAGCGCGCCGCTGGAGTTCGCGGGTCCCTTGACCGAGGGTGTGCTCTGCGGCGTCATCGGTGGCGTGGTCCATGGCAAGACGCTGCGCTACGACTCGGCCAAGCAGACCTTCGATGATGCGACGGCCACCGCGATGGTGCGTCGTGCGTACCGCGACGGCTGGAAGGTCGAGGGTCTTGGATGAAGCCCGCCACCAGCGCGGTCGTCGCGCTGACGGCGCTCAACCTGCTGAACTACCTCGACCGCTTCGTGGTCGCGGGGATGGTCGAGCCGCTGAAGAAGGCCTTCGGTGCCGATGACGCCGACATCGGGCTGCTGACGAGCGTCTTCCTCGTCGTGTACATGCTCGCCAGCCCCGTCTTCGGCGTGCTCGCGCGCTCGGTGCGGCGGACGGCGATCCTCGGTGCGGGCGTGATCGTGTGGAGCCTGGCGACGGTCGCTGCAGGGTTCGCCGGTGGATTCGGCCACCTGCTCGTGAGCCGGGCGGTCATCGGCGTGGGCGAGGCCGCCTACGCCACGGTCGGCCCGTCGATCCTGGGTGATTGGTTCCCACCCGAGCGTCGCAGCACCGTGCTCGCGGTGTTCTATGCAGCCATCCCCGTGGGCAGCGCGTTGGGGTTCCTCGTGGGTGGGCTGGTGAGTGAGTCACTGGGGTGGCGCGCCGCATTCTGGATCGCCGGTGGGCCCGGCCTGCTGCTCGGCGTGTGGTGCTTCCGCCTGATCGAGCCTGCCCGAGGCGCGATGGACGAACCTTCATCCGGCCCCGCCGCATCGGCGGATCCAGCAGGCGAAGCACGTCTGGCTGCCACGCCGCCGCCCGCCACGGTCGCGCAACCCCGTCGCAGCGAAGCGCTGTGGTCACTGGCCACCAACGCACAGTGGATGTGGTGCGTGCTTGGGTACACGGCGTACACGTTCTCGCTGGGTGCACTGGCGGTGTGGATGCCGGCGTTCATGCAGCGGGAACGAGGCTGGTCGGCCGAGTCGGCGGCCATCACCTTCAGCGGCATCGTCGTGGTCACGGGCTTCCTGGGCACGATCGCCGGCGGTGCGGTCGATGCACGGGCAGCGCGTGGCCGGGCATCGCCGAGCCTGTTCCTGTGTGCGATCACCGCGCTCGTCGCGGCGCCGCTGCTGATGATCGCGATCGGCACGCACGACCGCACGACCTGCATCGTGGCCACCGGCGTCGGGTGCTTCCTGGCGTTCGTGTCCCAGGCTCCGATCAACGCCGCGATCCTGAATAGCGTGGGATCCGATGCGCGTGCCTTCGCCGTCGGCATGAGCACGTTCGTGATCCATGTCCTGGGCGACGTGCCCAGCCCATGGCTGGTGGGGAAGGTGAGCGACGCCACGGGATCGCTGGCCAAGGGGCTCGGGCTCGTACCGATCGGCTTTGCCGCTGCAGCCGTGATCTGGGGCGTGGGCGCGTTCGTGCTGCGCCGCCGTCCATCGTGATGCATGCTCCGCTCCGGGTTGCCTCGGCGCGGGTGACCGTAGGATCCCCCGCGTGCTGATCCACGTCGCGAATCTCCTGCTCCTGGGGTGCTACCTCGTGCGCGACATCCTGCTTCTGCGGGTGGCGGCCGTCGTCGCAAGCGGATGCTTCATCGCGTACTTCCTGATGCAGGATGCTCCCAACTGGGAAGCCGCGGCCTGGAACGTCGTGTACGTCGTGGTCAACGCCGTGCAGATCGCGCTGCTCGTGCGCGAGCGCATGCGTGGCCAACTCACGCCCACCGAGGCCGCGCTCCGCGAGCGCGTGTTCCCTTGGATGCCCCCGCACAAGTTCGCCACGCTCGTTCGGATGGCGTCGCCCGCGCGGATCGGCCCTGGTGACAGGGCGCTCGTCGAGCGTGGTCATCCCGTGACGGCGCTCTGGCTCGTCGAAGCCGGGGAACTCGAGGTCCTGATCGACGGCCAGCGTGTGGCGACCTGCATTCCCGGTGACTTCGTGGGGGAAATGGCCTTCATCGACCACGCCGCGGCATCGGCCACGGTGCGTGCGTGTGCCCCGAGCACCCTCCTGGTGTGGGATGCGCAGCGCCTGCACGACATGCTCGGCGACGAGCCCGAGATCCAGCGCGGCTTCCATGCTGCGCTCGGCACCAACATGTCGCAGAAGCTGCGTCGCAAGGCGATGCAGGCGGTCAGCGGCTCGGTCTGACCGGGAGCGCCTGCGGGCGGCAGGCGCCGTGGCGCAAGCGAGGCAGGTCGGCGTTCGGGCTCAGCGTTCGGGCATCTCGCCGTCGTCGGGGTCCTGCTCGGGAGTGCGGGGTTCCGGTACGGGAGCGGGCTCGCGAGCTGCGCGGCGAGCCGCTTCCGCCTCCTCTTCCTGGAGCTTGAGGTCCTTCTCACTCGTCACCATCAGCACGAAGCCGCGGTCGACGACCAGGTAGTCCGTGTCGCCGTGTGCGGCGTGGCCACGGATCACGCCGGCACCCAAGGCACGGTCGCCTGGCTTGGCGCTGTGGAACTGTGCATCATCGATGGCGATCAGGGCACCGCTGGGAAGTTCCATGACCATGCTCGAGGTGCCCAGGCCAAGGTCGACCGATGGCTTGAGCATGCCGATCGCCACCAACGGGGTTCCAGGTTCATCACCGAAGCCGCCCGCGAGCCGCAGCGCAGCCTTGTCGATGGCCTCGGCGTTGCGTGTCTGGGCGAAGGCGGTGATGGACTCGAAGACCTCCGTCAGGATCTTCGTCGCCGAGGCATTCTTGGCGAGTTCATCGGGGCAGCCTGCCATGTTCAGGACCAGCGCGTCGAAGCGTTGGAGGATGAGTTCGGGCTTCGCGGATCCCGTGCCCTTGCAGGTCGAGCAGGCGTCCTGCTCGTGGTAGATCTGGCCCTTGGTGAAGAGTTTCTCGGCCTTGCGCGTGCGCTGCCGCACGACCACGCCGTCACCGCCGCAGGCTTCGCATCCCATGCTGCGCCGCAAGGATCGCGCCGCTTGGGCGACCTGGCTTGGCGTGGAGGACTTCACCTTGGCCGGAGGGGGAAGCTCCGGCGTCGACCGGGCAGCGGGGGTCGCCGTGGATGGCGCGTCCTGTGCCGCAGCCCAGGCCGTTCCGGCCAGCGTGCAGCACGCCACGGCAAGCATTGTTCTCAGGGTCGTGATCATGGAGCCACCTCCTCGTTCGGCTGCGGCGCGGGGGCCTCTTCAGCCGGAACCGCGATTTCCTCGGTGATCACCTCGAGTTCCACCGCACCGGCCGGCGCTGGATCCGGGGACCACTCGACCCACGAACCACTCGCGTCGAATTCCGGTCGCAGGATGCCTGATTCGACCATCTGGTCCGTGAGCGATTGCCAACGGCTCGCGTCCATGCGGCCAAGCTGGTCCGGCGTCATGCCTTCGGGCATGATCAGCGGCCGCTGTGCCTTCGAGCAGAGTTCCATGGCCTGCTCGTCCATGGCGCGATTGAGCTTCATCATGCGGGCGTGGTACGGCGTGGGATTGGCGAGGTAGGCGGCCCATCCCTCGCGAACGCACCCGACGAACGTCTTGACGCCCTCGGGGTCCGCATCGACGCGCGCGGAGGTCGTGATCAGCACGGTCGAATAGGGATCGAAGCCACAGTCGCTGACCATGAGGCACTTGGTCTGGATGCCGTTGCGCAGGAGCGTGATCGGCTCGCTGCTGCACCAGCACACCACGCCCAGTTTCAGGTCGCGCTCGAACGTGGCCACGCCCGGGGAGCGGCTCACGAGCGTCACGCCCTGGTCGCCGAGCATGTCGTTCATGTGGCGCGCGAACGGCAGGCCGGGCTCGATCTCGATGGTCAGCCCGCTCGTCCACGCCTGCGCCAGCGTCTGCGCCGGGTTCGAGTCGTGCAGCATGATCGCCGTCGGTGCATGCTGGAACGTGGCGAACAGGCCGACCACATCCTGGCCACTGGCCCGCGCGAGCAGGATCTGGTCTGCCTGCGCGACCGCATAGTCGCAGGTGCCCGCAGCCACGAGCGTGCACGTCGGCGTGCCGCCCGTGCCCTGGAGCAGGATGACCTTGTATCCGGCCCGTTCGAAGATGCCGTCCTCGACCGCGGCGAACAGCCCACCGAACTCGGGTTCAGCGACCCAGTTGAGCTGCACGGTGATCGGGATGAGCGATGGCGGCTCGGGCGGAGCCTGCGCGGCTGGCTGGTCACCAGCCTGTGCAAGGAGCGAGCATGCCAGCAGGATCGTCGTGATGGCCATGCCGTGAGCGTACCGCGATCAGCGTGGGCATTGACCCCAGGCGACGAGCATGATGCCCAGATCGGCGCCGCCGACGAAGCCGTCGTCGTCCAGGTCCGCGGCCGCATCCGCCGTGGCCCACGCCGTCAACAGGATGCCTAGGTCACCGCCCCCGACGAAGCCGTCGCGGTCGAGGTCGGCCGCACACGCCGGAACGGCATCGCCCAGCTCTGCCACGCCGATCTGCTGTCCGTTGCCATCGGCATCCTGATCGTTCCAGCGGCCATTCGACCCAAGGAGTTCCGTGAAGTCCTCGATGCCACCGCTGTTGTTGGGCTCACCCGGGTTCCAGTTGGTGAAGTCGGCGGGCGTGCCATCGGTCCACGCGAACTGCCCCTCGCTGGCCACATCGTTGAAGCCGAGCCAGATCCGACGGTCCACGCCGCCGAAGTTGGCCACATTCGCCCGGACCCATTCGTTCTCCTCGGCATCGTCGATCGAGACCAGGTGGCCGCCGAGCTGCACGGCCGTGGCCTCGGCCGCCGCCCAGGTGGTGGCCGCATAGGCCACGTAGCGCTTGCCCGTTTCGGGTCGCGTGACCTCGAAGAGCGCGCCATCGGCGATCGTGATCGTGCCGGCACCGCTTGCCGCACCTGCCTCGCTCGAGCCATAGCCGCCGATGCGGATCAGGTACTGCTGGCCGCCCGTCACCGCGATGGTCACTCGCGACTGGGCGCCGCACGAGTCATCGCTGCAGGCCAGGATCGAGGTGCCCGTCGCGCCGCAGTCGCAGCCTGCGTAGACGGCGAGCTTGGTATCCCAGCCGGCGCCGCTGCAGGTGGAGATGGTGACGAGGCCCGACGCCGTGGGGGTCCAGCAGGACCAGACATCCTTCCAGACCTGGGCTTGGCTGAAGAACGAGCACTCGGCGTTCACGGGGCCATCGGTGGTGGCGTCGATGCTCGTGAAGGCGAAGCTGCCCAGTCCCGAGATGGACTCCGCGCTCGAGCACGCGTCGTTGGACGGCGGTGCCGCCAGCGCAGAGACGGCGAGCAAGGGCATGACGAGGAGGGTGGAGCTGTGCATGGTGGATCCCGGTCCGACCATTGTGTCCCCAAGTGCGATCGGCTCCAAACGCGGAGGGCGGAATCGGGCTCATCGAACCGCTCCACCCGCGTGGCGCGATCGGCCCGCGTTGGTTACGGTGCACGCATGCACTCGATCTTCCTCGCGATCCTGCTCGGTGCGGCCGCAGGCTGCCAGGCGCCTGCCAGCGATGCCAAGCAGGTTGCCGTTCCGAAGGCCACCGCGCCCCAACAGCCCAACCGAGTTGACGCGGTGGCGCCGACCCCGCCGGTGACCAACGCCCCGAAGGACACGGCGAAGGAGGCCACGAAGGCAGCCACGAACGAGACCCCAAAGCCTTCGTCAGAAGGGTTCACGTTCCTGAGCCCTGAGTCCGTCGATCTGACGGCGCTCGTGGAGCCGCCGCCCAAGCCGGCGTCCGCGGAGCACGCCAAGGACGAGGCCATCCTGCTCTGGCTCCAGGAACGCCGCACGCCAGAGGACGAATCGCGCGCCTGGCGCAGCCTGAGTTTCGACCTGACGTGGTTCGACGAGGCGCTTGGCGCACGGCTGGATCCAACCTGGTCGAGGGATCTCTTCGAGACCTTCCGGTCCGTCCGCAACGAACTCACCCTGATCACGCAGGGCCTGCCGGAGTCCTTCAAGCGCGATCGTCCCCATGCGAATCCGCTGATCAAGCCATGCCTTCCGCGGGAAGACGAGATCACCACCGCCGAGGGCAAGGTCACGCAGGTCAACGGCTACCCCAGCGGTCCAGCGTTGCGGGCCACGGTCTTTGCGGCGCTGCTCGCCAACCTGTTCGAGGACCGCAAGGATGCCCTCATGGCCCGCGCGCGCGAGGTGGGCTACGCGCGCACGCTCGGCGGCGTGAACTACCCATCCGATGTTCGCGCGGCCGAGCAGCTCGGCGCTGCGTTGGCGCGGCAGATCATCGCGAGTGAGGCGTGGAGCACGTGCAAGGCGGAGTTGCAGGTTGAGCTCGCCGGCCTCGTCCAGCGACGCGAACGCAGCCCCCAGCCCGCGGAGCCCGAGTCGCCCGCAAAGGCCGCCGATGACAAGTCGTCGGTCACGAAGGTCCGCGAGCCCGTCAACGGGAGCCCCAAGTGATCGAGGGCGTCGCGGCACGCCAAGGCATCGGCGGTGCGCCGGCCGTGATCGACCGCATCGGCATCAGCGTCGTGACGCCCATGAACAACGAGCAGGAGTGCGTCGAGGAGTTCCTCCGGCGCACGGATGCGGTGCTCGCATCCATGCCGGGCGACCACGAGATCGTGATCGTCGACGATGGTTCGACCGACCGCACGCCGGCGCTGCTCGATGCTGCACTCACGCACATGAGGCGGCTTCGCGTGGTGACGCTCGCCCGCAACGTGGGCCAGTGCAGCGCGCTGATGGCGGGCCTGCAGGCCAGCCGGGGTTCGACCGTGGTCGTGATGGATGGCGATCTCCAGAATGCGCCTGAGGACATCCCGGCGCTCGTGACCGAGCTCGACCGGGGACACGACCTCGTGAGTGGGTTCCGCAGCGGCCGCGTCGAAGGTCCGATCCGGCGCATCCCGAGTCGGCTTGCGAATTGGCTCCTGCGCCGCGTGAGCGGCTGCGAGGTGCGCGACATGGGGGGCTACAAGGTCCTGCGAGGGGACCTGGCGCGGTCACTGCGCCTGCGTCCCGGCCAGCACCGGCTGCTGCCGGCCATCGTCCACATGCGTGGCGGTTCGACGAGCGAGATCCGGGTGCAGCACCATGCCCGCTACGCAGGCCGCAGCCACTACGGGATCTCCCGCACGCTCGATGTCCTCATCGACATCGTGCTGCTCTGGATGCAGGGGTCCTTCAAGAGCCGCCCCATGTACCTCTTCGGTCGCGTGGGCATCGTGCTCATCGCCATCGATTGCGTGATCATGCCGTGGCTGCTCTACGAGAAGTTCGCGATGGGCAAGGACATGGGCACGCGGCCGCCGTTCCTGGTGGCCATCATGCTCTTCCTGAGTGCGCTGTTCATCTTCGCCGCGGGGTTCATGCTCGAACTGCTCAGCGAGGCCAACAACACCGTCGGTGGCGTGAAGCCGTACCTGGTCCGCAGCGTGCGTCAGGGCCACGCGGGGTAGCTCGGTCCGGGCGTTGCGGATCGCCTCATCGCTTGCCGCGCACCCACGCCCTGCGTTACCGTTCCCGCCCTCCATGTCCTCGCTCTTCGATGCCCTGCAGATCGGTCGCCTCACGCTCCCCAACCGCGTCGTGATGGCACCGCTCACGCGCTGCCGCGCTGCGCAGCCGGGTGACGTGCCCACGCCGCTGATGGCCGAGTACTACGCCCAGCGCGCGAGCGCGGGCCTGATCATCAGCGAAGCCACCTGGATCGAACCGCAGGCCAAGGGCTACCTGTGGACGCCGGGCATCGTCACCGCGGCGCAGCGCGATGGCTGGCGCAAGGTCACCGATGCCGTGCATGCGGCAGGGGGGCGCATCATCTGCCAGCTCTGGCACGTCGGGCGCGTCTCGCACGCGAGCGTGCTGCCCCAGGGGATGGTCCCGGTCAGCAGCATGGCCACCGAGCACGATGCGCACACCTTCGCGCTCGATGCGGAAGGCAAGCCCGGCCGTGTGCCATGCACGCCATGCCGCGCACTGGCCTTCGAGGAAGTCCTTGCGCTGCCGCGGACGTATGCGCTCGCCGCCGGCCAGGCGATCGATGCCGGCTTCGATGGCGTCGAGATCCATGCCGCCAACGGCTACCTGCTGGAACAGTTCATGAACGGCGTGCTCAACACGCGCGACGATGCCTACGGCGGCTCGATCGAGAACCGCTGCCGGCTGGTGCTGCAGGTCGTCGAGGAAGTCGCCCGCATGATCGGCGGCGATCGGACCGGCATCCGGCTGTCGCCGCATGGTCAGGGGATCGGGCCGCGTCCGGATCCCGAGTGGGAGCCGCTGGCCCTGCGGCTCATGCGCAACCTTGCGGCACGCCGCGTCGCGTTCGTGCACATCAACGACCACACTTCGAAGACGGTCGAAAGCCCGCACCGCGAACTCTGGCGCGCCATGCGCCGGGAGTTCGGTGGACCGTTCATGGTCTGCGGCGGCTACACCCGCGAGACCGCCGAGCGCGAACTCGCCGAGGGCGTGGCTGATGCGGTCGTCTTCGGCAAGCCGTTCATCTCGAACCCCGACCTGGTGGACCGCCTGCGTGCCGGCGCGCCGCTGGCGCCGTGGGACCAGGCCACCTTCTACGGCGGCGACCACCGCGGCTACACGGATTACCCGCGGGCGACGTGACGCCGCCGGGACTCCCTGACGGCTCGTCTCGCATGTCGAGGCGGTCCTGCCCGAGCGGTGCTGGGCGATTGGAGCCCTGCCCGGAGCTACGCTGCCTCCATGCTCGACCTGTGCCGATGCCTCGCGCTCCTGATCGTTCCCGCCCTGATGTCGATCGCGACGCCCGCCGTCGCCGATGCGCCCGCACCCGGCTGCGCGAAGGCGCTTGAGCTGGCCGGCCCCAACCGCGGCGAGCTCGAGTCGGCGCTCGCGCAATCGAGCGCTGCGCTCAGGCCGCACCTTGAGTGGCTGATCGCCCACATGCCCGAGGCCGACCTGCGCAGCATCAAGGGCGCCTTCCTCGTCGAGGATGCCCAGCAGGCGCTGGATGCTTGGCAATCGTCGCCCTGGCGGGCGCAGATCAGCGAGGAGATCTTCCGCGACGCGATCCTGCCCTACGCCAGCGTGGATGAGTCCCGCGAAGCCTGGCGCGCACGCCTGCGCGGGATCGCGCTGCCGCTCGTGGGTGACCGCACCGACCTCGCGGCCGCCGCCACCGCGATCAACCGCGGGCTGTGGCCGGTCGTCAAGGTGCAGTATTCGACCAAGCGCCGCAAGGCCAACCAGAGTCCCTCGGAATCCATGGAGACCGGCCTTGCGTCGTGCACCGGACTGAGCATCCTGCTCATCGATGCGTGCCGCAGCGTCGGCATTCCGGCGCGCTTCGTGGGCGTGCCGATGTGGATGGATGGCTCCGGCAACCACTCGTGGGTCGAGATCTGGGATGGGAGCGCCTGGCGCTTCACCGGTGCGGCCGAGGCGACCGGCGAATCACTCGACCAAGGCTGGTTCACCGCGCGTGCGGCGGAACAGCGCAGCGACGATGCCAAGCACGGCATCTACGCGGTCACCTGGCAACCGTCGCCGCTCGCGTTCCCGATGGTGTGGAGCAAGGATGGACCCGTCTCCCGCGCACGCGACGTGACCGATCGCTACCGCACGCTCGGCACGGCCACGCCGTCCGACCGGGTGCGCGTGTACATCAGCGTCGTGCGCGACGGGCAGCGCACGACCGAAGCGGCGGTCGTCACGGACGCGACCGGGCGCGAACTCGGCCGCGGCACGACCAAGGACGAGCGCTTCGATGCCAACGACCACCTGTCGGTGCTCGCCATCCCCGGCTCGACCGTCACGATCACGATCAACGGCGGCGAGGCCTCGATGACCACCACGGCCTCCACCGACCCCACCACGGCGCGTTTCGTGCTCGCCGGCCGTGGGCCCGCGGTCGCACCGGGCGCCATGCGCGGTGACGATGCGCCGTCCACGTCGAAGCCGGCGCCCAAGCCCGGTTCGAAGGCCGCGTCGAAGGGGCCTTCCGGCAAGGCCGTCACGAAGGCTGCGGCGGAAAAGCTCGAGGGCTCCCTGTGGAAGGCGTATGCCGCGAAGCACACCAAGGCAGCCAAGGCTGAACTCGAGTCGGGTGCGATCACCGCCGACGGCGTGACGATGCCGATCTGGTTCACGATCAACGGCGACCAGCCCGAAGGCGGCCGCAGCCTCTGGATCAGCATGCACGGCGGCGGCGGAGCGCCCAAGGAGGTCAACGACCAGCAGTGGCAGAACCAGAAGCGCCTCTACGACTTCCCCGACAAGGGCTTCGTCGCGGGAGAGGGTGTGTACGTGGCGCCGCGCGCGCCGACCGACACCTGGAACCTCTGGCACCAGGGCCACATCGATGCGCTCTTCGCGAAGTTGATCTGCGACATGATCCTGGTGCACGACGTGAACCCCGATCGCGTCTACATCACCGGCTACAGCGCAGGCGGCGACGGTACCTACCAGCTTGCACCGCGGATGGCCGACTGGTTCGCCGGTGCCGGCATGATGGCCGGGCACCCCAACGAGACCCAGCCCGACGGCCTGCGCAACCTGGCGTTTACGCTGCACATGGGCGGCAACGACGGCAACTTCAACCGCAACGGCATCGCGCGTGAGTGGTCGGTCAAGCTCGATGAGCTGGCCGCCAAGGACCCCGGCGGTTACCCGCATTTCGTCAAGGTGCACGAGGGCAAGGGGCACTGGATGGACCGTGCCGATGCCGAGGGCATCGTGTGGATGGCCAAGCACGCGCGCGTCGATCGCCCGACGAAGATCGTCTGGCTCCAGGACGACGTCACGCACGACCGCTTCTACTGGCTCAAGGTGAGCCAGCCCAAGGCCGGCAGCCGCGTGGTCGCGAGCCGTTCGGGCAACACGATCACGATCGATTCGTGGCGCGACCTCGATGCTCTCACGGTCCGTCTCGATGACTCGATGGTGGACCTCGATCAACCCGTGGTGATCCGCACGCCCGACGCCGTGCTCTTCCAAGGCACCGTCAGCCGCAGCCGCAAGGTGATGGAGGCCACGCTGGCCGAACGCGGCGACCCGAAGGGGATCTACGCCGCCGAGGTCACGGTGACGCTGCCGTCGTCTTCGTCGGCGGCGCCTGCTTCCCCGGCCGACGCCCCCGCACCGCCCGCGGCCCCGGCACAGAAGGCGCCCTGAGCCGGTTGAGGCTCATTGCTTATCGACAGTCCGGAGTCCGGCTCCAGTGGGTTTCCGCTGGGGCGCCGGGTGGGCGTCGGCCTACACTTGGAGGTCCTCCAAGGAGACCACGATCGTGAACCCAGCCATCATGACCGAAGCCGCCGCCGCGACCACCAACGCCACCTTCACCGCCGCCGAGAAGGCGAAGCTCGAGGCCGACGTCGAGGCCTACTGCCAGGAGATCCGCCCGATCGAGGAGATCGCGTACCTGGAGCGCCGCTTCAACCCGGCGATCAGCGAACTCGGCCTGAAGCACAACCTGCTCGGCATGAGCATGCCCAAGCAGTACGGCGGCCGCGGCGCGGACAGCCTGACCTACACGCGTGCGCTCGTGCGCATCAACAAGGAAGGCACCGGCGTGCGCACGTTCTTCAGCGGCCACACCTCGATCGGCCAGTTTCCGATCCTGAAGTACGGCACCGAGGAGCAGAAGCAGCGCTACCTGCCCCGGTCGTGCCGCGGTGAATGCACGCTGGCGTTCGGCCTGACCGAGCCCGAGGCCGGCTCGAACCCGCTGGAGGGCACCTGCACCTACCGCCGTGAGGGTGACAAGCTCATCATGAACGGCGTCAAGTACCTGATCTCCAACGGCTCGGTCGCCGATGCGGTGATCGTGTTCGCGTTCCCCGAGGGCGCGACCGGTGCCGACCGCCGCATGAGCGCGATCATCGTGGACACCGCCGGCGACACCTTCGAGAAGGAACAGCTCCACTCGAAGCCCGGCATGTACACCAGCGACACCGCGATGTTCCAGATGAACGACCACCCGGTCGATGGCCGCAACATGCTGGGCAAGGAGGGCGAAGGCTTCCGCATCGCCATGCACACCCTGGTCTCCGGCCGCCTGAGCGTGGCCGCGGGTTGCCTGGGCACGATCGAGGACCTGCTCGATGAGTGCGTGCGCTACTGCAAGGAGCGCCACCAGCACGGCAAGGAAATCGGCAAGCACCAGCTCGTGCAGGATCACCTGGCGCGCATCGAGATCATGCGCGCGACCAGCGACGCCGTCATCGAGCGCGCTGCGATCGCGAAGCAGGTCAGCGACGAGAACCCCGGCAACAAGGAACTCCTCGGCAAGGCCGACTTCCTCGTGGCGCAGGCGAAGTACTGGGCGAGCAACGCCGCCTGGGAAGCCGCCGACCGCGCCGTGCAGATCTTCGGTGGCCGCGGCTGGAGCGAGCTCTACCGCCCGTTCCGCCACCTGCAGGACGTGCGCGTGTGCCGCATCTACGAAGGCACCGACGAAGTCATGAAGCTCAAGTTCGGCGCCGCGCTGCTCGGCAAGGACTTCGAAGCCTTCAAGTGATCCGCGCCGGTCGCTCGACCGACCACCACAGCAGTCCACGCGGGCCCCGTTCGACGGGGCCCGTTGTGTTGGTGGGTCCCAGCACTTCACGTGGGGCCCGTTCGATGGGGCCCGTTGTGTTGGTGGATGTGGCGCCTCGGGAGGCGGGCTTCGCTCGGCGAAATCAGCGCGTCACGGCACACACGGCCCGAACGCCGTCAGCATCAGGCCGAGGTCCGCGCCGTTGGTGATGCCATCGCCGTTGAGGTCGCCAAGTGCGGTCAGTTCCCACGCGCCGAGCAGCAGCCCAAGGTCCGCGCCGTTGACGAGCCCGTCGCCCGTCAGATCGGCGTCGCACGTGGCAGCCGGCAGGTCGCCGATCACGCTGAAGCCGGTCGCGTGCAACGCCACGATCACGTCTCTGCCGTCGGCAAGCGACACGATGTCCTGCGTCACCGGGTACGCGTTGCCCATGCGCCATTGGCCGCCGGTCCGCTCCATCGTGCGCACGAGCGAGGTGCCGGAATACACGATGCGGTCGGCACTCATCGCCACGCGCGAAGCCTGCTGCGCGTTCATCGTTTCGACCCAGGTCCCGCCCGCGCCGGGTTCCCATGCGTTGAGTGGGAAGTTGCCGGCCACCGCGACGGTCGAGCCGCTGACTGCTGCCGCCAAGGGCAGCACCGCTGCGGGAACCACAGCGCCCTCGGTCCAGGTGCTGCCGGTGCGCTCGAACGTCGAGACCCAGGACTTCGACGTCCCCACCGCGAGTCGATCGCCCGAGAGCGACACGAAGCGGCCGACGCGCGCGTTGGCCGTCTGCGGGTTCTGCAGCAACTGGGCCTCCACAGCCCAGCCACCGGCCGAGCGCCGGTACAGGTCGACGCGGCCAGCCTCGAGGGTCACGCCGTTGGTGGCGTTGGGCTCGCCCACGGCCAGCGTGTCGCCATCGAGCGCCAGCGTGTTGCGCCGCGACTGCGTCCCGACGAACGATGGCGTGTCGATGACCTGCTCCACGGACCATGAACTGCCCACGCGGTTGAAGACGACCACCGAGGTCGCATCGACGGTGCGCGAAGCGATCCGCGTACCGCTCGCTGCGACCGCCAGACCGACCTGCCGACCATCGGGTGCGGCGAGCGTGGTCTCGAAGAACCACGCGCCGTTGACGGCGCGATAGACATCGACGCCGCCACCGGTTCCAGGGCAACCGATCGCCACGAAGCCATCGCCCACGGCCACGCCGCCGTTGGAGAACCCGCGCTCGACCACGCCGATCTCGTCCGGCACGAACGTCGGCACGTCCGCATCGGGGCAGACATCCGGGTCGGGCTCACCCACCACCGCGGTGGCCAGGTACAGGTCGCCGCCGCAGGGGATCAGCCGGAACTCGCGCCCGGCGCCGGGCGCGCCGACGACGGTGCAGGCCGGCGGCGCAGCGCCCCAACTTCGCGCGACGAACCAGGTCGCGCTGGGCTCAGGGGTGCCCACGACTTCAAGCGTCACGCTCGCGCCGTCGGGGTTCAGGGTCATGGTCGGCGCGGCCAGCGCCGGCGCCGACGCAGGAACGGCCGGCAACCGAATCGTGATCGCGTCACCCGAACCACGGCTGATCGACGCCGTGGACTCGATGGATCCGCCGCCGCTGATGATCGTCGTGCCGATGCCATCGGCGCCAAGGACGACGGCGCCGCTCGCACGCACCGCACCGCCGGCCACGTCGAGCGTGCCGCGCGACACCGGCAGGGTCGGCTGGCTCACATCGACGCCACGCAGTGCCACGCTCAACGGGCCGCGGACATCGAGCACACCCGTCACGGTGGCCGCGCCCACGCCATGGTTGCCGACCCACGCAGGTCCGTTGACTCGAAGGTCGCTGATCCAGGCCGTACCGCTTGATGACGAGTTCTGCGCGATCATCAGCGATCCGCACGATGAGCCCGCGCCGATCCATGCGGTGCCGGTGCCGGACTTGCCGATCGTGAGCGTGTTCGTGACGTCGAGCGCGCCGCTGGGAGGTTGCGTGTCGGATGAGATCCCCAGCCCACTGAGCGTGCCTACACCGCTGGAGAGCACTCCCAGTTCGAGCGATCCCGCACGCAGCACGGTCGAGGCGCCGTGCTGGATCCACCCCGATCCCAAGATGCCCGCGCGGATGGAGCCATCGCACTCAAGCGTGGCGAGCGATGCAGTCAGCAGTTCCCCCTGCGTCTGCGAGCCCGTGCCGACATCGGTGGAGGTGCAGTTGATGAGCAGCGCAGCGGCGCTGCTGGAGAACGAGCACCGGGCAAGAGACCCGGGGGTCTCGCCCACGACGAGCCCAGCCGAGAACGCACTGCTCCAGCCCAGGTCCAGTGCGCCGGCACCAGTGAGCCAGGCGTTGCCGCGCTTCACGATCAGCCGCTGCGCGGGGCTGGTGGTGCCTGCGCCGGGCATGGTGACGGTCGACTGTCCAAGGACGTCGAAGATCGCCGGAGTCTGTGCGGTGGGTACGCCGGCCGACCACTTGGCGGCGTTCGTCCAAGCGCCGCTCGAGCCGAGCCAGAGCGTGTCGGCGGCGAGTGCTGGCGCAGCCAGCAGCGTGGGCATGATCAGGGCAGCGTGCTTCATGGAGAGGCTCCCAGTCGTGGTGTGCTTCATGGTGGTGCTCACTGCGGGGTGAGGACATCGCGACCGAGGATGCCGCCGGTCGTCAGCACCGAGTGGCTCGTGCGTGAACCATCGATCGACTGGGCGCCGAGGTAACCATCCTGCCCGAAGGGCGTATCGCGGCTCCACAGGCCATCGAGGCCGCGCTTGATGAGCGATGCGTCGTCCGCGATGGCCTTGGCGTTGGAGATCGTCCAGACGTGGCCGTCGTAGAAGAGTGCGACCGGCGTGGCCGAGGCCGACGCGTTGTAGGCGTAGGTCGTCGGAGTCGGGCCAAAGCTGCCCATCGGTGGCCTGCCGCCCTGGCACCAGTTGTGTTCGAGCACCAGGGTCTTCAGCTCAGGGTGGGCCGCCCCAAACAGAGCCTGGCGGCGGTACGCGTCGGCGAAGGATGACGGCGACCGGAAGCCGCCTTGCGAGGGAGCCCGGAAGACCTGCGGATCCCACATCGCGGAGCTCGCCATGGCGTAGCTGCTTGGTGGGAGCGTTGGGTTGGAGAACACGAACTCACCCGGGTAGTCGAAGTTCGGCGCCGCTGCGCGGTAGGCCGATCGATCGTTCGGTGCCCAGTAGGTCGGATCCCAGAAGCGCCCGTTGAGGTAGTTGTGGAGCGAGCGGACGTTCATGAGGCGCCACGCGCCGAAGGCAGCGTCGGTGGTACTGAAGTCCATGGGTTGGTACAGCGGCCAGTTACCGCAGTTCCCCGGATAGCTCGGCGGACATGCGGGCCCGTTGAGCCAGTATGCCCAGGTGCCGCCGGACATGTCCATGCCCAGGATGACCTGCGGCGGGCACTCGAGCGCCAGGTACTGGCTGCAGTTCCCGCCGGTCAGGCCGAACTCGGTCTTGTGGGTGCACCACTGCAGACCGTTGTGGTCCATGGCGTAGAGCGCGTGCGCGGCGCCGAGCTGCATGGAGTTGGCCATCGAGACGGCCGTGCCGCTGGCTGGGCGCAAGGCGCTGGCGGTGGCCGAGACCACACCGATCAGCATGGTGGCAGAGCCAACCGTGACAGCAACATCCATGATGGTCATGGCGCGTCGAGAACCGATGTGAGCGGCGTGGGGCATGGAGCGAACTCCGATCCAAGATGTGCGGCGCTACGACCCGGGGCGCCGCGAGGGGCAGAGGTGGTCCGATCGACGACGACCGGAGGCCTCAGGAGTGTGACCCGACCGGGTGGCAGGGTCAAGGGTGGATCCGGAGATTTACTCGATGATCACGACGAACCGACGTGCCGCCGGGCTGCGCGCGCTCGAGGGCCCCCTCAGTTCGCCATCGCCTTGCGCAGGGCGGCGAAGCCGTCCTTGATCACCTGATCGCCGGCAGCGCGAATGATGGTGGTGCCGACCGCGCTCACCAGTCCGCTCATCTTCACGATCGTGGCGGTCCAGGCCATCTGCGTGCCGGTGCCGTGCGGGACAAGATCCATCTTCGTCTCGACACTGAAGGCGGTGCCGATGCCGGTCGCATCCACGCGGATGGTGACGTGTTCATCCGGGCGCTTCTCGACCAGCGTGAAGGTCATCTTCAGCGTGGTACGGATGAAGCTGAAGCCGGGCTTGACCTGGCACAGCACGCTGTCGGGGCCCGTGCGCGTGGCGCTCACCATGCCGGGCACGACCTTGCTCAGCGCATCGAGATCGGTCAGGAAGGCAAACGCCTTGGCAGGGGGGGCGTCCAGGAGTTCGGTGCCGCTGAAGGGCTCGTGCGTGGCCATGGGCGGAGTCTAGGCCCCGGCCAAAGGCTCGACATGCAGTGCACCATGCAGCCGCGATGCGGCCCGTCATGCGGTCCGACCGGAGCCCGCCCCGCAGCCCGCCGTGCCATCGATCTCCGCTGATGCCGCATCCATGGGCAAATTATGGTCGTTTCGTGCAGGTTCCAGGCGACCATTGCCCGCCCGGCGACTCTTCGTAGACTCATGGTTCTCCGGGTTGTCCTCATGCCACGTCGTCTTCCGCGAATCCTCGACGCAACCTCGCGTCGTACCAAGCAATGGCTCATGGTGGGCTGGGATGCCACCTCGGCGGCGTCGGCGCTCTTGGGCGCGGTCGCGCTGCGGCTGGGCACGACGACCCCCTGGACCAGCGTGCCTTGGTGGGAAATCGTCGCGTTCGCCTGCCTGGTGCCGGTGGCGTTCCAGCTGTTGGGGCTCTACCGCGAGATCACGCGGTATGTGGGGCCGCGCGTGGCCTTCACGATCGGGCAGGGCACGGTGGTGGCGTGCGTGGCGTTTGCCATGCTGCTCTTCACCACGCCGGACCGCGGCGGCGGGTTCCCGCGCACGGCGGTGCCGATCGCAGGGCTCATGGTGCTCCTGTCCAGCGGCGGCGCCCGGTTGCTGGTGCGCCACCTGCTGCGGGCGACCATCGTCGGCAAGCGTCGCGTGGCGATCTACGGCGCGGGCGATGCCGGCGCCGGGCTCATGGTCGCCATGGCGCAGGATGCCGCCACCGAAGTGGTCGCGTTCTTCGATGACAGTCCTCGCCGCGCTGGTGGGGCGATCCGCGGGGTACCCATCTTCACCACGGATGGGCTGCGCGAGCGCCTGGTGCGCATGGATGTGCAGGCGTTTCTGGTGGCGCTTTCGGCGTCGGCCCGCCGGCAGCAGCACGCCGTGCTTGAGCAGGTCAACCTGATGGGCATCCCGGTGCTCGTCGTTCCCACGCTCGCCGAAATCCACGGCGGCCAAGTGCGTGTGGATCAGCTTCGGCCCGTTGCGCTGGAAGACCTGCTCGGTCGCGAGCCGGTGGCACCCGATCGTGCGCTGCTGAGCGCCGATGTCACGGGCAAGGTCGTCATGGTCACGGGTGGCGGCGGTTCGATCGGCAGTGAGCTCTGCCGCCAGATCGCTGCGCTCGGCCCCAAGTCGCTGGTCATCGTTGACCACGGCGAATTCAACCTGTTCCAGATTGACAGCGAAATGAGCCGCCTGGTCGCGCAGGGTGCGCCCGGCGGCGCGCGCGTGCAGTTGGTCCGTCACCTGGCCAGCGTCACCGATGCGGTGCGCATGGACCAGATCATCGCGCAGCACCTGCCCGACACGATCTATCACGCGGCTGCCTACAAGCACGTGCCGATCGTCGAGGACAACGAGGCCGAGGGCGCCGAGGTCAATGTGCTGGGCACGCTCCGTGTAGCCGAGGCCGCGATCCGTCACAGCGTGGCCAAGGTCGTGCTGGTCAGTACCGACAAGGCCGTGCGCCCCACGAGCGTGATGGGCGCCACCAAGCGCATGGGCGAAATGGTGCTGCAGGCGCTGCAGGCGGAGCTGGATGCGGCGGGGCGGTCGGGTGGTGATGGTGCGGGCAGTGCGGCCGCCGGCACCCCACAGGCCGCGGGTGCTGCGCCAGACCGCGCCAGTTCATCGATCGCCGACTTGCTCGATCAGCGCGCGCAGCGATGGCGTGCGCGCGGGCGCGGGGTGAACGAGGATCGTGGCGCCGGTGCGCCGCGCCGCACGGTCTTCACCATGGTGCGCTTCGGCAACGTGCTCGGGTCGAGCGGCAGCGTGGTGCCGATCTTCCGCGAGCAGATTGCGCGTGGCGGTCCGGTCACGGTCACCCATCCCGATGTCACGCGCTACTTCATGACCATCCCCGAGGCCGTGCAGCTGATCCTGCAGGCGGGCGCCATGGCCCAAGGCGGCGAGGTGTTCGTGCTCGACATGGGCGACCCGGTCAAGATCGCCGACATGGCGCGCAACATGATCCGCCTGGCTGGCCGCAGCGTGCGTGATGACGAGCACCCCACGGGCGAGATCGCGATCCACTTCACCGGGCTCCGGCCGGGCGAGAAGCTCTACGAGGAGCTGATCATCGGCGGCGACGTCGATCGCACCTCGAACGCCGCGATCATGACCGCCCGCGAGGGCTTCATGCCCTGGGCCGCCTTCGAGGATCGCCTGCAGCGGCTCGAGGCCGCCGTCAGCCAGCGCGATGGCGCAGCGGTGCGGGCCATCGTCGAGCGCGATGCGGGCATGCGGCGCGAGGCGCGCGGGGGTGACTTCATTCGTGGCAGCGCAATCGATCAATCGCCGAGGCGGGCGAAGGCATGACTCCATCCATCGCGTGCCTGCACGCTTGGGCAGCGATGGCTTGGATGGTCGGGGCCTTGGTCTCTCCGCCCTTGGAAGGCGCCGCCTTTGCCGGCCTGGCGCTGGCGGCACTGATCCGGTGGCGTGAGTTCGTCCAGCGAATGGTCGGCGATCGGGATTTGGGCTTCACGCTCCTGCTTCTGCTGCTGACCCTGGGTTGGGCTTGGCTTTCGATGGCCTGGAGCCCAGCGGGTGTCAACGGCAAGTCGCACGTCCGAGTTTTTCTCGCCCCCTTCATGATCGTTCACGCGGGATTGACGCTTCGCCAGGTGCTCTGCGCCATGGCCTTGCCTGGGTTGTGGTGGGCCCTGGTCCTTGGCATCGCCTGGTGTGGCGTGCCTTTGGGAGATCTCGTCCCCGAGCATCCATCGAGAGCCATGCTTGGGTTGCTCACGCTTGGTGCGGCGTGCGTGGCACAGATGCAATCCTGGGTTGGCTGGGGCAAAGTTGGATGGTTGGCGGTCGCTTGGCTTGCATGGGGAGTGGGCGCTGCTGTCGCCAGTTCGCGCGCCGGCGTGGTTGCGGTCGCGGCCTCTGCCCTCATCACCACGGCGGTCTCTCGGCGCAGTGTGCGCAAAGGCCTGCTGGCCGTGATGGCCGCCGGACTGGCTCTTGCCCTGTCCGTCACGGTCCTTTGGTTCACCCCAGTCGGTTACAAGATGCGCTCGAAGTTCGATGCAGCCATGTCCGCTGATTCGGGCGATCCATCACACTTCGACCTCCAGGATCTGGACACGTTGCTATCCATGCGGCTGTCACTCTGGGACTGGACGCTCGCGAGCGCCCGTCGGGAAGTCGTGGGACATGGTGCTGGGTCATGGGAGCATCATGTCCGCGACCCCGTCATAGGAGCCACCCGGGATCGTTCCGGATACTGGCTGGATCAACGCCGTGCGTTTGGCCTGGATCATGCCCACATGCTGCCGTTGCAGCTCTTCTATGAGCAAGGCCTGGTTGGACTGGTGCTCTTGGTCGGCTTTGCACTGATGCTGGCCGAGTGGGTCTGGAAGGCTCGCTTGACGAAGGCTGGTGTCCTGGGACTGTCCACCCTGGTTGCCTTCTCGGTTCTGTCGTTGGTCGAGGGTGCCTTGTTGACCCGCGCGACCGCTGCAGCCCTGGCAGTCGTCGTCGCCATTCGGTCAATCGATGCCGCCGCGACGGAACCGGGCTGATCCGACGCGCCAACGATTGATCCACTGCCACGCCTTGCGCAGCGGCCATGAGCGGTGGTTGCTTGCCCATGCCTCGTAGTGATGATCTGCTTCAGAATCGGTACGAGTGGTTGCCGGGTGGATCAACGGCTCGGGCATGCACCCGGTCAGCCGGTGGCACCAGGGCGAGTCACGAGTCACGTGCGTGGCATCTGCGCCGCTTCCGATGTTGGAGACCAGGTTCCGCCCCGGCAAGACGCATCGCCCGGCGCGCATCATGTGCGCCAGGGTCCATTGGTGGTCCCATGTTCCGGGCACCGCTTGACGTGCCACGGCATCGAATCGCCGTGCCCAGGCGCGCGCGGGTCGCGCAGGAAGGTGCGGAAACAGCCGATCACCACCTTCGTTCCAGGTGCGCCACGACGTGATGTCGAGTCGATAGTGGTCCCACGATCGTCGCCAGCCGGCCCAGCCCCACACGTTGAAGTAGTTGCTGAATCCATACGATGGCCCGCCATCTGGAAGTGGAGGCGCACAGCGCGTGCCGAGCACCGACATGACCTGCTGGTCATCGCGGTACCGCGCAAGCATGGCCTCGCAGAAGGGCAGGAAGCTGGGTCCCGGTACGCAATCATCCTCAAGGATGATCCCCTCCGGTTCCTGATTGAAGAACCATGTGATGGCGCCGGACACCGCCCGGGCGCAGCCTTGATTCGAATCCAGGAATCGAGACTTCACCTCGCACGTCCAAGGGAGGTCGGTGAGCAGTTCACGAACGCGGGCGCATCCGGCGGCATCGTGGGGGAATCGCCCCGGCTCCCGAGGACCGTCGGCAGCGACGTACACACGCGGCGGTGCGAAGGGCCGCAGTGCGTCGATGACCGCCCGAAGCGGTTCAGGGCGGTTGAAGGCGAGAAGCAGGACGGCCGGCCGCTGCATGAGATGCACTGTAGTCGGCGTACACCAAATGTACGGGCATCAGTTCAGGGCTGTCTGATGATGGCGTGCGGGGCGCGTCGCACAGAGACCTAGCGCTCCTGTACTTAGTGGGTTGGACTCATTCGGCCCGTCGTCTGCACCGACGCAATCCCAAGCAGGCACTCGCGAGCCGCAGCCGCGTAGGCGCGCATCGATGCCTGATCGATGGTGTGGTGGCAGGGGAACGTCAGGGACGTTTCGCCCAGTTGGCGGGCCACCGGGAGCCGCCCGGCTCCATCGAGTGGACCGCGCCCGCAGGCAGCGGGGGTCAGGCCGCTACGTTGGAAGAAGGGCTCTAGGTAGATCTCTGAGCAGGATCCGTGCATGGCCGGGACACCGGCAGCGTGGAGGGCGCGCAGGCAGACGTCACGATGCGCAGGGGCATCATCACCCAAGGTGAACGCCACGCACCGGTAGTGGGCGTGTCCATCGGGCGTCCTCGGCACACGGAGTCCCGGCACCGAGCGTAGTGCGTCCTGCATGATCAGGCTGTTGCGTCGGCGCGCGGCGGACCACGCTGGCAGCTTGGCCAGTTGCCGCAGGCCGATCGCTGCCTGCATCTCGGTCATGCGGAGGTTGGTGCCCTCGTGGTGGACGACCCACTTGAAGCTGCCGGGGACCGGCGCAGCCAGGCTTGCGCCCGAGGAGTCGCTTGGATCGTCGCGTACGGGCGCGGACGGCCCCTTCGTGACAAGGCCCAGCGCGGTGGCGTGGTCCTTGCCGTGTTGGCTGTACGACCAGCAGCGGGCGAAGAGCTCTGCGTCCGGCGTGCAGAGCATGCCGCCCTCGCCGCCGGTGGTCATGATCTTGTCCTGGCAGAAGCTCCAGCTGGCAAAGGTGCCGAAGGTGCCAAGCGGCTTGCCGTCGATGTGGCCGCCGTGGGACTGCGCGCAGTCCTCCAGGATGTGGATGTCGTGCGGGCGGGCCCAGGACACGAAGCCGGGCATGTCGCATGGCCAGCCGCCGATGTGGACGGGAATGACCGCGCGGGTGCGCGGGCCGCGGACCGCCTCGGCTGTGGTGGGCGTGATGCAGCCACTCTCTGGATCGACGTCTGCGAACACTGGCGTGGCACCCGCCAGCACCACGCACATTGCGCTGGCCACGTAACTGCGCGGGGAGACGATCACCTCGTCGCCGGGGCCGATGCCCAAGGCGCGGAGTGCTGCGTCCATGGTCAACGAGCCATTGGCCATGCTGAGGGAGTGCAGGGTGGCTGGGGCACGAGGTATGCCGGCGCCGTGGACGCGTGACCAAGCGGCTTCGAAGTCTCGGCAGGCAGAGCCCGTCCAGTAGTTCACGCGGCCGGAGCGCAGGACAGCGTCGACCGCGGCAAGTTCGTCCGGTTCGAAGATGGGCCAAGGGGGGAGCGTGAGACGGGTTACCACGGAGCGTGAGAGCGTAGCAGCCGCGCCGGATTTCCCACCGCCACCGCGTGGTCAGGGACGTCGGCCACCACCACGCTGCCCATGCCGATGGTGCAGCCCGAACCGATGGTGATTCCCTGCCGGATCGAGCTCATGCTCCCCAACTCGCAGCCGGCTCCGACCTGCACGCTTCCTGCCACGCACGCCCCGGGGTTCAGCGAGCACCAGTCTGCGATGGTGCAGTCGTGGCTCACCTGGCTGCCGCGGTTGAGGATGCAGTGGTCGCCGATCCGGATGGTGGTGGTCAGCTGGCAGCCGCCGAGGATCGAACATCCGACGCCGAGTCGAACGGTGGCATGCAACCGAAGATCCGGGTGGAGCACCTGACCCCAGCGATCAACGCCGAGGCGCTGCAGTCGCTCTACCACGGTGCGCCGCGTGCGAGGATCGTTGATGGCGACAAGAAAGCGCGCACTCAAGTGTGATCGCGCCGAGTCGATCGATCCAAGAATGGGCCAGCCCTCGGGCGTGGACCCGGTGGCACGGTCGTCAAGGAATCCGATGAAGCGGTCAGCAGGGGCAGACAGCAAGAAGGCGTAGGCGGTCTCGCGGGCGTGTCCGCCCGCGCCCACGATGATCAGCGGCTCATCCATGCACGATCGAGTCTAGTTCCCTACGGTGGAGGCGGCATCCGCGACGCTTTACGGCGCGGCTCGGGAAGCACCAGCGCCCCGAAATGGCGGCATGGTCGCGTGGCCGGCGGCGGAGACATTGCGCCGCGCCAGCACCTGCCAGACCGTCATCCACAGGATCTTGCAGTCGAGCCAGAATGACCGGTTGTCCACGTACCACACGTCGAGTCGGAACTTCTCCTCCCAGCCGATCGCGTTGCGGCCGTTCACCTGGGCCCAGCCCGTGATGCCAGGCTTCACCTCGTGGCGGCGCATCTGTTCCGGGGTGTAAAGCGGCAGATACTCGGGCAGCAGGGGGCGCGGACCGACCAGCGACATGTCGCCCTTCAGGACGTTCCAGAGGGTCGGAAGCTCGTCCAGGCTGGTGGCACGGAGGAAGCGGCCGAACCGGGTGATCCGGATGGCGTCGGTGGCAAGCGGGTCCTCGCCCGGCCGCGGATCGCGCATCGTCTTCAGCTTGTAGAGCATGAAGGGCTTGCCGTGCAGGCCGATGCGGGGTTGGTGGAAGAGCATCGCCATACGTGGATCGTATTCTTGCCTCATGGGTACAAGAAGCCGTCGGGCTCCGTTGGCGCCCCTGGTCACCCTCGGCGGTGGTCGTAGAAGAACAGATGCGGCGCGATCGCGCTCCACAGAGCCCCTAATCAGTATCGAAGAAGTGAATGATGTTGTTGTTGCAGGGGCGCTGCACTACGAACTGCTTGTCCAAAGTCTTTGCCGCACCCGCCTAAGTACGCGGGATCAAGACGCTGTATCCTTCATCACTTCAGTCCAGAGCTCGGTACTGCTCGGTCAACTTCGGAGAGCACCATTGGTGGCGACATATCCCCCGCTTCCGCCGATAACGGCGCTCTCGCCTTGCCGCTGGCGGGCGCGGGGGACTTTCTGATCACCACCGCTAATGATGCGTGGACCGGTGAAGGCGAACTGTTAATTGGAAACTTTCCTGCTCATCGTCGGTTATTGCTTAACCGCGGGGTTGGCTCGCGTATCCGCGCGTACGCCTTTTCCAAGCTCCCTTGTTGACCTGGTCCTGATAGGTATCGGGGCTTATCACGTCGCGCCCGAAGCGATTCGGTTGATACTGGATCTCTCGCCTGGGCCCTACCGGGGTCAATTGCCGAGAGAAGCCATCTCCAACTGGTTGTTACTGATTACCCCCTCAATCGTTCTTTTTGGTCTCGGTACCCGGCTCGCTATTCGGCGTCCGATACAACTCCCTCCAGCGCGGCTTTCCGCTGAAAGGATGGATGTCGTAGATCTCGCCTTTACGGGAACACTCGTGCTGGGCGCGATTACGCTGAGTGTCATGGTCATCGCTGGGCGAGCCTTTGGCGGCTTTGACAGCGGCAATTACCTCGCAGGTAGCGTCGTTTCTGCCGCGCTAGTTCCCGCGTTGACTTCCGTGGCGGTGCTGGCTGTTCTTCGTGGGCGCTTCCCTCTGTTCACCATCCTTTCGGTGCTAACTGTGCTCTGTATCACGGGCTCGCGATGGAGTGTCGGCGGGTCACTGCTCTCTGGGCTCGTGATTGTTCGACGCTGTGGCTGGGCCGTTCCTACTCGCCGAATCGTGCCTCTAGCAGTGCTCGTCTCATCAATCTTCATGTCAATCGCACTAGTTCGCGAGATCGCGGGGCGTGGGGCGGCTGATGCAAGTCTTGTGGATCTGACTGAAGCGGTGTCGGACGCAGGCGAAAAATCGGTCGGGTCTGTTGATTGGCACCAACTAATCGATGTCCACTTTGTTCATAGGCTGGACGGGAATGGCTATGGAGCTGCCATTCTGAATGCCCAAGAACGGCTCGGGGTTGCGCCAATGGGGATGAGTGCGATCACGAACTCCTTGAACCTCGCCACACCATCTATGCTCTGGCCAGCAAAGCTCGAGATAGACATCGCGAGGCGTAACCAGGAGCTCGCAAGCATTTATCATCACGGAATCGAAGAGATTGACTATCTTCCCACAGTTCTTGGCGCCGCCGTCAGCATCTTTGGCTGGTTGGGTGCACCGATTGTCGCCTGGGTAGCTGGCATCGCAGTCGCACTTGCGGACCGCCATTTGGCAGTCAAGAAACCGTACCATCTACCAGTCGCCGTTGGTTTGTGTCTGGTATCGCTGGGTTTCGAAGGAAACATTGAGACGGTGATCATCGGGGTTAGGGGGATCGTTGTATTGGCGGTTCTAGTTTTCGTGGGGCGTCTTCTCGCTTCAGCGATCGGCGCTGTTGCGCGCTGCGGAATGTGGCAGAGAGTTATCTAGGCTCAGAGGGGGCGCTCGCAACCCGAGGACGACGTCACTATTGCTGCCATCCGAACTCCAGGCGCGGTCGCTGACGGTTTCGGGTGGTTCGTCGCATGGATGGGCTTTGATGCCATCGGATATCTCTGGGCGCTGTTCTGCTGAACACTACTTGGGCTTCGGAAACTCGCGGTACAACCCTCCATCCCCATGCTCGCTCTGTTTGTGATGGCTCTGGAGAACCCTCTAGGCCACTTTATCGCCAACTTAAGAGGACGGTTGTTTGGGCTGTTGATGCTCTCTGCATCCGGTGGGTCATCCGCACCTGTGAGTCGCGCACGAGCTGGGAGCGGGGCGAGGTCTCCAGGCACATCGCGTCTGGGCGGAAAGTTGGCGTAGAGTCTCGCGTCAGTCATCAAGGTACTGTTTCAATGCGATCAGATTGCTAGCCCCGTCGGTGGAGGTCGATTTGCTCGTGGCCTGCTACGCAAATGGCTCGCAAACTTTCAGCAGGCCCAAGCAACGTCCTGTGATGGTTTGCGACTTGAATTGCTTGCTACGCAGGGAGAGAAGCCTGCGAAGGCACTCGAAGGTAACTTCAAAGTCCCGACAGTTGTCAGGCGATTTCCGAGTCGGCTCAGGGCCACCTTGACCTTACCCCGCTGTTGAGTCCACAGTTTACGCAGTAGTCATCTGAGCCGGAAATCGCTGCTGGACGGCCCGGAGCGAAGCGGAGGGCGGTCCAGCAGCGATCGCCTCTGGTGCCGGCGGGCGGTAACCGAGGGCGCTGTGCGGGCGCACCTGGTTGTAGTGCTCGCGCCAGCGCTCGATCAGCACGCGTGCCTCGGCCACCGTGTAGAAGATCTCGCCGTTCAGCAGTTCGTCACGCAGCTTGCCGTTGAGGCTCTCCACGTAGCCGTTCTCCCAGGGGCTGCCCGGCTCGATGTAGAGCGTCTTCACGCCGACTTTCCCGAGCCATGCCCGCACCGCCTTCGCGGTGAATTCGCTCCCGTTGTCGCTGCGCACGTGGTCCGGGACCCCGCGCGTGGCCATCAGCCACGAGAGCCGCTCCAGCACGTCGTCCGACCCGAGCTGCCGCGCCACGTCGATCGACAGGCACTCCCGCGTCCACTCGTCCACCACCACCAGGAGCCGAAGCGGCAAGCCATCGTGCGTCCGGGCGGACACGAAGTCGTATGCCCACACGTGATCCTTCCGCTCCGGTCGGAGCCGGATGCAGCTGCCGTCGTTCAGCCACAGCCGGCCGCGACGCGGCTGTTTCCTCGGCACCTTCAGGCCTGCCTGCCGCCAGATCCGCTCCACCCGCTTGTGGTTCACGTTCCAGCCCTCGTTTCGCAGCATTCCCGTGATCCTCGGCGACCCGTACCGGCCGTACACCGATGCCAGCTCGACGATCCGGCCCGTCAGCGGTGCCTCGTCGTCGCGCACCCGCGCCGTGTAGCGCTGCACCGCCCGCGGCTGGCCGAGCACGCGGCATGCGCGTCGCTCGCTCACCTCCGGAAGCGCACGCTGGACTTCCTCGACCGCAGCCCGGCGGCGCGCCGGGCTCAGAAGTTTCCCTTGGCGGCCTCCCGCAGGATCGCCTTGTCCAGTTCCGCGTCAGCGAGCAGCCGCTTCAGACGGGCGTTCTCCTGCTCGAGCGCCTTCAGGCGCTTCGCCTGGTCCACCTTCATCCCGCCGTACTCCTTCCGCCACCGGAAGTACGTCGCGTCCGTGATCCCCAGCAGCTTGCACACCGCCGCGACCGTGCTGCCCCGGGCGAGCTCGACGTCCGCCTGACGCAGCTTGTTGACGATCTCCTCCGCCTTGAAACGCTTGCCTGGCATGGCCTGACCTCGTGAAATGCGCCGGATACCAAAATCCGGCTTGGTACGGTTTCAGGGGGGAAGGTCAGTTTGCACTGCTATAGTCGTGTCTAGTGTGGAATCCACTCATGGAGACCGTGATGCGTGTGACTCATGTGGCACTTGAGTGCGCAGGCCGAGCGTCTGGGGCCTCCTATTCAGTCCCCCGAACCAGTAGGGCCTTACGCGAGTGTGGTGTAGATAGCGTCTTCGTTGGGCTTGATTGGGGGGATCATGCTCGTTTGGCGGACAACAGAGATGAGCTGGCCTTCTCGCCCAGCGGTCCATTGCGCCGTCTTGGTGCATCAGCGGATCTACGCAAGTGGATCCATGCGCGTGCAGCAACGCGTGAAGTCGATGTCCTTCACTTCCACTCGGTTTGGATGATGCCCCTTCTGTACGCGACGAGCGCCAGTAAGCGGTCGCTCGTCCCGCTGGTGGTCTCCCCTCACGGAACCCTTAGTAGGTGGGCTTTCAGGAGCGGCTCATCCGTGAAGCGGATTACCTGGTATCTGACCCAGCGAAGAGCACTTGAACATGCAGTGCTGTTCCTCGCATCTTCGGAGATGGAACGCGATGAGATTAGGGCTATGGGATTCAAGCAACGTATCGAGACAATCCCTCACGGAATAGACATTCCCCCTCCGATTCAGCGGGAGTATCGAGAGCGTCGGACGCTTCTGTTCTTGAGCCGAATTCACCGAAAGAAGGGTGTTCACGACCTGCTGGCTGCGTGGCGCGCGCTTTGCGTGCGTTTCCCCGACTGGCAACTGCGGATCGTGGGACCGCTCGATTCTGATTACGCTCTGCAGATGCAGAAGGAGGCGCATCACTTGCCCCGCGTCGACTTTGTGGGCGAGTTGGCGGGTCAAGAGAAGTGGGAGGCGCTGGCATCGGCGGAAGTGTTCGTATTGCCCACCTACTCAGAGAACTTTGGAATTGCGGTTGCTGAAGCCCTGGCGAGCGCTACTCCGGTGGTTGTGTCTCAGGGGGCACCGTGGGGAGAGGTTGTCAATCGAAATGCGGGCTGGTGGTCGGAGATTGGCGTTGAAGGTCTTGTCGCGACGCTCTCTTCAGCGATGGCCCTCTCGAGAGAGGAACTCGCAGCGATGGGGTCGGCAGGCCGCGAGTGGATGATTCGAGAGTACTCGTGGATTCATGTGGCGGAACGACTGCGCGACATGTACCGCTCAATCCGTTGATCCGGCCTCCAAACTGCCTGCAATCTCCCGATAGAGGATTGCATACTGACGTGCCACTCCCTCGAGAGTGAATCGACGAGCATTCTCCAACCCGCGTTGGACGAGAAGTGCCCTGTAGGCGTCATCGTTGATGACCCGAAGCAGTCCAGTACGTATGCTGTGGGAGTCGGTCGGATCGACCAGGGCAGCAGCACCTCCCGCGACTTCGGGCATGGATGAACAGGAACTCGTGACTACCGGTCGGCCTGTTGCCTGAGCCTCAAGGATTGGAAGTCCGAAACCCTCCTCAAGGGAAACGAAGGCGAGCAGGTCGCAGTTTCGATACTCATCGACAAGTTCTGTATCCGATATGCCATGGATTGCTGAATAGACGATGTTGTGATGGTTCAATCGGTCGCGCGTAGCCCGGTCAATCTTGCCAATGACGCGCAGCTTGCAGGGAAGACCAGCCATTGCTTCGACGAGTCTTGGGACATTCTTGTGCTCGCTCGTCCCAACAACGAGGATCGTCGGACACGAACTGTTGAAGGCCTTCGGCGAATGCGTGAACTCCGGAAACGCGGGATTGTGTATGACACGCACATCGCAGCCGTTTACCAGACCGAGTTCCTGAAGTCGGTCTTTGGTTGCCGACGAGACAACCGTTATCACGCGGGCGCGGGACATCGGCAGCCGGTACCAAAGCAGAATGAAAAGCCGGCGTTTCAAGCCCTTGAGCCGCGATACGGAAATGGCATCATGCACCGTGAGCACGGTTCGCGACCGCGGCAGCAGAAGCGTCAGGAAGTTCGCATCGCCGGTCACATGCAGCACATCAGCGCGACGAAACGAAGCTTCAATGGTGATGTACAGCCTGCGGAGGAAACCGCGACTCATGAATCGTGAGATCACAATTGACGCGTCGATTCCGATCGGAAACGCCCCAGACAGTCTTCGATAGAGTCGCTCATAACTGACATTCCCTGCACCGGGGCGCCGCATCAGAAGCGCTACTTTGACTGCGTTTGGATGATGTGGCATGGCTGGGGGTTCGTGCAGGGCTGGGACTGTCCGGCTACCGGTAGAGAAGTCAAAGGCGCCAGGCGGTGAGAAGGCCCGTTGGAACTCCAGTTTCCAAGCAGTACCTGGCGTCAAACGTAGGAAGTTGCCGGCGCCTGAATCTGCGTCTCAATTCCTGTGCTTTGCTCAACAGGGCCGAGGTTGGTCGATAGTGAGCCAAGCGAGAAGTCGCGAGCAAGAAGGAACGCATCGCCAGTCCCAATCGGCACGCATGCCGCATATGGTCCGCCACGAGAGCTGCCTCTTCTGGCATGTTTGCCAGGCAGTATGCGAGGTAGCGGCCATGAAGATTGCAGGCGAGCTCGTCGTAATGAGCCTTGATGACGCGTTCTGCCAGGCTCGATGGGATACTTGTCCACGTTCCCACTTCTTGGGCAAGCGCAGCACACCCGTGCTTGAGGTCACTGAATCGGTATGGCGCCCTATGTGATGTCGAAACATTGAACACCGCTCCTGGTACACAATCAATCAATATCTCTTCGCGGGCGGCAATTCGAAGTGTGAACTCGACATCGGCATGGAGTCGCAGGGTTTCGAGAAGCGCCCCGTGCGATAGACTCCGATCGGTTCGAAACACAGCGCCTGTCCATTCCGGTCTTCCGAGGTTCGTCATGAGTTCCAGCCCGCTTGGGGCTGCATACTGACCGGCGCTCCAGCGCTGAAGAGGTCGCTTGAAGACCCGATTGCCATCTCCGACATGAACGACATCGCTGAAAAAAACTGCCGCTCGGGGGTTGCGGGAGAACGCATCGAGTGCGCGTTCATAGAGGCAGGGGCTAATCACATCGTCATCTGATAGAATGGAGAAGTAGGGAGTCCTGACAGTCGCTAGCGCTGATTGGAAGTTCGCGAACGCGCCAATGTCGCTTGCATTTCTGTAGGCGCGCAACCGCGCATCTCCTTCTGCAAGTCTGGTGACGAAATCAAAGGTGCCATCGGTGGAGGCGTTGTCGCAGATGTGTATCTGTATTCTCAGCTCGCTCTGAGCCTGGACGCTACGAATCGCGCGGCGCAGCAGTCGAACTCTGTTCCTGGTTGGAATGAGCGCCGTAACCAGCGGTCCGTCGCCCCGCGCCTCGGGCAGCGACATCTGCTGTTCTGCAACAGTGGTGCGATTCGGCACGTTGCTGCTCATTTGAAACGTAATGCTTCTGTAACTATCTCGCCATCTGAAACGATGACTCTGCAAAGAACAACTCGTTCAACCGGAGTGCAATTGAAGGGTGGTTGGGTAACGTCCACCCCGCTGCGATGCAGGACCCGCACGTCTGGGCCGACCGGTTTGTCCTTGTTCGGGGTGAAAGGCTTGGTCGGCAGATGCTCGGTCAAAACAAGCCAACGACATTGGCTGACCACTCTATCTAGAACTTGTTGGATCTGAGAATTGGAAAGATGTTGCAGAACCTGACGAAGAAAGTACACATCAGCTGGCTCTGGTGCCTCGGCGCACAGGTCGAGTTCCTTGAATTGAACTTGTAGTTTTACGAACTTGCGCCGGTTTGATGCAATGAGGCTGGGAACGCAGTCATAGCTCGTCCATGTACTTGCGAGGTCGGTCAGTTGCGACCCTACGCTGAAATCCCCGCAGCCAAGGTCACCTACGCTGGGACTGTTGGGAAGGTGGCGCAGCCAAGCGCGGATCGACTCGACATACGGCCCAACAATCTCCGGGTTCGACGAGCCGGATCCAGAGCAATAGTCATGGTCTGAGTGGATGGAGCGCCCCCAAAGCCGTTCTTCGTAAATCTTCGAAAAGGCCTGGCTTGGGTCGAGCCCATCGAATCCGCGCTGGAGCCGCACCAGTCGATATCGTTGGACCAATTGAAGAACCGATCTCGGGATGATTGCCTTGACGTGACGCTTCATCTCGATTTTCCACATAGAACGATTCCGTCAGAGTGAACGGCGATGACCCATCGCGACCTACCGTTGACGACAGTTTCGGGGGAACGACCGGGCCCAGAGTATAGCGCGGGACCGTTTCGGTTACCTCGAGGCCGCCGACAGATGTCGGTTTGACTTTCCTGTTGGTCAAACGGTGAGTCGTCGAATCGCCGTCATCAAACTTGTGCGCACCATCGGTGCCGCCACTGATACCGCAGTCAGTGTGGCTGCGGCGCTGGAGACGAGGAGAGTCACTTGTTGTGTGGCGCTGGTGCCGTCGAAGGGCGAAGCTGCTCTGAACATCAGGCAGACGGTGAAGCCGGCAGCCAGAGGGATGACCGTGTCGTGTACGTACCAAGAAGACATTTCGCCGGGCAAGAGACGACGAAACGTCAGCGGCGCACCAATGAGCACGTATCCCATATTGAGTGCCGCCCAGACCGCTGCGGCGCCGGCCATTCCGGCCCGTGGCACGACCAAGATCAGGGCCGGTATCACAACAAGAATCGACGCGGTGTTGACGGAGTTTGCGAGCGCCGTCCAGCCCGTGGCAAGTTGGCAAAAGTACACGGCGAGCATGCAGCTGTTGAGCAAGCTGCCGGTGGCCAAGAGGCGTACCGGCGTTGAGACCGATGCAACGAGCTCAGGATTTCCCGTCCAAAGCAGCATGATCCGATCAGCAAACACGATGAGCACGATCCCGACGCTTCCTGCAGCAACCATCGCAAGTTGAGCGCCGCGGTGGAACTCGCGGACGAATGCCTCGGAAGCCCCACGAGCATGGATTTCGGTGAGTCGAGGGTAGAGGGCCTGTCCGATGGGTGTGGCGGCCATGGCCACGCATGACGACGCTAAGAGTGCCAGCGAGTACTGGCCGTACTCCGAGAGTGTCAGCAGCCGGGCGAGCAAGACCTTGTCCGTCTGCGTAAGACCAAGGACCAGGAACGAACTGACCAGCATGCCTCGAGCGAAGGGCCAGCTTGCTCGCAAGGTACGGATGCCCAGATCAAGAGATACCTGGGAGCGAGGCAGTGCGGCGTGACCGCATGCCATGAAGAATCCCAAGCTGACGGCTGCCACTGCCCCTTGCCACCAAATGAACGCATCAAGTGTCGGTGACCACCAAGCGAGTACAGCAATGGCTCCGACAGCGCGCAGCGTCGCAGCAGCCGCTGCTAGGACATTCACCCGGACCTGTTCCTGCAGTCCGATCAGGACACCGCGGTACACGCCTTCGACAAGTCGAAACACGACCACCAGGGCGAGAATTCGTAGGGCATGTGTGACGGTGTCCGGGCTCAGCGACTCGCTTCGAATCCAACTGGTCGCCAGCCATGGTGCAATGAACCAGAGTGCCACAACCCCCAGCAGTCCAATGGACCATGAATAGAGCTCAACAACTCGCAGCAGCGAGCAGATTGAGTACTCGGACTGATTCCCACCGCGGTATCGCGCCATTTCGCGACTGAGCATGGGCGAGAGGCCCAGGTCCAGGAATGTCAAGGTGGCAATGATGACCGCGCTCAACCCAATGAGACCGTACGCCTCGACGCCTAGGTACCTGATGTACACGGGCACAAAGGCGATCCCCATGAGTGCAACCCAAATGTTGCCCACGAAGTTGGCGAGGATGTTCCGTTTGAGCATCAGGTGGACTCAACTGTCCGAAGTCAGAAGGCACCGGGCGGCGCAGTCGAGCATGCGATCAACCCCATCCTAGTTTGGCCCGATGAGATTTGAGACGAACTCCGCTGGGGCGTTTCGCGTCTCGCCAACGAGACCGGGGGGCCGACTCGTGCTTCTACGGTTCGGGACGCTAGAGCACGACAGCATCCCTGATGCCCAAGTGCAGATACCCGGTCAACGGATCCGGCGAAGGTAACCGTCTGGGGCGGCGGACAGCTGTAGTTTGCCATTGATCTGGCGGTCGATCTGGAACTCCGGGTGGTTCCGTAGCCAAGTGTGAACGGCGGTCATTGGGTTGTTGCCGGGTCCCCACGGCCGGTCTGGACACAACTCGCTTGGGAGGTTCTCCACGACGGTATCGAAGACGACGCAATAACTGCCCGGTGAAACCAAGGGCGCATACGCATCGAGTTCCGCAAGGACGTGGTCATGCGTATGGTTGCTGTCGAGCAGAACCAGGACGCACGAATGCGCTTCCGCCAGCTTGCGAACCTGTTTCACGACCTCCGGATCGACACTGGAACCCTCGATCATTCGAATCCGCGGGGCCATAGGGTGGGCTTCAATCGCAATTCGATTGTGAGGGCGAATGTCAATATCCACTCCAAGCACCAATCGCTCCGGACGGAGGGGATCTACAGATTTTCCGGTCTCTTTGGCATCGCAGAGTTCGAGGAGCGCAAGAAGTGACGCGCTCAGCACCAATGAGCCGCCGTGGGCAATGCCGGTCTCGATGACCAAGTCCGGCCTAATGTCCCAAATCAACTCCTGCATCGCCGTGATGTCCTGCGGGTACTGGATCACGGGGCGGCCGAGCCATCGGAAGCAGTATGAGTAGCGCGCACGGATTGATTGCTCCATCCATGTGCGGCTGACTCGAGCAAGGTCCGTATTGGCACCATTTGCGGCGATGATCTGTTCGACTTCCGTCCGGAAAGACTGATTCACGATGAGCCTTCTTCCTTGTGGATGGCGTCCTGAGATCGCCGGGCGCCCGGAGCGTCCATCGTCAGTAGCTGGAGATGGTCGCCAGCGATTGCGGCTATCTTCGGACGATAGTTAGAGTTCACGCCCCAGGTGTGTGTCCTCGGCGGAAGCGCACGGAGGGCTTCCTCAGGCGAGATCACCTGAAGCCCGTCAACCGAGTAGATGGCAGTTTCGTTCGTCATGGGCCCGCCAGCACTTCATTCAGTCGCCTTGTGGATCCCCAAAAGGCGAACGGTTCGTGGTCAGGATACGGGAATCGGCCGAGATCGAGCTGAATGTCCCAACCGCGTTCGGCCATCCATCCGCGCACGGTCCGTTCGAGCGTCCAAGCGTGACCGGAACAGACGTTTACCACGCCTGCGGCCTGCTGTACCTCGGCCAGCCTCACTAGGTGGCTGGCCGCAACCCCGATTGGCAGGAAGTCGCGAACTTGCTGCCCTCCCGACATTGGGAACGCCGTCTGACCTCGCAGCATGTGGTCTGACAGTTGGCTCCAGATCGAGGTCGGTGACTGCCCGTCCCCGAACAGATAGAAGAGCCGAGCCCACGCCAGCCCGCATCCGAAGCGAGCACAAGCCACCTCGGCGTAGCGTCGAAGGGCGTCCTTGGCTTGGCCGTACGGGTTTGCTGGGGCGGGCTCGAACCCCTCATGCAGTTCGCCCTCGCGCATGCCGTACTCGAAGCACGTGCCGGCCACCACCAGGCGTCGCACGCCCGACGCCAGCGCCACGTCGACAAACGCTCGCTGACGCGGCAACTCTGCTTCGACATGGTGTGACGAACGGTAGTTGGGTAGGCCTTCCCAGGCCAGGTGGATCACCGTATCTGCATCACGAAGCACGGCCGTGGACTCTTGTGGTGCGGCAAGATCGAAGCGAATGTTGCGGACACCTGGCTCGTCTGGCTTCCAACGACGGTTTAGCGCAATAACCCCGACCCCGCGGGCTCGAAGCGCGGCCATCACGTGCCGCCCGAGGAATCCGGAGGCGCCTGTGATGGCAATCCAGCGGGCTGGCGCATCCCGACTCATGCCTCGGTCAACCGTGGGACGGCCACCATAAACCGGGTGCCGAGCTGGGCAAGCGAGTCGTTCTGGGCGCGAACCTCATGCAGCAGGTTCCACGGGAGGACCAGGAGGTCGTTCGGCCGCTGGTGACGAAGCGTCTCAGGCCCGACGATCGGGATGCGGCTTCCCGGCATGAACTTGCCCTGTTTGGAGGGATTGAGGTCTACGACATACCGCACCAAGTCGGGGCGGACACCTGCGAAGTTGAGCAGCGTGTTGCCCTTGGCAGCGGCCCCGTACGCCGCCACGCGGCGGCCGGCGCGCTTTGCCTCGATGAGGAACATGACAAGTTCATCACGAGCTCGCTCGGCCTTCTCTTGGAATCCCGCGTAGACCGAGGCAGAGTCGAGTCCTGCCGAGCGCTCCCGAGCCATCAGTCGCTCGATCGATCCGTTGGGCTGGTGCCTGCCGGTATCGGTCCGCTGCGCAAAGACCCGCAGGCTGCCACCGTGAGTCGAGAGTTCCTCAACCTCAAAGGGTGTGAGTCCGTTGGCACGCATCACTCGATCAACTGAGAGCATGCCGAGATACGAGAAGTGCTCATGGTAAATGGTGTCGAACTGGATGCCGTCGAGGAGCCGAAGAACGTGCGGAAACTCGAAGGTGGCCACGCCGTTCGGTTTCAGAAGCGCCGCAAAGCCAGCCAGGAAGTCGTTGATGTCGGGTACATGTGCAAGCACGTTGTTGGCTGCAGTCAAGTCGGCTGCCTGGCCGTTCGCCGCCAGCCGTCGGCCCAAGGATGTGCCGAAGAACTCATCAATCACCTTGATGCCCTTGTCGCGTGCGGCAGCAGCGGTGCTGGCAGTTGGCTCCACGCCGAGGCAGGGGATGCCCCGAGCCTTCACATGCTGGAGCAGGTAGCCATCGTTCGACGCAACCTCGACGACCAGTGCGTCTGGGCCCAGCTCGAAGCGTGACGCCATGGCATCGACGTACTGCCGCGCATGCTCCACCCAGCTGCTTGAGTAGCTGCTGAAATACGCGTAACTACCGTCAAACAGCTCGTGTGCATCAGCAAAGTCCTGGGTTTGTGCAAGCCAACACTCTTCGCACACCAGGACCCGGAGGGGAAACCAGCGCTCCGGGCGGTCAAGAGCCTCGCGCGTGAGGTAGGCGTTCGAGGGTGGAGCTGAGCCAAGATCGACCATCTGAAGCCCCAGCCGGGCGGAGCAGTGGCGACAGTTCATGATCGAATCCCCGTGAAGGAAGGTCCAATCGACGGATGCGTACAGTCGCGCGGCGAACGGTGCAACACGGCTTCCGGCCACGCGATGGCGAGCCGAGCATCAAGGGCATCCAGCCCTAGTTCGGATTTGGGCGCATGTGACGACGTATGGAAATACAGCATGATGCAGTCGTCTGTGAGCGTCTGGAAGCCGTGTGCGAAGCCCTTCGGGATGAGCATGGTGCGGTTCTCCGAGCCATCGAGAATCTCGGCGTACCACTGCAGGAACGTTGGGGATCCTTCGCGCACATCAACAGCCACGTCCCACACCCGGCCTTGGAGACAGGTCACCAACTTGTCCTCCGCGTGTGGCGGTGTCTGAAGATGCATGCCGCGGACGGTCCCGCGGCGACCAGTGTGGGTCAGGTTGGACTGGGTCACCGTGGCGCCCCCGAGCCACGGCCGCAGCTCCTCGCTGCAGTAGAGCCGTTCGAGCTGACCCCGGTCGTCGCGGTGCATTGACCGCTCCAGAACCACGAGTCCCTCGAGTGGGGTTGGCCGAACCTGGAAACGAGCGCTCACAGCGTGGCGCTCCCGGCGGTCGTCGGCAAAGTGCCGTGCTCGCGCGCTTGTTCCAAAGTGAATCTCACCATGTCTTCGCCCGACTTCCATGCGCGATACCAATCAAGCGTCCGGAGGATCGCTTGTTCGGCGTCCCATCGCGGTTTCCATCCAAGCTCGGTGCGTGCCTTGCTGCTGTCAAGTGAGAGGAGACAGGCTTCGTGCGGTACGGCACTCGAATCGATGCTCCACCGAGCGCCGGGCGTTGCAGCACAGAGGCGCTCTGCAATCCAACGGACCGGACGGACATCTGTCGTCGACGGCCCAAAGTTCCATCCGTCGGCAAAGTCCGCTCCGCCCGCGCCGCGTAGGCGCTCGGCGAGCATCAGGTAGCCTCGGAGGGGCTCCAGCACATGCTGCCAGGGCCTCGTGGCGTCGGGGGAGCGCAGCACCAGCTCACGTCCCGCATCGATTGCCCGAAGGAAGTCGGGTAGTAGTCGGTCCTCGGCCCAGTCCCCTCCGCCAATCACATTCCCTGCCCGCACCGATGCAAGTTGAATGCCAGCAGGTTCCATGAAAGATCGTCGCCAGGCGGAAGTCACGAGTTCTGCGCAGCCCTTGCTGGCCGAGTATGGATCGTGGCCGCCCATGGCATGATCTTCGCGATAGGGAACGGTGCTTTCGCGATTTTCGTAGCACTTGTCGCTAGTGACGTTGATGACGGCACGGACTCCACCCACTTCGGTGGCCGTCTGGAGAACCCGTGCTGTACCCATCACATTCGTTTCAAAGGTCTCCAAAGGAGTCCGGTAGGAGCGGCGGACCAGCGGCTGCGCAGCAAGGTGAAAGACGACCTCAGGCTGGGCCGCGGACATCGCAGCCCGGAGTGCTGCAGGGTCGCGAATGTCTGCCATCGAGTGCGAGGCGAGTCGCGACTGCAACCGGCAAACTTGGAACAGATTTGGGTCGGTGGGCGGCGCCAATGAGTACCCGTACACCCGCGCGCCGAGCTCGGACAGCAGCAGCGAAAGCCAGCCCCCCTTGAATCCCGTATGTCCTGTGATGAAGACGCGTGTCCCGCGCCACGCATTGGGAGTCATGTCCAGACCTGCCATGCCGCCTTGCCGGTTGCCCAGAGTTCCTCGAGGTGCTGCTTGTCGCGAAGGGTGTCCATCGCTTGCCAGAAGCCGTGGTGCTCGAACGCCTGAAGCTGGTCACTTGCGGCAAGTCGCGCAAGTGGCTCGCCCTCCCAACTGGTCTGGTCGCCCTCGATGAGCTCGATGCAGCGCGGCGAAAGCACGAAGAAGCCCCCGTTGATCAGGCCGCCATCTCCCCGAGGTTTCTCGGTGAATCCCTGTACACGAGTGCCAGCCAGCTGCAGGGCGCCATAACGACCGGGCGGTTGCACTGCGAGTACCGTGGCCAACTTGCCGTGTGATCGGTGAAATCGAAGTTCAGCGCCAAAGTCAACGTTCGACAAGCCGTCCCCATAGGTAAAGAAGAACGCATCTTCATCACGTACATAGTCTGCGACACGTCGAAGCCGACCGCCCGTAAGTGTTGATTCCCCCGTATCCACCAACGTAACTCTCCAAGGCTCGGACTTCCGGTGGTGAACTTCCATTGAGTTGGTCGACATGTCGATCGTGACATCGGACATGTGCAGGAAGTAGTTGGCGAAGTACTCCTTGATCATGTAGCCGCGGTATCCGCAGCAAATGATGAAGTCTGAAACCCCGTGGGCAGAGTATCCCTTGAGGATGTGCCAAAGGATTGGACGTCCACCGATTTCAACCATCGGCTTTGGTTTGACCGACGACTCCTCGGCGATTCGAGTACCAAGTCCACCAGCAAGGATGACCGCTTTCACAACCGGAGACTAGCCGCGACCGAACTCGCTGTCCTCCGGCTGTATTGTTCGCTCGAAGCCGACCCCGACGCCTCTTCGACACCAGTGCAGGACCACGCGGTGCGTGGCCACTTCCCGGACTTGATGCCAATCCCGGACAGGCTAGTGAGTGCAGCAGTCGACGACCGAACCCAACCGAAGATCAGCTTTCCCCCAAAGGTCCACCGCGACTCGACGCTCTTGAGGTCACCGAGAGCCTCCGTCGGCAGGTGCGGGAGCGCTAGATCGCTGCGTTGCCAGTTCCGTGAAGATTTTGGCGAATCGCTGTGTTCCCACGCCGATCGACAGTTCAGCTTCATAGAATGACTTGGCGCGGTCACCCATGCTCGCGCGAATCTCGGCAGACATCGCCTCCATCCTTGCGATGCCGTCAGCGATGGACTCCTCAGATCCCGACTGAACGACGATGCCGCCGCCCGATCTGACCACCAAGTCGGCTGCATCCCCATCGACCCCCATGACGATCGGCTTGCCTGCTGCCATGTAGGCCTGGGTCTTCGAGGGAATCGTGATCCGGAAGAGTTCGTCGGGAAGGAGGTGCACGAGCAGGACCTCCGCAGCCGCAAGGTAGGCACCGACCTCACTCATCGGCACCGCCGGCAAGAAATGGACGTTCGACAGCCTGAGCTGCGCCGTTCGCGCCTTCAGCTCCTCGACTTCCACTCCGGAGCCCAGGAACACCAATTGGGCGCGGCTCCCCCGATCGAGTAGGAGACGCGCAGCACTCAGGACGGCGTCAAGGCCCTGTGCGCGCCCCAGATTCCCCGCAAACAACACCCGGAGGCCACCGGGCGGCAAGGAAACCGAGGACTGCCGCGCACCAGCTGCTAGCGCTGCCTCGTCTGCCCAGTTGTAGATCACCTCAATCTTCGACTCGGGGACCCCACGGGACACGAGCATCCGCTTGAACCCTGGTGAGAGAACCGTCAATCGCTCCACTCGCCGATAGAACCAATCGCAGGCACAGCCGATCATGCGGAGTACTCGTTGGTTCCGAGTCATCCCGGTCGCGCGCAGGGTGTCCGGCCAGAGATCTTGGATGTCGCAAACTACCGGGACGCCTCGTGCGAGCCGTATCGCGACGGCGGTGAATCCGGTGGTCAGGGGTGGGTGGTACGAGTAGATGACATCGGGGCGTTTCGCGACGAGTACGCCGTACAGCGCTGCGCAAAGTGAGAACGTCAAGTAGTTCGCTACTCGGCCAATGACGGATCCGCTGTGGCTTGGGTACAGGGGGACTCGGGTGATCGAGACCTCACCAATCCTCTCTCGCTGAATGAGCCGGATTCGGTATCCCGGATACACCTTCCCGCCCGGGTAGTTTGGAAAGCCAGTCAGCACCTCGACCTCAAAGCCCAACTTCACCAGCTCCTGCGCGAACAGAAGCCCTTTGAAGGTTGGTTCCGGGTCGAACCACTGGGTGAGCAACAGGACTCGCGTCTTCCGCACTCAGTACTTCCTCCACACCACGCGGTTCACGTAGTCGGTGTAACCCAGGATGATCCGGAGCACCTTGTCGGAGACGTTCGGCATCGAGTAGTCCGCAACCTGTCGGAGCAGGCGCTGGCCGCCACGCGGCTGCGACGCGAGCGTGTCGACGATCTCAGACGACATTAGTACCCCACGCAGCCGGCTGATGAAGCTCTCCACGATGCCGTTCTGCCAGGTCGACCCAGGGTCGAGGTAGCGCGTGGCTGTTCCGCCTTGCGCGCCACACGCCTTCGCCGCCGCCGAGACGATTTCCGAACTTTTGTCGACCCGGAGGTGTGCGGAGGGTTCTCGAGTTCCAGCGTCCATGCGGGCCATCGCGCCCAAGTCGACGCCAAGCATCAGCAGGCACGACGGAAGGAAGGAGAGGGACCACCAGCGCGTGGCGACGAGGTTCATGGAAACTCATCGATCATATTCGAATCCTGCGTCAGTAGCCGCATCAGCCGCGTGTTCACGAACACCTTTGATTGGCCGGCCTGGCGCTCTTCCAACACGCCCGCCGCCACCAAGGATCGTGCATAGGTCGCCGCCGTCTGCCGCGTGGCGAGCCCCGCATCGACGATGTCACTGATCCGAAGGTACGGCCGCTCGAAGAGCAGCGAGACGAGCTCGTGCGAGTAAGCCGTCGGGCACCGCTCCTGCACCACGCGCCCGGCCAGTGCCTGCAGCAGCCGGATCGCGCGCACCTTGTCGGTGGTCCAGATGGCGGTGCGCTCGACGCACACGAGCATGAACTCGATCCACGGCTCCCACGCGCCGGTTGCAGTGACCGCTTAAAGCAGGCGGTTGCACCGGTCCTTGTCCTCGATGATCGCGTGGCTGAGGTAGAGGACCGGCTGGCCGATGAGTCCCTGGCTGACCAAGTACAGGCTGTCGTCGATCCGATCGACAAGTCCAGATAACATGTCGGAGGATCCGCCGAAGATCGACATGTCGACCATTGCCTCGGCAGGTCCGCGCCGGAACCGCCAGCAGGAACGAAATGGGGGCGCCTTGGCGAAGAGCGGCGTCTGGTTGCCCTAGGTCATGGTTCGTGCGCCACTGCGTGCTCGCGATGTTGGGCTGGCCGGGCGCCTTGATCACCACGGCACTCCCACCGAGCGCATGACGCTGAGCACGCTCAGGAGCAGCGGCGAGGTCCGGAAGGCGTTCGTTTCGGGCGCTCGCACGCGTAGAGTCCGTCCGTGATCGGGCGTTCTCTCCACGGTGGACTTGTGCTGACCGCGGCCGTGGCGGGGCTTGCTGCATCAGTGGCGGCTGCATCAGGGCCGCCGCAACCTTCGGCGTCTTTCGCCCAGTTCGTGGACGCCCACTGCCTCGACTGCCACGACGGCGCGCGTGCGAAGGGGGGATTCGACCTGGCGGGCATCATGGGGGCGGGGGAATCGGATCGAGACGGCGGAGCGCCGGGCCGAGGGCAGCCGGGCCCAGGAGCGGCCACCGCTCAGCGCGACGCAGCCGATGCGTGGGTGACCGCCGCCGACCCCACGCTGCTGCGCGCCATGCGCGCGCGGCTTGCCCGGCAGGACATGCCACCGGCGAACATCGACGAGCGGCCGAGCGCCGCTGAGTACGCCGCCATGATCGCGGCGATCGATGCGGTGGTTCCGCCCGAGTCCCGTGAGGTGCCGGTGGTGCGCCGCCTCAACCGCTGGCAGATCGCCAACAGCATCCGCGACACGATCGGGATGAGTGATGAAGTGGGCGCGGTAGCTCGGTCGAACTCCAGCGCGAATGGTCCTGTGGACGCGGGTTCCTCACGCGCCACCTTCGCCGACTCCCTTCGCGCCATCGCGCTCGACACGCTGCCCGCCGACGACGTGGGCGAGGGGTTCGACACCACGGCCAGCACGCTCGTGCTGCCGCCGTTGCTGCTCGAGAAGTTCCTGATCGCCGCCGAGCACGTCGCCGATGCCGCCGTGCTGCCGCCAAGCCTGAGCACTGAGCAGGAGTGCGCCCCAAGCTCACTTGAGCGACGCGGTCAGGTGGGTGCGCAGGGCGACATGCTCGTGCTGGCAACGAATGGTTCGCTGACCGGCATCGTGCAGGTGGCGCACGCGGGCACCTACCGCCTGCTGGCGACCGTGTCCGCATCGCGCGCGGGCCTTGACCTGGCGAAGGCGCAACTGCTCGTAGACGGTGCGCCCGTGCCGAGCCAAGCGATGGAGGCGCGGCAATCCGCAACCCCACCCGAACCCTGGACCGGCACCAACACCACCGAGATCCCGTTCGATCGTGCCGCGCCCGGCTTGCTCGTGTGGCAGGGCACACTGGAACCTGGCCCGCACCGCGTGGGCGTGGCGTTCCTGAACGACTACTACAACCCGAAGGAAGCGAATCCGAAGGCTCGCGATCGCAACCTCCACCTGCACACGCTTCGTGTGATCGGTCCGCTCGAGCCGACGACGCCCACGCCGTTCCAGCAGTGGGCCGAACGCATCGCCGCCGAGGGCCCGACATCGCAACGCCTGCGCCGCGTGGCGACGGCGTTGGCGAGCGAACTCTTCCGTCGGCCCGTCGAGGATCGCGACGGTGCAACGCTCGCTCGCACGGCGATCGATGCCGCCGGCGGTGCGAAGGCACCCTGGGATGACCAGTTGCGCGCGCTCGTGACCGCGCTGCTCGTCGACCCACGCTTCCTGCTGCGCGTGGAGGCACCGATCGCCGAGGGCCGCAGCGTGCGACAGCTCGATGGGCTTGAGCTGGCTAGCCGGCTCTCGTTTTTCCTGTGGGCCAGCGTGCCCGACCGCGAGCTCCGTGATGCCGCGGCACGCGGCGATCTGAAGCGCCCGGGTCCGCTGCGTGCGCAGATCCATCGCATGCTGGCTGACCCTCGTGCGGCATCGCTGGGCGAGCGCTTCTTCACGCAGTGGCTGGGGATCGATGGCCTGGCGGCGCGGCAGTTCGACCCCGCGGTCTACCCGGGCCTTGATGCGCGCATGCTCACGCTGATGGAGCGGGAGACCATGGCGCTCTGCGACCGTGTGGTGCGCGGCGAGCTGCCGCCACGCGCGCTGCTCGAGACCACGGAGTCGTTCGCGCCCGAGGAGCTGCGGGCCTATTACGCGCAATCGAGCAGCGGGGGGGCGAACGGCGCGGTCCCCGTTGCACCGCCCGCCGAATCGCGAGCGGCAGGCCCGCACGCCGAGCCCGCTTCATCGCGCCCGCCGGGCATCTTCGGCCACGGCAGCGTGCTGGCCGCGACGAGCAATCCAACACGCACAAGCCCCGTGAAGCGCGGCAAGTGGGTGCTCGAGGCGCTGCTCGACCAAGCGCCACCACCGCCGCCGCCGGGCGTGCCACAGCTGCCGGAGGGCGCGACCAACACCGAGCACCGCTCGATCCGGGAGTTGATGGCGCAGCACCGGGCCAATCCCGATTGTGCCAGCTGCCACGTGCGCATGGACGCGATCGGGCTTGCGTTCGAGCGTTTCGATGCAACTGGCCGCATGCGCACCGAAGCCGATGGTCACGCGATCGACGACACGACCGAGCTGCCGGGCGGCGACGAGCTGCACGGCGTGGCTGGCGTCGCCGGGCTCGTGGCGCAGGGGCAGGCCTTCGAGCGCTCGCTCGCGCGGCGGCTCTTCATCTATGCGCTCGGCCGCGGGACGGCACCCGCCGACGACCCGCTCATCTCCAGCCTAGCCGCGCGCGTGGCCGCGGACCGCAGCTTCGAGTCGCTGGTCATGGGCATCGCCATGAGCGATGCGTTCCAGCAGCGGCGGGCGGTGGGGGTGGTGCGAGGTTCGCAGTCGTCGCGCTGATGGTGCACGAGTCCTCTGGAATCACGCCGACGGAGGAGCCACGGTGCGCTACCGCGCACGACGCACCTTCATGGCGCGAGCTGCGCGCTTGAGAGCTTCACTCGGGGCTGGTGGATTGGCGAGCAGGCCCAAAAGAGCCTTGGCATCCCTGGCATCGAGTGATCTGAGGGTGCGATCCGTCATCGCCGCCTCGGCCTCGGCCACGAGGGTGCCGACGACGAACGCCGACACCGTCACGCCGCGCGCTGCTGCGGCGAGTTCGATGAGTTCCTTGTGGGCGGGCGTGAGCCGCACATCAAGGCGGGCGGAAGCTGGCGGTCGGCGTGAGGGCATGCGGGCAAGCCGCCGCGGGACGGCGGCAGATGTACGGCAATATGCCACACATTTGCCGGTTGGAGAAGTGGAGTCCTGGCGCATGGCCCCATGGTCCTGCGCGAGCGCGGCGGCCCCGGAAACCCGGCGAAAGTTCGGCGGTTGGATCAGTCTGATAACAACACAGGACCGCGGGTGGCACCTCCGATCTGTCGAGGTGCGCCGCTCGACCAGTGCCAGGCCGGAGCTACCGTGCACCCATGCGCGACGGCTTCCTCGCCCGACGGACCGTGCTGCGTGGCGTGGGTGCCACCATCGCGCTGCCATTCCTGGATGCCATGCTGCCGCGCGGGGTCGGCCCCGCCGCACACGCGGCGATGGCGAGTGCGCTTGCACCGCCGCAGGCCCGCGCGATCTTCGTCTTCTTCCCCAACGGCGTGAACCCAGCGAGCTGGCGCCCGCAGATCGATGCGAATGGCGTGTGGTCGCCTTCGCCGGCGCTCGCGCCGCTCGAGTCGATGCGCCGCGAAATCACCGTGCACACCGGCCTGCGCCACCGCCACGCCGAAGCCAATGGTGATGGCCCCGGCGATCACGCCCGAAGCGCCGCATGCTTTCTGACCGGCATGCAGCCGAAGAAGACCGCCGGCGACGACATCCGCGCCGGTCAATCGGTCGATCAGGCCATCGCCGATGCACTCGAGCAACGCGGTGAGCGTTCGCGGTTCCGCTCACTCGAACTGGGCACCGAGCCTGCGATGACGGCCGGCAACTGCGACAGCGGTTACTCGTGCGCCTACAGCGCCAACATCTCGTGGAAGGGCGAGAGCCTTCCCAACGGCAAGGAGACGGATGCGAAGGCCGCGTTCGATCGGCTCTTTGGCCGCGTGGGCCAGACGCCTGCCCAAGCCGCCGCGCAAGCGCGCTCGCGTCGATCGATCCTGGACGGCGCGCTCACGCAGGCCAGGCGCATCGCCGGCACCGTCGGCCGCGATGACCGGGCGCGGCTGGATGAGTACATGGATGCCGTGCGCGGGCTCGAACAGCGCGTGGCCGAGGACGCGGCGTCGCAGCTCGATGCAGACCGGATACCGGAGTTCGGCGGCGGTCCGATGGACCTGGCCCGCCGCACCGACCTGCTCAGCCAGGTGCTCGCGCTGGCCCTGCAGACCGATTCGACGCGTGTGGCGACCTTCATGCTCGCCAACGAGGGCTCGAACCGGCCGTACGCCGAGGTCGGCGTCACGCAAGGACACCACGACGTGTCGCATCACGGCAACGATCCCGCGAAGATGGACGCCTTCACGCGCATCACGACCTTCCACAGCGAGCGATTCGCCGCGCTGCTGCGCGCGCTCGATGCCGCGAAGGAGGGGAGCCGCTCGGTGCTCGACTCGACGATCGTGCTCTACGGCGGTGCGATCACCGACGGCAACGTGCACAACCACGCCAACCTGCCGATCCTGGTGGCTGGTGGATCCGCGCTGGGCCTCAAGGGCGGCCGCACGGTGGCGCATACTCCGGACACGCCGCTGTGCAACCTGCACCGAGGCATCGCCGCGAAGGTCGGTGCGCCGCTCGATACGTTCGGCGATTCGACCGGTGCGGCGGAGCTGGTGTGATGTGCGTCGCGTTCACACGACCCGGACCTTGACCATGCGGCTCGTCTCCCGCAAGCTCTGGCGCGCCTTCCGGGAACTCGATGTGTTCGACGATGCGACCTGCGAGGCGGCGTTGGCCCAGGCGCGAGGCGGTGCGTGGCGCCGTCGATTGCGCACGGCGCTGCAAGTGGTCGCTGCGGGATTGGCCTTCCTCGTGCCGCTGGGTGCCTTGGGTCACTACGCCCGTGGTGACCCACTGTGGCTGCGGTGGGGGATCAGTTACTCGGGGCGACCGGTGCTGCTGGACCGATTCGTCCTGGGTCCTCTTGAACAAGGCATCATGGCGCTCCTGCTCGACCTGTCGTGGATCGCGAGCGCGCTCTTCATCATCGGCATCGCCACGGCATCGCTGCTCGCCTGGTTCATGACCCGCGACGTCCTGCTCTGGTTCCGCATCCGGCACCTGCTTCGATGGGTCGGTGCATGCAGTGAGTGCGGGCATTCCCTGGTCGGCGGTCCCGTCATCGACGGCCGGCAGGTGCGCTGCAGTGAATGCGGGATCCTCACGCCGATCGAGCTCGGGTCGTCATCGATCCAACTCGGTGCGGACGGGCAACCGCGCTATCTGCCCTCCGCGGATCAGCCGCAACGACGCGTGCCGCCGCTCATCTCCAAGGCAGGACGCCGATGGATCGCGTGGTCGGCACTGGCCATCCTGGTTCCATCCGCGATCGTGTGGTCCGTGTGGTTCGGGCTGCGCTGGATCATGGTGGTTCCCGCGCGCAGTGACATCCTGCACATGGCGGACCTGCCGTCCTTGGTCGAGGAGTGCACGCCGCCGGGTGTGCAGATCCCCGCGAACAAACTGGCGTTGGACGGCTTCAGCCGCACGCTCGCACCGATCGACCGATTCATGGGTCCATGGTTCTCGCTCTGGGGTGAGCGGAAGATCCCGGTGCTCACGATCGGGCCGGGCACCCCGGATCACGTGACTGGCGGTTCATCTGGTGGCGGCTTCACGACCGCCGAGAACCTTCGCAAGGCACACGATTCCATGCTCGCTGCAGGACTGGTGGATGTGCTGCGGCGGGCGGCGGGTGCCGAATCCGAGGGGATCCTCACGACCATCGATCCCGACCTTGCGCCGGTGGGGAGGTCTTGGTGGACCGAACCGTTGCAGACCGGCTGGGGCATCGCGTACACGACCTTCGATCGTGCCCTGAAGGCCGATGATCTCGACCTGAGCATGATCGCGCTCGAGGCGATGCTCGCCATCGAGGCCCGCGTCGCTCAGGTTCCATCGATCGAGGAGCGCGAGCGCGCGGCCGTGATGGGGCACCTGGTCGTGCGCTGCATCGCCGAACTGCTGGAGCGGCATCCGGACGCGGCCACGGTCGAGGCGATCAGCACGCGGGTCGCGGCCCATGCGTGGCGTCCACCGATGGAGGCGACGCTCCGTGCGCATCGGCGTACGGCGTTGGGGGCCGTGGCGTGGGTCGTCGCGGATCCTCGCGACCTGATGCCGTTCTTCGAACAGGGCGCTCGCCGCTCGTTCCTGCTTGACGGGGTGCCTGTGCTCCGCATGCCCAAGGGCATGAGCCGCGACGATGCATCGTGGCTTGAGCTTCGTGACGAAGTCGAGGCATGGTTCGATGCGGTGGCCGCGCAGCAGCAGGTCGAGCCGTGGATGCGGACCGCGTTGGCGCCTCCGGTTCGCCCGATGGTCCAGTCTGCCATCGTGCCGGGGAGGCCCAATCGCGTGTGGGGCGATGATCCCGTGTCGCGGGCGCTTGAGTTCCCGGGCCGCAGTGAGCGGCGGCGCGACGAAGCCCTGCGTGCCATGCTCGCCCTCGCACGATGGCGCAACGCGCAGGGCACGGTGCCGACGTCGCTCCCGGCCCTCGTGCCTGAGTTCCTGCCCGCCGAACCCATCGACCCGCGGACCGGTCAGCCGATGACGCTGACGGTCGAGGATCGGGCCGGCGGCCGCGTGTGGGCGCTGCGCCAGGGTGAGGACGAGGTCGTTCGGCTTCCGGCACCGTGACGCGCTCCTCGATCGCTGGCGGATGCTCCGTGGACGGTCCCCCGGCAGCGGCCATACGCTGCCATGATGCTGCACACCATCGCCTTGGTCGTCTCGTTGGGATCGACCGTCGCCCTTGCCCAGGAACCGAAGGTCGAGACCGTCACGCCGACGGCGCCCATCGCCGCAGTCACGCTCTATCAAGGCCGCGCGATGGTCTCGCGCGTGGCGGCTGCGCCCGAGCGCGAGGGCCTCTTCGAACTGCGGTTCACGAACCTGCCGGCGAGCGTGGACGGCGACAGCGTGCAGGCCACCGTCGATGCACCCAAGGGCGGCGCGAAGCTGCTCGACGTGCGCTTCGAGTCGGTGCGGCTGCCCAACGACGTGGCATCGAACCCTGACCTGAAGAAGGCGATCGACGAGCTCGAGGCGGCGCAGAAGGCCGGGCAGGTGCTGGCGATGCGCGCCGCCCGGCTCAACGACCAGAACGCGCTGCTCACGGCGATCGCCACGAAGACCGCGACGGAGAGTGCCAAGGACTTCGGCTCGAAGGCGCTCGATCCCGCGGCGCTCGCCGGGCAAGTGGAGTGGATCGGCAAGGCCCGCAACGACCTGATCGCCGAACGCACCGCCCTCGAGGCCGAGACGCTCGCGAACCACCGCCTCGCCTCGTCGCTCGAGTCGCGTGTGAACGCCTTGGGTGGCCGAACGCTGATCGAGCGCACGGCCATCGTCACGCTGGGCAAGTCGAGTGCCGCGCCGGCCACCGTGTCGCTGCGCTACCTGGTGGGCGAAGCAACCTGGACCCCGAAGTACGCCGCTCGCGCCGATTTGGCTGCGTCGTCGCTGAGCTTGGAGTTCGACGCCCTGATCCTGCAGAACACTGGCGAGGCGTGGGAGGACATCGAGCTCACCCTCTCGACCGCGCAGCCCACGCAGCGTGCGCAGCCGTACGTCGTGTCGCCGGTCGTGGTGGACGTGGTCGTGCCGCAGCCGCCGATCACGAGCGGCATGGTGGCGCCCGGCGCGCCGGCCCCGATGATGGATGCCGCGCCGATGCGCAAGGGTCGCGGCAAGCCCGGTGAGCCCGGTGGCGAAGGCGGACCATACGGCGGCACCGGCGGCATGGATCCACGCCCGACCGGCGAGTTCGAGAAGAACGACGCCTTCGAGGCGCTGTTCAGCGATGCGATGGCCGTGCAGACGGGCACCGTGGCGGCGTTCCCCATCAATCGTCGCGTCACGATTCCGAGCGATGCCGGCAAGGCACGCACCCAGCGGATCGCGACGATTGACCTCAAGCCGACCTTTACCCACGTGGCACAGCCGGTGGCCGATCCCGCCGTGTTCATCAAGGCGACCGCGGCCAACAGCTCGCCCTACCAGTTGCTGTCGGGCCCCATCACCGTGTTCCTCGGCGGCGATTCGGTCGGCCGCACCAACCTGCCCGATCTCGCCGCAGGCAGCGAGATGACCTTCTGGCTCGGCACCGATCCGCGCGTGACGGCCAAGCGAACGCTTGTGCGCAAGGGCACCGCCGCGAAGGGCGTCTTCGGCAAGAGCGACGTGACCGAGTGGGAGTACCGCATCGACCTGGCGAGCACGCTTGCCGCGCCGACGAGCATGGAGGTCTTCGACCGCATGCCCGTGTCCCGCAATGAACAGATCAAGGTCGAGCTGGCGAAGGTGTCCCCGGCCCTGGCGACGGATGCGAAGTTCACGGCCGACGAGAAGCCGCAGGGGATCCTGAAGTGGGTCGTCTCGGTGCCGGCCGCGCCCGCGGCGGGCAAGCCGGGCACGCTCGCGATCGACTGGACCGTCCGCGAGGCGCACGCCCAGGACGTGCAGATCACGCCGATTCCGGAGTGAGCCACCCTGGGCGTGATGCCCGAATGTCGCGCGAATCCCGGGGCGTGCGCTCCGCAGCCCGCGTCAGGCGTTGTAGGCGTCGATCGCCTTCTTGCCGTACACGGTCGCCGGGCCGCCGCCCATGAGCACGCAGACATCGAGCGTGTCCTGGATCTCGGCGAGCGTGGCGCCGGCGGACTTGGCCGCCTTCGCATGATGGACGATGCAGCCGTCGCAGAGTCGGCTCACGCCGCAGGCGAGGGCGATCAGTTCCTTCGTCTTCAGGTCGAGGGCGGCAGGGGTGAGCGAGGCGGCGTGAAGGCCCTTGAAGGCCGAGGCGGTGGCGGGGGTCATGGTTGGCTCCTTGGTGGTGCGTCCGGGTGGACGCACCATGGGAGCCTACGGGGACCGTGACGGTTCCCGGTTCCGCCGCGTCACTTCATCATGCACTTGGTTTCCATGCCGGCCGCGAAGATCTTGGGCAGGTCGGCTTCCTGGAAGATCTCGCTCGAGTTGTCCATGTAGATCACCTCGCAGGAGACGATCTCGACGCAGCGGATGGAACCGTTGTACCAGGCGTGACGGAACTTGAAGCCATCGAAGATGCTGCCGTCCGGGTAGCCGGGGTTGAAGGGCCCCGTGCAGGTGAACTCGCGGCGGCCCGACTTGCGGACGTCGCACTTCACCGGATCACCGACCGCGTTGTACGGCTGGGCCTCGAACTTGACGTACTTCAGCGTCTTGGTCGAGGTGTTGGCCCACGAGACCAGCAGCGTCACGCCGTCGATCGCGTTGGGCACGCTGATGTTCGCCGCGGTGATGACCACCGGCAACTTCTCGTCTCGGGCACGGATCTGGTCGGCGGCCGACAGGCTCGAGCAGGCTGGGATCACGAGACCGGAGAGCGCGAGGGCAAGCACGATGGCGGCATGGCGGATCATGCCGGCATCGTAAATCCGGGGTGCCGCCCTGTGCGGGCCGGCGCCTTTGCACGACGTGAACACACGGGGGCGTCGGGCTTCCCGCTATCCTCGCCCCATGGCGGTCTCCCGCGATGTCCTGAAGGTCCGCATCGAGAGCGACGGCGCATGCGTCGTGGCGAGCCTGGACGGGTCCCTCGATGAGGCCTCCCAGCACCAGGCTGAGTCCATGATCATGCCGATGCTGGGCGCCGAGCGCAAGCACCTGCTGCTCGAGGCGTCCGAACTCTCGTTCGTGTCGAGCGCCGGGCTGCGGGTCATCATCAGCGCCGTGAAGGCCCTGAAGCCGCACGGTGGATCCGTCAACGTGTGCGCTCCGCAGCCGACCGTCGAACAGCTGCTCCGGATCGCCGGGCTCACCGCCCTGATCCGGATCCATCCATCGGTCGATGCCGCGCGCAGCGCGCTCAACGTGGGCTGATGGACATGGACGGCCTCGGCTGGCTCCCGTTCTTGCTGGCGGGCTTGGCCTTCTTCTTCCTCGGCCTCGACTCGATCAAGGATGCCCTCCGGGGGCTTGCGTCGCGTTCGATGCGCGCGCGTGCGGCGGCCGCCGTGGGCAGCCCATTCCGGGCCGCGTTGCTCGGCGTGAGCTTCGGCGCGGTGAGCCAGAGCGCGACGGCCGTGAGTTTCGTGCTGGCAGGGCTCGTGACGGCTGGCCTGCTGCCCGCGCGGCGTGCGCTCTCCGTGGTGGCCTGGGCCAACCCGGGCACGGCGCTCCTGGCGTACCTGGCCGCCGTCAACCTCGAGCTGGCCACGCTCTGGCTCATCGGGCTGGTCGGGCTTTCGTTGCGCTCCTCACGGCTCAGCCCGATGCGCGCCGGGCTGCAGGCGCTCCTGGGTGTTGGCCTGTTGCTCTTCGGCCTGGTCGAGATCAAGCGCGCTGCCTCGCCGATCCAGGGTGCCGAGTGGTTCGTCGCGCTGGCCTCGGTGCTGCAGGCATGGATGCCGCTGTGCTTCCTGCTCGGGGCTGCGCTGCGGCTGCTGATCCAGAGTTCCAGCGGCATCGTGGTGATCCTGATCGCGCTCTGCGGCAAGGGGCTCCTGCAGCCTGAGCACGCGCTCATGGTGATCCACGGCACGGGTGTGGGCATCGGACTCACGGTGATCCTGCTCGGCGGCGGCCTGCACGGAGAGGCGCGCCGCATTGCGCTGTGGCAGGCGATCCTGAATGCGGTCGCGTCGATCGCGCTCGGTCTCTGGCTCTCGATCGCCGCGCTCGACTGGGTACCGTCGTTGATGGACCTGCTGCGCGGGGCAGGGATGCCGCTCGAGACGGCACTCGCGGCGGGCTACACGGCACAGATGCTGCTGTGTCCGGTGATCGGCGCGTTGCTGGCCGAGCGTGCGATGCCGCTGCTCGAACGGCTCGCGCCCGAGCGCCGGGAGGATTCGCTCGCGAAGCCGATCTTCCTGAGCGATGAGGCCCTCGACACCCCTGACGTGGCCATGGAACTGGTCGAGCGCGAGCAGCGGCGGATGGCCGGTGCCATGCACGGCGTGTTCGCCGGCGCGCGGCTCGATGCCGCCGCGATCGGTTCCGTCGACGCGCAGCGGCTGGCAACCTCGCTGGGCTCCCTCGGCGAGGACATCAGCGAGTATCTCACCGGGCTGTCGGGTCGTGCGATGGACTCCGATTCGCTGGCGCGCCTCCGGATGCTCGGCGCCCGCCACCAGGCATTGATGGAATTGCTGCACGCATCGCGCGACCTGGCCTTGGCTGCGGTGGCGCTGCCGGAGGGCACGCCGGCGCGAGCGCTTGCCGGCCAGCTCATCGAGGCCGCCGACGCCATGCTCCACACGCTGCACGATGCGATGGCCGGAAGCGACTCGCTCGAGGCCGAGCTGCTGCTGGCCATGACGGCGGATCGCAGCGAGCAGATGGAGGACATCCGGCTGCAGGCTGCTCGAGGTGCGCTCGGGGGCGCGGCCGACCAATCAGGGGTGCTGTACGCCACCAGCATGTACGAGCGCTGCAGCTACCTCGCTCGTCGCTGCGTGGAAGCGATGGGCAGCCGGCAGGTCGCGGAATCAGCGTGAATCCGAGTGGATCCTGGCGTCGGGCCGCGCAGGTCGATCGCGTACACTTTCCCCGGCGCCGACTGGCGCCCCAGGAAGGACCACCCATGAACGCGAACACCATCATCTGGACCTACACCGACGAAGCGCCCATGCTGGCGACCTACTCGTTCCTCCCGATCGTGACGGCCTTCTCCGGGAAGGCTGGCATCAAGGTGGTGGTGAAGGACATCTCGCTCGCCGGCCGCATCATCGCGGCGTTCCCCGAGTGCCTGAAGCCCGAGCAGCGTCAGGCCGATGACCTGGCCGAGCTCGGCAAGACCTGCCTGACGCCCGAGGCGAACCTGATCAAGCTGCCCAACATCTCGGCCAGCGTGCCGCAGATGAAGGCCGCCATCAAGGAACTGCAGGCCCAGGGCTACGCGCTGCCGGACTACGTCGACGAGCCGGCGAACGATGCGCAGAAGGATGCGAAGGCCCGCTACGACCGCATCAAGGGCAGCGCGGTCAACCCGGTCATCCGCGAAGGCAACAGTGACCGTCGCGCGCCGCGCAGCGTGAAGGACTACGCACGCGCGAACCCGCACAAGATGGGGGCCTGGAGCGCCGACAGCAAGGCCCACGTGTCGAGCATGACCGGCGGCGACTTCTTCGGCAACGAGCAGTCCGTCACCGTGCCCGCCGCCACCACGGCCAGCATCGAGTTCGTCGGCGCGGATGGGGCGACGAAGGTCATGAAGGATGGCATCAAGGTCGGTGCCGGCGACATCATCGACGGCACCTTCATGTCGACCGCGGCGCTGGTGTCGTTCCTCGAGGGCCAGGTGGCCGAGGCGCGCGCCATGGGCGTGCTCTTCAGCATCCACATGAAGGCCACGATGATGAAGGTCTCCGACCCGATCATCTTCGGCCACGCGGTGAAGGCCTTCTTCAAGCCGGTCTTCACCAAGCACGCCCCGGCGCTCGCCAAGGCGGGCGTGGACGTGAACAACGGCTTCGGCGACCTCGTCGCCAAGATCGCCTCGCTGCCTGCCGCCGAACGCGATGCCATCGAGGCCGACATCAAGGCGGTGATGGCCGCCGGTCCGGCGATCGCCATGGTCGATTCGGACAAGGGCATCACCAACCTGCACGTGCCCAGCGACGTCATCATCGACGCGAGCATGCCCGCGATGATCCGCGAGGGTGGCCGCATGTGGAACGCGCAGGGTAAGACCCAGGACGCCAAGTGCGTGATTCCCGACCGCGCCTATGCAGGCGTGTACGAAGCGGTCTTCGAGGACTGCAAGGCGCACGGTGCGTACGACCCGCGCACCATGGGCAGCGTGCCCAACGTGGGTCTGATGGCGCAGAAGGCGGAGGAGTACGGCAGCCACGACAAGACCTTCGAACTGAAGGCGGCCGGCACGATGCGCTTGGTCGATGCGTCGGGCGCCGTGCTCATGCAGCACGCCGTCCAGGCCGGCGACATCTGGCGCGCCTGCGTGACGACGGATGCCGCGATCAAGGATTGGGTCAAGCTCGCCGTCACCCGCGCCCGCGCCAGCGGACTGCCGGCGGTCTTCTGGCTCGATGCCAAGCGCCCGCATGATGCCCAGCTGATCAAGAAGGTGCAGGCGTACCTGCCGCAGCACGACACCAAGGGTCTCGAGTTCCACACGATGGACCCGAAGTCGGCGTGCGCGTTCAGCCTCAAGCGGATCCGTCAGGGGCTGGACACGATCAGCTGCACCGGCAACGTGATGCGTGATTACCTGACCGATCTCTTCCCGATCCTCGAGCTCGGCACGAGTGCCAAGATGCTCTCGATCGTGCCGCTGATGGCCGGCGGCGGGCTCTTTGAGACCGGTGCCGGCGGCACCGCGCCGCGCCACATCCAGCAGTTCATGCAGGAGGGTTCGCTGCGCTGGGACTCGCTCGGCGAGTTCATGGCGCTCGGCGCGAGCTTCGAGCACATGGCGCTAGTGACCGGCAGTACGCGGGCCAAGGCGATGGCCGAGGCGATGGACTGGGCCGTCAGCCAGTACCTGATCAACAACAAGGCGCCGCAGCGCAAGGTGGGCGACCTCGACAACCGCGGCAGCCACTTCTACGTGGCGATGTACTGGGCGCAGGCGCTGGCGAAGCAGTCGACGGATCCGGCGCTGGCTAAGGCCTTCGCGGGGCTCGCGGCCGACCTCACCGCGAACGAGGCGACCATCGTGGCCGAGCTCAACGGTGCGCAGGGGCAGTCGGTCGACCTCGGAGGCTACTTCCACCCCGACTGCGCCAAGGCCGACGCCGCGCTGCGACCGAGCTCCACGCTCAATGCCATCCTGAAGGGGCAGACGGCCGTCGCGACGGCCTGATGTACCAGAGGGGCGCGTGGGCCCCGCATCGCTACGCTTGTGCCCATGGCCAACGAGTCACCCGCAGCTGCGATCGACCGGCTCCTGCGCGATGGCAGGCCGATGGATGCGCTGGCCGTGGCCGAGCCCTTGGCGGCGAAGAACCCCCGCATGCTCCAGGCGTGGCTCGGCGTGGCTCGGGCCAAGCTTGCGCTTGGTTGGATCGCCGAAGCGGACGAGGCGCTCGAGCGGCTCGATGCCTTCGCCGCCGCCGACCCGCACGTTGCGCTCCTTCGGGGCATCGTGCACCAACGGTTGGGCCGCACCGACCAGGCGGCGGACCGACTTCGCATGGTGGCGACCGGGCGCTCGCTGCATGCGGTCGAGGCGAGCGTTGCGCTGGGCGAACTCTTCTGGTTCGCGCACCGCCACGACGACCTTCGGGCCTGGCTGGCATCGGCAGGCCCGGCGTGGGCCCATGATCCGCGCGCTGAACTGCTGCGCGCCCGCGTGCTGTCGAGGATCGATCCCGCCGGTGCGATCGATGCGCTGAAGGCACTCTGCGTGCCGTCGAATGCGCCGCAGGTCCGGCGTGCCGCGGGCTTCGAGGCCGTGGGCCTGCTGGACCGGCAGGGGCGTTACCGCGAGGCATTCGACCTGGCGATCGCGATGCACGCCGACACGACGGCGCCGTTCGACCTCGATGGGCTCGAGCTGGAGCTGCAGCGGCAGGTGCATTCCATCGCGGGCGGTGCCCGATTCCCCGCCTCGCGCGTGGAGCCCGTCGAGGGGACGTGCCTGGTCGCGGGGTTGCCCCGCTCGGGGACCACGCTGCTGGAGCAGATGCTCGATCGTCACCCGGCGGTCAGCGGCATCGGCGAGTACGACGGCGTGGACCGCATCGGCTTCGACCTGCAGTCGACGGGCCAGTGGCCGCGGGGGCTCGGCATGCTCCGCGCGGAAGTCGTGCGACCGATCCGCGACCGGTACGTGCACGGAGCCCGACGGCTCGCACGTGCCGATGCGCGTTGGACCTTCGACAAGACGCTCCGAGCCTGGCGATGGATGCCGGCGCTCGCGTGCGCGTTGCCCGGAGCGCGCTTCATCCACATGCAGCGCGATCCGCGCGACATGGCGATCAGCATCCTGCTGTCGTACTTCCACCCGTTCAACGACGGGTGGACCGCATCGCTCGAGTCGATCCGGCGCATCACGATGCTCGAGCGTGCGCTGCTGCCCGCTGCCCTGTCGGCAGGCGGCTTCGCGCACGAATCGATCGTCTACGAGCGCCTGGTCGCCGACCCGGCGGGACATGCAGCCCGGTGCCTTCGGCTGCTCGGGCTGCCCGACGATGGCGCGGTGCTGGCCCCGCACGAGAACCGGCGTGCGGTCTTCACGCTCAGCCACGAGCAGGTGCGCCGGCCGATCAACGCGGGTTCGATCGGACGCTGGCGCAACTACGCCTTCGCGTTCGATGGCTCATGGGATGCCCTCGCCTCAGCGCACGAGCGTGCCGTGGCGGGCTGAGGTGGAGTTTGGAATTCTTCAGAGGCCCGTGAAGGAACGCAAAAAACCTCGAAATCGCGATGGCGGCGGAGTCGAGACGGACTCCTCGCCACCGAGGTGGGTACATCCGCCAGTGGCGAGGTACGCCGTGTGCAAGCCCTGGGCCCGGAGTGCCCGTGAAATGTGACGTTCCTTCTTGAAGGCCGCGTATCCGCCCAAAGATTCCCACAGAGAGCGTCGTATGAGGTGTGGATTGAAGGTGAAACCGAACCACTGGTCATGCACTTCGGTCAGGGCAAGCGCGCCTTGGTCGATCTTGGTTGCTAGTTTTGGAATACGGTCACCGAAGCCCGCGATGTCGCGGATGTCACGGAAACAGACTTGACTTGCCCGCGGGGAGCTCGTCAGCAGAGGCAGTGATCTTGAAAGCAGCTCTGAAGTGCTAAAAAGCCAATCATCCTCACAGTGAAGGATGAACTCCGTCTGCACCTCGGAGTACATACGGTCCACCACCCGGTGGTGACCGAGGTGGCCTGGTAGGTTCAGCAGTCGTGCATGGGGGCACAATTCGTGGAGCACGGCATTCGTCAGCTCGTCGCCGAAGTCATTGACCGCCAGTATCGGAAGTTCTGCTGTCACCGACGCGAGACTCCGCAGGGTCTCTCGCAGCAGGGCCGGCCGACGACCCATGGTGATGCAGAGCGTCACATTGGCTTCTGAAGCATGCACTGTGCGCAAGCATAGCGCGGTGGACGGCAGGCCTGCCCTGTCCTTTCAATCCGATTCAAGTGATTCCAGCAACGTGACGCTGTGTATGCGCTGCTGCGATCAGCTGCCTGAACCGGCAGCTGCGCCGCGCTGCTTCGCGACGCGCTCGACCTGGTCGAGGTACGACTGGATGTTCTCGCGCGGCTTGACCTGCTGGGCTGCACGCAGCAGCGGCAGGGCCTCGGCGTACTTGCCCTGGCTCACCAGCAACTGTGCGTGACGGACCTTGGCATCAGCCTCGAACTTCTCGATCTTCGCGGCGGCCTCGTAGTTGAAGACCGCACGGTCGGGATCGCCCGAGCGCTGGTGGTACTGGCCCAGCAGGATCAGCGCCTCGCCGTCCATCGGGTCAAGTGCCACGATCTCGGCGAGGATCTTGGCCTCTTCCTCGCCGGCACCCTTGGCGACCGCGAGGCGCGAGCGGAGCTTGAGCAGGTCCTTGCGCTCGTTCGCCGACAGGTCGGCGCCGTAGATGCGCTCCATCGCCGAGATGAGCGAATCGGACTCGTCGTTCGCTTGACGCGCGATCAGCACGCGGCACGCACGGATCCCACGCTCGGCGGGGCCGCGCGGGGTCATCTCCATCGCGCGGCTGTAGCAGCGCACGGCGTCGGCGTAGAGGCCCTCGTTCACGTAGATGTCGCCGCACATGTTGAGGGTCTCGATCGTGGGCTTGCCCAACCGATCGACGATCTCGTAGTTCTGTGCCGCCTTCATCGCCTGCCCGCTGCCCAGGTAGGCGTTCGCCTGCAGCATCCACAGGTCGATGGCCTCGGGCGACTGCACGATCAGGTCGCCGGTCAAGGTGATCGCGTCGGCCCAGCGGCCCTGCTTGAAGAAGGCGCGCGCGAGGCCGAGCTTCCAGTCCTTGGTCTTCGGGTCGAGCAGGATCGCCTGGCGGTAGGCCGATTCCGCACCGAGCGGGTTGTCGGTGTTGCCGTAGCAGTAGCCGAGTAGACCGAAGGTGACCGAGTCCTCGCCGCCGAGTTCGACGACCTTCTGCATCGCCTCGATCGCCTGCGGGAACTCGGACTTGCGCACGTGGATCATCCCCAGGTTCTTCCACGCGCGGCGGAACTTGGGGAACTTCTCGACGGTGCGTCGGTACATCGTGGCGGCATCGTCGAGCTGCTCGCGCTGGAAGAACACGTTGCCGAGCGTGAAGTCGAACGCGGGGTTGCTCGTGTCGGTCAGGTTCGGGCGCAGCAGCGCGAGCGCCTCGTCCCACTTCTCGGCGGCGATCGCCTGGAGGATGCCGACCATGGCCATCTTTTCGGGGTCCGTGAGCCCACCCGGCTCGATGTCGGTCTCGGCCTGGTAGCTCTGCACGAGGTTCCACTGCCAGCGCACGTCCTTCATGAGCTGGGCGAGCTCTGGCGGCACGGGCGGTGCCTGCGGCGAGAGCGCGGGCGGTTCGTACGCGATCGGTGCCGGCGGTTCGGCGGGCAGGTTCGGGTCCTGCGTGGCCGGGGCGGGCGCAGCCTCGGATGCGCCCGTGGTGGCCGGCGCGGACGCGGGTTGCTGCGCGGCGGGCTGGGCAGGGGTCTGCGCAAGGGCCGCGGCGAGGGTGATGGTCGTGATCGTGAACATGGGGGTCATCTCCGTTCGGTCACTTCTTCTTGGGGAATGTGATGGGAGCCATCATGCGGAACCGCACGGGCTCGCCGTTGCGCTTGCCGGGCTCGAACTTCCAGCTCTTCACGCAGTTGATCGCCACCTGGTCGAACGCCGAGTTGTTGCTGCGGCGGACCTTCGGCTCCTCGACGCGGCCCTGCTGGTTCACGACGAAGATCACCTGCACGGTCACGGTGTCGGCCTGGACCTTCTTCAACGCGGCGGGAACCACGGGGCTGGACTGGGCGATCACGCGCGGCTTCTGGTCGAGGTCGCCGACGCTGAAGAGCCCGTCGGCCTCCTCGACATTCTCCGAGGCCTGCCGGATGGCCGTGCCGAGGTTCACGGAGAAGTCCCCACCGAATCCGCCCGCCCCGCCCGTTCCCGGATTCAGGGCGAGCTCGAGCTGCGACAGATCCAGCGGCGGCGCCTCATCGGCGAGCTTCGGGGGCTCCTGCTCCGGCGGCGGTTGGTCCGGCTTCTCCTCTTCCTGCTCGAGCTCCCTCGGCGGTGGAGGGGGCGCGATGGTGTCGGCTTCCTGCACCTGCAGTTCCTCCTCCGGGGTGCCCGTGATCGACTCGAGCACGGGCAGCAGGAGGAAGATGCCGAGACCCAGGGCCATCCCGCCGAGCGTGGCGGCGGTCCGGCGGGACCCGGTGGCAAGGATGGAGAGGGCGCGCGACATGGTCAGCTCTTCCTCGTGGCGACGCTGACCTTGTTCGCGCCGGCGGCCTTGGCCTCGTCGATGACCCGCACCAGCACGCCGGCGGGTGCGCCGGTGTCGGCCTGGATGATCACGGGCAGGTTGTCCTTGGCGATCATGCGGCGGACCAGGGTCTGGACGCCGTTGACCCCGATCTCCCTGCCGCCGTAGACGACCTCACCGTCGGGCGTCAGCGCGATGAAGATGCTGTTCTTCTCGAGCACCTTGGCAGAGGCCGCGAACGGCTTGTTGATCTTGACGCCCGGTTCCTCGATGAAGGTGGTCGTCACGATGAAGAAGATGAGCAGGATGAAGACGCAGTCGAGCATCGAGCTCATGTCGATGGCCGGCTCGCCGCCGCCTGAGTTGGAGTCTCGGAACTTGCCCATGGGTGCCTCAGGAATTCTTGCTCGCCAGGTTGACCTTCGACGCGCCCGCGGCCCGGGCCTCGCCCATGACCTGCACGACCACGCCGGCCGGGGCTTCCCGCTCGGCACTGATCACGACCGGGATGTCCTCGCGCGAGATGGCGCGCTGCACGATCGCCCCCACGGCGTTCACCGCGACCTTGCGTCCCTCATGGAAGATGTTCCCGGCCTTGTCGACCGTCAGGGCGACCGTGGGCTTCGGGTTGCTTCCGCCAGCAGATGGCGTCGGCCGTTCGACCTCGATGCCACGCTCGTCGACGAAGGTGGTCGTCACGATGAAGAAGATGAGAAGGATGAAGACGCAGTCGAGCATCGAGCTCATGTCGATGCCGGGCTCGGTGACCTCGTCGCTGCTCTCGGTGAAGCGTCCCATGTCAGGCGGCCTCCACGCGGTTCGAGGCCTTCATGGCCTCGGCGCAGGTGGACTGCACGTGGCCGAGGAAGTCCACGCTGGCCTCCAGGCGCTGCGCCATGAAGTAGTGGAAGAACACGCCGGGCAGCGCAACGGCCAGTCCCGCCTCGGTCGTGATGAGTGCTTCTGCGATGCCCTTGGCGATGGCGCCCATCGTCTGTTCGCCGCCGGTTCCGGATGCCAGTGCATCGAAGGTGGCCAGCATGCCCGTCACGGTGCCGAAGAGCCCCAGCAGCGGCGCGGCGCTCACGCAGACCTTCATCACGCGCAGCTGGCTCTCGAGCGGCTCCAGCCATCGCGAGGCGTACTCGTCGAAGAGCGGCTCGACCGCAGCGCCATCGCTGGCGGTGGCGGCCGCCCTGGCCAAAGCCGGGAGCCCACCCTCGTCCGTCGACTCGGGCGACTCGATCCACTCGCGGACCGTGGCGTCACGCCGCGGACGCATGTCGCCGAACGTCAGCGCCAGGAGCACGTTCACGCCCACGGCGCACATGAGGATCGCCACGCCGGCGATGGCGTACATGGATGGACCGCCGGCATGCCAGATCTCGAGCGTGCGCTGGAGCAGCTCGGTCGACGCCGACGAGAGGCCTGCTTGGGCGGAGGGTTCCATCGGTCAGCTGCCCTGCGATGCGCCGCGCTTGAGGTACTCGTTGATGAAAGCCAGTCCGGCGGCTTCCATGCTGCTCGTGATGCCGCGCGCCTGCGCCGAGAGGATCGCGTGCAGCAGCAGGGCGGGGATGGCGACGATGAGGCCGTACTCGGTCGTGATGAGCGCCTCGGAGATGCCGCCCGAGAGCGTCTTCACGTCACCGGTGCCGTAGATCTCGATGGCCTTGAACGTGTCCATGATGCCGGTCACGGTGCCGAGCAGACCCAGGAGCGGGGCTGCGGCGGCGGAGATCGCCAGCAGCGGAAGCGATGAGTTGACGCGTGACTTCGTCTTCTGCATGACCTCGAACATCTGCTCTTCCATGATCTCGCGCGAGAGCGAGAGGCACGATGCGCCCGCGGCAACCATGCGGCCGGTGGGGCCGGGGAGCTTGGAGGCGAGTTCCTGCGCACGCGCATCGTCGTGGTCGGCGATCGCCTTGAGCACCGCCTGCAGGCGACGGCGGCTCGGCGTGCGGATGAGGATCATCGTGAGCCACTTGAGGAGAGCGACGAACGCCACGATCACGGCGACGCCGAGGATCGGCCACATGACGGGCCCCCCCTTGAGGAAGTGCTCGACCAGGGTCTCCTCGCTCTGGGCGATCTTGTCGGCGGTGCCCATGGTGGGGTCGAAGGGGATCGAGGCTGTAGTGCCGGCGAACCAGTCCTCGGCCGCCTTCGCGGTCATGGCGTCCTTGTAGGGCGTGACGTTGGGCTCGAGAGAGCCGAGCTTCTGCTCGGCCATGCCGGTGGCCGAGGGGCTGCCGAAGAAGGCGGCAGGGCCGAGCACGAGGAACTTGCCTTGCACGACCTGGCCGGCGGGATCGACGGCAGTGCCCTCGAACCGCGCGCCGCCGAACGATTCCTCGAGGCGGTCGATGGTCGCCGTGAGCGCGGCGAGCTGCTTCTCGAAAACTTCGCGCTTGCCCAGTGACGAATTGTCGGCGGCCAGGCGGGCCTGCTCGAGCGGCCCACGCCAGCGCTGCAGCTCGGCGATGTGCATGCCGCTCTCGGCGTTGCGCAGGTACTCGAGCATCAGGTTCGAGAGGTAGCTCACCTCTTCCTGCCTGGACTTGATCTCGTTCGAGAGGTTGGTCAGGTCGAGGGCGCGGCTGTCGGACACGCGCTGGACCTGCTGCAGCTTCTGGCGGGCATCGATGAGCTGGTTCTCGAGTTCGCCGATGCGACGCGTGAGCGGCACCTTCTCGGTGGCGACGCGCTCACGCAGGACGCTGAGTTCGTTCAGTGCCGCGGCAAGCTGGTTCTCGACCTGGCTGGCAGCGCCGCTGAACGTGGCCTTGGGAGCATCGGTGGCCTGCGGTGCCGGGGCGGCGGGTGCCGTCGGCGACTGGAGCAGGGCGAAGGAGAGGATCGCGAGGATCGTGTTCATGGTCGTTCGTTCCGTGATTCAGTTGGTCTTGACCGGGATCGGCACGAAGGCCGCGGGCTTCTGGTTGCGGAGGATGGCCACGATGCGCTCGATCGCCGGGCCGTTGTCATTGCTTTCGGTCCAGGTCCAGCCCTCGGGCGTACCGCGTCCGATGCCGGCGATGCGGCCGCCGGCGCCGACGTAATAGCCCTGTGCGAGGCCGAGGTAGACGGCCGTCACCTCGACCGAGGAACCGTCGGCGAGCTTGCGAATCTCGCTCGACTGCGTGATCTCACGGTTGAAGCGGTTGGCCTCGTTGATGATGCCGACCACGTTCTGGAAGCGGACGGCCAACGACAACGTGGTCGAGGTCGAGTCTTCCGGCAGGCGCTGGGTGAGCGGCTTGAGCTTCTCGGCAAGCGGTACGGGGAACCGCTTGACCAGGCCCTTCACCTTGGTCTCGAGCTGGGCGGCCATGGCCGCCAACTGGCTCGAGGCATCCTTCAGCGCGCCGGCTTCCTGGGCGAGGGCGTCGCGCTTGCGGTCGGCTTCGGTGAGGGTGGACTCGACTTCCTTGGTGCGGTCGGCCAGCGTCTTCAGCTCCCGGTCGAGCACGTCGATGCGCGAGTCCAGCAGGTCCTTGCCCAGCGCCCAGTCGCGACGCTCGACGCCGATCGTGCGGCGGGTCTCGACCCACTTCTCGAGCGCGTCGCGCGTGAGTTCGATGCGCTCGCGCGTCTGCGCGGCGGCATTCGGGTCGGCGGCGGGTGCCGCTGCCGGGGCAGGTTGCTGGGCTGGGGCCGCAGCAGGTGCGGCCTGCTGATCCGGCTGCGCTGCGGGTTGCTGTGGCGCGGCGTCCTGCGCCTGCACGGCGAGCGTCACCGCGAGCGCGGTGACCGGGAGGAGCGTGGTGAGGGGGTGCATGGTCATGGTTCCTCGGTTCAGAAGTCGATGCGATAGGTCAGGCCCAGCGAGAAGTCGATGCCTGCTGAGAAGGTCGATTGGAGCGTGTCCGTGCCGTCGATGCGGTAGACGGTCTGGACGTCGGGGTTCGTCAGGTTCTTCGCGGCGAACGACAGCGTCAGGCCGTCCATGATGCGCTGCTGCACCGAGACGTTGAGCGTGTCGAAGGGGATCTGGTAGATGTCGGGCGTGATGGCGGTCGGTGCCGAGCCACCGCCGCCGTTCGTCGACGCACCGCTGATGAGGGTGTCGCCCTTGTAGGTCCAGAAGACCCCGAACTGCGTGCCCCACTCCTCGAACTCATAGGTGACGTTCGCGTTGAGCAGGTACTCGGGCGTCTGGATCATGGGTCGCGAACCGACCGGCGAGCCGAAGGCCTGGAACTGCGAAGCCAGGTCTTCCGGCAGGTCGGTCTGGGAATCGAGGTAAGTGGCGTTCGCCCCGACCGCAAGTCCCTTCCACGCCTCGCCGATGATCTGCTCCATGCCCACGCGCACCTCGCCTTCGAGGCCGAACAGCGTGGCGCTGTCGAAGTTGACCGGCGTCGTGTACTGGAAGCCCGTGCCGTAGCGGCCGATGTACTCGATGTTGTCCGAGATCTCCTTGTAGAAGACGGACCCCGAGAGCAGCCACTTCTCGAAGGGCGTCCAGTCCAGGCGGAGGTCGTAGTTGTTCAGATCGCTCATCGCCAGGTCGGGGTTGCCGATGAAGATCGGGCCCGCCGCGTACTCCTGCTGCAGGATGGGCGTGAGTTCACGGAACGTCTGGCGGGCCACGGTCTGCGCGAACGAGGCGCGCATGATCAGGTCCTCCTGGATGTTCCAGTTCCAGCCGATCATCGGCAGCAGATTGTCCTGGTTGTAGTTGGTGTCTCCGCTGGTTGCGAGAGGTCCGCCCGTGACTGGGTTCAGGATGAACGCGCCGGGCTCGCCGTACAGCGTGGTGGCGATGGAGGTCGTCTCGACACGGAACCCGGTGACCAGGTTCATCGTGTCGTTGAACGGCAGGTCGACCATCGAGTACCAGGCGGTGATCAGCTGGGAGCCGTCGTAGTCGACGTCCGGGTACGGGGGGCCGGCGACGGCGGGGTGGTCCTCGAAGGGGTAGACATCGCTCCACGGGTCATCCCATCCACCCTCGTACTCCCCGGGATTGAGGGGCGAGGAACTATCCAGGATGAAACTGTTCTGGTCGAAGGTTCGCGCGACGTTGTCGTAAAAGCCGCCGAACTTCAGGTAGCCCTCACGGTCGTTCCACTGGGTGAAGGGGACCTTCAGGTTGAGCCCCGCCTGAGTGCTGGTTTCGTTGATGTACTTCTCGATGTACTGAAGATTGCCGAGCGAAAAAGTCGCAGGAGGCGACAGGGGATTCCAGGTGGCTGGAATGAAGCCTCCAAGCTGCTCTGGAGTCCAAAAGGTATTGAACTGAACCTGATCTGGTTGATCAAACTGGGCATCGCTCACCGACAAGCGCCAGTCAACGATGGGGGCACCCCACACGGCAGTGGGGTCCTGCGAGACATCCTGTCCACCTAGGAACGACAGCGTGTGCTCGCCGTTGAGGATGAAGGTCGTGGTTGACGACTGCTGGTAGGTCAGCGTCTCGTTGCGTTGCCAAGGAGCCAGTTCGAGAGCTGCCGAGTCGGCGGGATTCGTCGGATCGAACACATCCCAGCCATTGGATCCGGGAGTGGCAGGGTCATATCCGGCGAGAGGGTTGTTGGGGTCGTAGGTTGGGAAGTAGAACTCCCGACCTCGTTGATCGATGGCAAGCACCGACTGACTCTCGGACAGTTGCGTGTACAGGAACTTCGCGCCGAGCTTGGTGTGCTCAGACTCGTAGCCCACGGTGCCGAGCCCGCCCCATTGCACAACCTCGGTGCCCTGGGTGATGTCGTAGAGCGACGTGAACTCCAGGTCGGTCGGCAGGGGCTCGGGCTCAAGCGGCACGAGCGGTCCGCCCGGCGCGGTCTGCACCAGCGTGTTCTCCTGCCCGTTGTCGAAGTACGAGTAGTCCTGCTCGTAGAAGAAGCTGCCGAAGGCACCGATCTTCGAGCCATCGCCGAGGTCGTACTTGCCGCCTCCGGAGAACGACATCTTGTACTCGAGCGGGTTGTCGGTCGGATCCGTGCCGACCGGGATCCCGAACGACTCGCCGATGCTGTCGTACGGAATGTCGAGCGTGTCGTTGTTGCCAAGGAAGTCCAGCCCACCCCCGCGGAACGACAGGCCCTTGCCCTTCCCGTACGCCTGCGAGTTGAAGCCGGTCTGCACCTTGGCCTGGAAGGTCGTTTCCTCGGGGATGTCACGCAGCTCGATGTTCACGGCGCCGCCGGATGCATCACCCTGCTGGTCGGGCGTGAACGTCTTGCTCACTTGGATCGACTGGATGACCGCCGACGGGAACTGGTCGAGCTGGACCGCGCGCTTCTCGTCGTCGGCCGTGGGCAGGCGCACACCGTCGAGCTGGGCGCTCACATAACGCTCGGGCAGGCCGCGCACGACGGCGTACTTGCCGTCCTGGATCGTGGCCCCGGGCACGAGCAGGAGCGCCGCAGCTGCATCGCCAGCGCCCGATCGATTGATGATGTCCACACCCACGGTCTCGAGGAGCTGCGGCGACTGCAGGCGCAGCTCGAGCAGCTGGCCTTCGGAGCCGGAAAGGTCGAGTTCCTCGACGACGAACTCCTCCATCTCCTCGAACTCGCCCGCGAGGCGGATGGTGATGTCCGTGAGCTGGCCTTCGCGCACGATGACATCGCCACGGACCTGGCGTGCGTAGCCGTCCTTCGAGAAGACGAGGGTGTAGGTCCCGGCCGGGACATCAGGGATCAGGAAGTTGCCGTTGTCGTTGCCCACCACGCGCTTGCGCAGGCCGACCACGTCGATCGTGGCCGCGCCGAGCGGCGCATCGAAGTCGCGGTCATAGACCACGCCACGGATCGAGCCCACCTGCGCGGCCGCCGGCATCGCCGCGACACTGGTGACGATTGCTGCAAGAGGAAGGGCTCGGCCGAGCGTCACCATGGTTCGCCCAGCGACTTCCTGCACATGGCGATGCGCTCGCGGAGCGCGGGGGTGATCGTTGCGCCGCTGCGCGCCATGGCGACGAGCGTAGCGCTCAGGTCCTCAGCGCGCGGGCGAGAGTTGGGGTTGATCGTGCCGGCGGCGAGCGCCTCGAGCCAACACGACTCGGCCTTGGCCTGGTCGCCGATCAGCGCAAAGCCCTCGGCCAGGGCCCGCGGCGATCGCGCGCGGAAGACATCGACGATGTCCTTCTTGCGGGCCTCGTAGCTGGTCAGGGCCGCATCGAGCGCCGCACGCGACCCCTCGAGATCGCCCAGCCCGGCTCGGGCCTTGGCGACGTCGACCTGCATGGGGGTCAGGTCTTCGGGAAGGAACACGGTGTCCGCGACCTGGGTGGCAGCCAGATCGAGCCTTTCCTTCGCGCGGGTCGTCTCGCCAAGCGCGTGGAGCGCACTGGCCAGGCGCGTGCCGTAGGTGATCTGCAGGTCCATCGGCATGGCCGGCAGCGCGGCATCGATGGTGGCCGCGGCCTTCAGCGCCTGCTCACGGTTCGTCGTCATGCGACGCAGCAACGGGATGTACCCATCCAGTGCGTTGCGCATCCCATCGAAGGTGCCGCCCTTGAGGACCTCGTCCAACACCTTGGCCTGGGCCTCGAACTGCTCGGGAGTCAGCACGGCGACCATCGCGCCATCGACCTTGCCGATTTCGGCTTCGGAAGCGCCGGCCGACAGATCGCGCGCAGCGACGGCATTGCCCAGGATTGCCTGGATCTTGGCGGCCTCGATGTGGATGCGCTCTCGGCGCCAGTCCTGCTCGCCCTTGGCGCGATCGGTCGCGAGCCGCGCGTACTTGAGCGCCAGGTCGCGGTCACCCTTCAGGGCGTAGTGCACGCCGATCAGGCCTTCGCACTCTCCACGACGCCAGCCGTTGATGGACTCGGCGCATCGGGCGGCAGCAATCGGATCACCCGCATCGAGGTACGCCAGGGCGACCCATTCCTGGCACTGGGCCCGTTCGCGGTCATGGATCGTGGTGGGGATCGCGCTGGCGACCGCCATGGCTTGGTCCAGAATCCAGGCACGATCAGCGGCTGGCGCTGATGAGGTGCTGGGCGCAGTCGGCGCGGCTGGCGGCGGGACTGCAGGAACCGCTGGTGCGGGTTGGGCCGCAGCATTGGGCACGGACGAAGGGGTCGCCCCGGCTTCAGGGGCCGGCTTGTCGCACGCGGTCAGCGCGAGCGCGACCGATGTGAGCGCGGCAAGCGGCCAATTCATGTTCGTCGTCCGTGGCATGGAGTCTGCTTGAAAGAGAACGAGCGTCTGGTGGAGAGTCAGACTCAACCACCAGACGCTCGATTGCGGACGCTATGACTCGCGCGTTAAGAGGCCGTCAACATCGTTCAGGCCACGTTAAGGAAGCGCGATTTTCGTCCCGCCGGCTCACTCGGGGCAGTTGCCCCAGCCGGCGAGCAGGACGCCGAGGTCGGCGCCGTCGGTGTCGCCGTTGCCGTCGATGTCGCCACCGTTGGTGCCCCAGGCAGCCAGGAGGCCACCAAGGTCAGCACCACCGACCACGCCGTCACCGTTGAGGTCGGCGGGGCACGGAGCGGCGACCACGCAGCCGCCCGGAGGAGCCACGTTGATGCCGTACGCATCAACCGCGGTCCAGCCGCAGAGCCAGTTGCCGGTGGAGCTGAACGCGCCACGGAACTGGGCCTGCTCGAAGAACCCATCGTTCGGCGCGGTGCCGACGCTGGTGACGGCCGCGCCTGCGGCGCGGGGGTCGATGCTGGTCACCGGGCGGATGATCAGCGAACCGTTGGGGTTCACTGCCGCGCCCTTGGTGATCGCCACGATCGGCATCGCGGTCGGATTCGCGGCGCTCGTACCCGCGTTGACGTTGTTGCCGCTCGTGAAGACGCCGTAGGTGTTCGCTTCGGTGTAGGCCGAGGCGTTCAGGTTGTTGTAGAAGACGCAGTCGCGCACATCGATGAGGTTGCCGTCGACCTGCGCCTGGTAGGCCGACGCGGGGTTCGCAAAGGCGTTGACCGTGGAGTAGGTGTTGTACGGGGTGGTCCAACGGGCCGCGTAGCTGAGCGTGCCGTTGTGGCCGTAGCCCGTCTGGCCGCCGGTGGCTTCGCCGTCGGTGTTGATGTTGCGGATGACCTGCTCACCCACGTCCATGAAGATGCTGTTGCGCACCTGGAGGTTGGCGTTGTCCCGGAACTCGACGGCGGTGTCGCCGCCGGTCGAGCCGGTCTGGCCGATGCAGGTCAGGTTGTAGACCACGCCCGTCGTGACCGGCTGCGCGTCCGACTTCTCGGCGCCGTCGATCTCGAGGATGTTGTCGCCGGTGCCCGAGCCCTGGGAAGCGTTGCCTGAGTAGCCCTGCACGATGAGGCCGAACTGGGCCTTGCCGCGCCAGCCCTGGTCGATGTCGAGGCTGTCGTCACCGATGTTCCAGATGCTGAAGTACTGCACGTTGACGGTGCCGCCCCAGATTTCGATGCCGTCGTCGACGTTGTTGTAGATCTCGATGTGGTCGATGACGGTTTCCTTGCCGATGCCGCCCAGCGACAGGCCGTTGAGCTCGTTGCCAAGGCCGATCACCTTGCCGCCGTAGCGGAGGCTGACGTAGGAGAAGGTGCCGCTCGAGTCGAGGTCGTCACCGCCGCCGTAGATCACGTTCGGGTCGGTGGACGACGAGCCCGTCAGGCCTTCCATCTGGGCGAAGTTCGCCGCGCTGGGGGCTGCGGTGTTGGTCGACGCGGCGCCGTTGCCGTACTTGCCGACGTAGGCGCGGCCCATGACCGTCAGGTTGCCCCACTCGTTCATCGCCACGCGGGCGGTACCGGTCTTGGGGTTGCCGGCCGTCCAGGTGGCGACGTCGGCCTTCGACGTGAAGATGATCGGCAGGTCGTTGGTGCCGTTGGCGACGATGCGGGCGCCGCGGCAGATCGCGAGCGAACCACCGAGGTTGGTGGTGCTGGCGATCACGGTGCCGGGCTGAATGGTCAGCGTGGCGCCGGGCAGCACGTAGATCTGGGTCTGGAGGTTGTAGGTGTTGTCAGCGGTCCAGGTGGTCGAGGTCGAAATGTTCTGGCTGACCAGGACTTCGGCCGCGCTGGCGGCGCCGGCCACGAGCATGGTCGCGGCGAGGCACGAGGCGTTCATGAGCTTCATGTCAGAGACCTTTCTTGGGGTTGGAAAAACGAAACGAGTGCGTCGATGGTGAACTACGAAGGGGAAATGCCTTGGCCCCTTCGGGACCGAGGCGACGACTCGGGCTTGGTTCCTGCCTAGACCAGGTTCCTCGGCGCCCGCACCGAGGAGCAGAAAACTAAGTCGTGCGCGTGTTAAGTCGAGTGAGCGAGTCGTTAGGAATCCGTGTGGATGCCGGGGGCCACACCTGCCGCCACAAGCGACCACCGGGCCGATGAGCGATCAACACCGCGCCTTCGCGTTTTCTGAACGCTTCCTTCACAATGCGATCGCGCGGGTGGGGTAATCCTCCCCACCTCGATGACGAATCCTTGGTTCATCCTGCTGGCCTTCATTGCCGTCAACGCGCCGGCGATGGTCGCGCTGGCGCAGGATCCGGCACCGGCGCCCATCGTGCCGCCTCCGCCGCTCACGCCATTGCCCGCGGGGAGCGGGGTTGAACCGCTTCCGCCGGATGCCGAGCCACCTGTTCCGGAAGCGCCTCCGAAGCCGACGAAGGGCAAGCCCGCTCCGCCGCCACCCGTGATCCGCCCGCCCGGCGAGGAGGGCAAGGCCAGCACCCCGCTGCCGCCCAAGGCGATTGAAGTTCCGCCAGCCGTGCAGCGTGAGGGTGATCGGCCGAGTCGGGTGTACCTGCAGACCGGGGCGGGTGTTTCGATCATTCCTGACCTGACGCTCAAGGGATTCCCGCCGACTGACTTCGGAGCCATCAGCGAGATCGGCTTTTCTTCGGGCTCGCTCGCAACGGATGTGGGGGTCGCGTGGTCGTTGCTGGTGGGGTTCCGCCTCTCGGAGCGCGTGGCGATCGAAGTGGAGTCGGGCTACACGACCAACAACATCAGCGGGTTCTCTGGATCGACCGCTGAACTGGCCGGATCACCTCCCACCCAGGTCCCGGGCACATTCCTATCGACCCAGGACGGCACGCTGTCGATGATCCCGATCTTCTGCAACGTCTCGTGGGAGCTGCCCCTGCTCGAGAGGCGCCCGGGCCGCGACGAAAGCGGTTTGTCGCTGCGCCTCGCTGGAGGCTTCGGGGCGACCCAACTCGATCTGACCATGCAGAGGCTCTTGGTCGTGTCCACAGCGCCGGTCGATGGCCAGACCTTCGGGATTGACGGTACGAGCTGGCAGATCGCCGGGCAGTTCCGGGCCGATTTGCTCTGGAACCTCTCCTCAAACGTCGACCTCGGGGTGTCTTGGCGCCTCATGTACATGGGTGCGCCGACGTTCGATGGGATCACCTTTGCGGACAGTGCTGACTTCGAGTCTGCGGGTGATTTTGCCTTCAGCGACACCTGGGCCCAGTCGATCCAAGGGTCGCTCAACTTCCGGTTCTGACGCGAGGTGACCATGACCCATGTCTGCACGGCAATCTCCGTCCTCGCCACCCTCGTTGCGGCAGTCGTGGCCCAGGCCCAATCGACGGTCGGCACCGATGCGCCCCAAGCGCCCGTGCTCGCGCCGGCGTCGGCGCAGGAGTTCGCCAATCGCGTCTACATCGGGACCTCGCTCGGAGCGGCCTTCCTGCCCAAGCTGAAGGTGAGCGACGAGTTCGAGACCGAGGCGGCGTACGGCTTGAGCGATGTCGGGCTGTCCACCGATGTCGGTGCCGCGTTCAACATCAGCCTCGGCATCCATGCCACGGAGAACCTCTCGCTCGAAGTCCAGACGGGCTTGACGTGGGTCGGCTTCGGCGGCGCGAGCGGCGAGCTCTCCTACCTGCAGCGCGTCGGTGACCCCACGCCGAGCTTCGATGCCACGCTGTCCGGAGGCAGCGGATCGTTCCTGCAGGTGCCGGTGATGGCCAACGCCACCTGGCGCATCCCGCTCTCCAAGCGAGCCCCCGGCACGGATGACATGTCGGTCGGGTTGATCCTCGGCGGTGGCTTCGGTGCGATCAACAACGGTGCCGACATCTCGGACATCACTGTGGCGCCCATCGGCGGCGCGGTGCCCAACTACACGATGTCGATCAACGGCAACGGATGGTCCTGGGCCGCGCAGGCGCGGGTCGGGCTGGACATCGCGCTCTCAAGCCGTGTGAGCCTGGGCATCGAGTACCGGTTGATCGGACTGAATGAGGCTGACCTTGGCACGGCCGACTTCAGCGAGGACCTGGATCGCTTCACCGACATCACGATCGAGACGTTCATCGAGCAGACGATTTCGGCCACGCTCGAATTCCGCTTCTGAGAGCGGCGCCCTGAGTGACCCGCGCCAGCGCCGTCAATCCCGGTGCTGCTGGTGGCACGCCTTGCAACTGGCCCCGAGCAACGCCAACGAAGCGTCAGCTCGTAGGTTGAGCGCTGCACGGTCGGGCACCGATGCATCCATGGCCTCCAGGAGTCCTTCCAGGCGCGCCGCGGCGAGCCCCTCGCGCACGAGCCACTCGCGCACCGTGGCGCGCTGGGACTCAGGCACGTCCTTGAGCTGCGCATCGTCATCGAGCAGCCGGTAGAGGTCGGCCAGCCTGCCCGCATCGGCGAGCGGCGCCAGGTCAGGATGATCCGGAGGCGCTCGCCAGCCCGACTTCTGGGCAAGCTTGAGCCTGTCGTGCACCTCGTCGATCTCGACCATCGCAGCCACGAGCGAACTCGGCACCGTGCGCTCCGGGAAGTCGGCACGCGCGGCATCGATGACGGCTGCAGTGAGCGGCGCCGCCTTGGCGGTGCACTGCCAGAGCCCGGTGTAGCCGGCAGCGGTGCCCGACACCTTCATGCGCGCGGCAGCCTGCGCCGGCGTGAGCCAGCCGAGGGACACCGCGATCGCCGCGGATGCACCCGCGCTGCGGTGCTTGCCGTGATGGCAGTGGATGTAGATCGGTCTTGGCAGATCGCGCACGGCGCGGGCCAACTCGACCTTGCGCGCATCATCGAAGCCGTCGTAGCCGATCGGCAGGTGCACGTAGCGCATACCTCGCTCGCGCGCCCGATCGAGATCAGGCAGCGCGCCATCGACTGACAGGATCGTGCGCACGCCGAGTGACTTCAGCGAGTCGAAGCCGGCGTCGCCTTCCGGTACCGAGCCGGACCACACATCGGCATGGAACGCCACGAGATTGTGCAGGCCGGGAGCATCGATGGGTGCCTTGGCATCGATGGTCGGCGGTGCGAGCGGTTCGGCTGTGACCATGCCAGCAGGTGCCGGCGATTCCGGGGGCGGTGTCGCGCCGTTGGATGGCCGGGATGCGCCGCTGACCAAGGGCGCCAAGAGACATGCGATCACCGCACGGACCAGCATTCGTGAAAGGTACCCTCGGGTCGGGTCGACTCGGGGGCGCGGTAGGATCCCCGACCCCCATGCTGCGTGCACGCCCGCCCCATCTGTTTGCGCTCTCGGCATGCCTGGCCGGCTGCATGATGGGGCCTGATGCGCCCAGGCTGGAGCCGGCCGACGGGGGGATCGCCGACCGCGACGGCTGGTCGCCCGCAGCGCTGACCGCCGAGGAGGCCGAGGCTGCGCGCAGGGCCGCCGCGGCCTCGGGCGAGCAGGACATCGTCACTTGGTGGACCCGCTTCCAGGATCCCGTGCTCGACCGGCTCATCGCGCGCGCCGACCGCACGAACGCTGACCTGGGCCAGGCGATTTCGCGCGTGCGCGTGGCGCAGGCGCAGCTGGGCGTCGCCGAGGCCGAGCTGTGGCCCGACATCGCGGCCGGTGCGAACTATGACCGCATCAAGCAGAACTTCTCGCAGCTCGCCGCGCAGGGCGTCGATACGGAGCCCTATTCGGTCTGGGCGTATGGCCTTGCGATGGGCAGCTGGGAAATCGATCTCTGGGGGCGCATCCGGCGCTTGATCGAGGCAGCCAACCAGGATCTGCGCGCGGGTGTTGATGACCTTCGCGCGGCGATCGTGTCCGTGCGTGCCGGCGTGGCCACGACCTACATGGAGCTGCGCACGCTCGAGGCGCGCATGGTCGCACTCGAGTCGAGCGTGTCGGCCATGGAGCAGACGCTGGACCTGGTGTCGCGGCGGTTCGCGGCAGGCACCACCACGCAACTCGAGGTCAATCGCGCGCAGGCGAACCTGCAGGCCGAGGCGGCGCAGCTCCCCGGGCTGCGATCGTCGTACGCCCAGGCGCTCGGCCAGATGGCGCAGCTCTGCGGCACGACCGTCGATGAGGTTGCGAAGGAGCTCGGTCAGGGTGCGATTCCCGCGGCTCCGGTGGCGATCGATGCAGGGATCCCCGCGGTGCTGCTCGAGCGCCGCCCGGATCTTCGCGCCGCCGCCGAGCGGTACTCGGCCGCCGTGTCGCGCATCGGCGCGGCCGAAGCGTCGAAGTGGCCCACGCTGTCGCTCAGCGGCAACTTCTACATCTCGGCCACCGACTTCTCCGGGCTTGGCGACTGGGCCAACCGTGCCTATTCCTTCGGCCCCTCGCTGACGGTTCCCGTCTTCACCGCCGGCCGCATCGACGCACAGATCGCGTCGGCCCGCGCCCAGGCGGAACTCGCCTTCAACGCCTGGCGGAGCGTGCTCGTGCGTGCAGTGGCCGAGGTGGATTCATCGATCGCGGGTGCGGTGCTCGCGGCGGAGTCGCGTGACCGCTTTGGACGTGCGCTCCTCAGCGCGGCCGACACGGAACGCCTCGGCCGCATGCAGTATGCGCAGGGCACGATCACGCTGGACCATCTGCTCGACCTGCAGGACGAGCTGTATTCGGTCCAGGATGCGGAAGCCCAGGCTCGTGGCCTGGCCGCACAGTCCGCCGTGGCGCTCTACCGCGCGCTCGGGGGCGGATGGCAGGACGTCGCGCCGCTCCAGGACGATCCGATGAAGGACGCCGCTTCCGCGACGGCCTCGAGCCCCGCTGGTGCAGCATCGCGCGATCCGAGCGCAGCAAGGGAATCACGATGACCCGGACCATCCATGCGGGAGCGTTGTCGCTCGTCACGCTCCTTGCGGCCTCGTGCGGGCAGGCCCCGCAGCCCCCGGCAGCGCCGCCGATCACGGTCCGCACGATGGTGATCGAGCCACGGGACGTACCGGTCGAGGTGACGTTCCCGGCCACGATCGACTCGCCGCGCACCGTCGAGGTCGCGGCACGCGTGCCGGGGTGGCTGCAGGCGCAGCCGATGGCCGATGGGTCGATGGTGAAGCCGGGCGATGTGCTCTACCAGGTGGATCCATCGCAGTACCGCATCCAGCTCGATGCCGCGAACGCCCGCGTGAAGCAGGCGATTGCCCAAGAGCAGGCTGCGCGCGCGCAAGCCGAGGGTGCGCAGGCAGCTCTTGTGCTCGCCCAATCGACGTTCGAGCGCAACAAGGGCCTGGTCGACAGCGGGGCGATCAGCAAGGAACGATGGGACCAAGTGACGGCCGACCTCGCCCGCTCGAAGGCGACCGCCGACCAGGCCGCCGCCGACATCGCGCTCGCGCAGGCGAACCAAGCCAGTGCTCGCGCCGATGCGGAGAACGCGCAGCTGAAGCTCTCGTGGTGCACCGTGGCGAGCCCGATGGACGGACAGCTCGGAGCGAGCAAGGCCGACGTGGGATCGCTCGTGGGCGAGGCCAGCACGCAGGTGCTCAACACGATCGTGCAGGTCGATCCCCTGTGGGCGGGATTCAAGCCGAGCGCACGCGTGCTGCCGGCGATCGTCGGCGCGCGTGACCGCGGCACGCTGACGGCGCGCGTGGAGCTGCCCGGCGCGATCACGACCGCGCGGCCCGGCATGCCGATCGGCCTGACCGATTCGGCACCGCGCGCCGAGGGGAAGTTGGTGTTCCTCGACAACCAGGTCGGGCAGACGACCGACACGCTGCTGCTGCGGGTCGAGTTCCCCAACGGCGCTGGCCAGTTCCGACCCGGCGGCTATGCACAGGTCACGCTGGGCCTTGGCATGCAACGGGGTGCCATCGTGGTGCCCAAGAGCGCGACCTTCGCGCGCCAGACCGAGTTGCTCGTCTGGGTGCTGGGTGACGACGGCACCGTCCAGAGCGTGACGATCGATCCGCTCGCGGCCTGGAACAACGACGTCATCGTCGAGTCCGGACTCAAGGCCGGCCAGCGGATCGTGGTCGAAGGCCTGGCGAAGCTCCGCCCGGGGATCTCGGTCAAGGACCTGGGAGCACCCGCGCCCGCCGCCACGCCCGCTGCGGCCGACGATGCCGCGCCCGCCGCCACCGGCGCATCGGGGACCTGACGCGCCATGTACCGCTTCTTCATCGAGCGACCGATCTTCTCGACGGTCATCGCCCTGGTGATGACCCTCTCGGGCGCCGTCTGCGCCTGGATCCTGCCGATCGCGCAGTACCCGTCGATCGTCCCCCCCACGGTGCAGGTGACGGCGACCTACAACGGCGCCGATGCCGCCACGGTGGCGCAGGTCGTCACCCTGCCGCTCGAGCAGCAGATCAACGGCGTCGAGGGCATGCTGTACCTGTCGTCGACCTCGACCAACGCAGGCGTCAGCACGATCACCGTGACCTTCGAGGTCGGCCATGACCTCGACATCGCCGCGGTCGACGTGCTCACGCGCGTGAACCAGGCGATCCCGATGCTGCCCGAGTCGGTGCAGCGCGTGGGCGTGAACATCGCCAAGCAGTCGACCAACCTCACCGCCGTGGTCAGCCTCGAGTCGCCCGACGGCCGCTACGACAGCTCGTTCCTCTCGAACTACGCCAACATCACCGTCGAGCCGGTCGTCGCGCGCGTCGACGGTGTGGGCAGCACGACGGTCTTCGGCCTGCAGCAGTACGCCATGCGCGTCTGGCTCGACCCGGACCGCCTGTCGCAGCTGGGGCTCTCGCCGATGGACGTCTACGCGGCGATCAAGGACCAGAACGACCAGTCGTCGCTGGGGTCGCTCGGGCTGGAGCCGTCGATCGGCAAGCCGTCGATGACCCTGTCGATCCAGGCGAAGGGGCGGCTCGTCGACCCGCAGGAGTTCGGGGACATCGTGGTGCGCGCGGAGCGCGACGGCGGGCTCGTCCGCGTGCGCGACGTGGCCGAGCTCGATCTGGGCTCGTATCAGTACACGAGCACCTCGGCGCTCAACGGCGGCCCGACCGCGACGATCGGCGTGTACCAGCTGCCGACCGCGAACGCCTTCGACGTGATCGAGTCCGTGCGGCGCGAGCTGGACCGCCTGTCGGAGCAGTTCCCGCCGGGCCTGCGCTACCGCGTGACCTACGACACCACGCTCTTCGTCGAGGCATCGCTCGACGACCTCGTCAAGACGCTCATCGAGGCGGGCGTCCTGGTGCTGGTCACGATCTTCATCTTCCTGCAGAGCTTCCGGGCCACGCTCATCCCGATGATCGCGATCCCGGTGTCCATCATCGGCACGTTCGCGATGATGGCGATCTTCGGCTTCTCGATCAACACGCTGACGCTGCTGGGCCTCGTGCTCGCGATCGGCCTGGTCGTGGACGACTCGATCATCGTGGTGGAGAACGTCTACCGGCAGCTCGAGTCGGGGGTGAAGGATCCCCGCGAGGCGGCGGTGCGTGCGATGCAGGAGGTCGGCGGGCCGATCGTGGCCACGAGCTCGGTGCTGCTGGCGGTCTTCATCCCGGCGGCGCTCATGCCCGGCATCACGGGCCAGCTCTACAACCAGTTCGCACTGACGATCGCGTTCTCGATCGCCTTCAGCGCGATCAACTCGCTCACCCTCTCGCCGGCGCTCTGCGCGGTCTTCCTGCGCCACGGCGAGCCCAGCACCTTCCGCCCGTTCGTGCTGTTCAACCGAGGATTCGACTGGCTCAGCGACCACTACGCGCGATTGGTCCAATGGCTCTGCCGGCACTGGTACGCGGTCGTCGCCTGCTTCCTGGTGGGCTGCTTGGGGGTCTGGCACTACTTCCGCGTGGTGCCGACCTCGTTCGTGCCCAACGAGGACCAGGGCGCGTACTTCGTGCTCTACCAGCTGCCGCCGGGGTCGAGCCTCCTGCGCACGCAGGAGGTCTCCAACCGCATCCAGGAGATCGTGCGTCGCGACGAGGCGGTGGCCGATGCCATCCAGATCAATGGCCTGAACTTCCTCACGGGCTCGCTGTCGACCAATGCCGGCGTCGTGATCGTCACGCTGAAGCCGTGGGACGAGCGCGATCCGGCCACCGAGAACGTGCGGTCGATCATCATGCGCGCGGCCCCCGACCTGCGGTCGCTGCCCGAGGCGACCGTCCTTCCCGCGCCGCCGCCACCGATCCCGGGCCTCGGCGCCGTGGGTGGCTGGCAGCTCCAGCTCGAGGCGCTCGCGGGCCAGGACTTCGATGCGCTCGCCGAGGTCGCCGATGCGTTCCTCGCCGAGGCGGCCACGCGCCCTGAGCTCAGCGGTCTCAACACGCCGTTCACCAACGCGGTGCCCATGATCACGCTCGAGATCGACCGTACGCGCGTGTACGCGCTCGGTCTCGACATGGGCACGGTCTTCGACACGCTCGGCACCACCATGGGCCAGGCGTTCGTCAACAACTACAACCAGTTCGGCCAGGTCTACAACGTGATGGTGCAGGCGCAGCCCGGCAGCCGCATGGATGTCCCGGACATCATGGGCCTGCGCGTGCGCAACGCCTCGGGCGAGATGGTGCCGTTCACGAGCTTCTCGCGGCCCGTGCTGAAGGCCGGCACCGACAACGCCTCGCACTACAACCTCTACAACACCGTGCAGGTGAACGGCCAGACCGCCGCCGGCTTCGGCTCGGGCGACGCGATCAAGGCGATCGACGAGGTGGCCCAGGCCACGCTGCCCGAGGGCTTCTCGTACGAGTGGACCGGCACGACCTTCCAGGAGATCGAGGCCAGCGGCCTGGCGCCGGTCATCTTCGGCATGGCGCTCGTGGCGGTGTTCCTGCTGCTGGCCGCGCTCTACGAGAGCTGGGTGCTGCCGTTCAACGTACTGCTCGCGGTGGCGTTCGCCGTGCTGTTCGCGCTCATCGCGCTGCACTGGACCGGGCGCTCGCTCGATGTGTACGCGCAGATCGGTCTCGTCATGCTCGTCGGACTCGCCGCCAAGAACGCGATCCTCATCGTCGAGTTCGCGAAGGTGCGTGCCGACGGCGGCGAGAGCCCGCTGCAGGCGGCCAGCGAGGCATCGCGCCTGCGCCTGCGCCCGATCATGATGACGAGCCTGAGCTTCATCCTGGGCATCCTGCCGCTGGTGATCGCGGTGGGTGCGGGCGCCCAGAGCCGCCGGTCGATCGGCATCTCGGTCTTCGGTGGCATGCTCGGGTCCACGATCATGGACCAGCTCGTGGTGCCCACCTTCTTCTTCCTGCTGTACTCGCTTCGGATGGGTCGGGGCGGTCGAGCGCGCCCGGCAGGGGAGCCTGCCGGCCATGCCGGCAACCACCACGGGGCTTGATCTATCCTGCCCGGTGCGCCTTGCGCGCAGGAGGCACAGCATGCACTGGTATGTCGTCGAATCGGGTCAGCCGACGGGTCCGCATGATCGAGTCGCCATCGAACGCATGGTCGCGCTCGGCCGCATCAATGCCGCGACGAAGGTCTGCGTGGTGGGCGACATCGCCTGGACGACCGCTTCGGCCGATCCGGTGATCAGCGGGTTGTTGGCCGGCCTGGCGAATGCCGGGATGACGGCCCGTGCCGACGCGGTGCTCGGTGCATCGCATCCGCCGCTGGCCTCGAGCCCCATCCCCGAGGAGGAGTTGCCCGCGTTCACGTACGGCGGTTCGTCGCAACTCGGTCACAAGGCGTTCAAGGCCAAGTGGGGCGTGCTCGTGCTGATCGGCTTGGTCTACCTGGTGCTGTCGTACGCGCTCAGCGTTCCGGGGGTGATCGCCGGCATGCTCCGCCAGGCGGCCGAGGAGTCCGGTACGTCTGCCCCCGGCGCCCTCGGGCTCGACCTGGTGGGTGGGCTGCTGTCCATCCTGGTGGGCGGTCCGCTGCTGGCGGGCTTCATCGTCGCGGGTGCGCGCGCGGTGCGCGGCGCTGGACAGGTGTCGGACCTCTTCCTGGGCTTCCAGCGGTACGGGTCGGTCGTGCTCGCCTACTTCGTCTCGGTCCTGCTGATCGGCGTCGCGATCGTGGCTGCCGTCATCCCCGGTCTGATCCTGCTTGGCGTGGGCGTTGGCTTCGAGTTCGGGGGGAGCTCCAATGGCATGGGCGGCGTGGGTGCCCTCGGTGTGTTGCTGGCCGGTCTCGGCGCGCTGGGCGCGTCGATCTGGCTCATGCCGCGGCTCATCTTCATGGCTGCGCTCGCGGCCGACCCCTCGCTTCCCAAGGAAGGCCTGGAGGCCACGCTTCGCCGCTCCTGGTCGCTCACGGCGGGCAAGTCGCCGGCGATGTTCGCGTTGCTGTTCGTGTACGGCCTGATCCTTGGCGTGAGCGTGTTCCTGCTCTGCGTCGGCATGCCGTTGCTGGGGATGCCGCTCTTCGTGGCCGTCCAGGGCGCCACGTACGCCACGGTGTTCTCGGCCGGTCACCCGACCCGGATCGGGTCGTGATTTCCCTTGCCTCCTGTCCGGGCGGGGCTCATCGGGGCAATCCTCGATGACATCCCGCAGCAACGGCTGATTCGACCCATGGAGAGCCCCGACACCTTCGACCGTCGGCTCGCGCAGGAGCGGTTCCTGCTGGTTGGCTTCATTGCCGCTGCCTGCCGAGGCCGAGTCGCCTCGAGCGATGTCGTGGAGGATCTCGTGCAGGACACCCTCGCCATCGCCTGGACCCGTCGCGCCGAGTTCGATGGCGCCCGCGCGCTCGGACCGTGGCTGCGCGGCATCGCGGTCAGGGTGGTCATGGGCTCGGTGCGCCGCGAGGCACGGCGCCGCCGGATCGCGATGGACGATGCCCACGAGATCGTCCGCATCGAGGGGCTCGCCGAGCGGTTCGCTGCGATCGAGGACCAGCTTGATGGGCGGCAGCTCGCCGAAGGCGTGCGTGGTTGCGTGCAGGCCTTGCCTGCCACGTTCCGCGAGGTGCTCGAGCGCCACTACGGCGGCGATCAATCGATCGCCGAGATCGCGGTCGATCTCGGGATCAGCGATGACCTGGCCAGCAAGCGTGCGATCCGCGGGCGTGCGCTCGTGGCCCGATGCCTGCGGTCCAAGGGCCTGGTGCCCGGCAGTGATGCGCCCGATGGGCGCGATGAGGAGTCATCATGAGCAGTGCATTCCCCGACCCGCACGATCCTCGGCACATCGATGATGACGTGATGCACGGTCTGATGGCTGCGCACGCCTCGGAGAGCGTGGGCGCCACCGTCGGCCGCGTCGAGCCGCGTGGGGCACGGGCCATGCGGCCGATGTCGATGGGCCCGATCGCGGCGATCCTCCTCATGGCGATCACGCTGGCCGTGCTGGTTCCGCTTGCGATCAGTCCATCCGCGGCGAGCGCGAACGACGTCATCGGTTCGGCGCAGGCCGCGCTCGCCGAGCCGGGCTCGCGCACGTACGAGATCCGCATCACGCGGTGGGGCGGTCCGGTGGCCAGTCGGCTCATGGTGGGCGAGGTCACGCACGTGGCCGGGCCCGATCCCCGCTCGTTCGGCTACCTGGAGCTCGATGATGCGGGCAAGCGCATCGAGTTCGGTCGCGATGCGCAGGGGTCGTGGTTCAAGGGTCCTGATGGCCAGCTTCGCCGGCGTGAGGCCAAGGCCGACGGCCGCGGCGAGGCTGCCGTCGAACGGCGCGCACAGCAGGGTGGCGACGGTCCGGGCAGCGCCGCTGCGCGTGGTCCGTCCATGCCGGTCGACTTGGATTGGATGACGCTGGATTCCGTGCTGCCGCGCCTCAAGGACGGTTACGACCTGCAGGTCGTCGAGTATCCGCGCTGGCGCACGCTCGTCGCGCGCCGGCAGTGGATGCCCAACGGCATCGACGCAAAGGCTGCAGTCGAGCGTGCAGCATCGATCCGGCAGGGGACGCAGCCCGACGGAAGTGCGGAGCGGTCCCGCGGTGACGCCGCGGCCGCGCCGTCGCGCGCTCCGGAGCAGCGTGGTGACGATGCCGCCGGTTCGCGGCGCGTCAACCCGGACGTGCAGGCCGCCATGCGATCAGGCCTCGTGACGGGTGGTCCCTTGCGTGGTGCACCGCTGCGTGTCGAGCTGGAATTCGCACCCGATGGCCGCGTCATCGAGCGCGCGCGCATCGAACTGGATGCGCCCCGCGCGCCACGCACCATCGAGCTCCGCCTGAAGTCCCCGGGTGAGCCGGCAGCCGACGACGACATCGACCTCGGCACCTGGGAGTGATGCGCGGCTCCGGCGGTGGTCATCGAAGCACCCGCTTGATGTTCGATCCGCTGCGCCCGCACGGCCTCTGCGCCTGATCCGGCGTCGGCCTGCTAGCGGGCGCCCTGGGCTGCAGCCGTCCGATGCACCGACACGCCCGAGAGGCACGGGCACGCGCGGCTGTCGAGGATCTCGATGCGCACGTGCGTGGCCTTCGTCGCCGGCACGCGCACGATGCGCTTGTGGCCGATGGTCGTGCCCTCGGCGAGCGTGATCCAGTCGCGGTGGTTGTTGCTCGGCGCGGCCGGCACGCTGATGCGGAAGCGCTTCACGCGCTGGCCGAGCGCGATGGGTTCGGCCAGCACCACGCGGTCGAACTCGCGGGACGGATCGAGCTCGATCTCCATCGACGCCGCGGTCGCACCATCCTCGGTCCCCCAGAAGGTGGCGGGATCGCCGTCGACGGCCTTGTCGGGGCCGAAGGGCTCGGGTGCGGGCTTCTCGTACGCGCCTCCCGGCGCGAACCCACGGATCGCGTCAGCGGCGGTCGGACGGCCGCGGGCCAGGTCCGTACCCGGTCCGTACGTCGCATCGATCAGCGCGCGCAGGCCAAGCACCGCCTTGGCATCGTGCTCATGGATCAGGCCCCGACGATCCACCGGGAAGTTCAGGTGGAAGTTCGCGTTGTGCCCGACGCTGCGCTCCCACAGGTCGAAGAGCTGCGCGGGGGTCTTGACCTTGTCGTCCTCGTGCGCATGGAAGAACCAGCCCGGGCGGATGGACACGTCGCACTCCGCGGGGATCCAGGACTCGCCGTCCTCGTCACCTTCGGTCAGCGACTTCTGCGGCGGCGGGTTGTCGTTGCCGATGCCGTGGCCTTCGGCCTTGAGCATGGCCCAGCAGGTGTCGCCGGCCCAGCCCTGCTCGTTGCCGACCCACCGGATGTCGGGACCGACATCGCTGAAGATCACCGCATCGGGCTGCAGTTCGCGCACCACCGCACGGAAGCTCGGGAAGTCGTAGACCTGGCGCTTGCCGTTGGGGCCCTCGCCGCACGCGCCGTCGAACCAGACCTCGAAGATGGGACCGTACGACGAGAGCACCTCGCGCAGCTGCGAGCGGAAGATCTGGTTGTAGGGCTCGCCCGTGCCGTACTGCGGATTGTTCCGGTCCCATGGCGACAGGTAGACGCCGAACTTCAGCCCGCCTTCGCGGCAGGCATCGCTGAGCTCGCGCAGCACGTCACCCGTGCCGTTCTTCCACGGGCTTGCCTTGACCGAGTGCTCACTGAAGGCCGTGGGCCAGAGGCAGAAGCCGTCATGGTGCTTGGCGGTGATGACCACGCCCTTCATGCCGGCTTCCTTCATCACGCGCACCCACTGGCGCGCGTCGAGTGCCGTGGGCTGGAACACGTGCGCCGGCTCGTCGCCGTGGCCCCACTCGAGGTCGGTGAAGGTGTTGGGACCGAAGTGGATGAAGCCCGTGAATTCCAGGTCCTGCCAAGCGAGTTGGCGCGGAGCGGGGAGCGGGGCGATGGGGGCGGGTGGCGGGACGGTGATGGCCATGGTGAGGAGGGCGCTGAGCATGCCTCGCGCAGGCTAGGCGATCGCCGCGTTCAGCCGCGACCCCGCATGGGCCTGACCAGCACGCGCGATGCTGCGGTGGTGCTCATGCTCACCACGGCGCCTCCGTCGGGCCGGATCCGCATGACGCCGGCGCCGGGTTCGATCGCGACGATGCGCAGCCCTGCGCCCACCTTCAGCCCGCTGGCGCGGAGGAATCGCAGCGAGTCGCCGCGTTGGTCGAGGACGCGCACCAGCCGCGCCGCATCGCCGACGCCCAGTTCCGACATCGGCATGGCCTCGGATTCCTGCAGCGCACCATCGGCGCGAGGAATCGGGTCGCCGTGAGGATCGAACGCGGGGCGGCCCAGGTGACGGTCGAGCGCATCGAGCACCAGAGGCGAGATCGCGTGCTCGAGCCGCTCGGCCTCGTCGTGCACCACCGACCAGTCGAGCCCCAGCGTGTCGACGAGGAAGGTCTCGACGAGGCGGTGCCGACGCAGGATGTCGAGGGCGGCCCGGGTTCCCCGCGCGGTCAGCCGCACGCCGCCGAACCGCTCATGGCGGGCCAGCCGGGCCGCCACGAGCTTCTTCACCATGCTCGTGGCCGAGCCGGGTGTCACCCCGAGCGACGCCGCGATCTTGCCCATCGGCGCCTCGTCGGTGGCCGCCTCGCGCTGCACGAGGTAGATGGCCTTCAGGTAGTTCTCGACCGTTTCGCTGGCGAGCATGGGGCCAAGCCTAGCCGAGCGTTGACATGGAGTGATGCGCAACCTAGAGTTTGAGTCGTCAAACTCATGTGTGCACCACCTGCCATCCTCGCCGCGGTCACCGTCGTCCTGGCCTGGTTCGTGGCCCCCCGGGCCCAGGCGGCCCCGCCGCTCAAGGTGGTCGCCACGACCGGCATGATCGCCGACACGGCCCGGGCGATCGGTGGGCCCGCGGTCTCGGTCACCGCACTGATGGGCGAGGGCGTCGATCCACACCTGTACAAGGCGTCGCCCGGCGATGTGCGCGTCATGACCGGGGCCGGGCTGCTCCTGTGGAACGGACTGCACCTGGAAGGTCGGCTCGGCGATGCCATCACCAAGCTGGGGTCGCGCGTGCCGGTCGTGTGCGTGACCGATGCGATGCCGCAGGATCGGCTGCTGCGCGCCGCGGGGGTGGATTCGGTGCCGGATCCGCATGTGTGGTTCGACCTCGAGCTGTGGGGATCGGCATGCGAGCGCATCCGCGACGCCATCATCGAGCGCGCTCCCGATGCCGCCCCCGACGTCCGCGCCCGCTGCGCCTCGCACCTCCAGCTGCTCGACACGGCCTCGGCCCATGTCCGGTCGGTCATCGCCTCGATCCCCGCCGAGCGACGGGTGCTCGTCACGGCGCACGACGCCTTCGGCTACTTCGGCCGGGCCAACGGGCTCACGGTTCGCGGCATCCAGGGGTTGTCGACCGACAGTGAGGCGAGCCTCCGCGAGCTCAATGCGCTCATCGACCTGATCGTCGAGCGCAAGGTGCCGGCGGTCTTCATCGAGAGCAGCGTGCCGCGCAAGGCGGTCGAGGCGCTTGTCGAGGGATGCGGCGCGCGCGGCCATGCGGTGGCGATCGGGGGCGAACTGTTGAGCGATGCGATCGGTCCGGCCGGTACGGAGCAGGGCACGCACGTGGGCATGGTGGTGCACGATGCCGAGCTCATCGCGCGCGCGCTCGGCGGCACCGTGCCCGCCCGCCCCGGCGCGCTTGCGGCTTGGCTCGATGCGGCGGCGGGACGGGCGCCATGACCGAGGTTGCGCTGTCGTTCCATGGCGTGTCGGTCGCCTACCGCAGCGAGCTCGTGCTGGAGGGGATCGATGCGGCCATCCCGTCGTCGTCGCTCTGTGCCATCGTCGGCCCCAACGGCGCCGGCAAGAGCACGCTCATCAAGGCAGCCCTCGGGCTCGTTCCCCTGGCCGCCGGCAGCGTGAGCGTGCTCGGCGGCACGATCGCATCACGACGCCGTGATGTCGCCTACGTGCCGCAGCGGGAATCGGTCGATTGGGAGTTCCCGATCGGCGCGCTGGAGGTGGTCCTGATGGGCGCGTACGGCCGCCTGGGGATCTTCCGCGGTCCGGGCCGCGCCGAGCGATTGCAGGCCATGGACTGCCTCGATCAGGTGGGGCTTGCCTCCTTCGCCGATCGGCAGATCAGCCAGCTCAGCGGGGGCCAGCAACAGCGCGTCTTCCTGGCGCGCGCACTGATGCAGGGTGCACGGCTCTTCCTGATGGACGAACCGTTCGCCGGCGTCGATGCGGTGACGGAGGATGCCATCATGCGCGTCCTCGCCGCCCTGCGCGGGCGGGGCTGCACGATCGTGGCGGTGCACCACGATCTCGCGACCGTTCGCGACCGCTTCGATCACGTGCTGCTGCTGAACAAGCGGCTGATCGCTTCCGGGCCCGTGTCGACCACGTTCACCGGCCCGTTGCTGCAGCGGACCTATGGTGGCCGCCTGGCCCTGATCGCCGACGCGTCGTCAGGACCCGCGCCCGGACAGGCGGGAGGCTGAGGTGCCCGAACTCCTCCGGCTGCTGTCGCTGCAGGATGCCAGCACGCGCATGGTCATGCTGAGCACCGCTTCGCTGGCCATGGCCGCCGCGTTGGTGGGTTCGCTCGCGATGCTGCGACGCCGTGCGCTCGCGGGTGATGCGGTCGCGCACGCATCGTTGCCGGGGATCTGCCTGGCGTGGTTCGTGGCGGGTGATCGAAGCCTGGCGGTGCTGCTGCTCGGTGCCCTGGTGCTCGGCCTCGCGAGCATGGCGACCATGGCGCTCGTGCAACGATGGCCCAAGGCCCGCGAGGACGCCACGACAGCCATCGCCATCAGCGGCTTCTTCGGGCTCGGCATCGTGCTCTCGCGCGTGATCCAGAACCAGCCCGGCGGCAATCGAGCCGGACTCGACGGGTTCCTCTTCGGCAAGGCGGCCACGATCGTCTCCACCGATGCGTGGCTCGTGCTCGGCGTGGCGGTCGCGGTGGCGGCCACCGTGCTGGCCCTGCGCAAGGAGTTCGGGTTGCTGTGCTTCGACCGGGACTTCGCGGCAGGCATCGGTCGGCCCGTGCACCGACTCGATGCCATCCTGCTCGTGCTCGTGGCGCTCGTCACCGTCGCCGGGCTGCCCAGCGTGGGGGTCGTGTTGGTGGTGGCCTTGCTGGTGATTCCGCCCGCGGCCGCCCGCTGCTGGAGCGGCTCGCTCCGCACGATGCTCGCCGTGGCCGCCGTGATCGGTGCGGCCAGCGCCGTCATCGGCACGGGCCTCAGCGCCGTGCTCCCGCCTCCGGGCGGTGCGGTCGGCGGTGGTTGGCCGACAGGTCCGATGATCGTGCTCACGGCGGCAGCGCTGTTCGTCGTCAGCCTGGCGGTCGCGCCCGAACGCGGCGTGCTGGTTGCGCTCTGGCGGCACCACCGGTTGCGCGCGACGGTGCCACCGGGCCACGGGAGCACGCGATGATCGATCCGCCGATCACCGCCATGCCGTGGTTCACGGCCGACGACGCCTGGATGCTGGCCACGGCGGTCCTGGCCAGCGTCTCCTGCGGACTCGTGGGCTGCTGGCTGGTGCTGCGACGGCTCTCCCTGCTGGGTGATGCGATCAGCCATGCCGTGCTGCCGGGCATCGCCGGCGCCTTCCTGCTGACGGGCACGCGCGATGTGCTGCCGATGCTGCTGGGTGCGACGATCATCGGCATCGCGACGGCCTTCATCTCGTCGGCCCTCGGCCGTTGGGGTCGCGTGGACCGCGACGCTGCGATGGGAGTCACCTTCACGTCACTCTTCGCCCTGGGCGTGGTGATGATGTCGTTGGCGGCGCGTCAGGTCGACCTCGATCCGGGCTGCGTCCTCCACGGTCTGCTCGAGTTCGTGCCCTTCGACACCGTGGCGTTGCTCGGCGTGCAGGTCCCTCGAGCCGCTGCCTGGCTCGGTGGGGCACTCATGGTGGATGTGGTCCTGATGCTCGCGTTCCTCAAGCACCTGCGTGCCACGAGCTTCGATCCCGCGCACGCGGCGAGCGTCGGTCTGCGCGTGAGCCTGGTGCACCTTGGCCTGATGGCCACGGTCGCGGCCAACACGGTCGTGGCCTTCGAGGCCGTGGGCTCGATCCTGGTGGTGGCCATGCTCGTGGCGCCGGGAGCGACGGCCCGGCTCTGGACCGATCGACTGGGGTCGATGCTCTGGCTCGCGGCCGGCATCGCCGCAGCGACCGCCATCGTCGGCACGCTCGCCGCCATCGGGTTCAACACGTCGGCCGCCGGCATGATCGCCACCGTGTCGATGGTGGGCTACGTCGGCTCCGTGGCGGCCGTTGCGGCAGGACGTACGGTGCGCCGCACGATGCCGCATGCATCGACGCCGCTCACGATGCAGCAGCCACGATCCGATCGACCGTGATGCCGTAGTGGGCGTAGAGGGCGGGAGCCGGTGCACTGGCACCGAAGGCATCGATGCCCACGAACACGCCGTCGTTGCCGATCCAGCGGTCCCAGCCGAGGCTCGAACCGGCCTCGACGGCCACGCGGCGCGTGATCGCCCTGGGCAGCACGCTCTCGCGGTACGCGGCATCCTGTGCGGCGAAGACCGTCGTGCATGGCATGCTCACCACGCGCGTGGGGCACCCCGCAGCCTCGAGCCGCTCGGCAGCCTGCAGGCACAGGTGCAGTTCGGTGCCGGTGCCGATCAGGATCACCTTGGGTGCTGCGCTCGCTTCGCGCAGGATGTAGGCGCCACGGGCACAGCCCGCGGCCGGGGCGAGCGTGCTGCGGTCGAGCGTGGGGATGTCCTGTCTTGACAGCACGAGCATCGATGGTCCATGCGTGGCGAGCATCGCCTGGCGCCAGCACTCGGTGACTTCGTTCGCGTCGCCCGGGCGCCAGACCTGCAGGTGCGGCATCGCGCGCAGGCTCGCCAACTGTTCGACCGGTTGGTGGGTGGGGCCGTCCTCGCCCAGGCCGATCGAGTCGTGGGTGAAGATCCAGATGACGGGCAGCTCCATCAGCGCGCCGAGCCGGATCGCAGGGCGTGCGTAGTCGGTGAAGCAGAAGAAGCTCGCGCCGTACGAGCGGAGCCCCGACAGCGCCATGCCGTTGCAGGCCGCTGCCATGCCGAACTCCCGCACGCCGAAGTGGACGTTGCGACCACCCGGCGTGTGCGACTGCATGCCGGGCTCGCCGTCGATGAGCGTCTTCGTGCTCGGCGCCAGGTCGGCGGATCCACCGACGAGCCATGGCACGGCCTTCGCCACCGCATTCAGCACCTTGCCGCCGCTGGCGCGCGTGGCCATGCCCTTGGGATCGGAGGGGAACACGGGCAGCGCGGCGTCCCATCCGGCGGGAAGCGTGCGCTGCATGATGCAGTCGAGTTCCGCGGCCAGGGCAGGGTGCTGGGCGCGGTAGGCGGCGAAGCGGGCCTTCCAGGCTGCATGCGCCGAACGCCCACGCGCGCCGAACACGCCATCCATGCGCTCGCGCACCTCGCCCGGCACCAGGAACTGCGCGTCCTCGGGCCATCCGTACACGCGCTTGGTCGCCTTGATCTCGTCGTCACCGAGCGGTTCGCCGTGGGCTGCGTGCGAGTCCTGCTTCTTCGGGCTGCCCCAGCCGATGTGCGTGTCGACGATGATCAGCGTGGGGCGATCCACGCAGGCCCGTGCAGCCGTGAACGCGACCTCCAACGATGGCAGGTCATTCGCATCGGCCACGTGCAGCACGTTCCATCCATGGCCTTCGAACCGACGTCGCACGTCCTCGCTGAACGCCAGGTCGGTGTGTCCCTCGATCGTGATGCGGTTGCTGTCATAGATCCAGCACAGGTTGCCGAGCTTGAGGTGGCCGGCCATCGATGCCGCCTCGGCGCTCACGCCCTCCATCAGGCAGCCATCGCCGCAGATGGCCCACACGCGGTGCGCGATCAGTTCGAACTCGGGCCGGTTGAACCGGGACGCCAGCCAGCGCTCGGCCATGGCCATGCCCACGCTCGTCGCGATGCCCTGTCCCAGCGGCCCCGTCGTGACCTCGACGCCACCGGTCATGCCGAACTCCGGATGGCCCGGCGTTCGGCTGCCCAGCTGGCGGAACGCCTTGATCTGGTCCAGCGACACGGCGTCCTCGCCGGTGGGCTGCCCGTGGCGGTCGAGCTGCTTCACGCCCGCCAGGTGCAGCAGCGAGTACAGCAGCATCGAGGCATGGCCATTCGAAAGTACGAAGCGATCCCGATTGATCCAATCCGGGTGATCGGGGTCGAAGGTCAAGGCATCCTGGAACAGCGCCCAGCCCACCGGAGCCAGGCCCATCGGTGCACCGGGGTGACCCGACCTGGCCTTCTGGACGCCGTCCATGGAGAGCGTGCGGATCGTGTTGATCGCGAGGGCATCGATCGCAGGGACCGAGGCGGGGGTGCCGGCCTTGACGGTGTCGAGCAGCATGGAGGTCATCATGGTGGTCTGGGTGCACTGTACGCCGCGTCCTGCTGTTGACGCGGTGGAGCGATGCGCGTCTACTGTCCGGATGAGCCGCCTGAAGACCTTGGCGATCACGAGCCCCAAGGCGTGGGTCACCATGACGGCCCCGGTTCGGCTTGAGATGCTCGAGGCGCTGCGGTTGCTGGGGCCATGCGCGATCGCGGACATCGCCAGCATGCTGGATCGGCCTGCCGACGCGCTCTATCGCCACATGGACAAGCTCGTGCGCCTGGGTGCGGTGCGCGAGCTGGAGCAGCGGAAGGTCGGTCGTCGCCTCGAGCGGACCTACGACGTCGTGGCCGACCACATCCAACCGGGGTTCCGTGACGGCGGCAGCAAGGCTGCGAACCAGGCGTACGACCACACCGTGAAGGTGATCTGCAAGATCGCCGGACGCGCGAGCCGCGACGCCGCCCAGAGCGGCCAACTCAAGTTCAGCGCCGAGGCGCGCACGCTGGCGGCGATGGTGCACCATGGTTGGCTTACGCCAGCCGAGTTCGCGCGGGCGCGTGGGCTCATCGTTGAGTTGCAGGCGCTCCTGGGAGCCGGGCGCCGTCGCCCCGACGCACGGCTCTACGTCATCGCGTCCATGCTGCTACCGGTGGTCCGCAAGCGCGGCGCCCGGCGTGCGCGGGTTGGGGCCTCGTCATCCAGCAGTGTGGTGGGCGTGGCCCCGGCAGCATCGGCCGGCCGCTCGGTCCGAAGTCCACGATCGACTCCTTCGCGGCGCGCCACGTGAGCGCGGACATCGGACGGACCACGCATCGCCGCACGATGCCGTCATGGATCTCAGCCCACCACGGACTGGGGACCCCGGAAGAACCCACCTGGATCCACACGGCGCTTCGTGGCTTGGAGACGCGGATAGTTCGAGCCCCAGTAGTGCGTCGGGAATTCGGCAGGGGTGAGGTCCTCGTCGGCGTAGTTGCAGTACCCGCCTGACCCGCCTTGGACCAATCGAGGAGCGATGTCGGCGTAGGCCCCGCGGAGCCAGGCTCGATTGGCCTCGATGGAGCGCGGTGTCGGTGACTGGACGTAGCCCAGGTACTGCACCTCGAGGCGGGCGGCACGATGATGGAATGCCGTGGCTTGCGGCGCAACGTCGGACACGGCACCACCGAGCGTCAGGAAGTTGATCGTGGCGTAGTCGCTGGCAGTCAACACCGGCGAAGCGAGTCGATCCAGGATCCATGCCCGGATCGCGGCTCCGGTTCCGACCGGTGGCGCGCCGAACACCATCGAGGATTTGGCTCGATAGTGCTCGCGTGTTGGGACGGCGGTCGGGTCGCACGCCGGGGACTCGGCTTCATAGCCGTAGCCCAGGCCCGGCGTGGAAGGAATGCCGGCCGACCCCGTGAGCATGGATTGTGCCGCCAAGGCGTCGGTCATCGTGGCACGTGACCACAGCAGACCGATGCACTGCGGCACGGCCAGTGCGGCCGCTGGTCGGTTGAAGACCACACCAGCCGAGGCATGGCGCGGCAACCGCCCATCGGCGGCGGCTTCGTGCATCAGCTGCAGCACGTCGTCCGCTGCCGAGAGTGGCCAGTACCAGAGCAGCACCTGGAGCGGGGAGTACGGCACGGCTTCCACGGTGAGATCGACGGCGACCCCGAAGCTGCCTCCACCGCCGCCGCGCAATGCCCAGAAGAGATCCGCGTCGTCGTCGGGCGATGCGGTGACGATCGAACCATCGGCGAGCACGACCCTCGCGGATCGAACCCGGTCGCAGGTGAGGCCGTGGGCGCGCTGGAGGTAACCGAAGCCGCCACCCTGTGCGATGCCGCCGAAGCCCACGGTCTCGCAGCTGCCGCAGGGGATGGTCCAGTTCCCGTTGCACCGCAGGTCGCCGTAGACCTTCTGCAGCTGCGTGCCGCTGCCGATCCGGAACATCGCGCCCCCGAGGGACTGGACGCCACCCATCGAGGCAAGGTCAAGCACGATCCCATCACCACCGGAAGCGACGATGTACGAGTGCCCTCCTGAGCGGATCGCCAAGCGGACCCCCGCGGTGCGCGAAAAGTCGATCGTTCGCTGGATGTCGGCGATCGACGCCGGACGCACGATCAGGGAAGGTCGTGGGTCGAAGCGGCGGTTGTAGACCAGCCGCGCTGTGTCGTACGGGGCATCCGAGGGAAGGATGGTGGTGCCGTCGAGCGAGGATCGGAACCGGGCGAGTGACGGACTGCCGATGGTCGCGCCGGGGCAATCACCGGCAAGCGCGCTGCCAGTGGCACCGAGCCCGGCAACCATGCCGCCGGATCGAAGCAGGAACTCCCGGCGATCGATCATCCTTCGAGTGTAGGAGCGAAGCCTCTCGATGCAAGCCCAGTCTTGCCTTTGAATGGGGATCACCTACCCTGTGTGGATGCTCTGCCACACCCTCGCGATCGTGAGTGCCTGCGCTGCTGCCGGGAGCGACGGTTGGCCCTCGTTCACGTTCGCGACGTCGACGTGGCCGATCGAGGCTGGCGGCAACGGAAGGACCTACGCGGTGGTCCTGGTGCAGGCGCCATGGTCCTGGCACGCCGCCCGCGAGTTCGCGCTGGCCGCCGGAGGTGATCTCGCTCCGGCGGCGTCGAACGCCGAGCTGTCGTTCCTGATTGAGCTTGCACGGTCGGCATCGGCCTTCGAGTGCATCGGACCCTGGATCGGCGGGCATCGATCGCCCTCGGGCCAATGGGCCTGGACCGATGGAACGGCGTTCAAGGGATTCGCCTGGTCGCCTGGTCGGCCCGCGCAATCGGAACTTCTGGAAGCGGCGCTGTGCCTGGTCGGCGATGGATCCCCCGATGGCACATGGACCGATGCGCTTCCCGGGTCCGACGGCGGTGCCGCCGTGTCGGGCGCCTTGCTGCGTTGGGGATCGTTCGACGACTGTGATGCGGATGGCGTCCCGGATGCCCTCGAGATCCTCGCCGATCCATCGCTCGATGTCGATTGGGATGGGTCCCTCGATGCGTGCCCGCCGATCGTGTCCGAGGACCTGAACGAGGATGGTCGCGTGAATGGCATCGATCTCGGCGTGTTGCTCTCGGCATGGGGGCCGGTCGTCGGCGGCCCCATCCGTGCGGACATCAACGCGGATGGTGTGGTCGACGGAGCAGACTTCAGCAGGCTTCTCGCTGGGTGGACCGGCTGACCGCGGGCTGCAGGTTCCCACTGACCACCTCGGTCACGTCTCGAAGGGTGGACCCTCCATGGCGCTGCTGCAGTCAGCGGCAGCGCATGACGCCGTCACGATCGATCGTCCAGATGCCGTCGTCGTCGCTCCACATGCAGTCGAGCGCTGCATTCGACACGCGGATCGCCAGCACCTGATCGAGCGTTGCTGCATCGAGGATGCGGAGCGTGCCATCGGCGCCTCCCACGATGACCCGCGCGCCGTCCGCGCTACCGGCGATCGAGGCGGCACGGCTGCGCTGCGTGCGTGAACTGCCGATGACGGTTCCGTCCCGATCGAGCCTCGCGATCAGTCCATCGCGCCCGCCCGCAAGGATCATGCCGCCGGGTCCTGCACCGACGGCCGCGCACTGCTGACCGATCGGCCGGGTCCATGCCACGGTTCCATCGCCGAGCCTCAGGGCTGCACAGCCGTGCACGCGCGATGCGACCAGGACCAGTCCAAGGCCATCCTGCATGGCCAGCATCGGGATGCCTGCCACCTCGGAAGCAGCATCGGTGACCAGTGCGGTGGTGGCCCAACGCACCGTGCCACGCGCTGCGTCGATGCACACGATGGCTCCGTCGTCGCGGAGCGCGCAGAGGTCTTCACCGTTTGGCTGCGAGGCGAGCAGCGTGAACCGCCCGAGCTCTCGGCCGATCGGCAGCGGCGTGCCATCGCGGCGGGCTCCGTCGATCGAACCATCCGGATCGATCCACGCGGTCCAGTCCGTCGACATGATGGTCCGGCGCCGATCGGTGCGGATGCCGATCCACCGATCGATGGCCCCCGGGTCAAGACGCCTGAGTCCGCCCTGGCTGCCGATCCACAGACCGCCATGTGCATGAAGCAGTGACCAGACCATGTCCGGACTTCCGGGCATGACGTGCGGTGCTCCTGTCGCAAGGTCCCACGTGACGAGCAGCCCGTCGGCACCGGCCGAGATCGCGCGCGTCGACGACAGTCCCTCGATCGACCAGACGTTGTCGTGGTGCATCCGCCCGGTCCACGCCGGCGCTTCCGATCCATGGTGATACAGGCGCACCGTTCGATCCCAACCACCGACCAGCATGGTCGCGCCGTCGGGTGAGCTCCACGCTGCACTTTGTCGCGCATCCGGGCACGCGAGCGTCCGGCTCCGAGTCCACGTCGCGCCATCGATCACGACGGCCCCGCGGTGGCCCACGGCCAGGAGGCCGTGATCGCCGGCTCGACGCACGGCACGAACTTCGCCGATGCCCAGCTCGATCGGCGCTGCAACCGGCGTTCCCTGCACATCGGTGCGGTGGAGTCGTGTGGTGAGGACTGCGAGCGTCCCGTCCTCCAGGAAGATCGGTACCCCGCCGGTCTCGCCCTCATGCGCGGGCCACGATCGGTGGATGCGGCCGGTCGCTGCCTCCACCACCGAGACGCCCTCGGCGACATGGCCGCAGGCGATCCATGCTCCATCACGCGAGGTGGCAAGACCGTTGGTCGTCGCCAGCGGCAGCGCGATCGTCCAGGCGCGCTCCGATCCGTTCCATCGACTGAGCGACCACTCCGGACCATCGTCCCCGGGTTGCTTCGCCGATGAGCCGGCCATCCATGTGCCATCGGGAGCGGACGCGAGCGCGTACCAATCACCGGGAGCGACGTCGACGCCGCGCAGCATGGCCGTGCGACGGAGGAGGGCGGCTTCCTCGGAGTGGTCATCACCCAGGGTCATGAGTGCGCGGTCGAGCGCGAGCTGGTCCGATGCATCGACTGCACTCGCCGCAGCACTGAGGTTGGCGAGGCGCGCCTGTTCGCGTGCATCGTTGGCCGAGCGCCACGAGATCACCGTGGCGGCGAGCAGCGCGGCACCGACGATCGACGCCGCCGTCCAGGACCGCCAGTGCCGTCGTGCCGAGCGGAGGGCACGCTCGATCGGTGCCTGCTGCTCGATCAGCACCGGCCGCCCTGCCAAGTGGTCACGCAGATCCTGCGCGAGCAGGGCCATGCTGGAGTGCCGGCGTGCGGGTTCCGCGTCGATCGCCTTCGCCACGATGCGGTCCAGGTCGCCCCGAAACCGACGGTCGAGTGTCGCCAGCCGTGCGGGCTTCTCGTTCGCGATCCGGTGCAGCGCCTGCGTGATCGACAGCCCATCGAGCGCACGCATGGGTCGGCCCGCAAGGAGCCCGTACAGGATCGTGCCCAGGCCGAACACATCGGCGCGGACATCGGCGACCGTGCCGGGCTGCAGGCACTCGGGCGCGATCGACGCCAGGCTTCCGACGATGCGGTCGCCCAGCATGGCGACGGAGCGCTCGTGACCGGGGCCGTCGCGCCGCGCCAGCCCGAAGTCGATGATCCGCGCAGAACCGTCGGCGCGCAGCAGGACGTTCGCTGGCTTCAGGTCACGGTGGATGATGCCTTTCGCGTGCGCGTGCGCCAGGGCATCGGCGACCTCGGCGACGAGTGCGACCTTGGCCTCGATCGACCAGCCTGCGACCGAGTCGGGGGCGAGCGGCCTGGCCTCCACGACAAGCTCCATGGCCATCCATGGTCGGAAGGTCCCCGCGTGGTGCCACACGCCGACCTCGTACAGGCGCGCGATGCCCGGGTGTTCAAGCTGGGCGAGCATCGAGGCCTCGCGTCGCTGTTCGAATGCCTCGGCGTGCGAACAGGGCCACAGCAGCTTGATGGCGACCTCGCGTGCAGGCTGGACCTGGCGCGCGCGGAAGACCTGACCGCTCGTGCCTTCGCCAAGCGGCTCCAGCAACTCAAACCCCTCGAGGCGAGTCCCCGTGAGTCCGTCGGCAACCCCGGCGGGCTCGCGCGGTCCTGGAGTGGAGGCCTCTTCGAGCGTGCGGTCGGCATCGATCAGGTCGCGGGCGGCCCGCACGGTCGTGGCGTCGAAGGCCCCGACGGCGTCCCGCTCGCGGCCGTCGAGCAGCAGGTCAAAGCACGCCTGCACGGCGTCGAGGGTCGGAGGCTGCTGGTCGCCGGAGTTCGCCATGATCCTGCCGGTCGACGATACCGTGGCCGAAGGCTGCCCCCTCAGGCGCGGCGTGACGCTTGGACAGGACCGCGACGGGAGCCGTGCCACCTTCGCAGCAGGAGCGACGATTGGACGGATTCATCCCACCAGAAGGACGGCATGCACTCGTGGAGGAGTTGCTTCGGCGCCACCACGCCGGCGACGACGGGGCGCTTGAGGCACTCTGGCGCGAGATCTACGCCGAGGTGCACCGCATGGCCCGCGCCATGCTGGCGCGCGAAGGTCCGCGGCGACCCATCGACACCACGGTCCTCGTGCATGAGCTCTATCTCAAGATGGGTGGCGCGTCCTTCGAGAATCGCGCCCACCTGTTCGGGTCGCTCGTCCGCATGATGGGGCAGGTCGTCACCGATGCCGCCCGACGGCGTTCTCGCAGCCGGCGGCGCGAGGAAGCCGTGGCGGTCGCTGCCGATGCCCTGACGCTGGATCCGGCGCCGCTGGGCATCCACGCCGATGCAGGTGGACGTGCCGGGGCATCGGCGATCAAGGCGCTGGACCGGCTTGATGCGTTGGCTCCGCGCCCCGCGGCGGTGGCCTGGCTTCGATTCGTCGGCGGATTGTCCGTCGAGCAGGTGGCGACCTGCCTCGGCATTTCAGAACGCACCGTCAAGAGCGATTGGGCGTTTGCCCGCGCGTGGTTGCATCGCGAACTCACATCCCAGGGGCTTCGGCCGCGTCATGGCAGGCCAGAAGGAGAGCACGATGAAGGTTGAGGTGAAAACTCCGTCCGTACCCGTCGATCAGGAGCGCTGGCAGCGCGTGCATGCCTTGTTCGATCGGCTTCGGCAGGTCGAGCGCAGTGCGTGGCACGCGCAGCTCCACGCCGCGGCGCCCGACGATCCGGCCCTGGCGTATGAGGTCCTGTCGTTGCTCGTGGCGAACGAGTCGGTCGTCGCGTCGCAAGCCTAGCCGGGACAAGGGCTTGCGATCATTGCCCCTTGGAGCGGCCCGTGGCGCTTGTGCCTAGGCAGCGCGTGCGGACGCGCGGCGTCGTGTCTTCACCAGGAGAAAGTCCATGTCGTTGAGCCCTTCCGTTGGTGCGCGTCCGCGCGCGTGTGCCGTTCTCGCTGCCCTGCTCATGGGGTCTGTAGCACACGCGCAGTGTCCGACCGTGATCCGTGTGCCGCAGGATGCGGCAACCATCGATGCAGCGGTCGCACAGGTGTGCGCGGGCACGACTGCCGAGATCGTGGTTGGGCCAGGCACGTGGGGCGCCGCCATCACTTCGCCTGCCGGGTCATCGATCATCGTGCGGGGTTCGGGGAGTTCGTCGACCATCATCATGCCGGCCATGGCGGGTGGCGGTTTCGTGGCCAATGCCGACTTCTCCAAGCCGGTCCGGTTCAAGGACTGCACGCTCAATGGCGGCAACGGTGACCATCGCTCCACGTCGTTCGACCACTGTGTGGTGCAGAACTGCTCGGCGATCTTCTTCCCGGAGGGTGCATCGGTCGTCGACTCGTCCTTCGTCAACTGTGGTGCGCCCCTCTATGGCGTGCTCTACATGCAGGAGCAGTCCCTGGTGGCACGTTGCACGTTCGAGCAGTGCACGCGCGGCATCACGATGTGGGGCGACGGCGGTCCGCAGGACCAGATCGTCGAGGACTGCACCTTCACGGCGTGCAGCGATTTCGCCATTTTCGTCCGCAGCTCGTGCTGCAGTTTCGGCGCCAACCGATCGCGCATCGACGGATGCTCGTTCAACAACACCACCGGCGGCAGCGGGACGGGCATCGTGTTCGCCGCGAGCCAGGCTCAGGGTGCCCAGACGCCGCGGCTGACCATCGTTGACTGCACGTTCCGGGGCATGGGTACGACGGCCGCGGGCTCGGCCGGCGGTGCCATCCGCATCGGCAGCGGGTCATATGCGGCGCCAGCATCCAACACCTCCGTCACGGGCTGTACGTTCACCGGGTGCCGGGCGGGTACGGGCGGTGCGATCTACCTGTCCCGGAACCAGCCCTTGACGCTGGCAGGCTGCACCTTCACGGGAAACTCCGCGACGGCAGGCTCCGGCGGCGCGTTGGCCGTCCAGCCCGAGGGCAACCTGCCGCAGTTCTCGGCGTCCCAGTGCACCTTCGTGGGCAACACTGCCTCGGGCGATGCCGGGGCCATCAAGCTGACGGCGTTGTCCGGCGGGGCCTCGATCACGGGCTGCACGTTCCAGTCCAATTCGGCCGCGGGCTACGGCGGCGCGATGAATGTCGATCGCATCGGGGCGACGCTGGGCTCCTGCCTGTTCGAGGGCAACGTGTCGACTGGCTCCCATGTGCTTCGGCTGTCAGGATCGGGCAGCAGCGTCGTCATGACGGATTGTTCCATCCGCCCCGAGGAGGGCTCGCAGAGCAGTGGCTCGCCCGCCTTCGAGGTGGTTGCGCCGGCCGCGATGTCGCTGGCCACCACCACCATCTGCGGCAGTGGCGTGCCGGCCTGGCTGGGCACGGTGACCGACGCCGGCGGGAACTGCATCGTGGAGTCGTGCGCCGACGGTGACGGCAACGGCACGCCCGATGCATGCCAGGTGGTGAGCGTTCCCGGCGACTACGCCACGATCCAGGCAGCCATCGATGCAACGCCCAAGGGCGAGTTCCGGACCGTGTCCCTGGCGCCCGGCACGTACGCGGGGCCGGTCCAGTTCCGCGGCAAGTCGGTCCTCGTACGCGGTGCGGGCGCGGGAGTGACGGTGCTGCAGGGCTCCGGCGGCACGCGGTCGTCGGTCGTGCGCTTCAACGGCGGCGAATCGTCCTTCGCCGGCCTCGAGGCACTGACCGTGCGCGGAGGCTCGACCGGTACGCCGTTCCCGACCAACCCGTCGGCACTCGTGGGTGGTGGCGTGTTCGGCTACGAGTCCGCGGCGAGCATCCGCGACTGCATCATCGAAGGCAATGCCTCCGGATTCGGCGGCGGCGCCTACCTCTGGCAGTGCACGGGATCGATCACGGGCACCACGATTCGACAGAACAGCGCGACGGCTGACGGTGGTGGCCTGCAGATCTACGGTGGCCAGGTGTCGGTCGTCGATTCGACGGTCACCGCGAACTACGCCAACAGCCGTGGTGGCGGCCTGCACCTGGTGTCCGGCCAGCCCTCCATGACGCGCGTCTCGGTCATCGACAACGACTCCAACAACGTCGCGGGCGGCATCTCCTGGGTGCCCGTGGGAGCCCCGATGCTCGTGCTCAACGATTGCACGGTGACCGGCAACGTGGCCAACGTCGCAGAAGGTGGCATCAGCAGCGTGGATGACGGCGGGGGAGTCAAGCTCACGCTGAATGGGACCCGTGTCTGCTCGAACGTCCCCGTGCCGAACGTGGCGGGCGGCTACGTCGCCGATGCGTCGAGCGAGGTGTGCGACTGCATCGCGGACGTCACGCTTGATGGCGTGGTCAATGGGGTAGACCTTGCGGGCCTGCTCAGCGCGTGGGGCACCGACGGCGGGCCGACCCCGCGCGCCGACTGCAACCGCGACGGCACCGTCGACGGTGCTGACCTCGGCATCGTGCTAGGTGGTTGGGGAACCTGCCCCGAGTGAGCGCACCAACGCCTCGATCGCCTCGCGCGACGGGATCGACGGGATGGCCCCGGAAATCGTGGCGGCGATCGCGCCCGCGGCATTGGCACGCGCCAGCGCATCGGGCCAGGCCATGCCTTCACTGCGCAGGGCCGAGAGGGCGCCGACGAACGCATCACCGCACCCCACGGTGTCGATGACCTGCACCGACAGCGCCGCTCCCCGGAGCACCACGCCGTCGACGCGCGCGATCCAGCCGGCCGCACCCAGCGTGAGCACCAGGTCCAGCTGCGGCCATGCATCGCAGAGTTGCCTGAACGCCGCGTGAGGTTCGTCGTTGGACGCGAGCGCCATCGCCTCGGTCTCGTTGACCAGCAGGCAGTCGACCAGCGACAGGTCGACCGCCCGCACACGGTCGTCCATCGGCGCAGCATTGAGCCACACGCGCAGACCATGGCGGGTCGCGTTGGCCACCGCATGCGCGAGCCCGCTGCATTCGTTCTGCACGAGCAGGATCCCGCCCGGCGCGGCGCCGTCGAGGAACGCGTCGATCGCCGTCTCCGTGAGCCGCGTGTTGGCCTCCGGGGCGATGACGATGGCGTTCATGCCGTGGTCATCCACCATCACCGCGGCCGAGCCCGACATCCGATCGTCCGTCGTGACCGCCGAGGCATCGATACCGGCGCGCAGGAGTTCATCGACGATGAATCGCCCGTCCGCACCCGTACGGCCGAGCATGCGTACGCGTGCACCGCAGCGTGCGGCAGCCACGGCCTGGTTCGCGCCCTTGCCGCCGGGCAGGATGGTCGCCGATCGTGCGGTGACCGTCTCGCCGGCACGCGGCAACGTGGCCACGCGGAGCACGCGATCCACCATGAGCGATCCGATCACGTGCACCGGCTCGGGCATCGCCTCAGGCTACCTTGCACGGCATGATCTCCACCGGTGCCGTGGTCGTGCTCTCGCTGCTCATCGGCGCCGTCGACGGTCCCTCGGCGCCTGCCCCGACCGTGCCCGGGTTGTCGAAGCCGGTCGCCGTCGCCTACGACGCCTTCGACGTTCCCACGATCACGGCAGCCAACGAGAACGACGCCGCTCGCGCGCTCGGCTTCGCCCACGCGACCGATCGCTTCGCGCAGATGGACATGATGCGTCGCTTCGCTGCGGGCGAGACCGCGGAGCTGCTTGGGCCCGGTGCCGTGCAGGCCGATCTCGACCGACGCGCACTCCGTGGCCGTGAGGTCGCGCGGGCCTGTGTCGAGCGGCTCGATGCACGCAAGCGCGCGATCCTCGACGCCTACGTGCAGGGCGTGAACTCAGGCATCGATGCACTGCCGGCATTGCCCCTCGAGCACATGCTGCTCGGCATCACGCCGCAGCCGTGGCAGCCCGAGGACTGTGCGTTGGTCTACCTGTCGATGTTCCATGCCCTGGCCCGCACCGGCCGCGCCGATGCGGTCTACGCCGAGGCGTTCGAGCGTCTGCCGGTTCCGGTCCTCGACTTCATCGGCTCGCCGCTCTCGCGCATGGATTGCCCCGTGCTGCCTGATTCGTCGACGCCGCAGATGCCGCCCATTCCCGGTGCCGACTCGATCGACCTGCGTGGCATCGATCGCGCACTGCTCGAGCCGCCGGTGAAGCCGGCCAAGGACGCCGCACCGGGGAAGAACCAGGGTGGTGGCAAGAAAGCCAAGCGCCCGACGTCCGATGTGCCGGTGTCCATGCATGGCTGGACCGACGCGCTCCATGAAGTCTGGGAGGAGCGCGCCGCGCTTGCCGGAAGCAATGGCTGGGTCGTCGCCGGCTCGCGCACGAAGGATGGCCGCGCGATCCTCGCGAACGATCCGCATCTCATGATCACCGCGCCGATCCTGTGGTACCGCTGCCGACTGGAGTGGCCCGGCGTGGAGTGGACCGGGCTCTCGATCCCGGGAGTGCCCGGCATCGTGATCGGAGGCAACGGCCATGTCGCGGTCGGCTTCACGAACACGACCGGGGATTTCGAGGACATCGCGCTGATCGACGTCGATCCCGACGATCCCGGGCGCTACCTGCTCCCCGGCGGCGGCAGCGAACCGTTCGGGTCGGTCGAGCACACGGTGCTCGTGCGCGGGAAGGACCCTGAGCGCGTCGTGCAGCGGACCACGCGATGGGGCACGGTGACCGGCGAGCTCCGATGCACGGATGGCGTGGTGCGGCCCTTCGTCACGCTCTGGATCGGTGCGCGCCCGGAGGCGATCAACTTCGAGATCCTCGACATGGCGCAGGTGCGCAACGTGGGTGACGCGGTCGACCTGCTGTCCCGGTGGTACGGACCGAGCCAGAACGCCATGCTTGCGGATCGCGCCGGCGACATCGCGTGGGTCGTGACGGGTTGGATCCCCGATCGTCGTGGGCACGATCCGCGTCGACTGTGGCGACCGGCCGTCGATGGCGATCCCTGGCAGGGGCCGATCGATCCCGCGCTTCGCCCCAAGCTCGTGCGACCGGCGTCAGGGGTGATCGTGACGGCCAATCACCGCACGGTGCCGATCGAGCAGTGCGCCGTGCTCGGTCACTACTGGGCGAATCCGGAGCGGGCGCATCGGATCCATGCACTGCTGGCCGAGGATGGACCGCTGGACGAGTCGCGGATGCTCGCCATGCAGCTCGACACCGAACTCATCGGGCTCGAGGCCTATCGCGCGCTCGCCCTGGCCACTCTTGAGGGAGCGACCGATCCGGGCCAACTCGCCCAACGCGACGTCATTGCAGCGTGGAATGGCCGCGCCGACGCCGACCAACCGGCGGTGGCGCTCCTCTCGGCGTTCCAGCGTTCGATCGAGCGCCGCTTCGCGGCGATGCTGGTGGCGTGGATGCGCCGGCAGGCGGGACAGCCACTGCCGGGGCTCGAGATCCGCGCCGTGCACGACGAACCCTGGCTGCGCATCCTGGAGAACAAGCCGGGCAACTGGCTGCCGTCGGGCTACGCGGACTGGAACGACTTCCTTCGAGCGGCCCTCGTTGAAGCCGCGACCAAGGAGCCCGGTGTCGAACCATGGGGCGAGCGCAATCGTGCGCGATTCGCCAGTCCGGTGGCCGAGGCCGTGCCCGCGTTCATGAAGCCGACCGTGACGCTCGACGATGGGCCGCAGCCCGGGCACGGACGTGCCGTGCGCGTGCAGACGCCGCGGGCGGCGGCGAGCGCGCGGTACATCGTGAGCCCCGGACATGAGGAGGACGGGATCCTCCAGACCCCCGGTGGCCAATCGGGTGACCCGCGTTCGCCGCACTACCGGAGCCTGCACCAAGCGTGGCGGGTCGGTGAGCGCACACCGCTCAAGCCGGGGCCCTCCGCGCGGTCAGTCGTGCTCGATGTGGTGAAGTGAGCGGGAGCGCTGGTTGCCCGACGCGCTCGGATGCGGGTGCTGTCGTGGATTCGCGCCCCCCGCGATGCGACCGTTCAGTTCCGCCCGCGATCCGGTGCGCGGTAGCTCTCGCGCGGCGACGTGACGTGCGCGGCGCGGTCGGTGGGCTTCAGGCCGTTGTCCTGTGCGGCGGCGCGGAAGATCTCGAACGTCGTGTTGCTCAGGAACCGCGAGATGTCCTTCTGCATGCCGACGAGGCTGTCGTGCAGCGCGCAGGGATCGCCCGTTCCGCACACGCCACCGCCGAAAGGGCAGATGTGGCTGTGGTTCTCGCGCTCGAAGAGCATGTGCACCTGCTTGAGCGTGATTTCGGCTGGGGGGCGGGCGAGGGCGTACCCGCCGCCGGGGCCAGGAGAGCCAGAGACGAGGCCGGCTTGCGAGAGCGTCGACAGGATCTTGGCCACCATCGGTGCCGGCAGTCCGCGTTGTTCGGCGATCTGAATCGCAGAAAGACGGGTGGTGCCGTTGTCCCACACTTCGGCCAGACGGCTCAGGGCCCCGATCGCGCGTTCAGTTTGCTTGCCGTACATGGGTCCTCCTTCGATGACTCCCGGACTGCGCGGCCAGGCTGGCCGCGGATCGTGTGGACGATCCTCGATTGGATCCCCCGAACTCGGAGCAGGATTCCGGGTCGTTGAACAATCGTGTCCACGCGGAACGGAATCAAGTATACGGATGTCAGGAATACCCCCGAAACCGTGAAACGCGTCACCCCAGCGCATCCTCCGGTGGAGCACGCACTGGGGTGACGGAGTGTGGGGCGTTGAACTCAGGCCCGTCGACGCCGCGCGCCGATGCCTGCCGCGAGGCCCATCAGCGCCATGGCGCCGGGTGCCGGCACGTAACTGAACGTCATGTCGATGCGTCCGCCACCGCTGATGAAGGTGTTGCCGTTCATGCGGACCAGCAGCACGCCGTTTTCGAAGTTCAGGTCCGCCTGGGTGAACCCGTCCACCGACGTCACGCCGACCAAGCTGAAGGAGTCGATGATGACATCCTGCGGCAGTGTGACGCGGAGGGTCTGGGTACCTCCCAAGGTGAGCTGTGGGACGCCCGACACGTCGGACTGGATCGTGAGTGAGTTTTCGTTCAGGTCAACGCTGAACGCTGCGTAGCCGCCGATTTCGGGCGTGAACGCGCGGTAGTACTCAGGCAGCAGCGCGCTGCACAGGGCGTTCCGATCGTCGATGACGACGCCGTTGCGGATCCAGGCGAAATTTGAAACGGATCCGACGATGGCGGCTTGAGCACCGGCGGTGACAACGAGGGACGTTGCCACCACGAGCATCGCTCGTGGGAATGAAACCATGCTTTTCCTCTCTCGAACGGGATGGATGGAGGTGCCCCGCGAACAACTCGGGAGACGTCTCATGGTGCCACGGATGCAGGCTTGTGCAAGCGCAAGTCCATGGCGCACAACGACTTGAAAGGGAAACTCGCCAAAGGTGCTCTGGCCATGGTTTCTGCCGGACCGGTCGGCCAACTGGCCCCATCCACGGTTCGAATCCGCTGCGCCCCCGAACCCGAACCCAATTCGCTACGTTGGCCCGCGACACCGTCCGCACTCGGACCGACCCGCCATGAACACTGCCTCCCATGCCTCGACCCAAGCCCTATTGGATGAGTTGGGGCGTCAACTTGGTGGGGTTGGTGGCGCAGTCGATGCCCAGACGCCGCCCTCCACGGTGCTCGATCCGTCCCAGCCGCACGGCGGACCGCTGGGCGATCTTGAGTCGATCGCTCGCAGCCGGGGATTGGCTTGTTGGCTCCGGCGCATGCGGGTGGTCGACGCCGTCTGGTTGGCGTCCACGGAAACCCCGATCGTCGGTTGGGATGCCCAGCGCGAACGATGGCTGCTCATCCGCCGTCACGGCCTGCTCCGTCCACGCGTCTGGACGAGCGACGCCCCGGATGACGATGCTTTGCCGGTCTCGCGATCGGAACTGGCGTCGTGGTTGGGGGCATCAAGTCCCAACGATGAAGTGGATCTGGCGATCCTGCACTTGGAGCGCCCCGCCGAAGGCGTCGCCGGCACGGCCCACCCTGAGGAACACGCAGGGCACGTTGGCCACCCGCAGATTTCGCCCATCCGCAGGCTGTTGGCGCTCATGCGGCCCGAGGGGCCTGAACTCTGGAGCATCGTGGTCTTCAGTGCGATCACGGGCTTGCTGTATCTGGCGTTGCCGCTGGCGATCAGCGCCTTCGTCAGCAACCTGAGCTTCGGTGCGCAGAGCGGACCGTTCCTGCAGGGCCTGATCGCGCTGGCCGTCGTCCTGTTGGCGTGCCTGGCGGTGGCCGCCTTGCTCCGGGGGCTTCAATACGTGGTCGCCGAAGTCATCCAGCGCCGCATCTTCGTGCGCTTGGCCGCTGACCTCTCGCGCAGACTCCCGCGGGTCGACCTGAAGTCCCTCGATGGCGTGCATGCTCCTGAATTGGTGAATCGCTTCCTCGACGTCGTGACCGTCCAGAAGAGCACCAGCATGATCCTGCTGAACGGGATCAATCTCGTGCTCAGCGCGGCCATCGGCCTGACGGTCCTGGCGTTCTACCACCCGTTCCTGCTTGCGTTCTCGATCTTCGTGGTCCTCGCCGTGGCCGGCATCGTGCTCGTCCTGGGGCGGGGCGCCGTGCGCACGGGCGTGCACGAGTCCCGCTGCAAGTACGAGGTCGTCGGTTGGATGGAGGAACTCGCGCGGCATCCCCGCACCTTCATGGTCGGAGCCGGCCTGCCGTTCGCCCATGCGCGTGCCGACGGACTGATGCGCGACTACCTCGGCGCCAGGCGCGAGCACTTCCGAGTGCTGATCCGCCAGATCGGTGCGCTCCTGGCGCTCGAGGCCATTGCGTCCACGCTGCTGCTCGTGCTCGGCGGCTGGCTCGTCCTCAACCAACAGCTCACGCTCGGCCAGCTCGTGGCGAGCGAGATCATCGTCTCGGCCATCGTGGCTTCGATCTCCAAGCTCGGCAAGCAGTTCGAGGCCTGGTACGACGCCGTGGCCGCCGTGGACAAGCTCGGCTACCTCGTGGACCTGCCGATCGAACGGCGCGGTGGGCAGGTGGCCCCGGCCGGGACCTCAGGGTCTGCGATCGTGGCCCGTGGTCTCGTGTGCAGCAGGCCGGCGTCGCGCGGGGCCATGGATCCGGTCGATCTCACGGTGGTGCCCGGGGAGCGCGTTGCCCTGCTCGGTTCGCGTGGGACCGAGTCCGGCGTCGTGCTCGAGTGCATGCTCGGCCTCAGGCAACAGCAGTCCGGCGACCTGTCGATCGACGGGCTCGATGTCCGCTCGTGGGATCTGTCGGTGCTGCGGGCCAGGGCGATGCTCCTGCGCCCGGGCGAGATCATGACGGGCTCGATCGCCGACAACCTCGCCTTGGGCGATCCGGCCATCGATGACCGTCGCATGCTGCAGGCCCTCGACGAGGTCGGCCTGCTCGGCGTGGTGCGCAGCCTGCCGCTTGGGCTCCGTACCCCGGTGGTCACCGGCGGCTTCCCGCTGTCCGAGAGCGAGTCCGATCGGCTGCTTGCGGCGCGCGCCATCGTGCAGCGACCGTCGCTGCTGCTCATCGATGGTCTGCTCGATGGGCACGAAGGAACCCGCGAGACCCTCGCGGCAGCGCTGCTTGCGGACCATCGTCCCTGGACGGCGGTGATCGCCACCACGGATCCTCGCGTTGCGGCCCGCGCCCAGCGCGCCATCGACGTGCACCATGCCCAGGACACCACCCATGCATGATGACCCCATGCCGCTCGAGCCGCCGCCGATGCCCGTGCTCGCGATGGCGGGCAATGCCCGGCGATCGCGCCTCCTGGCTCGCTTCCTCGCGTTGCTGTCGGTCCTGCTCGTCCTGTCGCTGGTCGTCGTACCGTGGCAGCAGTCGGTGCGGGGCAGCGGCCGCGTGATCGCGTTCAACCCGCTCGACCGCCGTGCCAACATCGAGGCGCCGGTCGAGGGGCGCGTCCGACGCCTGAACGTCGTCGAGAACCAGGCGGTTCGTCAGGGCGACGTGATCGCCGAGATCCAGGACAACGACCCCAACCTGCTGCTGAACCTGCGGCTGCAGCACGATGCCGCCATCGCACGCAAGGCGGCCGCCCAGCAACGCATCGTCGACCTCGACCTGCAGATCGAGAGCCAGGAGCTGGCCAAGCCGCAGGCCGTCGATGCCGCACAGCAGCGCGTGAATGCCGAGCAGTTCGTGGTCGAGACCAACGACATCAACGCGCGTCGCATGGAGCAACTGCTCTCCACCGGTGACATCTCGCGTCGCGACTGGGAACTCACCAAGCTGGCGCTCGACAGCGCCCGGGCGAACCTCGCCGCGGCCAAGGCCGTGCTCGAGCGCACGGCGCGGGATTACGACGCCACGATCTCCAGCACCAAGGCCAGCCGTGGCCTCGCGGAGGCCGATCTCGCCGCGGCCACGCGTGACATCGCGGCGATCGACATCCAGATCAGCAAGAGCGAACAGCAGGTCGTGCTCGCTCCGCGCGACGGCATCGTGCTGAACGTGGCCGCGACCGAGGGCGCCTACCTCAAGCCGGGGTCGCCGATCTGCGTGCTCATCCCGCAGACCGAGGAGCGTTTCGTGGAGGCGTGGATCGACGGCATGGACATGCCGCTCATTGCGCCGAGCGGCAGCGAGGGCGACTCGGGCGTGGGCAGTCGTGTCCGCCTTCAGTTCGAAGGCTGGCCGGCGGTGCAGTTCGTCGGATGGCCGAGCGTGGCCGTGGGAACCTTCGGCGGCGAGGTGATGTCGATCGATGCAGTCGACGATGGCGCGGGCAGGTTCCGCATCGTGATCCGTCCCGACCCCGAGGATACCCCGTGGCCGGGTACCCAGTACCTGCGCCAGGGAGTTCGCGTGAAGGCGTGGGTCCTCCTGCGCACGGTGCCGCTCTGGCAGGAAGTCTGGCGACAGCTCAATGGCTTCCCGCCGGTGGTGGCACCGAAGGAGCCCGCGGCCAAGAAGGACCCCGAGGCCTGACCGGGACGACGGCAGGCTTCAGTGCCTGGCCGGTCCCTGTGGGTCGAAGATGAACTTCTCGGTGTTCCAGTCGCCGTCCGGCGTCGCCGGATCGCGGCTGCCCTGCGCGTTGGTCGTGACCTCGCGATTCAGCGCCCATTCCGCGTGGCCATCGGCAAAGAGCAGGTGACCGCCCTCGAAGTGCCGCGCGGCCAGCCGCTTCCAGCTGCATTGGGAACGGTCGAGGTTCCGCGTGTAGTGGGGATCGTTGACGGGCAACTCATCCGGCCGTCCCCTGAGTTCGACCATCAGCACCGTTCGGTCCGCCTTGCTGATGTGAGCGTGGCTCATCAGCGTGCGGTTGGTCTCGGGCAGGCCGAGCTTGGTCAGGAACGTGTTGTTGAGCCGAATGTTCATGACGTAGCTGAACCAGAACTGGCGCTTGACGCCACCCACGCCGCTCTCGCCGAATTCCCACGGTGTTCCTGACTCACTCGTGGCTGATGGATCCGCCCAGACGGTGTTCGGCTCCGACCAACTCGCAACGTCGCGTTGCTCGCGGTACGCATCGTCGACCAGGTCTGCGTAGCGATCCGAGTCGACGAGCGGCCCGAGCGCATTCGCCCAGAAGTTCGGTTCCGCGAGGTTGTTCGCGATGCCGGCGATGTTCTTCTCGCCCTCCCACGGAATGCGGTCCTTCCGCTGCGCCGCGAAGGTCCCGAACGCCGCGCCGAAACTGCGCATGTTCGAGACGCTCCGCGTGGCCCGAGCGGACGAGGTGATCATGCCGATGGCGGGAATCAGGAGCCCCAGCAGGATGACCACGATCCCGATCACGACCAGGATCTCGATGAGCGTGAAGCCGCGCCGATGGGTGGTTCCCATGCTGTTCAGCGTAATGGTTGGCGGGGTTGGGTCAACCATGCGGACGGGCTTCCGGCTGGGGGATGGGCCCGGGAACTCGCGACGAAGGTGCACCCGGAGCTTGGACCGGTCCTGATCGGGGTTAGAGTTTCCGTCATGAAGCACACCACCCTCGCGGGCGTCCTGACGGGTTCCGGGCTGGCCCTGGTCCTCGGCCAGATGCACTCCGAAGCCAAGCCGATGTTCCTCGTGCCGCCGTCGAACTCGTGCGCGACGGCGACGGCGCTGTCGCTGGGCGATCACGCCTTCGACACCACATCGGCGACCGTGAACCTGTCGGTGCCCAGCAGCTCGTGCTCCGGCGCGCACACGCTCTACAAGTCCGCGTACTGGACGTTCACGCCGCCCACCACGGGCAACTACGTCTTCTCGACCTGCACCGGCACGAGCTGGGACACCCGGTTGGTCATCCTGAATTCCTGCAACACGTCCAACGGCGTGGTCGCGTGCAACGACGATGCGTGCAACTACCAGAGCACGGTGACCGCGACGCTGAACGCGGGCACGGCGTACGTCATCGTCGTCGGCGGCTACGGCAGCGGTGACGCAGGGGCCGGCAGCCTGAACGTGGCGTCGGGCGGCTCGGGCGGTGGCGGCGGCGGTGGCGGATCCGGGAGCCCCGACGTGATTGTGGGTGCGATCCCTGACATCTCCAAGTACGGCGCGGGTTCGATCAACGGCGTGAGCTACATGGCGTACGCCATCGGGACGACGAGCTGCAACATCGGCAACGCGCAGCTCGAGTGGTTCGCAAGCCCCGACAGTCGCCACCCGTTCATCCCGATGAACATGTACCGCCTCAAGGGCGGCAAGATCGAGCAGATCGGCATGAGCTGGGGCAAGCACGGATTCACGGCGCTGCAGGGCACCCTCTGCGGCAGCTGCCAGGCGTCGAGCACCGGCAACTACCTGGGCATCGGTTGCTCCGACCCGTACTCGTCAGGCCTCAACGGCGGCCAGTCCGGACTGGGGACGAGGACGGAAGTCAACGCCCACACGGGGACCTTCCCCGGCACCTACAACGTCGGCATGCCGCCTGCGCCGTCGACCTATGGTCGGCGCCTGGCGGTGAAGGCCAGCGACCTCGACCCGGCGCAGAATGCCGGTGCGACCTACTTCGTCGAGGGGCACTACATCCATCCCCAGGATGCGGCCGCCAACAACGACAACAACAACGCGTCGTACCGCCAGGTCACCGTCGGCGCGCTGTCCAGCGGTGCGTACACGCTCACGCTGACCGGCGCGACCATCCAGCAGAAGGCTGCGATCGAGGCGTGGAAGACCAGCGACCCGACCGTGACCCAGTCGTACGCCGACGCGACCGGCGACGGCCGCTTCATCGTGTCGAGCAAGGCCACCGACCTCGGCAACGGGCAGTGGCGCTACCAGTACGCGGTCCACAACCTGAACTCGCACCGCTCCGGCCGCTCGTTCTCCGTGCCGGTGCCGGCGGGCGCGACCGTCTCCAACATCGGCTTCAAGGACATCGACTACCACTCGGGTGACGCGTACGCGGCGACCGACTGGACCCACTCGCTGTCCGGCGGCAGTGTCACCTGGACCGGTGGCGACTACGCCGTGAGCCAGAACGGCAATGCGCTGCGCTTCGCGACGCTCTACAACTTCTGGTTCGATGCGAACGTCGCGCCGGCGAATGCGAACGCGACGATCGGGCTCTTCCGTCCCGGCGCGGCCGGCGATCCGAACTCCGTCACGGCCTCGATCCAGGCACCGAGCGCGCCGTCGAACCCCTCGGACCTCAACGATGATGGCGTGGTCGACGGCGCCGACCTTGGGATCCTGCTCGGGGCATGGGGCACGGGTGCCGGTGACATCAACGGCGATGGCACGACCGATGGTGCCGACCTGGGCATCCTCCTCGGCGCTTGGGGCTGATCCCCGCTCGACATCCAGCACGATCCGCGCGGGCGTCCTTCGGGGCGCCCGCGTTGCGTTGGGGGGTGAATCTTGACCAAGCGCACACGGTGACCCAATCGGATCTTGGCGAACGCGGGGCATCGTTCCGGCATGAGCCCCGCAGCTCCAACCGTCGTGCTCCTGAGCATTGCGTTCCCCGCCCTCTGCCACGACGGGATCGAAGAGCATGGTCGTCGCGACCGGCTGCCGTGGTTCTCGGTGCAGACGCAGCAGGAGCGGATCTACGGTCTCGGCGGCGAGGCCCGCCGGGCCGATGAGCGACCGCTGGCTGCCTTCTCGTTGCTCGCGGACCAGTTCACCGTGATCGGCATCCCCGATACGCAGAACTACTCGAGCGACTTCCCGCAGATCTTCACGGCCCAGACCAACTGGGTCGTGACCCAGCGCAACGAGCTCGACATCCGCTTCGTCTCACACTACGGCGACATCGTCAACAATGCGGACCAGGTCTTCCAGTGGGAGAATGCCGACACGTCGATGCGGATCCTGGATGACTCCGGCCTGCCGTACGGCGTCTGCCCGGGCAATCACGACATCACGCCCAGTGGTGGGTCGGGCCAGCCATTCATCCCGCAGGAGTACCTGGCGCGTTTCGGACCGTCGCGCTTCGCGGGCGACTCGTTCTACCGCGGCGCCAGCCCGAGCGGGCTGAGCAGCTACCAATACTTCACCGCGGGGGGAGTCGATTTCCTGGCGCTTCACCTGGCGTGCGACATGCCGATCGCCGAGCTTGCCTGGGCGCAAGGCATCCTCGACTCGAACAAGCGCCGATGCGTCATGGTGACCACGCATCGTTACCTCCAGGACGCGGAGGACTACACCGCCGGGGTGCCGGTGGTGCCGTCTGGTCGGTATCCCTCGATCTGGTACGGCGTCGAAGGGACCTATCACCCGCAGGGCATCCAGAGCGACGAAGCCTGGGCATGGTTCTTCCGCAAGAACACCAACATCTTCCTGATCAATTGCGGCCACTTCCACGAGGAGTACCGACAGGTCAGCACCAATGTCGCCGGCAAGCCCGTCCATGAGGTGCTCGCGGACTACCAGGATGATCCCAACGGCGGTGACGGCTGGCTGCGCATCATGAAGTTCGACACGGTCAGCGGCACGATCGACGTGGACTCGTACTCGCCCACGCTCCAGGCCGTCCGCACGGCCGACGAGAGCGACTTCAACCTGTCGGTCGACTTCCGCTCGTATCGCCTCCCGCCCGATCGCGGCTTCAAGGCGTTCCAGCAGGGGGTCGGTGGGTATGAGGGCACCCAGGACACTTGGGTCAGCCAGCAGAACCCGAACACCAGCTACGGAAACAACGACACGCGCGTGTCGGACGATGACACCGCCAATTCGATCTTCACGGACTACCGTGGCCAGGCACTCGTGCGCTTTGATGGCGTCATCGGGGCCAACCAAGTGCCCGCCGGAAGCACCATCACCAACGCGACGCTCGTGATCGATGTCCCGGACGACATCGACACGCCGTTCTACAACCCGTCGTTCTTCGTGCATCCGGTCATCCGCAACTGGAACGAGTCGTCGACCTGGAACTCGCTCTCGGGCGGCCTCACCGTGGGGCCGGACCTCGCGCCGGCGGTCGGTTCCTTCCTCGGCGACAGCGTGCCCAACGGCGACTCGATGCGTCGCATCAACGTGACGGCCACCGTGCAGGCGTGGGCCAACGGCGCCCCGAACTTCGGGTTCGCCATCCTCCCTGAGATCATCAGTGGCAACGACGACGGCATCGAGATCCGCTCGAGCGAGAACGGCAACACGATCCTGCGGCCGCGGCTCGAAATCACGTACGCGGTCGTCCCGACCGGCGGCCCCGACCTCGACGGCAACGGCGTGGTCGACGGTTCTGACCTTGCGATCCTGCTCGGTTCCTGGGGCGGCACGGGCAGCGCGGACCTCGACGGCAACGGCGTGGTCGATGGCGGGGACCTGGCCCAGATGCTCGGCAGCTGGGGCTGATCCGGGGCCCCTGCGCTCCGGGCCCAATGTGAGCCGAACGCTCACGACTCGCTGACAGAACGGCATCACGATCCTTGCGATCGGTGCGAAGACTCTCCGGTCCAGTCTTCACGCACCCCGATCCAGGAGTCTCCATGATCCGTCTTGCCCTGTCGTCCACCTCGTGCCTCGCGCTGTCGAGCGCCGCCCTCGCCGGCGGCCTGCAGCCGACCATCTCCGTCGGTGATGTCATCGGCGGCCAGGCCGTCGTCATCGTCCGCCCGTCGGCCGGCATCGGTCCAGTCACCGTCGAGGTGGCCCGCGATGCCGCGTTCGGCGACATCGTGACCTCGTCCTCGCTGACCGTCGGCAACGCGCTCGTTCCCGGCAAGGTCCTCGTGGACGGCCTGGCGCCCGGTCAGTACTTCGCCCGCGTGGTCGACGGCTCGGCCACCCGCACCGCCGCCTTCACCATGCGCGCGACCTCCATCCTCGGAGCCGACGCCAGTGAAGGCGTCCGCTTCGGCGTCACGGGTGATTGGCGCGGCGACGTCGGCCTGTTCACCGCGGTCGGCAACGCCGATGAGCGTGGCCTCGAGTTCTTCGTGAAGCTCGGTGACACGATCTACGGTGATGTCGCCAGCCCGGCCGTTCCCAACGGCCCCGCGGCCACCCTGGACGAGTTCCGCGCGAAGCACATCGAGAACTACTCGCCGAGCTACGGCATCGATCCCTGGGGCGACCTCTCGTCGGCGATGCCGACCTTCGCCATGATCGATGACCACGAAGTGACCAACAACTTCTGCGGCGGCGCCTTCGACGCCGTGAACGGTTGGTACAACCAGGGCAGCCTCTACGTGAACGGCCTGCAGGCTTTCGTCGAGCACAACCCGATGGTCGAGCGCACCTGGCCGATCACCGGCAACGCTGCCTACGACGCCCGCATGGCCGGTCGTCCCGATCTCTACCGCTCATTCGCCTGGGGTGAGGATGCCGCCGTCTTCATGATCGACGCGCGCAGCTTCCGTGACCAGAACCTCGCGCCCGTGGTGAACCCGTTCGACCCGGCCGAGGTCGGTGCCTTCCTGCAGGCGAGCTTCAACCCCACGCGCACCATGCTCGGTGCGCCTCAGGTGCAGCGCCTGCTCACCGATCTCGCCCAGGCCCAGGCCCGCGGCGTGACGTGGAAGTTCCTCATGACCTCGATGCCGTTCCAGAACTTCGGCCCGCTCGAGGGCCAGGACCGCTGGGAAGGCTACGCGGCTGAGCGCGCGTTCATCATGCAGCAGGCCGCGGCACTCGGCATCACGAACCTCGTCTTCGTGACCGCCGACTTCCACGGCACCATCGTCAACGACATCACCGTGCCCAACCCCTCGAACCCGTTCCAGCAGCTCTACACGGGTGCGTTCGAGATCATCACCGGCTCGGTCGCGTACTCGGCCCCGGCCGGCCCGACCTTCGCCCAGCTGGGACTTGCCACGGGTGCGATCAACGCCCAGCAGTACGCGTACTACCAGTCGCTCCCGAATCCGGCGAAGGACGTGTTCGTGCAGCAGTTGCTCGACCAGGTGATCAGCGGCTACGGCTACTCGCCGACGGGGATCCAGGATCCCTCGATCGATGCCACCTTCACCGTGGGCGGTCCGGTCGCCGTGCACCACTACGGCTGGACGGAGTTCGACGTCGATGCGCAGTCCAAGGACCTGACGCTGACCACCTACGGCGTCGACTGGTACTCGCCGGCGGAAGTCATCGCCGATCCGCAGGCGATCATCGCCCGTCCGATCAGCGTGCGCCAGAAGTTCACCGTGAAGGCCCGCGGCCTCCCGGCGTGCCCGGGTGACATCAACGGCGACCGCGTCGTCGACGGTGCCGATCTTGGTGCGATGCTCGAGTCGTGGGGGGCCTGCGCGGGCGCCTGCGCAGCTGACCTCAACGGCAGCGGTGCGGTCGACGGCGACGACCTTGCCGTGCTGCTCGCGGGTTGGGGCGGCGACTGCTGAACCTTTTCCATCGGTCCTGATGGCACGGCGCGGGCGCCCTTCGGGGCGCCCGCGTTGGTTTGGCGGCAAGCGGAGAGATCGTGCTGTCGACCGAGGGGTCCTCACGATTCCCTGTCGTGATCTTGACGGAATGCTTGCAGGGGACGAAGACCTTGCCGAGGGAGACCACCATGATCCACATAGCCCTCGCACTCGCAGCCGTCGGCGGTACGCCCGGCATCACGCTCGAATTCCTCGGTCGAACCCCCTCAGGCGGCTACGACGTCTCGGCAGCCGAGGTGGTGGCCTACGACCCAGCGACGCAGCGGGCCTTCGTCGTCAATGCGTTGGCCAACGCCGTCGACCTCGTCGACCTCGCCGATCCAGCGGCGCCTGCGCGGATCGGTTCGGTCTCGCTCCTGCCGTTCGGCGGTGGACTGCAGAGCGTGGCGGTCAGCAACGGGCTCGTCGCGCTGGCAGTGGAGGCGACCCCCAAGACCGATCCAGGCAAGGTGGTCTTCATGAGCACCTCGGGCACGATCCTCACCGCCGTCACCGTCGGCGCGCTGCCCGACCACGTCTGCTTCACGCCGGATGGCACGCGACTGGTGGTCTGCAACGAGGGCGAGCCCGACCTGTCATACGCCGTCGATCCCGAAGGATCGATCTCGATCATCGATGTCAGCGGCGCCACCATCGACCAGTCGGATGTCGTCACCCTTGGCTTCAACGGTCTCCCACCAGGTGCGATCGACCGCTCCATCGTGGCCTTCGGCGCAAACTCCCCGACGCTCGCACAGGACCTTGAGCCTGAATACGCCTCCATCGCCCCGGATTCGCTCTCGGCCGTCGTGACGCTGCAGGAGCACAGCGCCGTGGCGTTCGTCGATCTCACGGTGCCGGCCATCACATCGATCCGTGCACTGGGATACAAGGACCACGCTGCAGGAGTTCCGGGCCTCGTCACGGCAACGCTCTCCGGAGTGCCATCACTGGGCACCACGGCCGCGGGCCAATCGATCCAGCTGGGAGGCTTCAGCGGCCTGTGGCTGGACTCGATCAACCCCGTCAGCGGCGTGATCACCTTCCTGGCCAACACCGATCGCGGCCCGAACTGCGAGCCCGTCAACGTCGATGGTGACCCGGCGCTGGAACGGCCGTTCCCGCTTCCGGGTTTCCAGCCGCGAATCTGCACGCTGACCTACGACCCCGCCACCAACGCCCTCGCGCTGGTCGGCGAGATCCTGCTGCGAAAGCCCGACGGATCGCCGCTGACGGGCCTTCCGAACGTCCAAGGCCAATCAGCCGGTCTCGCCAACACCGACGAGCAGCCCTGCGACCTCTTCGGCCAGCCGCTGGCACTCGACCCGCTCGGCGCGGACCTTGAGGGCATCGTGCGGACGGGCGACGGCTCGCTCTGGCTCTGCGACGAGTACCGGCCCTCGCTCTACCGCTTCGATGCGACCGGCCTGATGCTGGCGCGGTACGTGCCACAGGGCGCGAACGAGTTCGGCAGCACGGTGGGTACTGAGGTGTTCCCCGCCGTCTATGCGCAACGTCGGGACAATCGTGGCTTCGAGGCGATCGCCACGTGGAACAACCGCCTGTACTGCTTCGTCCAGAGTCCGCTCGACAATCCCGATGTCGCCAACGATGCGAACTCCAAGGCATCGCGAAACATCCGCATCGCCGTGTTCGACCCGGCCACCGAGTCGGTGGTCGCCGAGTACCTCTACGTGCTCGAGGGCGGGGCCAGCGACAAGATCGGCGACGCCTGCGCGTACGCCCCGGGCCGATTCCTCGTGATCGAGCGTGACAGTGCGGTCGGCCCATCGAGCCTCAAGAAGATCTTCGAGATCGATCTTGCCGGCGCCACCGACCTCACCACGCTGTCGCCCGCGATCGCCGGTCCCGGCGGGACGCTCGACACGATGACTCCCGCGCAACTCGCGGCGGCGGGCATCGTGCCCGTCACGAAGTCCATGCGCGTCGACCTCGCTTCGGTCGGCTATGCGGCGATCGGCGACAAGGTCGAGGGCCTCGCCATGCGCGATCGCTCGACGCTGTTCGTGCTGAACGACAACGATTTCCAGATGCAGGGCACGTTCGACCCATCGACCGGCCTGCTCACCCCGAATCCGGCGCCGGTGGAGTCCGTACTCGGTGTGATCACCTTCTCAGGGAACGGGCTCGACCCGACCGACCAGGACGGCGGCAACATCATCCGGTCGTGGCCGGTCTTCGGCGCCTACATGCCGGATGCGGTGGCGAGCTTCGCCGCAGCCGGACAGGACTACTTCATCACGGCCAATGAGGGTGACGCCCGGGAGTGGGGGAGCTTCACCGACGGCACGCCCGTGAGCACGCTGACGGTGGTGCTCGATCCGCAGGTCTTCCCCGGCCGCGCCTGGCTCAAGGGCAACGCCCGGCTCGGCCGCCTGCAGGTCCGCAAGGACCTCGGCGACCTCGATGGCGACGGTGACTACGACCGCCTCGTGGCGTTCGGTGCGCGGAGTTTCTCGATCTGGAACTCGCAGGGGGGGCTCGTCTGGGACTCCAACGACCAGCTCGAGCAGATCACGGCAGCCCGCTTCCCGGCGAACTTCAACTGCAGCAACACCAACAACTCGCGCGACAACCGCAGCCGCCAGAAGGGACCGGAGCCGGAGGGGGTGACGGTCGGCGTCGTGGCGGGCAGGCAGTTCATGTTCGGCTGCCTCGAACGAGTCGGCGGGGTGATCGCCTGGAACATCGAGGACCCCTCGGCACCCGTCTTCCAGGACTACATCAACCCGCGCGACTTCACGCAACTGCCCTTCCAAGGCAACGCGGGCGACTTGGGATCCGAGGGGTTGGCCTTCGTCCGGGCGGAGAACTCGCCCAACGGCAAGCCGCTGCTCCTGGTGGCGAATGAGGTCAGTGGAACGCTCTCGGTGCTCCAGGTCAATGCAACCTGCTCCGCAGCGGGTGACCTGAACGGGGACTGTGCCATCGACGGCAACGACCTCGCGGTCCTGTTGGGATCCTGGGGATCCTGCCCAGCGGGCAAGGCCTGTCAGGCCGACCTCGACGGCAACGGCGTGGTCGATGGCGGGGACCTGGCCCAGATGCTGGGCAGTTGGGGGCAGTGATCCTTACAGAGTCTTGACACTCGCTGAACGCACGGACAGCGGATTTGAGGCATCTTGGTCTCCGGAGACGGTTGAGGGCCCCCGTTTCGGGGTGAGTCCAGGTTCATTCCCTTCCCCTCACGGAGTCCCCTCATGAAGTCTGCCCTGATCGTCGCCGGCCTCGTCGCCGCTGTTGCATCGCCCGCCCTCGCCAGCATCCGCATCACCGAAGTGATGAGCTCGAGCAATGGTCTCGGCGCTCCCACCCCGGACTGGATCGAAGTGACCAACTACGGCTCGTCGGCCGTCAGCCTCGCGGGCTGGCGCTTCGATGACGGCTCCTTCAACTTCGCGGTCTCGGCTGCCCTGAACGGCATCTCGTCGATCGGTGCCGGCGAGAGCGTCATCTTCATCGAGTCGGCCGGCGGGGCGGGCATCGCCGGCTTCCGCAGCCACTGGGGCGGCCTCTCCGGCATCCAGGTCGGCTCCTACTCGGGCTCGGGCCTGAGTCTCTCGTCGGGTGGCGACGGCGCCTGCCTGTTCGACTCGACCAACGCGATCCTGAGCCAGGTCAGCTTCGGCGCTGCGACGTCGGGCTCGTCGTTCTTCTATGGATGGAACGCCGGCAGCCTTGACCCCGCCTACACCGGCGTGGTCAGCACGGTCGGCACCATCGGCACCCAGGTCGGCTTCACCTCGACCGGTGACACCGGCTCGCTCGGCACCGCCATTGGCGTGCCCGCCCCCGGCGCGCTCGCGCTGCTGGCCGTCGCCGGCCTCGCTGGCCGCCGCTCGCGCTGAACCCCGGCTCTTGCCGGACCACAGTGACTCATCACGCGCGGGCGCCCCTCGGGGCGCCCGCGCTGCGTTGGGTGAACGCCGATGCATTGCTGCCGCCCGTGCCCGACCCGGTCAGTCACGAGGCTGTCGTTGCCGGGCGACCGACAACCTGCGATGCTCCGCTCTATGGTCGTCTTCGTCGCCGTCGTCTCAGCACTGTTCGCCGTCCATCACCCAACTCCTGCAGCTCACCCTGAGCAGACGACGACCGTGTTCGTGGCGCGCGAGGTCGTGACCATGGATGCGGGCTGGCCCACGGCCACCTGCGTCGCCGTCCAGGATGGACGCATCATCTCGGTGGGCCGCACGCTGGAGGACCTCAAACCCTGGATGCAGGCCAGCTCGGCCGGCACGGTGACCATCGACGAGACCTTCAAGGACAAGGTGCTCGTACCCGGCTTCATCGAGGCACACGGCCATCCGCTCGTCGGTGCGATCGCCCTCGCGCAGCCGTGCCTCTCCAACATCCCCGTGCCCAATCCATACGGTGCGGCGTTCCCCGGGGTGAAGGACCTCGATGCGGTGCGCTCGGCCATCAGGTCGCACCTCGATGCAACCAAGGGATCGAAGGACCCCACGCTCTTCTGGGGCTACGACGTGATCGCCATGGGTCGGCACCTGGATGCCGCCTGGCTTGATGCGATCGAGGCGACGCGACCGGTCATCGTGTGGGATGCCTCCGAGCACTTCGTCTACGCCAACACCGCGGTGATGGCCAAGCGGGGCGTCACGAAGGACGCGCTCGCCGTGACCGGAGTCATGGCGGGCGCGGATGGCGCTCCCAACGGCCAGTTCCTCGGCACGACCGCGGCGACCTGGTTCTTGGCGCCGATGATCCAGTCACTGCTCTCGCCCGAGCGGCTGCCGGGGATCATGCAGTACCTGGTCGACCTGGGATGGCGCAACGGCGTCACCACCACGAGCGAGATGGCTCTTGGCCAGGTCGCCGGCATCGAGCGCGAGTCCGCACTCTTCCGTGCGTTCTTCCACGATGCTCGCGTGCCGCTGCGGTGCGTGGCGGTCTCGTCGGCAACGGCGGTCCGGACCCCCGATGGCGGGGCAGACACCGCGCGCCTGCGCGTGCTCGAGGAGTCGAGCGATGACAAGCTCATCTTCCGCGGCGTGAAGTTCTTCGCCGACGACGCGTTCCTGCCGCTGGGGATGGCCGTCGAGAACCCCGGCTACACCGATGGCCGCAAGGGACTCTGGATCACCAAGCCGGGCGAGCTGGTCGATGCCTACCGGCCCTGGTGGGATGCGGGGTTCCAGATCCACACGCACACCAACGGCAACGCGGGCGTGGACGCGGTCGTCGCTGCACTGCGCGCCCTCCAGCAGGAGCGGCCCCGGTTCGACCATCGCTTCACGATCCAGCACTACGGCATGTCGACGCCTGAGAACGCGCGCCATCTCGCATCACTGCAGGGCATGGCCAGCGTGAACCCGTACTACCTGCACAACCGAGCCGATCTCAACGTGCCCTATCTGGGAACGGATCGCGCCGAGCTCTCGTCGCGACTGGGCACGCTGGTCGGTGCCGGTGTGGTCACGGCCATGCACACCGACACGCCGGTCTCGCCGCCGATTCCCCTGGAAAGCATGTGGATCGCGGTGAATCGCATCGGTCGCTTCAGCGGCAAGGTGCTCGGCCCTGCGGAGCGCATCACGCCGATGCAGGCGCTGAGGATGGTCACGATCGACGCCGCGTACACGCTCGGCGTCGAGGACCGCATCGGCAGCATTCGAACGGGGAAGCTCGCTGACTTCACGGTGCTCGACCGCAGCCCACTCGAGGTGGATCCCATGGCGATCCGGGACATCCCGGTGTGGGGCATCGTCGTGGGTGGCGTGAAGCACCCGGTCGCGGACATCACGCCGCGCCCGGCCGTGAAGGCAGCGGCGTGGGGCACGGAGCCGATGGCGCCGCAGCGTGCTCCGCGCGCCTTCGGTGGCCGCTATGCCAACGCAGCTGCGCTTGAGGATCCACAGGCACTGTCACAGCATCTGGCGAGCTGCTCGATGGAGTTCTGGCGCACGATGGCGCGCGAGCAGGGGCCGCTGGTGCTGGCCACGCCGACAGTGGAGTGAGGTCGACACCAAGCAGCGGGGCGGCATGACCTCATGCGCCCGTGGTGGCGTACACAGTGGCGTACAGGGTGGCGTAGCAGGCCGTCGCGCCCCATCGCACGCTCTCGCGACGATCGACGCTAACCCCAGAAACGCTGCGTGGTTGCGCGAGTCCTTGCGAGACCCTGCAACCACGTGCGAAACCGACGAATGGGCGATGGGGGCTCATTGACAACCTCGGAAAACGCAGGCAAAACCACCAAGTCATCGAAGACGTGGTGCCAACAGTGGTGGCAGGCAGGAGCGTAATGCCCCCGTCAGTCGTGGATCTTGCTGACCGCCTCTCATCCCAGCCTGCGAGGGTTCGTGAGATTCTGTGGTTGCTGCTGACGGTGCTTGAGGGTTCGGATTGACCGTGTTTGAGTCCCCGAAGCAAACGTATGCGGGTCATTGAGTTCCTACTGCCGTTGCGCGCTAAAACGTCCCCAGTTATCCAACACAGCGCAACTGGTGTGGACATCCGCGTGGGATGCCCAAGTCGCCAAAATCTGTCGGAGGATGCTGGCTCTGTTGGTGAACCGCGCTGTGGCAAGGGCATCCACTTGCCGCAAAATTTCGGCTGGAAGTCGAAGCGAGACTTGGGTGTGCTGGAATCGTGATTGTGGCGGAGTGAATTCGTTCATCGATTGAGACTCATTTCTTCAGTGCGTTTACGAGATCTTGAAGTGCCTTCGTGAGAGCCTGTATTGCTTTGAGTGCAGCGGGAGATAGGTCATGCTGCATCGTGGTCGCCCTCCACTTCAGAGACTGCGGTAAGCGAGTCCAGCAGAGTGGGTTCTCCGCGTAGGGCACGACTCGTTTCAAGTATTCGGGTGAGCAGCCGACCTGTTTCGGTGCTGCTCAATTCTTCGCGGGTGGCGGAATTTTTGCTGTCGATCATGCGGCGCTCCTGTGATGTGCCGCGCCACCCCATTTCGAAAGGGGTTTCTGCGCGACAGTGTGGTGGTCAGATCTATCTAGGCGCGACCGCCGCGCTCCCTACCGATCTTGCAGAGTGAAATATGGTTTTTCCTCATGTGTGGCGAGTCGTGGTCGCTACATACGAGGATGAGAACGATCCCCTACAACTTCAAAGTCCACGACCACTACCGCGAGTGGGTTTCTACTGTTCCGTGGAACCATGGCGTAACAATTCAACCTGGCAATCCGCGATACGCCGCCGATGACATGGAGTGCTTGGCGGACATGAGCATCACCAGTCTCGGTAAGACCGTGCGTGTACGAAACGGGCTGTGGATTTGCTTTATTCGTGAGCAGTCACGCGACAGGCGCTTGTGGCATCTTCACGGACTAGTCCACCTGAAGTCGCGGAAACGGGCTTCGTGGCTCCTGCGGCAGGGCGAGAGCCGACTGCTGGAGGTCTGCCGCGAGTTCGCGGAGGCGCGTGGCGGTGGTGCAGGAGATCCGTCTGTTCACCTGTTCACCGAAGGATCAGCAGGTGTGGCGAAGTGGATGGACTACATGAACAAGGAAACGTTTCGGGACACGAACAGTGATCGCTGGCTGTTTGGTCGCCCACAGTAACTGCATTCGCGGCTGTGGCGGCACTGTCCCGCCTCAAACAACAGCCGCGAGTCAGGGTCGAAAGTTGGCAGGACTCCACTGGGAGCCTGTCTTGATTGTTTTTGTGGTGATGACAGGCAGTGATCACTAGGACGGATTTGAGGATTCGAAAGGAAGTGTCCTGGGGCACACTACAACTCAAGTATCACAATCTCTGTTGCTATCCGCTCGCCCTCCGAGAGGTTTAGTAGCGGTAGTTCAGCAATCATGAAACACTTGATCTTCGAAATCTCCGACTCCGCAGTCTCAACTTTGATTCTCCCCTCGTTCCCCCAGCGCCGAATGATGCCGACTGACTTGCCAAGCACCCCGTCTCGTAACACCGCGCCGTATGGAACATCATCCACCTCACAAAGTGCGTGGACGAAGAAGCGAACAGCGAGCATATGAAATCCCTGGCGCCCCTTTGTGACTGTATAGACCTTATGAATCTCCCACTGAAGTTTCTTACTCATTTGGGGGTGCAGTCGCCTTGAATCAAGCCCCAAGTCAAAGAGTGCCCCCGATACCCGTGCGGCGAACAGTGCTTGGGGGTGATTGCGAACCGTGATGTAAATCAGCCAGCACAGGGCGAGTACAGCATCAACGATGAGCATCTGCCAGTAGCGCAGTCCGCCCACCAGTAGTGCTGTGTTCAGGGCAATTACACCAACTAGAAATCCCCACCGCATTGGGGGAGAGGATAGCACTGTCCTGATCGTCTTTGCGGTGATGAAAGGCAGTGATCACTTGAACGGATTTGATGCGGCATCAACTCCTCAGTTGCTCCCAGGCTTTTCTGGATCCGCTTCGATACCCAAAGTGGGGTTTCCGTCAGAATCAGTTGCTATGCGGATCCGCTCCTCGCCCTTCTGATCCAGAAGCGTGATGCCTGCGACACCGGCTGAATAGGTTTCCATCTCGACCCGATCCTTGCCTTCCCGGTCCAAAAGCGTGATGCCTGCGACACCGCTTGAACGGGTTTCCATCTCGACCCGAGGCTTGCCTTCCTGATCCAAAATCGTGATGCCTGCACTAAGGTCTGGAATGTCACGAACAATGACCCGCGATTGTCCCTCTTGATCGAGGATAGTGATGCCTGCCATGCCGAATTGATCGGTATTCATTCCAACTCGCACTTTGCCTCCCTGATCCGCCATGATGAGGAATGCATTTCCTTCGGGATCTGTCCCCGATGCGACTCGGAGTTCACCCTTCTCATCAAGCACCGTGATGCCTGCCACTCCGTCGTCCATCATCGCCAATTTGATTCGCAGTCGTCCTTCCGTGTCCAAGATGCAAACACAAGCCGCCTCATCATTCATGCCAATCTGGATCCGATCACGCCCTTCACTATCCGTGACGTGAAGCCCAGAACAGTGCAGCGTGCCGAACACCGCATTCGGCGTTTCATTATCTGGTGGATTGACTGCCGAGTGCATTGCCCCGTCGCGTCGTAGCCGCTCGACCTGGTCGCGGAGTGATTGCACTTCTGCCTCCAGGATTGCCAGTCGCTCTTCTATTGCGCTCATGCTCAGTCTCCGTGCGAGAAGGGGTTTGTAGTAGGGTAGTGCAGTCGACTTAGCGTCGGAGGAGTGGGAGTCGTGCTCACGCTTTCGAGAGCGTGCATGGTCGGGCTGCGCTTTAGAGCCGAATCGGGCTAAACCAAAAGGTTGGGTGCGGATTGGTTCAGTTGAGTCTTCTGTAGATTCCAACCAAGACCATCGCCAGCCCGCCGACAATCGCCCCCACAAACACCTTGTAGTAAGAGGTGGCGATTGCTGCTGAAGCGGCAGTTGCAAGCACGCCGATCAGGGCGACTGCCATGCCAGTCAACATCAACTTTGGTGCACCGCGATACTGCTCTGCCACGACATTTGATCGGTATGCGGCGACTGCCGCTTCAGCGTGCTCACGGCTGATTCCATTGGCAATCAGTTTACGGACAGTCTTCTCCGCCTTGAGTCCGTCCCGAATCCAAGATTCTGCCTCCTGAATCGCGTCATCGCGCTGTCGTTCGGTCAGTCCTGAAAACGGACCCTCCGTTACGAGGGTAGTGTTCCACAAGAAGACTCGCATCGCAGCCGCTGATTGAGTCGGAGACAAGCCGTCTGCCAGCAGTCGCTGCATTGCTCCTTCTGGCGAACACCCCTCCGCTGTCCATGTTCTGATTTTCATCAGCGTGGCTTGAATCTCGCGGTCCGTCATCCCCGCGAAGGGACCGATTTTGTGAACCGTATCGTCCATTGCGTATTGCCCTTCAGGACTATTCAGGGGAGCGATCGATTGGAATTGTAAGTCAGCGAAAGCCTTTGTAGCCCCCCGAGGTCGCCCTGTGTTTTTCCTACGAGTATCATTCAGTGTACTGGCGCGTGGTTGACGCGCTTGCTGGATAGAGGGTCTCTTTTTCGATACAGATACTGGGGACAATGCATGGGTCGGTCGATCTCCGCATCTCTTCGTGATGGACTTATCGCAAAGCACCATGAGCGGTCTGGATTGTTGCCAAGTCCCTCGCAACAGGCTGGCTACGCGAAGGTAGGGTCGCAGTTTGAGAAGTTCGTGTTTCAGGCAAGCACGGTTAGGGATCTCGATAGATGTCGACAGATCATCTGTGCAAACATTCCCGCCGCCTGTAGCCAGCACTCGCTTGACGAGACATTTGTTCGCGCAGAATTGGAGGGAGTACTAATGGCATTTCCAGATGAGCAACTCTGGTTGTTCTATCAACAAGTACTTCTACATCACGAAACTTCTCCAACACCAGTCGCGCCAAGTGCGGGCGGATGCCTGTTCCCGTTTGCGTTGGCTGTATCAGGGCTTTCGGCGGTAGCGGCGGTTGGATATGGCTTGGTGTAGGGTCGGCAGTCCAGGTGCGCGCATCAACACCCCTTACGAAGCCAGCGCGCCATTTCGCCGTCAACAGCGGATTCAATCAGCGCAGCCAGCGTTGCCCCTTGCGGCACACCTGCGGCAATTGCTTCCCGTCGCGCCCTTTCGCCAGCCAGCCGTGCCGACTGAATCATGGCAGCCGACAATGACTGGAACTGATCCAACTGGTCTTCAGTAAACAGGGAACCGTTCCAGTCGGGTGACGCGGTGAGTTCCGCAGCCTGCTGCCGTCCCTCTGCGGCAAACTGGGCAATGACGGCATCCCACGCGCCTTCATAGGCTTCGCCCTCGTCTGCGCCGCGTTCCTGAAGGCTGGCGAACTCACGGCGGAATGTGGTGATGTCGGGGGTGGACTTGGGGGGCTTGCGTTGGTTGGTCATTGGCGAGGCTCCTGTGTGGTTAGGGTGGGCTGATCCGCTCCCTGTTTATGTAGGGGCGTTGGTGTGAGCCATCGTTGGTGACGAAGTAATCTGCGGTGATGCGTGATTCGGGGATCGTTGCCAAGTCGCAGTCGTGGGAGCAGTTCCGCTCCGCAGTCGCCGCGCTTGCGACCACCAAAGCGAAGGGCGATGCCTTTGAGGGGTTGTGTGTCGCCTTCCTTCGCACCGACCCCCGCTATGTGGCTGAACTGAAATCGGTCTGGCTCCGCCACGAAGTCCCTGCCGAGATCGCCAAGCGGCTGAACCTGCCCTCATCGGACGAGGGGATTGACGGCATCGCCCAGACGCACGGCGGCGAGTTCTGGTCGCTCCAGTGCAAGTTCCTGTCGAACCACAAGGCGACCCTGACGAAGAACGCGCTTGACGGCTTCGCACACCTGTCCTTCACCCATTGCAAGGAGATCACGAAAGCACTCGTCCTGCACACTTCGTCAGCCCCGATCCGCAAGCACAAACTGCTTGGTGTGTCCGAGATCGGGTTGCGGGAGTTCGAGGGGCTAGACGAAGCGGCATGGGCGGCTATTCGGGTCGCTGCCTCCTCCACCAGCCCCCGTGCCGTCATCCACAAGCCGCGCCAGCCGCGACCGCATCAGGAAGCCGCTGTCGCAGCGGTCACCGCCCACCTACAGACCCATGATCGTGGTCGGGTGCTGATGGCGTGTGGCTCTGGCAAGAGCCTGGTCGGGTTTTGGGTGCAGGCTGCGATGGGGGCAAAGCAGGTGGTCGTTGCCGTGCCGAGCCTGTCCCTTCTCAATCAGACCCTGAAGGAGTGGGCAACGGAGTGGGCGGCACGGGGTGAACGGGTTCGCTACACGGCGGTCTGCGGTGACGAGTCGGCAGCGGATATTGGTGACTCGTTTGTTGAACACGCCCACGAACTAGGGATCGACACCTACACGGACGAGGCTCGGATCGCGGAACGGTTGAAGGCTCTTCGCGGCGAACACCATGTGGTGTTCACGACCTACCAGAGCAGCCATCGTCTTGCCGCCGCTGTGAAGGCGGCGAAGCACGCGTTCGATCTCGGGATCCTTGACGAGGCACACAAGACGGTCGGCGAGCGGGGCGGGCGATTCACCACGCTGCTCCATCCGAAAGTTCCCATCCGTAAGCGAATCGCCATGACTGCTACGGAGCGGGTGCTGAAGGGTTCCGATGACCGCGTGCTGTCGATGGATGACCCGAAGGTGTATGGCGAGGTCGCGTTCTCCTACACCTTCAAGGCAGCCATCGCGGACGGTGTGATCTGTGACTACAAGGTGATCACGCTTGCCGTCTCCGAGTCACGGATGCGGGAACTCATTTCCGCGAACGCGCACCTTCGCTTGCACGCGAGGGGGAAAGAGGACAGGCTCCGCCTTGCACAAGACTTGGCGGCAGGCGAACTGCTGGCGAAGGCGAACAGCGAACACGGGGTGCGCCACGCCATCTCGTTCCATCGGAGCATCGCTGCGGCTTCGGCGTTCGCAGATCAATGGGAGTCTGTGGATCGGATGGTGAAGCGGCGTGTTCACAGCACGGCATTCCATGTGTCAAGCAAAGTTCCGACTGGGCGGCGAGTGGAACTGCTGCGTGAGTTCCGTGAGTCGCCCAGTGCGGTCATCACGAACGCCCGCTGCCTCACGGAAGGCGTGGATGTCCCGAATGTAGATGCGGTGCTGTTCGCGGATCCTCGCCGCAGCACCATCGACATCGTGCAGGCTGTGGGTCGCACGCTACGCACTAACCCGAAGAATCCCGACAAGATTGGCTATGTGCTGCTGCCCGTACTGGTAGAAGACGGACAGACGGTAGACGAGTTCTTGGAAAGCAGCGCGTTCAAGGAGGTGGGTCGCGTGCTTGCGGTGCTGTCAACACACGATGAGCGGATCGCGGAGGAGTTTCGCACCGTTGAGGGTGGTGGAAAGCACAACACCCGTGAATCTCGCATCGTGTTCGGCGGAGATGTGCCTGTCGGCGTTCGGTTGAGCGCGGAGGAGTTCGCGGAGCGATGTGGTGCGCGGGTGTGGCAGCGGGTTGCGCGGGCGAACTGGCGACCGTTTGAGGACGCACGGGAGTTCGCACGCTCTTTGAAACTCACGTGCGGACGCGAATGGCGACTCTACTGCGATGGCATGATGGCGGGACACAGACCCAAGCCAGCGGACATTCCATCCGCTCCTTGGTCAACCTACGCGGGCAAGGGATGGGCAGGTGATGGCGATTGGCTTGGCACTTTCACCATCGCTCCAATGCGTCGTGTCTACCGCCCCTATAAGGAAGCCGAGCGATTTGCTGTGGAATTGAGACTCACAGGACAGAGGCAATGGCAGGCTTGGTGTAGAGGTGAAATCCCGAGTTTGCCCGACCGCCCGTCAGATATTCCTACGAATCCCCAAACTACCTACCGTGGCAAAGGCTGGAAGAACTGGGGTATCTGGTTCGGAACGAATGAGGTTGCGACATATCTGAGGGAGTACAGATCGTTTGAGGCTGCACGGGAGTTTGCGCGCTCTTTGAGGCTTCGTGGTCAAGCAGAGTGGTACGCATTTGCGGCAGGCAAACTCAAGGGGCATGGGGTACTACCAAAGGACATACCTTCGTCGCCGCACCAGCAGTACAAGGGTAAGGGCTGGTTGGGCTACGGCGATTGGTTGGGCACAGGGGCGGTTGCGCCCTCCCTCAGGCGGTATCGCCCCTTTGCGGCTGCCCGAGACTTCGTGCGGAGCCTTGGGCTTCGGTCATCAACCGAATGGCAGCCTTACTGCCAAGGCAAACTCCCAGATTTGCCGCCTTTGCCTGCAGACATTCCATCAAATCCGCAGGTGGTGTACGCAAATGATGGATGGGAGGGTCACTCCAACTGGATAGGAAGTAAGCGAGTGCCCTATTCCAAGCGTGCATACAGATCGTTCGTAGATGCGAGAGAGTTTGCGAGGAGTCTCGGTCTGAAGTCGAAGGACGATTGGATTGGGTTTGTCCGTGGTGGCAGGAGTGGAATCTCTCGGCTGCCCGTGGATGTACCAGCAGATCCCCGTTACTACTACGCGGACACGGGCTGGCTCGGCTGGTCGGATTGGCTTGGAAATGGTCGTAAGCCTCGAAGCGACTCCCCGAAGAGGTGAGCGTGGTGTACGCCGATTGCGGGTAGACAAGAAACACCCCGCCATCGCTGACGGGGTGTGGTGCGCCTGACCCATTCAGGGCGTGGGGTTCAGCGTCTCCGTCTGCTCCGTGCGGTCAGGGAGTCACTTCCCATGAGGCTAGAACGAGGCAGAGATCCGCTCCGTCAACCTGACCATCGCGGTTGATGTCGGCGGCAAGAGGAGGGGCTGGCTTCTCGTAGCCGATGTTCTCGAACCAGATGTCGAGACCGAAGTTTCCAGAGATCCCCTCAACCTGATAGTGAACTTCGGCGATTAGATCGAGGTCTCCATCAATGTCGATATCCCGCCAGCCTTTCGCCCTGACAAAGATCTCTCGCAGATTCGCCCCGACCATTTGGCGGATTTGGTCGCCCATCGTGGCGGTACCTTCCAGCACGCTGTTTCGCCAGACCACCGTATGGGACGGCTGAATTTCAGTTGTGCTTCGGTAGAGAATCGTTCCGCCAATAGGTTGAGTCCAGGAGGCAACAAAGATCCCGATCTCTGAGGAGCCGTCATAGTCCCAACTGTTCGCGTATGCGGTGTCGAAGTACTCGTTCACGCCATCCGCGTTCACATCTGCCGCTCCAAGCGGCAACTTTCCAATCTGGTTCGGAACACCGTTGGTTCCACCAACGCAAACCTGTAGGCGGCGAGGGACTGGGTTGAACCATTCCTGCGGTTCAGTCTGGCAACCGCCTCCGAGGATCTGCGCGTGTGGGATTACCTGCGGCACCTCCTCCTGCATGGAGTGAGCCTGCGACCCACTTGGCATCACGGGCGGCTGCTTGCCAGCGGTTCCCTGTGAGCCTGCGGCGTAGGCAAGCGATCCAACAACGGTGAGCGAGGCAATGATGGCTGGTGTCTTCATGGTGTGTCTCCGTGAGCGTGGGGTAGTGCCGTATGGCTCCCCGAGCGGTGCTGAGTGAATCCTGCCGACTACTTCCTGCCTCTGTTGTGTGCGGTCAAGCCCGCGAGGGCGAAGAGCGGAGCGGCGGCGGGGGTTGGAATAGACACGACAAGATTGTCCATGATCACCCCATTGCCATGGATGATGATCTGGTTGAACCCTCCCGCAACACTGAACTGCAAACTGCGGAGCGAGCCGTTGAGACCCTCTAGGGATTGGTAGATGGTCTGGGAAACCGAAGTTGTCGTGTCAATGAATGTGAAGGACACCAAACCTGGAGTAGTTGCATTCCAAACACAGGAGAAGTCACCCGCGAAGTAATCCCACTCGTATCCCTCATTGAATACGATAAAGGTCTGTTCATTGAAAAAGTTGTTCGTTAGCGCGCCACTAACCGCGATCATCCCGTTGGCGTTGTGATCAAGGAAGCCGCTGTAAACAACGAGTGATTCGTAGGCGTCCATTGTTCGAATGTCAGCAGCACCGCCGAAACAGCCCACAAGCCAAGTAGAATAGTTGTACTGGGTCTGGGTATTGAAGTCTTCGTGGCGAGTTGTGAAGTCGGCGGATGCCGAGCCGACGACGAGGGGGGTGAGCGCAAGCGCGACAACGAGGTGTGGAATCAAATTCATGTTGGAGTTCGGCGTTTTAGCGGCAGCATCGGCACGCATTGCCGACGCTTTAAAGACTGCTGATACTTGGCTGTACACGTCTGTGTGGCTCGGGGCGAACAGACGCAGCGACCTATCAACGGCGAGCGAGGTGATTGCGAGTGGTGTCTTCATGGTGCGTCTCCGAGAGCGGGGGGTAATGCCGTATGGTTCCCTGAGCGGGTCTGTGAGGTCGTAGTCCACTTTGGAAGCCCCTACAGAATGCTCCATCGGCTCTCTTGCGCCAGTAGGGGGTGAAAGGAAGAGCCGTGGGGCGCGGCGTTCGTGGGGCGATCTGGCGCGGTGCGGGATAGCGGAGCATCATTACTGATAACCTTGTACACAACATATTAGAAGAACAATTCTAGAAACAGATGGTACGATTGGGGCATGGACAGCAAGAGCCTTGCCCGAGCCTCCACGCCTGCCGCCCCGATTGCCCTCCAGCAGGGTCGCAGCCTCTCCGATAGCGACCTCGCTGCCCTTGCCGCGAGCAGCCCTGCTGCCGCCTACGTGCGTTCGCTGACAACGGATGCGGGTCGCGCCTCAACCATTCAAGCCATCTCCCTTGCTGCTGATCATCTCGCTCCCCAGTTTCTGCCTCTCAGTCGTGGCAGGGGTCGGGGTGGGAACGGCGCGTTGAGGTTCACGCTGGCGTGCACGCTGCCCTGGCACACGCTGCAAGCGGATCGCCTCGCGGAACTCCGTGCCTCCCTTGTGCGTTCGGGTGCTGCCGCAGCCACCACGAACAAGGTTCTCGCCGCCGTAAAGGGGGTCTTGCAGCAATGCTGGCAGCAGGGATCCCTTGACGGAGACTCGTTTGCCCGTGCGAGGGCAAGCCTGAAGTCAGTTCGAGGCTCCACGCTGCCGAAGGGCAGGCATCTTCCAAAGGTAGAGGTCGCAAGGCTGTTCCGAGCCATCTCGAAGACCCCGAACCCCGCTGCTGCCCGCGATGCCGCCCTTCTCGCCCTTCTGTGCATCGGGCTACGCCGTGCCGAGGTCGCGGGGCTGCGGGTCACGGACTACGACCGTGCCAACGGCAGACTCGTGGTGCGCGGGAAGGGTGGCAAGGAACGCGCCGTGTGGCTCACCAACGGCGCGAAGTCGGCGGTTGAAGACTGGCTGGAGATTCGTGGAGAAGCAGTCAGCGAGTGGCTGCTTCTCCAGGTGAACAAGGGCGGCAAGATCGTGCCTGCTGGCATCACGCCGCAGTCCGTGTATGCGGCGCTACTCAAGAGGGCAGAGCAGGCAGGGCTCGGTGTCTCTCCCCATGATTTTCGGCGCACCTTCATCGGGGAAGCCCTGACCGCAGGGGTGGATGTGGTGACCGTGCAGCACCTTGCAGGGCACGCATCGCCTACGACTACGGCGCGTTACGACAGGCGCGGCGATGAGATCAAGAAGAGCGCGATGGCTGTGGTGAGTGTGCCGTATCTGCCGAGTGCGGTCTGATCGCTGCGACCCCAGACCTGGACAACTTCTGGACAACGCCAGCAGCCAGCGTCTGGCGTATCCAGTGCGACCACTCGGTCGCGCCATTCACTTCTCATCAGCGAAGAATCTCGGGGCTTCCGCCTGCTCATGACTTGCGCCGATGGGGGGGCGAAAGTCGCTTCGTCTTGGCGGCATGGGTGTGGTAGGTAAGCGAGAAGTGGACGGGCTTCGTTAGTTGCCTTCCGCCATGGTCGCGTGGAAGTCTGCTGTCGTGCTGCTATCCTCAAACCGAGGATTCCCCACCATGAACGCCACGAAGGCTCACGGAATCGCACGGATTGTCTGGTGGGTCATTGCAGTCTTCTTGGTCACTGCTTGCAGCAAGGCTGCATCTGGAACCGCCCCGAAGTGGGTAGGCGGTTTGGTGATTGTGTGGTTCCTGATTGGAGCGTCTTTCTCTATCTCGCGGACATCGCAATCCCCGCTGGCAATCCAGTTTCGTTGGGTCTTCGGCGTTGCAGCGGTGCTCGCGTTTCTCTCCTTCGGCTCGAACGGCTCCTATGAGGACTGGAGCGGCGAGATGGTGTACTTGGGAGACGAGGACGAGGGATCCCACCCGAAGCCCGCCCATGCGCCAGGTCGTGCCTTGTTGGTGTTCGCCCGAGTTGCGATTGGCTGCTCAATCGGGGTTGTGGCGGCACGGTTGATCGGATCGCGCAAGTAGCCGACTCGCAGGGAAGGTTGGGGATCCGCGAGTTGAAGGAACAGGGCTAGAGCCTTCGGGCGATTGCTTCCATGCGTTATGCGGAGGGCATCCCTTCTTGGGGCGGGAAGGCGTGGTCTTTCGGGGCAGCGGCACGCCTAGCAAAGCGGTTCAAGACGGTGTGAGTTTGGATCGGCTTGATCGGACCGCGACTACCACCCCAATATCTGAGGCGAACGATGTAAATATTGAAATGGAATGGATTTACGCCCATGCCCCTTGACAAAGTAGGTCTCATAACCTATACTGGTCAGGTGATTCAAAGGGGCAATTGCCACGTTGGTTTGTCCCCGAGAACGTCTCAACAAAGGAGATCGGGTTTCTGACTCGTAGGCAAAGTTATGAAGATTGATTGGACACAAGGCAACGATGGATCGGGTACGAAGCGGCTGCTTTTCACAATTCGGGAAACGAGCGAGATGCTTGGAATCAGCGAAAGCACCCTCATGAGATGGGAGGGGGACGGCGTCATCTACGCCGTCCGTCGGGGGCGGACGGTGCGCTTCGCAATGCAAGAAGTTGAGCGAATCATCACTAGCGGGAGGGCGGCATGATTCCCACCCCTAAGTATCCAAAGGTGGCTAAGTCAAAAAAGCGAACGGGGCGGGTGTACTTCCGCGTCAGCGGGGCGAGGTGTGTCATCAATCTGGGACAGCGTGTCAATCAGAGACATCGACGCGTGTTCCTCACTCATCTAAATCGTTTGATCGGTGCAAAGTTGTCGGGCATGAAGCCAGACAAGGCGGATCTTCAGTGGTTGGCTTCGCTTCCCGATTCTGTGCATCAACAGATTCATGCGAAGGGGCTGTGTGATGCTCGCATGAAGCCTGTCGTGTTTGCCGATTTCTTGGACGAGTACTTCAAGGGTCAGGCAGTGAACTCTCGTGCAGCGGTGTCAACCGTGGCGCGCTGGCAGACGGCACGCGGGCACGCGAGAGAGTTTTTCGATAAGTCCACGCTTCAGAGTCTGACCCGACAGGATGCGCAGAGATTTCGAAACTACCTACTTGGCAAGGCGGGACAGTGTGGCGGGACAATGTCTGATGCCACGGTGAGAAAGACCTGCTCCATTGTCTCTGGCGCAGTGATTGAGGCAGTGAAGCGAGGGTTGATCACATCGAATCCATTTGAGTGTGTACCCAAGGGAAATCTTGCGAGTCCTAGTTCGCAAACAGTTGTCCCTGAGGACGAGGTCATGAAGGTCATTGACTGTCCAGCGTGTACCCCTGAGGACAAGATGCTCTTTGCACTTGTGCGGTTTGGAGGGCTTCGTATCCCAAGTGAGATTCAGGAATTGCGATGGTCAGACGTACAGATTGACCAGGGCTTGATTCATGTCCATGCCATCAAGACTCGGCGATACGGGAAAACGACTCGATGTCTACCCCTGGATTCACGATTGGGGGTGATCTTGAAGGCGAACAAGCCACAAGGTGCCACTGGCGAAGACTATGTACTTCCAACCCTTCGATCTCATTCGGCACTCGGGGTGCGGTGTCGGCGCTTGTGCCGAAAAGCGGGTGTTACTGCGTGGGATAAGTTCTTCAATAGCCTGAGAAAGTCGTGGGCTTCAGAGATGACCAAGGTTCACGCGCCCGCAGATGTTGCTGGGTGGCTTGGGAACTCGACTCCTGTGCTTGTCAAGCACTACCTGCGGCAGCATGGTGAGGCTTACACCCGTGAGGTGGGTGCCAAGTTTGCAGCCCAAATGCGTGGTGGCAACAGTGGTGGCACTAGCGACGAAAACTGCGCGATTGAGGTGGTGCCAACAGTGGTGCCGTCGGTAACCGCCACGAGCCGTCATGGATGGTCGGACGAGACGCAAGACTCGAATCCGTCACTGATTGCGAGGGCTTCTGATGCTTCGTGCCTGCCCGCGAAAGGAGGTGACGGGCAGGCACGCAGGCGCAGTAATGGGCGATGGGGGACTCGAACCCTCGACCTCACGGGTGTGATCCGTGCGCTCTAGCCAGCTGAGCTAATCGCCCTGACGGGAGGCGGAGTCTAGCGAGGCGGCGCGACGCCGTGCGCACGCGATGACGAGGTGCGGTTATCAGCCAACCAGAGCATCGATCTTTGGAACTTCACGCGACGAATGTGACGATAGCCCCGAGTGCTGACGATCACTTCACCACGGCCCTCCGTACGCGACCAACGTCGACAGGGTGGTTGGCCGTCCCTGTCCGGATCGGGCTTCGTGCCGAGGTGATGTCGTGATCGAGATCCTGACCGTCGGCTTCTTCATGATCGCCTGCCTGATGGCAGTGCGCGACGCGGCATGGGCGCTGGCACTGGTGGTCTCGATGTACGCCCTCGAGCAGGCGCTGCAGGCGTCCTCCGGGATCTTCATGCGGATCACGCCGTTGGCCAACGTCTGCGTGGCGCTGACGGCCGGCCTGAGCGTGGTGCTCAACCTTCCCGGGCAGGACCGCCCGTTCCGCGGCTACGCCACACCCGTCTTCACGGTGGCGATCGGCTTCTTCGTGTGGGCCATGATCTCGTTGCTCTGGACGCCGGCGTTCAACTCGGCCTGGGAGATGACGCGATGGGGCCTTCCGTACGTCGTGCTCTTCCTGCTGGTCGCACCGCTGCTCATCGACGACTCACGTTCGGTCGAGCGGTTCTTCCGTGCCTACCTGATCGTGGGTGTGGCGACGACGGTCCTGATCCTCATCAATCCGGCCTTCACCGTGAAGTCAGGTCGGCTTGCGCTGGACCTGGGTGCCAACATCCGCACCAACCCGCTCGTGATCGGCGAACTTGGTGGGCTCCTGATCCTGGTGTCGGTGCTGGCACCGATCGACGTCGGCACGTTCAGGACGCTCGCCTGGCGTGCCGTCGCTTTCTGTCTGGGCGTGGTCATCTCCCTGCAGTCGGGTTCACGCGGCCAGCTGGTGTTCGCCGTGGTCCTCACCGTGCTGTTCTTCCCGGTCGGCCGCCGGATCCGCAACGTGGTCGGCTTCTTCGGCATGGCGTTCGTGGTCCTGCTCACGATTCCCGCGGTGCTGTTCCTGGCCCAGCTCGTGCTCGGTGCGGGTGACCTGCGACGCTGGGAACTCACCACGCTGGCGGGCGGCGCAAGCACCAGGCTCCTCAACATCGTCGACCTCTTCGCCGCCTTCGGCAGCAGGCCGAGCGCCTGGATCGTGGGGCTGGGGTTCAATGCGTTCTCGTGGGTCAGCGGTGCGAACCGGGAGCCCTACTCGCACGCCCTCGTCGTCGACATGCTCACCGAGCTGGGCATCCCGGTGTTCGTCCTGTTCTGTTGGTGGAGCCTGCGGGTGCTGCGTGACGGCATCTGGCTCCTCTCGAGGTTCGGTGACGATGCGGTCGGCCGAGGCACGGCGGCGCTGCTGCTGGCGCTCTACGCCTACGAGACCCTGCTCGTGAACAAGCAGGGGTATCTCTGGGCCGCCACGCTCTTCTTCCTCGTGGGCATCCTGATCACGCGCATCCGGGTGCGCGAGGAGGCTCTGGATGCCGAGGCCGCGATCGGGCAGGCAAGCGAGGTCGGGCACGCGCACGATGCGTCCGAACACGATGCCGCGGACGGGAGTCTGGCGACATGATCGCGACGGGAAACGGCTAGCATCGTCCGGGGCGGACCACGCGCATGTGCGGCATCTTCGGCATCATCAACCGCAACGGCCTGTCGGGCGGCGACCGGGACCTGGTCCGTCGGCTCGCAGCCGCGCTGGTGCATCGCGGCCCCGACGGCGAGGGCTTCGCCGAGTCCGGCCAGGTCGCGATCGGGATGCGGCGCCTGGCGATCATCGACCTCGAGGGCGGCTGGCAGCCGCTCTGGAACGAGGACGAGTCGATCGGCATGGTCGCCAACGGCGAGGTCTACAACTTCGTCGAACTCCGCCGTGACCTCGAGGCCCGCGGCCACAGGTTCCGCACCGGCAGCGACTGCGAGACGATCATCCACCTCTACGAGGAGCACGGCGCCGACTGCGTGAAGCACCTGCGCGGGATGTTCGCCTTCGCCCTGCATGATCGCCGGACCGGCACGGTGCTCATCGCCAGGGACCGCATCGGCGAGAAGCCGCTCTACATCACGGGTGATGGCGACCGGATCGTCTTTGCCAGCGAGATGCGCGGCCTGGTCGGCGCCGGAGCGGTGCCCTTCGAGATCGATCCCGTCGCCGTGAACCTCTACCTGCATTACGGCTTCGTTCCCGAGCCGTGGGCTGCCGTGCGGGGCGTGCGCAAGTTGGGTGCAGGTCATCTCGTCGAGATCACGCTCGATCCATGGACCGTGCGTGAGCGACGCTGGTGGGCGATGGAGGATGCGCCGCCGATCGACGCCGATCCTGCGACGACGGTGCGCGACATGCTCGAGGAGATCTCGGGCCTGATCGTCCGCTCGGATGTTCCGGTCGGCGTGGCGCTTTCGGGCGGCGTCGACTCGAGCCTGGTGGCCATGATGGCCAAGCGAAGGCTCGGCGACCGCCTGACGGCCTTCTCGATCGGCTACGAGGGCGGTGCCTGGCAGGACGAGACCGGCATGGCCAAGGAATTCGCCGATGCCGTCGGCATCCGACTTCAGGTCACGCGCATGGATCCCGAGGAGGTCGTGCGCGGGTTCGCCGACATCTGCCTCTGGCGTGACGATCCGACTGCGGATCTCTCCGGTTCCAGTTACTACGCGGTGATGCACGCGGCACGCCAGGCAGGCGTGCCGGTGATGCTGATGGGCCACGGTGGTGACGAACTCTTCTGGGGCTACAAGTGGATGCGCGACACGGCGCGCCGCTGCGAACTGCGGACCGCCATGCGGCAGGGCCGTGCGGGACTCCGCGACTACCTGCACGTGGAGCGTGCCCCCCTCAGTTGGACCGGCCTCACCAACTGGCTGCGCGATGGCGGCGGCCTGCTGCGGGGTTGGCGGCAATGGCGTGACGACCGGCATGCCGATCCGGACCAGATCCCTCCGTGGGATCCGCATGGGCTGTGGGCCGAGGCGGACGCATTCGGTCCCGCCATGCTGGCCTGCTGGGACGAGGCGTCGACGGTCGATCCCGCCTCGATCTTCCGGAGCCCGTCATTCTGGCCGAGGTCGGACCTGGCGATCACGAAGCTCGTCAGCGAGACCTACAACTGCGTCAACGGCATCGCGCAGGGAGACCGACTCAGCATGGCCACCAGCGTCGAGTGCCGCCTGCCGCTGGTTGACTACCGTCTGATCGAAACCGTGATCGGGATGCGCAAGGTCCGTCCCGACCACCACCTGCCGGCCAAGCAGTGGTTGCGTGACGCGGCGAAGGATCTCGTGCCGGAGTTCGTCTTCAAGCGCACGAAGCGCGGGTTCTCGCCGCCGTGGCGGCTGTGGTACCGGCATCTGTTCGAGCGGTACGGCGAGGACCTTCGCAGCGGTGCTCTGGTCCAGGCAGGCATCCTTCGCCCCGAGGCCTACCGCGACGTGCACGGCATCGGTGATGGATTCGGACGGCCGCGCCCACTCCTGGCGCACATGTTCGTGCTCGAGGCGTGGGCTCAGGCGATGCACTCACTGTCGGCCAACGCACGCTCCGGGGCATCGGGCGGATGAGCGTGGGTGCGCCCTCGGCGCCGTCGGAGCCGCGCGGGGGACTCGCAGGGACCGCCGCGCGGGGAACGGGCCTCACCACGATCCAGGCGCTCGTCAACAAGTTGGCGACGGTCGTGTCGATGTGGGTGGTCGCGCTCGAGCTGGGGCCCGACGAGATCGCCATGGCCTCGGTCACGCTGGCGCTGGGCATCTACCTCGTCATCCTGCCGCCACTGACCCTGGGCGACGTGCTCGTGGCCCATCAGCGCCGATTCGACATCGTCGCGCCCGCCGCACAACGGATCGCGCTGGTGATCGGGTTCGCCACCGCGGCATTCATCGCGATCGCGGCACCCTTCCTCGCGAACTGGTACAGCCGGTATCCGACCGGGACCATGATGGCTCTGGTGTGGGTGCTCGCCCTGCGCCCGGTCGCCGATGCGCTCTGCCCCGTCGCACTGGCGAGCCTCCGGCGCGACTTCCGGTACGGCACCATCGCACTGACCGACGGGTCGATCCAGCTGCTGGCCACGTTGGCGACCGTCGCGATGGCCATCGCCGGGGCCAGTGCGTTCTCGCTCGTCGTGCCGCAGGTCGTGGCGACCTTCCTCAAGGCGATCGTCTATTGGAAGGCTTCGGCCCCGCGGACCGGGCGCCCCCACCCGATTCCTGCCTGGGTCGATCGGGCCGTCACCAGGTCGATCGTGCGCGAGACCCTCCTGGCGGGATCCGCGCAGTACGCGCACAACATCGTCGTCGTGCTTCCGATCGTGATCCTCGGCTATTGCTCGACCGCGGATGAGACCGGCCTGTACTCGTTCGCCTTCATGCTGTCGGCCCAGGCGAACGGCTTGATCGCTTCGCAGCTCGGTACGGTCCTGCAACCGATCTTCGGGCGCCTGGGCCACGACCCGCTGCGCCAGGCGCAGGCGTTCCTGAGGGTGCTGCGCACGATCGGTGCCGTTGCAGTCCCGATGACCCTCATCCAGGCGGCGTTGGCCCGGCCGCTCTTCGAGCTCGTGCTCGAGCCCAAGTGGGCGATGGCGATACCCGTCTTCGCCGTGCTCAGCGTGCTCGAAGGTTTCTACTTCGCGACCGCGCCAACGATGTCCCTGCTCCGCGCGCAGCGTCGCTTCGGTGCCTACTTCGGCTGGCAGGTGACGCACCTGGCGGTCGCGGCCGTCTCCTTCGCGCTGGTCGCGGTGGACCACGGTGCCATGGGGGTCGCCGTCGCGTCGCTCGCATGCTGGGGCCTCAGCCTCCCGACGGCCGTCTGGCTCTGTGGCCGTCCCACGCGACGCGGGGTGGCCGAATCGATCGGTGTCTTCACGGCTCCGTGGAGCGCGGCACTGCCGGTCGCATTGGGCACCTGGTGGCTGGGAAGCGTGCTCGTCGGGTGGGGGGATTGGGGCCGTACCCTGTCGCTCGGCCTCCTCGGGCCTGCGGCCTTCCTGGCATGCATCCTGCTGACGCGATGGACACAACCTGCGGCGTGGGCCGACCTTCAGCCGATGATCGGGGGCGTGCTGCGGCGCCTACGCCCCGCACGAGCAGCATGAGCCCCACGACCGACCATCCACGCCAGACGCGCGACGCGCGACCCCGCGTTGCCGTCGTCTATCACTTCTTCGCACACTACCGCGAGGCGGTGATCGGACGGCTCGCCCGAAGTTCGCAGGCTCGCTTCACCTTCTTCGGAGACGATCACGACTACGAGAGTTCCATCAAGGCAGGCACGTTCGGCCCCGAGGTCGACCATCGCCCGTGTCCCACGCGGACGTTGCGTGGGTCGTGGATGTGGCAGCCCGGGCTGGTTCGGGTGGCGGCATCGCGCGACTTCGACCAGCTGATCCTGCTGGGCAACGCCTATTGGCTCGCGACCTGGATCGGAGCGATCGTGGGACGGATCACCGGCAAGCGGGTCATGTTCTGGAGCCACGGCTTCCTGACGCCGCCCACGGGCATCAAGGGCTGGGTGCGAAGGGTGTTCTTCCACCTGCCGCACGTGCACCTCTTCTACGGTCGCCAGGCCAAGCACAATGCCGTCGCGCTGGGGTGGGATCCGGCCCGCATCCACGTGATCGGGAACAGCCTCGACCTTGACCGTCAGCAGCGGGCTCGCGCCACGGTCGGGAGCGAGGCCATCGCACGCTGCAGGCGCGAGCTCTTCGCTGAGCCGGGCTTGCCCACGGTGGTGTGTTCGTGCAGGTTGCAGCCGGCCAAGCGCCTAGACCTGCTGATCACGGCCCTCGCGCGCCTGCGCGCGGAAGGGATCCACGCCAATGCCCTGATCATCGGCGATGGTCCCGAGCGCGTGCGCCTGGAGTCCCTTGCCGCCGAGCACGGCGTGCCGGTGCACTTCGAGGGAGCGTGCTACGACGAGGATCGAATCGCGCTGCTCACCATGAGCTCGGACATCACCGTCTGCCCGGGATTCGTGGGGCTCACGGCCATCCAGAGCATGGCCTACGGGGTCCCGGTGATCACCAACACCCGCTCGAGCGAGGACGCTCCGGAGGTCGAGGCCATCGTGGCCGGCCTGACGGGTGACCTCTTCGAGGATGGCGACATGACCGACCTGATCCGTGTGATGCGGCCCTGGCTGGTCGACCGCACGGACCGCGCCGCCACGAGGGAGGCCTGCATCCGGATGGTCGAGCGGCACTGGTCGCCCGACTCGCAGCGGGCCGCCATCGAGCGCGCGGTGCAGGGACTGCCGGCCGACGATGGCGAATATCCTTGAGCCATGAGGAGGCACGAACCATGATCCGTGACGTGATCGGTCGGGGAGGGCTCTTCCGATTCCTTCGGGGCCGACTGATGGCCTGGCGCCGTTGGCGGTTCCGCCTGCGGCACGTCGCGCCCACCTTCTACATGGGGGCGCAGTGCACCGTGGAGCGTGACCTCGTCGCGGGTGAGTACTCGTTCATCAACCGTCGGTGCGTGCTGCAGCCGAAGGTCCGCCTGGGTCGCTACGTGATGTTCGGCTCCGAGGTTGCGGTGGTCGGAGGCGATCACCGTCCGGACCTCCCGGGCGTCCCGAACGTGTTCAGCGGCCGCCCGGAAATCCTCGAGACGGTCTTCGAGGACGACGTCTGGGTCGGCCACGGGGTGATCATCATGCAGGGGGTGAGGGTCGGTCGTGGCGCGATCGTCGCGGCCGGTGCCGTGGTCGTTCGTGACGTGCCGCCGTATGAAATCCACGGAGGCGTGCCCGCACGCAAGATAAGCGAGCGTTTCCCCGACCCGGTGGACCGCGCGAGGCACGATGCCATGCTCGACGGTCCCATCTACCGGGGCGAACTCGCCCGGCCTCAGCTCGGATGACCGCCGTGGGAACGCGCCCACGCGTCGCCGTCGTCTACCACTTCTTCCCGCACTACCGTCGTGCCGTGGTCGAGGCACTCGCCGGGAGCACCGTCGCGGAGTTCACGTTCATCGGCGATGACCATGAGTACCTCGGATCGGTGGAGCCGGCCGCGCTCGGCCCCGACGTGCGCTTCGAGCTTGCACCGACCCATCGCCTCGGTGGCACGTTCATGTGGCAGTGGAAGGCGTTCACCATCGCCTTCGACCGCCGCTTCGACACCCTCATCTTCCACCCGGTGCCGCACTGGCCCTGCACGTGGATGGGCGCCATCGCCGCACGCTTGATGGGCAAGCGCGTGCTCTTCTGGGGCCAGGCGCTGCTCGCGCCGCCCCGCGGCCTGAACGGCTTCGTCAGGCGTGCGCTCAACGCGCTCCCGCACGAACACCTGCTGTACGGGCGACGGGCCAAGGCCCTGCTGATGCAGCTCGGCTGGGATGCGTCGAAGCTGCACGTGATCCACAACAGCCTCGACTTCGTCCGGCAGTCCGCCCTGCGCGGCACCATCGACCACGACCGCCTGGTCAAGGTGCGTGAGGAGTTGTTCGGTGATGCGACGGTCCCCGTGGTGGCGTGCCCGTCGCGACTGATCGCGATGCGCCGCCTCGATCTGCTCATCGATGCGCTTGCCCGGCTCGCCGCACGCGGACGCCGGGCGCACGTCCTGCTGATCGGTGACGGGCCCGAACGGGCGCGGCTCGAGGCACGTGCCTCCGAGCTCGGGGTGCGCGCGCACTTCGAGGGTGCGTGCTACGACGAGGCGAGGCTGGCGGAGCTCATCATGGCCTCGAACGTGGTTGCTTCGCCCGGACGCGTCGGGCTGACCGTGATCCACGCGCTGACCTACGGCGTGCCCGTGGTGAGCCACTCCGATCCGAGCGATCAGGCGCCTGAGTGGGAGGCCATCGTGCCGGGGGTGTCGGGCGGTTACTTCGAGCCCGGCAGCGTCGAGGCCCTTGCGGACGCGCTCGACCCTTGGCTCGCACGCCCGATGGCCGACCCGGCCACCGCATCGGCCTGCAGGTCGGTCGTGGAGCGCTTCTGGAATCCGGGTTATCAGCGATGGGCCATCGAGCGCGCGGTTCTTGGCCGTCCCGCCGATGACCTGTTTGATCGTCGCGAAGAACCGATCCGGGACGATTCGCCGGAAGAGCGCGGGAGTCGTCAAGGTTAGACTCCTTCGCTGCCGATGCAGGGGTGCTGATCGGGCCGTTCCCGACGCGCACGTCGGGCACCTCGCGTGGCCCCTTCGGTATCGGACAGTCAGGGACCAGTCATGCTCACCGGAAAAACCCTCCTCGTCACGGGCGGCACGGGCTCGTTCGGCAACGCCGTGCTTCGTCGATTCCTGAAGACCGACGTCGGTGAGATCAGGATCTTCAGCAGGGACGAGAAGAAGCAGGATGATTGCCGCAAGCGCTACGCGAGCGACAAGCTGAAGTTCTACCTCGGCGACGTCCGTGATCCTGCCAGCGTGATGAACGTCATGCGTGGCGTGGACTACGTCTTCAGCGCCGCTGCGCTCAAGCAGGTTCCCAGCTGCGAGTTCTTCCCGCTCGAGGCGGTGAAGACGAACGTGCTCGGCATGGAGAACGTGCTCGAGGCCGCGCTCAACTGCGGCGTGCGCCGCGTGGTGTGCCTGAGCACCGACAAGGCGGTCTACCCCATCAACGCCATGGGTCTGTCCAAGGCGATGATGGAGAAGGTCATGGTGGCGAAGGCTCGGAACAACGCCGACGATCGGCAGGTGTTCTGCGGCACCCGCTACGGCAACGTGATGGCCAGTCGCGGCTCCGTCATCCCCCTGTTCGTGAAGCAAGTGCTCTCGGGGCAGCCCATGACCATCACGGATCCGTCGATGACGCGGTTCATGATGACGCTCGACGACGCAGTCGACCTGGTCATGTTCGCCTTCGACAAGGGGCGCAACGGTGACATCTTCGTGCAGAAGGCGCCTGCCGCCACGATCCACACGCTGGCGAGGGCCGTCGCCGAGCTCCTCGGTCGACCCGAGCACCCGATCAACGTGATCGGCACCCGTCACGGCGAGAAGGTCTACGAGGTGCTCTGCAGCCGGGAGGAAATGGCGAGTGCCGAGGACCTCGGCGACTTCTACCGTGTCCGTCCGGACATGCGTGACCTGAACTACGGCAAGTTCTTCGAGGAAGGGACCCCCCGGATCACCGAGGCCGGTGACTACAACTCGCACAACACCACCCGGCTCGACGTCGAGGGCATGAAGCAGTTGCTGCTCAAGCTCGAGTTCATGCGCGAGCTGCTGGCAGGGCGCCAGCCGGAATTGGTGGACTGACCCATGCGGATCGCCGTCACGGGAAGCCGCGGCTTCATCGGCGCCAACATGGTCGTTCGTCTGCGTGAGCGGCCCGGGACCGACATCCTCGAGATCCACCGGGGTGTCCCGTTCCCATCGCTCGATGGGATTGATGCGGTCGTCCACCTTGCAGGCGTCAACCGCCCGCCGGATCCGAGCGGGTTCATCGAAGGCAACGGCGCACTGACCGCTCGGCTCGCGGATGAGCTGCGGCGGACGGGCCGGCCCGTTCCGGTGATCCTCTCGTCGTCGACGCAGGCCGGCCTGGACAATCCCTACGGTGCGAGCAAGCGAGCCGCCGAGGAGGCTCTTCGCCAGTACGCCCGTGACTCCGGCGCCGACGTTCGCATCTACCGACTCACCAACGTGTTCGGGAAGTGGGCCCGACCGAACTACAACTCGGCCGTGGCGACCTTCTGCCACAACACGGTCCACGGCATCCCGATCACCGTGCACGATCCCGCTGCACCGCTGCGGTTGGTGTACGTCGACGACGTGTGTGATGCCTTCCTTGCCGATCTCGATGACTTCGCCGCCGATCGGCACAGCGCGGCGGAGTTCCGCGAGGCGGGCCCCACGTACCAGACCACCGTGGGTGAGGTCGCGTGCATGATCGAGGGCTTCAAGCGGTCCAGGAGCGAAGCGGCGGTGGATCGGGTGGGTGCCGGACTCTGCCGGGCGCTGTATGCGACCTACCTGAGCCACGTACCGCCGGCGGAATTCGCCTATCGACCTGTCCGGCACGTGGATCCGCGCGGCGAGTTCGCCGAGGTCGTCCGATCCGCCGACTCGGGCCAGGTCTCGTACTTCACGGCGCATCCCGGCGTGACGCGCGGCGGGCACTACCACCACACCAAGAACGAGAAGTTCCTCGTCCTTCGTGGACGTGCCCGGTTTCGGTTCCGCGACGTGCGGTCCGGGGCGACCCATGAACTCGAGGTCTCGGGCGCCGACCCGACCGTCGTGGAGACGGTTCCTGGCTGGGCGCACGACATCACGAACGTCGGGGATGACGAACTGCTGGTCATGCTCTGGGCCAACGAGGCCTTCGACCGCGAGCGCCCCGACACCATTGCAGCGAGGCTGGGGCCATGATCAACCGACTCAAGGTGATGACCATCGTTGGTACGCGACCCGAGATCATCCGATTGTCGCGCGTCATGGCCAGGCTCGATGAGCACTGCGACCACACCATCGTCCATACGGGGCAGAACTACGACTACGAGCTGAACCAGATCTTCTTCGAGGATCTCGGCATCCGGGCCCCGGACCGGTTCCTCGAGGCCGCGGGCGGCAACGCCGCGGAAACCATCGGCAGGATCATCATCGCTGCCGATGCCGTGATGGCCGAACTCAAGCCCGATGCGGTGCTGGTGCTCGGCGACACGAACAGCTGCCTTGCCCTGCTTCCGGCCAAGCGTCGCAAGATTCCCACCTTCCACATGGAAGCCGGCAATCGCTGCTTCGACCAACGCGTCCCGGAGGAGATCAACCGGCGCATCGTCGACCACATGGCGGACGTGAACCTGACCTACAGCGACATCGCCCGCGAGTACCTGCTTCGCGAGGGCCTGCCGGCGGACCTGGTGATCAAGACGGGCAGCCCGATGTGCGAGGTCCTCGCGCATTACGCCGACCGCATCCGGTCATCCGACGTCCTGCAACGGCTCGGGCTGGCCGAGGGGAGTTACTTCGTGGTCAGCGCGCACCGCGAGGAGAACATCGATGCCGAGGCGAACTTCGGGAGGTTGGTGACGATCCTCAATGCCGTGGCCGAGCGATTCGGCGAGCCGGTGATCGTGTCCACCCACCCCCGGACCCGCAAGCGCGCCGAGGCGTCCGGCGCCGTCTTCCACCCCGGTGTCAGGCTGCTGAAGCCCCTTGGTTTCTCCGACTACGTGCACCTCCAGTCACGGGCACGGGCGGTCCTGTCCGACAGCGGCACGATCACCGAGGAGTCCTCCATCCTCAACTTCCCCGCGCTGAACATCCGCGAGGCCCATGAGCGCCCCGAGGGCATGGAGGAGGCGTCCGTGATCATGACCGGCCTCAACTGCGATCGGGTCCTGCAGGGCCTGGACGTGCTTGCGTCACAGCCGCGCGGCGGCCAGCGCTTGCTCCGACCGGTTGCGGACTACTCGATGCCGAACGTCTCCGACAAGGTGCTCCGGATCATCCTGGGTTACACCGACTACGTGCGACGGGTCGTGTGGCGGCAGTACGCCTGAACGGCCCCCGGGACCACGACGATGCGGATCGCGATCATCGCGGATACCTACCCGCCGCTGAAGATGAGCGGCGCAGTGCAGATGCGGGACCTCGTCCGCGCCTTTGCCGATGAAGGCCACGAACCGACGGTCATCGTGCCGACCAGCGGGCTCGACCGCCCCTGGGTCCTGGAGCGGGACGGCCGCGTCACGGTGCTGCGCGTCCGGACGCTGCCGACCAAGGACGTCGGTCATGTGCGCCGCGTGATCGCCGAGATGCTGCTTCCGTTCATCCTGCTCCGCGCGGTGACGGCAAGCGGCCTGCGCTCGGTGCGATGGGACGGGGTGGTGTGGTATGCACCGACGATCTTCCTGGGCCCATTGGTCCGACGATTGCGGCGTGAAAGCGGCTGCCGCAGCTACCTGATCCTGCGGGACATCTTCCCCGAGTGGGCCGTGGACATGGGGATCATGCGGCGGGGTCTGGCCTACCGGTTCTTCAAGTGGGTCGAGCGCCGGCAGTACGAGGTCGCTGACACGATCGGTGTGCAGACGCAGGCCAACATGCCGTACATGTCGGCGTGGGCGTCGCAGCCCGGTCGGGAACTGGAAGTCCTGCAGAACTGGCTGAGCCCTGCGCCGATCCTGCCATGTCGGATCGACCTGTCGTCGACGCGGCTGGCTGGGCGCAAGGTCCTCGTGTACGCCGGCAACATGGGCGTGGCGCAGGGGATGGATGTGTTCATCGAACTGGCAGCCCGGATGCGGATGCGATCCGATCTGGGGTTCCTCTTCGTCGGTCGTGGAAGCGATGCCGCCCGTTTCGCGGAGTCCGTGGAGCGCCAGGGCCTGGACAACGTCGTGTTCAGCGACGAGATCGAACCGACCGAGATCCCGGGCCTCTTCTGCCAGTGCTTCGCCGGGATCGTTGCGCTCGATCCCAGGCACAAGAGCCACAACATTCCCGGGAAGTTCCTGACCTACATGCAGGCTGGCCTGCCGGTGCTTGCACGGATCAATCCGGGCAACGATCTCGAGGGATTGATCGTGTCGGAGCGACTCGGCGCGGTGTGCACGGGCGGCGGGGTCGACGAACTCCAGCAGTGCTTGGAGCGACTCCTGTCGGACCGGTCGCTGACCGAAGGTGTGCGCGAACGCGCCCTCTTGGTCTCCGAGCGGATGTTCTCGTCGGCGGCTGCCGTGCGGCAGATCGTGTCTGCGTTGGGGCGCACTCCGTCACGGCAACGGCCGATGTCCGTGCTGCTGCTCAACCAGGCCTATTGGCCTGACGTCGTGGCGACCTCGCAGCATGCGGACGATCTTGCACGGTCACTCGTCAGCCGTGGTGACCACGTGTCCGTCGTCGCCAGCCGCGCGATCTACGGCGAGAAGGGTTCCGCGCTCAAGCGGCGCGACAGCCACGGGGGCGTGGCGATCCACCGTGTGGGGCTGCAGCTCTTCGGCAAGCAGGGGATCACGCCGCGGGCCTTCGACTTCGCGCTGTTCTACGGTGCGGCGGCGCTGCGCTGCCTCACGCTGAAGCGCCATGACGTCGTGGTGTGCTTCACGACGCCACCCTTCATCGCGCTCGTCGGTGTGCTGCTCCGGCTGGTGAAGGGCACCAAGGTGGTCTACTGGACCATGGACCTGTATCCGGATGTGGCTGGTGCCGCAGGGCTGATGCGCCGCGAGGGCGTGCTGTGGCGCGCGCTCCAGGCCATCGATCGCTTCTGCCTGCGCCGCAGCGATCGCGTGGTCGTGCTGGGCGAGTGCATGCGCGACGTCGTGGTGCGCAAGGGCGCCGATCCGGCGCGCGTGACGGTCATCCCGGTCTGGAGCGGTGCCGAGGAGTTCCCGCCCCGAGCGCGCACCGACAACCCGCTCCGCAGCGCCTGGGGCATCGGTGACCGGTTCACGATCCTCTACACCGGCAACTTCGGCATCGGGCATGACATGGAAGCGATCGCCGGTGCGGTCGAGGCGCTCAAGGACGATGACCGCATCAGGTGGCTGTTCATCGGCGAGGGCAAGGCCAAGCCGGAACTCGAACGGCGCATCGCGGCCTGCGGGGCACGCAACGTGGTGCTCGCCGGCTACCAGCCGCGCGAACTCCTCGCGGATGTCCTCGATGCGGGCGATGCCCACCTGGTGTCGCTCCTGCCGGGTTGGCAGGGCTTGCTGCTGCCGAGCAAGTTCTTCAGCGTGCTGGCGGCGGGCAAGCCGGTGCTCTGGATCGGTCCCGACGGCACCGAGTGCGGGTCCATCCTTCGCGAGCACGCCTGCGGTTTCGAGGTGCAGCCCGGTGATGCAGGCACCTTGTCGGATCGCATCCGCTGGTTGCTCGAGCATCCCGACCAGGCCCGGTCGATGGGCGATCGTGGTCAGCGCGCCTACCGCGAGCGGTACTGCTCGGCCGAGGCCTGCAAGCACTGGCACCGTGTGCTCAGCGACGTGGTCGGGCGCTGAGCCGCGCGACCCGCCGCACGGCATGCCGATGATGGCGCGGGTGGCGTCCGCGCCGCGGGCATCGGGCATCAGCCCCGGTACATGAACGTCACGTCGGCCTCGATCGACTCCCGCAGGCTCTTGTGGACGGGACAGGTGTGCGCCGCCTGTTCGAGCTTCCCGCGGTGTGGGTGGTCGGCGGCGATCGGCAGCGTGATGATGGTGTGCAACGAGGCGATGCGCCGAGGGGCATCGGTCGACATGACCTTCGTCGTCGTCGCCGTCATGCCGCGCAGGTCGATCCCTTCCCGGGCAGCGACGATTCCCATGATCGTCATCATGCAGGCAGGCAGGGCCGCAGCGAGCAGGTCGGTCGGCGAGAACGACTCGCCCTTGCCGTGGTTGTCGACGGGAGCGTCCGTCACGAGGGTGGATCCTGACGGGCCGTGACGTGCGCTGCACCGCAGGTCACCTTCATAACGAACCGAGATCTCGACCATGGGAAGGCCTCCTTGACCGGAGGCTAGCGCGGCGCGCTCCGCGCAGTTCGTCCGTGCTTGCGCAGGGATCGGTGCCGCCCGCCGATCAGAACCGAAGCGTGAAGCCCAGGATCGCCGATCCCTCGCCGCCGATCGCCGCCGTTCCATCGATCGTGCGATCCTCGGACACGCTCCACCACGCGGACGCGCCGATCGATGCGTTCGGCGCAAGATCCACCGACCAGGTCGCACCCGTCCGCCACGCATCGACCGAGGTGCGCGTGCCTTGGAGCTCGCTGCGCAGCGTGAGGTGGACGCCGCGCTCGACCGGCAACCTCCACGCGCCCCCGACGTGGACCGCGTCCAGCCGTGTGCCGTCGCCGTCGTCGTTGCCCCGGGTGCCGAACACCACGCCAAGGGTGTCTCGCCACCACAGTGCCCGCGAGACCTCGTCCATGGCCGCTGGCTGGATCGGGGAGAGGCTCCACCCGGTGGGCGCTGGGGCTGCAGCGGGCATCGCGGGCAGGTCGATGATGGGTGTCGTGGTCGCCGCGGTGGTCGGCGCCAGGGTCGGCAGGGCCGCGACTCGTGCGGCGGCAATCGAGGTGGAGGCGGCTGCGACGAGACTCATCGCGACCGTCGACGCCATCCGATGACAGATCGATCCCATGCCTGTGTAGACGCAGCGAGGGCTGCCGCGGTTTCGCCCATGATCAGGTGTTCGCGAGGATCCTCGATTGTCTCGCCAAGGAAATCTCGATGTGGCGCTTGACCCACGGCGGTTGGAATCGAGGCGCCCGGGAGCCGCAGCCGGAGGGGAGGGTTCCGGGTCGATCGTCCTTCTGTAGCCTGCGGAGCATGGATCGAGCGGGCATCTTCGCTTACCCGCGCCAGGACGCGCTCGCCGGGATCGTGGTCTTTCTGGTGGCACTCCCGCTGTGCCTGGGCATCGCCGTGGCCAGCGGCGTGCCGCCCGTGTCGGGGCTCGTGGCCGGCATCGTCGGTGGCATCGCGATCCCGCTCATCAGCCGCTCGCCGCTCTCGGTCTCGGGTCCGGCGGCGGGTCTGATCGCGATCGTCCTCTTCGAGATCGAGCGACTCGGTGGCGTGAACGCCTTCATGACCGCGGTCGCGCTGGCAGGGGTGATGCAGATCGCGCTGGGACTCCTGCGCACGGGCAAGTTCTCCGCGCTCGTTCCCGGTTCGGTCGTGAAAGGCATGCTGGCGGCCATCGGGATCACCATCACGCTCAAGCAGGTGCCGGTCGTCTTCGGTGCCACGGGTTCGATCGCGTCGATTCCCGACTCCATGCACCGCGGTGCCACGCTCATCGGTCTGGCCTCGCTGGCCGTCCTGCTGGTGTGGAAGCACACGCCGCTGGTCCGCCTGCCGATGGTGCCCTCTGCCCTCGTCGTGGTCGTGGCGGCATCGCTCGGCGCTGGCCTGCTCCCGGAGGAGTGGCGCCTGAGGGCCGACCAGTTCGTGAACGTCCCGACGGGTGGGTTCGACGGGTTGCGATCGGCCCTGCCGCTGCCCGATTGGTCGGTCCTGGGCTCATCCGGCGTCTGGATCGCCGCGGCGACCATCGCGGTCGTCGCGAGCATCGAGACCCTGCTGTCCTGCCAGGCCGTGGATCGACTCGATCCACTCAAGCGGCGCACGCCGCCGGATCGCGAACTGGTCGCGCAGGGCGTCGGAAACGCCCTCAGTGGCGCACTCGGGGGGCTGCCCGTGACCGCGGTCATCGTGCGCAGCGGGGCGAACGTTGCGGCTGGCGCACGCGAGCGGCTCTCGGCCATCGTCCATGCCCTGTTGCTGCTCATCTGCGTCCTCGCGCTGCCCGAGGTGCTGAACCACATCCCGCAGGCCTGTCTCGCGGCGGTGCTCGTGCAGGTCGGCCTGAACCTCGCCAAGCCGTCCCTCTTCATCGAGCAACGTCGTCTGGGCATGGATCAACTGGTGCCGTTCCTGGTCACCATCGTGGCCGTGCTCGCCACCGACCTGCTCAAGGGTGTGGTGGTGGGGATCGTCGTCGGGGTGGTGGTTGCGCTGAGGAAGGCCGCCACGTCGAGCATCGAGCGGACCGACCATCCCGATGGTTCGATCACGCTCCGCCTGCGGCGCGACGGGACCTTCATCATGAAGCCGGCACTGGTGGATGCCTTCGCGGCGATTCCCGCGCGAGCCCGGGTGACGTTCGATGCCAACGGCGAGCCGATCGACCAGGATGTCCGCGAGGCGATCGCCGGGTTCGTCGACGATGCACCGAACCGGGGCATCTCGGTGAGCCTGGTCGGCGTGGACCTGACCGGCGTGACGACGGGCGGACACTAGACCGGGCCATGGCCTCGATGTACGGTGTGCGCAGGCGCCCGATCGCGGCTGACGCAGCCGCGTCCCGCCTCACGCCCTGGCCAGATGCCGCTTGGTCTCGGCGCGGCTGGCCTTGATGAGCGCAGTGGCTGCCTTGGGGCTCGCCTGCGCTTCCATCAGCGCCTGCAGCATGAGCGGGGCCACGATGGTGGCGTCCGACTCGATCACGAACATCGGCGTCTTCTCGGTGAGCTTGTCCCAGGTGATCTTCTCGTTCGGCGTGGCGCCGGAGTAGGACCCGTAGCTCGTGGTGCTGTCGCTGATCTGGCAGAAGTACGCCCACGGCTTCACCGACGCCTGCAGGTCGTACTTGATGCTCGGCACGACGCAGATGGGGAAGTCGCCCGCGATGCCGCCGCCGATCTGGAAGAACCCCACGCCCTTGCCCTTGGAGAGCACGGCGTAGTCGTCGTAGAAGCCCGCCATGTACTCGATGCCGCTCTTCACGATCGATGCGCTGAAGTCACCGAACTTCACGTGCGATGCGAAGATGTTGCCGAAGGTCGAGTCTTCGTGGCCGGGCACGACCATGGGCAGGTTCGCCTTGGCCGCCGCGAGCAGCCAGCAATCCTTCGGATTGCCCTCGAAGGCGGACTTCGGCAGTTTCAGGATGAGTTCGTAGAAGTACTCGTGCCAGAACCGGCGCTCGCCGCGGTCGTGCGCGCGCTTCCACATCGGCACCAGGATCTTCTCGACGGCACGGAACGCCTCGTCCTCGGGGATGCTCGTGTCGGTCACGCGCCGCATGCGCTGCTTCAGGATGCGCGTGTCGTCCTGCTTGGTGAAGTAGCGGTATTCCGGGAAATCCTTGTAGCTGTCGTGTGCAACGAGCCGGAACAGCGATTCCTCCAGGTTCGCGCCCGTGACGGACAGGCCGTGCACGAGTCCTGCACGGATCGCCGGGGCGAGGCTGATGCCCAGCTGCGCCGAGCTCATCGCGCCGGCCATCGCCCAGTACATGCGGCCTCCGGATTGGATGTGATCCCAGTACGCGAAGAGCGCATCGCGCGTGGCGCGTGCGTTGAAGTTCCTGTAGTTGCCGGCGACGAAGGACAGGATCGGGAGTGCCATGGGCGCGAAGTTCTATCAGGAACCCGGGGCGCACTGCGCGCGGAGCCCAGGCAGTCGATCCAGCCGTTGCTCATGCGACAGCGCCGCAGCCCGTCGAGGCCGCGGCGCGTGTCCAGTGATCCGTGATGTCGGTTCAGGCTCGGTGCTGCTCGGTCGAGTGGACCTGAGTGCCCTGCGATGGCTGCGAGCCGGGCAGGTGCTGGGTCGAGGAGCGGTTGGCTTCCTGCTCCGCTTCGTTGCCCGCGTCCTTCAGGCCCTTCTTGAACTCCACGATCGACTTGCCGACGTTGCGGCCGATCTCCGGCAGGCGGCGGCCGAACAGCAGCAGGCCGACGACGAGGATGATGATCCAGTAGGGGCCTTCGATGCCGAACATGGCGAGGGTGGTGGTCATGGGAAGTTCCAAGGATAGCGGGGCGTGGCAGGATGCCCGGCGGGCGAATTGGCCGCCGGCCGAGTGGGGGTGTCGCCTCTCGGGGCCGACCAACTGCAGATTCTCGCCAATTCCTCTCCCAAAGTGCATGGGTTTCCGGCACTTTGCCGATAATCGCCATGACGTATCGCCTTCTCCCGCCCCGTTGCAAGGATGCATCCATGCGTGGAATGACCGCTTCTTTCGTTGCCTTGGCGCTTGCCGCCGTGGGTTTCACCGGCTGCCAGCGCGAGCATGTCGTCGCCGAGCCTGACTACAACCGCCAGCTGACCTCGGGTCACGCGCTCCGCAAGCTCGATCCGAGCCAGTGGCCGAGCCTCTCCACCGCGTGGGGGGCCCGGGATGGCTACCTCGACCAGGCGCTTGACCAGAGCATCAGCTGGTTCCAGAAGCCCAGCAGCCAGCAGTTCTTCCCGTTCCACGAGGTCTCGACCCATGAGCAGGCTGCCGGCAGCGTGGTCGCCTTCAAGGAGTTCCTCAAGTCCTCGACCACCGAGCAGGAGTTCCTCGGACGCATGCAGCAGATGTTCGACTGCTGGCAGACCGTGGGCTACAACGACAAGGGCACGGTGCTCTTCACGGGCTACTACGCGCCCGAGTTCAAGGCGAGCCTGACCCCCGACAGCACGTTCCGCTTCCCGCTCTACCGTCGACCCACCGATTGCGTGACCGACCCGGTCACGGGCGAACCCAAGGGGCGCCTGCAGGCCGACGGCACCGTCGCCCCGTGGCCCAACCGTGCCGAGATCCAGTCCAGCGGCATGCTGCGCGGACTCGAGCTCGTCTACCTGCCCAGCGAATTCGACGTCTACATCATCCAGGTCAACGGCAGCGCCAAGTTGACGCTCCAGGATGGTTCCACGATGTACGTGGGCTACGCAGGCAAGACCGATGGCCAGTACGTGGGTCTGGGCCAGACGCTGCTTGACGAGAAGATCCTGACCGAGCGCGACCTCAACCTGCCCAACGTGCGTGAGTGGTGCGACAAGAACCCCGACAAGGCGATGGAGTACATCAACCGCAACAACTGCTTCGTGTTCTTCACGAAGTACGACGGCTCCAACTGGCCCGCCGGCAGCCTCGGTGTGAAGGTCACCGAACGCACCACCCTCGCCACCGACAAGAAGATCTACCCGCGCGGCGGCTTCCTGCTCGTCGACACCAAGTCGATCAACTTCGCCAACCAGCAGGTCCCGTTCAACCGCTTCATGTGCGACCAGGACACCGGCGGTGCGATCGTCGCGCCGGGCCGAGCCGACATCTTCATGGGCGTCGGTGCCAGCGCCGAGATCCTGGCTGGTGCCCAGTACGCCGAGGGAACGATGTACTACTTCTTCCTCAAGCCCGAATACGCCAGCCAGTATCCGCTCCCTCCGGTCGCCAAGAAGGGCGCGCCGGCCAGCGGTGAGTGACCATCCAGGTTCTCCTTCCTACGTCGTCGCGGGCGGTCCTGGTGGGCCGCCCGCGATGCGTTGCGGGGCAGGTCGCGGATCATCGATCGCATCGGTGCGGCGACGTCCGCACCCGACGGGCCGCTCCGTGCGACACGGCACGCCCGTTCCTACACTGGTCGCCGAGTGAACGACACCTCGGTCATCGACCTGCGCAACGTGCGCAAGACCTACAAGGGCCGCATCGAGGCCTTGCGCGGCGTCGACCTGGCGGTTGGTGCCGGTGAAGTCTTCGGATTGCTCGGCCCCAACGGTGCAGGCAAGAGCACGATCGTGAAGATCATGATGACCGTCGTGCGCGCCAGCGCCGGGGACGGCACGGTGCTGGGCAAGCCCTTGGGCGACAAGGGCGCACTGTCACGCGTTGGATATCTGCCCGAGCACCATCGTTTTCCGGCATACCTGACCGGGCGGCAGGTCGTCGATTTCTTCGGCGCGCTCGCGGGAATGCCGCGCGCGGAGCGCCGTGCGCGGACGGAGGCCATGCTCGACCTGGTGCGCATGCGTGACTGGGCGGATCGGCGCCTGGGCACGTATTCGAAGGGCATGCAGCAGCGCGTCGGGCTCGCGGCCAGCCTGGTCAACGATCCCCGGCTCGTGGTGCTCGATGAGCCAACCGACGGCGTGGATCCCGTGGGACGCAAGGAGATCCGTGATCTGCTGCTGCGGTTGCGCGGCGAGGGACGGACGATCTTCGTCAACAGCCACCTCCTGAGCGAGATCGAGATGGTGTGCGATCGGGTGGCGATCATGGTGCAGGGCCGCGTGTGGGCCCAGGGCACCATCGATGACCTCACGCGCTCGAGCAAGCGCTTCGAGATCACGATGCGTGGTGCAGCGCCGGAGTGGGCCGTCGGTCTTGGAGCGCTGCGCGAGGACGGCGCATCGACCACGGTGGCGCTTCAGGTCGCGGACGCAGCCGATGCGCAGCCGGTGATCGATCGACTGCGCGCCCACGGCGTGGTCATCGAGCGGGCCGTGCCCGTCCGTGAGTCGCTCGAGGACCTCTTCATCCGTGCCGTGACCGATCCGTCATCGGGCGGCACGCTCAATCCGGGCGCGTTGCGTGATCGGCCGTCCGCACCACCGCCACCCATCGAGGTCGCCTCGTGAGCACCGCACTCCCCGAGGGCACCTACGGGCGCCAGACCTGGGCGATCGTGGTCGCTGCGTACCGCGAACTCAACGCCCGCAAGCTGTTCTGGCTTTCGCTGGCACTCTCCGGCATCATCGTCGTGGCCATCGCCGGCCTGGGCCTGGACGAAGAGGGCATCAGCGTCTTCGGCTGGACCTTCGAGAGCCCGTTCTTCAACGCCACGGTGGTGCCGCCGGCGACCTTCTACAAGCTGCTCTTCACGAACCTCGGCGTCGAGTGGTGGCTGGGGCTCGGCAGCACCGTCCTGGCGTTGGTCAGCACCGCGGGCATCATCCCCGACCTCGTGTCGGGCGGTGCGATCGACATGATGCTCTCGAGGCCGATCGGCCGGGGGCGGTTGTTCCTGACGAAGTGGATGACGGGGTTGCTCTTCACCTCGCTCCAGGTGTTCGTGTTCACGGGCGCGTGCTTCCTCGTGATCGGCATCCGCGGCGGATCGTGGGAGCCATCGCTCTTCCTGGCGGTTCCGCTGGTCGTGCTGTTCTACTCGTACCTCTTCGCCTTCTGCGCGCTCGTGGGCCTGCTCACGCGAAGCACCGTGGCAAGCCTCCTGCTGACCATGGTGTTCTGGTTCCTGGTGTTCGGGGTGCAGAGCGGCGAGGCGCTCACCAACTGGGGGCGCACCGCGAGCGCGATGGAGATTGCCTCCTATGAGGGTGAGATCCTGCGGCGTGAGGCGGAGAATCCCAAGGATCCATTCATCGAGGGCCTCCTCGAGGAGCGCGATGCGCAGGCCGAGGACGATGCGACCTGGCGACTCGTGCACAACTGCTTCATGGGCGTGATGGCACCCTTGCCCAAGACGGGCGAGACGCTTGAGCTGCTGGAGCGCCTGTTGGTGGACCGGTCGGGCATCGAGGCTCCCGAGCGCGAGCGTCGCGGCGAAGGGGTGTTCGGATCCAATCGCGTGCGCAACCGCGAGGTGCGTGACGAGATCGATCGCCAGGCCGTCGGCAGGTCGCTGTGGTGGACGATCGGTACGAGCGTGCTGTTCGAGGTCGCCGTGCTGGCTTCGTGCGTCTGGGTCTTCCGACGCCGCGACTTCTGACGAGGCGCTGCGCGCCCCGTGGGTGCCCGCTCACCCCGCGGAGAGCTCACGGCCGCGGTCCCGCGCAGCGATGATGGCGCGAGCCATCGCGTCGCCCGCGCCGGAGGCATCAAGGACCGCGAGCGCCGCAGCAGTGGTCCCGGCCGGGCTCGTGACAGCGCGCCGGAGTGCGGCAGGATCGTCCGATGTCCGGCGCAGCAGTTCCGCCGCACCCAGGATCGTCTGCCGCACGAGCAGGTCGGCCGAGGCGTCATCGAAGCCGGCGTCGCGCGCGCCGCGCATCATGTGCTCGGCCAGGTGGAAGACGTAGGCCGGTCCGCTGCCGCACACCGCAGTGGCGGCATCCATCAGCGACTCGTCGATCCGGTGCACGATGCCGATGGTCTCGAACATCGCCACGACGGCTTCGCGATCGTCCGGTGTGCAGGATGCATCGAACGCCACCGTCGACATGGCCGCGCCGACCATCGCGGGCGTGTTGGGCATGACGCGGGCGATGCGCGCGTGGGACCCCAGGGTGCCGGTCATGGTCTTCATGGTGATGCCGGCCATGACGCTGATCACCAGCGTGGTCCGGGGCAGGGGCCCCAACTGCGACGCAAGGCCATCGTAGCGCTGGGGCTTGACCGCGATGAGCAACGTCGGTGCGTCCACGAGGGCGGCGACGGAGTCCGTCGTCCGCAGGCCGAGCCGGCGCACCTCGGCGCATCGGTGCTCGTCCGGATCGAAGGCGACGACCTCATCGGGCTCCAGGCGGCCGGCGGCAAGCATGCCGCGGACGATGGCCCCGCCCATGTTGCCGAATCCTGCGACCGCGAGCCGTATGGACATGCGTACACGGTATCGCGCTGGTCGCGCTAGGATTCCCGACCATGGCCAAAGCCGGCTACAGCGGCAGTTACGTGCTGGACTTCGAGCAGCCCGTCGTCGAGATCGAGAAGCAGATCGACGCGCTCGAGGCGAACCCGTCCGCACCCCGTTTTGCCGAGGAGCTCGCCACGCTGCGCTCCACGCGCGACACGCTCCTGACCAAGACCTATGGTGGCCTCACGGCGTGGCAGACGGTCCGGGTGGCGCGGCATCCGGCGCGTCCGCAGACCCTCGATCATGTGGACGCCATGTGCCGCGACTTCGTGCAGCTGCACGGCGATCGGCAGTGCGCCGACGACCCAGCCATCGTGACGGGCCTGGCCCGCATCGGCCCGTTCAAGGTCATGGTGATCGGCCACCAGAAGGGGCGGTCGACGGCCGAGCGGATCCGCTGCCGGTTCGGCTGCGCGAATCCCGATGGGTACCGCAAGGCGCTGCTGAAGATGCAGTTTGCCGAGAAGTTCAAGCTGCCGATCGTCACCCTCGTGGACACGCCGGGTGCCTATCCGGGCATCGAGAGCGAGGAGCGCGGCCAAGCCGAGGCGATCGCCGTCAACCTCCGCGAGATGAGCCGCTTGCGCACGCCGATCGTGAGCGTGGTGATCGGCGAGGGCGGCTCGGGCGGCGCACTCGGGATCGCCGTCGCCGACCGTGTCGCGATGATGGAACACGCCTGGTACTCGGTCATCAGTCCCGAGGGCTGTGCGGCGATCCTCTGGAAGGAAGCCAACGAGAAGACGAACACGCTCGCGGCGCAGGCCCTCTCGCTGACCGCCCGCCAGAACCTGTCCAACGGCATCATCGATGCCATCGTGCCCGAGCCCGCTGGCGGCGCGCATCGTGACCCCCGTGCGGCGAGCGACGCGCTGCAGGGGTGGATCATCGACCAGCTGCGTGACCTGTCGCGCGTCGATCCGGACACGCTGGTCAACCTGCGCTTTGAGAAGTTCAGGCGCATGGGCAGCGTGCGCTCAGGCTGAGCATTCGCTCGCGAGCGCCGTTTCGCATGGATCATCCGCGCCGTCGGATCGCGTTCGATCGCCGGGCTGCGCGGGCCAACGGGAGCTGCTGTTGCGTCGGTTGCCATCAGGCGAAGATGGTGGTAAAATGCGGGGCAGTTTCGTCGAAATCAAGGTGTTCTCGGACGAAATCCGTCCATTCCGCCGTGGAATGGTCAGATTATCAGTCCTGACCCGGCGTCTCAGGAGCACTCCACGTGGCCAAGAAGAACGGGGCATCCAAGAACGCGCCCGCCAAGAAGCCCATCGGCTCGTCGAAGCCTGCAGTCAAGGGCAACAAGGACATCAAGGGGGCCAAGGCACCCGTCAAGCCCGCCGTGAAGGCCGGTTCGAAGCCTGCGTCCAAGCCCGCGGGCAAGGTCCCTGGCAAGACTGTTGGCAAGGCTGCTCCCAAGGCCGCCGCGAAGCCGGCGACCAAGGCTGCGCCCAAGCCCGCCGTGGAGACGCCGAAGGCCAAGCCTGCCGCGGCGAAGGCTCCGGCCTCAGCCGGCACCGCCGGAGTCAAGCCAACGCACATCGGCAAGATCACCGAACCGCCGCCGCCGCCGCCCCCGAAGCGTCGTGGCATCCTGCCGCCGCTCTTCGGTCCGCCGCCCACTCCTCCCAAGCGGAGCAAGGGCGCGCCGCCGCCGGTCATCGCCAAGCCCAAGCCCAAGAAGAAGCCTGGCGCAGAGAACACGGACAAGACTCCCAAGAAGAAGATCGATTACGCCAACGCCGTGTCGGTGGCTGCAGCTGCCGTCCAGGCCGCAGCCGCTCCGGCGCAGCCATCCAAGAAGGCGCCGTTGCAGCCGGGCTTGGTCATGATCAGTGGTCGCCGCGTCCGCACGCTGAGCCTGAAGGGGATCAAGATCGCACGCACGCCGAAGTCGTCGTCCAAGTCGGCGGCAACCAAGGCGGTCGAAACGGCTCCGGTCGTGCTGGCCAAGACGAAGCTGACCCCGAAGGAGCTCGAGGGCTATCGCGACATCCTGAACCGCATGCGTCGCGAACTCGCGGGCCGCGTCCATGACCTCGAGGAAGAGGCGCTCAAGAGCAGCGGTGGCAACCTCAGCAACATGCCGCTGCACATGGCCGACGTCGGCACCGATACCTTCGACCAGGACTTCAACATCGGGATGGCGCAGGCCGAGCGCGGCATCGTGCAGGAAATCGACGAAGCGCTCAAGCGCATCGCCGATCGGACCTACGGCATGTGCATGCTGACCGGCAAGCCGATCCCCAAGGGCCGACTGGCCGCCATGCCGTGGGCCAAGTACACGGTCGAGGCCGCACGCCAGGTCGAGAAGTCACGTCCTCGGCCACAGTGACGTTGCGCCGATTGAGGCGCGCGAGCCGACCGTGAGCCACTCATGAGCACCGAGCCCAGGGCATCCAACCCCGCATGCCCAGCATGCCCAGCATGGCGTTCGCCACGGGCGTGGGGCGTGCTCGTCGGCGTCCTCGCTGCCTCCTTGGTGCTCGACCTGTGGAGCAAGTCATGGGCGTTCGATCACGTCGCCGGCTATCCGATCGTGCTGCCGGATCGTGATGCGGTCGCCGACCCGTCGTATCGGCTGCCCTTCCACGAGGGCGTGCGCGTCCTGCCGGCGAGCCTCCTTGACTTCCACCTGGTCCTCAACCGCGGTGCGGTCTTCGGCATCGGTCAGCAGCAGCGCTGGCTGTTCGTGTGTTTCTCGGTGCTGGCCGTGGTGGTGGGGTTGTGGATCTTCGCCCGGTGGACCCGGGACCGCATGACGCTGGCCCACGTGGGGATTGCGTTGGTCCTGGCTGGCGGGCTGGGCAATCTCTACGACCGGCTCTTCGTCGGCGCCGTGCGTGACTTCCTGCACATGCTGCCGAGATGGAACCTGCCCTTCGGTCTGGCGTGGCCGGGTGGCGCCACCGAGGTCTTCCCGTGGGTCTTCAACGTCGCTGACGTGAGCCTGCTGGTTGGCCTTGGCCTGCTCTACCTGCACTCGCGCCGCGAGGAGCAGCGGCAGGCGCGGCTCAAGGCCGCGGTGGGCGCCCCGGGCAACGTGCCGCCATCGTCAACGTGAGCCCGGCGTGCGCGCGGCCGGCGCGGTCCACTCAGGCCTGAACCACGGTGCCGCCGCTGGTCTTGCGCATGGCATTGCGCGTGTCGACCACGAGCGGAGCGTTCGACGCCACGGCCTGGTAGTCGACCGCATCGTGGTCGGTCACGACGAGGACGCAGTCGGCCGACTTCAGCGTGGCCGCATCGAGCTTCACGCTCGAGAGCGGAATCGTGTGCTTGCGCATGCGCGGGAAGGTCGGCACGTGGGGATCGTGGTAGCTCACCTGCGCGCCGCGATCCATCAGCAGTTCGATGATCTCGGCCGCCGGCGTCTCGCGCGGGTCGTCGATGTTCTTCTTGTACGCCACGCCGAGCACCAGGACCTTGGATCCCTTGAGTGCCTTGCCGTGGTCGTTCAAGGCATGCATCACCTTGTCGATGACGAAGTGCGGCATCGAGGTGTTGACCTCGCCCGCGAGTTCGATGAATCGCGTGCTGACGCCGACCTCCTTCGCCTTCCAGGTCAGGTAGAACGGGTCGATGGGAATGCAGTGGCCGCCGAGGCCCGGGCCCGGATAGAAGGGCATGAAGCCGAACGGCTTCGTGCTCGCGGCATCGATGACTTCCCAGACGTCGATGCCCATGCGGTCGAGCACGATCTTCATCTCGTTGACGAGCGCGATGTTCACGCAGCGGAACACGTTCTCGAGCACCTTCGCGGTCTCGGCCACTTCCGCGGTCGACACGAGGTGCGCCGCCTTGACGACCCGGGCATAGAGCGCGTGGGCGATCTGGCCGCTCACCGCGTCGGTGCCGCCGACGAGCTTGGGGATCGCTGCCGCGCTGCGGCCGATGCTCCCCGGATCCTCGCGCTCGGGGCTGTAGGCCAGGAAGTAGTCCTCGTTGCGCTTGAGTCCGGTGGCGTCGAGGATCGGTCCCATCTCATCGCGCGTGGTGCCGGGATAGGTCGTGCTCTCCAGGACCACGATCTGGCCCTTGCGCAGAACGCCCGCCACCATGCGGGTGCTGTCGAGCACGTAGGTCAGGTCCGGTTCGCGATGATGTCCCAAGGGGGTCGGCACGCACAGCAGGATCGCGTCAGCCTTGGCCAGTTCCTTCGGATCGCTCGTCGCCTTGAACTTCGGATCGGTCTTGAGGCGATCGAAGAACTCCTGGCCCAGGTGGTGGATGTACGAGGTTCCCGCGTGGATCGCGTCGATCTTCCGCTGGTCGATGTCGTAGCCGATGATGGCGTATCCAGCCTCAAGCAGGGCCTTGCTCAAGGGCAGGCCAACGTAGCCCAGGCCCACGATGCCGACGACGGCGGACTTGGACTCGATGCGCTTGAGGAGCTCCGAAGCGGTTTGGTTCATGGGAGTTGAACGGTACTCCCGGCAGCCCCGTATGTCGCGCGGAGATCCGCCGTCAGGTCCACAACCCCAGGACGTACGCCAGCTCGTACCCACCGACCACGCCGTCGTTGTTCAGGTCGTATTCAGGCACATTCGTGCCCCAAGCACCCAGGATCAGGCCCAGGTCGATGCCGTCGACCACGCCATCAGCGTTGAAATCGCCCTCGATCGGCGGCGGCGGCGGTGCCGGAGGGATGAAGGTGACCGTGAGCTTGGGGCGCTGCCCGACCGTGCCCCATTCGCTGGTGGCGATCTCAATGCCGTCATCGTTGCCATCGATGATCTCCGGCAGGAACGCCACGCCCCAATTGGGTTGGCCGTCAGCCCACGCCTGGACCAAGCCGGTGACCCCGATGAGCTTGAGGGAATTGTCCTCGGGCTCGTTGTCGCCGTTGAAGCTGGCCCAGCGCGGGGCCAGATCCTGGGGCTGGCTCAGTCCACCGGCGAGCGAGTTCCAGCTGCTGCCTTCGTCCCACGCGCGGACCACCGGGTACACGTCGATGAAGGGATTCCAGAACGGCGTGTCGATGTCCTCGACCACGTGGATCTCGAGCGTGGCGCTGACGATCGTGCTGCCGGGCGGAATCGCCGCGTCAGCGATGATTCCGTCGAAGCGCAGCAGCGCCTGGCCCCGGTAGTCGCTGAAGATCGAGTTGGGCACATCGTCATCGACCCAGCGCGTGCCGTCATTGCCGTAGCTGGAATTGGGAGAGTTCTGGTTGATCCAGGTGTCGAGTGTTCCCGAGTAGCCGTTCTCACCCTGCCGGAAGGAGATCGTCTGCTGCGACCACGCCGTGGATGCGCACAGGATCGACGCGACGAAGAAACCTGCAGTGCCTTGGATCATGAGGGCATCATGCCACAGGATGTCGTCCGGGCGAAATGCGGGTCGCCTCATGATCGGGGGCGTTCTCGGTCCGAGCCCGGGTCGACACCGGAGTCTCGAGACGAGGTCCGCAATCCGGTGGATGGCCATCAGCCCAAGGAAGCCCGCAGGGCCGTCGCCTTGGCTTCCAAGTCCGCATCCTTGGTGGCCTTGCAGGCATCCACCAGCCGGTCGGCCAGCCATCGAGCATCGTCCGTGCGGTTCGCGGACGCGAGGCCAGTCACCTGCGTCTCGAAGCGAGCCAGCGATCGGTCGCGTTCGACGGGCTGCGCGACCAAGCCGGTGGCCAGCCGCTGGATGGCCTGCCGCCACGCCGCATGGCGACTCCCGCCGGAACCATCCAGCCGGTTGATGCCGTCCGAGCAGAACTCGGCGATGGCCTTCACCTCGCTGGACGTGATCGTCGGCGCGCCGCCGGGGGCGGCATCGCCTCGGAGGATGGCTCGCGCCGATGCCGCGCCCTTCGCGGTCATCGCCGAGCACGCGCGCTCGAGCAGGGACGTGGCCGCCATGGAGCACAGGGTGGAGTCCGCACCAGCCGCGGCCATGATGACGATGTCATCGATGCGCGCGAGGAACCAGCTCCGAGCCGAAGTGGAGTCGGCATCGGCGGCGATCACGGGCTGGAGCATGAGCGCGAGCTCGGCATATGCCATGGGCTGCGTGGACAGCGCGGAGGCCGCGTCCTTCAGCGCCTTCTTCGCGGCGGATGCAGGCTGCTTCGACTGCACGATCAACGCCGCCCGCGCACGCCACGCCGCCATGTGCATCGGACACCGTCCGGTCGCTTCGGTCAGGACGGCAAGGTCGTCGGCCGGCTTTCCCCAGGCGATGGTGGTGGCCTCGAGGAGCGTCTGGGCATCGAGGTAGGCATCGGGCTTCGCCTGGGCTGCCTGCATCATGGGTACCAGCCAGGCTGGATCGCCCCAGGCGGTCTGGATCCCGGAGTGACGACCGCTCTCGGCCCAGCCGGAGATGTCGTTGTTGAGGCTCCACTGGTGGGGTTCCTTCTGCCAGATGAAGGCGCAGTGGCCGGGCTGCCCGACGGGCATGGCCGGGATGCCGAAGGCCTGGCACATGCTCGCGCCGAAGCGACTGATCGCACCGCAGACGCCTCCCACCTCCACGATGGTCGGCAGCGTCATCGGGCGGCCGCCGTAGAACCTGCGGCCTTCCTGCACGCTCACGCCGTCCTTGTTCTCGAGCGTGTACTTGACCATGCCATGCACGGCATCACCGATCTTGCCGCGCTCGCGGCAATCGGCCTTGATGTTCGCACGGGCCCACGCGAGGTCGTCATCGGTCGCCCAGGAGCCGACGACGTAGCGCAGTTCCCACACGGAGAGCGTGCGGAAGGCGGGATCGAGTTGCCCCTCGCGATCCCACGCGAGGAAGGACCGCACCCGTGCCACGGGATCGATCGGCGCATCGTCAGCCATCGCCTTCACGGGCTCCGACCACGTGAGTGCGGTGGCGAGCGCCACGCGCAGGCCGAGACCTTCGCGGGTGCCCTCGACGCCCGTCACCACGGCGTGCAGCACCTCGAGCGTCCGGGCCCAGCTGCCGGCGATCTCGCCGCCGCCCGTGAGTCCGTCGAGTGCTTCCGGAGTGGCCAGTACCCACGACAGGGTCGGGGCCCAGGATTCGGCGATCGGCTGGCATCGATCGAGCAGCGTGAGCTGCCTGATGGCGCGGGCCGGTCCGTCCGTGCTGGCCGTCTGCGCCGCGGCACTCGAGCCCTTGGCCTCGAGCTTGGCACGCACCGCCGTCGCGAGATCCGTCCTGAGGGCGTTGAGTCCGGCAGCCGTCGTTGCCTTCGCCGCTGCTGCGGAGAGTGCCTTGGCCTCGAGCTTCGGCGCCTGCGCACGGAGCGGCGTCGTGATGGCGAGCACGAGGGCGATCGGGGGGATCACGATCCAGGCTGGGGAGCGCATGAACGGATCCTACGGACGATCCCGGGTGCTTCAACGTGCCGTGCAGTGGGCGACGCACTACGCTTGCGGCCATGGCCACCCGAGGCACCATCCTGCTCACCGGCGGTGCCGGTTTCATCGGATCGCACGTGGCGGTGGAGGTTGCGGCGGCTGGCTGGCAGCCGGTGATCCTCGACAGCTTCTGCACGAGTGAGCGCTCGGTCGTGTCCCGTGTGGGCGAGCTGGTCGGCGCACCCGTGCGGTGCATCGAAGCCGACATCCGTGATGCGCCGTCGATGCGCGCTGCCTTCGGCTCCACGCCGATCCACGCGGTCATCCACCTTGCCGGACTGAAGGCCGTCGGCGAGTCGGTCGAGAAGCCTGCGCTCTACCACGACAACAACGTCAGGGGCACCGAGGTCCTGCTGGCCGCGATGGACGAGTTCGGCGTGCGTCGCATGGTGTTCTCGTCGTCGTGCACCGTGTACGGCACCCCGCAGCGCCTGCCGATCGACGAGTCGCATCCCCTGGGCGCGATCAATCCGTACGGGCAGACGAAGCTCGACATCGAACGCATGCTCGACGTCTGGGCCGATGCGGGCCCCGATCGCCATGTCTGTTCGCTGCGCTACTTCAATCCGGTGGGCGCGCACGCCAGCGCCCGCATCGGCGAGAGTCCCATCGGCATCCCCAACAACCTGATGCCGTTCGTGGTCAAGGTCGCCCGTGGCGAACTGCCCGAACTCGGCGTCTTCGGCGGCGATTGGCCCACGCATGACGGCACCGGCGTCAGGGACTACATCCACGTCGTCGACCTGGCTCGAGGCCACGTCGCAGCGCTCGAGCGGCTGGACTCCATGCATCATGAGCGCATCAATCTCGGCACGGGTAGCGGGTGCTCGGTGCTCGATGTCGTGCGCGCGTTCGAACGCGTGAACGGCGTGAAGGTGCCCCACGGCATCCGCCCGCGTCGGCCGGGTGATGCCGCAGCCGCCTACGCCGACGCCTCCCTGGCCTGGCGGCGGCTCGGTTGGCGTGCGAGCCTGGGACTGGATGACATGGTGCGGGATGCATGGGCGTTCGCATCGCGACCCTCGTGATACCCTCTCGACCTCGCGAACCTCCACCAAGGACCATCCATGACCATCACGAAGCCCCTCATCGTCTCCGCCATCCTGCTCGCCCCGCTCGCTCCGATCGGCTGCTCGACCGCACCGACCAGCGAGGGCGCCCGCACCGTGCAGTCGGCCGATGTCGATGCCTTCCTCACGCGCGTGAAGGAAGAGGATCCCTCGATGAAGAAGTTCTTCGAGAGCTGCGAGGCCTTCGCGGCATTCCCCGACATCGGCAAGGGCGGCTTCATCCTCGGCGGCGCCTACGGCAAGGGCCAGCTCCGCTCGAAGTCGGGCAAGCTGCTGGGGTACTGCGACGTCAGCCAAGGGTCCATCGGTGCCCAGATCGGCGGACAGAGCTTCGGCGAGATCGTCTTCTTCCAAACGAAGGAAGCGATGCAGCAGTTCAAGGGCGGGCAGTTCGCGCTCGCTGCGCAGGCGTCGGCCGTCGCCGTGAAGGCCGGTGCCGGTGCGAGCGCCGACTACCAGGGTGGCGTCGCGGTGTTCGTCGTCAATCCGGTCGGTCTCATGCTCGAAGCATCGGTCGGCGGGCAGCAGTTCAGCTTCCGCGCCGCCTCGGACGTCGAGTGAGCCAACCGGCTGCATCCATCGTCCGGATCACGCGCGGCCTGTCGCGTGAACTCGCGGTGCTGCATCCGGCCACGACCCTGGCCTTCACCTACGACCCCATCCAGTACGCATGGTCCGCGCACCGTGCGTACTGCCTCATGGCGCGCGCGCGACCGCGGGCGCTCTTCGTGGGCATGAATCCCGGGCCGTTCGGCATGGCGCAGACGGGGGTGCCGTTCGGCGAGGTCGCCGCGGTCCGGGAGTTCCTCGGGATCGACGCGCGCATCCGACCGCCTCGGCGGCAGCATCCACGCCGTCCCATCGAGGGCTTCGCGTGCGGTCGGAGCGAGGTGAGCGGTCGACGTTTCTGGGGCCTGATGCGTGACGCGTTCGGCACGCGCGGTGAGTTCTTCCGCCATGCGTTCGTCTGGAACTGGTGTCCGCTGGCGTTCCTCGGCACGAGTGGGGCCAACATCACTCCGGACAAGCTGCCCGCCTCGGTGCGGGGGCCCATCGAGGAGGCGTGCGACCGTGCGCTCGTTCGCATCGTGCGGGCCCTGGAGCCCGGCATGGTGATCGGCGTCGGTGGCTTCGCGCGCGATCGAGCCCTGGGTGCGTTGCCGCCTGCCACGAGCGTGCACACGGTGCTGCATCCGAGCCCTGCCAGCCCTGCCGCGAACCGAGGCTGGGCCCGCCAGGCCCGTGCCCAACTCGTGGCGTGCGGCTTCCTCGACCGGTCGTCGTGAATCCAGCCCTGCAGGTCAGGCCTTGTCTGCGCGGATCGACCCGATCCCACGATCCATCCGCTCGAGCCCTTGACGCAGGATCCCCTCGCTCGTCGCGAAGCAGATGCGCACATGCCCGGCCGCACCCTCGCCGAACCAGCGTGGGCTGCCGGGCACCACGGCCACGCCGTGCTCGCGTCGGAGGCGATCCACGAGGTCCTCGATGGTGCAGGGCGGATCGTTGATCTTGGCGAACGCCACGTAGGTCGCATCCGGCGCCTGTACCTGCACGCCGGGCATCGCGTTGAGCGCCTGCACGGCCTGATCGCGTCGCGCGCGGAGGTGCTCGAGGAATGCGTCGAGCCAGGGCAGGGCCCGGTCGTAGGCGGCCGCGGCGCCGATCTGGCTCACCGTCGCGGCGCCATCGACCGTCGAGGGATGTTCGCTGGCGGCCAGCATGCGTGCACACGCCGCACCATCGGTCATGGCGACGTAGCCGATGCGGAGCCCGGCGAGGCAGAATGACTTGGAGAAGCCATGGACCACCACGGTGCGCGAGGCGATCGCCTCATCGAGCGCCAGCATGCTGGTGAACCCGGCAGGCCGATAGACGATGTCGCTCCAGATCTCATCGCTCAGGATCCGGAGGTCGTGGCGCTCGGCGAGGCGGCCGATCGCCGTGAGTTCATCGCGCGTGAAGCAGCGGCCGAGCGGATTGTGGGGATTGCAGAGGCCCAGCATCCGGGTGCGTGGGGTGATGAGCGACGCGAGCCGGTCGAGGTCGAGTGCGCCGGTGCGGGTGACGGACCACCGCACCGGGACGCCGCCGGCGGAGCGCACGGTGTGCGCGAACAGGAAGTCGACCGGATCCATCACGATCGCCTCGTCACCCGGCGCGAGCCACTGCCGAGCCACCATCGCCAGACCGGCCGCGGCACTGTTCACGGCGATCACGCCCGAGGCATCGACGCGGGCCCCGCGACGCGTGCGCAGGTAGCCCGCCACGCTGTCGCGGAAGATCGGCAGGCCCTGAGGCGGGCCGTACGACAGCACGCCGTCCTGCACATAGCGCACGATCGCCTCGCGGATCACCGGTGCGGCCGGAAAGTCCGGATCCGCCGCAGTGAGCGGGATCACGTCCTGCGCCTGTTCGGCCCAGCGCAGGTTGAACGCGCGATCGCGAAGCAGGTCCAGCCGGACGTCATGGTCGGAGAAGTGGCTCATGTGAGCAGCGGCAGCGGAACGGTGCCATCGATGGGTTCGACGAAGCGTCGCGCGATCGCGCGGCCACCCTCGACGTACTGCACCATCAGCGGATGCCGCACGGCGTTGAACGATCGCATCGCCAGGGCGACGTCGCCCTGGCTGCGGCATCGCGCCATCAGGTCGGCCAGCAGCACCGCATCCTCGAGCGCGCTGTTGGCGCCTTGGCTCGTGAACGGCAGCAGGGGGTGGGCCGCATCACCGATGAGCGCCACGTTGCCGCGCACCATCGACGGCGGCGGGTCCATGTCGACCGTGTGCCAGACGTGCGGCGTCGCTGGATCGGTGGCCTCGATCGCGGCCCGGACATCGGCGGGGAAGCCGGCCAGGTGCTCGGCGAAGAAGTCCATGGCCTGCCCGAGCGCGGGCGGTTGGAATCGCTGCGCGTCGAACTGCACGAACCAGATGACGCGTCCACGGCCGGCGGGAACGAGCCCCACGGCCAGCCCACCACCCGGGTGCATGACCTTCCGGAAGGTCGTGCCCAGTTCGGCTGCGAGCGCAGGAGCGCTCACGGACGAGACGATCTCCTTCACGCGTCCGGCCTGCCAGGCATGACTGGGCGCCACGCACTCCCGGCACCGCGAGCGCACGCCGTCGGACCCCACGAACGCGCTGGCCTCGAAGGTCGAGCCGTCATCGAAGCGGGCGGCGAGCGCTCGCTGGCCATCCCAGTCGAAACCCGTGAAGTCGCGGCCAAGCTCCACCACGCCGGAGGGGAGGCCATGCATGATCGCCGAGAGGAGGTCGAAGCGACTCACGGCCACGGCACCGTCGAGCGATTCGTCCTTGAGCACGGATCCATCGATGGAGCGGATGACCGCACGATCGAGTGACTGGCCCAGGTCGCGGGGGTCGAACTCGATCCCCAGACCGCGCAACGCGAGCCACCCGTTGGCGAGCAGGATGAAGCCGAAGCCCCGTTCTCCGTAGGCCTCCGATCGCTCGAAGAGCGTGACGGGCATGCCGCGATGGGCGAGGCCACGGGCGAGGCCCAGGCCGGCGACCCCGCCGCCGATGATTGCGGTGTTCAAGGAACCCATGGCGCGATCCTACGCCCGCGCGGGTGGTGATAAGTGATTGCCGCGGAGCCGATTTACGGAGCCGGATTGAGGGGGCACGATCGCCCTGCCGATGATGGGCATGCCCATGCGTGGTCGCCTTCCAGTCACGGTCGCGATCCCCGCGCGCAACGAGGAGCGCAACCTGCCGGCCTGCCTGGCCCGGCTGGCGCGCTTTGAGCGCGTGGTCGTGATCGATTCCGGCAGCACCGACCGGACCCGCGCCATCGCGCTCGAGCACGGTGCTGAGGTCCTCGACTTCGTCTGGGATGGACGCTTCCCGAAGAAGCGCAACTGGTTCCTGCGCCATCACGCGCCGACCACGCCGTGGGTCTTCTTCCTCGATGCCGATGAACTCGTGGACGATGCGTTCTGCGACGAACTCGGACGGGTGCTTCCCTCGACGGTGCATGCAGGGTTCTGGATCAGCTACGACACCTGGTTCCTGGGGCGTCGATTGCGCCACGGCGACGTGAACCGCAAGCTGGCGCTCTTCCGGGTCGGCGCCGGCGAGTACGAGCGCATCGAGGAGGACCGCTGGAGCCACCTGGACATGGAGATCCACGAGCATCCGATCCTGGATGGAACGACCGGGGCGATCTCGGCCCGCCTGGACCATCGCGATGATCGCGGGCTTGAGCACTGGATCCGCAAGCACAACGACTATTCGTCGTGGGAGGCCCACCGCACGGCGTTGCTGCGTCGCGAGCGTCGGCTCGGCGACGGTGCACTCACGCCGAGGCAGCTGCGCAAGTACCGCTCGATCGGTGCATGGTGGCTGCCGGCCGCCTACTTCCTCGACACATGGATCCGCCGGGGTGGATGGAAGGATGGTCACGCGGGGTTCGCGTACGCCTTCCTGAAGGCGTGCTACTTCTGGGAGATCGGCCTGAAGGTCGACGAACTCGAACGGGGTGCCGCGCGTGGACGGTGACGTGCCGATGGCAGCAGACCCCAGCCCGTACACGCTGCGGGAGAAGTTCGCACGCTTGACGTGGGCCATCGTCCAGGCGACGGCCTTCCGGTGGTCTTTCCACTCGTGGTACGGATGGCGACGGCGGCTGCTCCTGCTGTTTGGTGCCTCGTTGCATCCGACCTGCCGCATCCGGCGGACCGTGACGGTCGAGTGCCCGTGGAACCTCTCGATCGGCGTGGACAGCTCGGTCGGCGACGGAGCAATCCTCTATTGCCTCGGGCCGGTCCGGATCGGTGACCACTCGACGATCTCGCAGCGAGCGCACCTGTGCGCCGGAAGCCACGATCACAGGAGCAGGAGGATGGTCCTCCTGCGACCGCCGATCACGATCGGATCGGACTGCTGGATCGCGGCCGAGGCGTTCGTGGGCCCGGGTGTCACGGTCGGCGACGGTGTGATCCTCGGCGCACGTGCCGTGGCCTTCAAGGATCTCGCCCCGTGGATGGTCTATCTGGGCAATCCGGCGCAACCGGTTGCGCAGCGTTCGCGGTTGCGGCCCGGCTGAGTACGCGCCGCCGGCCTTCCCGCAACGATCGCTGCCCCGGTCCCACGGGACCACGAGGCAACCTCGCCCACGCCGCGTATCGGGACCGTAGGATCCAGAGTTATGCGGCTCTTGCCCAAGAACCCGGTGACGCCAGCGCTTGCATGCGTCGGCGGTTTCCTGCTCACCGGCACCTTGCTCGCAGCGGTCCTGGCCATGGCTGGCGCGAATGGAGCGGCCCTCGCCGAGCTCCCCATCGCGCGGGTGGTCGGCTTCGTCGGCAACGGCTTGTTGTGGATGGGAATCGCGCGGGCCTGGAGCGGGACCCGCGACGCCTGACCGTCGGAGTGCCGGCCTTCGCGTTGTCCGAATGGTGGCGGCCGATCGTGGGTGATCGATGGCCGTACCGCTGACTACAGTGACCAGACCATGCTTCGTTCAACGCTCCTCACCGTCGCCCTGCTGCTTGCCTCTTGTCACACGCCTGCCCAGCAGGCATCGACCGCCACGGACGCCGGACCGAAGCCCGCCGCGGTACTCGAGCCCTTTGCCTTCATGACCGGCACCTGGGTGCAGGAGCAGGCCAACGGCGCCATCATTGAAGAGCAGTGGTCGATGCCGCGCGGCGCGTCGATGCTCGGTTCGTTCCGACGCCTGCTCGGCAACGGTGCCACGCCGTTCTACGAGTTCACCCAGATCGTCGCCGAGCAGGACCGAGTGGTGCTGCGGCAGATCCATGTCCACGGGAACTTCGAGACCGATCCCCGCCGCGCCGTGCCGATGGAGCTTGTGCTTGAGAAGGCCGCTGCGGGTTCGGCCACTTTCGTGCCGGTGCCGGATGGCACGAAGGCCAACGCCGGCTCACTCGACCGAGTCACCTACCAGGCCAATGGCCCCGACACGTTGGTGTTGACGGTGCAGCCCAAGGCTGCCGAGGGCAAGCCCGCCGAGGCGCCGCTCGTGTTCCGGATGTCGCGCGTGCGCTGAGTGACGTGGCGTTGTGAGGGCTGCCGGGCGTAACCCGACCAGCAGGCCCCGCGGGCCAACGTGGCCCACGGAAAAGCCGCGCGGCCGACACGTTTCCGTGCCGGCCGCGTGCGTATCCAGTTGAAGCCCGCGGCTCAGCCGCGGCGACGGGCGCCGACCAGCCCGGCGAGACCGAGCAGGGCGATTGCGCCGGGCGCGGGGACCGCGATGTAGAGGTCTCCGGCGAGGTAGTTCGTGCTGCTGTTGATGGTCTGCGCGACATTTCGGTTCAGCAGATCCTGGAAGCTGTTGTAGACGGCGAAGCCGTCCACGCTGCCGCCCGGCCCGCCGGTGTTGGTGCGGTAGATCTTGCCTTCGAAGCCGAAGAATCGGTCGTTGAACGAGTAGTTCATTCCGTAGTTGTAGAAAGTGCCGTTGGTGTTGTTCACCAGGTCCATGAACGTCGCGTACCGGGTGACCCCGGAGTTGCTGGTCGATGAGCTGAAGTTTCGGTAGAAGGCCGTGCCGTCGTGGAAGAAGTCGTCTTCCCAGTTCCACGCAAAGGACAGGTTGAAGACCTGGCCGCCGGTGTTCGTGCGGAGGTTGGCCATCGGGTCACTCGCCGGGGCGGCGTAGCGAATGATCTGCGAGATCTGGTTGTTGCCGTTCAGGACGGTGCGATAGATGAACGGATCCGCCGTCTGGTTCTGGACGAAGTCGCCGAAGATGTACGTGTGGCGCATCGACGAGAGGTTCGGCGAGAAGTTCGTGTTCCCAGCCCCAAGGTTATTGCCGAGGTTCTGGAGCGACGTGTAGGTGCCGTAGCTTCCGGAAACGTCGTTGTTGACGTTCGTGCGGTAGATGGCCGTGATGGCGGCGTTGGCGACCGATGGAGCGCAAAGGGCCACGACGGTGAGCGCGAGGGTGGAACGCATGGTGTATGAAGCCTGGAGGGGAGGGAAAGGGAGACGAGCCGCCGCACAGCCACTGGACATGCGGGGACCGGGAGGGGCCAAACTCTGCCCTCACTCGGAACATGATCCAGCGAATTCTGCAAAAATCACCATTCTTCTCCGTGGTGCTTGCCCGGGCCGCCGGAGCAGGCACGGTTCCGGTCGACTTGGCCCCCGAGTGGGGCCCCGGTCATCCAGGAGCCGGCATCATGCGATCAGCACCCCTCCCGACCTCGCTTGCGGCCACTTTGGCGTCGGCAGCGACCTTCTTGCTCCCCGTCGCCGGTGCGCAGGGCGCCTTCGACGTACCGGTGGTGGTCACCCCGGGCTCCACCGCGACCATCACCCTGGCCATCACGGTCACGGACGGCGTGGACAGCGAGACCGACGTCGATTCGATCCAGGTCGCCGTCGACGGCAATGGTCGGTTCACGATCAGCCCCAACCAGCCCCCGCATGACGGGGCGGTCATCCAGGAAGGGCGCTTCGGGTTCGGTGGGGGCACCCTTCAGTACGAGTTGTTCTGCTCGCCGGTGTTCGGGTGCATCCCGGTGACGGTGAACCTGGCCGGACTGTCGGCGACGCTGGTCGCGCCGTCGCAGGCGACGATCATCCCCTCGGGCAGGGCCGACTTCGGCACGACCTGGCGGGTGCAGGGCGACTACACGATCACCAGTCCGCTGTCGGCGTCCGCCGGGGCGATCGACGTGAACTCTCCGTCGCCGTTCGGTGGCACGTTCGCGATCGGCGGGGGATCCATGCAGGTCTCGCAGTTGACGATCGGCGCGATCGACAGCCAGACGACCGTGGACTCGTTGCCGGGTGTGACGTTCCTGCTCCATACGGAGGTTGCCTTCGGCGCGACCACGATGGTCGGCACGTATAGCCCGCCGCCACCGAACGGCTGCGGCACCGGGGCGAACTGCGGCCTCGAGCATGCGGGTCCCGGCTGCAACGACGTGGCGTGCTGCTCGACCGTGTGCGGCGTGGATCCGTCCTGCTGTGCCTCGGACTGGGACGTGCCGTGCGTGAACCAGGCCGTTGCCCTGTGCGGCATCGCTCCCGAGCACGACAACTGCGCGGCGCCACGTCCGCTGTCGTTCGGCCGATTCCCCTTCACGACGCGCAACTGCAACACGGACGGCGGCAGCCTGATCACCGAGTGCCAGGACATCGCCACCGCAGGGGCATTCACGAACGACGTGTGGTTCGTGTGCACGGCACCGTTCGACAACGGCATCGCCGTGTCGACCTGCGGCCATGCGGGCTTCGACACTCGATTGGCCGTCTACGACGCCTGCGCCGGCGTGCTGCTCGCGTGCAGCGACGATGGGCCCGGCTGCGGCGGGGGCACGTCGCGCCTGGTCTTCCCGGGCACCGCGGGGCAGTCGTATCTCGTGCGGGTCGGCGGGAAGAATGCCTGGGGGGACGGTGAGATCGACCTGGCGTTGGCAGACGTGGGCCCCGCGTGGCCAACCAGCGTGACGGCGACCTGGTCGACGGCATCGGGCGGGAATGGTCATGCCTATGCGGTGCTGGCGCTGCCCGGCGGCACGACCTTTGCGCAGGCCGTCGCCCGCGCTGCAGAACTGGGCGGCTACCCGGCCACCATCACCAGCGCTGCGGAGTCGGCGTTCCTGCGCTCCAACATCGTCGTCCCGCAGCTCGGCGGACCGACGGCCATTGGGCTGGTGCAGGGCGACGGCGCCGAGCCGGCCGGCGGTTGGTCGTGGATCACCGGTGAGCCACTCTCGTGGACCAACTGGAACGTCGGCGAGCCCAATGATGCGGGCGGCGAGGACTTCGCGGGCCTCTATGCGGACGGCTCATGGAACGACCAAGGGCCGCTGTTCGGCAACGTGCTCATCGAGTTCGACGCCCCGCCCGTGCTGCAGGAGCGCACCTGGACGGTCGATGAGGGCGGCGCAGGCCAGCGCTACCGTGCGGTCATCTCGCCCATGCGCGTGAGTTGGGAGCAGGCCGCGGCGGCGGCGAACGCCATCGGCGGCTCGCTCGCCGTGCTCGACACGCCCGAGGAAGCGGCGTGGATCTTCCGTGAGCTCGTGAGCTACCCCGCACTCTGGAGCATGACCCCGTACAACGGCGGCCCGTGGGTCGGACTGCGCAAGCAGCCCTCGGGCAGCTGGGGGTGGATCGATGGGACGCCGTTGTCGTGGAACCCCTGGATGCCCGGTGAACCGAGCGGCTTCGGGGACGCAGCATGCTTCTTCGCCGTGCAGGGAGGGCCGGCGATCGGGCTCGATGACACCTGGACCGCCAACCTGCGCCGGTCCTTCATCGTCGAGCTGCCGCCGACACCGTCCTGCCCGGCCGATGTCGGTGGCGATGGGCAGGTCGGCGGAAGCGACCTTGCCCAGTTGCTCGGTGCGTGGGGGCCATGCGCCGGTTGCGCCACGGACATCGACGGCGACGGCATCGTCGCGGGTCCGGACCTTGCGGTGCTGCTTGGTGCGTGGGGTACGTGCCCTTGAATCTCGGGCTGGCGGGATTTGCGGCCGGCGAAGCCGGCCCAGGAAGACCGCGCGGCCGCAGGCCGCGGCGGCGCGCCGCGCAGAGCGACCCCGGAACGACGAAGCCCAAGGCGTGGTGCCTTGGGCTTCGGAGTGAGGAGTCGGGCTGGCGGGATTTGAACCCACGACCTTTTGACCCCCAGTCAAACGCGCTAGCCAAGCTGCGCTACAGCCCGTGATTGGACCGAAGAGTGTAGCGCAATCCCTGAATCGGCGTGACGGGCGATAAGCCTGCTGGGCCATCTGAATCCTCGTACGGCCTCATCGGTTCCAATGGGCATGATGCGTCGATCCATCCCTTCCAGCCGAACGTCCGCCGCGAGCGGCATCCCACTGCCTGCAACGGTGCAACGGGTCCGACGGGGAGTGTCGATCGGAACGGTGCTCGTCGCTGCGGCCTGTACGGGCCCGAGCGGTCCAGACTCACACGACGACCTTCAGGGTGGCACGATCCCGCCGCCACCAAGGGCGCCCGCTGAGGTCTCCGAGGCCGAGCCGGGCACGCTCGACTACGACCGTGATGTCTGGCAAACGCTCCTGCATCATCATGCGTCGATCCGCCGGACGGTCACCAGGTTGCCCAACGGCCTTGCCGCGGTGACGGAAAGCGACGACCCGGCGATCGCGCGCCTGATCCAGGACCACGCACTCGCGATGAAGCAACGCATGACCACGGGCGCGCGGGTCCGGATCTGGGATCCGGTCTTCGTCGAACTCTTCGATCGCCACGACAAGGTCCGGCTTGACGTCACCCTGACGCCTCGCGGCGTCAGCATCCGCGAAACGACCGAAGATCCTGCGACGCTCAGGCTCATGCGTTCGCACGCCGCCGGCGTCTCGGACATGGTGCGCGAGGGGAGCGCCGCATCCCAGCGGCCGACGCCCTTCGTCGAGGAGTGAGGATCGTGCTGCGGCGGCTTCGCGAACATACGCAGCGCAACTGGAAGGCACGCTGTCTCACGTGCGGGCTCGCCTTTCCCTACCCGGGGATCCGCATCGGTGCTGTGGGCAAGCCGATCAAACTGCTGCACTGCCCGCGCTGCAGGCGCTGGCGCTGCTGCCGCGCCGAGCCCGTGGATCACACGGGCCCGACGCGTCAGCGCTGAACGGACAGGGGGAGATTCGAACTCCCGATACGGTTACCCGTATACAGCATTTCCAATGCTGCTCCTTCAACCGCTCGGACACCTGTCCATGAAGGACCACTAGAGTAACGGCATGAGCGCACCTTCTGCGCCGCCTGACCTGCACGGCATCCTGGTGATCGATAAGCCGCTCGGCATGACCAGCATGCGCGTGGTCGAGCGGGTCAGATACCGGGCGGGCAAGGCGCGAACGGGCCACGCGGGGACGCTTGATCCGCTGGCCACCGGGGTGCTGGTCGTGGCCATCGGCCGTGCGACCAAGTCGATCGATCGACTGATGGCAGGCGAAAAGCGTTACGACACGGTGATCGATCTCGGGGCCTTCACGACCACGGACGACAGCGAAGGGGAGCGGACCGAGATCGCGTCGTCGCCGCCGTCGCCGGAGTCGATCCGTGAGGCGTGCGGTCGATGGGTCGGCGAGGTCATGCAGCGTCCACCGGCCTTCAGCGCCATCAAGGTCCAGGGGCGACGGTCCTATGACCTGGCCCGTTCCGGTGAGGCGCGCGAGCTCGCGGCACGACCCGTGATGATCCATGGCATCGAGATCGACGCGTATGACTTCCCGATGCTGTCGCTTCGCGTGCACTGTGGCAAGGGCACCTACATCCGGAGCCTGGCGCGCGACCTGGGCATGGCGCTCGGAACCGGCGGCCATTGCCGCTCCATCCGGCGAACCCAGGTCGGGCCCTACCTCATCGATGCGGCCGTGAGCATGGACGCGCTCCCCGAGCGTGTCACGCAAGCCATGCTCCTGCCTGTGCCGCCGTGAGCCCATCAGCCGTCGAGCGACGTGCCGATGGACCGCGCATTCCGTCGGAGCGGGCTCAGAGCGTCCAGGAGGAAAGCATCAAGCCCAGGTCGTTGCCGTCGACGATGCCGTCATTGTTGATGTCGGCGAGGTCGAGCGACGAGCCCCATGCCGCCAGCAGGACCCCCAGGTCCGCGGCATTCACCGCACCGTCGCCGTTGAGGTCGGCCGGGAGTGCCGGCACCGGCGTGATCGTGAGGTTGGCGCTGTAGAGCTGCAGGTCGTTGGTCGTGGTGACCGGGGCCACGCGCAGGTAGTAGGTGCCCGCCGTCGTGAACTCGTAGTTCGACAGGACCTCGGCTTGACCAAGGCTGTTCACGTCGGTGGTGGACACGACGGTCCCCGCGGAGTTCAGGACGTCGATCTTGAGATTGTGGATCGATGACGCCGTGACGCTGGTCCCGGTGTTGCAGGCCGAGGTCTGCGGGCCGGCCGTGTAGGTACCACCCTGCGGGATGATGGTCAAGGAGACCTTGGTCCCCGCCGTCGCCACGATCTTCCACAGGTCGACGTCGCCGTTGTCGTCGATCGAGAGATTCGTGTAGCTCGACAGCCCTTCGGCGTTGGTCGGAATGGCCGCGTTGGCCAGGGCATCCGAGGCCGCCTCGAGGTTGTCGCCGTACTGGCGCTGTGCTCCACGGATGTCATCGATCTGCGGGCCATCGACGTTGGTGAAGATGAAGGGCTCCATCAACTTGGTGGTGGACGCCGGGCACACGTGTTCCATGCCGATGCCGTGGCCGTGCTCATGGGCGACGATGTTGCGGAAATAGCGGTAGTTGTTGGTGGTCGGGCCCCAGCTGGCGTCGGAGTTGAGCACCATGTCCCCGTTGTTGGGAAACTGGTTGTACGCCAGGATCGAGGTGTTGGTCAGCCCACGTCCGGCGATGCGCACGTCGCCGCGCGTGGCGCCACCGGCACTGCCCCACGCCGCGCCGTCATCCGTGACTTCGACGTACGAGAGCCCGGTCAGGTCGCTCCAACGCTGGAAGACCTGGCGGATCAGGTTCTTCCCCGCCTCGAGCGAGCCGAAGCGTGCGGCGAGGGTGGCGTTCACGTTGTTGGGCGCGGAGCCGATGCCCAGTCCGATCTCGTCGGGGATGGTGACCCCGTCCGGGACGACCGACCAACGGATCTGGAGGGGCTGCCCTTGAGCGCTGCTGCCGTTCAGGTTCCAGCGAGGGGCAAGCTGATAGGCAAGTCCACCATCCATCCCACCGTTGAGCCACACGTTGATCAGTCGTTGCGTGACGTCGGCCACGAATTCCGGGTCGGCGTCTTCGGTGAAGCACATCGACATGGGCAGGCCAGCAGGCAGATCTGCGCACTGCATGCCATGCTGCGGGCGGCCGTGGTGGTTGCAACCAGCGCCACAGGCATGGTCGGGGCGTTCGACCGAGCCGGGGACGGCATTCAAGGCGGCAGCCATCGACACAGCGAGCAGCGAGAACGCGACAGCAACCTTCGTGGGGCAGTTCTTCATGATGCAGGATTCTCCGTGGGCGGCCTGAACGGATTCAGGAAGTTGTGAAACAGTAGCCCGATTGGGCGGCAAGTCGAGTCGAAGGACAAAAGGTTTGGTCACATCGCAGGCAGGTTGGTTCAGCCATTCCCAATGGCCGTCGCGGGCGGGAGGTGCTGCTCCGGGCTGAACCAGGCGTCATCCGCGGCGCGCGGCGCCACGCGCTCGACCACCATCCGACGCAGGAACCGATTGCCCTGGGGCCAGTCCGCCGTCACGGAAACGAGTTCGTTGGTGCGTGCATCAGCCACGAGCCGGACGCGTTCGGGCAGGGGTGGTGCATGCGGACCTCGTCGTCCCTTGCGAATCGACGGTCCATCGAAAGGCCTGGGCTCCGTTGGCCCCATGCCCATGGGCAGCTTGTTCGACCGATCCATGGCGACCATCTCCGGTCGGAGCGTGGCCTCGATGACGACCAGTGGGTCGCCGTCTGACGTGCGCGACTGGGCGCCAGTCACCACCGCAAGGTCGAAGCCGCTCCCGAGTCGATCGAGCAAGGGTTGGAGGGTCAGCAACTCCTCCTCGTCCTGGTCGCTGTCTTGCTCGCTTTCGGGGCCACCCATGAGCGGCATGGGGTCGCGCATGCGCTGAGCATCCACGCTCGTGGTGACGGTCCCCCCCAGATCGATCTGCCAGTACTCCCGGCCGTCGAAGCCCCACGCGACCGGTGGCGCGCCAGGGTGGCCCGGACCTTCGCCGTGGGGAGGGCCGTCCAAGCCCCGACGATCGGGACCCTCGGGTCCGCGACGGCCGTGACCGCCCTGCATGGGAGGCTGGCCACGCTCGCCGCGCATGCCTGGTCCCTGGCGCTTTCGGCCGCCACCATCACCCGGCAGGTGCGGGCCCATCGGGAGCGCGTCAAGATCGATCGCGAAGACGAATCGACGGCCGGTGCCGACATCGACCATCGCCTCGCGAAGTGACTCGGTGCCATCTCGATTGGCCACCACCATCGTCTGCCGATAGGAGCGGTTGCCCGTGGCCAGCCGGTTCGAGATCGACTGCAAGGTGGCGTGCGCGGAGCTCGTGGCGGGCCCGATCGAGAGGACCACGGCGATGGTCAGTGTTGCAGCCAGCGCGCCCGCGGCCGCGAAACGAGCCACGCCGAACCGACCCAGGCGCGCCAGCACGCCGTCCTGACGGTCGATCCGCGCCATCGCGGCACGGACCCGGCCATCCTGTCGCGCGGCGTGGTCCGCCGCGAGCGATGCCAGCAGTCCGTGGACGATCCGTTCGTCCGGGCTTGGTCGATCGTCGTGGTCCTCATGCAGGTTCATGCTGGTGCTCCGTCCAGGAATCCCTTCATCCGCAGGCACTCGGCCAGTTGCAGCCGGGCGCGGTAAAGGCGCTTGCGGAAGGTCTCGTCGTTCGTGCCGGCCGCGGATGCCGCCACGCGCGGATCCAGCGACTGCGCATACACCAGTTCAACCGCTTCGCGCTGTTCCGGTGCCAGCCGCTGCATGCACTCCTTGAGCGGCTGCAGCCGATCGGCGAAGCAGTCGGCCGGCGCGCTCTCGATGCGGCCGAGTTGTTCCTCGATGTGCAGGGCCGCGGCCTCGCCGGCGATTTCGCGGCGGCGCTGGTGCTTGCGGGCGATGCCCAGCAGGGTGTTGCGGGCGATGCCCCGCAGCCATGGTGCGAACGGTCGGCTGCGGTCGAAGTCCGGCAGGCGCCGCCAGGCCACGATGATGGCCTCCTGGAACGCATCCTCGACGAGTGCATCGTTCCAGGCCAGGGCACGCAGGTACGCCATGAGCATGTCGGCGTGCTCCCGTACGAGGATCTCGAAGGCCTGGCTGTCGCGGGGGTCCATCACGGTCATTGTCGCCGCCGCCACCGCGTGGGACACGCCGGCGGATAGAGTTCGCCTCTTTCCCATGCTGCGAATCGCGATCAAGATGCTCTTCGGCGACGGGGCCCGGTTCTACGGGATCCTGCTGGGTCTGGCGTTCGCCAGCCTGCTGATTGCCCAGCAATCCAGCATCTTCGTCGGCCTCATGAGCCGGACCAGCGCCTTCATCCGCGACACCCCGCAGGCCGACATCTGGGTCACCGATCCCGACCTGCTCTCGGTCGATGATGCCAAGGCGCTCCGGGACACGGACCTGCAGCGGGTCCGGGGTGTGCCCGGGGTGGCGTGGGCGGTGCCGCTCTTCAAGGGACTGCTCGGCGTCAAGCTCGGCGACGGCCGCCGCACCGTCTGCGAGGTGGTGGGCATCGACGACGCCACGCTGATCGGCGGTCCGCACAGCATGCTCGAGGGCCAGGTCGCGGACCTTCGCCGGGCCGATGCGGTCATCGTCGACAATCGCAGGCTCGCGCGCGAACTGCGCATGGACACGGGCGAACGCGGGCCCGACGGCAAGCCCGTGTACCGCCCCATGCGCGTGGGCGACGAGATGGAACTCAACGAGAAGCGCGCCGTGGTCGTCGGCATCTGCGACAACGGGGAGAGCTTCCAGTACGCGCCGCAGGTCTACACGACCTACTCGCGTGCCTTGCAGTTCCAACCGGCGGTCCGCCGCGTCATGAGCATGGTGCTCGTGAAGGCCGAGCCGGGTCGCGATCCGGGCGAGCTCGCCCGCGAGATCGAGGCGCGCACGGGGCTCAGCGCGCTGCCGGCGAGCCCCTTCGAGTGGAAGACGATCGGTTTCTGGATGCGCGAGACGGGCATCCCCATCAACTTCGGCATCGCGATCGCGCTGGGGTTCTTCGTGGGCGTCGCCATCGCCGGGCAGATGTTCTACAACTTCACGCTCGAGAACCTGAAGTACTTCGGCGCGATGAAGGCGATGGGCGCGAGTTCGTGGCTGCTGCTTCGCATGGTCGCGCTGCAGGGCGTGGTGGCGGGGGCGATCGGGCTCGGGCTTGGGCTTGGCTTGGCCAGCGCCTTCGGCCTCTCCAACAATCCCGACCGACTGGCCTTCGTGATGACCTGGCACATCCCGGTGATCACGGCCGGTGCGGTGCTGGTCATCGTCGTCGGCGCGAGCCTCATCAGCATGATCCGCGTGATCCGTCTGGATCCCAAGAGCGTGTTCCAGGGATGAGTGCCGTGTCCACCACCTTCGCGATCGAGGCAACGGGCGTCACGAAGGCGTACGGCAAGGGCGAGAACCGCGTGGTCGCCCTGGCTGGTGCCGACCTGCGCGTGCCCTACGGAGAGCTCGTGATGCTGGTGGGCCCGTCTGGCTGCGGCAAGACCACGCTCATCTCGATCCTCGCCGGGCTGCTCACGCGGGATGGTGGCTCCTGCAGCGTGCTCGGCCTGGACCCGCAGGCGCTGCGCAACGGTCCACGGACCGCCTGGCGAGGCCGCAACGTGGGCTTCGTGTTCCAGCAGTTCAACCTGGTCCCCACGGTGACCGCGCAGGAAAACGTGGCGATCCCGCTGCTGATCCAGGGGGTGCCCCGGGCGCAGGCGATGTCGCGTGCGCTGGACATGCTCCGCAAGGTCGGCCTCGGCGGCCGGGAGCGGAGCCTGCCGCTGCAGATGTCCGGCGGCCAGCAGCAACGCGTGGCGATCGCGCGTGCGCTCGCACCCAATCCACGGCTCCTCGTGTGCGACGAGCCGACGAGCGCCCTCGACGGCGCCACCGGGCAAAGCGTCATGGAACTCATCAGCCGCGTGGCGCATGAGGACGGCCACGCCGTCGTCGTGATCACGCACGACGAACGCATCTACCGGTTCGCGAACCGCATCGTCCACATGGACGATGGCCGTGTCACGCGCGCCGAGGTCCCACCCAAGGAGCACGCATGAACCTCCGATCGATCGTCCTGCCCGTCCTGGCCGTTGCCGGCCTCGTCGCCACCGTGGCTGCCGTGAAGAAGATGGAGTTCCGCACGCTTGACGTGCCCATCCCGGTCTCGCCGGCGCCGAGTCCCTTCGAGAGCCGCATCGCGGCCACGGGCCTGGTCGAGCCGCTCGGTGGGGTGACCTACGTCGATGCCGCCGATGCCGGCGTGGTCGGTCGCGTGCTCGTCGCGGAGGGCGACCGCGTGAAGGCTGGCGACACGCTCTGGGAACTCGACCATGCCCGCGCCGAGGCCGAGTACGGGCTGGCGCGCGCCGAACTCTCCGTCGCCGAAGCGCAGTTCGTCGACGAGCAGGCGCGGCTGAAGGCCCTGATGGAGAGCGGCGCGGCGGAAATCGTTCCGCAGGTCGAGCGCGTGGCGCGCGAGCAGTCCGCCAAGGTGGCGGGCGCGCGTGTCCAGCGCGCTGCGGCGCAGATCGATGCGGCGCTCGCCCAGCTGCACCGCGAGACGGTCCGCAGCCCGATCGACGGCACCGTGCTCTTCGTCGATGTGCGCACGGGCGAGTATGCGCCGCCGGGTGGCCGTCGCATGGCGATCGGTTCGATCGATCCGATGCAGGTCCGCGTGGACATCGACGAGGTCGAGTTCGCGCGCTTCGCGCAGGGCGGCAAGGCGCAAGCGAGCCTTCGTGGGGTTCCGGGCAGTTCACTGCCGCTGCGGTTCCTGCGGGTGGTGCCGCTCGTGCAGCCCAAGCGCACGCTCACCGGCGAGGCCGCCGAGCGCATCGACACCCGCGTGGTGCAGGTGATCTACGAACTCGGCAAGGGCACGCACACCGTCCAGCCGGGCCAGGTCGTCGATGTGTACATCGAGGTCCCGGCCTCGACGGACTGAACCGCCACGCCCCGGCGCGACTCGTCGCACGGCTCGCGCGCACCGAAGGGGCCCGGCCCCGATCAGGCCGGATGCACCATGTCCTTGGGCTGCACGATGCGGTCGTAGGTGGCGGCATCGACGTAGCCGAGCGACAGCGCAGCTTCCTTGAGGGTGGTGCCCTCATGGTGTGCCTTCTTGGCGATCGCGCTGGCCTTGTCGTAGCCGATGTGCGGCGCGAGCGCGGTGACCAGCATGAGCGAGCGATCCACCAGGTCGGCCACGCGCTTCTCGTCGACGGTGATGCCCTCGGCGCAGAACTCGCGGAACGCATCGCAGGTCCCCGTGATCAGTTCGCAGCTGTGGAGGAAGTTGTAGGCGATCACGGGCTTGAAGACGTTCAGTTCGAAGTTGCCCTGGCTTGCGGCGGTCAGGATGGCCTGGTTGTTGGCCATGACCTGCACGCACACCATGGTCATGCTCTCGGACTGGGTGGGGTTCACCTTGCCCGGCATGATGCTGCTGCCTGGCTCGTTCTCGGGGATCACCAGTTCGCCGATGCCGCAGCGAGGACCGCTCGAGAGCCACCGCACGTCGTTGGCGATCTTCATCATGCCGGCTGCGAGCGCCGCGAGGCAGCCGTGCGCGACCGCCACGTTCTCGTGGCCGGCGAGCGCCTGGAACTTGTTGGGCGCGCTCGTGAACTGCACGCCGGCCATGGCCGCGAGTTCCGCGCTGACCTTTTCGCCGAAGCCCTTGGGCGCGTTCAGCCCGGTGCCGACGGCCGTGCCGCCGATGGCCAGCCGGTGCATCAGCGGGAGCGTCGCGCGGATCGCCTCGATCGCGATGTCGAGCTGGGCGACCCAGCCGCTCATTTCCTGGCCGACGGTCAGCGGCACGGCATCCTGGAGGTGCGTGCGGCCGATCTTCACGATGCCGTCGAACGCCTTCGCCTTGGCCGCGAACGCATCCCGCAGGCGGAGCACCGCGGGGATCACCTCGCGCTCGACCTCGAGCGCGCACGCCACGTGCAGCGCGGTCGGGAAGGTGTCGTTGGACGACTGGCCCATGTTGACATCGTCGTTGGGGTGGATCGGCTTCTTGCTGCCCATGACCCCGCCGGCCAGCTCGATCGCGCGGTTCGAGATGACCTCGTTGACGTTCATGTTGGTCTGCGTGCCCGAGCCGGTCTGCCAGACCTTCAGCGGGAAGTGGTCGTGCAGCGTGCCCGCGATCACCTCGTCCGCAGCGCGCACGATCAGGTCCATCTTCTCCTTGGGCAGGCGCCCCGCGCCGTTGTTGGCGATCGCGCAGGCCTTCTTCAACATGCCCATGGCGGTGATCACCTGCCTCGGCATCGTGTCGCCGAACGGGAAGTGGTGGTGGCTGCGCTCGGTCTGCGCGCCCCAGTAGCGGTCACAGGCGACCTGGATGGGTCCGAAGGCGTCGGTCTCGGTACGCGTGGGGGCGGTGGTGCTCTGCGTCATGGTCGTGTGGTTCCTCGGGGCGGGAATGGTAGGGGCGCGTCGATGGTCGGGGCAGCGCCCCGCGGACGTCAGCCGACGTTCCACGCGAGGTCGGCGGGCACCGGCTGAAGCCGTCCGTCGCGGCCGATGCACGCCAAGGTCGTCGAACCCTCGACCAGCAGGGTTCCGTCGCGGATCACGCGGTAGCGGTGCTCGATCTTGACCGGGCCACTCGCGAGCAGGTCGCAGCGCACGGTGACGAGGTCGTCGTAGCGCGCCGGCGCGCGGTAGCGGGCCTCCAGCCTGACCACCGCGAGCAGCAGCCCTGCCTCCTCCATGGCCCTGTAGCTGCCGCCCTTGGATCGCAGCAGTTCCGTGCGCGCCATCTCGAACCACACCGGGTACACGGTGTGGTGCACCACGCCCATGGGATCGCACTCCACGTAGCGGACTCGGACCGGGAGGTCGATGGATGCGATGGACGCAGTGCTCATGCCGGACCCAGCACGGCCATGCGCATGCCGCTGTCCTCGGGACTCTTGAAGGTGAGCGTGCGCCCGTTGCGCGCGAGTTCCATCGAACTCGGATCGGCCCATGACAGGGGAATTGCGCCGCTGCGAAGGCAGAAGTCACTCGGATCGACGGTCTGCAGTGCCGCGAGCCCGATCTGCGCGGCGAGGTAGCCGTGGTAGGCGGCGGTGCGGGTACGGACGTCCTCGCGCAGCAGGTGATGCGCCAGGCCGAACTCGACCACCGCTCGGTTGGCCGGGTGGAACGTGAGCGCAGCGCGGAGCAGGGCGGCGAAGCGATCCGGCGCCAGGTAGTACGCCACGCCCTCGGCGACCCAGAGCGTGGGTCGATCGGCGCGCCAGCCGCCCGCACGGAGTCCCGACAGCACCATGCCGAGGCTCGAGAGGTCCGCCTCGATCATGCGCATGCGTCCGGCGACGAGTGGAAACAGCCCTCGCACGAGCGCCTCCTTGTCGGCTTGGTGGTGCAGGTCAACCTCCCAGACGTGGGCGTCGGCACAGTGATGTGCCCAATCGATGCCCGTGGCGCTCCAACCGGCGCCCAGCACCACGACCTGCCGGCCGACGGCTGGGGCATTGACCGACGCGGCGTTCATCCAGGTCCAGAGTTGCCACTTGCGCAGCACGAAGTGCACTCGGGCGTGCGGCCACTGCGCGGCCACGTGCTCGGCCATCTCGCGCCCCGCGCTGGTGTCCAGCATGCCCACGTAGGACCGGCCCGCATCGGTATGGGCCGCTTCCTCGCCGGTGAGCCGCATGACCATCGCGGCCGTCACGCCGACATGCACGGCCTGCGGTTGGACTGGGTGATCGGCGTTCGATGGGTCCACGGGTCGATGGTACGGCGCAAGCGGGCGAGCGCTGTACGCTGCCGGCATGACCACGCTGTCCTCGATCGTCCTCGGATCGTTCGCGCTGCCCGTCGTGACGGCGCTCGTCATGCAGTCGCCGCCCGCCGCGGCCCCCGCGGGAGAGGCCCCGTCGCCAGCCGCGAAGGAGGTGCCCAAGGATGCGGCCAAGGCCGAGTTCACGGTCACGAGCCCGGCGTTCAAGAACAACGAGCGGCTTCCGGTCGAGTACTCGACCGATGGAGAGAACGTCTCACCCGCGATCGCATGGGAGGGCACTCCCGCGGGCACCAAGTCCTTTGCCCTGATCTGCCACGATCCGGATGCGGGGCAGTTCATCCACTGGATCGCCTGGAACATTCCGGCCGACTGCAAGGGGCTTCCTCGCGGTGTGAAGCGTGCCGCCACGCTCGAGGACCCCAAGGGCATGCGCCAGGGCTTCACCGGTTGGGGCAAGTCCAAGGGCGAGGGCTACCTCGGTCCCGCGCCGGGCCCGGGTTCGGGTGATCACCACTACACCTTCACGGTGGTCGCGCTCGATACGGAGTTCCCCGCCGACAAGGTCTTCACCGCGCGCGAACTGCGCTCGGCCATGAGGGGGCATGTGCTGGGCAAGGCCGAACTCGTCGGCGTGTTCAGCCGTTGAGCCGCGACGATCACGATGGTCACGGCGCGCCGGCCGGCGAGATCACGGTGGGTTGGCTGCCGGGCGCCGGTTGATCGGCGTTGGCCGGTGCAGCCGGCGGCGGGAACAGGATCGTCGACAGGCTCGTCGCTCGCCATGAGGGCAGCTTGAATTCGAAGCCTGCACAGCGCGTGCCGGCCTTGTCGAGGGCCGTCACGCGGTCGCGCTCCACCTCGTCGGTCGGCTCGGGTTGATCCGGCACGCGCTCGACGTTGACTTTCATCCACAGGTCGTTGCCGTCCTTCGCAATGTCCAGGTCGATCGCGCGCGAACGCGAGACCACCCGGATGGCACGGTGCTCGGCGTGATCCTTCGCCGCCCGCACGTCATCGATCTCCAGGCGTGCCAGCAGGTCCGGGATCGTGCGTTGCGCACTCTCGCGCTGCGTTTCGATGAGTTCGGCGACCGGTTCCACCTGCGCCGTGGTCCACGCACCGGCCTCGCCGCGGCTGAACTCGACGCCCCCGACCGTGAAGCGGTCCAGGTCACCGCTCGGCAGCGTCATGAGCTGTCGATCGATGTAGTTCACGAGTTCGAGCGTGCTCCGGAAGGTTCCGGAGCACTTCCATGACTGGTCCTCGGCGAGCAGGCGTGCGAATTGCGCCTCGGGGCTGAAGCGCTCCTTGCCGATCACGACCTCGGCGATGGGCGCTTCCCCGGCGAGGACGCGCACCAGCTTCGCGGCGCCCCGGTCATCGGGCCAGGCCAGGTCCAGCTCGCCCAGGCGCGCCTTGGCGCTCGTCATGGCCTCGACCTTCTCTAGCCCTGCGAGCGCCGCGAGGATCTCGTTCACGCGAACGGTTTCCGCACGGAAGTTCCCGGCGTCGGGAACCACCCAGGCATCGCCGTCCTTGCGCAGGCGGAGCGACTTGGATCCCTGCACGAGTTCGATGCCCGTGATCTCCTTGGATCGCGGTGCGAGGGTGGCCACGAGCGGCTCACGCTTGGCGGTCGGCGCTTCGCCCGTCTCGGCGGTCGGCTTCACGAGGATGGCCACGACGACGAGGGCCGCGGCGACGACGCTGATGGCGAGGATCGGTCGCTTCATGGGTCAGGCCTTCTTGGTGCTTCGGTGCAGGTGCGATCGGCGGACGAGCATGATCGCCGCGAGCCCCGCCACGATGATCGGCCAGGCCACCACGTTCACGAGCATGAGCCGTGTGCCGAGTCCCTCGACCTCACGGCGCAGGTTGAACTGCACGGATCGGAGTTCCTTGCGCGCCGAGAGCGTCTGCTCCTCGAGCTTGACCACCTCGGCTTCCTGCTCGGGCGACAGGATGAGCTGGTTCTCAGGCGTCTTCTGCGCCTGCAGTTCCTGGAGACGCGCTTCGGACTGACGGATCTGGTTCTGCAGCTCGCGCTCACGGTCGAGGTATTGCTTCTCGGCGGCCTTGCGGATCTCCTCCACCCGATCGAATGGGCGCTGGTACTTGCCGCGCGCGCGCAGGTTCAGCAGGGATTCGTCACCGGTGAACATCTCAAGCACGTTGAGCACGAAGGCGCCGTTGTCGGCCATGACGCGGGAGCCGAGGACGAGGTTGCCCATGCGCTGCTGCTCGATCCAGTTCTGGTCGGACAGGAGATCGGCATCGGCCACGATGACGATGTTGCCCGTGCCGGTGCGGGGGGCCTTGGTGGCGGCCGACGGAGCCAATGGAGCAGCGGGCGCCTCAGGCGTCGGTGAAGCCTGGGCCGCCGGGGCTGTGTTCGCCGGTGCGACCTGGTCGGACGCGGCCGCCGGAGCGGCATCCTGGAAGGGGCCCTTGCCGGGACCTTGCGGATCCGGCGCAGCAGGCGGCGCCACCAACGGTGCGGCAGGCAACTCGCTGCCGTCGGGCGCAAGCCGCGTGGGCATGCTCGGTTCAGGCGGTGCGATGGTCGGGTTGCCGTCCTCGCCGAACGCGGCTTCGATCGGTCCCTGCACGCGCACGGCAAGCACGTTGCGCTTGCCATCGGGCTTGAAGTCGCGCATGAGCCCTTCGGGATCGGGGAAGAACTGGATCCGCACGCCATCGAGCCGCATCGACTCGGGGCTCGACTCCATGAGTGGCTTGACCGTGGCCTTGTTCGACTCGCGGATGTCGATCGCGCCCATGGTCTGCGTGTTGACCTGAGCGAGCCGGCCGGTGCTCGGGTCGTCCTTCGACAGGGCATCCTCGCGCAGCGCAAGCCAGATCAGGTAGTCCATGACTTGGACCGGGCCCTGGCTGCGCATGCGGACACGCTGCGCGTACGTCGAGTCGGCGACGACCTTGCTGCGCGTCCACTCGATGCCCCAGGCTCGCGTCAGCGGCCCGAGGTCGCTCGACTTGTCGCCCGAGCCACCGCTGAACCGGTCCTGCGACGGCTGCGCCTCGCAGTGCGGATCGAGGAAGGCCAGGATGCGGCCACCCTTGAGTGCGTAGTCGTCGATCGAGCGCAGCATGTCGGTCGAGAGTTCGCGCGGGTGGACGATCACGAGCGCGTCGAGCCCTTCAGGAAGCGCTGCGTCGGTCGTGGCGATGTCCTTGACCTGGTAGAGCTGCTTGAGTTGCAGGTAGATCTGCCAGGGTTCGGCCGGCTGGCGTGGGTCGGCCGGATTGACCCCTCCACCCGCCAGCGGCAGCGACGACAGCAGCCCGATGGTGGGCTTCTTCACCCTGCCGATCGACTGCACGAGCCGCATGACGTCGTACTCGAGGAACGGTTCCTTGTTGGGATCCAGGAACGGCATGGCCTCGGTCTGGTCGACGGAGTTCTTCGCCACCAGGCCGAGCATGAGTTCCTTGCCCGAGCCATCGAGCCGCAGCGGCGCGATGCCCGCGGCACGGGCTTCGTCCTGCGCCTCGCTGAAGGGTGCCGGGTCGATCACGCGCAGCGTGATGCGCCCCTTGCTCGCCTGGGCCACTTCCTGCAGGAACTCGCGCACGCGATTCGCGTACGACTGGATCTGCGGCATCCCCTGCGCAGCTTCGGCGGAGTAGTAGAAGTCGAGCTTCACCGGCTCATCGAGCCGCTGCACGAGCGGCGCCACGGCAGGCGAGAGCGAGTACAGGCGATCCTCGGTCAGGTCCAGGCGGATGCCGCGGACCGCATAGGTGCTGGCGACCGCGAAGGCGCACAGCGCCACCGTCACGCCGGCGAAGGCTCCGATGATCCCGATCGTTCGTGCGTTCGTCATGGCTCAGTCCGCCTTCTTCCATTCGATGAGCAGGATGTTCAGCCACAGGAACGCGACCACCACGGCCGCGAAGAAGAGCACGTCACGCAGGTCGATGACCCCGCGTTCCATCGGCTCGAAGTGCGTGAGCAGGCTCACGCTGGCCACGGCTTCGGCAACGCCCGGGCTGGCCCATCCGCCCAGGAAGTCGAGCACGACCGGGTAGCCCGCCATGAGCAGCAGGAAGCACACCACCGCGCACAGCACGAACGCCACGACCTGGTTCTTGGTGACGGCGCTGAGGGCACTTCCGATGGCGAGGAAGGCACCGGCCATCAACGCGCTGCCCACGTAGCCGGCCAGGATCGCCCCGCGGTCCGGCGCTCCCAGGTACTCGACCGTCATCCAGATCGGCACGGTCAAGGCCAGCGCGACGCACGCGAACGCCCACGCCGCCAGCCACTTGCCCACGACGAGGTCGCGGATGGAGATCGGCAGCGTGGTCACCAGCTCGATCGTCCCGATGCGCCGTTCCTCGGCCCACAGCCGCATGCTGATCGCGGGCACGAGGAACAGGAACAGCCAGGGGTTGAAGTCGAAGAACGGCCGCAGGTCGGCCTGGCCACGCTCGTAGAGCTGGCCAACGTTGAAGGTGAAGATCCCGGTGAGGAACAGGAACATCACCAGGAACACCGCAGCGAGTGGCGTGTTGAAGTACGCCGAGAATTCACGGCGGACAATCGGTGCAAGACGGCTCATCGTCGGGTCTCCGTATCGGCGGTCGTCAGGGTTCGGAACACATGGTCAAGCCGGTTGCGCGCCACGGTGGCCGGCGCCTTGGCGTCGAGGGCCTGCGGCGTGCCGTCGAACACGATGCCGCCGCGGTTGATGATGACGGCGCGGGTGCAGACGGCCTCGACTTCCTCGAGGATGTGGGTGCTCAGCACGATGGCCTTGTCCTTGGCCATGGTGCGGATGAGCTCCCGCACCTGGTGCTTCTGATTCGGGTCGAGGCCGTCGGTCGGCTCGTCCATGATCAGGACCGGCGGGTCGTGCAGGATCGCCTGGGCCAGACCCACTCGGCGCTTGAAGCCCTTCGAGAGCGTTTCGATGGGCTGGTGGAAGACGCCCTGCAGGTTCGTGCGCTCGACGGCCGCATCGACCCGTCGGGCACGCTCGGCCCCGCCGAAACCACGCACGGCACCGATGAACCCAAGGAACTCCGCCACGGTCATGTCGGGGTAGCACGGTGCACCTTCGGGCAGGTAGCCCATGTGCCCCTTGGCCGTGAGCGGATCAACGAGCATGTCTGTACCGCAGATCCGCACGCTGCCTGCGCTCGGTGCCAGGAAGCCCGTGATCATCCGCATGGTCGTGCTCTTGCCCGCGCCGTTGGGCCCGAGGAACCCGAGCACCTCACCGTGCTTGACGACGAGGTCGATGCCCTGCACCGCGTCGAATGAACCGAATCGCTTGCGCAAACCGTGTGCTGCGATGGCCGCTTCCATGGTTGATGTCACCTCTGGTTGATGCAGAACCCCGAAGGCCGCTCCTGGGCCACGAGAGTGCGGAGGGTAGGGGAGCGCATGAACGCTCGACAACGGCCTCGGGTTCGCCAGCATCGAATTGGGACTGGTCTTCTCAACTCCTTGACGATCGTGCAACACTCTGCGGTGAATGGACTTGCAATCACCCATAACGGCGGTTCCGACTTTCCCATCAAAAAACTGATGGCCTCGCTTGCTCGCTTTCCGGGTCGGGCTATGGTCTTCCTGCATCCCCCACGGATGCGGTTGGGCTGGGAAAAGGGACCACCCGACATCGCGGTACGAGGAAGGAAAGCCCGTGCTGCACCCCCGCGCGCTCGTCGCGCAGGACCTGGGCCTGGAAGCCCCAGGAGTCGGACAAATCGTTCGCTTGGTTTGGCGTGGCGCCAACCCAAGCAACCCTCGATCTATGTGTTCGAGGGAGAAGGTTGATCCATGCCCATTTGGGGCAGGCATGGTGTCCATCCCCCCGCCCCGGAGTCCTGAGAGGAGAAATCCATGACCCGTTTCGTTCTCGCTACCGTTGCTGCTTCGACCCTCGCCTCGGCCGCTTCCGCCAGCTTCACCGGCTACTCGGTTGAGCGCGGTACCACCGCTGGCGGCAACACCCGCTACTCCGTCTACGCAAACTTCAGCGCCAGCAACCTGGTGTTCCTGAACGCCTTCAGCTTCGTCAACGTGTCGGGCACCATGAACGCCCGTCACCAGGACACTTTCGTTGCTGACGGTGAAGTCGGCACGTGGCAGGCTGGCCCGTCGGTCTCGTCCACTGATCGCGGCGAAGACAGTTGGGTCACCGCGAGCGGCCTCGCCACCAGCTCGGGCTGGGGCACCGCCCTGGACCCCGGCTTCGCCAGCGGCGGCACCGTCGGTGACATCAACAACGGCGCTGGCTGGTACGACGCGACCCCCGGCACCGCCAACGCGATCCTCGCCGGCGGCACCCAGGGCGGCTACCGCATGCTCCTGATGCAGGTCGTCCGTACCGGTAACGATGCGGGTCAGGCTTCGAGCCACTCGATGCAGCTCTCGTGGAAGGTTGCCGGCACCACCACCGCGATCTTCGGCAACGGCTCATTCGACCTGGGCGTTATCCCGGCCCCGGGCGCGATGGCGCTCCTCGGCCTCGCTGGCCTCGCCGGCCGCCGTAGCCGCTGAACCGTCCTCAGGACTGATCAGCTCAATGATCATCGCCGGCGCGGAGTCTCTCCGCGCCGGCGATTGCTTTTGGCGTCTCTCATCACCGTACGGACTGGCGCGCAAGCCCGATGGCACTCGCCACCACGTCTCCAAGTTCCTTCGGTACCAGACGGTCCGGGTCGGCAGCCATGACATCCAGCAGTCGCCGTGCCAGCCCCGGCTTGGTGTGGCGCCTGATCGCGTCGTCGATGGCGCGCCCCGGCGATCGACCGGCTCCCGCTTCGGCGCCGTAGGCCGATTCAAGGATCGCACCGTCCAGACCGTGGTCCCAGAAGTACCGCTCGATCGAGTTGGCGGGCAGCACCGTGAGTCGGCACGGGGCAACGGCGTCGTGCCGACGGACCACGTCTGCGTATCCACGCCCGGCGGCATCGCCATCCACCAGCGCATGAACAGGCATGGCGAGCGACCCGGCAAGCCGCAGCACCGACTCGAGCCCGGCCTGGGCGAACTCCACCACGCGAACCCCCTCGGCGTCCAGGTCGTGACCAAGCAGTGATGCCGCTCCGGGAAGGCTCCAGAACTCGGTTTCCCCCTCGACGAGGATCCAGGCACGGGCGAAGAAGGCACCTCCCCGCAGGGTCCGGATGTGATAGGAGAGGCGCCGCACATCGCTTTCCGACAGGTCCTTGGATTTCACGCCGTACGCGACGGTGCGATCGGGCTTGCGGACCAAGCGTCGGATGGCACGCAAGTCGATGGCTCCGAGGAAATCGGGGGAATTCGTGGTGACCAACCGTTGGGCGGGAAGTTGCTCGACCAGACTCCAGAGATTCGAGAGCAGGGTGGGGTGAAGGTGTGTTTCGGGATCCTCGACCAAGAGGATCGGCCGCACGCCTTCGCCCACGCCGCGCCGATCCGCCTTGAGCAGTGCGTGGGCGGCAATCAACATGGCGCAGACGCGGTCCGCGTTCGCCGGTTGGCGCTCTGCGTGGCGCCAAGCGCTCGGCAGCGCCCGGAGTTCGGCCGCCAGGTCCAGGCTCGCGGCATCGCGCAGTCGTCGGTGGGAGAGTTCCTCCGTCGCAGATTCAGCGCTGTGCAGCAGGGCCTGCCGAGAGGGCGGGCCCTCGCGGTCCGGCGCCATCCATGCATTCATCGCCGAGGTCCAGGCAGCGTCCCGGACGGTGCTCTCGTCGTTGGCCTTGATGCCGTCCCACAGCGACAGCCGGATCACAGGAATCTGTTGTCGGAGTGCCTCGTGGGCCGCCTGTGCTGCGGTTCGATCCATGGGCAACGAGTTGCCGGCTGCGTCCAGGATCGAGGGTTCGGTCGTGCCATCGTCATGCATCAGCCTGAGCCGAACGACGCGGTGCCCGAACATCACGCAGGGGAGCGAGGCGAGCGGAGCACAGCAGTCGAACTCTCCAGGCCGTGACTCCCCGATGTCGAGTGAAACCTCGATCGGCCCCTGGGTACCGGTGGTGGGGTCGGCGGCCGTCAGTCCTTGGTCGCCGGAGCCCAAGACCGCTTCGAGGGCCCGCACCAGGCTGGTTCGGCCCCACTGGTTCTCGCCGATGAGCACGGTGGTATCGCGACGAAGCCGAAGATGCAGCCCTCGCAGGCCCCGGTAGTTTCGAACGCTGATATGACGGAGGTGCACAGGTGGACTCGTGTAGTCCAATAATACTGCCTTGAGGCGCTTTGGGGGACCTCGTTGCGTCACCTGATCAGGGTTGAATGAAAACAGGGAGCATTTCGGGCTTTGCTTGCTTGCCTTGCAGGAGAACCGTGGCACCATGGTGTGTCGCTTGCTTTGTCGCAGGCGCTCGGCGGGCGTGTGCTCAGCCGACCATCTCGAGGGAACAGGGGTCTGGAGTATGACCCGTGCGATACCTCGCTTTGAGCATCTCAGTGGCAGCCCTCACCGCGTCAGCGCACGCGAAGTTCATCACCACGAATGACAAGAGCGTGTTTGAGTTGCTCAGCCAGCAGGGGGGTTACGCGCTCGCGGGTGAGAACTTCAGCGCGTACAGCGGTTTCTACCCTTCGCTCGCTGGCGGCTCGGGTTCGACTGCCTGGCAGGCCACGGCGCTCGGCGGCGTTTACGTTGGTCCGTCCGGCCAACTCAGCACCAACAATGCTGACGCTGCGCTCACCCTGAGCTTCAGCTCTGGTGACGTGTACGCGATCGGCGGCAACTTCTTCCTCACCGACATCAACTTCGGGTTCCTGCCCGGACTGGTGCAGGTCGAGTTGGCTGACGGCAGCTCGTACATCGCGAACATCCAGAGCGCCAACGCCTTCAGTGGCTTCGTCAGCTTGGGCTCGGCCATCAGCCAGATCACGATCTCGCCCTTCGGTGTGCAGCCCAACGCGTACGTGACGGCGACCAACCTGTGCTTCGGTGTCGTTCCCGCTCCCGGTGCGGCTGCCCTGCTCGCGGTCGCGGGCTTGGTTGGTCGCCGCCGCCGCTGAGCCGATTCGCCGATAACGAACTCTTTTGAACAGGCTCCTTCTGGAGCCTGTTCAGTTTTTGTCATTCCTGGTTGAGGTACCTTGCGGAGTCGGCTGGGGGTGTGCATGATGCGCACTCCCAAGGGGGCGGAGCAAGATGACATCGTTGGAGGGGTCAGGAAGGTGATCACTTCCCTCGGAGATCACCATGCTTCGTCAGACTTGCCTTGTTGCCGCGACCGCGTTCGTGGCCTCGTCCGCCCAGGCCGGACTCACCGGCGTCAATTCGCTCAGCCTCTATCAGGACCTTGTCGGTTTCGGGGCGTTCACCGACCAGACGATCGACCTGAATGCCTTCTCGGTGGGCGTCGTCACCAGCCCGCTGCAGGGTTCAACCGCCGGCACCGATTGGTCGGCATCGGCGCTTGGCGGCCTGTACCTGGGCACGCTCGCGTCGGGCGACCGTTACTTGAGCACCTTCGCCAGCAACCGTGAGCTCACCATCACCTTCGATGGATCGGGTGTCATGGCCTTCGGCGCCAACACCTTCCTCACGAATCAGGGCGACGACGTGATCAGCGGAAGCGTGCGCATGAAGCTGTCCGACGGCACCACGTTCATCGCCTCGGTCGGCTCGGAGTCGTCGTTCTACGGATGGGTCAGCGATGGCGATGTCACGATCACCTCGGTCACCTACCGACCGTTCCTCTCGGGCACGGGCTCCTTCGCCAGCCTCTCGAATCTGCGCTTTGCGCTGATCCCCAGCAGCGGTGCGCTTGCGATCCTGGCGCTTGGCGGGTTCGTTGCCGTGCGCGCCCGGCCCTGACCGAATCGTCAACCAAGGATGGTGATCACACGGGGTGCCCTTCATGGGGCACCCCGTTCCCGTTGGGTGCTCACTGGATGGGTGCCATGAGCCTCGCGGCCCGGCAGGCCGCCCGGAAGAGCCACGATCGGCCGCTCCAGTCGCGTGCGCCGATGCCGTGGCAGCCCTCGAAGTCACTGTGGAACATGGCCTCGACTTGCTTCGCGAGGGTGCCGCCGTGGGCCAGGGCGCTGATCTCGAAGTTGATCCTCAGGCTGCGGTTGTCCAGGTTGGCGGTCCCCACGCACGCCAGGTCGTCGCTCAGCATCACCTTCTGGTGCATGAAGCCGACGGTGTGCGAGTACGCGCGGATGCCGGCGGCCATCGCCTCGGGGATGAACGTGAGCGCCGACATCCTCACGAGGACGTTGTCGGGCTTCCGCGGCATGATGACCCGCACGTCCACGCCCCGCAGCGCGGCCAGCTGCAACGCGGCGAAGGTGGCCTGATCGGGCACGAAGTACGGCGATGCCACCCACAGTCGTCGCTGGGCCCGGCTGATGAGGTGGAGGTACATCAGCGAGCACGACTCCAGGTCATCGGCCGGCCCGGTCGGCAGGATCGCCACGTGATCCTGGCCACGCTCCGGCGGCACGTTCCACTCCGCGGTCGCCAGCTCCTCGCCGGTGGCCCAGCGCCAATCCTCGGCGAAGGACAGTTGCACCGCCAGCGCGGCGGGGCCGGCAATGCGCACATGGGTATCCCGCCACGGGCCGAAGACGGGGCTCTCGCCCATGTACTCGTCGCCGACGTTGAGTCCGCCGAGGAAGGCCACGCGGCCATCGACGATGACCACCTTGCGGTGGTTGCGGAAGTTGATGTTGATCGGCAGCGCAGTGCGTGAGGTGCGGAAGGCCCGGACATCGACCCCGTCGGCACGCAAGCGATCGCACCAGCCCTCGGCCAGGTGCATGCTGCCGATCGCGTCGTAGAGCACCATCACGCGCACGCCCCGTGCGCGGGCACGAGCGAGCGCTGCGGCCATCCGGCGGCCCAGGCGATCGTCGCGGATGATGTAGAACTGGAACGCGACGCATCGTTCGGCCGCATCGATCGCGCGCTCGATCGCGTCGAACGTGGCCTTGCCATCGATCAGCAGTTCGCAGTCGTTGCCGCGCGTCGGCGGAACACGGCACAGGTGCGCCATCGACACGAGTGCCGGATCGAGCGAATGCAGCGCTGCCGTGGCCCGGGTGACGGCGCCGACGCGCCGGTCGAGGGCGTGGCGTCCGCGGCGGTGCGCCAGCACCTTGCCGTCGAACCGACGCTGGCCGAAGGCGGCGTACAGCGGCACGCTCACGATGGGGAGGAAGACCAGGGCCAGCGCCCAGGCGATGGAGCCCTGCGGTGTTCGTGCACGCATGACCGAGTCGAGCGCGCAGAGGATGCCGATCGCCTCGATCAGGAGCACGATCGCGGTGATCGCCCCTCCATCGAGGATCCAACGGGCCACGTCCGCGCCCGCCTCAGGCATGGTTCCAGCCTCCCCACGGCACGAGGAGCGCCCGGCTGCGCGCGCGGATGCGCTGGATCCTCGTGAGCAAGTCATGCACGAACGCCGTGGTGTCGAGCAGGCATGGCCCGATCCCGAGCATGACGGCGTCGGCGCGCGCGCTGTCTGCGGCGTCGGTCACCTCGCCGCGCGTGGGGAAGCCATGTTCGGTCATGGACTCAAGGACCTGCGTGGCCCAGATCACGGGCATGTGCGCGGCTTCGCAGAGTGCGAGCACCTCGTCCTGCGCGATGGGCAGGTTCTCGAAGCCGATCTCCACGCCAAGGTCGCCGCGGGCCAGCATGACGCCGCAGGCAGGTCGACGCATGAGGGCCAGGAGGATCGCGGGCAGGTCGTGGCAGGCCTGCGGGGTCTCGACCTTCGCCACGACCGACATGTTCGCGAGACCACGAGCATCGAGTGCCCGATGCAGGTCAAGGACGTCCTGCGGGCTTCGCACGAAGCTCAGGGCCACCATGTCCGCCAGCCCGGCCACGGCATCGAGCGTGGTCAGGTCGGCCTCGGTGAGCGAGGGGATCGGCACATCGCTGTCCGGGACATTGACGCCCTTGCGGTCCTTGAGTGGCCATGCGCCGCTGCGGACGCGCTCGATGACGACCTCCGCCTCGCCGGGCGAGGATGCCGTGCAACGGCCGCGGATGTTGCCGTCATCGATGAGCACGCGATGTCCCGGCTCGAGGGCCGACAGCAGTTCCACCGGCGTGACGGCGATACGGTGGGGTTCCGGCAGCGAGCCATCGGCCGCCCGCGCGGAGCCGGTCGAGCGACCGTCGTCGGCGTGGAGGCGGAGTCGGTCACCCGGTCGGATCTCGATCGGGCCTTCGGTGCAGACGCCCGTGCGGACCTTCGGACCGGCAAAGTCCACGCACAGCCGGATCCGCCGTCCGGCTCGTGCCGCCGAGTCGCGCAGCGCTGCCGCGTTCGCCCGCCACTGCTCGGGGTTGCCATGCGCCGCGTTGATTCTTCCGACGTCCATGCCGGCATCGATGAGACGATCGGCGAGCGTCGCGTCGTCCGCCATCGCAGGTGGCAGGCTGACCATGATGCGCGTGCCCTTGGGGTGCGCGGGTCCGAGGAGGTCATCGGCGTGGCGCTCGAGTGCGGCCACACCGGCATCCATGGCACTGGCCGGTGACTCGTCGATCCACCCGCCGCCGTTCATGGCAACGAGTGCAGCGTGCACGGCACGAAGCGTGGGCTCGACGTGCGCCTCGCGCCGGGACAGCGAACTCAGTCCGCGCCTCACCAGGTCGGCCTGCAGCCCGGTGGGCAGTTGGCGCCGCAGCTCGGCGTACTGCACGAGGTTGGTGGCGCTCTGGGTCCAATCCGGACCAGCACGCTGGATCGATGGCCGCTCGTTGGCCACCGCCGCCGAGATCGAGGTCAGCAGCGACTCGACCGAGGCGAGCATCGAAGGGATCGGCTGCATGAGGGGACGCTACCCGACTCGACCGCTGCGCCGGGCAGGTAGCCTTACGGCATGCCCTTCGCGTGGCGCAAGCACCTGTGGATCGCCGTGGGGCTGCTGCTTTTCTCGCTGGCGAGCATCCACCTTGCCGATGAGTCGGTCGCGCGCTTCATGCACGGGCATCGGGGGTGGGCCTCCACGGCGGCGTGGATCGCCGAGCTGGGCGACAGCCTGTATTGGTTCATCGCCTTCGGGGTGGGGTTCGTGGTGTTCCACCTCCGTCGGGCACAAGACGCCGCACGGTGGTGCTTCCTGGCGATCGCATCGCTTGCCCTGAGCGGCATCGTGTCGGGGATCCTGAAGGCCACGCTGGCCCGGTGGAGGCCGCGTGCCTTCGTGGCGGACGGCGCATTCACCGGCGACTCCGGATTCGCCTTTCCAGCGTTCATCGTCGAGCATGTGCGCAACTCCTATCCGAGCGGGCATGCCACGACCGCCTTCACGCTGGCGGCACTGGCCACGATCAAGTGGCCTCGATGGACCGGCTTCTGGGTGGGGTGCGGGGCGGTCGTCGCCCTGTCGCGCGTGGTGCAGAACAGTCACTGGCTCGGCGACATGCTGGCAGGCAGCGCCCTTGGCTGGGCCGCGCCGTGGGTCGTGATGGCCGTGTGGCGGGCACGATGGCCGGCGTCGGCGCCGCTTCAGCGCTCGGGCACCACGGCATAGAGCATGACCTCGACGACCTTGCCCTTGCTGTAGTTGAAGCCACGCACGCGACTCGACTCGATGGGCTGCAGTCGTGCCGCGCCGGCGGCGATCGGACCATCGCGCCCGAGCAGGTCGGTGGTCGCGATGATCAGTCCATCGGGATGCTGGCTGATCCATGCCGGCAGCGCCTCGGCACCGAGCCGTTCGACGCGTCGACCCGATTCGAAGAGCAGGGAATCCTCGACGTAGCCGATGGCTGCCATGTCGGGCAGGGCATCGAGGCCGCGGTTGGAGGCTTCGTGCCGGGCATGCTCCAGGATGCGTACGGTGATCCAGGGTGCGGGAACGCGCGGCAGCACGATGCCCATGGTGCAGACCAGGCTCATCACGGTGATGGCGATGCCGCCGCGGATCGCCGACCCGAAGTCACCGCGCAGGGCCTGTCGCCGCGCGCGCCACATGAGCACGCTGCCGTAGAAGCCGGCCACCAGCACCAGGGCGAAGGCACTCGACGCAAGCGGCAGCGACCATCCGAGGCTCGGATCACTCAGCAATCCTGCGCGGTCGAGTGCCACCATCAATCCCGCCGGCATCCAGCCGATGCAGGCGCCGATCACGGCCCAGACGCCGTAGCCGAATCGGTTCACCGGATCGAGCGCGCGTGGCAGGCTCGACAGGCCGCCGACGATCGCGCGGGCAGAGAGCAGCGCGATCGCCGGATAGCACGGCAGGACGTAATGGGGCAACTTCGTCGCCACCAACTCGAACACGATCCACGTGGGCAGCAACCAGCACAGCAGGAAGAGCTCCGGATGACGACCGCCGCGGGCGGTCAGGCTTGACCAGATGCGCAGCGGCAGCGAGCCCGAGCGGCGCGTGCGTCGGGCCCGGACCCACGCCCACTGGATCGCAAGGCCCGTCAGCAGCGAACCCGGGAAGAACAGCACGGGCAGCAGGACGAGGTGGTAGCCCGGTGGTGCCCAGTGGCCTTCCATGCCGCTGCCCGCGCGCTCGAACACCTCCCGACGGATCGCACCGGCGATCGTGTCTCCGCCGATCTCGCGTGCGGCCAGCACGATCCAGGGCACGACGATCATCAGCACGATGAGTGCGCCGGTCCACGGCTGCACCCGGACGATCCATGACCATCGCCGGGTGGCCGCGGCCATGCTGAGGACCGTCGAGCCGAGCACGAAGGGCGTGATCGGGCCCTTGAGCAGGATGCCCGCCGCGCAAAGACCGTACAGGCCCAGCAGCGTGAACCATGGTGTGGAGGAGTCGCGCGTGGTCCAGAGTCGCCAAAGCAGCACCATCATCCAGGTGGTGACGGCGACCATGACCTGGTCCGCGCGGGCTTGGTGTGCGTCGAACGCCACCAGCGGGCAGATGCCGATGAGCACGCCCGCCAGCGTGCCGGTCAGTGCGCCGAACATGCGTCGCCCCAGCCACCACGTCGCGAGGGCCGTGGCGATCGCCGCGAGCGCGCCCGGCAGCCGGTACATCCAGATGGCTTCGGGGCCTCGGTCGACGCCACCGAGTGCGGCCACGCTGGCGCTCTGCACCCAGTAGATGGCCGGCGGCTTCTGCAGCCTGAGTTGGTCCCCGAAGCGCGGCACGACGTACCCGTGCCAATCGGCCGAGTCGAGCATCTGTCGGGTGGCTTGTACGAAACGTGCCTCGTCGCGGTCGATGGTGGGCAGCGAGGCGATGCCGGGCAGCACACAGAGCGCCGTGAGCAGCGCCACCAGGAAGGCCTGGCCCAGCGGTCGTTTCAGGAGCGGGGTCAGATCGATCCGCATGCGCTCGATGCTAGATCGATCCGGCCGATCCGACAGCGCCGTAGACTGCCCGGATGCGTTCCGAACAGGCCATCATCATCGCCGTGCTCGGCCTGTCGGCGAGCGCTGCGTTCGCCCAAGACACCAACGTCATCGAACGTCCGATCGATGAACAGGAGGCCGCGGCCATCGGGCGTGGTTCCACCTTCCTGGTCGGTGGCGGGGTGGTCTGGCAGGCGCCCGCGACCTTCACCGGTGGCGGAGATCTGTCGATCCTGCGTGCCTACGGCGCAGTGGATGTCAGCACGCCTGTCGATCGTGGCATGGCCGTCAGCGCGGGCATCGAGTGGGATGGCAACTGGTACGACTTCGGCACCGGCACGCCGCTGGGCAACGCGATCGGTGGGGCGGATCCCTGGGACACCATCGTGAACGCGACGGTGAACCTGGGGACCACGATCCGGGTCGACTCCGACTGGACCGTGCTGCTGCAGGGTTTCGCCAGCACCAACGGCGAGTCTGGAGCTGAGTTCAGCGACACGATCACCGGTGGCGGCTTCGGCGCGTTCTCCTACCGCATGGGCCCTGACTTCAACCTTGGTCTGGGCATCATCGGCAGCTCGCGCATCGAGGATGACGCGCTGATCGTGCCCGTGATCCTCATCGACTGGGAACTGGAGCAGGGCATCCGCCTGACGAATGTCGATGCACCGCAGGCGTTCCCGACCGGCCCCGGCATCGAGCTCGTGTTCGACGTGAGCAAGGAGTGCCACCTGGCGTTCGGTGGCCGCTGGTCGTACCAGCGATTCCGCCTCGACGACGGCGGACCGGCCGCGCGCAGTGATGGTGTGGGCGAGGATCAATCGATCCCACTGTGGGTCCGCAGCGGCTGGCGCCGCGGCGCGGCGCGCATGGACGTGGTGTTCGGCTTCAACGCCATGCAGGAACTCACGATCTCCGACAGCACCGGCGGCCAACTTGCCGCAGCCGACATGAATCCAGCCATCCTCCTGGGTGCGTTCTTCTCGCTGGATTTCTGAGCGGTTGGCTTTGGCTGCGCTGATCAGGCCACGGCAATCGCTTCGTGCAGTGCCACGCCACCTGGGGTCCCCAGGGCGTAGGTGAAACCGCGTTGAAGGGCGCCGGCGGCGTGCGTGCCATCGCGCGCGAGCACGATCAGCCCAACCTGCACGTTGGCGTCCAAGGGTCCCGACTCGATGAGCCGCTGCAGTGCCTCACGGCACGCCTGGGCCGGGGATGCGCCGGCGCGCATCCGCTCCACGGCGATGCATGACGTGAGCTTGCGCATCACCACCTCGCCCAGTCCCGTGCACACCGCAGCGCCGGCCTTGGGATCCACGAACAGGCCAGCTCCCACGAGCGGCGAGTCACCGACGCGGCCGTGCATCTTCCAGGCGAGGCCGCTGGTCGTGCAGCTCGCGGCGAGCCGAGCCGTTGCATCACGCACGAGCATGCCGATGGTGTCGTGGTTCTCGCTGTTCGCACGCGGCCGGTACTGCCGCTCGCGCAGCCAGTCCTTCCATGCCGCGTCCTGCACGGCATCGAGCGGTCGGGTTCCCGTGAAGAGGCCCTCTGCACGCGCGAAGTCCTCGGCGCCGGGCCCGACGATCAGCGCGTGTGGCGTGCGGTCCATCACGCGGCGAGCAAGCGCGATCGGGTGCGCCACGCCCCGCACGCACGCGACGGCCCCCGATCGCCCCGTGTCATCCATGATGGCGGCATCCAGCGTGACGATGCCGTCGCGGTCGGGCCAGCCCTGCAGCCCGACGGAGCGGTCGGGGCAGTCGGCCTCGACCACCATCACGCCGCGTTCGGCGGCGTCGACGGCGGTCGCACCGCGGGTGAGTTCGGCGAGCGCGCGTTCCGTGGCCGGCACGCCATGATTCCAGGTGGCGAGGACGATGGGGACATCGGTCATGGTTGTGCCTCCGGGAGCATCGGTGGGATGTGGAGCGGACTCCGGTCCTGTGCACGCCGCCAGCAGCGACGACCCGGCAACCAGGCGCACTGCATCGCGTCGACTCATCGGTTCCGGCATGGAGCGATCCATCAGCGCGCCGGACGGTCGAGGCCTTCGGGCGGCATGGCGATCGCATCGGCGATGAACACCATGCGTGTGCGCGGCGCCGTGATGCGGGCGATCTCGTCGGCGCTTGCGCCTGAGTCCTCGGCGATGTGGCGCAGCGTTTCGACCGACTGCTCGCGGGCCACAGCTCGCCCGTAGGCACGAGCACGGACACCCTGTGCATTGCGTGGCACGAAGAACTCGTGGTCGCGGGTCATGACCAGCAGCGGTTCGCCGGCGGTCCTCATCTCGACCCAGCAGCCCATGGTCAGGCACACCTTGGAGAGCGTTCCCTCGATGACGACCGGCATGCTTCCATCCTGGCCCGCTTCGCCGCGCATGACCTGGTCGGGAGTCATGCTGGGCCACGCGCTCATCGCATCGATCTGGGCCTGCGACTGCAGCGAATAGGTGTTCCAGTGCTGGCTGGCCGTGGTCGCTGGTTCATGCAGCTGGGTCCGGTGGCTCACGCAGCCCGAGAGCACGGCCAGTGCTGCAGTCACGATGCACGCGAGGCACGTTGGGGACGGCGGGACGGTTCGATCGCGGCGGCTGGTCTGCGGCATGACCCGATCCTATCGGTCAGCAGGGGGCCATAAGCAAACTTGCGGTGAACGTGGCAGGTTGAGTGGTGGGGGCCCGGCGTTCGGTCGACGAACCATGACCATGCGTTCCACGACGTCCATGATCTGCACGGCTGCGTTGGCCATCGGCGTCGCTGCCTGGACCCGCGCGGGTGTCGACGCGTGGCACCGTTCCAACCAAGGCGCTTCCATGGCGGGCGCACCGACGCTCGTCCGTACGGCGTCGATGCCCCGCGTCCAGCGTCGTGCAGGTGGGTCGGCCGCGAGCCGGGTGGATCGAGCAACCATTGCGTCCCCAGCGCCGGCCGATGCCTCGTCGTGGACGCCGCCTCGTCATGCCCCAGCGGCGGAGCGAGCATGGATCTGCCCTGAGGCAGTCGTCACGTGGCGAGACCCCAATGCCGAGCGGATCCGCTCCTGGCGCGGTGACGTGCGCGATTGCGGCACACATGGCCCCGAGATCGGCGTGTCGATCGAGATCGATTCGTCAGACGTGGACGAGGCCATCAGTGGCTTCGGTTTCCATCCCGACGAGATCTCATTCCGCTACCGAACGCAGGAGGAGTATGACCTCGGTGCGCTCCAGCGGGATCGCCTGCTGGATGCACGCGGTGTGCGTCTGAACGACGAAGTCGTGTCGCCCGACTACCCATGGATGCTGCGCCGCGGCGTGCCGACCGTGCATGCGATGGCCGATCGGCTCGAGGACGCGGCCCGACGCGCGGGCGCCACGAGCATCCGCGGTCGCGCGAGCATCATGGCTGGATTCGTCCAGGCGTTGGCCTATCACGAGAACCTCGAGGCCAGCGATGATCCCGACCATGAACAGATGGGCGTGATGCTCCCCGCCGCCACCCTGTCCCGAGCCAGCGGTGATTGCGACTCGAAGGCCGTGCTGCTCTGCTCGCTGCTGCACTCGACGCAGGTCTGCGACAGCGTGCTCGTGCATACGGAGGACCACACGCTGGTCGGGCTCGGCGTGCAGATGCGCAGCGGCGACGACACCATCCGGGCCTGGCGCCGTGATTGGGTGCTGCTCGAGACGACGGATCGCTGGCCTGTCGGCCGCGTGGCGCGGCGACACGTCGGAGAGCGGGTGACGGTCGAGGAACCGGCCTCGCTGGTCGTCAGGACCAAGCGCTGAGCAAAAGGCCCAGGTCTGCACCATCGACGAGTCCGTCCCCGGACAGGTCGCCGATGCCGGAGCCCCCCCAATTGCTCAGCAGCAGGCCCAGGTCGGCACCGTCAACGGAGCCGTCGCCGTTCAGATCGCCCGGCACGGCCGTCACCTCGACGATCCACGCGAGCGTCGCGATGCTCGCGAAGCCGGTCGTCGTCACGCGGTTGACCGAGATCAGGTAGGAGCCCGCATCCAGGTCATCGATCGACAGGTGCTCGACGTTGTCGACGGCACTCTGGCTCACGACGTTGCCGGACCCGAACACGCCGATGCCTGCATCCCCGACCAAAGGGACGAGCTGGCCGTTGACGATGCGCTGGAGCTTCAGGTCGTTGTTCTGCAGGATCGGTACCGAGCCCGAGAATTGGCTCGAGGACGGATTGCGGTTCCAGGTCAGCGCGATGCGCACATCGGCCGTCGCAGGCACATCGAGTCGCCAGTGGCGCTCGAAGGTCGTCGAAGAGATCACCTCGTACTCCCAGGCGGCCAGGGCCACGGACGGACCGGAGATCGCGGCTGCAGCGGTCGACTGTCCGATCGCTTCATCGGCCGAGAGGATGCGGTGCGCGCGATCGATGTTCACCGTGCCGAAGCCGACGATGGGGTCGATCGGCGTGGTCGCGACGCCGCGCGACGCCCCGGTCTGCGGGGCACCGTTGGACCAGGTCGCACCATGGGTTGCCCCCGCAAGCAGCGATGCCTTGACGGCGACCCCACTGCGACGGTTGACGTTGAGGCTGTAGGGGAGTTCGTTGGAGAACTGGTAGAGCAGCGTCGCACAGCCGCCCACCACGGGCGTGGAGAAGCTCGTGAACTCACCCGGGGCGACGAGCTCGGGCTTCTGACGGCCCGAACCGTCGATCCCTGCCGGCGGCGCACCGAAGCTGTGGTTGCCGTTGGTGAGCCCGACGGAGATGCCGTTGAACTGGCACGCCATGAGCGCGGGCACCGCACCCACGCCGTTGTTCAGGCCCGCGATCACGAGCGTGCCGTCGCGCTGCATGGCGTAATCCGCCCGACGCAGGATCTCGTTGTCGGCCGCGGCACCCGCCGACCCGATCCAACTGCAGTTGAAGAGTCGCGAGCCGTTGGTCGGTGCGAGCGGGAGAGCAGACTGGCCGCCGCCGTAGCGCAGGTAGCTCGAGATCCAGCCGTTGGCATCGAAGCAGTTGATCTGCGTGACGCCCTTGGCCACGCCCGACGAGCCATAGAAGTTGCGGCCCACGAAGGTGGCGTGTCCACTGGTGATCGATCCGCCGGAGAACAGGTTGAAGGACTTGCCCGCGAAGTCGGCCTCGGCCGGATTCGGGCGGTAGCTGAGCCCACTGGTGCTTTCGTTCGCTTCGACCTGGACGACCTGGACACCGGCGCCGGTAGGCACTGCGGATCCGAGGCGGGCCACGAGTTCCTCGTAGCCGATCTCGTCGGCCATGGCCGGGGCGGCAAGGGTCAAGATGATTGCCAAGCTCGTGCGCATGGTGCTCGGTCTCCTCTGGTGATGTGGACGGACGAGCGAAGTATTGCAAGCCGGTGGTCCGAGGCAAGATGAAATCAGCCAGCAGGACCAATTGAGCGCTGCCCGACCCAAAAACAAAGGCACCGAGCGTCACGGGGACGCTCGGTGCCGAGTTCCGGTCGAGCCGAGAGGCTCCGGATGGTTTGAGGCTCAGCGACGACGACGGCCAGCGAGGCCGGCGAGGCCGACGAGGGCGATCGCGCCCGGAGCGGGGACCGCGTTCACGCCGATCAGCGTGATCGAGCCAGTCCAGGTGCCCGAGGTGCCGCTGGCGCCGTAGCCGTTACCGAGCCAGATCTTCGCGTCAGCGGCCGAGCCACCGAACACGATCGGGTTCACCGACTTGCTGTCGATGACGGTGGTGCCGGGGGCGCTGGAGCCGCCGTTGGCCCACGAGAGGCGCTGCGTGGCGCTCAGGTTGCTGAAGCCACCGACCTGCAGGAGGCCGCCGGTCCCCAGCGGGGCGACGTCGACGTAGACGCAGAGGTCGTCGGCGTAGGTGAAGTTGGTCGAGGCGTTCAGGGTCGCGTTGACCGAGACGCCGGTCAGGGTGCCCGAGAAGCCGCCGTAGGCAGCGCTCAGGTCGGTGAAGTTGAAACCAGTCCAGGTCTGGTTGGTGAAGGTGATGGTGACGTCGGCCGAAGCAGTTCCGGCGACAGCGGCGGCGAGGCCGGCAACGAGGGCAATCTTCTTCATGGAGGGACTCTCTTCAGGAAAGGGGGAACTCAGCCGAGTTCGTCGGCGCGACCCTTTTCGAAATCCCTACGACCTGACGATGCCCCGGCAATGATCCGACGCAAATGTCCGGAGGTGATTCCCCGAAAAATTCCGGAGTCAGGCGAACCAATTGAAGGCGGGACGGTGGTGAGACACCATGTCTTATAACCTAATCTGAGTGCGTTGCTTGAGCTGTGGCAAGGAGTTGCGATAGGAGCCCGTGGCTGGATGCCGCCGCGAGTGAGCCCCCCGGGACGCCGTCGGTGGCGCCCAGCGCGGCCCAGGCAGCGCCGGCGGCGGGCAGGATCGCGGCGAATGGGCCGATGTCCCACGGGTGCATGACCGGCTCGACGACCCCATCGATCCGACCGGTGCACAGCAACAGCAGCGCAGAACAGTCGCTCCAACCGCGGAGCGAGCGGCACTGCTGGCCGAGTCGCTGCCAGGTCGACATGCGGTTGGACTGCCGGAAGTACTCGGTGCCGGTGGTGCAGATCACGGACTCGGCCAGTGGCCGCGCCGGGGCGACATGACAGCGGATGCGGTGCGCCCGTCGGATCCACCATGCCTCCGATGCGGAGGGCGATTCGATGCGCTCCTCGAGCGCGGGATAGTCCGCAATGCCGGCGACGATTCGGGGTTGGTCGCCCGGCTCCGTGAACTCCAGGGCGACGAGCGTTCCCCAGAGCGGCATGCCGCGCATGAAGCTCGCCGTGCCGTCGATCGGATCGATGATCCAGCGCCAGCCGCTGCTGCCGGGCTCGGCTCCGTGTTCCTCGCCAAGGATCGCATCGTCGCCGAACGCGGCGTGGATCCGCTCGCGGAGCAGGTGCTCAACCGCCCGATCGGCCTGCGTGACCGGCGAGCCGTCTGACTTCGTCTGGACCTCGAGGGGCTGGTGGTACCACGTCATGCTGGCCGATCGAGCTTCGTCGATCCATGCGGCCAGCGCAGCGAAGCGCTCGGTCAGGCCAAGAGCATCCATGCCGTTGCATCGGTGCAGTTCGGCGGATGGCATGAATCGGCGGGTCGGTGAGGCAGTCTGCGTCCGTGGCCGACTTACGATGGGGTGATGTCGAGGATTCTTGCAACTCTTGTGGCGTTGGTTCTGGCGCTGCTCGGCGCGTTGCCCGCTGGAGCGGCCGGCGAAGTGCACACCGCTGCAGTGGCTATCTCGCCCTCGGGTGCGCACAGCGCCGATCCGACTGGGACATCGCTGGCTGAGCGAACCGTCGTGGTCCACTATTGGCGGCCGGATGGCGACTATGCGGGCTGGAACCTCTGGGTCTGGAACGAGGGTGCGCAGGGGCGAAGTGTGCCGTTCGTCGCGGGCAAGGACGATGCGGTCGCCACCTTGACGGCCGACGACGGCGTGACGCGCCTCGGTTTCCTCGTCCGCAAGGGCGATTGGGAGCGCAAGGACGTCGATCAGGACCGGTTCATCGAGCTGAAGCCCCATGGGCGAACGGAGGTCTGGCTTGCAGCGGGGCAAGCGGCCGTGCACGCCTCGGCCAAGGCCATCGACCGATCCAGCACGTTCGTGGGGGCCTTCCTCGACCGCCGCGACCAAGTCACGCTCGTCATGACCGGCCCGATGGACGAGAAGGCACGCAAGGCGGTGAAGGTCCGGCTCGACGGGAAGCCGCTGGCCGTGCCGTCGATCAAGCCCGATCGCGGCGGCGACGGACGGCCGACGTTCACGATCACACTCGCCAAGCCCGTGGACGATGCATCGATCACACGGCTCACGGTGGATGTCGGCGGCACGGCGCGGCCGGTCATCGCCCGTGGCGTGCTCGACGACCCCGCGTTCCGGGCGCTCGATGCCGTGCTTGGTCCCGCGTGCACGAAGGAGCGCACGCGGGTCGCCACCTGGTCGCCGGTGTCCAGTGCCGTCGAACTTGAGCTGTTCGAGATGGGCATGGCTGCGCCGTCGCGGACGATTCCCTTGTCCGCCGGGGCAAAGGGCACCTGGTCGGCCGAGGTGCCCGGCGACCTGCACGGCGTGCCGTACCGGATCGCCTTCACGCACTATGGCCAGCGGCACGCGGCAGCCGACATCCATGCGGTTGCGGCGACCGCCGACAGTTCGTTCAGCGTGTTCGCGGATCTCTCCCGGCTCGAACCGGCCGGCTGGTCGGCGGACCGAGGACCCACGCTGGCGCAGCCGACCGATGAGGTGCTCTACGAGCTTCACGTGCGTGACTTCACCGTGGCCGATGCATCCTGCCCGGCGGACCTGCGTGGGTCGTACCTGGGCTTGGTGCACGAGGGTTCGGCTGCCGGCTCGCCGACGGCGCTCGCGCACCTGCGACGCATGGGCATCACCGCCGTGCACCTGATGCCGATCCACGACTTCGGCGCGAAACCCGATGAGTACAACTGGGGCTACTGGACGACGCTGTTCAACGTCCCGGAGGGCAACTTCGCCGCGGATCGTCGTGATCCCATGGCACCCGTGCGCGAACTGCGCCAGGCGGTGCAGGGCTTGCATGCCGCGGGTATCCGCGTCGTGCTCGACGTCGTCTACAACCACACGAGTTCGAGCGGCGACGCGAGCGCCTTCGACGCGACGGTGCCGGGATGGTTCTTCCGAACCGCCCGCGACGGCGCGCTGATGAACGACGCCGGCTGCGGGAACTCGGTCGCCGACGAACGCCCGATGGTGCGCAAGTACATCCTGGATTCCTTGGGCCATTGGCTGCGGCAGTACCACGTGGATGGCTTCCGGTTCGACCTGCTCGGCACGCATGACCCGGCCACGGTGCGCGCGATCGTGGATCGCGTGCGGTCGATCCGGCCCGATGCCACGCTGTATGGCGAGCCGTGGACCGGTGGAGGCCCGATCCGATTCGGCAAGGGCGCACAGAAGGGCACGGGCATGGCGGTCTTCAACGATCACCTGCGCAACGCCCTGCGTGGTGATTTGGATGGCGATCGGACCGGCTTCGCGAACGGTCCCGGGGGTGACCGTGATGCCGTGAAGCGCGGCATCATGGGATCGATCGATGACTTCACGGCGGCGCCGTCGGAGTCGATCAATTACGTCAGCGCACACGACAATCTGTGCCTGGTCGACAAGCTCGAGCGGTCCGCCAAGGGGGCGACTGGCGCCGAGCGCGAAGCGATGCTTCGGCTTGCGGTCGGCATCGTGCTGCTGTCGCAGGGCATCCCGTTCCTTGAGGGCGGCTGCGAGATCGGGCGCACCAAGGGCGGCGACCACAACAGCTACGTGAGCGGTGACCGGGTGAACGGCTTCGATTGGAAGCGGGCCGCCCAGTGGCAGTCGACCGCTGACTGGATCGCTGGGATGATCGCCTTGCGCAGGGCGCACCCTGCGCTGCGGATGACCGATGCTGCACAGCTCCGTCGCTCGGTCCAGTGGCTCCATGCCGGATCCATGCTCGCCTGGACGATCGATGGTCGAGCCGCTGGTGATGGTGCGCGCACCCTGCTCGTGGTGCTGAACGGCGAGCCCCGGGCGGGGTCGATGAACCTGCCCGCAGGTGACTGGAGCGTGCTGGCGAATGCGCAGCGCGCGGGCACCGAGCCCGTTGGCGCCGTGGACGGCTCGGTCACCGTGCCGCCGTGGTCGCTCGTGGTGCTTGCGCGCTGACATCGTCGCGCGGCCCGGACGGTTGGGACGAGCCACGGTCGCTCGGGGGCATCCTGCAAAGCACAGCGGGTGCCGGCCGGAGCCGACACCCGCTGGAGGGAATCACGATTGGTCGCCGTCGATCAGCGACGACGGCGCGAGGCCAGGCCGGCCACAGCCAGCAGCGCCACGGCGCCGGGAGCCGGGACGGCATCACCGCTGATGATCACGTTGTCGATGCGGTTGGAGCCGCTCGAGGCACTCGCGACGGTGGAGCGGAAACGGATGATGAGTTGGCTGGCATTCTCTGCGCCAGCCAGAGCCTGGGTGCTCGTGTAGAGCGAGTTGTAGGTGGTCGACGACCAGGTGCCGGGCGCGCCGCCACCACCCGACTGCAGCACGGTGTAGGCAGACACGGTCGTCCACGAGGTGCCACCGTCGATGCTGAAGATCAATTCAAACGAAGCCGGGCCAGTCGAGCTGCGGGCCTGATCCCACGAAACGCTGATGTTGGAGAAGTTCGCGGTCGAAACGCGGGCTTCGTAGTAGTCGCCGATGGACCAGTTGTTGCTGCTGAACGCGTACTGCGAACCGTTGCCCGCGGGCGACGTGTAGGTCGCGGCGGCGAGCGCGTGGTAGGAGCGCAGTTCGCTGCCTGCCGTCTGGTCACCCTGGTCTGCTGCACCCACGGAGTAGGTGTTGCCCGTGGGCACGTTGCCAGTGCCGGTCGGGAAGGCGGTGGTGATGGACCAGCCGGCGATCATGGCGCCGTCAGCGGACGAAACAAGGGCGACAGCGATGGCGCCGGCGGTCAGGGAAACGAGGGACTTCATTGGGAGGGGCTCCTGAGGGGAAAAAGGGTGGTCTGCGCCCTTGATCCAACCTCCAGAGCCTTTTCCCGGGCCTTCCTCGCCAACTATAGCCCCGAACCGGGGGTGCTCCAAATTGGGATTTGGTTCATTCTCAGCGCCGCCGCTAGGCTGCGACCATGCCTCTCTTGTCGGGTGCGGCGTTCCGATGGCTGACTGCACTGGCTGCGCTGGCCGCATTATCGGTCATAGTCAAGGCTGCGGTTGCCGTTCCGTTCGCGTCAGGTTCGCCACGACCTGCCGACGAATCGTTCGCGGGTACCGGTTCGACGGTCGAGCTCCAGGAACGCCGGGTCTGGACCTTCGACGCAGGGTCGGGCGTGCAGGTCTGCATCGACAACCTGTTCTCGGGTGCGCGCCTGAACGGCTGCGAGCAGGTGGGGCCACGGGAGTTCCGGGTGGTGGTTGCGCCCGAGCGCGAGCCGATCAACCCGAGCCCTTGGTACGCGTTCCGGCTGCGCTCGTCCAAGCCGTGCGAGGTCACGCTGCGGCTGGCCATCGCCACAGCCAAGGCCCGGCCTCGGGCGTGGGCCAGCCGCGATGGCCGTCGTTGGGCCATGGCTCCCGACTCGCAGTGGACGGGCGAGCCCGGCGCGCGCGAATGCACGATCAAGGTGTCGATCGTGCCCGACCCGATCTTCATCGCGAGCAACCAGATGATCGGCATCGAGGAGTTGGATGCCTGGTCGACACGCGTGGCGATGGAGTCGGGGGTCCCGGTGCAGCAGATCGGGCGCAGCACCGGCGGGCGGCCCATCCTGGCGTTCACGCTCAATCCCACGGCGCCGCCGGACCACGTAGTGGTCATCGGTCGCCAGCACCCGCCTGAAGTGTCCGGCAGCGTCGGCCTGATGAAGTTCATCGAGCGGCTGCAGCAGTCCGATGCGGCGCTCGCCGACTTCGGCAAGCGATTCCGCATCACCGTGATCCCGCTGGTCAATCCCGACGGCGTGCACGAAGGTCAGTGGCGGTGCACACTCGGTGGCGTCGATGCCAATCGCGACTGGCACGACTTCTCGCAGCCCGAGACGCGCGCCGTACGCGATGCGATCCTGGCGCTGCAGCGCGAGCCCGGTTCGCGCATCCACCTGCTGCTGGATCTCCATGCCACCGACCGGGACGTGCTCTATACGCCGGCACCAGGCAGCGCGGTCGAGCCGGCCGGTTTCGTCGAGGCGTGGCTGGCCGGCGTGCAGGCGCGTTTCCCCCGTGAGCAGCTGGAATCAACCGCGACCCACAATGTTGACCAGTGGACCTTCAAGCGCTGGGCGGCGGAGGTCATCAAGGCGCCCGGCATCACCATCGAGTTCGGGAGCCTGACGCCGAACGAGCGCATTGCCGCCAAGTCGCGGGTCTTCGCCGAAGTCATGGCGGAGGTCCTCGGCGCGCAGGTCGCCCGACGGAGCCCACCGGCACCGCGCGTGCCCGGGCGCGGCGATGTGGTCAAGCCGCCGGTGGGTGTGCCGTGAGTCGACCTCGCGCGCTTGCCTTGGTCTGGCTCGGCGGTTTCGTGGCGTGGTGGCTCTTCAGTCCGCTCCTCGTGATGGTGGTCGTGGGGGCGTCGTATTGGCTGGTCAATGGCCGGATTGACGTGGACTTCGACGACTACCTTGAGGTGGCGTTCTTTTGGAGGGGCTTCGATCAGGAACACTGGTACCTCGTCGCGATCGCATCCTTCACGGCCACGCTGCAACTGATGCTGGCCGTCCCGGCGGTCCCGCCGTATGCGGCGGCATCTGAAGGGCGTTCCATGCGAACATCGATCATCGCGGCGGCCATCGTTGCCGGGGCGCTGTCGACGAGCCTGCTGTTCGCTGCCGGGGAGGTGATCGCCTTCATCGCCTCGGCCGGGTTCGCGGATCCCGTGCTTCGGGATGGCAGCGCCTTCGAGTTCATGACCCTCGGCGGACAGACGGAAGTGGTGCTGGCTGCGGCAGGATTCATCTGGCTGGTGGTCTCGGCCATCTGGACGATGGTCCTGTGGCGGGTGGGCAGCACGTCGAGCCCGGATCTCGTCGAACGGATCGTCCGCCGGGCCTTCCAGGCATCAGCGCTGCAGTTGGTGATCGGGCTGCCGCTCTACGCTCTTCTCCGACGGAAGGAGAGCTGCTGGTGTGCGCTCAACACCTTCTGGTCGATCTGCATTGGCCTGACCAGCATGCTGCTGCTGTGCGGCCCGGGCACGGTGCTGCTGCTCACTCGTGCGCATCGGCGGGCTTGGCGCGCCGGGGCGTGTGGTTCGTGCGGGCACCTTCGTGCGCCCGGTGAGGTCCGTTGCCCGGAGTGCGGGGTGGTGCATCCGGGGGTCTCTCCTCACTCCGCCTGAACGGAGCTGGGGCGCGGCTGGTGGTACAACACCAACCATGTCATTGACCCTTTGCCTCGTCGCCGCGCTGAGTGCGCACCCTGCCGTCCTTCCCATGCCTGCCGCTCAGCAGCCGCCCCAGCAGGCGGCACCCGCTCAAGGCGGCGAGTGGCCCCAGTCCAACACGGTCGGCGATCGGACCTTCACGGTGTACCAGCCGCAGTTCGACGGCTACGACGGTCGCGTCGCCACGCTGAGCGCGGCGATCACCATGAAGCAAGGCGACAGCTTGAAGCGGGGCATCATGTGGCTGCGGGGCGAGACCGCTCCGGCCGACATCGCCGGCGAGGTCGAGATCCACGATCTGACCATCACCCGCATGACGATCGACAACAAGGAAGACTGGTCGTCGCGCGCGGCACTGCAGGGTTCGCTGAGTGGCGTGGGGTTCACGATCGCCCGCACCACCATGGTGCAGGACCTCAAGCTCGACAACGCCCGCTCGAGCAGCACCCCCGGCCTGAAGTTCGATGCGCCCGATGTGCACTTCACCGAGGTGCCCACGGTGCTGGTCCCCGTCGATGGTGCTGCGGTGCTCACGCCCTGCGGTTCGTGGCAGAAGGTCCTCAACACGCCGTTCATGCTCATGCAGTCCCCCGATGGCCGCTGGTTCGTGCGCGTCGGCGACACGCAGTGGATGGCGGCACCCACGATGACGGGGCAGTACGCCGCGAGCGACGCGCCGCCGGCCGATGTCCTGGCCGCGCTGGGCAAGCCGAAGCCCCTGGACGATGGGCACCCCGTGGACCCGTCGACCGGCAACACGGACCTGAAGCCTCAGCTGCCGAGCAAGGTGATCGTCACCACCAAGCCGAGCGCGCTGGTGTCGACCATGGGCCGCCCCGCACTGAAGCAGGTCGCCGATGGCGTGAGCGAGGTGACCAACGCCAACACGGTGATCCTGAAGACCACGACGCCGGCTGCGTGGTGGACGCTGATCTCGGGTCGTTGGTTCACCGCGAGCGACCTCAAGGGTCCGTGGACCTACGCCGCGCCGATGCAGCTGCCGCCGTCGTTCCGATCGTTGCCCAAGACGGGGCGCCTTGCGTCGGCGCGCGCTGCCGTCCCCGGCACCGTCGAGGCGTACGAATCGACCGTTGCGGCACGCGAGATCCAGACCGTCACCGTGAAGGCGGACACGCCGTGCCAGATGTCGTGGAACGGTCAGCCCGCCTTCGCCGGTGTGGACGGCGTCGAGGGCCTGCAGTACGGGACGAACGCGTCGCAGCCGACCTTCCAGCTCGCTGGCGCGTTCTGGTGCTGCGCGGACGGCATGTGGTTCAAGGGCCAGTCGGCCAACGGCCCCTGGGCGATCGCCGATTCGGTGCCCAAGGAGATCTACCAGGTGCCGCCGACCAATCCCGATTACTCGGCGACCTACGTCGAGATCTACGGCAGCACCCATGGTGATGATGGTTCGCTCGCCAGCGTGACCTTCGGCTTCACTGCGGGCTACCTGGGCACCTACCTGCACGATGGCACGACCGTGTTCGGCACGGGGCACTCGTACTCGGCGGCCGGCGAAGGCGACACGACCTACAACCCCGCGCCGCAGACGTATGGCACCGCGAACCAGTACGACCCGCAGAGCGGGAGCTACGCACCGATGGCGCAGGACCCGGGCTATGTGGTCTATCCGCCTGCGGTGTATCCCGACTACCTGGACGATGGTTGGTACGGCTGGGGCTGGTGCCCGGGTTGGTGCTGCGGTTGGGGCTACGGTTGGGGCAACACATGGTGGGGCTGGAACCACTGGAACAACTGGTGGAACAACTGGCACCCGTACTGGAACAACAACCACTGGAACAACTGGCAGAACGACCACCGGCTCTACCAGAACCAGCGTGCGGCGTCGGGCGACAATGCCTGGCGTGGAGCGAATGGTTGGCAGCGCGCGGGTGACGCCGCTCGTGGCGAGGATCCAAGTGGTTGGCACCGTGCGGCGGCTGCCACCGCGGGTGCGCGAGATGGCCTTGGTGCCGAGGACCGCAACACCAACTTCAGCCGTGGCAATCCCTACTCGTGGGGCGGCAGTGGTTGGGAGTCGCGCTCGACCCAGCGCGTCTCGGCGCAGAACGATGCCGCGACGGCGCGCATGAACTCCTACGCGGCAGGCATGCCACGCGGCTACTCGACGGGATTCCATCCGTCCTACAGCCAGTACCGCGGCGAGAGCTACAACCGCGGGAATGGCGGCTACCACGGTGGTGGTGGCTTCCACGGCGGCGGCGGCGGGCGCCGCTGAGCGGAATCAGGCCCACATGACAAGCGCCGTCGTCCACCCTGGACGACGGCGCTGTCGTTTGGTGAGGTCGTCTTCGGCGCGTGCGGGTGAGCGATGACTCACTCGACGACGATCGTCACGCTGCGTTGATCGGCGGGCGCCTGGCCCTTCTCCCATGAGCGGGCGAGCGCGAAGTCGAGCGTGATCGCGCCCGGCTGCTTGCCCGTGATCTCGAAGATCCAGTGTGCGGGTCCGCCGGGCGTGCCTGGCTTGACGGGTTCGACCTTGCCAGCACCCGTCGACCAATCGAAGTCCGCCGTCACGAAGGCCGGCTTCGCTCCCGCCGTGGTCGAGCTGTTGGCGCCTTCGCGCCAGCCGGTGAGCTTCCACTCGAAGCCGGTACCCGAGGCTGCCTCGAGCTCGAGTCGGATGTGGTGGCCGACCTTGCAGGCCAGCGCGGTGTTCTTCTCGAGCTTCACATCTTCGGTGCCATCGCCGGTGACGGCTTCGCGGATGCGGCAGAGCATGCGGCGCTGAGGAAGGATGGGCTCGGTGCCCTCGATGGTCTTGGGCTGCTTCCCGCCGCAGCCGGCGAGCAGCAGGGTGGAGCAGGCGGTGGTGGCGATCAGGGCGACGATGGTGGGGGTACGCATGGGGCGGAAGTGTACGGTCGTGTGTGGCGATGCGCGCCAGGTGGGTTACTGTTGGGATCTGGACCGGCCCGTGGCCGGAAGGAGAGTCCGTCGATGCGCCGAGCCATGCAGAGTCTGGTGATGATGGGTGTGCTGGTGGCTCGCGTGGCCTGGGCGCAGTGCCCCGGCAATGTGATCGAGATGGCCGACGATGCCGTCAATGGCGCCGACCTGGCACAGGTGCTGTCGCTGTGGGGGCCGTGCGCCGGGTGTGGTGTTGACCTGACGGGCGATGGTCAGGTGAACGGTGCCGATGTCGCCATCGTGCTGTCCAACTGGGGGCCCTGTCCGGCGGGGCTCGATTCCGTCGAGCCCGCGTCCGGTTCGTACCGGGGTGGAACGACGGTCTATCTCTATGGGGAGCGATTGCTCCTGACGACGGCCGTGGCCTTTGGCGGCGTCCAGGCGGCTTCGTTCGAGGTGCTGACGCAGTCGACCATCCGGGCGGTGACCCCAGCGGCGCCGTTCGGTCCGACAACGATCACCGTGACGACTGCGGCGGGTGAAGCTCGGCTGAAGGGGGCGTTCGAGTTCGAGCCTCCATCGGTCGATGCCGTGTCGCCATCCACGGTGAGCGTGCTCGGTGGTGCCGCCATCACCGTGTTCGGAAGGCACCTGGATGAAGCGAACGGCATCCGTGTGGGAGGCGTGCCGTGCGCGGGCTTCGTGCGGGTGTCGCCGAGCGAGGTGCGTGCGATCGTCCCTGCCGGGAGTCCGTCGACGGTCGATGTGCAGGTCGAGCATCCGGTGGCGTCGTTGGTGCTCGGTCAGTCGCTGACCTACGGCAGTGGCTCGGTGCCCGCGTGGGCGGAACTCGTGGAAGCCGAGCCGAATCCCCAGGTCGTGACCTCGGCTGCGCTGCGCAGTGCCATCACCGCCACGGGGCTCGCCTGGCGCGTGCGCGATGCGGGGACTCAGGTTGAGATGCTGCTCGTGCCGCCGGGCACGTTCGTCATGGGATGCAGCTCGGGCGATGGCAACTGCCAGTCGAACGAGTCGCCGGCGCACCAGGTGACGATCACGTCCCCGTTCTATCTCGCACGCCGCGAACTGACGCAGGACCAGTGGGTGGCGGTGATGGGCTACAACCCCAGTGACTTCGGCGGCTGGCTCTACCCGGGGTCCGGCAATCGACCGGTCGAGAAGGTGTCGTGGGACATGGCTCAGCAATTCATGTCCGCAACGGGGATGCGCCTGCCCACCGAGGCGGAATGGGAGCTGGCGTGCCGGGCGGGGACGTCCACGCCGACCTACCTCGCGGGCGTGCAGATCGGCCAGCTTGCTTGGATGGGCACCAACAACGGTTCGCCGGGTGCTGCGACGTGGGGAACGAAGCAGGTCGGGCAGCTCCTGCCCAACGCGCTGGGCCTGCATGACATGCTCGGCAATGTCTGGGAGTGGTGCCAGGATCGTGGCGGCGCCTACGCGGCCGCACCGCAGACGAATCCCGTGGGCCCCGCGACGGGCGGCACGCGGGTGTTGCGCGGCGGCAATTGGTTCAACATCGCGCCGGTCGTGCGATGCTCCGTGCGGTTCGACACGGTGCCGGGTGATGTCGACATCATCGGCGCGGGGGTGCGTCCGGCACGGACGCCTTGAGTTCGGCCGATCATGTCCGCCCCGGCGATTGGGTTGGCGCTCTCGTCTCACGTTGGTGCGCAGCGTCGACGTTCGACGCCATCCACGTGGCTGGCGCATACCATCCGGGAATGGACGCAGAATCACGCATCGTTCGCGAAGTGCTGGACCTGAGGAACGAACTTGCGGTGCAGCGCACGACCCTTCGTCGGCAACAGTTTGCCATGATGGGTCTGGTGGCCTGCCTTGCGGGTTCGGTGCTGTTGGGCGCCGTGCAATCACCTCCGGCTGCGCCTGCCGGTGCCACGCCGCCAGCAACGGTGCCGCTGGTGCCCCAGGACGTCACCTTCGGAGTCGTGACGTGCCGTGAGGTCCGTGTCGTCGATGCATCAGGTCAACCCCGTGTTCGACTTGGCAGCGCGGCGAATGGCACGGTTGGCATTGATTGGCTGGCGTCCGATGGACGCCGCCGGCTGTCGGCCGAGGTCGCTGCCGACGGCTCCCCGAGCGTGGGACTCAGTGACTCGAAGGGAGCGAGCCGCCTGGTGGCATCCGTTGGTGCCCAGGGTGATGCGTCGATCCAGTGGTTCGACGCGGAGCGTCGCATGCGGATCAACGCCGCGTCCCAGGCCAACGGCATGGCTGGGCTCTACTGGTGGGACACCAATGACCGCCAGCGCATGCCTCGGATCACCGCCGAGACCGGGAAGAACGGCAACGTCGTGTTCCCAACGACGACGGGGCGGTGAGGCTCCTCCCGCGTCGCAGAATTGGACTGACCTGGCGGTCAGGCGTGGTGTGTGCCAGGCGTTCGGAACCAGGCTAGCCAGACCAACCCTGCGAAGACCATCGGCCAGGCGACCATCGCCACCGTGTTCATCGTGGACGTGAACGTGAACCAACTGAACTGCCAAGGCAGCATGTCCTGCCCCCAGATGCCGAGCCAGAGATGGCCGACCGACTCGCTGCATGCGATGCCCGCGAGGAACTTCGCGACGTCCCGTGATCTCGATTGCATGGTTGACCCCCGTGTTTGAAGACGGCCGGATGCTACGCGAGGAGCCTCGAGCGCAGCACGATGGGGTTTGAGTTTGGCGGTGGGCGCCGCGTGGTCGACCAGCGCACCGGCGGGGCTCACCGCACGCCGTGCCGAAGGATGGCAGGCTTGCTTCAGCGCACTGGCGCGTCGTCGATGAACCAGCGTTCGAACTCGATCTCATCACGGACTTGGATGCCGTCGTGGCCGAGCAGGGGCAGGTCGGGGACGAGCTCGCGAACACGGTCGACGATGCCCTTGTGCAGGGCGGCGAAGCGCCATCCGCGACGCTGGTAGAAGCGGATCGCGTGGCAGTTGTCGTTGGTGGTGGTGAGGTAGATGCGGCGGCAGCCGGCCGTTCGTGCGTGCGACTCGGCCGCGTCGAGCAGCGCGGTGCCGATGCCGCGGACGACGGATCGGCTGCTGAGCGTGATGACCTCGCACTGCCAGGCACCGGCGTCCATGTTGACCGTGACGAGTCCCGCGAAGGCGCCGTTCACTTCGGCCACGAATCCCGGGAGGCGGTCAGCGTGATGCAGGCGCCCCAGGGACCAGATTTCCGTGCTGTGCCAGTGGGTGTGGAGTTCAGCCTGGATGTCGGCAAGATCGCGCGGTTCGATGGGTCGTGTCACAACGGTCATGGCTGTCAGGCTAGTCCGGGGGAGCGGGGCTTGGTCGCTGCGCCGGCCCCGCCCCTGAACCCTGATCTAACCCGCAGCCCGACCTTGGAGCAGTCCCTGTCGTGGGCTATGGTCTGTGCCGAGGAGCACACCATGAAGATCGGGTTGAACCACGCCGTCCGAGTGACCGTCGCTGCGCTATCGATCGTGTTGGGGTTGGGCGCTGCCGTGCCGGCAGCTGCGCAGTGCCAAGGAGACGTCGTAGCCACAGGCGGTGTTGACGGGACCGATCTCGCGGCTGTCCTGGGAGCCTGGGGCACGAATGGCCAAGGGCCGCTGGTCACGGACCTCGATGGCGATGGGATCGTCAATGGCGCCGACCTTGCGGTGATTCTTGGCGGTTGGGGACCGTGCGCCCCTGTCATTACCTCGATCCTTCCGAACACAGGGCCAGTCGTTGGCGGCACCACCATCACCATCACTGGCAACTACTTCAGCGGTACCGCAACCGTGACGCTCGGTGGAGTCCCCGCGATCAATGTTCAGGTCATGAACGCGACCACGATCACCGCGGTAACGCCTGCTAACCCTTCCGGTGGCGTCGATGTGGTCGTGGCGGTCGGCGGTCGTGTCGTGACTGTCGGGAATGGGTTCACGTTCAATCAGATTGTGCCCGGCACCGTCAGGGCGTGGGGTTCAAACTACTTCGGCCAATGCAACGTTCCCTCGAACCTCGGCCCCTGCACCGCCATCGCGGGGGGCTCGTACCACACCATTGCGCTGCGTACTGACGGCACCGTCAGAGCGTGGGGATACAACATCAGCGGCCAGTGCAACATCCCCTCTGACCTCGGCCCCTGCACCGCCATCGCGGGGGGCGATCACACCATTGCGCTACGCTCTGACGGCACCGTCAGAGCGTGGGGATACAACGGCGAAGGCCAGTGCAACGTCCCATCAGA
>JAIXYQ010000010.1 GCA_027490145.1 Planctomycetaceae bacterium
AGAGCGAGTTCCGCAGCCTGCGAGGAAAGCTGGCGCGCAGCAGTGCACAGTGACCACGGGGTGACAGACGCGCCAGTTTCTGAGCAGGCGAGGACTGTCTGAGCGAACGAGGCATGCCGGCGCCCCAAAGGGAGCGACGGCCGCAGCGAGGTCAGGCACCGATCGCGTGCCGACTCAGCCCGGGTCCTTGCCGGTGACGACGGGCATGCTGGCCTTGGTCCAGCCCTCGAGCCCGCCGCGCAGGGTGTACACGCTGTCGTACCCCAGCTCGATGAGTCGCTTGCTGGCGGCCGGACCGAGCACGTCGTTGGCGTTGGTGCCGTAGACGAGGATCGCGACCGACTTGAAGTCACCCAGCTCCGGCACGGCCACGTCGTTCATGGTGGGCATGGGCATCGAACGGGCCCCCTTGATGTGGCCGGCCTCGTACAGCGCGGTCGGGCGGGGATCGATGATCACCACGCGCTTGGACTTGCCGAGCAGGCCCTTATCACGCGAGCCCAGCGCCAGCACTTCGTCGGCGCGGACCAGCGTGAGGTCCTTGTCGCTCGTACTCCGCTCACAGGCCACGAGCGGGAGGGACAGGATGAAGCATGCAGCGAGGAGTCGCGGGTTCATGTGGTTAGTGTACGGAGCATGAACGTCCCGCTCGCGTCGTGCATCGCCTGCGCCGTGGCGACCTCCGCCCAGGCGTTGGTTCCCTCCGCTGTCTCGTCGGTCCAGGTGCCGATCCCTCCCGGCCAGCGGTCGCCGGCGGGTGCACTGCAGCAGTCCGCGCCCCACGTCCGGGCATCGTGCTCACCGATCCTGCTGCGCACGCCGGATGGACGACGATTCGTCGATCTGACCTTCGTCATCGAGCCCGGCTGGCACCTCTACTGGCGCAATCCGGGCGACAGCGGCCAGCCGCCGCGCGTGGAGCTGAAGCTGCCCGAGGGGTGGTCGGCGGGCGCGCCGCTCTTTCCGGTGCCCAACCACCTGCCCGAGCACGAGGACATCCTTGCCTTCGAGCAGTCGCTGCGCGTGTTGATCCCGGTGCAGGCACCGACGACCTGGGGCGGTGGTGCCATCAAGGTCACCTGCCGTGCACACTGGATGACCTGCAAGGAGCATTGCGTGGTCGAGCGGCAGGAGTTGGCCGTCGAGCTCAGCGAGCAGGCTGGTCCCATGCCACTCGGCTATCCCGAAGCGCCGCCGGCAAACCTCGTCTCCAGCCTCCGGTTGGAGGGGGGGAAGGGGGTCCTCGTGGTGGATGCCTTGGCGCTCGGTGGTACGGCTCGGTGGTTCCCCGATGCGTGCCCCGGCGTGCGATTCCCCAGCGAACGCATGCTGCCGATGCCCGGAGGCCGAATCGAGATTCCGGTCCAGATCAGGCCCGGTGATGCTCCCGATCGACGTCCGGTGGTGCGGGGGATGGTCGTCGTCTCGACCATCGAAGGCACCCGGGCCTTCGATCTTGCCGTCCCGGCCGAGCCCTCCGCGGCAAAGTGAACCGCCCGGTCACCACCGGGGCGATGGACGTGGTTAGAGTCCCGTTCGAACCGTTCATTGATCCAGGAACCACCCAGTAGGACCCATCCAGGAGGACCAACCATGAAGAAGCTCGCCCTCATCGCCTCGCTCTCGTTCGGTGCAGCGCTCGCGCTTGCCCCCATCACCGCCCCGACCGCGTTCGCCGCCGAAGGCCAGAAGGCCGCCGCGAAGATCGGCGAGGCCGCTCCGGACTTCACCCTCAAGGGTGCCGACGGCAAGGAGTACAAGCTTGCGGACTACAAGGGCAAGATCGTGGTGCTCGAGTGGATGAACCCCGGCTGCCCGGTCTGCCGCGAAGTCTGCGAAGAGGGCAAGGTCGGTTCGATGATGAAGTCGTGCAAGGAGATGGACGCGGACGTGGTGTTCCTCTTCGTCAACAGCACCGCTGCGACCGCGAACGACCCGAAGTCGAGCGCCGACTACCTCGCCAAGAACAAGATCGAGGCCCCGGCCCTGATCGACGGTGACGGCAAGGTCGGTCACGCCTACGGCGCCAAGACCACGCCGCACTGCTTCGTCATCGGCAAGGATGGCAAGCTCGCCTACGAAGGTGCGATCGACGACAAGGGCTCGAAGAACTACGTCGTCGAGGCCGTGAAGGCGCTCAAGGAAGGCAAGGCCGTCGAACCGGCGACCACCAAGCCCTACGGCTGCAGCGTCAAGTACGCCCGCAAGTGAACCCGATCTCCGGTCGATGCCCCGCCATCACGGGGTCGTCGCCAGGCGGGGACCTGATGCCATGCAACGCAGGGTGCGCCGAAGGGCGCACCCTGCTGTCGTTGATGGAATGGTCCGTCATGCCACCACGGTGCGCAGCCCGGGCGGCGCGCCCCGGATGATCAGCCCACGTTGACGGGCATCACGACGTAGACGAAGTCCTGGCCGAGCCGGACCACGCCCGGCTTGTTGGGGCTCTTGAGTTCGACGATGACTTCCGGCACGTCGGCGATCTTCAGGACATCCGTGATGAACACTGGGTTGAAGCCGATCTCGATCGGGTCGCCCTCGTACTTCGCGATCGGCAGCTCGATGTCGGCCTCGCCCATCTCGGGAACGCGGCTCGACAGGCGCAGCATGCCCGGGCCGAAGGCCAGCCGGACGCCCTTGCTCTCCTCGCTGGTGAGCAGCGCCGCGCGACGGATGGCCGCGGCGAACTCGCCCGTATCGAACGTCGCCCGCTTGTCGTGGTCCTTGGGGATCACGTCCTCGAAGGGGGGGAACGTGCCTTCGACGAGGCTCGAGACGAGCGTGGCGGCTTCGCCGACCTGGATCGACAGGCGGTTGCGGTCCCGGCTCACCGTCACCGAGGCATCGGGATCATCGAGCAGGCGGTTGAGCACGGACAGGCTCTTGGCCGGCACGATGCAGGTCGAGTCGCCATCGGCCGGCGCGCTGCAGTCGCCGCGTGCCACGGCGAGGCGACGACCATCGGTGGCGACCATGCGCAACTTGCGGCCCTTGCGCTCGAGCAGCGTGCCGGCGATCGCGTAACGCGAGTTGTCGACGCTCGTGGCGAAGGCGGTGCGGTGGATGAGCCGGCGCAGCGTGCCGGCGGCGACCTCGAACTCGGTCCCGGCATCCTTCGCATCGCGCACGCCGGGGAACTCCCGGGGTTCGTAGCCGAAGACCCGGAAGGTCGCGTGCTGGCCCTTGATCGTGGTGACGTTGCGCTCGGTCGAGATCGAGAGCGTGCTGTCGTCGCACGCGCGGGTGATCTGGGTGAGCTTGTCGGCCGGCAGGAGCGCCTCGCCGGGTTCGTCCACCTGCACGCTGGACACGTGGACCGTCAGGCCGAGCTCGCCATCGGTCGCCTGGATCGACAGCACGCCGTCGGCGGCGGTGAGCTTCAGGCAGAGCATGACGGGCGCGGGGCTGCGGTTCGGCACGACGCTGGCGGCCATGGCCAAGGCATCGAGCAGGGCGGCGCGGTCGCAGACGATCTTCATGGTCTTCCTCGCTGGATCGGTGGATCGATAACGCCGGGCAAGTCCCGGCCAGAGGTAGTGTAACGATGGCCCGTCGGCACGACCTGTGGTGGCGGGCCATGATCCGGCGCTGCACCGGCCTAGACTTCAGGCATGGTCCTGAAGCTCCTTCGCCAGTTCAATCGAGCGTACGGCTACGCCGTGTTCGGCATCTACCTGGTGGCCTTCGGGATCGCCTTCCTCTTCGTCTTCATCTTCCCGCCGGCCACGCTGGCGCTGCTGTTCATCTCGATCTTCGGGCTGCTGTTCTTCAACGTGCTCGGGTTCATGCTGCGGACGATCGAGCGGCGCTGGAATCGCGCGAGGTTGGACAAGGGTCGCTGCCCTGAGTGCGGTGCGGCCGCGCTGTCGGCCATCGTCGGTGGCGCCGGCGGGGTGCGCTGCGGAGCGTGCGACGCCATGCATGATGCTCAGGGTGCCTGGATCAAGCCCGAGCTCCGCGAGGCCGTGGCCGTGCAGGCCTGATCAGGCGTCAACCGGAGCGGTCAGGCCGATGGATCCTGGCCGTGCTCGATGCGCGTGATCTTGGCGAGCCGGCGCTCATGACGGCCACCTTCGAACGAGGTGGACATCCAGACATCGAGGATGCGCTTGGCGAGGATGGGGCCGATCAGGTCGGCAGACAGGCACAGCACGTTGGCATCGTTGTGGCTGCGCGAGAGTTGCGCCGCAAGTTCGTCGCTGGCCAGTGCGGCGCGGATCCCGTCGACCTTGTTGGCGGCGATGCACATGCCGATGCCGGTGCCGCACACGAGGATGCCGCGTTCCGATTCACCCCGCGCGACGGAGTTGGCCACCAGCCAGGCGATGTCGGGGTAGTCGCAGGACGCACCGCTGCACTCGCCGAGCACCACGGGGTCGTGGCCTGCGCCGCGCAACTGCGCGACGAAGGACTGGACGAGCGAGACACCACGGTGATCCGATCCGAGCGAAATCCTCATGACGGGAGCATGGCAGAGATCCGGCTGGGGATCAACTCGGCGAAATGGTGCGCCAGGTCGTCGTAGGCCTCCTGGCCCATGCCGATCGGGTCGGCCACGTCGCCGGACGGGTCGAGCAGCTGGATCCGGTCCTTGAGCGCCGGTCGGTCGCCGACGAGGCGGCGAGCCGCATCGACGTGACTGCGCGTCATGCAGAGGATCAGATCGGCCTTCTCGATCATCTCGCGGCTCAGGGGCTTGCTGCGCCCGGAGTGGTCGATGCCCATGGCGCGCAGGGCCCGGACGGCTTCGGGCGTCGGCGGTTGCCCATCCCCGGCACCCACCCCGGCGCTCCCGACGAACAGCGCCGAGCCGCTCGGGAGGCGCCCCAGCTGCGCGGCATGGCGGGCGATGGCCTCGGCCATGGGTGAGCGGCACGTGTTGCCGGTGCATACGAACAGGATCGTCTTCACGCGAATGAATGTAGTCCCGCATCGACGGCGCTGCAGCCGCCCCCTAGACTGCGCGGGCCCAGAAGGGATTACCTCGTGGACTTCGTCGAATTCGATTTGGCGTGGAAACAGCTCGTGCCCCGTGGCGTCATCGAGGCCGGCGACGGTCCTGCCGCCTTCCGCATCGCGCTCGAGGAAGGCGCACCGGTCATCGACATCGCCGCCAAGGATCACCCCCGTGCTGACAGCCTGCCCGCAGACATCAAGCGCATGTCGCGTGCGCGCATGGCGGAGTTCGTCGAGGCGATCGCCCACAAGCTGCATCTCCAGGAGGTGCTCGTCTTCCCGGTGGGCAAGTGGAAGCAAGTGTTCGATGCCGTCAGCGAACCGATGGCCAGGCATGAGCAATGGGCCGCGATCGATGGCAGCGCGAGCGTTGAACTGAACCGTCGCGACCCGATCGTCTTCGAGCAGGGGGACCACCACGTGCTGCGGGCGCTGGTGCAGTGCGTGCTCGAATCAGGCTCCGAGCAGGCCCACGGCATCGGCATCGCCACCACGGGGGCGTCGCTGGTGATGGAGGTGCTCCCGCCCGGCGAACTCACGATCTACTGCGGCACCCCTGCGCTGGCCCAACAGGTGCTCGAACTCATGAGTCACCTGAAGCCGGATGCCTGACCCGATCGCGTGTCGAGGCCGCGGTCACGCCTGGCCGCGGACCCAATCCACCAGCAGTCGAACTCCCCAGCCGGTCGGGCCTGCTGCGCAGAGATCCGTGGCCGAGTCGCTGTTGGCGACGCCGGCGATGTCCAGGTGGGCCCACGGCAACCGTTCATCGACGAAGAACGACAGGAACGCCGCACCCTGGATCGGATGGGCCATGCGCGAGGGGTTGCTGTTGATCAGGTCGGCGTGCTGGCCGCGCATGTAGTCGCGGTGCTCGGGCCAGAGCGGCAGGGCCCACACCTTCTCGCCGGTGACGGCCGCGCTCTGCTCGATGCCGGCGCGCAGCGACGGATCGTTGCAGAAGAGCCCCGCGCTGAAGTGCCCGAGCGCCGTGACCACACCGCCCGTGAGGGTGGCCAGATCGATGAGGTGCGTGGGCTTGAGCGATCGGCAGGCCCAACTCATGGCGTCGGCCAGCACGAGTCGGCCTTCGGCATCGGTGTTGGTGACTTCGACCGTGACGCCGTTGTGCATCGTGATGATGTCGTCAGGGCGGTAGGACTCGCCGTTCACCATGTTCTCGGCGGCGCCGAGCACCGCCGTCACGCGGACCGGAAGATCGAGGGCCGCGATGGCCTGCATCGCGCCGAGCACGGCTGCTCCGCCCATCTTGTCGTACTTCATGCCCTTCATGCCGTTGTTGACCTTGAGGCTGTAGCCGCCGGTGTCGTAGGTCAGCGTCTTGCCGACGAGGACCAGGTGCTTGCCGCGGGCCCGTCCCGACAGACGACGGGGCGCATGCTGGAGCACGGTGATGCAGGGCTTGGCGGCAGAACCCTTGCCCACGTTCACCAAGCCGCCCATCCCGAGCTTCTGGGCCTGGCGGAAGTCGATGACGCTGTGCTTGAGTCCCGCCTTGCGTGCGAGCGCCCGCGCCTGGGCATCGACCCATTGGGGATTGCAGATGTTGGGGGGCGTGGCTCCGAAACGACGCGCAGCGTTGACGGCATCGGCCACGACCAGCCCGCGCTCGATCGCCTCGCGGGCCTTGGCGGCGTCGGTCCAGATCGCCAGGGCGCCGCGGCGCGGCTCCTTGCGCGTGGCGACGCCATCGAGTTCATCGAAGCGCCACTGGGCGATCGCGATGCCCTCGGCCAGCGACGATGCGTGGGCCTGCAGCGGCACCGGGGCGTGCAGTTCGATCGCGGCGGGCGCGGCACGGTCGAGCCACTTGGCGAGCCTGGCGCCGATGGTGCGTGCGCCCGGACCGGTCAGGTCCTTCCTGGCGCCCAGGCCGACGACGAGGCTCGCATGCCCCACGAGCATGCATTCACCGGCATCGGCGCGGAACCCCGGGCTCGCGAAGGCGGCGCCCACGCTGGCCGCGACGGCCGCCTGCTTCGACGGCGGCGTGCGGTCGTCGCTGAACACGAAGGTGACCTGGAGTGGAGCACGGACCTGACGCACGGCGATGGACTGGAACATGGCGTGGAATGTAACCGTGCATGCCCCGCATGACGCGCGGACTATCCTTGCCGCGTGGACCTGTCGTTCGACGTCGTCGTGATCGGAGGTGGCCACGCGGGCACCGAGGCAGCGCATGCCGCGGCGATGGTGCTTCGCGCGCATGGAGGCGGTCGGGTCGCCTTGGTCACCATGGATGCGGCGCGCATCGGTGCCATGAGCTGCAATCCGGCGATCGGCGGCCTGGCCAAGGGGCAGATGGTGCGCGAGATCGATGCGCTCGGTGGGCTCATGGGCCGGGCGACCGATGCCACGGGCATCATGTTCAAGATGCTGAACACGTCCAAGGGGGCGGCGGTGCGTGGGCCCCGTGCTCAGTGCGACAAGCATGCCTACGCCGCCGAGGTGCAGCGGCTGGTGGCGTGCGATCCCGAGATCTGCGTGATCGAGGGGACCGTGGATGCCTTCGACGTGGTGGACGGCGTCATCGCCGGGGCCGTGCTCGCGCCGGGCGCATGCATGGTCGTGGCCGATCCGCAAGCGATCGAGGCCAACGCCGCAGGCGACAGGCTCGCCCGCGCGCCGTTCGGTGAGGGAGCACGGCGTACCCCGAGGATGGATGGCCCGAGCACGCTGCGCTGCACGACCTGCGTGCTGACCACCGGCACGTTCATGCGCGCGCTCATGCACACGGGGCAGGAGAAGGTGGTCGGCGGTCGCATCGGTGAGGGCGCAGCGGTCCCGGTGAGCGCCACGCTGCGTTCCCTCGGCTTCGAGCTCGGGAGGCTCAAGACCGGCACTCCTCCGCGCCTGGAGCGAGGTTCGATCGACTGGGAGTCACTGCCGCCACAGCTTGGTGACGAACGGCCCGAACCCTTCAGCGACACGACCGACCGATCGCGCTTCCCCGTGCTCCGGCAGGTCGAGTGCCGAGCCACGCAGACCACGCCGTGGATGCACCGGCTCATCCGCGACAACCTCCACCTGGCCCCCATGTATGCCGGCGAGGTCGAGGCGGAGTGTGGTCCCAGGTACTGCCCGAGCCTCGAGGACAAGGTGGTTCGATTCGCCGACCGCGACAGCCATCATGTCTTCCTGGAGCCCGAGAGCCTGCACACCGCTGAGGTCTACTGCAACGGCCTGAGCACCAGCCTGCCTGCAGCGGTCCAGGAGCAGATCGTGCGCGGCCTGGAAGGCTGTGCGCGGGCCACGATCCTGAAGTTCGGCTACGCCGTCGAGTACGACATGGTCTGGCCGCACCAGATCGATGCCACGGGCGAGACCAAGCTTGTCGCCGGGCTGTTCCTTGCGGGGCAGATCAACGGCACCAGTGGCTACGAGGAAGCGGGGGCCCAGGGATTGCTTGCCGGGCTCAATGCGGCGAGGCGCGCGCGGGGGGCAGATGTCGTGCGGCTCGGCCGCGAGCAGGCCTACATCGGCGTGATGATGGACGATCTCGTGACCAAGGTGCCTCGAGAGCCATACCGCATGTTCACGAGTCGGGCCGAGCACCGACTGCTGCTGCGCGCCGACAACGCAGCCGATCGGCTCACGCGCGATGCCCGATCGTGGGGGTTGATCGCCGACGGGCAGTGGCGTGCGTTCGAGGTCGCCCAGGCTGCGCTCGCAGCGGTGCGCGTGCGACTCGATCCGAAGACCGCATCGGGGCGGGCCTTGCGACCCGTTGCCCTCGATCCATCAACGAGTGACCAGGCGTTCGCAGGGGCCTTGGGCATCGATGATGTCGCGCTCGCCGGCAAGGCCATGACCGAGGTGCGCTACGAGGGATACATCACGCGCATGCACAGCGACATCCGCCGCGCACAGGACCATGAGCGCGTGAGCGTGCCCTTGGACCTCGATCCGGCCGGCGTCACGGGCTTGCGCGGCGAGGCCATCGAGGTGCTGCGCAAGTTCCGTCCGGCCACGCTCGGCCAGGCGGGGCGGCTTGCGGGCATCAACCCGGCCGACGTGAGCCTGCTGGCGATCGCGATCAAGCGTCATCGCGCAGGCACCCGGTAGACTCCGATCGACCTCCGCCGCCGTAGCTCAACTGGCAGAGCACCTGATTTGTAATCTGGAGGTTGCCGGTTCGATTCCGGTCGGCGGCTTTGCGGCTCACGGTCGACGGGGCATCGGCTGGGCGCCTCGAACCCGGGGCCAGCCCACGGGCCGAGGTTTGCCCCTCAATCGCGCCGCCAGCCATACGATCCGCAGCGTGAACTTCCGCGCGCTGACCTTGGCGGTGCTGTCGCTCTCGCTCCTCGCCTCGCTCGGCGGCACGCTGCTGGGGCTCTTCGTCGACAGCACGGAGGCCTGGCGGCTCGCCGGGACGGCCATGATCCTCACGGTCATGAGTGGGATCTGGGCGGTCGCCACGCGTGGCGGTGACTCCGGAACCACGCCCGTCGTCCTGACCACGGTGATCGGCAGCGGGTCCGCAGCTGCGTGGTTCTGCGCTGCCGTGTGGCTGCCCATCGGGGCCGCCTTCGAGGGGTGCATGGGCTCCGGCGCAGCGAGCCTGGGGGCGACCGTGGCGGGGGCAGTGTCGATGCGGGCGCTGGCCTTCCCGCTGGCGGTGCGCGCAGCATGGGTCGCGTTCGGCCTGCAGATGGCTGCGCTCCTGGCGTGGTTCGCTGCGGCCTGGAGCGTGGCCCCGGTGATCGCGGACTTTGGCCTGCGCGGCTGGCAGTTCATGATCGCTTCGCCGATCGCCTTCATGGTCTGCTTCGGCGACCCGCGTGAGCGCGGCGCGACGGCGTGGCAGGTCACGGGGCTGTCGCTGCTCGGCATCGCGCTCGTGATGTGGCTGGGCATCGCGAATGGCCTGCAGCAGCCATGGACCTTGGATGAGCCCGGCCGCACCTCCATGGAGCGTCAGGGTGCGGTTGCGGTGCTCTTGGCGACCTTTGCCCTGGCGATCGGCATGGGCCGCGTGTTCCGTCATGCTCGCGGCGGCCGTTGGGCGCGGGCACTCCACCTCACCACCGTCGGTCTGGTGCTCATGGAGGGTGGGCTCTTCTTCGCCTACATCGTGCTGCCGTGGCGCGGCGACCTGTCGGAGCGCGTCCTGGTGGCGATGATCCCCATGATCGCATCCGGCGGTGCGATCTCCGCCGTGCTCGACCGAATGGCGCGCGCGATCAAGGCGGTGAGCGTCGCTGACCTGAAGGACCTGCAGTGCGACTGCCCGCGCTGCAAGCACCGGCAGCGCATCGCCGTGGACGGACGCATGCATCCGTGCGCCCGATGCGGGCTTGGATTCAGCATCGTCCTCTCCCAGCGCCAGTGCTTCGCGTGCTCGTACGACCTTTCGGGATCGCTCGGGGCCGTCACGTGCCCCGAGTGCGGGGCCCCCGTGGTCACGCAACCGCTCGCGCTGGTCGGTGCGGTTCCACCACCGCCGGTGGCGGATCCGTCGTCGGCTGCCTGATGGAATCGTCATGCGTGCGCACCTCGTCCTGGACTTCGACAGCACCATGGTCACCGTCGAGTCGCTCGACGAGCTCGCCGCGATCGCACTCGCCGGCCGCAGCGACCGCGCCGACGTGCTGGCGCGCATCCGGTCCATCACGGATGCCGGCATGGATGGATCGCTGCCGATCGACCAGAGCCTGTCACGCCGTCTGGCGCTGCTGCGGTTCGACCGGACCATGGTCGAACGGCTCATCACGCACCTGCTGTCCACCATCAGTCCATCGCTTCGGGTGCACGAACAGGACCTGCGTCGCGGTGCGGACCGGATCTGGGTCGTGACGAGCGGTTTCCACGAGTGGATCGATCCGGTCGTCGAAGCACTCGGGATCGACCGTTCACACGTCTGCGCCAACCACCTGCTGTGGTCCGCGGATGGCGTGTCGCTGGGACTCGATCCATCGAGCGCGCTTGCGTCGCCCCGCAGCAAGCCCCGAGCGGTCCGTTCGCTCGGTCTGTCCGGTCGGGTGATCGCAGTGGGCGATGGCATGACCGACTGGGAGATCCGCGACGACGGGGCTGCGGATGAGTTCATCGCCATGACCGAGACGGTGGCGCGGCCAACGGTCGTGGCTCGTGCCGATCTCGTTGCGGCTGACTTCCATGCGGTGATGGAACGATGGCGGTCCAGCGATGGACATCGCCCCGCGACCACGCCGGGCTGAGTGTTCACCGCGGTGGGTTCGGCTGGAGTGGCGGTCCGACCGGATCATCTAGGCGGTGGGATCACCGCCTCAGCCCCACGCGCTGATGAGCGCACCGAGGTCGGCCCCATCGACCACGCCGTCGCCGTTCAGGTCGCCAAGGACGTCGTTGCCCATCACTCCCCATGCAGAGAGCAGCAGGCCCAGATCCGCTCCGTTCACGACACCGTCGCCGTTGAGGTCGGGTGACGGAAGGCAGGCCCCGCAGGACAGCGAGACCTCGTACCGCGTTCCGAATGCACCGGGCGTGATGGGCGGATCATCCGGGTCCGGCGGGTTGTCGGGATCCTGGTCCGTGCACGGCTGTCCGGACTGGATCGGCCCTTCGGGGCTTCCCAGGCTGACGATGGCAAACCAGGATTCGCCGGGTGGGACGCACAGGGTGGTCAGCAGCGGTTCGCAAGGGCCGATGGCGTGCCAGGCCATTTCTTCGATCGTGGTCACGCAACTCCCGCGCACGACCATCAGGCTGGCGGGGAACTCGGCGCGCAGGCCGATCGTGACGCCACCAGCGGGCAACGCGTACCAGTCGGTGTCGCGCGGGGCACCCGTGGTGCACCGGCCCGCCACCCGCTCACCGCACGAGAGCGCATCGAAGGCCGGCTCGGGCAGCGTGCATCCATCGTTGATCCGGTCGTAGCACGCTTCGCCTTCCGGGCGCGCGCCGGGTGGGCCCTCGAGTTCACACGGCACGAAGGAGCACCACCATGCGGCGTCATCCACGCACGTCTGGTCCCAGAGCGCGGATCCGCACCAGCCGTCGAGCCGTACGGTGCGCGCGCAGCATGCCTCGTCGTCGCAGCCGCCCGTGTCGTGCGCTTCGCCGCAGCTGCCCGGCGCGGGGCAGTACAGCCCGTCGCACTCATCGTCGGCGACATCGACGCAGGCCTGATCCCACGCGATCACGCAGCAATCGGGCACGATGAGGCAGACGGCCTCGCAGCATGCGGTCGTGAAGCACCCCGGCGATGGGTGGGGTTCATCGCAGCGGCCTGCGGAGCCGTCGCCGGGGCCGCAGGTCGCACCGGCGAGCGAGCCTTGGGCATCGGGCATCGTCGGGGGAGCGCCAAAGCGGGCAAGGTCCAGCGCGATCGCGCGTGCGGCAGGGGTGCGCGCGGGGGCACCGCGCCCATGCAACCCCAACGCACCGCCCATGGGTCGTTGTCCACGCGGCAGCTGCGGCATGGTTTCACCCGCATCGCGTGCACGACCCCTGGTCGCGGCCGCGGGTTGTTGCTGAAGGAAACCGCAACCCGTCAGATTGGGCAGCCGGATGATCGCGTGACTGCTGATGTCGGCGGCCACGATGTCGAGGTCGCAATCGCCATCGGTGTCCGCGAGCTCGATGTGCCGCACGAAGGGGCTCGGGCGCTTGAGCACGGGTTCGCCGAACGCCGGCCGCGATGGCGTGCCCACGTTCTCCATCAGGTAGAGCCCCCCGTTGATGATCGCCACACTGGTGACCACGTCGAGGTCGCCGTCGCGATCCAAGTCGGCCACGGCGCAGGTCCAGCCGTAGCCGGTGTCCGGTCCTGGGAACGAGTCTTGGCGGGTGAAGGCACCCTCGTCATTCCAGCAGATCACCAGCGGCTGATTGACGTCGACCGAGAGCAACTGTGCGACCACGTCGTCATCCCCGTCGTCGTCCATGTCGGCCAACGTGAAGGTCGTGATGGCTGGTTGATCGGCGACGAGCGGCTGGATGGGGGTGTGCACGGGCCAATCGATCAGCACGCCTCCGCGGTTGCGCCACGTGAGCAGGGAACCCGTGGAGATGGAGGACGCCACGACATCGACCCAGCCATCGCCATCGATGTCGCTGCCTCGGACCTGCTGCAGGGAGCCCGTGCCCCCGTACCAGTCATCGTTGCGCAGGCGTTGGTGGGGGACGAATCCCCCGAGTCCATCGGCTCGATCGATCCGCAGCGTTGGGCCCGATGCGTTCGCGACGACGAGATCGGCGAGCCCATCGCGGGTGATGTCGGCCAGGTCCATCGTGCGTGGCTCACGCTCCTGCGGCCAGGTGGCGTCGATGCTGAATTGGCCCTGGCCGAGGTTGTCCAGGCGAAGCGCCGATCCTTGCAGGGCCCGCAGGGCCAGCAGCACGTTGGGCGCGGCCGCGGGAACGGATTCGACCACGGCCCAGTCCGCCTGCGACGGCAGCTCGAGTTCACGCCAAGGGCCGAAGGATGGAGTCGTGCCGGTGCCCAGCGCCCAGCGAATCAATCGATCCGTGTTGCGCCCGGGCACGATCGCATCCAGCAGGCCGTCGCCGTCAAGGTCGGCCAGTGCCACCTGATTCGGCGCGTGGAGCGCCGGCAGCAGCGAGCCGCTGTTTGGCCCGAACGGAATGTCGGCGGCAAGCACCCAAGCCAAGGCAATCGCGTTCACCTCAGCAGTATGACGACCGAGTTCCGTCGCGCCATCATTCCTCGGGCAGGTGGGCCAAAAACAAATCCCCCCCGGCACAGGGCCGGGGGGGAAGTGATCTCAGGAGACTGGCTTCGGATTACGGGCAGGCCGTACCGAAGACCGCGAGCAGGGCGCCGAGGTCAGCACCGTCGGTCACGCCGTCACCGTTGACGTCGCCGCCAGCCGTGCCCCAGCCTGCGAGGAGGGCGCCAAGGTCGGCACCGTCACGCACGCCGTCGGCGTTGAAGTCGCCGGGGCAGTTGCTGCCCGAGCAGGCAGCCGCAGCACCGTTGACGATCACCGGCCACTCGTAGGCGTTCGCACCGATCGCACCGTACGCCGTGCTGCCGCAGAGGCTGGCAAAGCTGAAGGTGTTGGACGGGAACGCGCCTGCTGCCACACCGATGCCCGCGCGGTAGCCCGCGCCGGCGGGGACGCCCGCCACGGTGCCGTTGAAGAGGTTCGGCGTCTCGAAACCGAAGACCAGGTTGGTCTCGTTCTCGACGCAGAGGGGCTCATCAGGCTCGAAGTTGGCCATGTAGACGCCCGAGGGGACCAGGACGTTGTAGGCCTGGATCACTTCGAGGTCGCCACCGTCGCCGGCCGTGACGATCTTGCGGGTGGGGTTGCCACCGTTGATGTCGCGGTACAGGACCACCTTGCACGGGATCAGCAGATCCGATGCGCCGTAGCCGCAGGTTCCGCCGGTCGGGGTCACCGAACGGAGGGCTGCCACACCGAAGTTGAAGCAGCTGATCTCCTTCAGCAGGTTGGCGCCCTGGATCTTGGTGACGAAGCTCACGTCAGCGCTGCCGCCGGTGCCGTTGCCGCAGCCGGTCGCGCAGCCCTGGACGAAGTTGCCGGTCGGAGCCGCGCTCACCGAGAGCTGGCGGTTGTCCGGGCCGGGGGCCGAGCAGGTGGTATCGAGCGTGATCGGGCAGGACGCCGGCGTGCCGGTGACCTTGAGCGAGTACTGGTTCTTGCTGCCCTGGCCGCAGGCCAGCGATCCGTCGTCGAAGTCAGGGCCGACGATGAGGTAGTACGCGCCAGCCTTCACGCAGAGCGAGAAGGACTCGGGGCAGCCGGCGGCCGTGGTCGCCAGCGTGATGGTGTTGCCGCACTCGCCACCGAGCAGGGCCGCGAAGGCGAAGGTCTCGCTCTTGAGGTTCACCGTGACCGTCTGGTCGCTGGTGAGGTTGAGGCGGTACCAGTCAAGGTCACGGACCACGTTGCCGGTGGCGGCGTCGATGGTCGTGTTGAACGACCCCTTGAAGGTGTCGCCCAGGCTGATGAACTCGGTCGGCGCGCCGCCGGCCAGGTCATTGCAGCCACCGTTGGTGTTCGAACCGCAGGCTTCGCCTTCGGTCTTGTTGTTCACGTCGAGCGAGCAGGCCGAGGGCAGGTCGATCGTGATCGAGCCAGCGCCGGTGTCGCCGTCGGTGTACGAACCCATGCGGACGAGGTAGGTGTTGCCCTGGGCAACGGTCGCCGAGAGGGCCGACGCGTAGGCCGTCACGCCGTCGGTGAGGAAGCACGTTCCGCCCGCACCGTCATCGTTGCACGCGACCAGCACGCTGGCGAGGTCGTTGTAATCGAAGCCGACCGGGTTGGCGCCCAGGTTGTAGACCGCGAGCTTGTTGTCGTATCCAACGGTGCCGCAGGTCGAGAACGAGGCCACGCCGTTGGCGGGGGCAACGAACTTCCACCACACGTCGTTGAAGAACGTGTCCGAGCCGGAGGCGCAGGTGTCGCCGGCGTGGTCGGGACCGTCCATCGTGGCGCCGGTGGTGTTGAAGGCGTAGGTGCCGTCACCAGGGACGTTGGTCGGGCTGGTCGCGCAGTTGTTGGCCGGGCCAACCGGGGTGCACGAGTAGAAGCCGCACTCGGGGATCGCGATGTCGACGCACGACTGGTCCCAGCCGGTGTCGCAGCACGAGGGGAAGAGGTTGCAGACGATGTTGCAGCAGGTGGTGTCGTCGCAGCCCGGGGTCGCGTGGACCACGTTGCATGCTCCGGCGCTGCCGCAGTTGGCCGCACCCTGCGTGAAGTTCAGGAGCAGGTTGCCGGTGCCGGTGGCGCCGTCCGGGGTCGGATTGCCACCGTAACCACCAACGCGCACGAAATACGTGGAGCCGGGGGTGACGGAGAAGCCGAGGATCTCGGAGTGGTACTGCTGGCACGAGCCGTTGGCGGCCGCGTCACCATTGCAGGCGACTTCGACGAGCGAACCGCAGGTGCCCTCGTAGAGCACGATCGACGTGTCGTACGACGCAGCGTCGCAGGTCGTGATGTCGATGGTGCCGGTGGTCGTGGCGGTCCACTTGAACCACACGTCCTTCTGGGTGGCAACCCAGTTCAGGTACGTGCCGGCGCACAGGGCGCCGCTCACGGCTTGTGGGCTGGCGGTGGCAGTGGTGGTGTTGAACGCCGAGGCGACGCCGCTGACCAGGGTGGGAGCGCTGGCGCACTCATCCTGGGCGAGGGCGGTGCTCGCGGCACACAGTGCAGCGGTGAGGCTGCCGAAGAGACACAGGCGATTCATGGTTTCAGATCTCCTTCAGATCACGGGGTTCGGACTTCCATCGTGCGGGAACACGCTTCCCCACCACGCTGTCCGTGGGCGTGGTGGGACACGTCGACGAAAGATGGCATCGACGACAGCGAAGGGTGGGAAAAGTTCGCGAAAATCTCGCAGTTCTCGGCAATGGGCCCATCGCGACAGAACTCTCGTTTGGACCGTGGCTTGCATGAGGCAACTTGCCCACGTCGACTGCTTAATAGTCCTATAACGTATCACCGGCGTCGATCGTTCCAGATGTTCGTCCAATAGATTCTTGATCATGGGCGCGCTGGCGGGTCGAGTCGTGGTCGTCACCGGGGCGAGTTCAGGCATCGGAGCCGCCACGGCGCGGGCGTGTTCGGCTGCTGGGATGCACGTCGTCCTGGTGGCGCGACGTGAGGATCGGTTGCGCGAGGTGGCTGCATCCTGCGAAGCCATCGGGGCAAGGGCTCACCCCGTGGCGCTTGATGTGGCGCAACCGGGGGCCTCTGACGACATCCTGGCCCGCGCGAACTCGGCGTTTGGCCGCGTCGACGTGGTCTTCGCAAACGCCGGCTACGGGACGCGAGCTGGCTTGGTGGACATGAGTGAACACGACCTCCGGACGATGTTCGAAGTCAATTTCTTCTCGGCGCTCTCCTTGTGTCGGGCGGCCGCCAGGCAGTGGATCGCGGCGGCACAACCGGGGCACCTGATCATGTCATCGAGTTGCATCGGGAAGTTCCCGCTGGCGTACCACGGCGCGTACTGCGCGACCAAGGCGTCACAGGCGATGGCGTGCGCGGCGCTGCGGGCGGAACTGCAGGACCATCGCATTGCCGTGAGCAGTGTGCATCCCATCACGACCCGGACGGAGTTCTTCGTCGAGTCCGATCGCCGTTCCGGCGCTGACGGATCGACTGCCGAGGTTCCGGATCATGCGCCGTCGTTCCTGGTCCAGTCGCCGGAGCGTGTGGCGGCAGCCGTGGTCCAGTGCATGCGCCGGCCCGTTCCCGAAGTCTGGACGAGTTCGCTCGTTCGCCTGAGCGCCGCGCTGTTCACGGCCTGGCCATGGCTGCTGCACCGCGTGCTGGATCAACAGGCGGGGACGGAGCGGCGGCAGGACCAGCGTCGTCAGCGTGGTGTCCCGAACGACCGGGAGTGATGGATCAGGCGCAGCGTGGCCGCTCAGGCCCGGCATCGAGCTTGAACTGGCGCCTGGTGCACTTGGCCGCATACATGGCGGCATCGGCATCGTGGAGCGCTGCATCGATGTCGCGGGAACCATCCAAGGTTGACCAACCCACGCTGGCCCGGATGCCGGCGATCGCCAGCGATTCCTGCACTCGTGCCGCCGTCCACCGTGTGGCGGGCCCGTCGGACTCCATGAGCAGGACCGCAAACTCATCCCCGCCGAGCCGAGCGATGACATCGGAGTCGCGGAAGGACGATCGGATGACCTGAGCGGCGTGCCGCAGCAGGGCGTCACCGGCCCGATGTCCGAAGGCATCGTTGGTGAGCTTCAGTTCATCGAGGTCAATCATGATCAGGCCGGCGGCCGAGCCGTAGCGCTGGATCCGTCCCGCTTCGGCGTACGCAATGGTCTGCCAGCCCCTGCGGTTGTACAGGCGCGTGAGGTCATCGACCGTACTCTCGCTCTCGGCGCGCTCTGCACGACGACGCAGCCGGTCTGCATCATGGGCGGCCTGGAGTGCGAAGCCGATCACGGTGGCGGCATGCGTCACGAGGGGAAGGCAGGTGGCCATCCCTTTGGCGTCGGAGTGCTCTCCAAGGCCAACCAAGGTGCCGAAGCACTCGCCGACGCCCTCGTCGGGAGCCCAGAACAGCGGTGAGCCGATGTACAGGGTGGCATCGCAGTCGTGCAGCAGTCCCTCGGTGCGCATCGCAGCCCAACCTTCGGGCCCCGTGGCGACGATGGCACGGCCCGTCTCGACCACGGTCCCACACGGGGTTCCCGAGGATGCATAGGCCTGTCCGGGTGCAAGGGCGCGATCTGCCTCAGGCGAGACATGCAGCACGATGTGTTCTTGGCTTCGCGCGCGCGCCACGAACCATGTCCTGAGGGGGGTGGATGCGGCGAGCAGCGACAAGGTCTGGCTGATCATCGTCCCGGGCTGCACCGCCGATCCTCCCGCACCGTCCGTCGCGCACTGAACATCCATGGTGAGACCATCCGATTCATGTGGCAGCGGTGCAAGTCGTCCGTGGGGACGTTTGCCTTGGCACGGTGAGTTTCGGGACTAGGATGAGGTGTATGGCCGTCCTCCCGCGCGTGCTCCTGGGTGCCTTGATGCTTGGCGTGGGCAGCGCGTGGCTGGTGTCGGTCGGCGGCGGGTGGCGCGTGCCGGCCCGGTCCCGGCCCGCTCCTTCGGCCATGGCGAGTGAGATCCGGTACGGGCGCGACATCCGCCCGATCCTGAGTGATCGATGCTTCCAGTGTCACGGACCGGATCGCGCCAAGCAGCAGGCGGGCTTGAGACTCGATTCGTTCGAAGCAGCGACGCAGGCCCGCGCCGGTGGAGCAGCGATCGTTCCGGGCGCACCCGAGCGGAGCACGATGCTCGAGAGGATCCATCACGCCGACCCCGACCTGACCATGCCACCGCCCGACAGCGGCAAGCGGCCCCTGACGGACGATGAGCGTGCGCTGCTTGCGCGGTGGATCGAGACGGGCGCGACCTACGAGGCGCACTGGGCGTTCCAGCCACCCCAACCGCTCCCCGTCCAGGTCGAGTCGACGGCGGCGCAGCCTGCGAGTGGATCGCAAGCGTCCTCATCCGGGTGGGGCCGCACGCCGATCGATCGATTCATCCTCGAGCGATGGAAGCGCGCGGGCGTCGCGACCGGACCGGAAGCTGACCGGGCCACCCTGGCGCGCCGCGTGTTCCTTGACCTGACGGGGCTGCCCCCGACCGATCGTGAACTTGAGGCGCACCTCGCCGATGAGCGACCCGATGCCTATGAACGACTGGTGGCCATGCTCCTGGAGCAGGAGCCGTACGTCACGCGGTACGCCGAACGCATGGCCGTGCCTTGGCTCGACTTGGCACGTTACGCCGACACCTGTGGCATCCACATGGATGCAGGTCGGCAGATCTGGCCGTGGCGCGACTGGGTGCTGCAGGCCTACCGGTCGAACATGCCGTACGACCGATTCGTGATCGAGCAATTGGCAGGTGACCTGATCCCCGGCGCCACGCAGGACCACGTCATCGCCAGTGGCTTCAACCGCAACCACGTCACCACCGACGAGGGCGGCGCGATTCCCGAGGAATACCTGGTCGAATACTGGGTCGACCGCACCAACACGACGGCCTCGGTGTTCCTTGGACTGACCATGGGTTGTGCCCGCTGCCACGACCACAAGTTCGATCCGGTGACGACCGAGGACTACTACTCGATGCTGGCGTTCTTCAACAGCATCGAGGAGCCCGGGCTCTACTCGCAGTTGCCTGATCCGAATCGCGCGTTCGAGCCGGCGATTCCCGTGGCGGACCCGCGCCTTTCCGCTGCGCTCGATGCACTGGCCGCGGAGCGTGCGCAAGCCGTCGTGGTGCGCGACGCGGGCGCCGAGGAGGACCGTGCGCTGCTCGATGGTTTCCTCGCACGCTGGCGCTCGGAAGAGGGCATCGCCTGGACACGACCCGTGGTCGAGAAGGCCGTGAGCGCCGGTGGCGCCACGCTGACGCAGCAGGCCGATGGCTCGGTGCTTGCTTCGGGTGCGAACCCGGATGTCGACGAGCACACGATCACGCTGAGGTTCCCCGAGACCGGCGTGCGCTTGATCGCCCTTGAAGCGCTCACGGATCCCAGCCTCGGCGGCCGCGTGGGGCGCGCTCCCAATGGCAACGCCGTGCTGAGCGCGATCCGAGCCGAGGCGGTGAGCCTTGAAGATCCGCGCGTGCGCGTTCCGGTGCGTTTCGTGTGGGCTTGGGCCAGTCATGAGCAGCCCAACGGTGACTTCCGCGCAGTCAACGCCCTGGATGGGGCCGATGGACGCCAGTGGGCGCTCGAAGGGCATGTGCATGGCCAGGGCCGCGTGGCGTACTTCCTGACCGAGTCGCCCATCGGTTTCACCACCGGAACCCAGCTGGAACTCACCTTGGGCTACCAGTCGCCGTACGCGCAGCACTCGATCGGCCGCGTCCGCGTGCACGTTGCCGCTGCGGATGACCGGGTGTTGGCCCAGCTGCCGATCGCCACGAGCGACTGGTACCTGAGTGAAGTCTTCGGCAGTGGATCGCTCGATGCCGCGCTCGCGGAGCATGGCCCCGGCCTGGAGGCACGGTTCAGCCGCCACGCCAGGTTCGGCAACGGTGGATGGCGTCACGCACCCGGGATCCGTGAGGCCGAGGTCGTGGGCTTGGCCCAGGGCGTGGGTGCGGAATACATCGTGCGGCAGGTCTTCGCTCCGACCGCGCGCACGCTGGACCTTGGATTGGGCAGCGATGACCAGATCACGGTCTGGCGCAACGGGGAAACGGTCCACGCGAATGCGGCGCAGCGGGGTGTCGCCCCCGACCAGGACCGCATCGAGATCCAGCTTCCGGCGGGGGAAAGCCAGTTGGTCTTCAAGGTCGTGAACACGGGAGGGCAAGGCGGCTTCTTCGCGCGGATGACGCAGCCCCCGGCCGTGCTGGCCCCGGCGGATCTTGGCCTCCTGATGCCCGATCCCGCGGTCCATGACGGCGCGGTCCAGTTGGCCAGCGACAGCTGGCGTGTGCAGCACTCGCCGCGCTACCGCGAGGCGGCGCAGCGGGTGGCGGCGATCGACCAACGCATCGAGCGCGCGAAGGCCGAGTCGCCGCAGACCATGGTCATGCGCGAGCTCGGGGCACCGCGCGACACGTACGTGCTGATGCGGGGCTCGTACACCGCGCCGGACCCCGATCGCAAGGTCACGCGCGACATCCCGAAGGTGCTCGGCTCCTGGCCCGAGGAGTTGCCGCGCAATCGCCTCGGCCTGGCGCAGTGGATCGTGAGCGATCGCAATCCACTCACCGCGCGTGTGACCGTGAATCGCCTGTGGGAACTGCTCTTCGGCCGCGGACTGGTGCGCACCAGCGAGGACTTCGGCCTGCAAGGGGACCTGCCGACCCACCCTGAGCTGCTGGATTGGCTGGCGATCGAGTTCCGTGAGGGTGGATGGAACGTGCGCGAACTGGTTCGACTCATGGTCACGAGTTCGACGTACCGCCTCTCGAGCAGGACGCGGCCCGAGGTCGCCGCGTTCGATGCCGACAACCGCTTGCTGTCTTGGTATCCCCGGCAGCGCCTGGCGGCGGAGCAGATCAGGGACCAAGCCCTGTACGTGGGCGGCCTGCTGGTCGAGGAGCTCGGGGGGCGCAGCGTGAAGCCCTACCAGCCCGAGGGGCTGTGGCAGGAAGTCGCGATGCTCCAGTCCAACACCCGCGCGTATGAGCAGGGCAGCGGTGAGGACCTCTGGCGGCGAAGCCTGTACACCTACTGGAAGCGCGCCGTGCCGCCGCCGTCGCTCCTGACCTTCGATGCGCCGACGCGCGAGTTCTGCACCACGCGACGCATGTCGACCAACACGCCGCTGCAGGCGCTGGTGCTCTGGAACGATCCTCAGTTCGTCGAGGCAGCCCGGGCCGCTGCAGCCCGGGTGCTGTCCGAACCCGGCACCGATGCGGCGCGCATGCGGACGCTCTTCCTGCGCGCCACCGCCCATGAGCCGCGGGCTGGGCTGCTGGATCGACTGCTCGAGGATCTCGAGCTGTACCGAGCGCGGTTCGCCCGTGGCGCCGACGATGCGAAGAAGCTCGTTGCCGTGGGCGAGCATCCGGCTGGCCGATCGATGGAGCCTGCCGAGCTTGCGGCGTGGACCATGGTCGCCAATGCCATCCTGGCCAGCGACCCCGTGATCGTGAAGGACTGAACGCCGAAGGAGCCCCATGCGCAAGGATCCGATCATGCACGGCCCAGCCGATCCGCTCGAGGAGTACCTGCTGAACCTCACGCGGAGGCGTTTCTTCGGCAAAGTAGCGGGCTCACTTGGCGCTGCGCTCGGCGGCGCCGCCCTGGCCGATCTCGCGATGACCCGGGGCGCGCTTGCGGGCTCGGTGTCGAGCGAGGCCGCTGGCGTGCTGGCCAACCTTCCTCACTACGCGCCGCGTGCCAAGCGCGTGATCTACCTGCACATGGAGGGCGCCCCGAGCCAACTGGACCTGTACGACCACAAGCCCGGTCTGGTGGACCGTTTCGACCAGGACCTGCCCGACTCCGTGCGCAACGGCCAGCGCATCACGGGCATGACGAGTGGGCAGGCGCGGTTCCCCGTCGCGCCGACGATGTTCCGTTTCCAGCGCCACGAGAACAACGAGGGGGGCGTCTGGCTGAGCGAACTGCTGCCCCACACCGGCGGCGTCGCACACGAGATCTGCTTCATCAATTCGCTGCACACCACGGCGATCAACCACGAGCCCGGCATCACCTTCTTCCAGACCGGCACCGAGCAACCGGGTCGCCCGAGCTTCGGCGCCTGGGTGAGCTACGGGCTCGGCAGCGCCAACCGCAACCTGCCCAACTTCGTCGTCATGATCACGCAGGGGATCGGCAACATGCAGGCCCTGAGCGCGCGCTTCTGGGGAAGCGGCTTCCTGCCGAGCGAGCACCAGGGCTGCAAGCTGCGGGCCGGGCGCGATGCGGTGCTCCACCTGCGCGATCCGGATGGGCTGACGCGTGACGACCGGCGGCAGATGCTCGACTTGGTGAGCGAGATCAATGCGCGCGAATTCCAGGACAGCCTTGATCCCGAGGTGCAGGCTCGCATCGCGCAGCATGAGATGGCCTACCGCATGCAGATGTCGGTGCCTGAGCTGACCGACTTCAGCGACGAGAGCGAGGCCACGCTGGCGATGTACGGCCCGGACGTGCGCAAGCCGGGATCATTCGCCGCCAACTGCCTGATGGCACGGAGGCTCTCGGAGCGGGGCGTCCGGTTCGTGCAGCTCTACATGCGCGGGTGGGACCAGCACGGCAACCTGCCGGGCGAACTGCGCGCGCAGGCCGGTGCGGTCGACCAGCCCCAGGCGGCGCTCATCAAGGACCTTCGTCAACGAGGGTTGCTCGACGACACGCTGGTGCTGTGGGCAGGGGAGTTCGGGCGAACGGTGTATTGCCAGGGCCCGCTCGCGCGCGAGAACTACGGGCGGGACCACCCTCCCCGCTGCTTCACGGTCTGGCTGGCGGGCGGCGGCGTGAAGCCCGGCATCAGCTGGGGCAAGACCGATGACTTCGGTTACAACGTGATCGAGAACCCCGTCGAAGTCCACGACCTGCACGCCACAATGCTGCACCTGCTCGGGTTCGAGCACAAGCGGCTGACGTACCGGCATGAGGGGCGCGACTATCGCCTGACCGACGTGCACGGCAAGGTGGTCCGCGGCATCATGGCGTGACGGGCTGGATGAGATGTAACTGCATTTCTTGAATCGGGTTGCGATCCAAAGAACGTCCTTTTTGGGTCGTGCGGTTCATGATTACCGGCCAAACTCAATTCAAGTGCGGAATTTTGTTCCAATTCACGGAACCCGTTTGCTTGGGTGGCACTTTGTGGAATGGTGCGCTCGGCCCCAATGGGAGTTCGGGCCCATCGTCCAACGTGATGCGGAGCGGAAGGGCTTCGTGGCATCGTTGGTGCGGTGACCGGGATTGACTCGATCGTTTGACACAACAGGGACTCACCCGAGTCCGAGGGAGAGGAAAAGGAATGAAGCATCCATCCATCGGGATGGCGCTGGCTGTGGCCACGTCGTCCGCCATCGTCTCGTCCGTCGACGCCGCCGTCGTCAACTGGAATCTGAACCTGGACATTCCGGCCACCGAGGCGGGTCTGTTCATCAACATCGAGCAGCAGGTGTATGGCACCTCGCCGGACATGAACGCCGGTTGGGACTTGAATCCCAACGGTGCGAATGCGCTGTTCTTCGGTGGGACCACTGCTCACGGCACCTGGATGATGGTTGATCCCGCCACGGGCTGGGACTCGGCGAGTTCATTCGCCCCCGGCGTCGTGGTGGGTTCGAGCTACCAGTTCAAGGCGCTGCCCGGCGGCAACGTGATCTTCGGGAACGCGCCCGGCCTGTGGAAGGAGAATGCCAACAACATCTTTGGCTTCCGCTTCTTGAACGCGCAGAACCAGGTGCGGTACGGCTACGGCGTCATGTACATCGGAGCCAACGCGCTTGAGCGCCGCTTGGTCTCGTTGAGCTACGAGACCACCGGTCTGTCCATCGTGGCCGTGCCGGCGCCCGGCGCCGTGGCCCTGGCTGGGCTGGCGGGCCTCGTCGGCGGCACGCGTCGTCGGCGCTGACTCAGCCCGGCCCGGACACTGTTTCATGATCGAGGCCGTCGGTCCCACGACCGGCGGCCTCGTCGCATCCGGGGCGTCTCATGCACGCGCGCGGCGCAGGTTCCTGAGCGCAAAGCGCTGGGGCAGGAGGAACGGCAGGAGTTCGTCCGTGAGGCAACGCGGCGTTCCGAAGGCAAGGTCGGCGATGAGTTCCGCTGCCAGTGGTGCGGTGAGCATGCCATGGGAACCGTGACCGATCGAGCACCACCGGCCCGGTTCGTAGGGGCACGGTGGCCAGACCCGCGCCAAGGGCCCATGTCGAATGTCCTCGAACGCTCGTGTGAAGGCTGCTTCGCCGCAGACGGGCCCGGTGAGCGGCAGGTGATCGGGTGACGCAGCCCGCACGCCCGACCAGGCGTCGACCCACGAAACCGGCGTCACCAACAGCTCGTGCGCCAGCGCATCGAGGGCTGCCTGCTCCTGGTGCCCGAGTCCCATCCGGGCGGCATGAGAGGCCAAGTCGGTCGGCGCGTGGATGCGCGTGCCTTGACTGGCTCCGGCTCGAGCGTCGGGGGGGCTCCATCGCCCCGGGTGATTGGTGGCGCCGACCCATGCCCGTGCCGCGGTCGGGTCGGGCAGTGCATAGCCGCGGTCCATGATGGCCGAGTCGAGTGGCCTGTCCAGGCTCGCGCAGGCGATCGATCCGGCATTCGGCACCGGTGCTCCACGCGCGCAGGCCGCATCGGTCATGGCATCAGGAAGGAACGCGGTGCACTGCACCACGAAGCTGGCAGTGGAGGGCAGGCTCGGCTCGCGGCGGATGTGGGGGTGATCGAGTAGCGCGCCAATGATCTCTCGAGGTGAGGCCACGATCGCCATCCGCGGGGCGCGGTCTGGGGGTGTGGTGAGGGCGCTTGCCGGGGTCGGCATTGCGGATGGTGCTGCGATACCCGGAGTCGTGATCGGCAGCACGCAGTGTGGCAGGCCAAGGTCGACGCATCGCGATGCCAACAGATGCCATGCGGCGTCGTGCACGCGGACCTGCTCACTCTGCCACGATCCGCCAGGCTGTGCCGCCGCGGCCATCGGGACATCACTCGCGCGAGCGGTCGCTGGCGTGGGCTCCACGACGGTGACCGGGACACCGCGTTCGGCAAATGCCCTGGCGCACCAGGCGCCGGCAAGCCCCGCTCCCATGACCGTGACACCGTCGGGAGGCGCAGGTTCCGGTGGAGCGAACCACGGCTCGACGGTGGCCGATGCATCATGGGAACGACGGACCGCCATCGTCATGTGCCGTTTGGTGTCGAAGCCGGCTTGGCGCTGCACGTCGAACCCGGCGGCATGCAGACCGTGGCGAACCACTGCGGCCGCAGAGAACGTCGACGCCGTTGCGCCTGCCGCGGACAGTCGGGCGACGTGAGCCAGCACGTCCGGGGACCACAGCCGGTCCTCGATGGCCGGCTCGTAGGCATCGAGGAACCAGGCGTCGGCCCTGAAGCTGAGGTGGGGAAGCCACTGCGGGGCATCGCCAAGCACCAGGGTGATGGTGGCCCGGCCATCGAGCAGCCGCCATCGGGTGATGCCCTGGGTGGACCTGATGGGGCGCGCCAGGATGCTCTCGAGCGCCTTGCGCTCGGCGGGCGGAATCGCCGCCCGAGCGGCTGGATCACGCCACCAGTCGAGCATGTCTGGATCGCGCTCGAAGCCGACGTAGTGGAGTCGTTGGAGCGGATGGGCGTGGCGCTCGAATGCGGCGACCAGGCACGCCAGGGCGCAGCCCGTTCCGGTGCCCAACTCCGCGATGGTCCACTGGCGTTGGCTCGCCCAGCGGCCGGGTACCTGATCGGGGGCTGCGCCAAAGCCCTGTGCCCTCACATAGGTGTGGGTCTTCTCTCCCCAGGGATCCCGCTCGTGGAACGGCCGAGGAGCGGGTTGGGCGGAGGGGCTCGAGGGACCTTGGTCTCGATAAAGCCAGCTTTCGCAACGTGTTGTGGTGCCCAAGAGGCTTGGACGCGGCGTGATGGCGTTCGCCATGGGCGTGAGTATCGCTGCTGGAGGGACGATCCGCGCGGCAGCTGCCGTTTCAGGCGGCCAAAAAACAGGGGATTGTTCCGCAAGAAATTTGCACTGTTTCGGAACCCGGGCACTCTACGGCGTCCCGGAGTTGTTTCCGGGCTGTCCGGGCCCTCACCCGGAGCCTTGCAAGGTGGTGGCAGGTCCAAGGAAGCCCGAGCCACCCGACCCTTTCCTTATCCCTCTTGTTTGGAGAAAGACATGAAGAACCTGAAGCTTGACATGCACTTCGCGGCTGCGGCTGCGCTGTGCGCCGCCGGTGCGGCCAACGCGGCTGTCGTCTACAGCGGCGCCGTGAACTTTGTCTGCGCCATCGACATCGACGGCACCTACATCAACGTTGAGACTGCGCAGCTCACCAACGGCCCGGGCGCGGGCGTTCCCGGCTGGGACGTCAACCCGTACCGTGCGTCGACCGGCAGCGGCATGAACTTTTTCAGCCCGACCGGCGGCGGCATGGTCTCGGCAGCGTCGGGCGTGGGCTCGGCCCTCAACCTGGCCTCCGGCGCCCTCATCGGCAGCACGAGCAACTTCAGCTCGGCGACCTCGACGATCGCCTTCGGCTCCGCCGCGGGTCAGTGGCAGTACGGCACCACCAACATCGTCGGCTTCCGCTTCGTCTCGTCGGCCGGCACCACCCACTACGGCTGGATGCGCTTCCTGATGGGCGCGCAGCCCGCGTCGGGCAACCTGGTCACCCGCACGGTGGTCGACTTCGCGTACGAGAGCGTTGCCGGCGCGTCGATCGAGGCTGGCGCGGTTCCCGCTCCCGGCGCGCTTGCGCTCCTGGGCGTCGCTGGCCTGGCCAGCCGTCGTCGTCGCTGATCGCAGCGGCTCGACCATCAACCTCGGTTGATCACGCACGGGCGGCCTTCGGGCCGCCCGTGTTCATTGGTGGAGTGGAGGGTGCGGCGTCGTTAGGATTCTGCCATGACGACGCGCACGGCCAGGCGGCTGCTCATCGTGGGTTGGGACGCCGCCGATTGGCAGGTGATCGATCCGCTGCTGGCCAAGGGGCAGCTGCCGGTGCTGGCGTCGCTCATTGAGCGTGGCGTGCGAAGCGACCTGACCACGCTGGAACCCAAGCTGAGCCCGTTGCTCTGGACCTCGATCGCCACGGGTCGGACGCCCGACCTGCACGGCATCACCAACTTCGTCGAGCCCAAGCCCGATGGCAGCGGCCTGCGCGTGGCATCGAGCACCACCCGTCGCGTGAAGGCGCTTTGGAACATCGCGCACCAGGCCGGTATGCGCGTGCAGGTGACGGGGTGGTATGCGAGCCATCCTGCCGAGCCCGTGCGCGGCAGCGTGACGAGCAACTTGCTGATGGAGGGTGATCCGGGCACGGCCGGAGCGTGGCCGCTGGCTGATGGCGCGGTTCATCCTGACTCGCTCGCGGACGCCGTCGCGGCGGCACGGGTCGGACGCGCAGCGTTTCGCGACGAGGGGCTGCAGTCGCTGCTGCCTGGCCTTCCCGCCTCACTGGTCAACGACGAGCGGGTTGCGAGCCTGTGCAAGTTGATGGCCGTGGCGGCCAGCGTGGAGCGTGCGGCGACCGCCGCGATGCACGCAGGCCCCTGGGACCTGTCGATGGTGTTCTTCGAGTCGATCGACACGGTGGGGCACCAGTTCATGCAGTACCGCGCGCCGCGCATGAAGCATGTGGCCGAGTCGGACCTGCGCGCATTCGGCGGCGTGATGGACGCGGTCTACCGTTGGCACGATGCGGCGCTCGGCCGGCTGCTCGCCCAAGCCGGGCCCGAGACGACGGTGCTCCTGCTCAGCGACCACGGTTTTCACAGCGGGGCAGGGCGTCCGTACTTGGATGACCTGCCGCCGGAGCGACGGATGGAGAAGGAATCGAGTTGGCACCGGCCGACCGGTGTGCTGGTCGCGAGTGGGCCCGGCATCAAGCGTGGTGCCATGGTGGCGGCCGCCAACATCCTTGATCTTGCGCCGACGGCTCTGTCCTTGTTGGGCCTGCCTGCGGCCGATGACTTTGCCGGGCGTGCGATCGTCGAGATGCTCGACGAACCGGTTCCCGACCGCATCAGGAGTTGGGAAGAGGTCGAGGGCGAGGCGGGACTGCATCCGGCGGATGCCCGTCAGGACCCGTACGAAGCGGCCGATGCGATCCAGCAGCTGGTCGATCTGGGCTACATGGCGGCTCTGCCCGAGGATGCGAAGGGGCAGGTCGAGTTGGTCCGACGCGAAAGCGCGTTCAATCTCGGGGCTCATCTGCTGTCGCGAGGGAAGGTTCGCAGCGCCCTGCCACACTTCGAGACTCTGGTCGCGCAGCGGCCGCGCGAGCTGCGCTACCGCATGTGCCTCGCCTCCTGCCTGGTGGGGGCGGGCGAATGGGGCCGGGGGATCGATGTCCTGCGCGAGACGCTGCAGCAGGAATCGGGCCACGCCGAGGCGCGGTTGATGCTCGCTCGCGCGCTCCTGGATGCAGGCGATCGCGACGCGTCGCTGCGCGAGGCGGATGCCGCGATGCGGGTAGCCCGCGCGCAGCCGGCGCTGTTGCCCGTGCTGGCTGACCTGCTGGTCCGGCAGGGCCGGGGCAAGGAAGCCGCGTCCTTCTACCGCAAGGCGGTTGATGCCGACCGCACGGCCATCCAACCACGCTTGGGTTTGGCGCGTGCGCTGCTGGCGGAACTTCCCAGTGACGCCACGGCGCGCTCAGCGCAGCTTGAACACGCCGCGCAGGCAGCGCTCGATGCGATGGAGCGTTCGAAGGCCGTTCCGGAGGGGCACATGATCTTGGGCGCAGCGCTGGCCTGGTACGGCGACCTCGAGCAGGCCGCACGAAGCCTTGATCTGGCCCTGACCTTCGATCCGCGTCACCTCGGTGCGCTGCGGCTGCGGGCGGTGCTGGCGGCCCATGCGGGTGCGCACGACGAGGTCTGCGCCCTGATGGGGCGGGCATACGGCGCGCAGGGAATGATCGAGCTGGCTGAGCCGGCACCGTTGCCGTTCGAGTGGCAAGCACTCGCGGCGCACCTGGGCGTCGATCAGGCTTTGTTGCGGTAGAGCGACGGATCGACCGCGCGCACCATGGCCGCGCGATCCATCGGCACACCGATGAAGTCGGCGATGCGATCCACTTCGATGACAGGGGCCGTGACGAACGACCGGTATCCCACGCGCAGCGCCTGGACGTTGGACCGTGCCGCGATCCAGTCATGCACCTGCCGCAGCTGCTGCTCGTAGATCGCCTTGAGCCGATCGGGTGGAAGCGAGGCGCCGCTGCGCCCGCTTCGGGCAAGCATGGTCGATTGCGACGCAAGCACCTCATCGAGCTCCCGTTCCATGAACACGATCCGGTAGGGGCGGTCGTCGGGCAGCTCCGGCACGAGCATGTGGATCACCTTGACCACCTTGCCTGCCGCATCATCGAGCCATGCCTTGTCCGTCCGCAGTGCCTTGACCCGCTCGAACTCGTAGTAGCCCCGGGGGTTGTCTGGATCCGCCACACGTTGACCATCGGTCACCGGTTCAATGCCGCCAGCGTGGATGGCCTGCATGGCCAAGCTGGTTCCCGAGCGCGGAAGGCCGCTGACGACGATGACGGGATCGGGCATCGGGTGCTCCGTGCTGCACCCGCCTGGGAGGGCGGGGCAGGAATCGGGGTGACAGGATTTGAACCTGCGGCCTCTTGCTCCCGAAGCAAGCGCTCTAGCCAAGCTGAGCTACACCCCGTGGCTGGGTCGGGGAGTATAGGGGCGGCGGGTTGGATCCGCGCAGGCTGGGTCACGCAGCGGCTATCGGTACCGCCCACGAACCGAGTCCAGCACCGTCGGCGGTGGGAATCGTGAGCCTTCGATTTGGAAACCGGGACTTCTGGTCTAGGTTTGTGGGCCGTTGGCTTCGTGGGAGAGGCGTGCTTTCCTGCAACCCTGGGCCTGGCATGGCTGCATCCCATGCCCTGTTTCGTTCGATCGGCTGGCGTTCGGCCTGCCGGATCCGGCGATGGCTGGATCACCACCTTAGGAGACTGGAGAGAACATGAAGAACCTCAAGCTTGAACTGCACTTTGCGGCGACTGCTGCGCTGTGCCTGGCCGGTGCTGCTGCCGCGGATGTGGTCTACAGCGGTCCCCTGAACTTCGTCTGCGCCATCGACATCGACGGCACCTACATCAACGTGCAGACTGCTCAGCTCACCAACGGCCCGGGCTCGAGCGTGCCCGGCTGGGACGTCAACCCGTACCGTGCGTCGACCGGCAGCGGCATGAACTTTTTCAGCCCGACCGGCGGCGGCATGGTCTCGGCGGCGGCGGGCGTGGGCTCGGCCATCAAACTTGCCGGTGGCGCCACGATCGGCAGCACGAGCAACTTCAGCGCCTCCACCGCGACCATCGTCTTCGGCTCCGCCGCGGGCAACTGGCAGTACGGCACCGAAAACATCGTCGGCTTCCGCTTCGTCGGCGCCGACGGCCAGACCCGCTACGGCTGGATGCGCTTCCTGATGGGTACGCAGCCCAGCTCGGGCAACCTGGTCACCCGTACGGTGGTTGACTACGCGTACGAGAGCGTCGCAGGCGCCTCGATCGTCGCCGGCAACACTGGCGGCCCGCCGCCGGCGTATGACCCGTGCGCTGCGTCCAACCCGACGCTCGCCAACGGTGCCAACAGCAAGCCGTATCGCGCCGACGCTGCGGATCTGACGGTGTCCTGTGGGACGATCGACGGCGCGAACTATTACAAGTTCACCCCTGGCGACTCAGGCGCGTACACCTTTGAGAGCTGCGTGTCGGGCGCCGGCGTGCAGTTGGCAGTCCTCTCTGGCTGCGACGCTTTCGCGACCGAACTGGCGTGCGGGGCTCCGGCCTGCGGCGGGCTTGGCTCGTCGGCGACCGTGACCCTGACCGCCGGCGTGCCGGTGTACGTGGTCGCGGGCGGTTCGTCGTCGTCCAGCGGTCTGGCCTCGTCCATGAGCGTGGCGGTATCCGCGCCGCCGATCGGTGCTTGCGTCAACGCGGTGGTCGCTGGCTACGGTGACAACGCCTTCGACACGGGCGTGGGCAACAACGGTGCGCAGGTCGTCCAGAGCAACCTGGCCGACACGGCCACCGCGAACATCCAGAAGTCGCTGTGGTTCGCGTTCACGCCGACGGCGACCGGCCAGTTCGCGATCAAGACCTGCGGTGCGAACGGCGACACGATGCTGGCGATCGGGACGACGTGCCCGGGTGTGGGCTCGCGTTTCAACACGATTGCCTACAACGATGATGCGCCGCTGTGCTCCAGCGGTGGCACGGGCAACCTCGCCAGCTTCATCGACGCCACCAACAATGGCGCGACGGGGTCCTTCGCGGGCTTCCCGCTGACGCAGGACCTGGTGGCCGGAACCACGTACTACATCTGCCTTGGCCAGTTCAGCACGGTCGCGACCACGACGGTGGCTGGCTCGCTGAACATCAGCGGCCCCGAAGGCAGCGCGTGTGATGGCGACTTCAACGGCGACGGTACGCGCGATGGTGCCGACCTGGGCACGCTCCTGGCGTCCTTCGGCTTCGATGCCGGCGGCGACATGAATGGTGACGGCGTGACCGACGGTGCCGACCTGGGCGCCCTGCTTGCGGTGTTCGGCACCGCCTGCCAGTAACTCGGCCCAGTCCTGAGGAATCGTGTCCGGAGGGCACCCATGCGGGTGCCCTCCGGCCGTTTTTGGGACACGCGTGGACAGAATGCTGGTCATTCCCAAGGTTGATGATGCTGGACCGCGAAATCGCCCGATGCAACGGGAGGCCCGGACGTCTCGAAAGGATGCGCGCATGTATGGCATGGTGAACCAAGCCCTTGAAGCCCTGGTGACGGAACGATTCGGCCCCGAAACTTGGGCCATCGTCCGCCAGAGGGCGGGGATCGTGGATCCTGCGTTCATCACCATGAAGCAGTACCCCGATGAGGTGACGTATTCCCTGGCGGGGGCGCTCAGTGAGCACCTCCAGGCCCCGCTGCCGGACCTGCTCCGGGCCTTCGGCGTGTACTGGGTTGCGTATGCGAAGCGGGGGCCGTGGGGCAAGATCATGCTGGCCAGCGGAGGCAGCACCTATGAACTCCTCGGGGCGCTCGACGCCATGCACGCGCGGATCGCGATCAGCTTTCCCGACCTCAAACCGCCATCGTTCAAGGTGAGGCCTGATGGGGAGGCGGTGGTGGTCGATTACTCCAGCCATCGTCCCGGCCTCGCGCCGTTCGTCGTGGGTCTGATCGAGGGGATCGGAACGCTGTTCGGGGAGTCGGTCGAGGTCGAGCAGGTGGCATCGAAGGAAGCCGGTGCGCCCGCCGACTCGTTCAGGGTCAGGGCCACCAAGGCCGCTTGAGCCAACGCCATGAGCGACCTCATCGACGAACTCTTCCCGTTCCAGGTCACGATCGGTGCCGCGGGTGAGATCGTGTCGGTGGGGCGGAGCCTGCGGCGCGTCCTGCCTGATGCGCAGGGGCGGCCGTTCGTCCAGGTGTTCGATGGGGTCCGCCCGGCCCTGCAGTCGACGGAGGACGTGGCCCGTGCGATCGGGGACGTGGTCCTGCTGCAGTTGCGCGGGTTCCCCCTGCAGTTGCGGGGGCAATTCGTCCGGACGGCGAACGGGCAGATTGCCTTCGTGGGCAGCCCGCGCTTGGTCGGACTCTCGTCGATCGAGGCCTGGCCGGTGGGCATCCAGGACTACGCGCCCCACGATGCAAGCGCGGATTACGCCATGGTGCTCGAGGCGATGTCCCTGCAGCTCAAGGATCTCGAGACGATGGTGGGCCGCCTGCAGGACGCCGAGCGCATCGAGCGATCGCTGCGCGAGCGCGCCGAGGCGGCCAACCTGGCCAAGTCGAACTTCCTGGCCAACATCTCGCATGAGATCCGCACGCCGATGACGGCCGTGCTGGGTTACGCGGAACTGCTGCGTGATCCGGATCTGGGGCGCGAGGAACGGGCCGATGCCGTCGAGACGATCGTGCGCAACGGCAATCACCTGATGCGCATCCTCAACGACCTGCTCGACCTGTCCAAGATCGAGGCAGGCCGCATGGACATCGACCGGCGTGAGTTCTCGCTGGTCCGGCTGCTGCGCGACGTACGGGACCTGATGGAGGTGAACGCGAATGCGCGCGGCAATTCCCTGGCGCTCAGGCTCGACATCGAGGCTGCGCACGATCACGTCATCGGCGATTCAACCCGGATCCGTCAGGTGCTGCTGAATCTGGTCGGCAACGCGGTCAAGTTCACCAAGGAGGGCTCGATCACGATCGAAGCGGCGACGGAGCCGCGCGGCGAGAGGATCGCTCTAAGGGTGGCGATCACCGACACCGGAAAGGGCATTCCGCCGGACCAGATCGGGCGACTGTTCGAGCCCTTCAGCCAGTTGGACCGCGACTTCGTGCGCGAGCACGGCGGCACGGGACTGGGCTTGGCCATCAGTTCCCGCATCGCGAACCTGCTCGGCGGCCGGGTCGACGTGTCCAGCACGCCGGGCATCGGGAGTACGTTCACGCTCCATACCGTGCTCGATGCGGCGATTCGTCCCACACACGCGGTGGTGGGTGGTGGGGAGTCGACCGACCAACCGCTCGCCGGCGTGCACGTACTCCTGGTCGAGGACAGCATCGACTCCGCGCGCCTGTTGTCGACGATGATGGGCAAGGCTGGCGCCACGGTCGAGGTGCACGGCGATGGACTGTCGGCCGTGGATGCGGTCGATGCCCAGCGAAGCCCCGACGTGATCCTGATGGACCTCCAGTTGCCGGGGATCGACGGCATCGAGGCGACGCGGCGGATCCGGGCGAAGGGATGCCGCTCGCGCATCGTGGCGCTGACGGCGGCCGCACTGGGTGCAGACCGCGAGCAGGCGCGCGCGGCGGGTTGCGATGGCTTCGCCCTCAAGCCGATCTCGCGCTCGGACCTCGTCCAGGCCTGCCGGGGCGAGTCACAGCGCAGCCGCCTCGGCCAGTACCGCGAGCGGTGATCCGCAGTTCAGGAATGCACGGACTGGACGCCCGACGGCGTCTTGGAGGCGAACCCCACACCGTCGAGGAATTCGACCTGGCCGGTGGCCACGTCGTACATCGATCCGACGATCGCGATCTCGCCGTTGCGTGACATCGCCGCCAGAGTGGGGCTGTTGTCCTTGATCCACTCGATGGTGTTGCGGACGTTGATGGCGGCGACCCGGTCGACGAACGCGCTGTTCTTGGCGGACCGGTCATCCTGCGTGCGCGTTTCCATGCGGACCGCCTCGGCGATCGGCTCGACGATCGAGCCGAGGTTCGTGAGGCCGGTGGCCGCGACCGGATCGACGCCCTGGTGCACGAAGTCGCAGGTCGCCTTGACGGCGCCGCAGCGGGTGTGGCCCATGACCAGGATGAGCTTGGCGCCCGCGACCTTGCACGCGAACTCGAGGCTTCCAAGCGCCTTCGGGCTTGCGACGTTGCCGGCCAGGCGGACGTTGAACATGTCACCGATCCCTTGGTCGAAGATCAGTTCCGCAGGCGCGCGCGAGTCGATGCATGACAGCACGGCGACCATCGGGTGCTGCCCGGCGGCAGTGGCATCGACCTGGCGAACGAGGTCGCGCTGCAGTCGACGACCCGAGATGAACCGTTCGTTGCCCTCGCGCAGGAGCGCCAGGACCTTGCCCGGGGTGAGCGAGGCCTGCACCTCCTTCGTGCTGTGGTCGACGTACTGCACACGGTCGTCGATCGCGTAGCGGTCCTTGAAGCCGATCAAGCTCGTCCTGATGCCCCGGGCCGGTGCGGTTTCCTTGACGAACTCGTTGATCTGTGCCAGCGCATCCGGATCGATGTAGTCCGTCATGCGGGCATCGAGCACGACCTGGTCGCCCTTGCCGAAACCCGCCAGCGTCGTCGCCAGCTGGGCGCGGTTGAGGAAGGTGGCCTGCGTGCCGAGTTCGACCCGGTGGACGAGCCCGCCGACATGATCTTCCTTGATGACGTGCGGTCCTGCGCGCAGGTTGCTCCAGAGGACGAAGGCCAGGCTCGTGGCCAGGCCCAGTCCGACCCCAAGGAGCAGGTCGGTGAAGACGATCGCGCTCACCGTCACGAAGAACGGCACGAACTGCGCGGGACCGGTGGCCCACATCGAGCGGAAGATCGTGGGATTGGCGAGCTTCCATCCGGTGAAGATGAGCACCGCGGCAAGCGCGGCCAACGGGATGCTGTTCAGCAGGCCCGGAACCAGCAGGACGCTGCCCAGGAGGAGGACGCCGTGGAACATGGCGGCGTTGCGCGTGCGGCCGCCGGCGCTGGCGTTCACCGAACTGCGCACGATGACGCTGGTCATGGGAAGCCCGCCGACCGCGCCCGCCACCATGTTGCCGATGCCCTGGGCGACGAGTTCGCGGTTGGGCGGTGAGGAACGACGCTGCGGATCGAGCTTGTCGGTCGCCTCGAGGTTGAGGAGCGTCTCGATGGACGCAACGACCGCGAGCGTGACGGCGGCGATCCACACCCCGCCGTTCATCAGTTGGCTGAAGTCAGGCAGGGTGATCAACGAGGACCAGGTGAACCCGTCCTGGCCGATCACGGGGACCTTGACCAGGTGCGTGGCATCGATGGCCAGGGAGGAACCCGTTCGGATGAAGAGCGTGCTCGCCACCGTGCCGAGGACGACCGCCGCGAGGGCGCCGGGGAAAAGCGACTTTTTGAGGGGGGTCTTGTCCCAGATGATGAGGGTCCCCAACGAAATGGCGCCGACGATGGCTGCGCCGGGCAGGAACGCCTGCAGGGCATGCACCAGCGCCGTGAAGGTGTTGTCGCCGTCGGCCTGCTGGAAGGACATGTCGCCTTCCCAATCCTTGTCGTAGCCGACGAGGTGGGGGATCTGCTTCAGGATCAGCAGGACCCCGATGGCCGCGAGCAGGCCCTTGATGACGTTCGTGGGAAAATACTTGGCCAGCACGCCCGCCTTGGCCAAGCCGAAGGCCAGTTGCATGGCACCGGCCAGGAGCACGGCCATGAGGAACGTCTGGAAGGACCCGAGACCGTTGATCTGGGCCAGGACGATGGCGGCCAAGCCGGCCGCCGGGCCGCTGACGCTCACGTGGCTGCCGCTGAGCGCGCCTACGAGGATGCCGCCGATCACGCCCGAGACGAGCCCGGAGAACAGGGGGGCTCCCGAGGCGAGGGCGATGCCCAGGCACAAGGGCACGGCGACGAGGAAGACCACGACGCCTGCAATGAGGTCAGGGCCGAGGTTCGAACGCGATGGACTGATGGAGGTTGAGGTCATGGTGTTCGCAGGTGTGTTCCGGAATCGGTGGACGGAGCCGGATGCTACGGAAGCGGTCAGACGGTGGCTCGATGGGCCGACGGAATCCTCGGGAAATCAGTCGGGCGTGGGGATGGGCAGCCCGTGGAGCCGAGGGACCTTACGATCGGCGCATGCGCTCATGCCTCCGGATCCTCGCACTCATCGGGCCCCTGTTCCTGACTGCTCTGGCGCCAGCCGAGGTGGAGCAGGCGTCGCCCCCGCCGGTTGCCAACCAGGACACGCCTCGCAACGCTGCCTTCCAGTTCATCACGCTGGCGCGGGAGGGTCGGTGGGACGAGGCGGCTGGGCTGTTGCAGTGGCCGCATGGCCAGGAGATGGGCGAGGTGACGCCCGATCAGGTCGCGCGGGCGCTCAAGTTGATGCTCGACGACAACCTGTGGCTCGACTTCAAGTCCATTCCCGGCGACGAAGCCAACGCCACGCCTGAGCCCGTGTCGTTGGGCACGCTCGTGGAGGGGAGTGATGAACTCGATGTGCAGTTGATCCGCGATGACGCGGATGATTGGGTGGTCTCCGTCGACACCGTGAAGGGCATCCCGCCGATGGCGCGGGCGATGGGCGTCTGGTGGATCACGTTCCTCCCGGAGTTCCTCGTGAACACGACCGTGTTCGAGATCGAGCTCTGGCAGTGGGTCGCGCTGCTGCTGGTGGCGGCGATCGTGATCGCCGTCGGCTGGGGGGCCTCGAGGTTGATGCACCACAGTGCGCACATGGCGGCGCGAAAGGGGCTGGGCATCGTCCGGGAGTCGATCGTGGTGCTGGCGGCACCCGTCGGCGTGATGCTTGCCTTGCTGGCGATGAGGATCGCCAGCCGCGAGTTGGCCCTGAGCATCCCGGCCAAGGCCAATCTGGCCATCGGCTCGCGTGCGGTGATGGTGCTGGCGGTGGCGTGGGGGGTGGCGCGCTGGCTGCGGATCTTCACGCTGTCGGTGGAACGCACGCTGGGCGAGCGCGGGATCCATGATGCCGGCTCGATCGTGCGCGTTGGGCGGGCCGTGGCGACTGCGCTGGTCTACCTCCTCGGCCTGTCGATCGCGCTGCAGGCGTTGGGTCTGGACCTCGGGGCGGTGGTTGCAGGGCTCGGGATCGGAACGGCGGCGATTGCGCTGGCTTCGCAGCAGACGCTGGCCAACCTGTTCGGCGGGGCGAGCGTGATCGCCGACAAGGTGCTCAAGCCGGGGGATACCTGTGCCATCAACGGCACGGTGGCGACGGTCGAGCGCATCGGCCTGCGCTCGACGACGCTGCGGACCGTGGACCGCACCGTCCTGGTGGTCGCCAACGGCGACCTGGCGCAGTCTCGAGTGGAAAAGCTGAGCGAGCGCGACGGGTTCCGCTACTCGGCCGTGCTGGGGCTTCGCTACGAGACCAGCGCGGCGTCGATGAAGGCGATCCTGGAAGGACTGCGTGCGCGGCTCGCGGCCGATGCCTTGGTCGATCCCGCGTCGGTGAGGGTGAACTTCCTGGCCTTCGGCTCGTCCTCGCTCGACGTGGACGTGAAGGCGCTCGTCCGAACGACGGATGCGGCGGTGTACCGGGCGGCCGTGGAGCGCCTGAACCTGGACATCATGGAGATCGTGCAGGGCAACGGGTCTGGGTTCGCGTTCCCGTCACAGACGGTCTACCTGGCGCGGGATGGGGCGCCGCAGGCGCGCTGAGCCCGGCACGGCCCCGGCGCGGCCGCTCAGGGAAACCTGAAAGGCCTCTGGACATCGTCGTGATCACTCTTGACCACATACTATGTACGGCATAGTATGTGCCCCGGAGGTCATCGATGACGACGATCGAAGGCGAGTTCCTGCGTGGCGCCGGCCCGGTGGCCGTGCTCAAGTTGCTCGAGCGCGGTGAGATGTACGGCTACGAACTGGTCGAGGCGCTCGAGCGGCGGACGGACGGGATCCTGGCCATGGGCCAGAGCACGCTCTACCCGATGCTCTACAACCTCGAGGCCAAGGGCTTCATCGCCGCGCGCTGGGATGAGTCCGGCGCACGGCCCCGCAAGTACTACCGATTGACGGCCGACGGACGGCGCAAGCTCGCCGCGGATGCGAAGAGTTGGCATCGACTCACGGTCGCCATGGAAGCGCTCGGCCTGACCAGCAGCATCCCGGGGGTGGTGGCATGAGCGGCGCCAAGATCCATGACGGCGGCGGGAACCCCGGTGCATCAGGCCATCGCGGCCGGTCGCCGCACCCATCGACGCTTCCCCCGGAGGTCGATGGATTCATCGAGCAGGTGATCCGCGGCACCCGCCTGCGCAAGGCCGAACGGGACGACGTGCGCGCCGAACTCACCTCGCACTTCGCCGAAGCGTTGGCGTCCGGGGCGAGCGCTGCAGCCGCGATGGCCTCGTACGGTGACCCCAAGGATTCTGCCCGCGCGCTGCGGGCCGCAGCGATCGCCAAGCGCTCGGCGATCGATCGTGCCTTCGGGCGTGCGCTCGTGGCGACGGGGTGGACCGTCGGCGTGGTGGTCGGTGCCTACGTGCTGTTTGCGCTGTATCTGGCGGCGAATGCGCCTCGGCCGTCGTTCGATCCGATCGAGCGCGTCGCTGAGCGTCTGCCCGTGGCCCCACCGGACCAGGTCGCTTGGGCTTCGTACCGGAAGATCCTGCCTGCGCTCGGTCTGACCGGGCACCAGGACGGCGCCAACGCGACGGCGGACCGCATCGATGCCGGCCCAGGGTGGCCGGGCAGGAAGCCGACGGACGAAGCGGGTGCCACGTGGGATGAGCAGGTCGCCTGGTGCGACACCCACTCGGCTGATCTCGCGCGCCTTCGTGCGGCGTCGGCGCTGCCTGTGCTGGGGTTCCCGTACGCCACGGGCTTGACCGAGCTCGATGCGGCCTTGTTCGAACAAGGGGTCATCGAGCAGAGCCAGGCGCTGATCCGCGACAAGGACCGGCCGTGGCGTGCGTTCGGGATCATGCTGCCGCACTTGGCCAGCGTGCGCCAGTGCGCGCGTGTGCTGGCGCTCGATGCCACCGTCGCGGCCAGCCGCGGTCAAGGGGCTGCTGCCGTCGACGACCTTGCCGCGATCGTGGCCATGTCGATGCAGGTGCAGCAGCCTCGGTTCCTGATCTGTGACCTGGTGGCCGTGGCCATGCGTGCAGTGGCCGCCCAGCGCGCCGTCATGCTGCTTGAGGCCATGCCGGATGCGTTCACCGATGCGGACCTGGCCCGGTTGCAGGCGGTGATGCGATCGGTGCCTGCGGAACTGGCGATGCTGGAGCTGTGGGGCGAGCGGATCGGCTTCGAGGACGCCGTGCAGTGGGTCTACTCGGACGATGGCGACGGCGATGGGTTCTTCAATCCGACGACGGAGAACGTCAGCATGCTCTCCTCGATCGACGCAGGCAGCCTTGGCTCGGACAACACGATGTCATCCATGCAGTCGGTGATGGTGTCGCTCGTGCGTCCGGGGGCCGCGATCTGGATGGCGGGGCGCAAGGACATGATGGACTTCTACGATCGGTGGTGCGAGGAATTGACGGCGCGCCGCGACTGGACGCTCGGCACGCTCGCCACGGCCGCGCCGACCCAGACCGACGCGCCCCTGCGTGCGGGCGATGCCGTCTTCAAGAGTCGCTACCTGCTGGCGGCGCTGCTGTTGCCAGCGATCGACAAGGCCAACACGGTGCTGGCTGCCGATCGCGCGCAGCGTGAGGCCGTGGACGTGGCGGCGGCGTGCGTGCGGTTCAGGCGAGCCAAGGGTGCATGGCCCACGTCGGTGGCTGCGTTGGTGCCGGCGTACCTGCCCTCCACCCCGGTGGATCCCTGGAGCGGGAAGGCCCCGGGCATCAAGGGCGACGGTGCCACATTCCTAGTCTGGAGTGTGGGTGAGGACATGGTGGACCAGGGTGGCGACCTGAGCGCGGGATCGCAATCGCCGCGCGCACGGCAGACGTCAGGTCCGGAGCGCGCCATGGCCTGCGACTGGGTCTGGTTCGCGCCGACAGGTTCGGTCGATCGCTGGTTCCAGGAGTGAGCGCTGCCGCTGCAGACGTCACGGGTGTGGCCAGTAGCCTGTGCACATGCCGTCGGAGGATGCATCGACTGCGGTGATCCCTGGAGAAGCGCGACACACCGTATCGATCGGCGATGTCGGCCTCTCCCCGGGCGAGGTGCGGTGGAGCGTCGATGGGACGGCGGTGGCGGTCGTCGACACGATCGATGGCCGATGGTGGCCGTGGTTCGACGACCAGTCGCCGCTGATCGGCCTGATCGGATTCCTGGCGGCGGCCTTGGTGCTGGCGCGATCGGTGCTGCGGCTCGTGCGCATGCCGCGCATCGAGGGTCGCGCCTATTGCCTGCGTTGCAACCACGACTTGGATGGGGGCAGGGCCGGCGAGCCCTGCCCCGAGTGCGGCTGCATCCAGCATGGACGGGAGCGTGCAGTGCCGACCTGGAGGCGCAGCGAGACGCTGCTGCTCGGCCTGTCGTTGCTCGTGATGGTCGTGGGTGCGGGTCGGTTGATCACGCGGGTGCAGGTGCAGTCGGCGGGGCAGGCGCTGGCTTCACGCGGCTTGGCGTGGCCGCTCGCATCGCTCCAGTCGGTGGATGGGTGGCCGCTCTGGCGAGTCTGGCGGCCTCAGGACGACGTGCGCCGAGCCGTGGTGGTCCGGCGGGATTCCTCGGGCCGCTGGAGCGCGGGCCCTGAGGTCTTCCTGCCCGATGGGAGGTGGGAACTGTCCCACGACGGGCAGTGGATCACGGCGCTGCGCTTCGAGGCGTCATCCGGATTCGTCCCGACTCTCGAATGGTGGGCGACCGACACGGGCGAGCACCATGCGCTCGAGCTGGGCACCAACGCCGACGGTTTCTACAAGCCGTGCGGGTTCACGCCCAACGGTGCGATCGTCGTGGGGTTGCAGAGTTTGGTGTTCGGCGACCCCTCCGGAACATCCTTGTCTCCCTTCTCGATGCGGGCCGAACTCATCGATCCGGTCACGGAGGCTCGGTCGTTGATCGGCGAGGGCACGATGACCGCGACCTGGGACGGCAGCGGCTGGTCCCTGCCGACGCTGCTCCTGGCCGCCGATGATGGATCGCCGCCGTCGTGGGGTGCCGCATCCTGCAGGCAGGGGAAGAGTGACCGGATCGGCGATCTGCGTCGAGGCTGGGGATCCTTGACCGAGCAGGGCGACGATCCGCTGACGAACGCCCCGGGCATGTCAACGCCCCACAGCGTTCGCTTGCTCGACGATGGCAACGTCCTCGAGATCCGCGCAAACGTGTGGGCGGCTGGCGGAGCCGGCATCGTGGTCAGGCGCATTGACCTGGTTGGCGGGATCGTGCTGGATGCGCCGCCGATCGTGGCGTGGAACGATCCCGAGTCGGGCGTTTCGATGGCACCGTCACCCGATGGCGCCGTGGGTGCCGGGGTGGTGAAGGCTGGGGGGCGGCGAGACTTGCTGATCAGGACTCCTCATTACGGCCAATAACACAAAAACCAACATATCTTGCCTATCGGCTGGACTTGACCATGGCGTTGCACACATTCCTTAAGGAACCCCTTGAGGCGATCGTGCCGGCCGCCGATGGTCGTTCACGCATCGCCAACCCGTACCGCCCTTAGGAGTGACCGCTCATGATGAACCGAACCATCTCCGTCGTCGCCGTAGCCTGCGTCTCGTGCGCCGTGTCCGCCCAGTCCGTGACGTGGGAGTTTCTTGCCCGTCAGTCGACGGATGTCGGCGTCGGCGGAATCGCTGAAGCGATCTGGGTTCCCGGTGCGTTCAACAACGGGTGCATCGATGACGAGGGCCGCGTGATCGTGAGCAACACGATCCAGTTGCCGGATGGATCGCTGACCAACGCGAACAATCGTGTGCTCCTGCGCGGTGGGCCGGGTTCGATGTCGCTGGTCGCCCGCAACGGCAGTGCAGCCCTCGCGGGTGCGCCCGCGGGATCCGTGTTCAACACGTCCAGCGGCATCAATGGCATCACGACGACGTACGCCAACTCGACGTCGGGCTACATGGTGGTGGCCGGCAGCCTGAACGGACCGAACATCATCCACACGGCTGGTCCGACCCAGAACAACAGCGCGCTGTGGCTCGTCGGGCCCGACGGGACCGCAAGCCTCGTGGGCATCGTCGGCATGCAGGCACCGGGTGCGGCGGCGGGGACCTACCTTTCGTCGGCCTTCAGCTCGACCAACCTCTCGACGAGCACCGCCCGCGTGAGCACCACCGGGAAGATGGTGTGGTACAGCACGACGGCCGGCGGCGACACCATCTCGAGCGGTGCGACGGCGAACAACAACGGCTTCTGGCTGCTTGATCCGGCCGGCCCCTCGGCGGCACAGCTGCTCTTCCGCCGTGGCCAGGCCGCGCCCGGTTTCTCCGACGGGACCTATCTCAGCGCCCTGAGTTCCTTCTCCGGCATCATCAACGGCTCCACCGTGCTGGTCACGGCCACGCTCGCCGGGGGTACGGTGACGACGGCCAACGACGCCGCGGTGCTGCTGCACCGCAACGGCACGCCGTCGATGGCCGTGCGCGAGGGTGATGCGGCCTACGGTGTTCCGGGTGCGACCTTCACCGGAACCTTCTCGGTGAACGGCAGGGGCGTTTCGTCGGATGGGCGCTTCGTCTTCACCGCGACGATCACCGGCGGCGGCGTCACCACCGCCGACGACTCGGTCTTCTGCCTGTACGACCCGGCCGGTGGTTCCCGGTTGCTGCTGCGCGAGGGCGACGGATCGGCGATCTGGAACGGCGGCACGCTGTCCAACATCAACGGCACGGGCCTTGCCTTCGCCTCGACTGGTCACGTGATCTTCAATGCCGGCATCCTCACGGGTGGGGTGGCATCCAACGTGGGTGTTGACCTTGACCTGGCGACGAATGCCATGACGCCGATCTTCCGTGGCGGGACGCAGGCAGACGGGCTCCCGGCCGGCGTGCTCTACGCCACCAACTACGCGGGCTCGAGCGGACCGACCATCAACGCCAACGGCGAGATGGTCGTGCGCATGCCACTGGAGGGCAACGTGAATCCCGGCGTCGACGACTCCGCCCTGTTTGCGTGGAGCGCTTCGACGGGTGTTCGCCTGCTGCTGCGGACCGGCTCGTCGGACCTGACGGGCTTCGCGCTCAAGTCGTTCTTCCCCATCGGCAACGCCGGCCAGAACGGATCGGGCGGTTCCACCGGGCTGAGCGACAGCGGATGGTTCGTGACCAACGCCAGCGATTCGAATCCGAAGACGCCCACCGGGACCGACTACATGGTCATCCGTGCGCGCGTGTTCGGTGCCGCCTCGACCTGCGCGGCCGATCTTGATGGAGACGGCCTGGTCGAGGGCTCCGATCTGGGCATCATGCTTGGCTCGTGGGGCACTTGCTCGGGTTGTGCCGCAGACCTCGATGGCGATGGCCTGGTCGAGGGTTCCGACCTGGGCATCATGCTCGGCTCGTGGGGTGCGTGCCCCTGAGTCGGTGGCCCTGAGTCCTGTCTCACTGGGCGCACGGTTGCGCCCCATCAGTGACCGATCTGAATCGACTCCACGATGGAACACCACAGCATGCTTCGACGATCGATCGTTCGCACCTTTGCCATCGCGTGCATGGGCTCCGTAGCTGCGGCCGCCGAGCTCACCGTCATCGAGGCTCCCGGCGGCTACATGACCAGCGTGAGCGCCGACGGTTCCGTCGTCGCAGGCTACGGCGGCCAGTTCTTCTACTGGACCAAGAAGACGGGCTCGATCTTCATTGGTGGCATCCCCCCGGGATCCCAAGGGGCTGGCGGCTCCGCGGCCGTGTCCGATGACGGCACGCGCGTGCTCGGCAACGTGCTGAACAATGATTCCAAGGTCGAGGCCGCGATCTGGCAGATCGACGGTGTCGAGTGGCAACCCATCGGCAACCTCGGCTCGAACTGCGACATCAATTCGTCCACCGGTTGGGGCATGTCTGGAGACGGCCTCACCGTGGTTGGTGGCGTCTACCCGAGCTTCTGCACCCATCGCGCGATGAAGTGGAGCCAAGGCGGAGCGATGTCCACCTTGTTCTCGTGGTTCGGATGGACCACGCGAGCCAACGGTGCCAACCAAAATGGTTCGGTCGTCTACGGATGGCAGGACATCGAAACCGGCTTCCGGCAGGGCTGCATCTGGACCGGCAACGTGCAGACCCGCCTGGCCACCACCGCCGGGGTGAGGATGGGTGAGGCACAGTGCTGCACGGCCGACGGCGCGACGGTCTTCGGGTTCGGCAACTTCAACGACGGCAATGGCCAGGTCCCGTACCGCTGGACCAATGCCACGAAGGCGGTCCCGCTCGGACCGGATCCGGAAGCTGCGCCGGGCTACGCCACGGGCTGCAGCGCTGACGGGAACATCGTGTCTTGCTTCTTCCGCTGGGGACCGCCGGCCGTCAGTGGTGAGGGCTATGCGTGGATCAATGGCCGAGGCTTCGTGGCGCTTGAGGCACTGGCCACAGAGAACGGCATCGTGGTTCCAGAGGGCCTGCGCCTGTCGCTTCCGCTCGATGTCTCGGCCGATGGCAAGACCATCGTGGGTGCTGGACGAGATGTGCTCAACCAGCAGGTGATCTTCGTACTCGACCTGCATGCGGCGGCGCCGCCGTGCACTGCAGACATCTCGGGCGACGGCGCCGTGGATGGTGCCGACCTCGGCGTGCTGCTGAGCAACTGGGGCCAGTCGGGGCAGGGCGACCTCGACGGCAACGGCGTGATTGATGGAGCCGATCTTGGGTCGCTGCTGGTCGCGTGGGGGCCGTGCCCGTAAACGCCTCCACCGAGGGAGGTTCAGCGGTCCTGACCCATGATGGCCGGTCCGGCTACGCTCTGGTCGAGGTGTCTCCCGCATCAACCCAGGACTTTGTCACCCATTGCGGTGCGTGCGTGCGCGACCTGCGTGGTTCGCTCCGCGCGCTGTACGACTCGGTCGGGGCTGATACCGAGCGCCCGCAAGCGGTGGCTCGCCGCTTCGGCCTCAACAAGAACCTGACCTGGAAGATCGCCAAGCTGCTCGGTCCCGGCGATCAACTCGAGGCCGTTGCCAATGTTCCGGGTGCCGAGGGGATCGGCATCCTTCTGGGTGCGATGGAGCGTGAAGGCGCACCAGGCACGATCCTGGCGGCCGTACGCCGCGACTTCGATGCCTTCGACGCCATGATGCGGTCCCATGCCGGCGATCGGGCGACGCTCGACCTGCTCATCGATGGGATGGCGCACGGATCACGGGTGCTTGAAGTGTCGAGGAAGCTCGCCTACCGCGGCAACTCGGGCGTCTGGGGCCTTCAGGCGCGCGTGCGGTCGGCGCTACAGGTGCTGGCGCCCACCGCAGGCCGTCCTGACATGCTCGATGATGTCCTCGCGGCAGGCATGCACGACATCCGGCGGCTTCGGCCTGTTCAGGGTTGGCCGATCTTCCGGTTCCACCACTACGGCACTCCGGCAGAGGCTGGAGCCAAGGTCCGTGAGTTCATACCGATCGAGCAGGCCGTTTCCGATGACGAGCCCGCACTCATCATGAGGTCGTTCTGCTCGCCGCCCGGGGCAGAGGTGCGCAGCGTGAGGCAAGGCAGCGAGATCCGGCATGAGCTCGTGGACGGGCCGATCGGACACCGTGGTGCCGTGACCTTCGTGTTTGGTTCGATCGAGCGCGCCGCATTCGGCCGCTACGCCGACCCAACGGCGCGCGAGCCCGAGTACGGCGAGATGGTCGCCTTCGTGACCATGCCGACCGAGTTGGCACAGATGGATGTGCTCGTGCATCGCTCGATGCTGGACGAGTTCGAACCGGAGTGCGCCGTGTATGGCCGGCCGTTCGGCGGTTTCGACATGACGCCATCGGCGCGCGAGCACTTCAGGCTGCCGATCGCCGGTGCCATCGAGCGGATCGACCCCGTGCACGACACCCTGGATTCCCGGGACCTGCCCGAGCGCACGGAGCTGGCGGCACTGGTCGTTGAGCGTGCAGGCTGGTCGTTGGGAGACTTCATGGCGTTCCGGGCCACCGTGACCTATCCGCCCATGCCGTGCTCGATCGTGATGCGGTACCGGCTGCCGACGGCACCTTGGTGAATCGCCCGGCGGGCACAGCTGACGATGGAACGGCCAACCCGGGACTCACGGCATGCTGTGCGCGGCATTCCATGCCACGAACGCACCGGCGCCGAGCAGGATGAGTGCGGCGATCCAGCGGCCATTGGTCTTCATGAAGGCCTCGCACGATGCCCTGATCGAGGCGCTTCCGCCCGGGCGGATGAGCTCGACCACGAGCGGCGTGCAGGAGGGGGTGAGCGCCACGGCAGCGAAGAGGGCCAGGCCGAGCGCGCGATCGGCTTCGCCCGCGATCTGCATGGCTTGATGGCCCGCCGCGATCGAGACCGAGAGGCACTTGGGGTGCACGCCCACGGTGGCGAAGCCGATGACGCCTGAGCGGAGTCCACGACGCCAGGTGGGGATCTCCCGTCCACCGAGCCCCTTGAAGCGTTCGGCGAACCAGCGCTTCACGCGCGATGCGAGGCTGGGCTTCTTGCCCGAGGCATCCTCGCCCGATTCCTCCGCGATGGGTGCGTGGCGCACGGCGCGCACCGCTCGCTGCAGGCCCACGCCGACGAGCAGCCCCGCGATGAGCGCGCGCACGATGAACTGCGTCCACGTGTGGTGCACCGGTGCGCCTTCGGCGGGGGGTGTGGGCGCCACGAGGAAGCCGATGGTGAGTCCGAGCGCAAGTCCACCGATCGCGCCCACGGCGTACATGAGGGCAGCCAGGCGGGGCGACTTCTTGTCGCTGGCCATGACCAGGCCGATGAGCAGGTTCTCGGGGCTGAGCAGGATTGCCACGCCGAGTGAGAGAAGGACGGTGAGGTGGGCGGACATGGTCACAGGCGAGACTACTCCCCACAGCGTGAATCCATCGAATCGTTCCGGCCGGGTCGGCTTTGACCGTGGAGTGCCACGGGGTAGATTCGTTCCATGCGTTTCGCTTCCAAGCATGCTCTCCTGTGTGCACTTTCGTTGACCGCCCGCGCCAGCGCGGCCGACATCTACACCACGGGCTTCAACGACTACTCGACCGGCACCCTGTCGGGCCAGCTGGTGTGGATTCCCGGCGGCACGTGGGCGGTCAGCGGCGCGGTCAACACTCCGCAGATTGCGGCGAACGTGATTGGATCGGGCGTGGATCCTGGCATCGATCCCGTCGGCGGTTCGGGCCGCATGGTCCGGCTGTGCACGGAGCGTTTCAACGCCGGCCGCACCAAGGCGTGGCTGGACCTGCTCAACACGGGCAAGTGGGCCGCGGCAAGCGCTGGCGGGAACGGCGTGCTTGAGACCTCGGTGGCGATGTACGTGCCATCGGGACAGGCGCTGGCGTCTGGCTTCGGCATCATGGTGAGCAAGAGTTCCTTCGAGACCTCGGGGGGATTCGTGGTGAGCGCGCAGACCGGAGCGGTCTCGTTCCTGAACGGCGGCTATGCGGCGGCGAACCGCAGCCCGGTGGGCGTGTCGGTCTCGCTCAACCAGTGGCACACCTACACCTATCGCTGGGAGGTCACGACCGGCGCCGGCGAGTTGCTGGTCGATGGCCAGTCGGTGGGCACGCACGTGACCACGCTGAAGGGCAGTCTGTATGCGAGCAATCTTCTGGCCGTGACCGATGCCGCGCCGGGCGCGCTCAATGCCTACGGCTACTTCGATGACCTGGCGCTCCGGGCCGTACCTCCGGCACCGCCGCCGCCGCAGTGCCCGGCCGACCTTGATGACTCGGGGTCCGTCGATGGTGCCGACCTTGGCGTGCTGATCGGATCGTGGGGGAGCTCCGGCGCCGACCTAGATGGCAGCGGGACGGTCGACGGCGCCGACTTGGGCATCCTGCTCAGTGCGTGGGGCGCGTGCGGGTGAGGTGATGGGGCGCGCGCGGTTGCGGTGCGCTCCGGGCCGCCCTTCGCCCATGAAGCGAGAGAGCGCGCCCACCGAAGGTGGCCGCGCTCTCGAACGGGTGCGTTGAACCGGGATTCGTCGCCCGCGAAGCGGGCGCGCAAGCCCTGCGCGGCGTGAGCCGCGCGCGGCCCGGCGGAGCCGGGACGCCCTTCGCCCATGAAGCGAGAGAGCGCGCCCACCGAAGGTGGCCGCGCTCTCGAACGGAATGGGCGAAGAGGGATTCGAACCCCCGTAGGCATAAGCCAGCAGATTTACAGTCTGCCCTCGTTGGCCACTTGAGTATTCGCCCGACAGGATGTCATTCCCGCGAACGGCAGCGGGGCAGGAATCCTACCTCGCGCAGGGCCGACGGGCAAACGACGCCGCGTGCGACGCATCGGCCGCGTGGGGGGGCATCACGCCTTATGGGATGCAGGCTTACGGGCAACGGAATGCCGCAGCGATTCGAGCCACTTCACGCTCACACGGGGCTTGTCCTTGCCCTTGGCGCGATGCGCGATGACGAGGTGGATGCCGAACATCAGCGCAGCGACGGCGAGCGTGGCGGCGATGTAGAGCATCCAGCGGTGGGCATCCGACTCGAACTGGCGCCCGAGCTTCGCGACGCCGACGCCGATGAGCATCTGCGCCGGGGCCGTGATCGATACGCCGACCATCTCGACGAGCAGGATTTTCCACCAGGCCAGGTGCATGAGCCCGCTCACGGTGATCATCGGCGTGCGGGCACCCGGGATGAAGCGCGCGATGAGCAGCGCGATCGCGCCACGCTTGTCCATCTGCCACTTCACCTCGAGCAGCGTGCGAGGCCCGATGAGCTTGAGCACCCTGCGGCTGCCGATGAGCCGGGCTCCGAAGTGCCGGCACATCCAGACCCAGCCGACGTCGCCCACGATGATGCCGGCCCAGGCGGCGATGCCGTACTCGGTGAAGAGTGGCCAGTCGACGGTGCCGGCGGCCGTGACGGTGCCGATGCCCGCCGGGATGAGGATGAAGTCCTCGCTCAGGTGCAGGCCGATGCCGCAGAGCACGAAGGCGATGAAGATGGCGAGTGCGCCGTTGCTCGCCAGCCAGGCACCGGCTTCGCGCAGCATGCCGCCCGATGCGGCGTCGGCCTCGGGGAGGACGACGCAGGCAAGGGCGACGAGCAGGGCGGCACGCACGGAAGGAGTATAGGGAGGCCGCGTTCAGCCCAGACGAAAGAAGGCCGCCCCTGGGGGCGGCCTTCGAGGTCAGGCAGGTTGGTCCGGCGCGATCACTTCGCGTCGGTCGGGATGCGCATGCCGTAGAAGCTGCGCCACACGAAGAAGCAGGCGATCAGGCTGCAGGTCACGCCGATCCACATCTTGGCGGGGTGGTCCTTCATCGCGATCGCGATCTCGACGGCCAAGAGGCCGAAGAGGGTCGTGAACTTGATGACGGGGTTCAGGGCCACGGAGCTGGTGTCCTTGAAGGGGTCGCCGACGGTGTCGCCGACGACGGTCGCCGCGTGCAGGTCGGTGCCCTTGGCGCGCAGGTTCACTTCGACGATCTTCTTGGCGTTGTCCCAGGCGCCGCCGGCGTTGGCCATGAAGATGGCCTGGTAGAGGCCGAAGAACGCCATCGCGACGAGGTAGCCGATGAAGAAGTAGGGGTCGAAGAACGGCAGGCCCAGCGCGAAGAAGAAGACGACCATGAAGATGTTCGTCATGCCCTTCTGCGCGTAGACGGTGCAGATCTCGACGACCTTCTTGGCGTCGTCGATGCTGGCCTCGGCCTTGTCGAGGTTGATGTTCTCCTTGATGAACACCACCGCGCGGTACGCGCCCGTGACGACGGCCTGCGTGGCCGCGCCGGTGAACCAGTAGATCACCGCGCCGCCGATGAGGAGGCCCAGGAGGATCTCGGGGGTCACGATCGAGAGCTTGCCGATCACGAAGGTCGAGGCTTCCTTCAGCTGGGCCACGGTCGCGTCGGCGGGGGCCACCGACTTGATGAGGGCCAGGATGATGCCGAACACCATGGTGGTGGCGCCCACGACGGCCGTGCCGATGAGCACGGGCTTCGCGGTGGCCTTGAAGGTGTTGCCCGCGCCGTCACCCTTCTCGAGCGTGTACTTCGCGCTCTCGAAGTCGGGGGTGAAGCCGAAGTCGCGCTTGATCTCGTCCTTGATGCCGGGCTGGGCCTCGATGCGGCTCAGCTCGTACACCGACTGGGCGTTGTCGGTCACCGGGCCGAAGCTGTCGACCGCGATGGTGACGGGGCCCATGCCGAGGAAGCCGAAGGCGATCAGGCCGAAGGCGAAGATCGGGCCGGCGAACGAGTACGCCTCGGGCATGAGCGCCGCGACGTCCTTGTTCGTCGAGAAGTACCAGCCGATCGCCATGAGACCGGCGATGACGAGGCCCTTCCAGAAGGCCGAGAAGTTGCCGGCGACGAAGCCCGACAGGATGTTGAGCGACGCGCCGCCCTGCTTGCTGGCGTTCACGACCTCGTCGACGTGGCCCGAGCTGGTCGAGGTGAAGACCTTGGTGAACTCGGGGATCAGCGCGCCGGCGATGGTGCCGCAGCTGATGATCATGCTGAGCGCCCACCAGAGGCTCTCGAGCTTCTGGCCGTTGTACTCGATGCTGCCGAGCAGCCACTTGCTGGCGATGAAGGTCACGATGATCGAGATGATCGAGGTGATCCACACGAGCCAGGTGAGCGGGGCTTCCTCATGGAAGTCCTTCAGGTTGGCGTACTTGGCCTTGCTGATGGTCTCGTTGATGAAGTAGCTCGCGAGCGAGGTGACGATCATCAGCGCGCGCATGGCGAAGAGCCACACGATGAGCTTGCCGCACATCTCGCCGGCAGCGCCCTCGTTGCCGAGCGAGTAGGCAAGGAAGGCGATCAGGGCGACGCCGGTGACGCCGTAGGTTTCGAAGCCGTCGGCGGTCGGGCCGACCGAGTCGCCGGCGTTGTCGCCGGTGCAGTCGGCGATCACGCCGGGGTTCTTCGGGTCGTCCTCGGGGAGCTTGAAGACGATCTTCATCAGGTCGGCGCCGATGTCGGCGATCTTGGTGAAGATGCCGCCGCAGATGCGCAGCGCGCTCGCACCGAGCGATTCGCCGATGGCGAAGCCGATGAACGACGGGCCGACGAGCTCAGGGGGCAGGAAGCACAGGATGCAGATCATGAAGAACAGCTCGACCGACACAAGCAGCATGCCGATCGACATGCCCGACTTGAGCGGGATGCCGAGCACGGGCAGTGGGTAGCCCTTGAGGCTGGCGAACGCGGCGCGGCTGTTGGCCTGGGTGTTGATGCGGATGCCGAACCACGACACGCCGTAGCTGCCGAGGATGCCGAGCACCGACGCGGCGAGGATCACCGTCACGTCACGGAAGCTCTTGTGCTCGAGGTAGCCGAAGTAGAAGATGATCGCGCCGGCGATCAGGATCCACAGCACCGAGAGGTACTTGCCCTGCTGGATGATGTAGCTCTTGCAGGTCTCCCAGATGATGTTGGAGACCGCGAGCATGCTCTTGTGGGCCGGCAGGGCGACGGTCTGCTTGTACTGGACCAGGCCGAAGAGGGCACCCAGGACGGCGACCACGAGGCCACCCATCATGAGGTGCTTGCCGGTGAGGTCGCCACCGAAGGTCACGGTGTTGACATCCGGCAGCTTGAGGTCGGCCTCGCCGGCCATGGCCGAGGCAGTGGCGGCGAAGGCCGCCAGGGCGGGAACGATGAACGATGAGAGCTTCATTGGTTCGTGTCTTCCGTGTGCAGGACGGGGGCGGCCACCCGGAGGCGGCCGCATTTTTGAGGGGGCGGAGTGTACCGGGCCCTGTCGCATCGGCAAGGAAGGACTGGGTTCGTGACGATTGGCACGAGGCAGGGGATCGACGGGCCTTCGAACTTCGTGAAGGATTTCTCGAAGTAGCTAGAATCAGTTATAGGACTTATTGCGCGATCTCATGCGTTGCGGGCGTTCTAGCCTTGAGGCATGCCGACCTTTGCCCAAGCCATCGACCTGGTGGACGACTCTGAGCGGATCGCTGAGTACCGGCGATTGCACGCGCGGATCTGGCCCGAGGTTGCTGCCGGGCTCCGGTCGCTTGGCCTTCGCAACATGCGGATCTGGATCACGGGAAGCCGCTTGTTCATGACCTACGACGCGCCGGAGGGCTTTGACCCGGCCCGCGACTACCAGGGGTACGCATCGAACCCGCGCGTCCAGGAATGGGACGCGTTGATGCGGACCTTCCAGCGGCAGGTGCCGGGGGCCCGGCCGGGCGAGTGGTGGTCGTCGATGGAACTCGTGTTCGACCTGGACCAGCAGCCCTGAACCGTCGTGTGCCTCGGAGGCCGCGGTCGATGCGGGCTTCAAGCGCGCGGGTGCAGGCCCGTGGGCCGGGTTCAGGTGCGGCCGCGCATGAGCAGCCATCCGAGCGCGCTCACGGCACCGAACAGCGTGAAGCCCACGAGCGCGCCCAGCGCGACCGCCGCGAACACCAGGTCGGTCCTGGCTTCGCGCAGAGACGAGAGCACGACGACGCCCAGCGGCGCGTCGGCTCCCGCGTAGCCGCTGACGAACTCACCCACGATGGCACCGATCACCGCCAGGCCGCTGGCGATCCGCAGTCCGGTGACGATGTTGGGAACGGCCCACGGCAGCGCGAGCTTCCACCAGGTCGTGGAGCGATCGGCTCCGTACAGGCGGAAGAGCTCGCGCAGGTTCGGATCGGTCGAGCGAAGGCCATCGACCGTGTTGGCGATCACCGGGAAGACACTGACGATCGCGGCGCTGGCGAGCGCACTCTTGACGCCGTAGCCGAACCAGATCACCAGGAGCGGGGCGATGGCGACCAGCGGCACCATCTGCAGCAGGGTGGCGATCGGGTAGGCGCCGCGGTACAGCAGGCGGCTGCTGGCCACGATGCTGCCCACGACCGTGCCCACGATCGCGGCAATGGCCAGCCCACCGACCGCGGCCAGAGTCGTGAGTCCGAGCGAGCGCGACAGCGAGTCGGCGTTGTCGATCAGCGCGCGCAGCACGGCCGACGGCGCAGGCAGGAGGAAGGAACGGATCTGCAGTGCGAAGACCAGAGTCTCCCACGCGAGCAGGAGCACGGCAACCAGCGCCAGCGGTGGCCAGAGCGAGTGGATGACGCGCTTCATGGCTCGGCCCCGGCGTGCTTGGAGAGGCTGCTGGGTGCGATGCCGCCCGGCGGGCGCGGCAGCGTCATGTCCCGGTAGATCGACTGCAGCGCCTGCGCGAACTCGACGGTGGTCCGGACCTCGGGCTGGCGACTGGGCAGGTGGATGCCGTGCACGCTCACCACGCGCCCGGGCCGACCCGTCATCACCACGACCTGGCGGCCCAGGTAGACCGCCTCGGCCAGCGAGTGGGTGACGAGCACCACCGTCATGCCGAGTTCCTTCCAGAGGTCGGCGAGCAACTCGTTGATCGTTTCGCGCGTGATCTCATCGAGCGCGCTGCAGGGTTCGTCGAGCAGCAGGGCCGGTGGGCGCTCCACGAGCGCGCGCGCGAGGCCCACGCGCATGCGCATGCCACCGGAGAGTTGCACAGGCATTCGGTTCCAGGCATCTCCCATGCCGACCATGCGGAGCATCTCGATGCCGCGGTCCTGTCGCTCATCCGGGCTGATGCCGGCCAGTTCCAGCGGCAGGGTGACGTTGTCGAGCGAGTTGCGCCACGGCAGCAGGCGGGGATCCTGGAAGCACATCCCCGGGCGCGCGCCGCCGAGGTTGACCGTGCCCTCGCTCGGGGCGATCAATCCGGCGGCAATGCGGAGCAGGGTCGTCTTGCCGCAACCCGACGTGCCGACGATGCTCACGAACGCCCCGGGCTTCACGTCGAGCGAGACCGGCTCGAACGCCCGGACGCCTGCGAAGGTCATGCTCACCCCTTCGAAGGAGATGCCAGCGGCAGGTGAGCGCCCGGTGTCGGCCATTCCCGGATCCTATACCGTTGGCTTCCCGCCATGCTCGCCAACCGGCTCGAGAAGCGCTTCCGTCACCTGCGCAAATGGGCGCGTCGCTTCGACGTCGAGTGCTTCCGCGTCTACGAACGTGACATCCCCGAGTTCCCGCTGATCGTCGATTGGTACGACGGCGACGTGGTCGCCTGGTTCTATGACCGCACGAAGGACGACACCCACGAGAAGCGCGGTGCGTTCGAGGCGCTCGCCACGCAGGAGATCCTGCAGGGCCTGGCGATCACGCCTGATCGGCTGCACAGCAAGTTCCGTCGGCGCCAGAAGGGGCTCGACCAGTACGAGCGGTTCGACGAATCGGCGACGGTGCGCACGGTGCGGGAGCAAGGCCTGCTCTTCGAGGTGAACCTGAGCGACTACCTCGACGTCGGGCTGTTCCTGGACCACCGTCAGACGCGCCAGTACATCCGCGAGCGTTCGCAGGGAAAGTCGATGCTGAACCTGTTTGCGTACACGGGATCGTTCAGCTGCTACGCGGCGGCGGGCGGGGCGCGGCGCACGCTCACGGTCGACATGAGCCGCACCTACCAGGACTGGACCGCACGGAACCTGCGGCTCAACGGCTTCGAGCCGGGGCCGGCGCACGGGTTGATCCACGAAGACTGCCTGCAGTTCCTGTCGCGTCCCACGGGTGAGCGCTTCGACCTGATCGTGTGCGACCCGCCGACCTTCAGCAACAGCAAGCGCATGCAGGTGGATTCGTTCAGCATCGACCGCGACTGGCCGGAACTCATGGCGCTGATCGAGCCATGGCTCGCGCCTGAAGGCGAGCTGTGGTTCAGCACGAATTCCAAGCGTTTCGAGCTGGACGCCGCACGAATCCCGGCGGGGCTCCACGCGCTCGAGGTCACCGCCCGCACCACGAGCGAGGACTTCAAGGACAAGTGGAGCCACAGCTGCTGGATCGTGGCCCGGACGCCGCCGCGGATGCCCAAGGTTCGGCAGTAGCGCGATCAATCCATCCGCTGGGAACGGACGGTGTGGCGGATGGTGAGCGCGCCGATCAACGATCGTGTGGCGCGGCGGGGTGATGCCGGCGCACCGAGGCCGCTTCAGGGAGTGGGTTCGGCGCCTGGAGCCGTGACCGGTGCCTCGAGGTTGCGGAACGCGGCGTTCACGTCCTGCGGCTTCGAGAGCTGCTTCGTCTCGATGAGGGCATCGAGCACGGCTTGCCACCGTGCGGCGTCCATGCGGCCGAGCGACGCAGGGCCGGTCGGCGCGATCAAGGGGCGCTCGAGTTCGGCGGCGATGTTCATGGCCTCGACGGTCATGGCCGGGTTCATCGCCGCGATGGCGGGGTTGTACTTGGCTGGATCGGCCAGATAGCGCGACCAACCTTCACGGAGCGCACCGACGAAGGCGCGCAGGTCGGCTTCACGCGCGGCGAGGGTCGACTCGGTCGTGGCGTAGACGGCCACGTACGGGTTGTAGATCTCGCGCAGGCTGAAGCTCTTGCACGCGACGCCCTTGAGCTTCATCGTCACCGGCTCGGCCGTGGCGAAGCACTGCGTCGCAGCCATCGGATCCGACTCGAAGGTCGAGAGCGAGCCGTTGTAGGTGACGAACTTGGCCTTGTCCTGCCCATACTTCGCCTGCAGCAGGCGCACGTACGGCAGGCCCGGTTCGACGGCGATGGTTCCGCCCCCGGTCCAGAGTTGTTCGAGGCTCGCTGCAGGATTGGCCTGGTGAGCCATCAAGGCGTAGGGCGTCTCGATGAAGGTCGCATAGAAGCCCACGAGCGCCCCGTCGCGCGCGCGCAGCTGCAGCAGTTGGTCGGCGCTCATCAGGCCGACGTCGCAGACACCATCGGCCGTGAGTTGGGGAGTCGGCGTACCGGCACCGCCCTTGATGATCTCGATCGCGAGGCCCGCCGCCTCGAAGAGACCATCCTGCTGCGCCGCATAGAGCCCGCCGAACTCCGGTTCGGGGACCCAGTCGAGCTGCACGCGAAGCGTTGGCTTTGGCTTGGGAGCATTGCCCGCCTCACCGCAGGCGGAGCAAGCAACGAGGGCCACGATGGCAAGCAGGCGGGTCAGCATGGGTTCACGGTACTCCGGAGACTCCTTCGTTGACCGATCCTCCCGGGATTCGCTGCGCGGGGCTCGAGCGATGGGAACCGTGCCGCGCGGGTCGGCAGGGGATGGTCACGGCGCACGCCAAGGCGTGCGAGGAAGCGGTACCCTTGGAGCGCGCACGGCGCAGGAGTCACGCATGAGCCAGTTCAACGAAGCCACCGGGTACAACCAGGAAGAAGCCGAGTTCAAGCGACGCGAGGCGGAAGCCCTTGCGGCCCTGCGGAGCAAGCTCGACGCCCAGCGCGCCGAACTGAAGGCATCGGCCTCCCGCCCGGCGAACTGGATGTACTGCCCCAAGTGCGGCGGTCAACTCGCGGAACAGCGGCGCGGCGAGGTCGTCGTGGATGCCTGCGGCGGTTGCGGCGGCATCTTCCTGGACAAGGGCGAACTCGAGCTGCTGCTGGCCCACGGCAAGGGCACGATGCTGGGTCGGCTGTTCGGGCACTGAGCCCGTCGGGCCTGCCGTACGAATGGACGACGGGGCGCCCGGCCTGCACCGGACGCCCCGTGTTGGTTCGAACTCAGGCGTTCGTCAGGGGCATGCGCCCCACGTGGAGAGCATGATGCCCAGGTCGGCGCCGTCGACGATGCCGTTCGCATCGAGGTCGCCGGCACCCGAACCGCCCCAGGCCGACAGCAGGACCCCAAGGTCCGCGCCGTCGACCGAACCCGAGCCATCGAGATCCGCCGCGCACGCCGGGCCTTCGAGGAAGGCGATGGCTGCGTCATGGTCTTCCTCGGTCATGCCGTCGTTGAAGACGATCCAGACCGGAGCGCTGTCGGCGATGGTTGGATCGCTGCTGCGCAGGGTGAACTGCAGGGCGTAGACATCGCTGTCGATCTCGCCGTTCGAACCCGGCTGCACGCCGAACACATAGTGCTTGTGGAAGCCGCCGTCGGACTGGACCGCAAGGTCGAACCCGGCGACATCGGCGCACCCGGTCTGACGAAGCAGCGTGACGTACTGGATCGTCATGGTCTCGCCGTCGGCGCAACCCTCGGCGTCCGTCGGCACGAACGATGCTCCGTCCCATCGCAGGAGCGGTCCGACGACCGTGAAGCCGAGCGTGCTTCCCGGGGGCAGCGTGCCCTCCTCGGCATCGAGTCCGGGTTCGTCGATGTAGTGCGGGATGCCGGTCTCGCCGAGGTCGGCACCGAAGACGGTGGTCGGCGTGATGGTGCCGGTCTTCTTGTCGATGGCGGCAACCTGCAGGCGGCCTGCGTCAACGGTGACCAGGATGTCGGCGTGCTGGGCTGCCGCGGGCAGCGCGATGATCGAGGCGATGAGTGATGCGATGAGGCAACGGTTCTTCATGATGCGTCTCCTGGCGGCGCGGGGCCGCCCGATGCAAGGCGGGGATGGGCCGTTCAGAGGCCCGGGTCGAACTGGTTGGCGGTCGCGCCCTCGAACACCGTCGAGAACTCGGCCGCCGAGGTGTGGCCATCGACGAAGGACCAGGTGCTGCGGCTTGCAGTGCCTGGCTTCCCGGCGTCGATCGAGTTGATCTGCACCTGCGACGAAGCCGCCGTGGCGGGAACGGGGAACGCACCCCATTCCTCCACGTGCGGGTGGTCGCTGCTCGCATACGCCCCGCGGTCGGCCATGCGCAGGAAGCACACGGTCGCCGAGGGACGCTGGACCCGCGCGAGCGCATCCGCACCCGCTCCCACACCCTGGATCGCCGCCGCCGGCGAGTAGGTGCGCGAGAGGTAGTTGTTCATCCCGTAGCTCGTGAGCCGGAACAACGGCGGTGAGCCGTTGTTGACCGGCAGTCCTTCGCCGCCGAACTCGACCGACCAGTGTGGACTGGCATCGAGAGGGCTGCGCAGGACGAGCTGGTCGTCGCAGAACGGCTTGAGCGTGTTCACGAAGGAACGCGCCGGCGCGCCGAGCGAACCGTGCGGCAGCCCGACATCCGCGAAGCGATCCTTGTGCACCGCCATGTAGGACAGGTGCGCCACGGAGAGCTGACGGAGGTTGGACAAGCAGGACGAGGCGAGCGACTCACGGCGGACTGCGGCCACGCCCGGCACGAGGATGCCGAGCAGGATCACGATGACGCCGATGACGACGAGCACCTCGACCAGCGTGAAGGCCATCTGGCCTGCACGGGGTCGTTTCATGCGATGGACGTGCGGGGTGCGGACGATGCCTGGCCCATCCTGCACGGACGGGTCGGGCACGACGGGTCAGGTCGTGATCGTCGGCGGGGGGCGCGCCTGCAGAGGCGGGTGGTCGGCACTGCAGATCGGCTGCGCGGTCGAGGATGGCAGGCCGTCGCTGGACGGCACCGCCTGGGGAACCTGCAGCGGCACGGCCACGGGATCCGTGACCAGCAGGCCGATCGCGAGGCAGAGTTCGCAGTCGGCGAGGTCATCGCCGTCGACGGGCGCGCGTTCGCCCGAGTGCTCCGAGGTGGAGGCGCCGTCGGTGCCGTGGTCGTGGGTGCACCCTTCGTGGGCCTGATCGACGGACGCGACGGCTTCGCTGCATGCGGCGTGGCCACCCAGCGCATGGACGCCCCAGTGCAGCGGGCGCACGAGGACGAGCGCCAGCAGGGTCGTGATCCAGAACATGGCGCGCACGCGCGGCATCGGGAGGTCCATCATAGGCAAGGGGGGTCACGGCGCAACGATCAAGTTGGAAGACTTCCCCGTAGCCTGCACTCCATGCGCCGACCACCGCTCCGGGTCATGACGACCACGCTCTGGGAGTACCCGAGCCAGCATTACGACGCCCGGGACGGCTCCCGCATGCAGGGGGACAAGGATTACGTGGGCGCCACGCCGTCCTGGGTGATCTGGCAGGTGCTCTCGCGCTACACCCGCGAGGGCGACAGCGTGCTGGACCCCATGTGCGGGTCGGGAACCACGCTGGATGTCTGCCGCGACCTTGGCCGGCAGGGGATCGGGTTCGACCTGGCGCCGTCGCGGCCCGACATCCGCCAGGGCGATGCGCGCACGATCGGCCTGCCGGATGCGAGCGTGGATTTCGTCTTCATCGATCCGCCGTACTCGACGCACGTGGACTACAGCGATGACCCGCGCTGCATCGGCAAGCTCGGTGCGGCAGGCGACGATGGCGGTGCGGCGTACTACGGCGCGATGGAGCGCGTGCTGGGCGAGTGCTTCCGCGTGCTGCGCAACCGTCGCTACCTCGCGCTGTACGTGAGCGACTCCTGGAAGAAGCGCAAGGGCGGGCCCAAGGGCAGCGGCGCCGGCACCTTCATGCCGATCGGCTTCGAGCTCTTCTCGATCATGCGTCGGCACTTCGAGGCGGTCGACATCGTGACGGTGGTCCGTCAGAACGCCAAGCTCGGCAAGGGCAACTGGCATAAGGTGGCCGAGGAAGAGAACTTCTTCCTGCGCGGCTTTAACTACCTCTTCATCATGAAGAAGGTGGTCGACCGGCCGGATGGGCCCCGTCCCGGAGCCAGCGCAGCAGCGGCGCGCGGTCAGGGCGCGATGGATCGAGCGCCGCGTCGCGCACCGCGCGGTCGGTCATGACGGTGCGTGCCCAGACGGCGGCGTAGAGCGCCGGATCCCGACGAAGGATCGCCGGCCAATCGCCTTCGGGATCGGCCAGCGGCATGCCCGGCAGCCAGGTCGTTCGACCCGCCTGGAGGTCGATGCGTTGCAGTTCCCGCTCGATCGCGGCATCAAGCGGCGCCGCCTCGACGTGTGCCGGCAGCAGCCCGCGCACGGCGATGAGTGCCTGCTGCCCGACCGGATCGGGTCCGGCGTCGGCGAAGAACTCCGGCCACGCGAGGGCGCGCACGCGCTCGCGCAGCGGCCGCTCGAGGCTGGGAACGGAGGTGGCACACGCCGAGAGCAACGCATCCTGCGAGGCCACGAAGCGGCCCGACATGTCGGCACTCGAAGCGAGCGCCGCGCGCGGCAGCGTCGGGTTGAGCGCCGCCGGATCGCGCTGCATCGTGACGATCGACTCGAACACCGCCTTCCACGCAGCGAGCCGGGAGCGGTCGAGTTCGCGGGCGAGCGCGATGCGGTCCGCGGAGCCCTCGGCGAGGGCACGAAGGACCGCGTCGCGCTGAGCATCGGTCGCGATCGAGAGCGCGGCGAGTTCCGCCAAGGCGCGGTCACGCCGGCACGCGCCCATGCCGAAGGCTCGGCCAAGTCCTGCACCGGGGGCATCGCTCGGTCGCGGAGGAGCAGCGCGCATGGACCGCCACCAGGCAATGACCTCGGACGAACCGAGGTCACCCAGGCCCGCGAAGAGCACGTCGTCGGCGGCTGATTCGACCTGCTGCTCGTCACGGATGGCCGACTCGAGCGCACCGTGCAGCCGTTGGGCGACCTCGCGCGGCGAGCCGGTGCCGGTGCCATCGGCCGCAGCCTGGGCCAGCTCGACCTCAGCGAGCGCACGCGCAGCGATGGGGGAAACGCCTGCCGTCCAAGATGCCTCCCAGGTCGTACGAAGCGGGGAGAGCACGTCGGGCCCGACGCCCGCGGCCTTCTCGAGGGCGATCCACTCCGCATCGGTCGGGGGGGGCGGCAGGAAGATCGCCACGGCACCGGCATCGTCGGGGTAGCGCGCGCCGCCGGGTCCCTTCGGTACGGGCGGGGACGAGAGGACGCCCTTGAGGCGCTCGGTCATCGCGGTTCGCCACGCGGCGTCATCCGAGGCATCAACCACGCGCGCGGTGCACTCGGCCGAGAGCACGCGCAGGCGTTCCTTGAAGGACTCGTCGATCGGATCCTTGCCGGGAGAACCATCCGGGTTCGGCGCGGGCGCGGGTGCGAGTCGGCGCTCGAGCGGTCGCAGGAGGAGCGCATCGTTCAGCGCGGCCAGGCGGGGTGCCAGCCAGGCGCGGTCCGCATCGACCCAGGCGATCACGCGGGCCGCATCCCAGCCGGGCGGAGGCAGTGCGCCCATCGCCTCGGCAACATCGGGCGGTGCACCGAATCCAGCCTGGGCCACGAGGTCCCGTTCGCGCTCCACGCGACGACGCAGGCTCCAGCGCTCGGCGACGTCCGCGCCGACCGCACCCGACGCGGCAAGGTCGCGGAACAACGAGGCCTCGGCGGCGTCGAGCTCGGCGCGGGTGGCGCGGGCCTCGGCGATCCAGCGCTGGAGGGCCTCGGGCTCGACCGAGCGGGCATCGATGTCCTTGACCGCGTTCGCGAGCGCCGCCAACCGCTGCGTGCGTGCGACCAACATGGCGGCGCCGTAGCGGTCATGGTCGCGGTCGATGGCGCTCCATCCTGTCGCGGAGGTTCCGGCCGACTCAGGCTGCGCGGCGAGCCACGCCGGCCGGATGGGATCGGGCACGCGGTCGAGCACGTGGGTTGGCGGACCGCACCCCGAGGCACCGAGGATCGCCATCAGCGCACCGAGCGCGAGGCCACGGATCATGCGTGGGAACCCCCGGTGGACTCGGACTCGGGGAACTCCGCCCGAGCGACATCGAGTTCGTCGAGCAGGCCGATGGCGAGCTCGACGAGTTCGGGGTCGAAGTGCTCGCCGGCCTGCTGGCGCAGGTACTCCGCCGTCTCGGAGCGACTCCAGGCGCGCTTGTAGCGACGCGTGCTCAGCAGGGCGTCGTACACGTCGGCGATGGCCACGATGCGGGCCGTGAGCGGGATCTGCTCGCCGCGCAGCGGGGCCACCGTGCCGTCGGAATGGGCGACCTGCGGATAGCCGCGCCCGTTCCAGCGCTGATGGTGGTGCAGCACGATGTCGTGGGCGATCCGGTCGAACGGCGTGCGGTGGCCGCTGAAGAGCACCGCACCCTCGGTCGTGTGGCCCATCATGGTGGCGTACTCGTCGGGCGTGAGCGCGGCGGGCTTCTTGAGGATGCCGTCTGGGATGGCCACCTTGCCGACGTCGTGGAGCATGGCCCCGGTCCGCAGCAGGTCACCCTCGCGCGCGCGGCGTTCCATCGGGATCTCGTGCCGGTCGCACCATGCGTTGAAGAGGACCAGCGACATGCCGGCGACCCGATTGGTGTGCGAGAAGGTCTCGCTCGGATCACGCATGCTGGCCATGCGGATCATGCGCTCGATGTTGGTGCGCGTGAGCGCCGTGCGCTGGAGGGCACCCTCGAGGATGGCCGCCAGGCTCGCGGCCGCATTCTCGTCCTCGCGCGCGAACGGGCTCGCTCGGCCGCGCATGAGCAGGACGACGGCCTGCACTTCGCCGTCGGGATCCACCATCGGTGCGCCCAGCGTCGGGACCGCCGTGCCGGTGCCGAAGGGCTTGCAGGTTTCCGTGAACACCGAGTGACCCTGCGCGATGCGTGCGAGGATGGTCTGTCCATCGAGCGGCACCTCCTCGGGCATCTGGGCGGCGTCGGGCACGGCGTACTGGCGCCGGAGCACGGTGTCATCGACGCGGTAGAGCACGGCGCTGGTGGCCTGCATGGCGACCATGCCGCCCAGCAGCAGGTCGTGCATCACGACATCCTGGTCGATGCCCTTGGACGCGCGGTCTCCGAGCACGGCCATGCTGTGCAGGCGCTGGCGCGCCGTGTCGCGCGAGCGGCGATCCATGTCCGCTTCGCGCTCGAGTTCGCCGAACATCTGGGCCAGTTCGCGATTGGCGACCTCGAGCCGCGTGCGCGCCACCTCGAGCCGTTCGGCGAGGGTTCGGTTGCGGTCGGCGATCCCCTTGGACCTGAGCTGCGATTCCACGCGCGCCAGCACGACCGGGAAATCCAGCGGCTTGGTGATGAAGTCGTTGGCGCCGGCCTCCATCGCCTCGACGAGGAAGCTCGTTTCGTGCAGGGCCGTCGCCACCACGATCGGCAGTTCCGTGGGGTCGATGGTGCGCCGGATCTCGCGCAGCACATCCAGCCCCGAGATGCCCGGCATGAGCAGGTCCAGCAGCACCAGATCGGGGCGCTTGGCCCGGATCTGGGTGAGCGCGTCGGCGCCGTCGGTGGCGGTGGCCACGTCGTAGCCGGCCTTGCCCAGGCGGCGGCTCAGCATGTCGCGATTCAGCGGCTCGTCATCCACCAGCAGGATCGAGCGCGGGCGGTCGAGGTTGGGATCGCCCAGTGGCGTGGACACGACCGGAGTGTAGGGCAGGAGGTTGCGCTACCATGGCTCCCCTCCCGCACGCGTAGCTCAACGGATAGAGCATCGGTCTTCGGAACCGAGGGTTGGGGGTTCGAATCCCTCCGCGTGCGCTTCACCCCAAGCCAAGGAGCCACCTCGATGGGATTCATGCAGGGCAAGCGCGGCCTCGTCACCGGCATCGCCAACGACCACTCGTACGCCTGGTACATCACGCAGAGCCTGGTCCGCGAGGGGGCACACTGCCTGTTCACCCACCTGCCCGGCGAGAAGATGGAGCGCCGCTGCCGGATGGCCGTCGAGGAACTCGGCGTGAAGGATCCCTGGCTTGCGCCCATGGATGCCGCGAACGATGCGGACCTGGATGCGGTGTTCAACCGCGTCAAGGCCGAGTTCGGCACGATCGACTTCCTCGTGCACTCGATCGCCTACGCCGACAAGAGCTGGCTGCGCATGGACCAAGGGGTCTTCACGGCCACCCCGCGCCAGGTCTTCACCCAGGCCATGGACATCAGCGCGTTCACCTACATGGCCATGGCCAACCGCTGCGTCGACCTGATGCCCCAGGGCGGCAGCATGATCGCGCTGTCGTACTACGGCGCCGAGAAGGCCGTGCCCGGCTACAACGTCATGGGTGTGGCCAAGGCTGCGCTCGAGGCAACCACGCGCTACCTGGCGATGGACCTCGGCCCCCGCAACGTCCGCGTGAACTGCATCAGCGGTGGTCCGCTGCGCACGCTCAGCGCGATGGCGGTGGGCGGTTTCACCGACATCCTCGACCACATGGAGCGCAAGGCTCCCTTGCGCCGCAACATCACCGGCGGGCAGGTCGGCGACTGCGCCGCGTTCCTGCTGAGCGAGCTCGGCGGCGGCATGACCGGCCAGGTCGTCTACGTGGATGCGGGCTACTCGACGATCGGGCTCTGATCCGCATCGAAGACCCAGGCGCGCGGATCCTCGAGATCGTCATCGCTGACCAAGGCCCTGCGGACCGCGAGGGCGAGGTCGTCGAGTCCGGTCGCCTGTCGTGCGCTGCACGCCACGAGTGCCTGGTGGCGCTCGATGCACGTTGCGGCTTCGGGGCGATCCGCCTGCAGCAGGACTCGAACGAGCACGGTGCCGTCGGTGGGAGCGATCTCCGGCCAGCCGCGTCCCGGGGCCGTGGCGAGGATCATCACGCGCGCGGACGCTGCCAGGCGTGACGCGATCGATGCGGCCGAGGCGTCGATGCCGCTGGGGGCCTCGAGCAGTCCCGGCAGGTCGATCCAGTCGACGGTCACCCCGTCGAGGTCCAGGCGTACCGGGACCGGATCGCGCGTGGTGCCCGCGGCGTCATCGGTGACTGAGACGGTCCGACGGGCGAGTGCGTTGGTGAGCGTGCTCTTGCCCACGTTCGAGGCGCCCGCGATCACCACGGTGGGCGGGGTGATGAGCACGCGCAGCCGTTGTGCCCGAGCGCGGTCCCCGGCCGTGGGCGGTCCCGATCGTGCGACCCGGTCGGCATGATCACGAAGGAGCGCCAGCGCGCGTCGGCTTGCGCAGCGACCGGCCATGCGCGCAGCCGCCGCGGCCTGGGGATCGCTGCACTCCGGGAAGAGCGCGCGATCGGAGAGCGTGGCCTCGATCGCTCCATGCGAGCGCAGCCACGACTGAAGGCGTTGCGCGATGCGGACGCCCCCGTGCGGCATGAGCATGGCCGAGTCGGGCGCCGTGCGGACGGCGACGCCGTCGTCGAAGGTGCCGATCGCATCGGTGAAGCGGCAGCGGGAGGTGGAGCCGGGGCCGGGCACGCGGCGACAGCACCCGGCGAGCAGGGCATCGAGCCCGGCGGGTGCACCCTGCAGCGTGACGAGCGCAATGGCCCCGGGCTGCATCGGCGTGGACCACGCCCACCGGACGGGTGTCATGCCTGGTCGTCGTGCTTGGTGTGGCAGCCGCACCCATCGCCGCAGCCGCCGGGGCGGACCTCGGCCGTGGCGGTGGCGCGTTGCACCGCAGGGCGACTGGGCTCCGACTCGGCCTCGAACGCGGCACGCCACGACTCGTGGATGCCGTGCAGCGTGAGGTCGGGGACGATCGCGTTGACGAGTTCGTCCTTGCAGAAGAGCGTGGCGGCGTCGCCGCCGGTGGCGAGGACGACCGGGAAGGCGCCGTACTGCATGGCGTACTGCTCGACGAGCTTCCAGACCAGGCCTTGCAGCCCCACGTGCACGCCCTGCAGCATCGCCTGCTCGGTGTTCTTGCCGAAGCTGCCCGCATCGGGCTCCCGGTAGCTGATCGAGGGCAGTGCGGCGGTGTGTTCATGCATGGCACGGAGCGCCATCTGCGCACCCGGGGCGATCGCGCCGCCCTGGAACGTGCCGACACCGTCGATGAAGTCCACCGTGATCGCCGTCCCCGCATCGACGACCACGCACGCCTGCTTCACGCACGACCAGGCGGCGGCGGCGTTGAGCAGCCGGTCCTGTCCGGTCTTCGCGTGCGCATCGAGGTGGGTGCCGATGGCCGGTGCGACGTCGGCACCGACGCGCAGCACCTCGGCGCCGGTGCGGGCCTCGACCTCGTCGGCGATGCGGTCGGCCGTGGGGTCGTTCGTGGACGCAACGACGATCGGTGCGCCGGCGCTGTCGAGCATCTTCCAGGCGCCCTCGGCCGCCGCAGCGACGGCGATGGGGTCGACGTTGTCCAGCCGCGTGACCGCGGTGAGCTCGCTCGCGGTGAACGAGCCGATGGCGGTGCGGGTGTTGCCGACGCTGAGGGCGAGGAGGGTGGGCACGCCCCGAGTCTAGCCGGGCGGCAGTCCGCACTCGCGCCGGATGCGTTGGGCCAGCAGGGCGAAGGCGCGTTGCGTGACCGGGCCGATCGCCCCGGTCCCGATCCTGCGGCCATCGACGCTCAGGATGGGCGTGACCAACCGACGGCTGGCGGCGATGAAGACCTCGCTCGCCGACGCGAGGTCATCGACGCCGATCGGCCTGACGGCGGTGGGGATGCCGGCCCGGGTCGATTCCTCGAGCAGCTGCCACCGCGTGACCCCGTGCAGGATCGGCGGGTCGTCGTCGACCGGCGTCGTCACCAGCGTGCCGTCGAGCACGGCGAAGACGTTGCTGTACGCGCCTTCGCCCACGAGGCCGTTGCGGGTGAGCAGCACCTCGTCGGCGCGCGCATCCTGCGCATCGAGCAGGGCGAGGATGTTCCCGAGCAGGCTGGTCGTCTTGATCTCGCAGCGCGACCACCGTGGATCGGGGCGGGTGATCGCCGTGCCGGGCTGCAGCGTGGCGAGTTCCTCGATCGAGCCGCAGGCGCTGGCGTAGGCGAACACCGTGGGCACGAGGCCCGGCGTGGGCATGTGCGCGCGCGGCAGCTGCACACCGCGCGTGACCTGCAGGTAGACCGCGCCGTCGCGGAGGTCGTTGGCGGCCAGCAGGTCGCGGCAGAGCCCGGGGACGGTGTGCGCATCGAATCCCGCGATGCGCGTGAGTGCGAGGCTGCGCTCGAGCCGCGCGACGTGGGCATCGATCCCGACGCCGACGCCGTTGAAGAAGCGCACGAGTTCGTAGACGCCGTCGCCGAAGACGAAGCCCCGGTCGAAGGGGCTCAGCGTGGCCTCATGGGCAGGAAGGATGCGTCCGTTCAGCCAGACCTGCATGGGGGCGATCCTACGCGCCCTTCAGCGGATCGCGTCGCGCGCGGCGACGATCGCACGCATGCGGTCGGGGCACAGCTCGTTCGACCAGACGCCGCCCTGCTTGATCGCGCTGCCCACGATCACCGCGTGGGCGTGGGCGAAGAGCGCCGGCAGCGTGGCAGGCGTCGCGCCGCTGCCCACGAGGACCGGCAGCGGCGATGCGGCGCGGGCCGCTGCGAGCTCCGAGGCATCGACCGGCTTGCCCGTGGCGACCCCGGTCACGATCACGCCATCGGCGCCGAAGAAGTGGGCGGCCTCGACCCAGTCGGTCATGGTGAGGTCGGCCGTGATCGCATGGCTCGAGTGCTTCTTGCGCAGGTCGGCGTAGATGCGGATGCCCTGGGCACCCAGGCGCGTGCGATCGCGGAGGAGCCGGCCGGCACAGGCATCGTTGACGAGGCCCTCATCGCTGACGCTCGCGAAGACGAACCCCTCGACGCGGATGAAGCCCGCGCCCGAGGCGTGCGCCACGGCCAGTGCGGCCGACGCCGCGTGGGAGAGGACCTGGACGCCCACGGGAATGCGCACCGCCCGGACGACTTCGGCCGTGACGAGGGTCATGGCCGCCACGACCTCGGGCACCGACGCGTCGCGCAGGTACGGGGCATCGTGCATGTTCTCCACGATCAGGGCGTCGAACCCGGCCGCCTCCAGCGCGCGAGCCTCGTGGACGGCGATCTCGGCGATGCGCGCCACGGCGAGCGACGCGCGCGGCGAGCCGGGAAGGGCACGTGCATGGACCATGCCCACCAGGGCCCGGGGATGCTCGAACACGCTCATGGCGCAAGCCTACCTTCGCGGCAGCGGCGTCCCGTCGGGTGCTATCCTTCCCGCCCCCTTGGCGAGCCGGGGTCGGCGCGCCAGGAGCGGGATCCAAGGAGCAACCATGGCCATTCGCATCGGCATCAACGGTTTCGGTCGCATCGGTCGCCTCGTCTGCCGCATCGCCACGTCGCGGGGCATGGAGGTCGTCGGGATCAACGACCTCGTTCCCGCGGACAATCTGGCCTACCTGCTGCGCTACGACACCATGCACGGCCGATTCGATGCCAAGGTCGAGGCCGACGAGACCTCGATCACGATCAACGGCAAGCGCACGGCCTGCAGCGCGCTGAAGGATCCTTCGGCGCTGCCCTGGAAGCAGCTCGGCTGCGACTACGTGCTTGAGTCGACGGGGCTCTTCACCACGCTCGAGGACGCCTCCAAGCACCTGACGGCCGGTGCGCGCCGCGTGCTGATCAGCGCCCCCACGAAGAGCGAGAAGGAGGTGCCCACCTTCGTGTACGGCGTCAACTGCGGGTCGTACGACCCGGCGAAGCACACCGTCCTGAGCAACGCGAGCTGCACCACCAACTGCCTCGTGCCGGTCGTGAAGGTGCTGCTGGAGACCTGCGGGCTCGAGGAAGGCCTGATGACGACGGTGCACGCCGCCACCGCGACCCAGCCCACGCAGGATGGGCCCAGCAAGAAGGACTGGCGCGGCGGGCGCAACGCCTACATGAACATCATCCCGGCCTCGACGGGTGCCGCCAAGGCAGCCGCGCTCGTGCTGCCCGAGGTCAAGGGCAAGCTGACCGGCATGAGCTTCCGCGTGCCCACGGCCGACGTGAGCTGCGTGGACCTGACCTTCCGCACCACGAAGCCGACGTCGCTCGAGGCGATCAACGCGGCGATGAAGGCCGCGGCCGCCGGGCCGATGAAGGGCGTGCTCGGCTACACCGACGAGGAAGTCGTGAGCAGCGACTTCGTCAGCGATCCGCACAGCTCGATCTTCGATGCCAAGGCCGGCATCCAGCTCAACGACCGCTTCTTCAAGATCGTCGCCTGGTACGACAACGAGTTCGGCTACGCGAGCCGTTGCGTCGACATGCTGGCGATGATGGCGAAGAAGGACGGCGTCGCCTGAGCGAGCCCTCAGCCTGCGACGGCGGACAACGACCGGAGGCAACCCGTATCCTCCGCGCGATGTGCGAACCGTCACGCCCAGGGATCTCGGTCAGGCCATCGTCGGCCGGCAGCGGCCTGTGGTGCGACGAAGATGTCGCGTCGGGCTGCGTCGTGATCGAGTTCGACGGTGATGTGCGTCCGGATCCTGCGAGATACAGCGTGCAGGTTGGCATCGATGAGCACGTCCATCCCGATGAGGACGCGGTGGCCTCGCGAGACCTGACGCGGTTCCGTTGGCGCTTCCTCAACCATGCGTGCGCGCCGAGCTGCCGCGTCGAGGGGCGGACCCTGGTGGCGCTTCGTGACCTGAGGGCAGGCGAGGAACTGACGTTCGATTACAACGCGACGGAGTGGTCAATGGCCGAGCCGTTCCACTGCGTGTGCGGTGAGTGCGGCGGCTCGATCGTTCGTGGCTTCGCGCATCTCGACGCCGCTGCGCGGGCGCTGCGACGGGGTTGGACCGCCGAGCACCTCGTCGAGCGCATGAACCATGCAGACGCTTGAGGCGATCTTCGCTGCATCGGTTGCCGTGCACGGTGACCGTGTGGCGATCGATGTGCCGGCAGGTCGCCACCGCGAAGCGGACCGTGTCACCTACGCGCAACTCGACGATCGTGCGTGCAGGGTGGCCGCAGCGATCGATGCGGCGGCTGACAGCACGCGGGCGGAGGGCGGGGCCCGGCAGCAGGTGGTGATCGTGGTCCTGCCGCGCGACGGCGTGGAGGTCTACGCCGCGCAACTGGGCATCCTGCGCGGCGGCCGCGCGTGGTGTTGCCTGGACCCCATCCATCCCGATGCGCACCTGGCGGCGGTCATCGCCGACGTCTCGCCGGTCGCCATCATCAGCGACGAACACCATCGTGCCAGGGTGCAGGCGCTGTCGGGCGCGATTCCGGTGCTCGACGTTGGTGCGATCCCGGCCCCCGGGCGTGAGGTCGCATCCGTGACGATGAAGCCCGAGGACTTGGCGTATGTGATCTCGACCAGCGGGACGACCGGCGCGCCGAAGGGCGTGATGGTCCGTCACGCCTCGATCGCCGCCTTGGTCGAGGCCGATCGGGCGCGGTTCGGCCTTGGTCCCGGGGACCGCGTGGCGCAATGCTCGAGCAATGCCTACGACAGCTCGATCGAGGAGACCTGGATGGCGCTCGCCGTCGGCGCCACGCTCGTCCCTGTCGATGACGACGTCGTGCGGTCCGGTCCCGACCTGCCGTCGTGGCTTCGTGCGCACCGCATCACGGCGTTCTGTCCTCCACCCACGCTGCTGCGCGCGATGGGGGTGGCCGATCCGGCACGGGAGTTGCCGGCGCTGCGTCTGGTCTACGTCGGGGGCGAGCCGCTGCCGCAGGACCTGAGCGACCTGTGGAGCGCCGCGCTCCGCCTCGAAAACGGGTACGGGCCGACCGAGTGCACCGTGACCTGCACGCGTGGCCGCATGCAGCCTGGCGTGCCGGTGCACCTTGGCGATGCGGTGCCCGGCAGCCGCGCGATCATCGTGCGGGATGACGGCAGCGAGACGAACGACGGCGAGGAGGGCGAACTCTGGATGGCCGGCCTGTGCGTCGCCGACGGCTACCTGGGGCAGCCGGGCCTGACGGCGCAACGATTCGCGGTCGATCCGCGCCACGGCCGCGTGTACCGCACCGGAGACCTGGTGCGTCGTTCGGGTGGATCGATCGAATATCTCGGTCGCATCGATGCCCAGGTGAAGGTTCGGGGGCACCGCGTCGAGCTCGGCGCCGTCGAGGCGTGCCTGGCGGGTGCACACGGCGTGCGCGAGGCGGCGTGCGCGCTGGTCGGCGAGGGCAGCGGTGCGCGGCTCGGTGCGGTCGTGGTCGGCGAGACCGTGGACCTGGAGTCGGTGCTCGCCCACGCCAGGAACCATCTGCCACCGGCGATGGTGCCCGCGTTCCTGCACGAAGCGGCCTCGTTGCCCCGGATGCTGAGCGGCAAGATCGATCGACGCGCGGTCGCCGGCATGCTTGCGCAGGGACCCATCGACACCGGGCACTGGGATGATCAGGCCCGGGATCCGTCGCGGTCGATCGTGGAGCGCGTCGCGGCCTGCGCGGCGGCAGCGGTCGCTGCGCGTGACCTGCCCGGTGCATCGATGCACTTCTTCGAGGATCTGGGTGGGGATTCCCTGCGCGCCGTGGACCTGGTGCTCCGGATCCGGCGCTCCATCGGCCTCGAGGCCACGGTGCGCATGGTGTACGACGAGCCGACGATCGGAGGCCTGGCACGGCGCGTGCAAGGTGCCGCCGCAGCCGTGCGGGTCGAGGCACGGGCCGTCGTTGCCGTGCCGATGCACCGCAGGTTCACGGCCTGGTGCGTGCAGGCGGGATCGCTCGCACTGGGTGCCGTCGTTGCCGGCACCGTGGGTTCATGGATCGTCTTCCGCGGCGGTCCGACGGTCGTCGATTCGATCGGCCTCGTCGGCGCCGCCGTGTTGGCGCCGGTGGTCTGGGGGGTGGCGCGCCTCGCGTGGTTCCCCGCATCGATCGCATGCACCGCGATCCTGAAGCGCGCGCTCATCGGGCGCTACCGCCCGGGATGGGTGCCTGTCTGGAGCAGTCGCCATCTGCGCGAGTGGATGGTCGAACAGGTCGGCAGCACGATTCCATGGTCGATCGCCGAGGGCACCGCGCTGACCTCGTGGGGATTGCGTCGACTTGGCGCGCGCGTCGGTCGTCGTGTGCATGTGCACCGAGGCGTCAACGTGCTCCGGGGCGGTTGGGATCTGCTGGAGCTCGGCGATGGGGTGACCCTGTGCCAGGATGCCGCGATCGTGGTGTCGCGGATCGATCGTGGGGGCATCGAGCATGGTCCGGTCCGGATCGGCGACGAAGCGACCGTCGGTGTCCGTGCCACCGTGGAGCCCGGGGTCTCGATCGGTGCCGGAGCGGTGCTCGCGCCGTTGACGACCGTACGAGCCGGTGCAACGGTTCCTGCGGGTGTGCGCTGGGACGGCGTTCCGGGCGCTGCGGCCGGGATGGCTGCGGTGCGCCCCGGGGAGGCACACGATGACCTGGGCACGATCCGTCACGCTGCGCTGTCCCTGGCGGTGCGACTGTTCGCGCAGGCCATCACCGGCGCGATCCTGGCGCTCGCGTGCGCCGGCGTGGATCGTGCGCTCGGTGGCCATCTTGCAACCTGGCTCTCCGCACCGACGGAATCGTGGTCGCTCGTGGCGGCAGCCTGCGGTGCGGCCGTGCTGGCCGTTCCAGCGTGGCTGCTGACGGCGGCGCTGGCCTTGCGTTGCACCGGAGCGATCACGCCGGGTATCCACGCGATGCACGGCCTGACGGCCATGCGGATCTGGTGGCGCACGGGCCTGGTCGAGTCGGCGGGACGCTGGATCAGCGGCACGCTGTTCTGGCCGATGTGGCTGCGCCTGTCGGGCATGCGGATCGGGCGTGACACCGAAGTGAGTTCGATCATCGATGTCCTGCCGGAGTCCGTCACGATCGGGCAGGGGTGCTTCTTCGCCGACGGGATCTACTTCGCGAGTCCGGAGTGGTCGCGCGGGCTCGTCACGGTGGCGCGGACGAGCCTGGGTGACGGGACCTTCGTCGGCAACCACGCCGTCGTGCCGGCAGGCGTCGCGTATCCGGATCGCCTGTTCATCGGCGTGTCGACGGTCGCTCCCGCCGCATCGCTCGACGGCGAAGGTTGGTTCGGCGTGCCGCCGATGCGACTGCCCCGCCGCGAGGTCGTGTCGGTCGATCGGCGTCTCACGCATGAACCGGGTGCGCTGCAGCGCATCAATCGTTGGGCTTGGGAATCCGCGCGCTGCCTCGCCGTGGTGCCCGCCGTCCTCGGCGGCGCCATCTGGCTCAATGTGGCGGCCCGCGGTCAGGCCGACGTGGCGGCGATGGCCGTGTGGGGCTCGCTGGCGGCCTGTGCCGCATGGGCCTGGCTCGTCGGCTTCGGGATCGTTGCCAAGTGGATCCTGCTCGGTCGCGTGCAGCCGGGGCAACACGGACTGTGGAGCTGTTGGTGCAGCCGATGGGATTACCTCTACGTGCTGTGGTGGTTCAGTGCACGCGTGGCGTTGATGCGCGTGGAGGGCACGCCGATCCTGACGTGGACCCTCCGCGCCGTGGGCACCAGCGTCGGGCGCGACGTGATGCTCGGGCCGGGTGCGACGCAGATCGTCGATCCGGACATGCTCTCCTATGGGGATCGTTCGGCCGTCGCGTGCCACCCGCAGGCGCACACGTTCGAGGATCGTGTCCTGAAGATCGATCGCGTGCGGATCGAGGATGACGCGAGTGCCGGCGAGAACGCCGTGACCTTCTACGGATCCGTGATCGAGCGGGGCGGACGGCTGGAGCCCGGCAGCGTGCTCATGAAGGGTGGCGTGGTCGCTGCCGGCTCGACGGTGTGCGGTGCACCGGTGGGCTGAGCCCCGTGCAGGCAACGATCGGCCCGGCCCAAAGGAAAAGGCCTCCGCGCGAGGCGGAGGCCTTGGGACTGATGCACCGGACCGGACGACTTAAGGGCAGTTGCCCCACGCGCCGAGCATGATGCCCAGGTCGCTGCCGTCGGTCAGGCCGTCGTCATCGAGGTCGCCCGCGGCCGTGCCCCAGGCTCCCAGCAGGGTGCCCAGGTCGCCGCCGCCCACGACGCCGTCGCCGTCGAGATCGGCTGGGCAGAGCGGCACTTCGACGCACGAGTACACCAGCTGGCCGGTGCCACTGGCCGCGATCGGCGAACCGACGCGGATGTAGTAGACCGAGCCGGCGTTGGCCTGCCAGGTCACCTGCGAGCCGCTGCCCGCACAGCCGGTGGTGTTGTCATCGCAGCCGACCGGAACCGACGCTGCGGTGGGGCAGGTGAAGCCCTGGTACACCGCAACGCGCGTGTCGAAGTTGGCGCCGCAGGTGGACACCGTCGCCGTGCCCGTGCACTGGGCGAAGATGCGGTACCAGATGTCACGCTGCATGCTCGTGCCTGCGCCGTCGTTGCAGCTGGCCGGGATGGTGCCGGTCGTGCTGTCGGTGGCGCCGACGGTCGAGAAGGCAACCGAGCCGGTGATGTCGATCGCCGCCGCGCACTCGTCATTGGCCGGGGTCGGCGGGGCCGAGGTCGACACCGTCAGGCTGTAGTCGTTGCGGGTGTCGCTTCCCAGGAACACGCGGAGGAACAGGGTGTTCGATCCGCTGGTGTTCGTGTAGTTGATGGAGGCGTTGTTCGCGTTCGCGACGTCGCTGGCGATCGCCGTGCCGCCGCAGGCCGAGAAGAGCTCGAGATCGATGTCGCCGTTGGCATGCGTGTACGACGCGCTGATCGAAACGACCGTTCCGGGAGCGCTCGAGAGCTGGTACCAGTCCTCGTCAAGGCGCTTCACGACGAGGCCGCTGTAGGTGCCGTTGGCGAGCACGCGCGGGGCGGCGCAGGAATCGTTCGGCTCCTGGGCATCGTCGGTGCCGGCCGCCAGCGGCGTGGCGAATCCTCCGCTGCTGATGGCCACGTCGAGCCGGCCGTAGCCGTCGTCGGCGCCGGGGTTCGTGCACGAACTCCCGCCGCAGGTCAGGACCCCGTACATGCGTCGATCGCTGTTGCGGTAGATCGCGCTGCCCGACGAGCCGCCTTCGGTCACGCCGGTGGAGGTGACGCCGTACTGCGTCGCGCTGTTCCAAGACACGCTCGACCAGTTCGTCTGCGGGCTCCCGCAGGGGAAGGACGCCGCGTTCTTCGTGCCGAACGAGATGCGCTGGTAGCTGCCGTCCGGATGGTGCACGCAGGTGGACGCGGTGTTCGTGGGCACGTTCGCGTTCGTCCAGCCGACCCAGAAGACGTTGGCCGGAAGCGTGGGGCGGATCATGAGCAGCGTGCAGTCGCTGGCTGCCTGCGTGACGACGAGATCGCTGCCGCTGATGCTGGTTCCCGCAGCCGCCGTGGCTGAGGAGGCACAGGTGTTGCGCCGGTAGAAGAAGTTGAACTGGCAGCTGTTGGCGACCGACTGCGTGGAGATGCAGTGATTGGCGGTCATGACATACGGGGTCTCATCGACCGCGGTCGTCGCCGTGAGCTGGCCCGAGCAGAGCGACCCGGTGAAGATCAGTCGCACCGTGCCGTTGGATTCGCCGGCCCAGGTGGGGAAGCAGATCGGGTCGAGGTGGCAGGTGCCGACCGCAAGCCCGCCTTCGCCCAACTCGTTGAGCTTCCAGATCTGGCGATAGCCGTGGTAGTACTCGGCATCGCTGAACGGCAGGGCCCGGGGCTTCATGCCCGTCGGGACGAACCACTCCAGGAGCACTTCGTTGGTCGGAAGCGCCAGGCTCCAGGCCTCGCCCGTGCCGAACTCGCCCTTGCCTTCGATCGGCCCGATCACCGAGTCGGCCCAGCCGGGCGCGGACATGCGGACCTGCTGGCCTGCAGGCACATTGAGTCCCTTCAGGTGCAGACGCGCCGTGGTGGCATTGGGCGATGCAATCACCGCACGCCACAGTCGGCCGCCTTCGACGTCGACCCATTCGCCGTCCTCGATGGTGAGCCCCGTGGTCGTGGCAACGGCGAAGCGCAGCGGGTTGGGGCCGTTGCCGTTGCCGAGGATCTCGTCCTCGGCCAGGAAGAACTCGTTGTCCTGAGGCGGGAGCACGTGCGTGGGTGCCGGGATGAACTCCATGCCGAAGAGCTGGCTGAGCGTCGGCGTGGATTCCTGGGCCGGCTGCTGGGCGCCGATTGCGGGATGGCCATCGACGCCATCATCTGCAGCGAGCACGGACGGAGCGCCGAACACGCAGGCGACGAGGGTGATGGCAGCGGGCACGGTCAGGCGTGGCATGACGGGCAGTCTCCGTGGGGTGTTCTTCGGATCATGACGCAACAGCCCAGTCGACTGGACGACCGGGCACGAAGTGAACAGTAGCCCCATAATGGGCGCTGCCAAGTCGGAAGTGGTCGATCCTCGGAACTTGGCCTGTGGGTCGGTGCACAGTCGCCCAGGCCGATCGACCGTGGCCCCATCAGAAGGAGTCCCCCATGCGCCCCGCCCTAGAAGTCCCGATCGAGAACATTGAAGGTGCGATCGCGTCCTTGCCGTTCGCCGATCGGCTGGAAGTCTGCGACGACCTGTCGACCGAGGGTTGGACGCCGGCGCCGGACCTGGTGCGGGAGGTGCGCGGAGCGATGAATGCTGCCGGGCGACCCGGTGCGCGCGTCGTGGCCATGATCCGGCCGCGGGTGCCGGGAGCGGTCGTGGCGCCGGTGCTTGCGGCCTTCCTCGCCTCGCCCGCGGTCGTCGATGCGTGCCATCGCGAGATCGAAGCCATGGCGCACGCCGGAGCCCACGATGTGGCGATTGGGTTGCTGCGCCCGGATGCATCGATCGACCTCGAGGCCATGGAGCGACTGGCAGGCGCGGCACGGGCGGCTGGGCTGGGCGTGGCCTTCCTGCGCACGGTGGACCTCGTCCGTGACCGGGACCGCGCGATGCGTGACCTGGTCGACCTTGGCATGGAGCGCGTGGTGACGGCGGGCGTGTTCGGTTGGGATGCCTCGGTCGCCACGATCGGGTCGCGGGTGGATCGCATGCAGCGCGATGCGCTGGTCGCAGAGGCCCATGCGGCGGCACGCGGTCTGCGCAGCGTGACGATCGTGCCGGGTGGCGGCGTGCGGTCGAGCAACGCCAGCGAGTTCATGCGCGTGTCGGTCGACCTGCATTCGAGCTGCCGTGTGCGCGGCGTGCTCGACGCCGATGAGGGCAACGCGCTGCGCGCCGTGCTGGACGGTCAGTAGAGATGAAGCAGGACCGGGATCGCGCCGTGGTCATGCGCGAACTCGATGCCCTGGGCCACCAGGTAGACCAGCGGGACGAGCAGTGCCTCGCGGAGGATGCGGTTGAAGGCGACCGTTCCGACGGTGTGATACGGCTCGGCGTGATAGAGCGATGGGCGGGGGATCAGCCGCGGGACCCGTGCCGCGTAGGCGTCGAAGTCTGCGCCGAAGCGATCACGCAGCACACGCTCCTCGATGTGGATGGTGCGCCAGTGGGTCAGGAAGAAGACCGTGCCGAAGATCGCCGCGAGCGACAGGCTCTCGAAGCTGAGGCCAGCGCCGACGAAGGCAAGCAGCGAGAAGAAGTAGAGCGGGTTGCGACAGATCGAGTAGGGGCCGTCGGTCACCAACTCGATCGTCTTGCGGCCGGCGATGTGGGAGCCGCACCAGATGCGGCCCGCCATGGCGACCACGAGAAGGCTGAATCCCGCCACGGCAAGCGCCTGGTCCATCCAACCCGGCTCGACCCAGGAGTGACCCGTGACCACCGCGAGCCCGAAGACGGAGCACGACAGGATCTTGGCGAGCGGCAGTCGGGTACCCATCCCCACAGGGTAGCGTCGTCCCGGAGCGGGGCGCGGGTTCACGCCCGCCGAGCCACCAGCTCGAGCAGGGTCGGGCACATGAGCACGCTCGATGGATCACGCTCCGCGGCGGTGAGCTCGGCGAGCGTGGCCTCGAGCCATGCCTGGTCGCCGAAGCCCAGTTCGACCAGCCGCGGTGCGTAGGTGCGGATGAATCCCGCAGGCCACTGCCAGAGGGGTTCGTGGGGTCGTGCCACGCGCGCGATCGGACGTGCGTGGACCAGTTCGAGGCCGTGGATCGCGAGCATCGCAGGGAGCCTGCGCGCGATGTTCGCGTCGCCGCCCGCGCGTACAAAACTAGCCATGGCGTGCTGCACGAACTCGGCGATGCGCGGCCCGCCGCCGAGCAGGCCGTACGTCGGGTAGTGCACGTACTCGTGGATGGCGACGAACCCGCCGGGGCGAAGCGCTTGCCGGACCAGGTCGAGGACGCGTCCCGGCTCTGGCAGGAACATCAGGAGCCATCGGATCCATGCCGCGTCCATCGTGCCGTGCAGGTCGACGGGCATGCGGGCCTGCAGCACGTCGAACTCGACGATCGACGCTGCGTCACCGAAACGGGCGCACCGGTCGCGGGCCTGCTGCGAGAAGGCAGGTGAGAGCTCGAGGCCGGTCACGCCGCCGCCCGGCATCACGCGCTCGGCGAGCGCCTCGGTCACGAGGCCCGGCCCGCAGCCGATGTCGATGACGCTCGCACCGGCGACAGCACCGATCGCGTCCCAGGCACGTGCGGCTTCATCAAGCCAGAGTTCGTGCTGCACGCGCAGCCGCTCGGCTTCGGGGTCGTGCGTGCCGAGCACGTAGTCGGTGGGCGACGTCATGGCGGGAACGGTAGCGGGCCCCAATGGAAAGCGCCCCGCCGAACGGCTCGGGGGGCGCAACTGCCTAGTTCCGTGATGGTCTCGCGGACCGTGCTCAGTTGCAGGGGCCCCACTTGGCCAGCAGCTGGGCGAAGTCGTCGCCGTCGACGTAGCCATTGCGGTTGATGTCCGCGCGGCTGTTGGTGGCCTGGCCCCAGGCGCTCAGGAGGGCGCCCATGTCAGTGCTGTCCACCATGCCGTCCAGCGTTCCGGCGCAGTCTTCGATGCAGGAGCCGACCAGTTCCGGAGCGAAGAACGCATACAGCTGGCCACCCTCGATGAGCGGAGCAGCCAGCGAGTAGTGCGCCTGCATGTTGCCGACGAACCAGCCGAGGCCGAGGGTGTCGCGGGCATCGAACACGCCCGAGTTCTCCTCGTCCTGGCTGAACGGGGCGGTCGCGGCCATGCCGACGTCACCGAAGCGCGCCGGGTCGGACTGCAGGATCACCTGCAGCGAATCCGTCTGCACGTCGTAGGCCAGCGTCTTGGCGCTGTGCGGGTGGTTGCCCGGGTCTTCCTGCAGGATCACGCGCGTGCCACCCTGGATGGTGTTGTAGACGCACAGGTTGTCGCCCATCTCCATCACGTCGGTGCCGTCGAGGACAGCCTCGATGGTGCCGCCAGCCAGGACGTTGTTCACGTCATTGAAGCGCAGGCGGTACAGGCGGCTGCCGTGGGTCTGCGCAGCGCCACCCGAGGTGGTGCTCATGCGGTCGGTGTTGACGACGTAGAAGTCCGCCGGGTTGGCCGGATCCCACGCGCCGTCCTCAGGACGGAGGAACGAGGTTCCCGCGGCAGTGCCGCCGGCAGCCAGCGTGAACGTTCCGCTGAAGATCGGGCCGGTCGTCGTGTTGCCGAGGGCGTTGACGCGATCTTCCGCCGCGACATCGACGCCGTTCACCTTGACCTGGATGCCGTAGGACGTGCCGTTCATCAGTCCAGCCTGCTCGGCCGGGTTGCCCGAGGCCTGCTTGGTGCCGACGTAGACGAACATGCGGTTGGCGCCGCCGTCCGAAGTCCCGATGACCACGGTGGTGTCGCTCGCCATCGGGCGGGCGAGGCCGTTCTCCCACGAACCGGAGGAGGCATCAAACGCAGTCATCTGGTAGACGACGCCGGTGTCGAGGTCGGTGGCCGTCATGCGACCGGGGGTGCCTGACTCTTCGCCCGTGAAGAAGAAGCGGTTCTGCGTGCCCAGGCCGGTGCTCGCGTTGTAGAGCGCGCGGACTTCGGGGACGTCGCCCGAGCAGAAGCGCGCGAACTTGAAGAGGCTTCCGCCGGTGCCGTTGCTCACGGTGGCGCAGCTCGTCATGGCGTCAGCGCCGCTGAGCACTTCGAGGGTCGAGGGGTTGATCGTCCAGGCCGAGATGAAGGCGCCACCCGAGACGCCGGCAGGCTGGTGGGCGCGCTGGCCCGAGGCGGCGCTCGCGGTGAGCTCGTGGTCGATGAAGAGCTTCATCGAGCCGCCCGACATGAAGGCGCCCATGCCGTCCGGAATGCCGAGGAGCTGGTAGCCGCCGATGGTGTCGCCGACGGTGAGGATCGAGACGAGGTCGGTGACGGGGCTGCCGGCGACGGGCTTGACGTACGGCGTTGCCGACGAGGACGGGCCCGTACGGACGGAGGGGACCTGCGCCGAGGCGACGGCGGTCGCGGCAAGGGCAGGAACGATGGCGAGGCTGATCATCTGCATGACGGATGGCTCCTGGTTCGAGTCTGGGTGGATCTGGATCACGGTGCGCGCCGGACCGACTGATCGGATCCGCCGCTGGCCATCATCTTGCATCGCCTTCGCAAGTGATCCGCCAACGTTCGATTCAGCCTGCGTGAAACTGAGTTCGCCGAACGGTCACCGACTCGGCGCGGCCCACACGGAACGCTTGCACGAGTTGAACACGATGAAGCCGTTCAGCGAACTCGATTCGCCTCGGCCGGGCGCTTCTCGATGCGCAAGGTGATGGTCATCTCCTTGCCGTCGCGGAAGATGCGCGCAGGCACCTGGGCACCGGCGAAGTAGTAGAGCGATTGCTGGAAGTCGACCACGCCATGGATGGTCGTGGTGTTCATCGTGGTGATCCAGTCGCCGACCTTCACGCCGGCGGCCGAGGCGGGGCTCGGGTCGTAGACATCATCGATGTACAAGCCGTTGGCAGGCTTCACGAGGGCGTCGAATGCCGCCTGGTCGTTCATCTTGCGACGCAGTTCCGCGGCGCTCAGCACGGAGAAGCCCACCCATGGCGACTCGGTGGAACGCTTGGTTTTCAGGGCTTCTGCCACACCCAGTGCCGTCTGGACCTGCATGGCGAGCGTGACATGGGACTGTGGCTCCGGACGGGCGGCAGCATCCGTGCTCGGTGGTGGAACGAGCATGCCGACCGTCTGCCCCGCGCCGTTGACGAGGATGCCGCCGACGGCGCCGGGGGCGATCGCCATGCTGCCGTGGATGAAGCTGCCGGTGAGGTCCGCCTGGTAGCAGGCTGCCGTGGGAAGCGCCATGATGACGCCGGGTGCGAAGGTGCGCGACGAGCCGAACGGGTCCGCGACGGCGAAGACTGCGTCGCCGATCTCGAGGTCGTCGACCGAACCCGGCACGATGGGGCGCAGGCTGCCGAAGCTCCCGTCGGCGATGGGCTTGATGCGCAGCACGGCCAGGTTGATGGTCGGCTCCGCCGCAACCAGTTCGGCGTCGAAGCGCGAACCATCGGCAGCCTCGACATCCACGCGCTCGACCAGGCTTCCGTTGGGAAACGTCAACGGCGTGTAGCAACACAGCACGGTGCCGTCCGCGGAGGCCACGAAACCGCTCGACACGTTCATCCGGGCGAAGCCGGGGTACGGCGATTCGTCGGCGATCGCCCAGCGGCCGTCGTACGCCACGCCCTCGGGGACCGGTTCATAGGCGGTCACGGTGACGACCGACGGGCGAACCGCGGCGTTCACTGCGCGGAGGTCGGCGTTCGCCGTGCCGAACGGCCCAGCAGCCGTCGGAGCCTGCGGTGCCGCGGGCGTGGCGGTCGCCGCTGGGGCCTGGGCCGCGGCTGCGGCCCCGGGCATGACGAGCGAGCCGAGGAGGGTGAGGACGACGGTCGTGGGGCGAAGCATGGAGCGCGGACGGTCGCCTGCCGGTGTGAACGATCCGCGAAGGAAGCGTTCAGGGAGTGTTGATTCACGCGCTGCTCATCCGGAGCACACCGTCCCGGGGCTACCGTCAGCGTCATGCGGATCCGGACCGTGATGGGCGTGATGGCGATGGTGTGGACGGCCACGCTGCCGACGATGGCGTTCCGTGACGTGGTCGGGGCGGACTCGCACGCGCTGCCGGTTGACGTGGGACGCTGCGTCGCCGCATACGCCGCACTCGTCGAACGTTCGTACGCCCAAACGGCCGAGTCCGCCCGGCAGATGCGTGCGGCGATCCAGGCCTTCTGCGCCGCCCCGTCGCAGGATGGGCTCGAACGGGCGCGCTCCTGCTGGTGCACCGCGCGCGACCTGTACGGCCGGACGGAGGTGTTCCGGTTCGGGAACGGGCCGATCGACTCGACGCGGGGCGGCGTCGAGACCTTCGTCAATGCCTGGCCGGTCGACGAGGCCTACATCGATGCGGTCGACGGTGCCGTGGCGCCCGGGATCATCGCGAATCCGACGAAGTACCCATCGGTCGGCAAGGCCATCCTTCGGGTGCACAACCAGCGCGGTGGCGAGACGAACGTGTGCACGGGCTGGCACGCCATCGAGTTCCTGCTCTGGGGGCAGGATCGCTCACCGTCGGGCCCGGGCGATCGCTCGTTCCGTGACTTCGTGGACGGCGGTGCCGAACATGCCGATCGGCGCCGCGAGTTCCTGCTCGAGGCCACCGACCTGTTGTGCGACGATCTGGCGAAGCTCGAGGCTGCGTGGGCCGATCGCCCCGGCACCTACCGAAGCCGTTTCGTTGCGGATCCCCAGGCAGCCCTGCGGTCGATGCTCTGCGGCATCGCGTTGCTGAGCGGATTCGAGATGTCCGGCGAGCGACTTGCCGCCGCGCTGGAGTCGGGCGACCAGGAGCAAGAGCACAGTTGCTTCAGCGATACGACCGACCGTGACTTCAAGGCAGGACTCGCGGGCATGGCCACCGTGCTGCGCGGTCAGCGCGATGACGGCGTCCTCCCGCTCGTCCGCGAGCGCGACGCCGCGGTCGCCGAGACCCTCGAGCGCGCGCTGGTCCACGCCGAGGCGTGCATGCTCGCCATGCCGCATCCCTTCGACGCGGCACTCCAGTCGGCCGGATCGAGCGATGAGCGGCGTCGCTTGACGGCGATCATGGAGGCCCTGGAATCGCTCTCCGAAGCGACGACCGCTGCTGCCCGGACGATGGGCTTCACGCTCCCGACGGAACCCCAGGGATGAGCATGCGTCCGATCGGGCTGGGAGCATGCGCGGTCCTCGCGGTCGTGCTCATCGTGAAGGCCCGCGAGGGACTGGGCCAGCTCACGCAGCGTGCCGCCAATGTGGCCGTTGCCGAGCCGCCCCGAGCCGCGCCCGCGGTCGAGGCCGATGGCCCGGGAGCGTTCAGCCTGTCGATCCCCGGGCTTTCTCGCGAGGATCGTCGCGCGTTCAGCGTCGGCAATGCGCTCTTCCGCGACAACTGGGTGCCGGCGCCATCGAGTGCCGAGGGACGCGATGGCCTCGGCCCGCTCTTCGTCGCATCGTCCTGCAGTGCGTGCCACATGGAAGATGGCCGGGGCAGGCCGCCGTTGGACGACGCCGAACGGAGCACCGGCATGGTGGTGTTCTCGTCGTCATCGCTTGATCCCTCCGCGCCCCACCCGATGCTCGGTGCGCAGGTCCAGGAGCTCGCCATGCCCGGCGTCGAGCCGGAAGCCCACGTCCGGTTGGTTCCCGTCGACGTGTCGCCGCATGGTGCGGCCCCGCTCATGACCTGGCGGGTCGAACTCCGGACGCCGGCGGGTGCACCCATCCATGATGCTGTGCCTTCGGTGCGGATGGGGCCGCAGTTGATCGGGCTTGGCTTGCTCGAGGCCGTGGATGACGAGACGATCCGGGCTGCGGCCGATCCCGAGGATCGCGATCGTGACGGCATTTCGGGTCGCGCCCACGAGGTCGATGCGGACGGCGTGCGTCGAATCGGTCGCTTTGGATGGAAGGCGACCCAGGCCACGCTGGATGCCCAGGTCGCTGCCGCGCTGCACGGCGACATGGGCCTGACCACGTCGGTGCATCCGCGCGAGTCGCTCACCGAGGCCCAGCGCGCCTCGATCACGGCGCCCAGCGGCGGCGATCCCGAGGTCGACGATCTGAAGGTGCAGCGATTGGCCCACTATTGCCGTGTGCTCGCGGTGCCACGACGGAGAAATGCGGATGATCCGCGCGTGCAGCGGGGCTCTGCGCTGTTCGAGTCAACCGGTTGTGTGTCGTGCCATCGCCCATCGATGCGGACCGGGACCGGATCCCCGGTGTCCCAATACCACGAGGTCGACGTGGCGGCCTACACCGACCTGCTGCTGCACGACATGGGCGAAGGGTTGGCCGATGGCCGCCCGGATGGCATGGCGAGCGGCTCGGAGTGGCGCACTCCGCCACTGTGGGGCCTTGGACTCATCGAGGTCGTGAACGGCCACACGCGCTTGCTGCACGATGGGCGGGCGCGCTCCGTCGAGGAGGCCATCCTCTGGCACGGCGGTGAGGCAGCGTCGAGCAGGCGCTCGTTCGAAGCGCTCGGAGCCGACGATCGAGAGGCCTTGCTGGCCTTCCTGCGGTCGATCTGACGTCGCACCGATGCGATGCACCCGAGGGTCCGCCCCGGCGCCTCGTACACTGCACGCATGCCGAGCAACGGCGTGAGCGATCATCGCCCCAGTCCCCGTCCGGGTGGTCGGGGTTGCCGGGCGCATTCGCCCGATGCGTGCCAGGACGGTCGTGGGGCGCAGGCGCCCGGACCGGGCTTCGTGCCCTGGACGATCACGCGCGCGGAGTGGTTCGGACAGCGTGCGCGACTGCGGCGACGGCGGATCCTGATGTGGGCGTCGGTGGTGTTCTTCGTGGGCATCATCTGCGTCACCCTGATCGGTGGACGGTTTGGTGGCGGCGGGTGGTTGGCCGCCGCGGGCATGCTTGTCGGCGTTTGCTCGCTCGCGATCGATAATCGCCGGACGGCGCGGCTCGAACGTGCGCTCGACCGGATCTGGGACGAGCATGGGTGCGCCTGTCCGCAGTGCTTCGAGTCGGTGCTGCACCAGCCGTGTCCCCGGCATGGGCTTGGCCCGGCGTCGCAGCCGGACCTGGTGGCGCTCTGGGAAGCGACCGCCACCAACCAACTGCCCGAGGTGTTTCAGGCGTCGCGTCGGCTTCGCGAACAGGGCTGGATCGGCTGGCGGCCTCCGATCCCGACGGTGATGGCGAGCGGGATGATGTCCATGGTCGATCCCAAGGCCGGCCTCGGCCGTCGGCTCGGCGTGGCGATCGTGATCGCGGTGGTCCTGGTCCTCCCTGTCACGCTCGCAATGCGCATGGTCGTGCCGAGCCTGTCCGGGAGTCCGTTCTGGATCGTCATGCCGCTGCTGATGCCGTTCATGGTCGTGCTCACGCCGAGCATGACGATGACGGGCGGGCGCGCCAGGAACCGCTGCGTGGCGTGCGGTCAGGAGCTGGCCGATGCCGTGCCGTCGGCATGCCCGGAGTGCAACGCCGAGCTCTCGCGCGACGGGGCCGTGACGAGTGTGGCGCAGGCTCCGCGGGCACCACTCAAGGTGGTGGGGTGGTTCATGCTGTTCGCGCTCGCGCCGCTGCTCCTGATGATGGGACCGATGTTGGTTGACCTACCACCATGGCTCGGGTTGCGGGTCGCGCGCGTGCTGGGGCCGCAGCCGTTCCTGTACCGAGACTTGGCGACCCAGCAGCTGACCCCTGAGGAAGTCGACCTTGCGGCGTCCATCATCATCGATCGCCTCGAGGCGGATCCATCGGGCTCGGTCCTTGATTGGGGCTTCCTCGGGAACGCGCTCGCGGCAGGAACGCTCCCGGAGTCGTGGGCCAAGCGCATGGCCACGGCCGGCGTGCGTGTGTCCACCGAGGCGCTGGTCGAGGATGGCGTGCTCGTGGTACGCGTGACGCCGTCGATGCCCCACAGTCTGTTCGTAGGCGGACTGTCGCCGCACCTGGTCCTGCTCGCTGCGACGATCGATGGCCAGCCCATGCAGTGTGGCGCGGAGCGCGCGCTGGACCAGACCGCGGTCGATCCAGGCATGCGTCGGGCGATGCAGGACGGCATGTCCACGCAGCCGCCGGCCGTGCAGTCTGCATGGAAGCGCTGGCTCGAGCTGCCGACGAGCCTGCAGGCGCGCGTGCCCTTGGCGGGGATCGTCGATGGCGAGCATCGCGTGGAGCTCACGATGGTCTTGGTCGTGACTGCGGCGACGACGCCCGGCATCGAGCGGGGGCATCGTTGGCAGCCGGCCTTCGATGGGCAGGGTGCGCTCGTCGTGCCTGACGATGCGCGCGTGGCGGGCGGGGAGCGGGTCTATCCGTTCGACCAGGCGGTCACGATCACGCTGCCCTTGCGTTGAATCGGTTGCTGTGCTATCCTCAGCGCCTTCAGCCGGTGAACCAGCGCGAGCGATCCACGCTTGCGAACCTCTGGGACTGCGCCGGCAACGCCACGAATCGCAACGGAAGCGGTGGGTGGCGTCGCTCCTGGCCTTTCCCGTTTCCGCGCCCGCCGGCCGTTGCCGGAGCGCCCCCGGAATCGCGAACAAGCCTCATCCCGGTTGCGGCATCCGTTCCCAGGCCGCAATCAGACTTGGTTATCTCTTTTGACTGACTCGACCCATTCGACCGTGCCCGCCGCTGCGGGCTTCACGCAACTCGCCCTCCACCCCATGCTCCTCAAGGCCGTCGAGGCCGAGGGCTACACCACGCCGACGCCGATCCAGGCGCAGACGATTCCCATCGGCATGACGGGCCGCGACGTGCTCGGCATCGCCCAGACGGGCACCGGCAAGACCGCGGCCTTCGCGCTGCCGATCCTGCACCGCATGAAGTCCGGCGAGCAGGGCGATCTGCGCACCGGCCGCCGTCCGCGCGCGCTCATCCTGGCCCCCACGCGCGAACTCGCCGCACAGATCGGCGAGAGTTTCGCCACCTACGGCAAGCACCTCGCGCTGCGCCATGCCGTGATCTTCGGCGGCGTCGGCCAGAACCCGCAGGTCAATGCGCTCAAGGCCGGCGTCGATGTGCTCGTCGCCACGCCGGGGCGCCTGATCGACCTGATGGACCAGGGCTTCGTGCACCTGGACCGCGTGGGCATCTTCGTGCTCGATGAGGCCGACCGCATGCTCGACATGGGCTTCATCAAGCCGATCCAGCGGATCGCCGCCAAGGTGCCGAAGGATCGCCAGACCATGCTCTTCAGCGCGACCATGCCCAACGAGATCCAGCACCTGGCCAACCAGCTGCTGCGTGATCCGGCCAAGGTCGCCGTGACGCCGGTGGCCACCACCGTCGAGAAGATCGCGCAGTCGCTGATCCACGTGCCCAAGGCACACAAGGTCGCGCTCCTCGTGCACCTGCTCAAGGACCCGGGCATGGAGCGCGTCGTGGCCTTCACCAAGATGAAGCACGGCGCCGACCGCGTGATGAAGCGCCTCCGCGCGCACGGCATCAAGAGCGAGGCCATCCACGGCAACAAGGGCCAGAACCAGCGCATCCGCGCGCTCGAGGCGTTCCGCGAGGGCCGCGTCCGCGTGCTCGTGGCGACCGACATCGCCGCCCGCGGCCTCGACATCGACGGCATCACCCATGTGGTGAACGTCGACCTGCCCATGGAGGCCGAGGCCTACGTGCACCGCATCGGCCGCACGGCTCGTGCCGGTGCGAGCGGTGCAGCCATCAGCTTCTGCGACGGTGAGGAGCGCGGCCTGCTGCGCGACATTGAAAAGCTCACGCGCCAGCAGATCCCGGTGCAACCGCTGCCGAACGACCTCTCGCTGGCCGAGCCGCCGGCGAGCGCGGCGGTCGCGGGTGAATCGGCACCGCAGGCGGCGGCCGGCGGCGGCGAAGGTCGTGGCGGCCGTGGCAAGCGCGGCGGTCGTGGTCGTTCACGCGGCGGCCAGCAGGGCGAAGCCCGCGAGCCCAAGCCGCAGTCGCAGGGTGCATCCCGCGGCGAGCGTCGTGACCGTCGTCCGGAGCCGCGTGGCGATCGGTCGTCGCAGCGCAGCCATGCCGCGCCGCACGCCTCGCCCAAGGGGCACCAGCGCGATGCCGCGGCGTTCGAGACCGGTCATCGACCCGGTGCAGCGTCGGGCTCGTCCACCGGCAGCGCCGGCGGATCATCCGGCGGCTCGGGTGAGCTCCAGCGTCCGGCGAACGCACGCGGTTGGAACCGCCCGACGCGCGGGCGTCGCTGAGTGCGGATGACCGTGCGGCAATCCGGCCGCGGGATGGTGACATCGCCACTCCGCGGCCGCCTTTCATGAAGCCAGTCGAGCCAGCACTACACTCGGACTCCCCTTGAGGAGGCCACCGAGATGGAGCAGCCGACCGGATCCGGACTCGACACCCAGCGCGGGGTGACCGCGCGTGCGCTCGCGCTGGTTGAGCGGCTCGGCAACCGCCTGCCTGACCCGGCCACGCTGTTCGTCGTGCTCGGCATCTTCGTGCTGCTGCTCAGTTGGATCGGCGCCAAGGCCGGCTGGGCGGTCGACGATCCGCGCACGCCCGGTGCCACGGCGACCGTGCGCAACCTGCTCGACGCCGATGGCGTGAAGTGGATCCTCACGAGCGCCCTGAAGAACTTCCTCGACTTCCCGCCGCTGGCCATCGTGCTGATCGCGATGCTCGGGATCGGCGTGGCGGAACGCACCGGGCTCTTCCCGGCGCTGCTGAAGCTGCTGGTGCGGGTGACGCCGGCCTGGGCGCTCTCGCCGATGGTGGTGTTCATCGGCGTGAATTCGAGTGCGGCGAGCGACGCTGGCTACGTCGTGTTGCCGCCCCTGGCCGCAGGGGTCTTCGCGCTGACCGGACGGTCGCCGCTGGTCGGGATCGCCGCCGCGACCTTCGGCGTGGCCGGCGGCTTCAGCGCCAACCTGATGGTCACGAGCCTCGATCCGCTGCTGTCGGGGCTCACCGAGTCGGCCGCACGCGCCATCGATCCCACGGCACGCGTGCTGCCCGACTGCAACTATCTCTTCATGATCGCATCGACCTTCCTCCTGACCGGCATCGGATGGTGGGTCACCGAGCGCATCGTCGCGCCACGATTCGATCGCGCGGCGATCGATCGACAGGTCCGGCAGGGCGGCCTCGACGCCGGGGGATTGGTGATGCAGCCGGGCGAGGTGCGCGGCCTCATCGTGGCGTTCGTCTCGCTCGTCGTGGTCGGTGGTGCATTCCTGGCCATGGCGCTGGTCCCCGGCGGCCCGCTCACCGGCGAGGTGCCGCATCACTCGACGGGCCGACCCGTTCCCACCTGGAGCGAGGCACTCGTCCCGATGATCATGCTGCTGTTCCTGGTCCCCGGGGTGGCCTTCGGACTGGTCAGTGGTGAGATCCGCAGCGATCGTTGCGTGGCCAAGCGCATGGGCGAGTCCATGGCCGGCATGGGCACGTACCTCGTGCTCGCGTTCTTCGCGGGGCAGACCATCGCCTGGTTCAAGCAGTCGAACCTCTCGGTGCTGCTTGGCGTGGAGGGCGGCGAGCTGATCAAGTCGATGGGCTTCGGGCACGGGCCGATGCTCGCGTCGATCGTCGTGGTGGTCGCCGTGCTGAACCTTCTCGTGTCGAGCGCCAGCGCCAAGTGGGCGTTCCTGGCGCCGATCCTGGTGCCCATGCTGGGCACGGCCGGCATGTCGCCGGACCTCGTGCAGGTGGCGTACCGCGTGGGTGACTCCTGCACGAACCCGATCGCACCGATGAATGCGTACCTCGTGATCATCCTCGTGGCGATCCGCCGCTGGGATCCGCAGGCCGGGCTGGGCACGCTGATCGCGCTGCTCTTGCCGTACTGCATGTGGGCGCTGGTCCTCTGGACGGCCTTCCTCGTCGTCTGGAACGCCTTGGGGATTCCGCTTGGCACCTGACGCGATCCAGGATCCGCCGGCGGTGGTGCAGCCGTCGACGTCGATGCAGTTGCCCGGCCTCCAACCCGAGGCCGAGCGGCCGCGCGTGGTCGTGCCCGGTTCGCCCGAGCTGGACCAACGAATGCTCGACGAGCCGCTTCCCTGGCGGCGCCGGCTCAGCGAGCAGGGCATCGATGCGCTCGTGCTGGCGACGCTCGACCTGTCCAAGGTCTCGGGCGGGATCGGCAACCCGGCCATCGGTCAGGCGCTGATCGACCTCGCCGTGACGGCGAACCTGGATCGGCTCGGCGTCGTGCCGGGTGCCGAGGTCTTCGCGAGCCTCCAGTGGTGGGACTGGTTCGGCGACTCGCCGACGCAGATCGGTGATTGGTGGGGCTGGGACGCGATCAATCCGGCCATCGGCCAGGAGATCTTCCAGCTCAGCGAACTCTGGTGGCAACAGAGCATGGCCGACGGGGCCTTCGCCATCATGATCGGGAAGATCGATGCCAACCGCATGTTCGCCACAATCGGCTCCGCGGGGCCGTTCCTGAACACCGCCGATTCCATGCCGGCCACGATGCTGGGCTACATGCCGACGTACCCCAATCCGGCCATGGGTGCCGTGGCTTCCTGGAGCGGTCTCGATGCCGATGGCCTGCGGGGTTGGAGTGCCCGTGCCGGCGTGTTCGATGGATCCAACGCTGCGTATGACCCGTCCACCGGCCAGAACGGTCCGCGCACCGGCAACCGCGGTCCCGGTGGACTGTTTGATGGCCACTGGGGACCGTACTGGATCGCCGAGGGAGGTCCCTCGTGGACCGCGGGCGAGCACTCGTGGGCGGGGACCTTCACCCTGGGCGGTTGGTTCCAGGGTGGGCAATCGCTGCTCACGTCCGGCAACGATGGCTCGATCTCGCGCGATGCCGGAGGCATGTACGCCACGCTGACGCACGCGCTGCACGCGCCCGACGAATCGGGCGGACGCTGGGACCTGTTCGCGCAGTTCGGCTGGTCGGCACCCTCGAGCGACGCTGCCGAACTGAGCCTGGCGATCGGTGGCATCTGTTCGTCGCCCTTGCCGGGGCGACCGAACGACCAGTGGGGCCTGCTCGCCGGCGTTGCGGAGTTCACCGACGATGCATCGGTCTACGTCAACGCCCTGGGCTCGACGGGCGGGCAGGAATCGGTGCTCGAGGCCTTCTACCTGTTCGCGCTGCCGCATGGGATCACGCTGCAGCCCGACCTGCAGTGGATCGGCACGCCCGGCGGCGGCGACGGGGCAACGGTCGACGACGCACTGATCGGAACGATCAGGGTCCAAATCGCATGTTGAATGATGCGCGGGGCGCCCGATCGTGCCTCCCGCGTGTCCGGGGTCGCACGGCGCCCGGCCGTCCGCCGCGGCAGGCTCAGCGTCGTGCGGCGCGCCGGGCCGTCCACACGGGGCCGTCGGGGAATCGGTGCGCCTCGAGTGAGGCGCGCTTCATCGTGATCCCGTAGCCCGGGGCGGTCGGCGGCATGTAGTGGCCGTTGCGGACCACGCAGGGGGCCTCGAAATGCTCGTGCAGGTGGTCGACCCATTCGGCGACGCGGCCCTCGTGCGAGCAGGCGATGCGCGCGTGATCGACCATGATGAGATGGTTGACGTACTCGCACAGGCCGACCCCGCCCGCGTGTGGGCAGCAGGGGACGCCGAAGCGCCTGGCCAGGAGCATCACGGCGAGCACCTCGTTCACCCCGCCGAGACGGCAGGCATCGATCTGGCAGAAGCGGATCGCGTCGGCCTGCAGCAGCTGCTTGAAGATCACGCGGTTCTGGCACTGTTCGCCCGTGGCGACGCCGATGGGCGCGACCCCGCGCGCGATCGCCGCATGGCCGAGCACGTCATCGGGCGAGGTGGGTTCCTCGATCCACCAGGGGTCGAACCGCGCGAGGTGGCGCATCCACTCGATCGCCACCGGCACGTCCCAGCGCTGGTTCGCATCGACCATGAGCTTGCGGTCGGGGCCGATCTCCTGGCGCACGATCGAGCAGCGGCGGATGTCGTCGGCGAGGTCCGCGCCGACCTTCAGCTTGAAGTGGTTCCAGCCCGCAGCCATCCCCTCGCGGCAGAGCCTTCGGATCTTGTCGTCGTCGTAGCCGAGCCAGCCGGCGCTCGTGGTGTAGGCCGGGTAGCCGTCGCGCTCGAGTTCGGCGATGCGCCCGGCCTTGCCGTGCTCGCCTTCACGGAGGATCGCCAGTGCCTGGTCGGGCGTCAGGGCATCGGTCAGGTAGCGGAAGTCGATGCACGCCACGAACTCCTCGGGGGTGAGTTCGCACAGCAGGCGCCAGAGCGGCAGGCCGCGCTGCTTGGCCCAGAGGTCCCACACCGCGTTGACGACCGCGGCCGTCGCCAGGTGCAGCACGCCCTTCTCGGGACCGATCCATCGCAGCTGCGACTCGTTCGTCAGCGCGCTCCAGAAGCCGGCGAAGTCGCGCGTGATCGAGTCGAGCGACCGTCCGACCACGAAGGGTTCGAGCGCGCGCACCGCAGCCACGCAGACCTCGGTGCCGCGGCCGATCGTGAACGCAAGGCCGTGGCCCTCGAGCCCCGGCGCATCGGTGTGCAGGATGACGTAGGCCGCGGAGTAATCGGGATCGGTGTGGACGGCGTCGGATCCGTCGAGGTGATCGCTCGTGGGGAAGCGGACGTCGAGGACCTCGAGTGACGTGATGGTGGGCATGGTCATGGGGTGGCTGCGTGAAGTCCGTAGAAGCGTGCGCAGGAGCCGCCGAGGACCTGTTCGCGGTCGCCCGCGCGAAGGCCCTGCAGCAGCTCCTGCGTGATCGTGTCCCAGTGCGCGTAGCCCGCGGCCCCGAGGAGGACGGGCCAGTCGCTGCCCCACATGGTGCGTGACGGACCGAACGCCTCGAGCACGGGTTCGACGAAGGGGCGCAGGTCGCGTGCCGTGGCGCCGGGCCGTGCCTCGGTCAGCAGGCCGCTGAGCTTGATGAAGGCCCCGCGCTGCGCGAGCGACTGCAGCGCACGCAGCCAGGGACCCGACTCGGGCCAGTCGCGCCCCTGCGCGATCGCGGGCTTGGCCAGGTGATCGATGACCACACGAAGCGTGGGGTGACGATCCATCAGTCGCGCCATCGCGCCAAGGTGGTGCGGCCGCACGAGTGCATCGAAGCGGATGCCGTTGGCGGCCATCCAGGCGAGGGCGGGCTGGCATCGGGCATCCAGGATCCAGCGGTCGTCGGCCAGGTCCTGGAGCATGGGCCGCAGTCCAACGAGCGGACCGTGATCGCGCAGGCGCATCATGTCGCCGATCGCGGTCGTCGAACGGAGGTCGACCCACCCCACGACGCCCTCGATCCAGGCGTGCTGCCGCGCCAGGCCCAGCAGGAAGAGGGACTCCTCGACGCTCTCCGCCGCCTGCACCGCGATGCAGCCGCTGATGCCGCGTGCGAGCAGTTGCGGCCGGAGCTGGTCGGGCTCGAAGTCGTTCCAGAGCGCCGTCATGGCGGGCGTGAGCCAGTGGTAGTCGCCGCGCGAGCGACGCCAGAAGTGCTGGTGGCTGTCGATGCGGCGGTGCGTCATGTCGTCGACTCCGGATCCGCGGGCAGGGGCGTACCGCCATGATCGCTCGAGTCGTAGAGGGCCTCGACGAGCTGCATGGTCCGCCAGGCATCATCGATCGGGCTGACGAGCGCCGCATCCTCACCGGCGACGAACCGTTGCAGGTTGCACATCGGTCCGCGGAACGCCGCGGGAAACCATGAGCCCAGGAGCGGGACATCGCTCCAAGAATGGCCATCGAGCGCGACCTCGAGCGTGTCGGGACGGCCCACCGGATAGTCGAGGTTCACCCCCATGCGGACGATGGCGGCGCCGCGCGTGCCTTCGACGCGGAGTTCGCTGGCTTCGTGGCGCGGACCGTGCGCGTGATGGTGGTTCATCGAGAGCGTGCATCGGAGTTGGTCGCCGAAGTCGATGATCGCGCTCGAACGCGTGGCCGCCAGGCCGCCGCTTCCCGGATGGGCCACCGCGCGCGCCCAGACGCGACGCGGCTCGCCGGCAAGCGATCGCAGCAGGTCGAGGTAGTGGATCGAGTGCAACGAGAACTCGATGCGCGCGAGTCCGCGCAGGAAGGACCACTGGTGCCAGGGCATGGAACAGTGCACGCGGACCTCCAGGTCCGTGAGCGTGCCGAGCGCTCCCGAACGCACCAGGTGCCCCAGCGCGATCATGGAGGGTGCGAACCGGAGCTGGAAGTTCATCGCCGCCCGCAGCCGGCGCTCGCGGGCCAGCCGCCGCAACCGCGTGGCGTGAGCCAGGTCGAGGCCGAGCGGCTTCTGGACGAGCACGGCCGCGCCGATGGGCAGGCCGGCGAGCACCTCGTCGAGCGCCTGCGGCGGCACGGCGACGTCGAAGATCGTGTCCCCGTTCCATGCAGCGGCCTCGAGCGAGGCGTGGGCCGCGGGAACCTGCCAGCGTGCGGCAAGGGAACATGCGCGGTCGATGTCGGGATCCACGATCGAGGCGACCGTGAAGCCCATGGCGCGGTAGGCGGGCAGGTGCGCATCGGCGACGATCGAGCCCGCACCGATGATCGTGATGGGCCGTGGGGCCGCTGGCCGTGGCCAGGCCTGCGGCAGGGCGTCGGGTTCGATGGGCTGCGCCGTCGTCATCCCGCACCCCGGCGCTCGAGCCGCGCCGTGTGCCATCGACGCACGAGTTCGTCCGCGGCCACGCCGGCGAGCAGCACGGCGCCGATGACCGCGAATTCCAGCTGCGAACCCAGGCCCAGGAGGTTGATCGAGTTGCGCAGGACCTGCAGCGTGGCCGTGCCGAGCACGATGCCGACCACGCTCACGCTCCCGCCGCGCAGGCTGCAACCGCCCAGCACCGCCGCGGCGATGGCGTAGAGCTCGTAGAAGTTCCCGAAGTCGCTCGGCTGTGCGCTGCCGACGTCGAAGATGAACAGCATGCCGCCGAGCCCCGCGAGCAGGCTGCAGGCCACGTACGCGCCGGTCACCAGACGGGCGGTCGGAATGCCGCTGTAGCGCGCTGCGGCCTCGTTGCTGCCGGTCGCGAGCAGCCACCGCCCCCAGACCGTGCGCGTGAGGAACAGCGCGGCGACCACGGCGAGCACGATGAGCGGAATGGTCGTTGCAGGCAGGCGGAAGGTCTCGAGCCCGGGCAACGGGATGCGGCCGACGGCGATGGAGCGAAGATCGGCGAATTCGCCTTGGAATCCCTGCGATTGGTCGCCGGTCATCCAGCGTGCGATGCCGCGGTAGAGCAGCAGCCCGCACAGGGTGACGATGAACGGCTGGAGCCGCAGCCGCGTGACGAGCAGCCCGTGTGAGAGCCCGATGAGCGCCGAGCCCGCGAGCACGACGGGGACGACGGTCCACGGCGACCATCCATGCTCGATGAGGAGCCAGGGGACGGCGATGCCCACGAGGCAGACCACCGAACCCAGCGAGAGGTCGATGCCGCCCGTGCCGATCACGAACCCCACACCCAGCGCCAGGATCGAGAAGAGCGCGGTGCGCTGCACCAGGTTCATCAGGTTGTAGGCCGTCAGGAAGTTCTTCCCGTAGAGCGCCGTCACGATGCAGACGACGGCGAAGATGCCCAGCAGTCCCCAGTGCTTCCTCATCGCGCTGCCTCCAGGGCGCCACCGGTGGCCAGGCCCATGATGGCGACCTCGGTCGCCGTGTCGCGCGTGAATTCGCCTGCGATCGCGCCATCGTGCATGACGAGGATCCGATCGGCCAGCAGCAGGACCTCTTCGAGGTCGCTGGACGCGAACAGCACCGCGCAGCCCGCCGTCGCTGCCGCGCGCACGGCTTCGTGGATGTCGTGGCGCGCGCCGACGTCGACGCCGCGCGTGGGCTCATCGAGCAGGAGCACGCTCGGCTCGACCGCCAGCCATCGTCCGAGGATCGTCTTCTGCTGGTTGCCGCCCGAGAGCACCTGCACGCGCCGCGAGGGATCGGCCGGACGCAACCGCAGCCGCGCGATCATGCCGTCGACGAGGTCCCGTTCGCCCCCGTGGTCGACGAATCCCGCGCGGGCACCGCGCGGCAGCCAGGCCATCGACATGTTCGTCCGGACGGGGTCGAGCGTGAAGAGCCCGTGTCGCGCGCGATCCTCCGGGACGATCGCCAGTCCACGGGCCACGCGCTCGGCGATGGAGCCTGTGAGCGCGTACCCATCGATCGTGATGTTCCCGGCTTCGTGCCCCAGTCCCGCAATCGCCTCGAGCAGTTCGGTCCGCCCCGCACCGACCAGGCCTGCCAGCCCGACGATCTCGCCGCGCCTGACCGTGAGCGAGGCCGTCCTTCGTCGGGAGTGGGCACTGACCAGCCCTTCGACGACCAGTCGTTCGGGCGCGCCGTCGAGCGACGGTCGTGCCGTCGTCGGGGGCAGGTCGCGACCGACCATGAGTCGTTCGATGGTGGGGCGGTCCATCGCCTGGCGATCGAGCGTGCCGGCCATGCGTCCATCGCGCAGCACGAGCGCGCGGTCGGCGATCCGCAGCACCTCGTCAAGGTGGTGCGAGACGTAGACGACGGCCACGCCGCTGCGGCGCAGGTCGTCGAGCATGGCGAGGAGGCGTTCGGTCTCGCGCGCGCTCAGGCTCGAGGTCGGTTCATCGAGGATCAGGATGCGCGCGTTCGCGCTGAGCGCCTTCGCGATCTCGACGAGCTGACGCTGCGCGATGGGCAGGCTGCCGCAGGGCGTCGATGGATCGAGGTCGAGCCCAACGCGCGCGAGCCAGCGCGCAGCCTCGGCATGCATGGAGCGCGTGTCGAGCCAGCCGAAGCGGTGGTGTTCGCGGCCCAGGAGGATCGCCCCGGCCAGGTCGAGGTTCTCGGCAAGGTTGAGTTCCTGGTGCACGAGCGCGATGCCGGCCAGGGTCGCGTCGGCCACGCTGCGCAGGCGCATGTCGTGGGCGTGGCCGTCCTCCGCAACGGACTCGAGCGAACCCGAGCCCGGCTGCAGCACGCCCGACAGGATCTTCAGGAGCGTGCTCTTGCCTGCGCCGTTCTCGCCCACGATCGCGAGGACTTCACCTGCGCGGATCTCGAGATCGATTGATTCGAGCGCCGTGACGCCGGCGAAACGCCGACCGATGCCGCGCGCTCGCAGGATCGGACGGACTCGCAGCGGACTCGCCATGGTCGGACTGTACCCGCGGCACGCGGGGCGCCGGCGCGCTGCAGGCGGTGCGCGCGGCGTGGCGGCGCGACCGGTGGCCGGATCAGGATCGGGGAGCGGCGCTCTCCCGGGCAGGCATCACGTCGCGGCCTTGCCCGCCGCGAGCTTCGCCTTGAGGTCGGCCCAGAAGACATCGACGTTGTCCTTCGTGATCGTCCGCGCGGGGATGTTCATCACGCCGTCCTTCGGGAGTGCATCGAGCTTGCCCTGCGTGAGCGCATGGAGCAGCTTGATGCTCTCGTAGCCGTAGCCGTAGGGATCCTGCACGACCGTGCCGAGCACGATGCCCTCGCGGATGCCCACGAGCACGTCGGCGCCTTCGTCGAAGGCCGCGATCTTGATCTGGCCGGCTCGCCCCGCCTGGCGGAAGACCTCGACGGCGAGCACCGAGTTGTATTCAAAGAGACCCGTGACGAGCGCGAGCTTGGGATGGCGCGTCATCACGTCCTCGATGTTGGCCTTGGCCTTGGCGCGGTCGAACGAATCGGTCCAGGTGCCGACGATCGTGTAGGGGCCCTCGGTGAAGGGCTTGGTGTGGTCATCGCGGCGCTCTGCATCGATGCTCCGGCCGAGCAGCCCATCGACGAAACCCTGCCAGCGGCGCTTGGCGTTGTCCTGTTCCAGGCGGCCGATGAAGATCGCGACCTCGCCGCCACCGGGCAGGCCCTTGCGCGCAAGTTCACCGCACTGGCGCCCCGCGAGGTAGTTGTCCATGCCGATGTAGCAGAGCCGCGGCGAACCCGGCGCATCGCTGTCGTTGGTGATGAGTAGCGACTGCTCGGCGATCTGGTTGAGCACCTCCATCTGGTTCTTCGGGTCGATCGGACTCACCGAGACGCCGTCGATGCCGCGGATCACCAGGTCTTCGAGCATGCGCTTCTGGTCGCTGAGTCCGGCGCCCGGGAACACGACCGTGACCTCGCAGCCGAGGTCCTTGCCCGCCGCGAGCGAGCCGGCCTTCGCGATCGTCCAGAAGTCGGCCACGCCGTTGCTCACGAACGACAGGTGCGGGGACTTCATCGGGGCCTTGGCGTAGCCGGCGATGCGCGCCTTCTGGGCGGCGACCAGGTCGGCGGCGGGGGCGATGGCCATGGCCGTGCACAGCGAGAGGGCGGTGGCGAGGACGGCGACGGTGCGATGGATCGTCATGCGGCGCAGCCTAGCGCAGCAGGGGTAGGCTGCCGGGATGTCGATCCCGCCGACCGGCCGTCGTGACTTCGTTCGGACTGCAAGCCTGTTCGCCGCCGTCGGGTCTGGGTTGTCCGCGCGCGCTGCGGCACAGCAGGCACCTGCGCAGTCGGCATCGCCGGCACCGATGCCGCCGACGGCTCGCCCGATGGGTCGCATCAACGTGGGGATCGTGGGGTACGGCAAGCGCGGGAGCGAACTGCTCGACGCCTTCATGGACCACCCCGGCGTCGAGGTCGTGAGCGTGGCCGAGGTCGTGGATGCCCGGCGCGACGAGTGCATCCGACGCGTGAACGCCAAGCGCGGTCGAACGGTCTGCACGGCGGCGCGGTCGTGGCGCGAGCTCGTGTCGGACCCATCGATCGATGCGGTCGTCGTGGCCACGCCCGACCATTGGCACGCGGAGCCGTCGATCGCGGCATGCCTGGCCGGCAAGCACGTGTACTGCGAGAAGCCGCTCTCGCTCACGCTGGCCGAAGGGCGCGCGATCGCGGCGGCTGCGCGTGCGACGGGCGTAACCTTCCAGGTCGGTTCGCAGCAGCGCTCCGAGTTCAACCACATGTTCGCGACCGCGGCCGAGTCCGTGCGCAACGGTCGCCTGGGCACGGTGAAGCGCGTGCTTGCCGGCGTGGGTCCGATGGCCAAGCCATGCGACCTGCCGGAGGAGCCGCTGCCGCCGGGCATCGATTGGGAGGCCTGGCTCGGGCAAGCCCCGTGGCGCGGCTTCCACCACGAACTCTGCCCGATCGGTATGCACGGCCACTATCCGGCCTGGCGCAACTACGCCGAATACGCCAATGGCGGACTTGCCGACTTCGGTGCACATCACTTCGACATCGCGCAGTGGGCGCTCGGCATGGACCTGTCGGGGCCGGTGAAGGTCACGCCGCCTGCCGACGGTGCGCGCACGGGACTGGTCTTTACCTATGCCAGCGGCATCGAGCTCGTTCACGGTGGGCCGACCGACTGCACCTTCATCGGCACCGAGGGCACGATCGAGGTCTCGCGCGGGCACCTGAAGGCGTACAAGGGTGAGGACCGGCGGGCCGATCCCGCGATGGAGCTGTTGCGGCCGCCGGGCCCGGGCGAGGTGCGGCTGCCGCGCAACAGGTCGCACGTGCACGACTTCCTGACCGCGATCGTCGATGGCCACGAGCCGATCTGCACCGCCGAGACCGGGCACCGCACCGCCACGCTCTGCCACCTGGCCGTGATCGGCTACACGATCGGTCAGCCTCTTGGCTGGGATCCGGACCGCGAGGAGTTCACCGGGCCCTTCGCCGACCGCGCGAATGCGCTGCGCGGCCGAGCCGTGCGGCCGCACGCGTGATCCCGGCTGTCCGACGCGGCGCCGTCGCGGCAATCGTGGCGTGAGGATGCCCATGACCATGTCCACCCGCATGCTTGGTTCGTTCGTCTGCCCCGTGCTCGTCCTGGCCGGCCTCGGATGGACCGGCGCGCCGCCGTCGCAGCAGGTGGAGCCGAAGCCGGCGGTCGAGAAGGGCCCGTCGCCACGCTTCCTGAACCCCGACCCGGCGCCCACGCCAGCGCCGGCGCAGGCCGACATCGAGCGCGCGATGGCGTACAGCGAGGCGCACGCCGGCCGTGCGGTGCTCGTGATGAAGGATGGCATCGTGATCGCCGAGCGCTACGCGAACGGTTGGTCCGCCGAGCGGCCGCACCCGTTGGCGAGCGGTACCAAGAGTTTCGCCGGCGTCACGGCGGCGGCCGCCGTCACCGATGGTCTGGTCTCGCTCGATGAACTCGTGTGCGACACGATCACCGAATGGAAGACCGATCCCCGTGCCAGCCGCATCACCGTGCGCGAGCTGCTGAACCTGACCAGTGGCCTGGAGCCCCACAGCGACCTGCTCGGTCGGCAGGGCTACGGCATCAAGGACCTCGGTGGAGCGAACGACCTTGCCGGTCGTCTGCGTGGTGGCGCCAACGAGCGGGCTCCGGAGGATTGGTACGACGCGGTCGTGAAGGTCCCGGTCACGGCGCAGCCCGGGCGGACCTTCCGCTACGGCCCGACCCACTTCTACGCGTGGGGCGAGTTCCTCACGCGCAAGCTCGAGGCGAGCGGTCGCCCCGAGCGGGACTACTGGTTCTACATGCAGGCGCGCGTGCTCGCACCGGCGGGGCTCACCTTCCCGAAGGAGCGTTTCGCGCTCGACCAGAAGGGGCAGCCGAATCTTCCGGGTGGTGCGCACCTGACCGCGCGCGAGTGGGCCCAGTGGGGCGAGTTCGTGCGGCGTGGATGCGCGGTCAAGTCGGTGCAACCCGCTGCAGGTGCACCGGCGACCTCAGGCCCCGAAGCACCTAGCTCCACTCCGGGGAGCACCGCGACCATCGTGGGGCAGCCGACCACAGCACGCTGGACGCCGGTCATCGACCGTGATGCCCTTGAGCAGTGCTTCGTGGGGAGCACGGTGAATCCCCAGTACGGGCTCACCTGGTGGCTGCTGACCGGCGCCGATGGTGCGGTTGCCGACACTGGTTCCAGTGACGGCACGCGAATGAGGCGTCGGCTCGGCCGCAAGGACGAGCCCGCCGCTCCCTCGATCTCGGCAGCGCAGACCCAGGCGATCCGCGATCCCAACGGCACGGTCGTCAAGGCGGTGATGGCCGCGGGCGCCGGCAAGCAGCGGCTGTACCTGCTGCCTGAGCAGGGCCTCGTCGTCGTGCGGTTGGCCGAGATGGGCACCAAGGGCACCAGCTTCAACGACACGCGCTTCCTGAAGGAACTGCTGGGCATGGCGGGGGACGCTCCGTCTGGTGCGCGGTGACCGTCACGCCCAATCGCGTGCCTTGACGAGCGCTCGCGAGGGCAGGCCGTCGGATGCCCGTCGCGGTACCGTGCGCGGCCCCGATGCTGCTGACCGCCACCGAACTCTCGAAATCCCACGGCATGCGCACGCTCTTCAAGGGCGTGTCGATGTCGATCGCCGAGGGTGACCGCCTGGCGCTCATCGGCCCCAACGGTGCGGGCAAGAGCACGCTGCTGCGCATGCTCGCACAGCGTGAGGAGCCCGACGCCGGTTCCGTGCGAACGCCGCGCGGGATCGTGAGCGTGTACGTGCCGCAGCGGGACGACTTCCCCGATGGACAGACTGCGCGCGAGGCGGTCGCGGCGGCCGCGCTCGCGTGTGCGCGCTGCCACGGCGACGAGCACGAGGCTTTGGTGCTTGCGAGCGTCGTCCTGGGCAAGATCGGCTTCGAGGAGGAGCGCATGGACGTGCCGCTCTCCACGCTCTCCGGCGGTTGGCGCAAGCGCTGCTCGATCGCGGCGGGGCTGGCGCGCGCGGGCGGCACGCCCGACCTGCTGCTGCTCGATGAACCGACGAACCATCTCGATGTCGAGGGGCTCGAGTGGCTCGAGCGGTTCCTGGTCAAGGGCGCGCAGGACATCAGGGCGGGGACGAGCATTTTCGTGACCCACGACCGCGTCTTCCTCGAGCGCGTGGCCACTCGCGTGGGTGAGCTGTCGCGCGCGTACCCCGGCGGCGTCTTCATCGCCGACGGCGGCGTCGACGAGTTCGCACGTCGCAAGGCGGAGTTCCTCGAGGCACAGTCGCGGGCGCAGGCATCGCTCGCCAACGAGGTCCGCATCGACAACGCCTGGCTCGGCCGCGGCGCGCAGGCCCGGCGGACGAAGGCCAAGGGGCGCATCGACGACAGCGCCGATCGGCGCGAACAGCTCGCCGAACTCGCGCGTCGCAATGCGGCCGCGGCATCGGGCGGAGCGCGCGTGGACTTCACGGGCAGCGGCCGGCGCACGCGTCGCCTGCTGTGGGCCGAGGGCATCACGGTGGCACTCGGCGGCCGCACGCTCTTCCGCGGGCTCGACCTCGAGCTCGCGCCGGGTGATTGCGTGGCGGTCATGGGTCCCAACGGTTCCGGCAAGACCACGCTCCTGCGCACGCTCGTGGGCGAACGCGCGCCCGATGCGGGCAGCGTCGGTCGTGCCGATCCCGCGCCACGCGTGGTCACGCTCTCCCAGCAGCGGGCCGAGCTCGACGGCACCATGACGCTGAAGGACGCCATCTGCCCGGTCGGCGACAAGGTCCGGTTCCGTGGCGGCGAGATGCACATCACGGCCTGGTCGCGCCGATTCCTCTTCGATGACGATCAGCTCCTGCAGCAGGTCTCGCGCCTGTCGGGCGGCGAGCTCGCGCGCGCCCACATCGCACGCATGATGCTGGAGCCCGCCGACGTGCTCGTGCTCGATGAGCCGACGAACGACCTCGACCTGCCCACGCTGGGCGTGCTCGAGCAGTCGATCGAGGAGTTCGAGGGACCGGTGCTGCTGGTCACGCACGACCGCGCCATGCTCGAACGCCTGGCCACGCAGGTGATCGTGCTCGGTGGGCCGGATGGTGCATCGGCGCAGGTGGCGGACCTCGACCAGGCGCTGCGGGCGCTCAAGGGCTTCGAGGCCGCCGCGGATGCCGGCCATGCGCCGGTCAAGCCCGCTCCCGCCGCGCGTGACGGTGCGACGGGTTCCGCGCAGGGCAGTGCCGAGTCCGGCGTGCGCAGCGGTGCACCGCAGCGCAAGAAGCTCTCCTACAACGATCAGCGCGAGTACGACGGCATCGAGGCCGCGATCGCCAAGGCCGAAGCCGCGGCTGCCAAGGCCGACGAGCGCATGAACGACCCCGCGCTGCAGGGGAACCACGTTGCCTTCAGGGCCGCGTGCGATGCATCCGCCGCGGCGCACACCGAGGTCGCGCGGCTCTACGCGCGCTGGGAAGAACTCGAGGCGAAGCTGTCGTGAGCGCCTGATCCATGGCAGGGCACATGGCCGGTCGCCCGGCATGCGCGGGAGCCACGCGAGTCAGCGCGTTCCGGCCGCCGGGGGGAGTGCCTGCGCCTGGTCCGGGGTGGTTGCGTTCAGCGTCTCCGGCGTCGACGGCGGTGCGGTCTTCACGCGCAGCAGGGAGCCACGACGGTTCTCGATCAGATCCACCAGCATCTGGTCCCAGCACGTGCGCAGTGCCTGGTGGAGCGGATATGCACCGGCTGCGGCGACCTCCATGGCGATGGCGCAGTTCGCCGTGGAGGTCCATTCGATCGCGCCGTGCTCGGCATCCCATACCTGGATCGACGCATAGACCGCGACCGAGACCGTCACAGCCACGGTGATGTTGAACGGCGAGACCTGCTGCGTGTCATTGGTGACGACGTAGCCGACCATCGGCAGGATCAGGTGCCGGACGCCGAGGGCCTTGCCGATCCTGGCAAGTCGCTCCCGGTCCAACATGCCGCAGGTCGCGTAGTCGCGTGCAAGCGCCTGCCAATCGCCGGCGAGTCCCTGCTGGTTGAGCCGGGCCGTGGATTCGGCGGAGGGGAGCACCGTTCCGGCGGGCGCGACACTGCGAAGGGACATCAGGAACGTCAGGTCGGCCAACGGTGCCAGGCCTCCATTGGTGGTGGGGGCCAGCGGCGGCAGCGTGGCGCATGAGGGCGGGCTGGCGCGCAGGATCAGCGCCGGGTCGACGTGATTCCGGTACGCGACCGATTGCGTGTGGGCCGAGACCTGGAAGCCCTCCGAGGCGCAGGCGGCCAGCAGCATCGGGACGAGGCAGGCGATCAGCAGGCGGGTGGCCGTCATGGCTGGAACATACGTGACGCGGTGCTGATCTACCATTCACGCGATGATCAAGCGGACCGCCATCCCACACGTCGTGATGTCCATGATGCTCCTGCTCGCGCTCGGCGCGGGCGCCGAACGGCAGACCGGTCGCCTTCCGACCGGGCCGGTGTTCGACGTGGTGCTGCGCGGTGGGCGCGTCATCGACCCGGAGTCCGAGGTCGATGCCGTCCGTGACGTGGGCATTGTCGGCGATCGCATCGCGGCGGTTTCCGAGCAGCCCTTGGAAGGCCGGAAGGTCATCGATGTGCGCGGCATGATCGTCGCTCCGGGCTTCATCGACCTGCATTCGCATGCCTTCGACCTGCCGGGCCAGCGCATGCAGGCGTGTGACGGCGTGACCACGGCGCTTGAACTCGAGTCCGGGGTGCAGCCCATCGGCGCCGCCTATGAGATGATCGCCCAGCGTGGGGCGGTGGTGAATTACGGCTTCAGCTCGTCGTGGACCTTCTCGCGCATCGCCGCGATGATTCCCCAGATGCCGCCTCCGGCTCCCACGGCGGAGTGGTACCTCGGTGCCTTCCGGTACCCGCGATGGACCACCGACGTGACGACTGACGCCGAACTCACGAAGGTCCTTGCCATGCTGGAGGATGGTCTCCGGCAGGGAGGCCTGGGCATCGGCGTGAATGCCGGCTACGTGCCCGGCGTCGGGGGCAAGGAACTCACGGCCGTGTCGGAACTGGCGGCACGCCACGGCGTGCCCACGTTCACGCATCTCCGGGACTGGTCGATCGTGGATCCGAACAGCTCGGTGGAGGGCCTGAACATGCTGATCGGCCTCTCGGCCACCACCGGGGTGCACTCACACGTCTGCCACCTGAATTCGACCTCGCTGCGCGATGGGGACGTGACGATCCGCATGATCGAGGCCGCGCGCCAGCGGGGGCTCAACGTCACCACCGAGGCATATCCGTACGGCATGGCCAGCTTCCCGATCACCGCCACCATCCTGATGCGCAACGCCAAGGAGTTCCGGGAGCGCATCGGCATCGACTTCGACAAGGTTCGGCTGATCGCCAAGGGGCGTCAGATCGTGGACGAAGCCGACATCCGACGGGAGCAGAAGGACAGTCCCGGCCAGTTGGTCATCATGTCGTTCCTCGACGAATCGGACGCCGAAGACAGGCGCATCCTCGACGCCACCCTCACGCCTCCGTGGTCGGCGATCGCGTCGGATGCCGTGCCGTGGAACCTGCCCGACGGCTCGTTCGTCGCCGGTGAAGCCTGGCCCCTCCCGGCCAACGCGGCGTCGAACCCCAGGAGTGCCGGCACCTTCTGCCGCTTCCTGCGGATCTACGTCCGCGAGCGATCCCTGCTCTCCTGGATCGATGCCATCCGCAAGATGACGATCGTTCCCGCGAAGATCCTCGGGGACAGCGTGCCGCAGATGAAGCTCAAGGGACGCCTGCAGGTCGGGATGGATGCGGACATCGTGGTGATCGATCCCGCCACCGTGAGCGATCGGGCCACACCCGATCACTCGGCCCAGACCTCGGAGGGGATCCGCTACCTGTTCGTACACGGCACGATGCTGATCGAGCAGGGAACACTGGATCCATCCGCCAAGCCTGGGCGGCCGATCCGCCGCAGCGTCGACGCCAAGTGAGCCGAGGCCCTGCAGGGGCGTTGCTTCAGGATCCCGCAGCAGGGCGCGAAGCACCCCGCCGCGGCGGCGTCGCGGGCGCATCGGCCGGGGCCGGCTCGTGGTCCTTGCTCGGCTCGGGGCCCATCGGGCCGGTGCGGTACTTCTGCAAGGCCTGCTCGTACTTGCGCTTCATCGATGGGTCGGTCTCGAGCCTGACGGCGCGCTCGCCGTTGGTGACGGCGGCCTCGCGGTTGCCCTTGGCGTAGTTGGCCAGCGCGACGGTGTCGGCCGCGCGTGCATCCTCGCCCTTGGCCAGCGCATCGGCGGCCAGCGCGAGCTCCATCGCGAAGTCGAGGTCGCGCACCTTCACGAACGGCGTCTCGAGGATCGCCCGCGCCATCGCACGCAGGGTCTCCATCTCGCCGGCGCGCGCCTTCGCGACGGCACGCCCGAACGCGTAGCCCTGTTCGGCCTGCTTGGCCAAGCCGATCATGATCAGGAATCGCTGTGATTCGTACTGACCCGCACGTTCGGGGATCGCCGCGCGCACGTTGTCCAGCGTCTCGAGCAGCGGCTGCCAGTCACCGGAGCGGTCGCACCAGCGGACCATCGTGTCGGTCACGTTCTTCGCCCGCGCGACGTTGCTTTCGGTGACCGCATCCGCCAACTCCGTGCGCGGATCCCAGGTACCGGCGAGCAGGGCCTCGAGCACCGGTCGGCTGACCTTCGGGTGGCCGTACCACTGCACGATGCCGTCCTTGACGATGAAGAAGCGCGGCGTCGAGGTCCGGAACGTGCCGTGCTGGAAGGCGGCGAGCACGCTCCGGTCGGGATCCGCGGTGATGGCGCAGGGGAAGTGGTCGGCGACTCCCGCCTTGCCGTACCAGGCGCGCACCGTCTCGGGCTGCTCGTCGGTGGTCGCGATGAACCGGACGCCGCGCGCACCGAAGTCACGCATGACCTGCTCGATGAGCGTGGCGTACTCGCGGCAGTGGCTGCAGTCGGTGCCGAAGAAGTCGATCACGTAGACGACGCCGGGCGCCCAGGACTGTTCGGGTGCGCCGATGATCCAGTGGTCGAAGGTGGGGAATGGCGCGCGCACACCGGGCTTCATCGGTGGATCGACGCGGGTGAAGGCCGTCGACGGTTTGGGTGGCAGCGGCGTGGCGGGGCGCGCCGGCGTGGAGGGCTGTGCGGCAGAAACGCCGGGTCCGGCGGGGGCCGGGGGCGCACCAGCGTCGGCGGGCACGGATGCGACCACGGCAAGGTCGACCACGCCCTGGCCCTCGATCACGAACGTGACTTTCTTCGTCAATCGCTCGCCACGCTGCGATTCGCTGGGCTTGAGGGTGACGACCGCCTCGGCCGTCGCGCCGGGCTCGATGGGCTCGGTCGGCCACGTCGAGGTCGTGCAGGCGCAGTTGCCGGCGGCGGTCACGACCTTCACCGGGCTCGTTCCCGTGTTGCGCAGCATGACCGGCATCGATTTCTCCTGGCCGAGCGGGATCGACCCAAGGTCGATCGATGCCGGCTCGACCACGACCGTCACCGCCACGGCATGCTGACAGATCCATCGGATCACGGGGAGGAGTCGCATGGCGGAAGGCTACCGCGACGGCGCGCGGCACCCAACGATCATGCCGTCGCGGTGGCTTCGATGAAGTCCGGGATCAAGCCGAGCCGACGGTAGCGGGCGAGGGTCGCGGCGGGCAGTCGATCGAACCGACCGATGCGGCCCCGGCATGCGCGCTCACCACAGTTGCAGCGCATGGTCCAGACGTCGTCGGCTCCGAGGAAGGTCGAGTAGTCGTGAGTGAGTTCATCGCCGGGCCGGATCGCGCGCAGCGCGACGACCAGCAGGCGCCGTCCCTCGCGGAAGAGCGCCGTGGCCGGCTCGCACGAGTGGTTGGCGAACGCGCCCGGGCGCGAGCCCGGATCCAGGTACGACTCGGGCCCGAAGCGGATGCAGTTGGCGGCTCGCCGAGGTTCGTGGTCCCACATCGACCAGACGGTGGACGCCGACACGATGCGCCCGCGCAGCTCGAGGATCACCGCATCGCGGGCAAATCGCTGCAGGGCCACGAGGCCCCGACCGTTGCGCACGGGCATGACGGCGTACGGAGTGCGCGATGGCGTCGCTGCGCCGAGTGAGCTTCGTGCGCTGGTCATGTCCATGACGGTCATGGTGAGAGAAGGTAGCGGCTGTCGTGGGGCACCCGGTGGGGTGGCGTGGTAGCACTGCCACGGTGTTCCCACCTCCGCCACCGATCCTGACGGAACGCCACCACGGCATCGATGCGTTGCGCGGCGGCATGATGCTGTTGGGCGTGGTGCTCCACCTGGCGATCAACTACGTCGAGGGTCCGCAGGACGGCACCTGGCCCTTCCGTGATCCGGAGCGCAGTCCGCTGGCCGGACTCGTGGTCCTGGCGATCCACACCTTCCGCATGCCGGTCTTCTTCGTGATGAGCGGCTACTTCGCGGCCATGCTCATCGAGCGGCGTGGGCTCCGGGGGTATGCCTGGAACCGCTCGCAGCGGATCGTGCTGCCCAGCGTCGTCGCATGGTTCGTGCTGTTCCCGCTCACCATGCTTGCCTTCGTGTTCGTGCGCATCCAGACCGACCAGGTGGACGACGCCACGCGCGCCGCACTCTTCGCCGCGGCGATCAAGCATCCCTGGGCGAACCCGGCGCCGATCCACCTCTGGTTCCTCGAGGTGCTGATCATCGTCCAGGTGTTCTCGCTGCCGGTCGTGGCGATGGCGATGCTGGCGCCCGACGCGCTCCGATCGCTGGCTGCGCGGGTCCGGCATGCGCTGTTCATGGGCCGGGCGCGCTGGATGCTCGTTCCGGTGCTGGCCACCCTGACGACGATCACCATGCTTCCCATGCACAGGCCCGGCATCGACACGCCGCATTCGTTCCTCGTGTCCCCGGCGATCCTGGCGTGCTACGGGCTGTACTTCGTGGGCGGATGGTGCATCCGGCGCGAAGCGGGCATGGTCGCCCGACTGGTCAGGACCGGCTGGTGGCACCTGGGCCTTGGGCTGGGCGCGCTCCTGGTCGCCCTCGTGACGGCGATCGCATGGTTCGTGACCACCGGTCATGGGCAGAAGCCATCGCCCGTGCTGCTGGCGTGCGCGCAGGCCACCAGTGCCGTGGCGTGCTGGCTGCTCATCCTTGGCATGATCGGCGTGGCTGAGCGCGTCCTCGCGAGACCGAGGCCAGCGGTCAGGTGGCTCGTCGATGCTTCGTTCTGGATCTACCTGGTCCATCTGCCGCTGTGCGTGGTCGTGCCTTGGATGGTGAGCGATCTGCCGCTGGGCGCCGTGGGCCGTTTCTCGATCTCGTTCGCGATCGTGTCGGTGCTCCTGGCGCTGAGCTACGAGGCCGTGCTCATGATCGTGGCGCCTCGACGCAGGTCCTAGACTCCGCCTGTGCATCCTGCCCCGGCGACCGCAGAGCGACGCACGCTGCCGATCGGCGGCATGTCGTGCGCTGCCTGCGCGCTCAAGCTCGAGCGTGGGCTCGCTGCGGTGCCGGGCGTGCGTTCGGCGAGCGTGAACTTCGCGACGCGCCTGGCGTCGGTCGAGATCGACCCCGCACGGGTCTCGGACCAGCACCTGGCCCGGACCATCGAGGGCCTCGGCTATCACGCCTTCCTGCCCGGGCTGGATGAGGATCCGCGCGCGGCGGCGGTCGCGGCGCGCGATGCGGAGGGGCGAGACCTCAGGCGCCGCACCATCGTCGGTGCGGTCACCGCCACGCCCGTGGTGGCGATCGCGATGACGCACGGGAGCGTCGCGTGGCTGCACGGCACGTGGGCCGACTGGACGCAAGCGCTCATGGGCACGGCGACGATGGCCATCTGCGGGTGGCCGTTCATGGTGCGCGCCTGGCGCCAGGCCCGTGCCGGCACGACCTCGATGGACACGCTGGTCGCCCTCGGCAGCGGCGTGGCCTGGACCTGGTCCATGCTCGTGCTGTTGGTGCCCGGGCTCGATGCCATCGCGCGCGGAGCGGGTGCCGCCGATGTTCACGGCGCGCCGGTGTACTTCGAGGCGGCAGCATCGATCGTGGTGCTGGTGACGCTCGGGAAGTGGCTCGAGTGGCGTGCGACGCGATCGGCAAGCCGCGCGATCCAGTCGCTGGTGGACCTGGCTCCACCTCGCGCGGTGGTGATCCGCGATGGTTCGGAGCAGGAGCTCAGTGCGTCGGAGGTTGCCGTGGGGGACCTCGTCCTGGTGCGCCCGGGTTCGCGGGTGCCGGTCGACGGCGTCGTCGAATCGGGACGATCGAGCATCGATGAATCGATGCTGACCGGCGAGCCGATGCCCGTGGCCAAGGCCCCGGGGGATACGGTACTCGGCGGGACGGTCAACGGTGCCGGTGCGCTGCGGTTCGTCGCGACGAAGGTCGGCACGGCTACGGTGCTGGCGCAGGTCGTCCGTGCCGTCGAGGCGGCACAAGCGAGCAAGGCGCCGATCGCGCGGCTTGCCGATCGCGTGAGTGCACGCTTCGTTCCCGCGGTGTTGGTGATCGCCGGCATCACGGGAACCGCGTGGCTGCTGTTCGGACCGGTCGAGGACCGTTGCGCGCGCGCCCTGGTGGCCGTCGTGTCGACGCTCATCATCGCCTGTCCATGCGCGATGGGGCTGGCGACGCCCGCTGCGATCATGGCCGGGACGGCTGCGGCGGCGCGACGGGGCATCCTCGTCAAGGGTGGCGCCGCGCTCGAGGCGCTGGCGCGCGTGACGACGGTCGTCCTGGACAAGACCGGCACGGTGACCGAGGGGCGTCCACGTGTGTCCGGGGTGGTCGTGCACGGTGGAGCCACGGAGCGCGAGGTGCTCTCGGTGGCGGCATCGCTCGAGCGCTCGAGCGAGCATCCGCTCGCGCGGGCCATCGTGGGGCTTGCCGATGAACGGGGGATCCTGCCGAAGCCGGCGACCGAGGTCGTGGCCCATCCAGGGCAGGGCGTCGAAGGCGTCATCGGTGGCCAGCGCGCGCGCGCCGGTACGCCGGAGTGGATCGCCGGTGCCGGCATCGCCGTGCCGGGGGCAGACGACGATGCATCGACGATCGCCGTCGTCGCCGTCGATGGGCGCGTCCTGGGTTCTATCCTGCTGCGCGATGCAGCGCGTGGCTCGAGTGCGGCGGCGATCGCATCGCTTCGTGGGCTGGGCATCGAACCCGTGATGCTGACGGGTGACCGTGAAGCGTCCGCGCAGCCGATCGCGCGCGAGGTCGGCATCGATCGACTGATCGCAGGAGTCCTGCCCGACGGCAAGGCCCGCACGATCGCGGCGCTGCAGCAGGGCGGTGCTCGCCTGGCCATGGTGGGTGACGGCATCAACGATGCACCGGCTCTCGCGCAGGCCGAGGTCGGCATCGCCATGGGCTGTGGCGCCGCCATCGCGCTGGAGTCGGCCGACATCGTGTTGATGCGCGGTGATCTCGCGGCACTCCCGGTTGCGGTCGTGGCCGCGCGCCGCACGCTGTCGACGATCAAGCAGAACCTATGGTGGGCCTTCGGCTACAACGCGCTGGCGATTCCGTTGGCAGCCGGTGCGCTGTGGCCATGGACCGGGTGGATGCCGTCGCCCATGCTCGCCAGCGCAGCCATGGCCCTGAGCAGCGTGAGCGTGGTCCTCAACAGCCTGCGGCTGCTGGGGGATTCGCCTCGGGAACCCGGCCCGAGCCGCTAACCCGGTCCGGGCGACACGCGCCCGAAGACGCCGACCGGTCGACTCATGAGCTCGTCGGCCATCGTGGACAGGAGGTCCAGCAGCCGATCGTCGGATCGACGATGCCGCATCGACGCGTGCTCACCAACGGTCAAGTCAAAGCCCATGGGACGCGGATGCTACGAGGTGGCCCCCTGTTTGCGGCGCGTACGCGGCGCTCATCGATGCGGTCGGGCGACGTTCGTGGTGTGGCGACCTACGATGGTCCGATGCGGATCGCCCTGGTCACCGCGCGCGAACTTCCACGGCCCGATGGCGACCTGGCCGTCCTGGCTCAGGCTGCCGCCGGGCGAGGTTGGCTGTGCACCGCACGGCCATGGGACGACCCCAGCGAGGAGTGGGCAGGCTTCGATGCGGTGCTCGTGCGGTCGACGTGGGATTACCTCGGCAAGCTCGCCGAGTTCCGCAGGTGGATCAGCGACGTGGGTTCAACCGCCTTGCTGCTGAACCCCCCGGGCACGCTGCACTGGAACCTCCACAAGGGGTATCTGCTCGAACTGCAGGCCCATGGCGTCCCGGTGGTCCCGTCCGTGCTGCTGGGCCCCGGCGAGCGCCCCGATTGGCACCAGGCCTTCGAGCGGCACGGCGAACTCGTGCTCAAGCCGGCCGTGAGCGCCGGGTCGTTCGGCACCATCCGCGTGGCGACGGGGGATCACGCCCGCGCAAATGCACACCGTGCCGAGCACGTGCATCGGGACATGCTGCTCCAGCCGTTCCTGCCCAGCGTCGTGGAACGCGGCGAGACGAACCTGGTGATGATCGATGGCGCGTTCTCGCACGCGGTCCGCAAGGGTGCGCGATGGTCGGGCGATGCCGAACAGTCGCGGGGCCTCGTCGAGCCGACGGCGGAGGAGCTTGACGTGGCACGGCGCGTGCTCGACGTGACCAAGGGTCTGGGACACGGGATCCCGGCGTATGCACGCGTGGACCTTGCGCTCGGTCGATGTGGCCGACCGATGCTCATGGAACTCGAACTCGTGGAGCCGTCGCTCTTCCTCGATCGTGCGCCTTGGGGTGCGGAACGGCTGCTCGACGCCGTGGCGGCACGGGCAACGTCCACCTGAGCTCCGACGTCCCGCCGCGATCCGAGCCGTCCACCCCGTCGGTGCCTTCGGCGTTGCCTCAGCGGCGGATCTGCTGGGCCGAGTCCATCGCGATCGCCGCGGCATGGTCCCACGGCACCGTCGAGAGCTCGATCTCAGGGTTGCGTTCCTGGAAGAAGCGGACCGGCCAGTGGTCGCTGAACAGCACGACGCCGCGGCCACGATCGTCCCACGCCAGGCGCGAACCCTGCGGCGCATCCGGGAGTTCCATCTCGCGCTCCTCGGCCATCGACGGGGCATCCTGCCCCTTGCGCCGCCACCACCGGGTGATCTGCCAGGGCGCGCTCTCCAGGCGGCTCTCGGCGCCGTACTCGCCCTTGAGGCGGTGCGCCATCACCTCGAACTGCAGCGGGCCCACGGCGGCGAGCAGCGCGATCTTGGTGCCGCTGCCGACGGTCTCGAACCTGCGCGCCACGCCCTCGCGAAGCAACTGCTCGAGGCCGAGGTTGAACTTCTTGTAGTTGCCCGGCTGCGGGTTGTGCAGGTACGCGAAGCACTCAGGCGTGAACTCGGGGATCTCGTCGAACACGATGGTGCGGTCATCGGTGAGCGTGTCGCCGATGCCGAACAGGTCGTTGCCGACCAGGCCCACCACGTCGCCGGCGACCGCATGGTCGACCGTCTCGCGCTGGTTTCCGAAGAGCTTCGCCGCGTTGCCCAGCCGGACGCGCCGGCCGCTCTGGGCGTGCACGACCTGCATCTCGCGCTCGAAGGTGCCCGAGACCACGCGCAGGAACGCGATGCGGTCACGGTGCTTGGGATCCATGTTCGCCTGGATCTTGAAGATGAAGCCGCTGAAGCGGGGATCATCGGGCTCGATGCGTCCCGCGCGCGACTGGCGGGCGGTCGGGGGGCTGCTGTCGCGAAGGAAGCCGTCGAGCAAGAGCTGCACGCCGAAATTGTTGATGGCGCTTCCGAAGTAGACGGGCGTCACGCGGCCGGCGAGGACGGCCTCGCGATCGAAGGCCGCACCGGCGCCGCCGGTCTCGTCGAGCATCTGCACTTCCTGCAGGCTCTCGGTGTGCGCGTCGCTGTCGAGCCGTTCGAGCAGGCGCGGGTCGTCAATTCCGCCGACGGTCGAGGGAGCCACGAACGCGCCGCCGCTGGTGCGCTCGAAGAGGTGCATCTGCCTGGCCGCGCGGTCATAGACCCCGCGGAAGTTGGCGCCGGTGCCGATGGGCCAGTTCACCGGGTAGGCACCGATCCCGAGGATCTTCTCGAGTTCGTCGACCAGGTCCAGCGGTGGGCGCGTGGGCCGGTCGCACTTGTTCATGAAGGTGAAGATCGGCACGCCGCGCCGCCGGCAGACCTCGAACAGCTTGCGGGTCTGTGCTTCCACGCCCTTGCCCGCGTCGATGACCATGACCGCTGCATCGACCGCAGTGAGTACGCGGTAGGTGTCCTCGCTGAAGTCCTGGTGGCCGGGCGTGTCGAGCAGGTTCACGCGGTAGCCCGAATAGTCGAACTGCAGCAGCGTCGAACTGACCGAGATGCCGCGCTGCTTCTCAAGGTCCATCCAGTCACTCGCGGTGGCCCTGCGGTCCTTGCGGCTCGTCACCGAGCCGGCAAGGTCGATCGCACCGCCGTAGAGCAGGAACTTCTCGGTGAGGGTGGTCTTGCCGGCGTCCGGGTGCGAGATGATCGCGAAGGTTCGGCGTGGATGGTCGGGCTGGCTCATGGCGGACGGATCAGGGTACACGGAAGGCACCTTGGTCCCGGTGCCGTCGGGGAACCGTCCCCTCCAATGAAACAGGGGGCCGGCGTGTGCCGGCCCCCTGGTGGTCATGTCGAGGATGCGTGGCGTCGATCACTCTTCGCCGCGACGCTCGCGGGCGGCAGCCCAGAGGCTGACGTCATCGAGGTCGACCATGCCGTCGCCGTTGAGGTCGGCGAGGATGGCGTCGGGTCCCGCGATCGCAGCGAGCTGGTCGACGCTCATCGAGCCCTCGTCGGCCGAGCCGCCGATCAGGGCGCCGCAGCCGGTGGCGCCGGTGCGCAGCAGGCTGGCGACGATGAAGTCACCGTCGGCCTGCGTCACGGCGCCGTCGCCGTTGAAGTCGACATGGAAGCCCGCGGTCGAGCAGTCCACGTCGGCCGGCTGCATCGAGCCGATGCGCGTCACGATCACGCCCCAGTCAGCGACGTTGACGAGGTTGTCGTCGGTCACGTCGCCGTTCACGAGGGCCGAGGTGCCGGCCAGCGCGAGCACGTAGCGCGTGCCTTCGATGACCACGCTGCCGGTCGAGACCAGCGAGTGGAGGTCATCGTCGGCGGTGGCGCAGCCGTAGCTGCCCACGGGGACCTGGATCGTCTCCATGCCCACGCCGGCGGCGAAGGTCATGGCGACGGCAGCCTCGACATCACCGAGGTCGATGTCGATGCAGCGGCCCATCGAGGACGCGTAGCCCGAACCCGCATACGCAAGGCGCAGGTCGAGCAGGTGGTACGGCTCCACGGTCACCGAGGTGGTGGCCTGCGCCGTGCGGCCGCAGCCGTCGGTCGCCGACCAGGTCACGATGGTGGTGCCGCAGGCCCACGGGGCACCGAGCGGCTGGGCGTCGCTGCGGGTGATCACCAGGTCGGCGTCGCCGCAGTTGTCGATCACCGACGGCGGCGTGAGTTCACGCGCCGCGAAGCAGCCGCTGCCGGCGTCGGCCGGGACGGTCAGGTCCGCGGGCACGCCCGAGAGCACGGGGCCGGTGGTGTCGATCACGAAGGACGCGGGCTGCGTGAGCGGCAGATCCGCGGTGATGCCGCCGTCGTTGGCGATCAGCACCGGGGCGAAGCCCTCGTCGAGCGACGCGTGCACGCCGCCGTCGCAGTCATCGGCGATCACGCGGAAGCGCAGGCTCGCGACCCGCAGGTCGGCCAGCGTGCCGCTGCCGCCGTTGGGAATCGTCGAGATCCAGAAGATCGAGCCGTTGCCCGCATCGTGGTTGCTCACCAGGATGTCGGTGATCGGCGCGTCGCCGCCCGAGATGCCCACGTACTCCAGCACCGCGCGGTCGTAGACCACGTTGAACTGGCCGGCGACCGTGACGATCGGCGGGTTGAGGACCGACACGTTGAAGACGACTTCGTCACCGATCGCGCTGCACTGGCCGGGCGCCGCGTTGCCGGGGCCAGCCATCGTCACGCCCGGGTCGGGCTCGCAGCTGTTGGGGATGCCGTCACCCTCGGGGTCGGTGCTGAAGCCGCTGGCGATGTCGCAGCTGTCGGGGATCGAGTTCCCGTTGCAGTCCTTCGCCGAGCCGTTGGCCAGGTCGCAGCTGTCGGGGACCGAGTTGCCGTTGCAGTCGAGGGCCGCGCCGCTGGCGAGGTCGCACGAGTCCTGGATGCCGTTGCCGTTGCAGTCCGGCGCGCCGTTGGCGAGGTCGCAGCTGTCGGGGACCGAGTTCCCGTTGCAGTCGAGGGCCGCGCCGCTGGCGATGTCGCACGAATCCTGGATGCCGTTGCCGTTGCAGTCCGGCGCGCCGTTGGCCAGGTCGCAGCTGTCGGGGATGGTGTTCCCGTTGCAGTCCGCGGCGGTGCCACTGGCGATGTCGCACGAATCGAGCACGCCGTTGCCGTTGCAGTCCGGTGCTCCGGCGGCGAGCTCGCACGAATCGAGCACGCCGTCGGTGTCGCAGTCGGCGGCGCCGCCGGCGATGTCGCAGCTGTCGGGCTGGCCGTTGTTGTCGCAGTCGGCGACGAAGCCGCCGGCGACTTCATAGGCGTCGGGGATGCCGTTGCCGTTGCAGTCGGGCTCGCAGGAGTCCGGGATGCCGTTCTGGTTCACGTCGTTGGCCGAGCCGCCGATGATGTCGCAGCTGTCCGGAACGCCGTTGCCGTTGCAATCGGTGGCCGAGCCGCGCTGGATGTCGCACGAGTCGGGCTTGCCGTTGCCGTTGCAGTCGGGGCTGCCGGCCGCGATGTCGCAGGAGTCGAGCGTGCCGTTGCCGTTGCAATCGGTCGCTGCGCCGCTGGCGAGTTCGCACGAGTCGAGCGTGCCGTTGCCGTTGCAGTCGGCGGCGCCACCGGCGAGCTCGCACGAGTCGGGCGTGCCGTTGCCGTTGCAATCGGTCGCGGATCCGTTGGCGATGTCGCACGAGTCGAGGACGTTGTTGCCGTTGCAGTCGTTGCCGGGCAGCTGGCCGTCGTCGCAGATGCCGTCGTTGTTGCAGTCACCGAAGTTGCAGGGCGGGCGGGTGAGCGCCGCCATCTGCCGACGGACCATGTCGACGCCGTTGGCGAAGGGCGACAGCGTGTCGCTGAGGAAGCCGTTCACGATGATCTTGCCGTTGCGGGCGCTCATCACGTTGGACTGGGTGCCGCGGAGCTCGGCGGTTCCGCCGCCGATGGTGCCCGTATTCCAGACCTCCCAGCCGATGTCGACGAGCGTCACCGGGGCCGAGCCGGACACGGTGCTGCCGGGCTCGATGCTGAGCGCGCCGAACACGTTCCAGGGCTGGTTGTGGCTGAAGCCGAGCGCCGGGAAGTACGACGCAGCGCTCGTGTCCTTCCAATCCGACACGATGATGCCGCAGCCGGCGTCAGCCGCGTGGTACGTCACCAGCGCCTGCTGGAAGGTCCCCAGATTCGAAGTGTTCTGGTTCGCGACCACGATGAGGTCCCACTCGGTGCCGTTCGCGATCAGTCCCGCGAACGTCGTGGCGTTGCTCGTGAAGGTCACGGTGCCCAGTGCGCCGCCCTGCAGCGCGGCCTCGTAGGCGCACGCGCCGATGGCGTAGTCGCGATAGAACAGGATCTGCGACGCCTCGGAGCCGGCGAGGCTTCCGCCCCAGTGGCCTTCCTTGGTCGCCTTGCGGTCGCTCGGCACGGTCGACACGGGAGCGTTGCTCTGCTCGCCGCGACGGATCGATTGCATGCCGCGATCAGCGAGGCCGCCGCGATCGGCGTTCGCATGGACGGACAGCAGCGTGCTTGCGCAGGCTGCAACGATGGACAGTGAACTCAGACGCATCATCTTGCTCCACATCTCTTTGAGTAGGGGTCACCCGGATCGATGCCTGCCGCAACTTTGGGGCAGGGCGACGCCACGCTACCGAATCCGGGGCTTCAACAAAATGAGGATGAGCGTTTGGAGCGGATCAGCGGCCCGACGGCTCGCATAAGTCCCGATGCGTGATGGATTTGCAAGTAGTACAAAACTTGAATGATTCGGCCCCCCGTCCGTGCCGCGCCTGCATCCGGTCCAAGCTTCAGTCGGCCAGGCGTTCCCGTGCCCAGAGGATCCAGCTCGAGTCCGGCAGCGTGTGGCCCATCGACCGGAACATGAAGCTGAGCTGTGCGTTGTGGTAGAGCGCGTGCGTCGGCACCTGCATGCACGCATCGGCCACGGTCTGCCGGTAGGCGCGTCCATCGCGCACGCGCTCGACGACGCGCGTGCACTCGGCCGGCGTCAGCACCGCCAGGAACGCATCCCAGTCGTGTCGCGTCGATGACCATGCTGACTCGAGCGCTTCCAGCGTCGGGCACTCCTCATGCGTCGGCATGGTGAGTGCGGCTGCGCTCCCGGTGACGACGCCGATCCAGATCCGCTCGGCGCCGTACAGGTGCAACAGCGTGCCGTGCACGCTGCCGAGCCCGATCGGGAACGCGCGGTGCAGCTCCTCGTGCGAGAGGGACCGGCATGCCGTGACGCTGCGGTCCGTCATCCAGCGGAGCCAAGAATGGGCCTGCGTGATCGTGGTGGTGGGGTCCATGAAGAGACGGTAGCCTCTCCCGGTGAGCGACACCTTCGAAGCACTGGGACTCGGCACCGAACTGGTCACTGAACTCGCGTCCCTGGGCTACGAGGAGCCCACGCCGATCCAGAAGGCGGCGATCCCGCCGCTGCTCGCCGGGCGCGATCTCCTCGGCCAGGCGGCGACCGGCACGGGCAAGACGGCGGCCTTCGCGCTCCCGATCCTGCAACTCGTCGGCGGCACCAAGCCGGAGCCCCTGAAGCCGCTGGCGCTCGTGCTCGTGCCCACCCGCGAACTCGCGGTGCAGGTCTGCGAGGCCTGCCACCGCTACGGCAAGGGCCTCGGCATCGCCGTCGCCCCGATCTACGGCGGCCAGGAGTTCCACCGCCAGGTGGTGGCGCTGCGTCGTGGCGTGCACGTGGTGGTCGCCACGCCCGGTCGCGCGCTCGACCACATGCGGCGCGGCACCCTCGATCTGTCGGCGCTGCGGATCGTGGCGCTCGACGAGGCGGACGAGATGCTCGACATGGGCTTCGCCGAGGACCTGGAACTGATCCTCGAGGGCACTCCCGAGACCCGGCAGACCGCGCTCTTCTCCGCCACGCTGCCGCCGCGCATCGCCTCGATCGCCGAGAAGCACCTTCGCGATCCCGAGCGCATCCTGATCGCTCGCGACGCCGCGACGAAGGGTTCCGTGCCCAAGGTCCGGCAGACCGCGTACATCGTCCCCCGGCCCCACAAGATCGCCGCGCTCGGCCGTGTGCTCGATCTCGAGTCGCCGACGCTGGCCTTGGTCTTCTGCCGGACCCGGCTGGAGGTCGATGAACTCGCCGAGCGATTGGTGGGGCGTGGGTACCGCGTGGCATCGCTGCACGGCGGCATGGGCCAGGCGGAGCGCGACCGCGTGATGGCACGCGCGCGCGCCGGGACCGTCGACCTGCTCGTGGCGACCGACGTCGCCGCGCGCGGGATCGACATCGATCACCTCACTCACGTGGTGAACTTCGACGTGCCCTCGTCGCCCGAGGCGTACGTGCACCGCATCGGGCGCACGGGCCGCGCCGGCCGCGAGGGCGTGGCGATCTCGCTCGTCGAGCCGCGCGGCCACCGCCTGCTGCGCAACATCGAGCAGGCCACCAAGCAGAAGATCGCAATCGCGACGGTGCCATCGCCGATGGACGTGAAGGCCCGGCGGCTCGACATGACCAAGGGCGCCATCCGAGAGGTGCTCGAGTCGGGCGACCTCGAGGCGTACCGATCGGTCGCCGAGTCGCTCGCGTCGGAGTTCGACCCGATGGACGTGGCCGCCGCCGCCGTGCGCCTGGCCCACGAGGCGCTCGAGGGCGATGCGGCGCGCGACGAGGCGGACATCCCCGTGATCGAGGGCTTCGGCCGAAACGATCGACCGCGCCGTGAGTCGCCGGCTCCCACGGAGCAGGGGCAACGTGCTTCGCGAGGATGGCAGTGGAGCGGCCCGCAGCAGGGCGGCGCACCGCAGGGCGGCGATCGTGAGCCTGAGCGTGGCGCACCGCGGGGGGCTGCCCCGCGCGGTCAGTGGCAGGACCGCCCGCCGCAACGCGGTGCCCCGCGTGGCCAGTGGAACGACCGCGATCCGCAGGACATGGAGCGGATCTTCATCGGCCTCGGCCGCAAGGCGGGCGTCCGTCCGGCTGACGTCGTGGGGGCGATCGCGAACGAAGCCAACGTGAATCCCCGTGGCATCGGCGACATCGAGATCGCGGAGCTCTACACCATCGTGGAGCTGCCGGCGCGCGACGTGGACCATGTCGTCCGGGTCCTGCGCGGCGCCACCATCCGGGGCCGCAAGGCCAAGGTGAACAGGGACTTGGGCATCCGGAAGTAGGGGATCCAAGGTACTGCTTGACACACGCTACTGTGCGGTGTACAGTAGAGGCCGATGGCCTCGCCGCTCCATGACCGCCTGAACAGGGACCTCAGCACCGGCACGTCCTGGTTGGTCGTGCTTGCCGTGATCGCGCGGAGCACGGAGCCGATCCACGGCTACGAGATCGCGCGGCAGCTCGCCGACGAGGCTCCTGATGGCATGAGCTTCAAGCAGGGGACGCTGTACCCCATGCTCCGCACGATGGAAGCCGATGGGCTCGTCCGCAGCGCGCTCGTGCCTTCGCCCGAGGGGCCTGCGCGCAAGTGCTTCACGTTGACGGCCGAGGGACGGCGCGTGCTGGCATCGTGGGCCGACTCCTGGCGTGCGAGCAGTCGATGGGTGAACAGGGTGTTGGGAGAAACCGATGCACGACGTTGATGCAGAATCGTCGCCCCCGTCGATCGAGGGCTATCTCGCGCGCCTTGAGGTGGCGTTGCATGGCGCCGATCCGGCCGTGGCCCACGATGCCCTGATCGATGCGCAAGAGCATCTGCAGGCCGCCGTGCGGCGGGGGGTGCCCGTGGATCAGGCGATCGCATCGTTCGGGGATGTCGACGAGATCGCCGCGGCGTACCAGAACCTTCCGTCCGGGGCTGCGCTGCAGACGGTGGAGCGTGATCGCGGCGTGGTGGCCGCCGCCCCAGCTCATGCACCGCCGCCGCCTGCCTCCGGCACGACGCCGCCGCGGCTCAGCGACGTGCCCATCGTGGGCATCTGGTTCGATGGCCGTGCCTGGGGCGCGCTCCTCTACTTCGGTGGCGTGGGCTTCATCGTGGCTACGGCCTGTTTCGTCTGGGCTGTGACGCTCGGTGGCTTGGCGGTTGGTCTTCTGCCCACCCTGCTGGGGCTGCCCGTGCTCGTGCTGCTGCTGGGTTCGGCGCGTGCCCTGTGCCTGATGGAGGGCGCCGTGGTCCAGGGGTTGCTCGGCGTGCGCATGCCTCGACGCGTGCAGCCCGTGCATGGGGCGGCCGATGTCGGCTTCTGGCAGCGGATCTGGTGCTGGCTCAAGGATGTGCGAAGTTGGCTGTCGCTTGCCTACCTCTATGCCAACTTCCCGGTCAGCGTGGCGCTGTTCGCGATCACATTGACGCTGGCCGCGCTGAGCGCGGCCATGGTGTTCGGGCCCTTGCTGCAGGCTGCCGGCCTGCCGTTCGTGTCGATCTCCTCCGATGACGTCACGGTGCGCTACCTCTGGACCGAACTCAAGCCCGCCGCGGATGGCACGATCCGGCTTCCGATGTCGCTTGCGCTGTCCAGCGTCGGTCTTGGCCTGGCGCTGGCCACGGCCACGCTCTGGCTCATGCGTGCCCTCGGCTGGGTCTACGGCCACGTGGTGCAGGCGATCCAGGTGGCGCGGCCGCAGGCCATCCTCCCGCACCGTTGACAATCAGATACCATTCGACAACATACAAGGATCACCCCCATGCTCCGCATCAATGACCTCGTCAAGATCTATCCCGGCCCCGTCGCTGCGCTGAAGGGCGTCTCGCTCGAGATTCCCGAGGGCCTCTTCGGCCTGCTCGGTCCCAACGGCGCGGGCAAGTCGACGCTCATGAACATCCTTGCCGGGCTGCTCGAACCGACCGGCGGGAGCGTCACGCTCGACGGCGTCGACATCGTGAAGGATCCCCGCGCGGTCTGGGCCCGCCTGGGCTACCTGCCGCAGGACTTCGGGTTCTACCCGTCGCTCACCGGTGCACAGATGCTCGATGTCCTGTTGCGACTCAAGGGCGTCGACGCCCCGCAGGGACGCAAGGCGCTCGTGGGCGAACTGCTCGAGCGCGTCAACCTCGCGGACGCCGCCAAGCGCAAGGTGCGCACCTACTCCGGTGGCATGCGCCAGCGCCTGGGCATCGCGCAGGCGATCGCAGGCAACCCACGGCTCGTCATCGTCGACGAACCGACCGCCGGCCTGGACCCTGAGGAGCGCCAGCGCTTCTACCGCATCCTCGCGGAGCTCGGACGCGACCGCATCGTGCTGCTGTCGACGCACATCGTCGAGGACATCGCCACGCTCTGCCCGCGCTTCGCCGTGATCCGCGGCGGGCGCTGCGTGACCAGCGGCGGGACGTCCGATGCGCGCAAGCGACTCGAGGGGCGCGTGTCGGAGGGGATCGTCACGCCGGCGGAGCTCGAGCGGATCCGCGCGTCGCACCGCGTCACGCAGGCCGTGCTCGTCGAGGGATCGCTCTTCCGCACGCGCGTGCAGGGTGAGCCCGGATCGCAGCCCAATGGGTTCGTGGCCGTTCCGCCGACGCTCGAGGACGTGTACTTCGGCGTGATGGACTCAAGCCGCGCGGCCGATGCCGTGCGCGCCGGTACCGCAGCCTGACACCGGGGGACGACCATGCGACGCGCACTCACCTTGGCCTTCCTCGAACTCCGCACCGCCTGGCGACGGCCGTCGCTGTGGATGTTCCTGGCGATCCTGCTCCTCCTGAACCTCGGCTTCTCGGCAGGGCAGGTCACGATCGGCGCCGGCAGCCGGGTCGCCGGCGGGGAACGCGCCTTCCTGAACAGCGAGTTCAACCTCGCGTTCATGGACATGCTGGTCTTTGCGCTGTTCTGGGTCTTCTTCGTCTGCACGGCGTTCGGGAACGCGCCGACCGAGGACGATGCCCTGCGCGTCATCCCGATCGTCGGCAGCACCGGCCTCACGCCGCGCGAGTACGTGGTGGGCAGGTGGCTCGGCGTGGCCTCGACGTACCTCGTCCTGGTGTCGGCCAACCTGCTGCTGCAGGTCCTCTTCTTCGAGTTCTATCCCGTCGAGGAGCCCGAGAAGGTGCGTGGCGCCTTCGACCTCATGCACTACCTGCGGCCGATGCTGCTGTTCGTGGCACTGCCGGCGCTCTCGCTCGGTGCGGTCGCGTTCGCCATCGGCGCCCTCACGCGCCAGGCGGTGCTGGTCTTTGCGCTCCCGGTGGCCATTCTCCTCGGCAGCATCTTCTTCCTGTGGGACTTCGCGCCGAGCTGGCTGCCCGCGTGGGCCGACCGTGCGCTCCAGGCCGTGGACATCGCCGGCTTCCGCTGGCTGAACGAGACGTACCTGAAGGTCGACCGCGGCGTGGCGTTCTACAACACGCAGCCACTGGCGCTCGATGGACTCATGATCGCGCAGCGCAGCGGCTTGGTCGTTGTGGGCGCCGCGGCCCTGCTCGTGGCTGCACGCCGCGAGGCGCGCCGATGGCGCTCGCCCTATCCGCTCACGGCAGCACGCATCGCCGCCGTGCTCGATGCCGCCGCGCGCACCGTGGTGATGGCGCCGCCACCGGGGGTCGATCGGGTTCCGCTGGCGTCGTTGGGGATGGTCCAGCGCACCGGCACGCTCCGTTCGGCAGCGCTTGCTGCGCTCCAGGCCTTCCGCGCCGAGGCGCGCGAGCTGCGCCGGTCGCCCGGGCTCTGGATCTTCGTCCCGCTGATCGCGCTGCAGTGCACAGGCTTCGTGTTCGTGCCAGGTCCGTTCGACACGCCGAACCTCGTCTCGGCAGGGACCTTCGCGGCCGAGTCCTACAACACCGTCACGCTGTTCTCGCTGCTGATGGTCCTCTACTACTTCACCGAGAGCCTGGCGCGCGATGACCGCGTGCGAATCGGTGCGATCGTCGGCGCGAGCCCGGCACCCACCGGGGCTCTCGTGCTGGGCAGGATGCTCGCCTGTGCGCTGACCGTGGTGCTGACCGTGCTCGGCGCGGTGTGGATCACGGTGGCGATCGCGACTCTCGTGCAGGCGGTGCAGACCGGGATCCTGCTCCCGCCCACGCCGCTGCCGTTCCTGCTGGCCTGGGGTGCGCTGCTCTCGGCCACGCTCTTCGCCTGGATGTGCTTCCTCACGCTTGCCTGGAGCCTCTTCCGCAACCGCTACGCGAGCTACCTCGCGGGGATCGGCGCGCTCGTGCTCACGGGGTGGTGCGTCACGCGCGGATGGATGAACTGGGTCTTCAACTGGCACCTGTGGGGCGGCATGCGGTGGACGGACTTCGAGGTGCTCCCGCTGGACCGCGGTGCGCTGCTCCTCAACCGGGTCTTCTGGGTGCTGGTCGGCCTGGTCATGCTCCACGCCGCGCTCGAGTGGTGGCGCCGTCGGACCCCGGATGCGCAGGGGATCACCTCGCGCCTGCAGTGGTCGTTGGCGTGGCGGCGCGCGGCACGCCTGCTGGTCTTCGGTGCACCGGCCGTCGCGTGCGGCACGGCCCTGGCCATGATGGTGCGGCAGGGGCCTGCGGGCGGCCCCACGGAGCGCCTGCAGCGGGACTACTTCGTGGCCAACGACCGGACCTGGCGCGATGCGCCGCAGCCGCTCATCACCGGCGCAGCCTTGGACCTGACGGTCGATCCCGAGGCCGGCACCATCGCGGTCGATGGCACCTACGTGCTGACCAACCGTACCGACGTCCCGATGCGCCAGTTCGCGATCACGCCGAACACCACCTTCACGGGACTGGAGTTCACCTTCGAGGGCGAAGCGTGGGACGCCGCGAAGGCAGCCAAGGAGCGCAAGCTCAGCCCATGGGCCCAGCGCGTCGCCAACAGCGCGGGGCTCTGGGTCTTCACCCCCAAGGAGCCGATCGCGCCCGGCGCGAGCGTCGAACTCGGGTTCACGCACGTCGCGCCCGGTCGCGGCACGCAGAAGAACCCCGCCGGCGCGGGAGAGTTCATCCTTCGTTCGGCGGTGCTCCTCAACAGCTTCGGTCCGAGCTTCCTGCCGATGGTTGGCTTCGTCGACGGCGTGGGCCAGGATCCGCAGCGGACCCCGGAGCCCAAGCGTCCGGGCCCCGACGATTGGAAGAAGGTCACGAAGACTGCCTTCGGGACCGGCGGCGAGACCACCATGAAGGCCGTGGTCCGCGTGCCCGCCGAGTTCCGGGCCAACATGCCCGGCGTCTGCACGGCCGACACGGTCGCGGGCGGCGTGCGCACCATGCGCTGGGAGTCCGACCACCCGATCATGGCGATCAACCTCGCGGCGGGGCGCTGGGAGGAAAGCCGCGGCAGGTCCACCGTCATCTGGCACCTGCCGCAGCACGGGTTCAACGTGCCCGTGATGCTCGAGGCGCTCGACGGCGCGCACGAGTGGTACTCCAGGTGGTTCTGGCCGTACCCGTGGAAGGAGCTGCGCATCAGCGAGTTCCCGGCGCTCGCCGGCTACGCACAGGGCTTCCCGACCAACATCGTCTTCAGCGAGGGGATCGGCTTCATGTCGAAGCCCACGCCCGAGCAGGACACGCCGTTCATGGTGACCGCGCACGAGGCGGCGCACCAATGGTGGGGCAACATCCTGCGCCCGGGCGATGGTCCCGGGGGGAACATCCTCAGCGAGGGCATGGCGCACTGGTCCACGGCGCGCCTGACCCGCCAACTGCGTGGCGAACGCGCGCGCATGGCATTCATGCGCCAGATCGAGTTCGGCTATGGCAACGAGCGCAGCGCCGACGATGAGCTGCCCATGGTCGAGATCGACGGCTCACGCAACGGCGACGGCACGGTGACCTACGACAAGGGCGGCTGGGTGTTCTGGATGCTCATGGAGCACCTGGGCGAGGAGCGGATGGATGCGGGCGTCCGCGCCTTCATCGAGAGGTTCCTCCAGGGGCCGGATTTCCCGCTGCTCCAGGACTTCGTCGAGGCCATGCGTCCGCACGCGCCCGATGCGGCCGCCTACGACGCCTTCGTCAAGCAGTGGTTCTTCGACGTGGTCGTGCCCGAGTTCAAGATCGAGTCGGCGACGACCACCGCACCGACGGCACAGGGTGGTGCGTGGCGCACCGTGCTCTCGGTACGCAACGCCGGCACCGGCACCGTGCCGCTCGAGGTGGCCGTGACCAACGGCGAGGACCGCTGGCCCGAAACGAGCGTCACCCGGACGCCCGAGGAACGCGCGGCCGCGGCCAGGCAGCGGCCCGAGTACCTCGATGCACGCTCGCAGCGGACGATCGGTCCCGGTGAGACGGTCGAGCTGACCATCGAAAGCGCGTTCCGCCCGGAGAAGGCGATCATCGATCCCGACGTGCGGACGCTCATGCTCAACCGCAAGGGTGCAGAAACCACGGTTCGCAGTTCAGAGACGACGGCCGCAGCGACGCCCTGACTCCATCACCTCGACGCACGACAGGCGTGCGTGTGGGCACCATCAGGGGCGACGGCTCAGGGGCACGCGCCCCACGAGCCCAGCAGCACGGCCAGGTCGCCGCCATCGACGCTGCCGCTGCCGTCCAGGTCAGCGGCACACGCGCTGCATGAACCCCACGACCCGAGCACCACGGCCAGGTCACCGCCGTCGGTCACGCCGTTGTCATCGAGGTCCGTCGGGCATGCCGGTGCGGGATCGTTGGCGCGGATGACCGTCAGCGACATGTAGTCGTGGTAGGTCTCGTCGGCGGGGCGCTCGCCATAGACGAGGAACCGCACCGTGCCGTCGGCGGCGACGACGTTCTGCAGGTTCGTCCGCAGCGACGCCGTCAGGTTCTCGTCGCGGTTGCCCGCGAAGCAGTCGAGGTAGCGGTTCTGGCCCACCAGGCCGTTCGCATCACCCCAGTTGCCGAGCGCGTTGTTCCAGACGTAGAGCTCCGCCTGCGTGCAGTTGGCGGCGTAGCCCTCCCAACGCACCCGGAGCTCGTCGATCTGCGCCACCGGCTCGCTGATCACGAACCGGAAGACATGGGTGGCCTCGCTCGAGGTCGCCACGGTCGGCGTGATGTAGCGGTTCGTGTCGGTCGAGCCGCCCGTGGCGTTCGGGGTCGAGAGCGCCGTGTAGTTGGCGGCGGTGAGCGCCGTGGTCACCGGGTTGGCGTTCGCGTTGACGTTGGTCCAGCTTCCGGTGGCGGAACCCGCCCCGAACCGCGTGACGCCGGCGCCCGTGGCGAAGTCGTACGTGCCGGCGGTGCCCGTGGCGATGCGGAACGGGTTGCTCACGCCGATCGTGGTGTCGCCGTCGGTCGCGCGGGCGACCACGCGCACGAGCGCGGCGCTCGCCTCGACTGCAGGCACGGTCCACGAGTAGCTGCCGGAGTCGGGGATCGCGTTGGCGATCGTGGTCCAGCTCGTGCCGCCGTTGACCGAGTACGCCAGGTCGACGTTGGCCAGCGCGGCGTTGTTGGTGTCGCTGGCGTTCCACCGGATCTGCTGTGTGGCGCCCTGCAGCCAGACCTCGTTGCCAGCGGGCTCGACCACGTGGGCCGACGGCAGCAGGTCGGTGTAGCGGGGCACCTGCTTCACGATGCAGTGGATGGCGCCGCTGGCGGTGATGATGCTCGAGCACTGGATCGGCACGATCTGCACGCCGGGGCCAGCGGCCTGCTGCCACTTGGCCAGCGCATCCGCGTCCTCGTCGTTGTAGGCCGAGTTGCCGCCCGCGGCGAGCTGGGTGCCGTAGCAGGGGATGAAGATGCGGTTGTTCACCCGGAAGGCGTTGGCGTAGGTGAAGTGCGTGCCGGCGCCGTCGTTCCAGGCCTTGGGGCGGAAGACCTGGAAGCCCAGGCCCTGCATGTACGGCACGGCGTTGTTGGTCACGCTGATCGCCGTGGCGTTCGAGCCGGGGATGAACTCGCTGATGATCGCCGTGTCCTGGTCGACCATGTACATCCACATGTCGATGTGGCCGGTTCCGTCGACCGAGAAGGGCAGCTGCGGCAGGATGTGCAGCGTGTCGATCCCCTGGTAGGTGTCGTAGAGCTCGCGGATCAACGCCTCGTTGTGGCCCCCCGCGGTCGGGTTGTCCAGGTTGACCAGGGCCGTGCAGAAGCCGCTGCGGTTGGGGCCGGGCTGGAAGTTGCCGCCCGAGTAGTACAGGCCCATGTCGAGCGTGGGCACGCCGAAGGTGCCATCGCCGATCAGCGTCGGCAGGAAGTTGTCCGACGGGCGGTTGGGGTAGTAGTGGCTGTCGACGACCGCGAGCGTGCCGCCCTGGAAGACGAAGTGCGGGCCGTAGTCGCGCATCCAGATCGAGTTGCTCGGCTGGATGATGAAGACGACCTTGCTCATGTTCGCGCCGGCGGCGGTGAAGGCCGTGGTGGCGCTGTTGGCCGTTGTCTGGTTCGCCACGACCACGTAGGCGATCTCATCGTTCACGGTGCCCGCGGTCAGGCTCGAGACCAGTGCCGTGACGACCGAGTTCCAGCTGTTGCCGTACTGGTAGAGCACGCCGCGCGTGGGGCCGTACTCGGGGATCGAGCTGATCAGCGAGGTCCCGACCTCACCGGCGAGGCCGCCGTCGGTCGGGCGACGGATGGCGTAGGGCTCCAGCTTCTGGTTGGGATCGAACGGAGTGCCTCCCTCACGCACGCGGGTGAGGGTCGACTTGAACTCGGGTTCCTGCTGTCGTCCGGTCGGTTGACTGGCCAGCGCGGCACAGGCAAGAAGGCTTGGGGCGGCACAGCCGACGATGAAGGTCGTTGAACGTGGCATGAGGGCATCCTGGACGGGGCAGTCTGGGGATTCAGATCCGGGGAAGTATGTCCACTCTAGGCACCCGGGCAACCCTGGACCCTTGGGTTCTTGGCCGCAGCGAGCGGGCGGGGGGCTCCGGGCGCCTCGGCGGGTCGTCAAGGTTCGATGAGAATGCCCTGAACCAGGTTGACCTTGAGTCGGGTCGTGCTAGCCTCTGAGCAGTTGGAGGAGGGACAAGGGTCTCGCGGTTCGCCGCACGTGACATCCCTTCCAGGAGCCTCCATGCGTTTCTCGATCTCATCGTGCCTCGTCGTTGCCGGCCTCTGCGCTCAGGCTTCGGCTGGTTTCCTCTCCTCCGCCGTCATCGATGACTTCAGCGGCTCGGCCGGCCTTGGCTACAACCGTTCGGAAACGAACGGTGCCTTCATCGGCGGTGGCGAGGGTTTCCTCAGCGGTGGCGCTGGATTCCAGTACCTGCTGTCGTCCGATCAGGTGAATGAGTCCCTGTACAACGGCTTCTCGCTCAAGGTGTCCGGATCGTTGGGCAGCGGCGGCCTCTTCATCTCGGTCGTCGGCGAGGGCTTCAACTTCGTGGCACTCGATGTCGACTTCGGCAGTTCGATCGTCGATGGCTACGCCTGGATTACCTACGAGCAGTTGGATGCCGCCGTCGGCAACGACATCGGGTTGATCCGCGCTACCCTTAACGATGGCGGCAGCTTCGCGGGGATCGGCATCTACACCACCGGTGACGCCCAGATCTCGGTCGACGACTTCGAGTTCCGCGGCTCGGCTGTGCCGGCCCCGGGGGCGATCGCGCTCGCCGCGGCTGCCGGTCTGGCAGCATCGCGTCGCCGTCGCTGAGGTGACGAAGGACACGGTCCCCTCGGGGACCTGAGTGGCTGATCCATCAAGCCCGCGGCGGAGACTCCGTCGCGGGCTTTCTCGTTGGCAGGGGATCAAACATTCCCGGGGCAGAACGCCGTGAAGGGACCCGCGCCGCCCGCTCCCGAACCGAAGCGGGCCCGCGCCCTCAGCGACGCCGCCGGCGGACGAGTCCACCTGCAGCCAGCAGGCCCATCGCGCCCGGTGCCGGCGTGAGCGTGAAGCCGGTCATGTCGAAGGTGCCGGTGATGTTCTGCCCGGCGAGCGAGGCGGGTACCTGGAAGCCGAGCTGGATGTTCCCGATGTTCGAGAAGATCGCCGAGTAGGTGCCGCCGCCGAGCGAGATGATGTCGCTGCTGCCCTGCGCCACATTGAAGCTGACGAAGGTCCAGGTGTTCGACGCGACGAGCGTGCTCGAGACGACCGACGCGCCCGGCGTGTTGATCGGCGTGGCGAAGCGGCCGGTGAGCGCGATCGACTCCGACAGGTCATGGCGGAACCAGAAGCCGACCGTCGTCACGCCTTCGTTGATCCAGTTGCCCACGTAGCCGCCGTTGCTCGAGCCGTAGCTCGCTGCGGCGCGCATCACCGTGGGGGGGAACCCGCCGACGGTCGTCGACACCAGGTTGAACTGACCGCTCACGTAGGCGGCACCCGACGGCCCGCCGCTGCCCGACCAGCCCAGCGTGCTCGTGCCGTTGAAGTTGCGCCAGTTGGCGGCGCCCCCGGCGAAGGATTCGGTGAAGCCGTTGATGGCGGCGAATGACGGACTGCACAGCACGAGGGCAGCGCACGGGATGGCGGCGTGGCGGAACATCTTGGGGCCTTTCGTGGGGGAGGGGTACGAACCCAACTGTAGGCCAGGAATCGTCGCGGACAAGTGCCCGACGCCGGGAGAAGCGCTGGCGGCGGATGCCACCTGCCATCGCGACGGGCGACCGGGTTCCCGGTCATCGTGAGCCCGTACAGTTTCAACCATGACCATGTCCTCCGACCTCGCTGATCCGCGCGATCAAGACCACAGCCCCCGGGCCAGCCGAGCACTGGCCCTGGGCCTGCTCCTGGTCGCCTTCGTCACGGCGTGCTCGATGCAGGCCCCCGTCGCGCGCGACGCCGCGGGCCGTCCGCTCCCGCCGGTCGCGATGGAACGCGTGACCGTGGTTGAGAGCCCGCACGGGCGCCGCACCGACGAGTACTACTGGCTGCGCGACGATCATCCCGAGCGCAAGCGTGACGAGGTCATGCAGCACCTGCGCGCCGAGCAGGCCTACACCGAGGCGATGCTCGAGCGCCTCGCACCGCTGCAGGAGCGTCTGGTCGCGGAGTCGCGGGCGCGCATCGCCGAGGACGACACCACGCCGCGCCAGCTCGACCACGGATGGTGGACCTGGTCGAGCTTCGCGCAAGGCGACCAGCACCAGCGCTGGATGCGCGAGTCCGCTGCGGCCGGTTCGTCGCCGATGGTGGTGCTCGATGGCAACGCGCTCGCTTCGGGGCACGGGTACTTCCGCGTCGGTGACGTCGAGGTGAGCCACGACGGCACGATGGTGGCCTGGACCGAGGACACCGTGGGCCGCCGGGGGCACGAGCTTCGCATCCGCGACCTGCGCAACGGCAAGGAGCTCACCGACCGCATCCCGGGCACGCTCGAGTCGATCGTCTGGTCGACCGATGGATCGAGCCTCTTCTACATCCGGCAGGATCCGCAGCTCCTGCAGAGCGGCCCGGTCTGCAGGCACGTGCTCGGCACGCCGCCGTCCGCCGATGCGGTCGTCTACCAGGAAGCCGACCAGACGCTCTTCACCACGATCGATGCCTCCAGGTGCCGCACGCAGCTGCGCATCCAGGTTGAGGGCTTCGACACCAACGAGCTGCTCACCGTGCCGCTCGCGGCGCCGGCCTCGGCGCCGCGCGTGGCTTTGGCGCGCGCGCAGGGTGTCCGCAACTATGCCGACCTGCTGAACGGCACCTGGCTGATCCGCACGAACCGGGATGCCGTCAACTTCCGCATCATGCTCGCCGCCGATGTGGACCTCGGCGATCCATCGCGCTGGCGCGAGCTCGTGCCGCACCGCAACGAGGCGTCCATTGACGACGCGGCACTCTTCGATGCCGGGGTCGCGGTGGCCGAGCGCGTCGATGCCAACGCCCGCGTGCGCATCGTGCCGTGGTCGGGCGGCGAGGGCCGGCTCGTGCCGACCGACGAAGCGGCCTGCACGATGACGCTGGGCGACAATCCGGATCCCGCCAACGGCTGGGTGCGCGTCGAGTACGGCTCGTTGATCACGCCGCAGCGGACGATCGACGTCGACCTTGCCTCGGGTGTGCAGCAGGTCCGCAAGGAGCGCCCGGTGCTCGGCTACGACCGCAGCCGGTACGACAGCGCGCGGCTCTGGGCGCCGAGCCGTGACGGCAAGCGGATCCCGGTCTCGATCGCCTGGCGGCGCGATGCATGGGCCCACGACGGCGCTCACCCCGCGCTGCTCGAGGCCTACGGCGCGTACGGCTCTGCCAGCGATGCGCGCTTCGACCTTCCGGGCGTGTCGCTCATGGATCGCGGCTTCGCGCTCGTCACGGTGCACGTGCGGGGCGGCTCCGACCTCGGGCAGGCTTGGTACGAGGACGGGCGGCTGCTGCGCAAGCGCAACACCTTCAACGACTTCATCGATGCGACCGACTGGCTCGTGCGCGAGCGGTGGGTCGACGCGAAGCGGGCGTTCGCCAGCGGGGGATCGGCCGGCGGCCTCCTCATGGGTGCGATCGCGAATATGGCGGGGGATCGCTATCGCGGCATCGTGCTCGGCGTGCCCTTCGTCGATGCACTCACGACCATGCTCGATCCATCGATCCCGTTGACCACCAACGAGTGGACGCAGTGGGGCAACCCGATCGACTCGAAGGAGGCCTACGAGTACATCCTGTCGTACTCGCCGTACGACAACCTCCAGGCCAAGGCGTACCCCGCCATGTTCGTCACGACGGGGCTCTGGGACTCCCAGGTCGGCTACTTCGAGCCCGCCAAGTTCGTGGCCAGGCTGCGGCGCCTGAAGACCGATGCACAGCCCTTGCTGATGGACATCGACCTCAGCTCGGGGCACGGCGGCAAGAGCGGCCGGTTCGACCGGCTCAACCGGGTCGCGCGCGAGCAGGCGTTCGTGCTCGACCTGGCCGGCATCGACCGCTGACGGTGCGTTGCCGATCCCGGGCAGCGCGGGGGAACGTACGTGGCTACTCTTGGTTCTCCCAGGAGAAGACACATGACCACCATGGCTGCACCGTCGAAGTGCCCGTTCGCGGGCGGATTCGTCAAGAACACCGCAGAAGGTCCAACCAACGGAGACTGGTGGCCGAACCAGCTTGACCTGTCGGTGCTCGCGCGCAACTCGTCCAAGTCCAACCCGCTGGGCGCGGGTTTCGACTACGCCAAGGCGTTCAAGCAACTCGACCTGCACGCGGTGGTGGCCGACCTCAAGGTGCTCATGACCGATTCGCAGCCTTGGTGGCCCGCCGACTACGGGCACTACGGCCCGTTCTTCATCCGCATGGCCTGGCACAGCGCGGGCACTTACCGCATCGCCGATGGGCGCGGTGGCGGCGGTGACGGCCTGCAGCGGTTCGCGCCGCTCGGCAGCTGGCCCGACAACGTCAACCTCGACAAGGCGCGCCGCCTGCTCTGGCCGATCAAGCAGAAGTACGGGCAGAAGCTCTCGTGGGCCGACCTCATGATCCTCGCCGGCAACGTGGCGCTCGATTCCATGGGCTTCACGACCTTCGGCTTCGGCGGTGGCCGCGCGGACGTGTGGGAACCCGACACGACCTACTGGGGCGCCGAGCGCACTTGGCTTGGCGATGAGCGATACATGGGGGACCGCGTGCTTGAGAACCCGCTGGCTGCGGTGCAGATGGGGCTCATCTACGTGAATCCCGAAGGCCCCAACGGCAAGCCCGATCCGCTCGCGTCGGCGCGCGACATCCGCGAGACCTTCGCCCGTATGGCGATGAACGACGAGGAGACCGTGGCCTTGATCGCCGGCGGCCACACCTTCGGCAAGAGCCATGGCGCCGCGGATCCGAGCAAGTACCTCGGACCCGATCCGGAGGCCGCGCCGCTGCAGCAGATGGGCCTGGGCTGGAAGAGCTCGTTCGGTTCCGGCCACGGCCGCGACACGATCTCGAGCGGCCTCGAGGGGGCCTGGACGCCGAACCCGACGACCTGGGACAACGGCTACTTCGACACGCTCTTCGGCAACGAGTGGGAGCTGACCAAGAGCCCCGCCGGTGCCTGGCAGTGGGTGCCCAAGGGAACGCTCGCCAACGGCCCGCAGGTCACCGCGCCCGATGTCGAGGATCCGTCGAAGCGGGTCACGGTCATGATGCTCACGACCGACCTGGCCCTGCGCACGGATCCCGCCTACGAGAAGATCTCGCGCCGCTTCCACAAGGATCCGCAGGCCTTCGCCGATGCGTTTGCACGCGCATGGTTCAAGCTCACGCACCGCGACATGGGGCCGCGCTCGCGCTACCTCGGTGCGCTCGTGCCCGCCGAAGTGCTGATCTGGCAGGATCCGGTGCCGGCCGTGTCGCACCCACTGGTCGGGGCGTCGGACATCGCTGCGCTCAAGGCCAAGGTGCTTGCCTCGGGCCTGTCGGTGGCGCAGCTCGTGACCACGGCGTGGGCCTCGGCCAGCACCTTCCGCGGCACGGACAAGCGCGGCGGCGCGAACGGCGCGCGCCTGCGCCTGGCGCCGCAGAAGGACTGGGCCGTGAACAATCCCACGGCCCTCGCCATCGTGCTCAAGGCACTCGAGTCGATCCGCGCCGAGTTCAACAAGGCTGGTGCGGTGCAGGTCTCGATGGCCGACCTGATCGTGCTGGCGGGCTGCGCCGGCGTCGAGCAGGCTGCGAAGGATGCGGGTGTGACGATCACCGTTCCGTTCACGCCCGGCCGCACCGACGCGACCGCCGAGCAGACCGACGCCGACTCCTTCAAGGTGCTGCAACCGGCGGCCGACGGCTTCCGCAACTACCTCGCGCACAGCCTCTCGCGCCGCGCCGAGCACCTGCTCGTCGACAAGGCCGACCTGCTCACGCTGACCGCTCCGGAAATGACGGTGCTCGTGGGCGGCATGCGCTCGATGGGCGCCAACTGGGACGGCTCGTCGCTGGGCGTGCTCACGAAGACGCCCGGCCGGCTCACCAACGACTGGTTCGTGAACCTGCTCGACGCGGGCATCGAGTGGTCACCCGCCTCGACCGACGAGGAGACCTTCGCCGGCCGCTGCCGCCGCACGGGCCAGGCGGCCTGGACGGCCAGCCGCGTCGACCTGGCATTCGGCTCGAACTCGCAGCTGCGCGCGCTCAGCGAGGTCTACGCCAGCGCCGATGCGAAGGAGAAGTTCGTGCAGGACTTCGTCGCTGCCTGGGTCAAGGTGATGAACCTCGACCGGTTCGACCTGGCGTGAGGACGCGGGCGCCCCGTGCGTGGGCGCAGCGATCAGGAGACGATGCGGTCTTCGGTCAGGTAGACCCCTGACAGGACCGACGTGCGGGCGAACGCCGTGTGCGTCCGGCCTTCCCGGTCGGTGTAGGTGATCGCATACACCCGCGTCTTGTTGCCGCCGAGCCAGCCCGGGCCGAAGAGCTTCCACTGGCAGCCCGTGAGCGTCCACCCCTGTGACGCGGCGTAGGTGGCGATCCGCGTGCGGTCGAACGAGTGCGCAGCCACGCGGCCGATGATCGCGATCACGATCACGCTCGCGACGATCACGGCCGGCGACGGGCTGGCTCCGCCCTCGTGTGCATGTCGTTCCAGGACGAGCGCCCACATCCGGTGTTCCATGGGCGGAAGCCTAACGCGGCCCGATGCCATGGTGGTGCGCCGGTGGATAGGGTGTACGGGGTCCTTCCGGAACCGCCTCGAGGTCCGGGGCCTCCCAAGGACCGACCCGCGCCCGGCGCGCCACCAGGAGCAGCACCATGTTCATGCGCATGATCTACGACGACAAGCTGGCCGCAGCCGCCTACCTCATCGGGTGCCAGCGCACCGGCGAGGCCATCGTGATCGATCCCGAGCGTGACGTCGATCGCTACGAACGGCTCGCCGCCGCGAACGGCCTTCGCATCGTGGCGGCGGCGGAGACGCACATCCACGCCGACTTCATCTCGGGCAGCCGCGAGCTTGCCGAGAAGGGCGCACGCCTCTTCCTCTCGGACGAGGGTGACGCGGATTGGAAGTACGGGTGGCTCGACCGTGCAACCGGTGGCGGCAGGTACGACGCGCGCCTCCTCAAGGACGGCGACACCTTCATGATCGGCAACATCGAGTTCCGTGCCGTGCACACGCCTGGGCACACCCCGGAGCACCTCTGCTTCATGGTGACCGACCGCGGTGGCGGTGCCGACCGGCCGATGGGCGTGGCCACCGGTGACTTCGTCTTCGTCGGCGACCTCGGCCGACCCGATCTGCTCGAGTCCGCCGCAGGCATCAACGGCGTGGCAGATCCATCGGCGCACCGCCTGTTCGCCAGCGTGCAACGGTTCATGGACTGGCCCGACTACCTGCAGGTCTGGCCCGCCCACGGTGCGGGCAGCGCGTGCGGCAAGGCACTCGGCGCCGTCCCGTCGAGCACGGTCGGCTACGAGAAGCTCTTCAATCCCTCGGTGCGCGCGGCCGCCTCCGAACGGGGCTTCGTCGACTTCATCCTCGATGCGCAGCCCGAGCCGCCGCTGTACTTCGCGCGCATGAAGCGAGACAACAAGGTCGGCCCGCGCGTGCTCGGCATCGCCGGCGGGGGCGGTGTGCCCATGCCGGACCGCATCGGCGTGGATGGATTGAAGTCGGTCTCCGGCTCATCGGTGGCGATCATCGACACGCGGCCCTGGGCTGCGTTCAAGGCCGGCCATCTGCCGGGCGCACTGCACCTGCCGCTCAACGCAACCTTCACCACCGATGCCGGATCGCTGATCGGTGACGACGAGCCGATGCTGCTCGTGGTCGAGTCCGCCAGGCTCGACGAGGCCGTGCGCGACCTGATCCGCGTCGGCTTGGACCGCTTCCACGGATGGTGCGAGCCCGCCGATGTCGAGGCCTTCGCCGCGGCGGGTGGGCGCGTGGCGAGCACCGCTGAAGTCAGCGTCGACCAGGCACGGAGCTTGATGGACTCATCCCGGCCCTTCGTGCTCGACGTGCGCCGCGCGGCCGAGTTCCGCGAGGGCTGCATCGAGGGCGCAACGAACATCGCGCACACGCGCCTGCTGTCGCGTTTGGCCGAGGTGCCGCGCGACCGGCACATCCTGGTGCACTGCCGGAGCGGCGCGCGCTCGGCGCGGGCGTGTTCGCTGCTCGAGCGCCATGGCTACGCGTGCACGAACATGGCCGGCGGCATGCTCGCCTGGGAGAAGTCGGTCGCGCTCCGGTGAGGTGCCGGGCGCGACCGGCCCATCGCTAGCATCCCGCCATGAACGATGCCCAGCGGCGATTCGTCGACTTCATGCTGAGGGTCGGCGTGCTGACCTTCGGTGACTTCACCACCAAGAGCGGTCGCAAGACCCCGTACTTCGTCAACACCGGCCGCTACCGCAGCGGCAGCCAGCTCGTCGAACTCGGGCGGGCCTACGCGGATGCGATCGAGCGCTCGTTCCCCGGGGGCTTCGATTGCCTGTTCGGCCCCGCCTACAAGGGGATCCCGCTCGTGGTGGCGATCTCGATGGCCTTCGCCGAGCGCGGTCGCGAGGTCGAGTTCTGCTTCAACCGCAAGGAAGCCAAGGACCACGGTGAGGGCGGCGTGCTCGTGGGCCGGCCGCTGAAGGATGGCGACCGCGTGTTGATCGTCGAGGACGTGACCACGGCGGGCACGTCGATCCGCGAGACGGTGCCGCTGCTGCGGGCGGCCGCAGACATCCGCTTGGCGGGGCTCGTGGTCTCGGTCGATCGCCAGGAGCGGGCGAGCGAGGCCTCGACCCGTTCGGCGCTCGCCGAGGTAGGCCATGAGTTCGGCATGCCGACCGCCGCGATCGTGACGATCGACGAGGTCGTGGCGCACCTGGGTGACCGCCTCACGGAAGCCGACCGTGCGCGCATCGCTGCGTACCGCGCGCAGTACGGCGCGCCGGCATCGTGATCGAGTGCGTGCGGAAACTGAGCTGCTCCACGGCGAAACGGCGGCCGCGTGCATGGATCGACCGGCTTGAGCAGCGGCTCACTGCCCCTGGGGACGACTGACCGCCTCCATCACGCGCTCCAGATTGAAGCTGCCGGGCTTCTGGCGCGGGGGGAAGTCGCGGAAACTCTGGAGCCAGCGACCGACATAGGCACCCGCCGGGGCGATCATGAACATGCGGTCGAGGTACCAGCGCTGGTAGCCCATGGCGTTCTCCTCGCGGGCCCGCTCGAACGGATCCATCCGCAGATTGGTCAGCAGTGGCGCGCGCAGCTGCACGAACGGCTGTTGCCACACCTCAAGCCCTTCGGCCTCCTGCAGCAGGAAGGTCGCCTTCCAGTTGCCGAAGCGCAGGGCGGCCACGCTGCCGTCATCGGTCCAATAGATGAACTCCTGCCGTGGCCACGGCTGTTCGCCCTTGAGCGAAGGGATCAGGTTGTAGCCATCAAGGTGCACCTTGTAGCTGGCCTTGCCGATTGACTGTCCCTTGCGCAGGTCATCGACTGCCGTGGCGTTGCCTGCCGCCGCGAGCAGCGTCGGGAGCATGTCTTCGTGGGCTGCGACATCGTTGATCACCGAGCCCGGCTTGATGGTGCCGGGCCAGCGGATCATGCATGGCACGCGGTATCCGCCTTCCCACTGCGTGTTCTTCTCGCCGCGGAACATGGTCGTCCCGCCATCGGGCCAGGTGAAGGTCTCGGCGCCGTTGTCGGTCGAGTACATGATGATGGTGTTGTCGAGTTGGCCGAGCGCTTCGAGCTTTGCCAGCAGCACGCCGATCTGGCGATCGTGCTCGACCATGCCGTCGGCGTAGATCCCCAGACCGGTCTTGCCGTCCGCACCGGGTGCAAGGTGGGTGAAGATGTGCATCTTGGTCGAGTTCCACCAGAGGAAGAACGGCTTGTCCTCCTTGGCTGACCGCTCCATGAAGTCCATCGCCTTGGCGTTCACCTCCTCGTCGATGGTCTCCATGCGCTTGCGCGTCAGCGGTCCGGTGTCGGTGATGCGGCCATCGCCGAAGCTGTGGATGACGCCGCGTGGGCCGAACTTCGCCTTGAAAGCGGGGTCCTTCGGATAATCGGGATTCTCCGGCTCTTCCTCCGCGTTGAGGTGATAGAGGTTGCCGAAGAACTCGTCGAAGCCATGCGCCGTCGGCAGCATGTCGTCGCGGTCCCCCAGGTGGTTCTTTCCGAACTGCCCCGTGGCATAGCCCTGCGCCTTGAGCAGCGTGGCGATCGTCGGATCCTCCTTGCGCATGCCTTCAGGCGCGCCCGGAAGGCCAACCTTCGTGAGGCCGGTCCGGATCGGGGATTGGCCGGTGATGAACGCGGCGCGGCCGGCGGTGCAGCTCTGCTGGCCGTACCAGTCGGTGAAGACCGCGCCTTCACGGCCGATGCGATCGATGTTGGGCGTTCGATAGCCCATCATGCCGAGGTTGTAGGCACTGATGTTGAACTGCCCGATGTCGTCGCCCCAGATGACGAGGATGTTGGGCTTGCGTGCGGCCTTCTGTGGGGCGGCGGGCGTGCCCGCGTCGTTGCAGGCGACGGCGATGCCGGGGAAGAGCACGACGATCGCGGCGAGCAGCACCGTGCCGAGTGCGCGAGCGAGTTCGGACGGCGCGGACGGGCGTGTTGTGGTTGCGCTTGATGCCATGTGATTCACCTTGGGCCTCCTGGGTTGGGAATGCAAGACTAGCAGTGGGCGAACAAGGCGATCGGGGTGCGCGCGCCACCCCGCGTGGCTGCTCAGGCCAAGCGTGGACCCCGTGACGAGTTGCCGAGCGGAGCCAGCGAGACGATGAGCGACACGTCGATCGTTTCTGCGGCGTCGGCATCGGTGGCAGCCACATAGACCGTGCGGCCCGACGGGAGCAGCCAGGCGAACTCGCGATGCGGGACGTCGAAGGCCCGCTGGTCGACCAGATGCAGGCGGAAGGGGACGAAGGGCGCTGCACGGAGCGCACTGCGGAGCTGGTCGGGTGCCACGGTCATGACCTCCTAGTGTGCCGTCGAAGGTAGCCCCGCTCAAGTGAAAGTCGGCGGGCGCCGGGGAAAATTCGGTGCAAGATCTGAACGGCGTGCGGTGCGGCCCTCGCGTCCATGCTGTCGATCGTGCGGGCACGATTCCGATGCCCGCTCCTCCCTCGACCCGGAGCCCTCGCTCGATGCCGCCCCGCCCGCGCTACCGTGCACGCATGATCGCCACGATCCTCGCCGCGTCGCTCGCCACGCCGCCCACCGAGGCTGAACAGACCGCGCTGTGGGCGGTCGACCGCGACCAACGCATGGCCCGGTGGCGCGAATCTCGCTGTGGGATGTTCATCCACTGGAGCCTCCCTTCGCCTGCCGGCGGCTACTGGGATGGCCCGGTCCCGCCGATCGTGCTCGGGCCCGATGGTGATCGCTCCAAGGGCTCCAATGGGGCCGCACCATGAACCCTTGGCAACCAACCCTCGTGGGGCCCACCGTCACGCTGCGGCCCATCGCGCCCTCCGACCTCGATCCGATGCACGCGGCAGCGAGCGATCCGTTGGTCTGGGAACAGCACTCCGAGCGCGACCGCCATGAGCGCTCCGTGTTCGAGCGATTCTTCCGTGGCGCCCTCGAGTGTGGCGGGGGGCTTGCGATCACCGAGCGTGATGGTGGTCGGATCATCGGTTCCAGCCGGTACTACGACTGGGATCCCACCGGCTCGTCCGTCGTCATCGGCTACACCTTCCTCGAGCGCGCGCACTGGGGCGGCCGCACCAATCGTGAGGTCAAGTCCCTCATGCTCGCGCATGCCTTCATCCACGTGGCGACCGCATGGTTCCATGTGAGTCCCGGCAACGTGCGCTCGCAGCGCGCACTGGAACGAATCGGAGCGCGGCTCGACCGACGGGAACAGGTGCCTGTGGGCGGCGTGCCGAGCGACCGGCTCATCTACCGGATCGACCGGGAGCTCGCCGTACCTGCGGACGGTTGACCGCCTCCGTCGATCGCTCCAGGTTCGAGTGATCGGTTCGCGGTGGGCCGTCTGCGGGCAGGGGGCCGCCCCGCCGCGACGAGGAGCCCGCATACGATCCACGCATGCACACGATCGAAGCCGCCATCGCGTCATACGAATCCGGACCTTCGCAACTGCGCCAGGCGTGCGCGGGGATCGACCCGGAGCGGCTCACGCGTCGGATCGGTCCGGGTGAGTGGAGCATCATGGAGAACGCCGTCCACCTGCTCGACAGCGATCTGGCATCCACGCACCGCATGCGCCGCATCGTGGCCGAGGAGTGCCCATTGCTGGTCGCCTACGACGAGAACGCGTTCATCGCGAGGCTCCCGAGCGCCGACGCCGATCTGGTCGAGGTGCTCGATCTCTTCGAGGCCAACCGCCGGTTCACGGCGCGCTGGTTGCGGTCGCTGCCCGCGGAGGCCTTCTCCCGAGTGGGCATCCATACGCAGCGCGGCAAGGTGACGCTGCTGCAGATCGTCGAGATCTACTCGAACCACGTGGGCCATCATCTGGAGTTCGTGGCGCAGAAGCGACGCAACCTCGGCGTGTGACCCGGGCCGTGGCGGCGCGGTCGGGTCCGCGGCCCGGCGGGTGCGCGCCGATCCGTACCATCTTCCGTGACATGCCACGTGCGAAGGACTCCGGAGATTCGGTCAGCAGATGCTGGTGGTGCGGCAGCGATCCCGTGTACGTGGCCTACCACGACCGCGAGTGGGGTGTGCCCGTGACGGGTGATCGTGCGCTGTATGAGAAGCTCGTGCTCGATGGATTCCAGGCGGGGCTCAGTTGGATCACGATCCTGCGCAGGCGCGCAGCGTTCCGACGGGCGTTCGTACGCTTCGATCCGGCCAAGGTGTCGCGGTTCGGTGCGCGCGATGTCGAGCGCCTGCTGCAGGATGACGGCATCATCCGCAGCCGCGCCAAGATCGAGGCCGCCATCGCCAATGCGCGCGCCTGGGAGCGCATCATGGATGCGGGAGGCCACGGTGCCTTCCGGGACCTGCTCTGGCAGCACGTCGATCACCGAACGATCGTGAACCGCTTGCGAAGGCCCACCGAGATCCGGGCCTCGACGCCGCAGAGTGAGCGCATGGCGACCACGCTGCGCAAGGCCGGCTTCTCGTTCTGCGGGCCGGTGATCTGCTACGCCTTCATGCAGGCCGTCGGCATGGTGAACGATCACCTGGTGTCGTGCCCGCGGCATGCTGTGTGCAGCGAGCTGGCGCGGGTCGAGTGAGGCCTGCAGCGATCTCTGCGGTCGTCGATGCGGAGATCGCGCTTCAGCCGGACAACGTGCACGCGGTGCGTCGTTGACACGGTAAAGCCTCGTCAGGCACACGGTTCGGCTCGAGGTGGATCAGCGTCGCCGCTTCGCCTCGATGCGCGCGGGTGGGGGGAGTTTGATGTCGGACGCAAGGCCGAGCGCGGCGAGCAGGCGGATGAACCAGTAGGTTGCATCGATCTCCCACCACGACAGCCCGTGGCGCGCCGACGCAGGGAACGCATGGTGCGTGTTGTGCCAGCCCTCGCCCATGGCGAGGATCCCCATGACCAGGTTGTTGCGACTCTGGTCGTGGCTGTCGAAGGGTCGGGATCCCCAAAGGTGGCAGACCGAGTTGACACTCCAGGTCACGTGGTGCACGAAGAACACGCGCAGCAGCCCGCCCCAGATCCACGCCATGAGTGCACCCATCCAGGTGTGCGTCACGGCCAGGCCGATCGCAGCGGGAATCAGCTGGCCGAGCACGGCCCACAGGCCGAACCATCGGCTCATCGGTGGAATGAAGGGGTCCGACAGGAGGTCCGGCACGTACTTGTCCATCACCTCGCGCGGCGGCGACTTGGCGAAGAACCAGCCCAGATGGGAATGCACCATGCCGCGGAGCATGCCGCCGACGCTGGTGCCGAAGGCATAGGGCGAATGGGGATCATCGGGGCGATCGGTGTGCTGGTGGTGCCGGCGATGCGTCGCGACCCAGTCGAGGATCGAGCCTTGCACGGCCATCGATCCGACCACGCCAAGGACCACTGAGACGGCGGGCGCCGCCTTGTACGACTTGTGCGTGAACAGCCGGTGATAGCCGGCGGTGATGCCCAGGGTCGTGATGATGTATCCGCCCAGAAAGAGCGACAGGTTGAGCCAACTGAACGGCGTGTGCCAGAGCAGGATCACGGCTGCGATCAATCCGAGAAAGGGGATTGTGATGGCGATCACGCTGCCGATCCGTGCGGCAATGCCGGGACGCTGCATCGGTTCCTCGGGAAGCGGGGGGGCCTCGAGAGCGAGCGCCAGCACGACGGGATCGGTTGGGTTGGTACGGGCCGTGGCTGGCTCGTGCCGTGAGTGGTTCGCCATGGGTTCCTCCGGAAATTGGGTGCCTGCTGCACGACCAAGGCCCGAGGATCGCCACGCGGGAAGCTGCGTGGTGGAACCAACGAGCTGTGAGCATGCTAGGTGTCCCGCGAATCGACGGGGAGCGGCTCCTGACGCGGGCAGGTGCAGCTCCGGCAGTCCCTCAATCTGCCTGAATTCGCGTCCTGAGATGCGTGGCCATCGGAGCGTGCCAAGACGGTGGTAGTGTCTCGGCACTCCAATCTGGATGGCCGGTCGAAGCCCGTGCCAAGTCGAGCCCTCCAACGGAGATCCGGTCATGCCATCCCGAGCGGTTTTCGCGGCCAGTACGGCCATCATCGTTGCCAGCACGGCGATTGTCCTGGTTCCAGGCCATGAGTCGGCTTTTGCACGGTCTGCGGCTCGGGTCGACACGCCGCGGGTACAAGCCATCATCGTCATGCGCCATGGCCATGACGCTGCAGGATGTGTCACGAAGGACAACCCCCAGAGCCTGTCGGCCACCTGGAAACTCCAAGCTCCCAAGTGGCCGAACCATGAGTTCCCCGGCGTTGCGGTCAGTTCGTATGGCGCTCAGGGCAACGTGACGATGTTGTCGTCGGTGCCGGTGCTGCAGCACTGCCTGTCCACCATCGGGGAGCAGCAGGCCATGAGGCTTGCCGAGGAGCTGCCCCAGATCTTGACGGACCACAATCTGGCGCCAGTTACCCGAGTGGTCGTCATCAATCCAAACGTCATCGTCAACGGGGAGTACGCCACGGCGAATCCATTCGACACCGTGCTGCCGTTCATCATGAAGGATCAGCGCACGAGCAAGTCGATCAAGTCCATCGACCTGCTGTGCAACAACGGCTGCATCATGGTGGGGAGCATGTCCAAGCAGCTCTTCGACTTGGTGCCCAACCACGGGTTGCTGGCCTCGAAGGTGGTCGGGGGGTCGACCTTGGTGTGCTGGACAGGTGAAGGCCTGAACGAGTCCATTGGGGACAGCAAGGCCCTTCTGGAACTGCTCGCCGGCGGGACCATCACGAACGAGATCAACAACTTGGTCAAGACCCCCTGCATGATCGGCCAGAAGAGCATGGGGTACGAGAAGGGAAAGGGCAACGTCCTGTACATCTTCACCCCGAGGCCATTTTCGGCCAACACGGACGAAGCGGGCACCGTCGATGCAGCGCCCATGAATCCTCACGAGGGCGAGCAGGTCCAGGCGTATGACCTGAAGGTCTTCCAGGCCTTGACGGCTGGTGCGGTCACCGATCCGACCAAAGCCAGTTTCTGCTGGACGCACACCTTCAGCGTGAACTACCTGCCACCCACGGACCTTGACCCGAAGTCCTTCGAGAGCGTCACCATTCAGTTCCCGAAGTCGCCAGCCAGTCTCCTGCTCAGCCAGTGACGCGTTGGGGAGCGCGGGACGGTCGGGCACACCAGGCTGGCACACGCCGCTGATCGGCGGTCCAATGTGCGCATGAAGCGCGTGGTCATCGTGTTCCTGCTGCCATGCCTGCTGTGGGCATGCTCGACGGCTCGTCGGATGGGTGTCGTGGAATTGAGCGTTTCCGCAGCTCAATCCGCCATGACCGATGGAGCCTGTTCCTCACGCGACCTGACGCAGGGCTACCTCGACCGCATCGCAAGCCTGGATGACGCCGGGCCCACGCTCAACGCCGTGATCGAGGTGAATCCGCGCGCTCTTGAAGACGCCGCGGCCCTCGATCGTGAGCGCGCGGCGGGGCATGTGCGGGGTCCGCTCCATGGGATTCCTGTGCTGCTCAAGGACAACATCGATGCGGTAGGTCTGGTGAACTCCGCGGGTTCGTTCGCGCTCGCCGATCACCTACCGGCTACCGATGCGTTCCTCGTGGCACGGCTCCGTGATGCCGGCGCCGTGATCCTGGGCAAGACCAATCTCAGCGAGTGGGCGAACTTCCGTTCGACGCGTTCCACGTCAGGGTGGAGTTCAAGGGGCGGTCAGACGAAGAACCCGTACGCGCTCGAACGGAGCCCATGTGGCTCAAGCGCTGGCACGGCTGCCGCGATTGCGGCAAGTCTGGCCACGGTCGGTGTGGGTACCGAGACCGACGGCAGCATCATCTGTCCGGCATCGATGAATGGGCTGGTGGGCTTGAAGCCCACGGTGGGGCTGGTGAGCCGCACCGGGATCATCCCGATCTCGATCTCCCAGGACACCGCCGGCCCGATGGGGCGCACGGTGACTGACGTGGCCATCATGCTGAACGTGATGGCAGCAGCCGATCCTGCCGATCCTGCCGGCGGGGCGTCCAAGGATCGTCGCCCCATCGACTACACCGCGTCGCTGCGCGCAACGGCGCTGGCCGGGAAGCGGTTCGGCGTGCTGCGCCAGGCGATGGGGTACCACCCGGGCGTGGATGACCTGATGACGCAAGCCATCGATGCGATGCGGGCGCAAGGTGCCGAGGTGATCGACATCCAAGTACCCACGTACAACGCGTGGAACGATCACGAGATGACCGTGCTCCTGTACGAGTTCAAGGATGGCCTGAATCGGTACCTGCAGCGGGCCGGTGCTCGCGTGGCATCCCTTGAAGCGCTCATCGCCTGGAACCGCGAGCATGCCGATGAGGTGATGCCGCACTTCGGCCAGGAGCTGTTGGAGCTGGCGCAGTCCACCGGGCCATTGACCGATGCCGCGTACTTCCAGGCGCGTGATGAAGCGAAGCGGCTTGCAGGGCAGGACGGCCTGCTCGCCGCGCTCGAGACCAATCGTCTCGATGCCGTGATCGCGCCGAGCACATCACCGGCGTGGAAGACCGATCCGATCCTCGGGGATCACTTCGTGGGTGCGGGCTACGCCATGGCAGCGGTTGCCGGAACACCCAGCGTGACCGTGCCCATGGGCGATGTGTCGGGGTTGCCTGTGGGCCTCACCTGGATGGCACGCGCCTACACGGAAGCCGATCTCATTGGCTTTGCCTATGCCTTCGAGCAGGCGACGGCCAAGCGACGTGCGCCGAGGTACCTCGCGCCCTGACGCTCAGCTGCCTCGCCGCCATCTCGTGACGTGGCGTTCGCGTGGCTCGCCGCATCACATTGCGCTCTGGCTTTCCGCCTTGCCAGGGTGGTTGGATGGCAGTCGCCGATAGCATCACGGCATGGCCGAGTACGACGCAATCGCCGACGAGTACGCCGCGTCGAAGCTCCTTCCCTGGCGGACACAGGTTGAGCAGCCCACCCTCTTCGGCCTGCTGGGCGACGTTCGCGGGAAGTCGGTCCTGGACCTAGCCTGCGGTGATGGCATCTACGCACGGATGCTGGCGGACCGGGGCGCATCGCGCATGCATGGCGTGGACCTCTCGTCGGGGATGATCGATCTCGCCCGGCGATCCGAGGCCGCTCGGCCGCGCGGCATCACGTATTCGGTCTCCGACGCCGCTGATGTACGGGGCCTTGGCGGATTCGATCTCGTGATGGCCGCCTACCTCTTCAACTATGCACAGGACCGAGCGCAGCTCCGGCGCATGGCCGAGTCGGCGTATCGCAACCTCGTGCCGGGCGGTCGGCTGTGTGGCGTGAATGACAACCCGCGCACGTCACCCGGCCGCTATCGCTACTACCCGGAGTTCAGCTTCATCCGGTACATCGAGAAGCCCCAGCGCGAAGGATCGACGATCACCTGGGCGATCCAGCCTGACACCGGCGAGCCGTGCATCTTCGACAACTTCTGGATCCCGCCGGCGACCTACGAGGCCGTCTTCGCGGAGGTTGGTTTCCAGGAGTTCCGCTTCGTCAATGCGCACGTCGCGCCCGGCGCCGACCCAACGCCCTTCAGCGACTTCCTCGCGGACTGCCCAATCTGCGGCATCTCAGCCATGCGGCCGCTGGGATCCTGAGCCGCGGGACAGGCCCCGAGGCACGCTGCACGAAGGATCCGGGCCCGCGGCGTCCAAAGCTCACCGGGGAGCCGCAGGCGGCATGTCCGGTCGCGGCAGCTTCAGCCCGAGCAGGTGATGCGGCAACGTGGTGATCATGTAGAACGCAATGCTCGCGACTGTGAGGCCCTGAAGCGTCGGTCCCCCAAGCAGCCAGCAGAGCGGTACGAAACAGAGCGCCGTCGGCCACATCAGCGGCAGGCTGAGTCGATGAATGCGCAGGATGCGCTCTGCGATGCTTGAGTCGGAACTGGTTGGGGGATCGTGCGCGACAACCACTGATGTGCACGCCAGCCGCCGGGTGTGTCGGAAGGCATGCACGCCCAGGAAGTAGCACCCCACGGCGAACAGTGGATCGGTCGTCGCCGCCATCGCAACGACCAGCGCGTGTTCTGCCAGGTCGAGCGCCGCAGTGCGACGGTATCCGACTCGGATGCGCGCCATGGCGCCTGCCAGGGCAAGGCATCCCCCGACGGCAACGCCCATCACGGCGAACTGCCGCAGTGACTGGAGTTCGGGCTGCCAGGCCGTCGAGGCCCACGGCGACAGGGCCTGGCCGATCTGTTCGAACGGAGCCCATGCTTGGGCTGGATGCATGGCGAATGCGGTGGCCAAGAGCAGCATGCCGCGTCCGAGCGCGAGACCCCAGCGGGCGACCGGGCCGTCGTCATCCGCCCGGAGTGCTGTCGCATCCGCCATGCCGAAGTGGAACATCGTGAGCGCCAGGAAGAGCAGCGCCGCGGCACTCGGTTGCAGCGCGATCAAGACGAGGCTCGTCGCCATGAGCACCAGGTAGCCCGTGAAACCGGCGAGACGTGATGTGAGTCCGATGCGCTTCGACAGGCTGCTCGCCACGGCCCAATCTGCTGCGCCATGCGGCATCCCGAACAGGACAAGTGCGATCGCGAACGGCCAGGGTGCAGCAAGCGCAGTGCTCGCGGGCGCGAAGATGCCGAGCGTGGCGGCCGACGCGAGCACGGCCCACGGGAACAAGCGCGGACCAAAAAGAACGCTCCCCGGAACCACCACCGGCCGAGTCACCCGAATCGGGGTCTCGTGCGCGATGGTGGATGCCGGGGAAGCGTTCACGTCAGTGAACGTCCAGGTTCAGGAGTTCGCTCCGTGGCCTTTCGCGTGGTCGTGTGGGGCGTCTTGCTGCGCACCGTGCTCGTGTGGCACATCACCTGGAGCGTGAACAGCCTCACGCACCTCTTCGGGTACCGCAATCACGAGACCGGCGAGCACAGCCAGAACAACTGGTTCGTCGCGTTCGTCGCGGCGGGCGAGGGGTGGCACAACAACCACCACGACGATCCTGCGTGCTGCTCGGTGCAGCACCGCTGGTGGGAGTTCGACCTGACCTACTGGGAGATCCGCGCGCTCTCGCTCATCGGCCTGACGAGCGCCATCATGCCGCGGCGGAGCGTGCGCACAGCCGAGGCGTTGGCGCAGCGGGGCGAACGCTTGCCGCATCCGTGAGCGCTGGGCGCCGTCGAAGCCGTCAGCTCGTGGCGATGTGACGCGCTCGCACGTGTGCAAAGCCCAAGATCGCCGCGTCAATCGCGATCCCGACTGCGGTCACTCGCCGAGTGCCTCGGCGACGGCTTGCTGGAACACGGCTTCCTCGGGCTGGATGCCGGTCCACTGCTCGAAGATCTGCATCGCGAGCTGCACGAGCATCTCGACCCCGTCCACCACGGGGCAGCCACGCTCGCGCGCAGCATGCAGAAAGGGCGTGATCCGTGGGTTCGTGATCACGTCGACCGCCAGGCAGCCCGCGGTGACCGTTCCCCAGTCCACCGGCACGGGCTCGAGCTCGGGCGCGCACCCGAGGTGCGTGGCGTTCATGAGCACCGTGGTGCCCTTCGGCAAGCGCACGGGTGATTCCCATGGCTGCCACTCGCAGGGCACGCCTGACGCCTTGCGCACGCGCTCGGCCACCTCGCGGCCCTGTTCCTCGCGGCGCGTGACCAGCGTCATGTGCGCGGCGCCGGCCCATGCGATCTCGATGGCCATGGCGCGTCCCGCGCCGCCCGCCCCCAGCATCACCACGCGCTGCCCCTTCAGCGGGGCGACCTTGGCGATGGCCTTCACCACGCCCTTGCCGTCGTTGTTGTGACCGATCAGCCGGGCGTCACGGATGGTGATGTAGTTGGCGGCGCCGATGGCTCGAACGTCATCGTCCAGTTCGTCGAGGAGCGGCATCACCGCCACCTTCCACGGCACCGTGATGCAGATGCCGCGGTAGCCGAGCGGCCGCAACGCGGCGACCGCGAGGGCCAGGTCGCGCTCGTTCGCGATGTCGTTCTTCCAGAACTGCCAGTGCAGGCCGTGGTGCGCGTACACCGCATCGAACATCCGGTCGATCGGGTTCTCGGCGACCGGGTGGCCAAGCATGCCGGTCATCTGCTTCTGCGGAGGGATCGAGTTCATCGTCGGATCCCCGCGTCCTGCGACACGGCTGCTGCCTCGTGTGGAGTCATGGCGGTGAGTCTAGAACCGGCACCCTGGGCGTGGCCGACCATGGCGGCCCCATGCGGCGCTGCCGGCTCCTGCCGATTCGAAGGATGCGGCGGCGCTGCCGGCTGACCTGACGCGGCAGGGTTGCACGAATGCGCCGCTGCTTGCGCGGTGCTGGCGCGGGATCGCGGGCGAGGATGGTTTCGTCGAAAGCAGCGTGAAGGCTGCCCAGGACTACCTCGCATCCCCGGACCGCACGAAGCACCGCAAGGCCTCCGAGCGCTTCGCTGGCCAGGTGCGCGCCGGTGCTCGAATCCCCTTGAGGATGGCCGCCTACCCGCACTCGCCCCAGGCGCCGATCAGCAACGAGAGATCGGCCCCGCCGATGATCCCATCGCAATCGAGGTCGCCCAAGCCAGAGCCGCCCCAGTTCGAGAGCAGGATGGCAAGGTCCTTGCCATCGATGGAACCGTCACCGCCGGACAGGTTGAAGCGGCAGCTCGACATGGGTGTGCTGGCGGGGTTCGATGGATCGCTGCACCCGATGCGTTCATCGCCATCAAGGAAGCCGTCACGATCCCGATCCAGCATGCCGATGCCCGTGCCTGTCGGCATCATGGTGTAGGTCACTGTCGTGCCCGGACCGGCAAGCGTGTCGAGGTCCGCGAGCGTGGTGGTCTGGGCAAGGACATCCGACTGGATGTGCGCCCCGCTGGCCGTGAGCGGCATGTAGGCATAGCTTCGGAAGCCTTTGGGCGACGAGGTGCGTACGAGGACTTCGCCGAGACCCGCATCGGCGAGCGTCATGAACTGCGCCCGGCGCGAGGGCGCGCCCGGTGCAATACCGCCAAGGGTCACCTGTGCTCCCACCGACGAGTGCGTGCCCTCGTCGAAGGACATCAGGAACGCCGTCACGTCCTTCCGCATGACCCCGCCCGTTGGAGCGTTGAATCCGTCGAACCCGGGATTCTCCAGGAACTCGACAAGCGTCGCGATCGCCCCGTCATGCTCGTAGCCGAAGCCGCGGTTGTTCACCTGGGAGGCCTTCTCAAAGCCCGTCTTCTCGAGGAGGTTCGTCAGGTGTGGGATCTTGACGTTCTGCTGCTGCTGCGCGAACGCGGGGGACAGCACGCTTGGGAAGCTGCCCTTCGCATTCGAGTGGCAGAGCACGCAGTCGGCACCGCCTGCGAGCACGCCGGTGAGGAAGAGGTCGCGCCCCGCCACCGCGTTGCCACCCATGACCGAGGTGCGGAGCGAGCCGTCGAGGTTTCGGTTCGGGTTCGGCATGCGCCAGATGGAGAACAGGTACGCCTCGAGCTGCGCCATCTCCTTTGGCGTGAATTCCTCGGGGTGGGAGAGCAGCGAGCTGGCAGCGTGCCCGAACTCCGCGATGGTCGCGCGGTCCCCGCGCCAGTGGAAGGGCGCATCGCCTGCAAGCCCAAGGAGGGTCTGGGTGACGAGGGGGCCCTTCATGGGGTGCCATGCATCGCAACCACCACCGCCAAGATTGCAGTCCTGGTCGATCTCACGCAGTGCACCTGATGGATCACCGAGATCCCAAGCCAGCTGGTCCATGCGTCCATCGATGTGGCAGCTGCCGCATGACACGATCCCCAGGCCGCTCGAGCGATGCGTGTCGTAGAGGAAGGGCCGACCTGCCTTGAGTGCGGCGGGTGTGGGATCGAAGAAGGACACCCGACCGAGCTCGGCGAGGCTGTCGTCATCGAGCACTGACACGGATCCCGCGAAGCGGTTCAGCACCATCAGTCGCCCATGCGCGTCATCGATGGCGATGCCGGTCGGCCCCTCGCCAGTCGAGCCCACGGCAGTGCGGCTTCCATCCACGAGTGATACAGCGACGACATTGGATGATCCCATGCCAGTGATGTAGGCCGTCGTGCCATCGGCGCTCACCGCCACGCCGCGTGGGTCACCGATACCGAGCAGTCGCTGCGCTTCGGGGACGACGCGCGTCGAGTAGTCGAGGTGCGGATTGAGGTCAAAGCGCTCGACGGTGCCAGCCGCAGGATGGACCACCGCGCCCTCGACGCGCAGGAAGACACCGTTGAGGTTCGGTTCGAAGCGGACGTGGTTGAGCGACTCGGTCCCGACGGTAACGATGCTGCCGGATGGCATCATGGAGATGGCCATCGGCGTGGTCATGAGCCCACCGCGATAGCTCACGCCGAGCGTGTCGGCATCGATGGCCGCAAGGTCGTGTCCGTGAAGGTCCCATGTGATCGCCGAGCTCCAGTTGCCGCCGTTCTCGTCGATCCAGTGCCCATCCGGCGACTTACGCACGATCTGGCTGACGAGCGGTGGTGCCGGCAGTCCCGTGGCCATGGGTGGTGAGAATCCGCCTGGCACCCCCGGTGCGTTGGGCGGGGGATTCGGCGCACCGGGATAGGGGTTCACCCCGGTCCCCACCAAGGCGGCATCGATGATGGTCGTATCGTTGCCGCACTCGAAGATCGCCGCATACACCGTTGTGCCGTCGGTCGTGAGCGCGCGCGGATCCTCGCCCTCGACCTGGATTGCCAACGGCGGTGCGGTGAGATCCGCTGGGTCGTAGATGGCGATGGTGTTGCGCTGCGACAGCGTGACGAAGGCACGCTGGGGGGTTCCGGCGAACACCACATCACATGGCTCGTCGTCGCAGAGAATCGTCGCGATCACCCTTCTCGACTCGATGTCGATGACGGTGATGGAGTCCGAGACGTGATTCACGACCCATGCTTCGCTGCTGGTGCGGGATCGCACGCTCACTGGTTCGAGGCCAGTGGGAATGCTTGCGACCTGCCGGAGATACGGCGGGTCGGACAGGACCTCGAGCACCTCAAGCCGCGCATCGACGGTGTTCACGGCAAGCAGCATCCCTGAACCGGATACAAGTTCGATTGGATGGACATGCGGGCTCTCAAAATGCAGGAACTGCTGCGCCATCGCTGGAGTGGCCGCAAGAAGCATCGCGCTGATCGGGAGAAGCTTGCAAGACATCGGGATCCTCGTCGAGTGCAGCCCGTGATCATGGGGTGCGGTCGGCACCACCGCCCGTGATCCGAACGACACGCTGGAGCAGGCTGCGAAAGGGTAGCCGGAAGTTCTGGTTTGTCCTGCTGAATCACCTGATTGCCGCGAGCTTTGGGTCCACGACCCGCCAGCAGGCGTGATCAACAGATCGGTGTGATCAGCCCAGGATCCACCACGTGGCCCAGGGCGATCGTCGAAGGGCTCTCCGCGCGGTACGGTGTCAGGGGCGCGCGCGTCTGACCCACGATGTACCCTCGGGAGACCTTCCATGAACATGCCGCAGCCGATTCAATCCACATGGGACGCCGTCGATCGGGCGCTCGAGCAGTGGCTCGCGCCGCAGGACGAAGCCCTGCAGGCGGCGACGGCGTCGGCCGATCACGAGGGGCTTCCTCGGATCGCCGTCTCGCCCACCCAGGGCCGACTGCTCGAGGTGCTTGCCCTCGCGATCGGAGCGCGGCGGATCCTTGAGATCGGCACGCTCGCGGGCTTCAGCACGATCTGGCTCGCCAGGGGGCTGGGCCCGGGCGGTTCGCTCGTCACGCTCGAACTCGATCCGGAACGCGCACGGCTCGCCCGGACCAACATCGACCGTGCCGGCTGCGGAGCAACCGTGGAGATCGTGGTGGGTCCAGCGACCCAGTCGCTCGACGCACTGAGGGCCACGGGTGTTCCGCCGTTCGACCTCGTCTTCATCGATGCGGACCGGGAGCAGTGCCCGACGTACCTCGAGCACTCAATCGCGCTGTCGAGGCCGGGCACGCTGATCATCGTCGACAACGCCATGCACCGCGGCCGTCTCATCGAGCAGGGGACCGGCGAACCGAGCGTCGAGGGCGTGCGGTCGATGATGGACGCCATACGGAGGCATCCGCGGCTGAAGGCGGCGGGCATCCAGACCGTGGGTGCCAAGGGCTACGACGGGATGGTGCTTGCACTCGTGAGCGATGCGCCGCGCGCTGCCGGTGACCCGCTCGACATCCTGCTGCGCCACGACGCCTGGGCGACGCGCGAGGTTCTTCGCGCATGCAGCGGACTGACCGACGAGCAATGGCACCGCCGCTTCGAGATCGGTCCCGGGTCGCTGCACGACGCGTTGACGCACGTGGTAGGGGCCATGCTGCGCTGGGCCGATCGCATCGACGGTCCGCCGACCGAGCTTCGGCCATCCATCGAGGGCATTGCGCAGCGGACGCCTGCAGAACTGCTGGCGCTCCTCGAAGCAGCGGAATCGGGGCTCTCGGCGAGCGCGGATCGCGCGCGGGCACGCGGCCTCGGCACGGAGTTCGACGTGACGCTCGCGGGCAGGACCCACCGCTTCATGCTCGGCACCGCGCTGGTCCACGTGACCACGCACGGCATGCACCACCGCGCGCAGTGCCTCAACATGCTGCGGCACATGGGCGTGCCCGGCATCAGCGATCGGCTGCCGGAGATCGACCCACTGGACTGGCAACTGCAGGCGCAGGCCTGACCGTCACGCCGACCCGATGATCGCGTCGACCTCGATTTCGATCAGCATGCGCGGGTCGGAGAGACCTGCCTGGATCATCGTGGCAGCCGGACGGATCTCGCCGAACGCGGCTTGACCGAGGACCGCGCCGCGCATCTGGGCACCGCGGTCCGGCCGCTGCAGGACCGCGTCGAACCGCTGTACGTCGTGCCAAGGTCCGATGCCGAGGCCCACGCCGCCAAGCGCTTCCCGCACAAGCGCCTCCGCCGCATCTCCAACGGCATGCGGCCTGGCACGATCGGGGGCTTCCCGCGGATCGGCGCACGCCTCGGCAGGTTCTCCATCGACGGACGGTCTGAGCCAGGGGATGTGCGATCGCGTGTGTCCGGGCTCGCGGTCTTGCCGCGGCTTGCCTGTCCTGGTTTGACACCCGTTGGGGTACATTCCCTCCCTCGGCCGCCGCGGCGTCCCATCCCTTCCCGGCCACTGGTGGTCCATCGCCATGCATCGATTCATCCCGTATTCCTTCGTTGTCGCGTGCCTGTTCGCCGTCATGCCCGCGTACGCGCGCGATGTGGGTGAGTGGACGGGGGTGTGGGACACCATCTGGACCGACGGTGGCGGCCGTGTCACCTTGCAGCAGGATGGCGACTCGGTGACAGGGGAGTTCCCACTCTACAAGTCGCGCGTCGAGGGCAAGGTCCGCGGAGATCGCCTCGAAGGACGCAGGATCGAGGGCGAGAGAAGCTACGCGTTCGTCATCGTGCTTGGGCACGACGCGCGTTCCTTCGCCGGCCGGGACGATGCGCAGGGATGGTGGACGGGCGTCCGCGTCAATTCGGCGGAGGCTCCGGTGGCGATCAAGCTCGCCACGCCGCGCGACGCATTGGTGAACTTCGTCTTCTCCGCCAGCCAGGCGCGGTGCGGGCTCGAGGACTACTGGGCGCGCGCCGCGGACTCGGTCGAGTTCCATCCCGAGACCGCCGCCTTGCCTCGCGCAGCGCAGCTTCGACACCTGAAGGAGTTCTTCGACCTCGTCGATCTCACCACGTTCCGCATGTGGGAGATCGCGACCGATGCGCCGTCCGATGACCTCACGATCGAGCTTCGGCAGATGGGCTCGGATGTCGTGCTGCCGCTGAGGCTGCATCGCAACAGTGCGGGCGAGTGGCGCGTCGTCGTGCCGAACGAGGCCGAGCTGGTTGCGCTTCGGAAGTCGCTGCTCGCCATGTACGGCGCCTCGCCTCCGACAGAGCAGTCGTTCAAGCGCCTGCATTCGCCTCGCGACGCCATGCGCGCCTTCCTCGAGGGCATGGCCGACTGGAACGGCCGCGGCAGGACGCTCGCGCTCTCCACGCTGGACCTCCACGAGATTCCAGAGGCGCTCCGTGAAGCCGACGGCGATCTCGCCGCGGGATATCTCTGCCGCGCGCTGCATCAGATCGGCTTCATCGGCCTGCAGTCGATCCCGAACGACCCCGGGAACCGCGATCCGTTCGTGCTGTTCGAGCATGCCGAAGGGTCGATCGTCATCGCCCCGAGCGGCCCGGAACCCGATGCGCCGTGGCAGTTCACCGACGGCACGATCCGATCGATCGCGATGGTCTACTTCGGGACTTCCTCCCTGGCCCCCGCGATGGAGGCGCCCCCCGGCATCATCCCCTCGAGCCCGTACTTCAGGCTTCGCGATTTCGTGGTCGAGGGCATGCCGGCACTCCGCGCGCGCGTGGCGCGTTTCGAGCTCTGGCAGGTTCTCGCGCTGCTGCTGACCGTTCCATCCGCGATCTTCGCGGCGCGATTCCTGGCCCGCACGCTCAGCGGCCTTCTCGAGCGCGCGACGCGATCGATGGTGCCTCACCCACGCTGGTTCGCGATCGCCCTCACGGTGCTGATCGCGGTTGCGCTCCTACTCGTGACCCCGGGATTGCTGGGCATTCCCCAGCGCGCTCGCGCGTACAGCGCGCCGCTGGCCGGTGCGGCGCTCAGCATCTCCATCTCCGCCGTGGCATGGCATGGGGTGACGATCGTGTGCCTGCTGCTCACGCGCGCCGCCCGGCGCTCGCGCTCGACGGTGGACGATCTCGCCGTGAACCTCCTTCTCGGCAGCCTGCGTGCGGGAATCATCATCGGCTGCTGGATCGCGATTGCATACGGCTTCTCGATTCCCGCGTCGAACGTGCTCGCGGGCATCGGCATCGGAGGCCTCGGTGTCGCGTTCGCGTCGCGGGAGACCATCGCGCACTTCTTCGGCGCCGGTGTGCTGGTCGCCGATCGGCCGTTCCGCGCGGGCGATTGGATCCAGAGCTCGCTCGCGTCGGGTGTCGTGGAGAGCATCGGCATCCGCTCGACCCGCGTGCGCACGGCCGACGAATCCGTTGTCGTCGTGCCCAACGCATCGCTTGCATCGGCGACCATCCTCAACCTCGGCAAGCAGAGGCCGCGGACGTTCAGCCTGCAGATTCTCGTGATGCAGGGCGCAACGCTCGAGAAGGTGGAGCGCTTCATCGCGACGCTGCGGGATCGCATCGGCGCGAACCCGGCGTTCATGACGGGACGAACCACGATCGGCATTTCCGGAATCGCGACCAACGGCATCCAGATCCAGTGTGAGGCATGCCTTGCCGTGGATTCCGATCAGGCAGAGTCCGCTGCGCGGCATGATTTCCTCGTGGAAGTCATGGCGGTCGCAGACACGGAAGGCCTCGGCCTCGGCCCGCAGCTCGCGAACGAGGCGACCGCGCTCGCGGCCGCGTCGCCCAAGTTGTGAGCGATTCATGGAACGACAACCCGCCAGCGACACGCGAGCACCCACATGGATCCGCGCACCCACCGTACGCGCGCCGCCAAACGCGAACGCCCCGGCCGGTGGGCCAGGGCGTTCACTCTTAACCGTTCGGCGCGCCAGTTTCGTTCGCGCCTCTTGAAGTAGTCCTGGACCTACGCCGTTCGGACCCCCGGAATCCGTCGGTGAGAGGCCGTTGTCCGTCGTCCCGTGGACATCACCCGCCATCACGCCGCAGACGCATGGAACCGCACGCCGACTGCGCGCGCAACGCGCAAGATCGTGTCGAGGCTCGGATTCCCGTCTTCGCTGAGCGCCTTGTAGAGGCTCTCGCGACCGAGTCCCGAGAGCTTCGCGACGCGCGCTATTCCTTGAGCGTGGGCGACTTCCCCAACGCGCAAATCAGCACGGCTGGACCACTGGCGCCTGTCCAAGACTCGTCGTCCCCTCAAGTCTCGGGCGTGCATTCGATGTTGGGCTCAGTCAAGTACCGAAGCCCATGAGGATTGCCATGACGATGCACCCAGCGGCCAGACCGACCGCGAGAATCCGTGCGCTCGTAGCGCGGGCCAGCAGCTTGGCAAGGACGCATCCAAGAACCCCAACTGCCAGACCGATGAGCGGCCTCACGATTCGGTCATTGTCATGCCATGTAGTGCCCAGTTCAGTGAGATGTGCCGCGCCACGGAGCGGAGTTGCCGCGGCAATCAGTACAAACCACATGATCAGGCCCATCGGGATCGAAAGTGCGACTCCACAGGCAAGCAGGACGACTTGGAGGCTGACTGAACGCGGTTGCGCGGTTGCCACCCCGAGAGCCGACTGCGGTGCCGGTTCGTCACCGGGCTCGGTTGGTGAGCGATGCGAAGTTCCAGGTCCATCTACATCGACCGTGTGCGAGTGACCTCCTTCTCGACGTTGACCCCGTGCCAGCACTGACCAGGTTGCGAACGCCAGGAGAGGTCCGCCGATCAAGATGGCTATGACGATCAACGGCTCTCCGAGGATGTACCCGCTGCTCGCACCGGCCGCGACGAAAAGCACGAGAGCCGAAAGCACAGCGCCCAGCCCAAGAACTGCCACGAACGGCTGGAAGATTGGCGACCGTGACAGTGTCGATCTCCTTGGGAGGCACGATATACAAGGATTGCTTGTGACTTCGCGCAAATGCAATTCAAGCCCTTGGCCCTCGGGCGCGGAGCATCGTCGCGCGCAACTCCGCCCCTCGGCGGCGCGGGAATCCGGTAGGCGGCCTCACGCCGAGCCGGATGCTGCGAAACAGACTCGTTGCGAAGTCCGCAGGCATAACCCGCGGTTCACAGTTCGCAACGGTTCGGGACCGAACCAGCGGGGCCGACCCCGGGGGTAGTGACCGCTCCAGCGGGACCGACCCACTCTTAACCCGGCACCCTGCTCCGCGAGAGACCCGGAGAGACTTTCGGCCGAGTCGGTCGGCCAGCGGGGGAGCCGGGCGACCCGGCGGTTAAGACTGCGAGACACGCGGTGACCGCCCACCCTGGCCCACCCTCGAAAACGCTGCGCACAAAGCGAAAGACGCGCCCTCATGGAGGACGCGTCTCTCGTGCGTTTGGCGAGGGCTGCTGTTCGCAACGCCTCTTGAAGTAGTCCGAGCCGAACACGCTTCGAATAGAAAGTTGGGTTTCGGCTCCTTAGGCGGGCTGGATGACCCCTCGTGGGAGGCTCAGAACGGCGATTTGTCGGCGGATTTGGCCAGCGAGTGTCGAAAACGCCTTCGCCGGGGCCAACAGGTGAAGAATCGCATCCGCTACCTTAACGGCCCCGAGCGGCCATCGGTCACGGGTACGGCCCTGCGGCAGCAGCGCCATGGCAAAGACCGAGGGACAGGCGAGGCCCGGCGACTCGTTAAGACCAAACCGGGGGCATTGAAGACACACGCGCGACCCGAAGCAGGGGCGTGTTTATGAAATGAAGTGGGCATCGGCAACATGAACCTCGACGACCTGCAACCCGGAATGTCCCTGACCGGCCTCGAGCCCGAGCTCGTGTGCAAGGTCGTCGCCGTCAACAAGATCGCGGAAGGATCCTGCCAGGTCATCTACCGCACCCCCGACGGCACCATGCGGGAGCGGCTGCTGGGGACCGCCGACCGAGACTCCATCGCCCTCGCCACGACCGAACGCCCCTGGGCCTTCGACGGCGACGCCGCATCGTTCCAGCTTGCCTGCGAAGCGAAGCGCATCGACCTCGCCTTCCTCTTCGATCCGATGATGGCGGTTCACACCTCAAATGTGATGCCGCTGCCCCACCAGATCACGGCGGTGTACGAGTCAATGCTGCCCCGGCAGCCGCTTCGCTTCGTGCTGGCCGACGATCCCGGCGCAGGCAAGACGATCATGGCGGGCCTCTACATCCGCGAGCTCGTGATGCGCGCCGATGCTCACCGCGTGGTCATTGTGGCGCCCGGAAGTCTCGTCGAGCAGTGGCGCGACGAGCTCTTCGAGAAGTTCGGTCTCGAATTTCGCGTGTACTCGGGCGCCCTCGAGGAGTCATCGACGGCAGGCAACCCGTTCGACGAGCACAACCACCTCATCGTGCGCCTCGATCAGATGTCGCGCAACGAGGATCTGCAGGGGAAGCTCTGCGCCGCCGGATGGGACCTGGTGATCTTCGACGAGGCCCACAAGCTCGCCGCGCACTTCTTCGGCTCCGAGCTCAAGAAGACCGGTCGCTTCAAGTTGGCCGAGAAGCTCGGCGCGAACGCGCGCCACCTGCTCCTCATGACGGCGACGCCGCACAACGGCAAGGAAGAGGACTTCCAGCTCTTCATGTCGCTCCTCGACTCGGACCGCTTCTACGGGAAGTTCCGCGACGGCGTGCACAAGGTCGACACCAGCGACCTCATGCGGCGCATGGTGAAGGAGGAGCTCGTCCGCTTCGACAACACGCCGCTCTTCCCCGAGCGCAAGGCGTACACCGTCAACTACTCGCTCTCCGATCTCGAAACGGGGCTCTACGAGGCCGTCACGCACTACGTGCAGATGCAGATGGGCAAGGCCGATCAGCTCGACGGCCAGCGCAAGGGTTCGGTCGGCTTCGCGCTCACGGCGCTGCAGCGCCGCCTGGCGTCAAGCCCCGAGGCGATCTTCCAGTCGCTCAAGCGGCGTCGTGAACGCCTGTCCGACCGCCTGCGTGAAGAGAAGCTGGGCGAACGCGGGCGTCGCGTGCTCGCGGAGACGGTGTTCGAGGTTCCGAACGACGGCGACTTCGACGACGACGACCTGAATGCCACCGAGCAGGAGAACCTCGAGGAGGCGCTCCTCGATCAAGCCTCAGCTGCCCGAACGGTCGAGGAACTCGAGAAGGAAATCGCCGAACTCACCATCCTCGAGCAGCAGGCGAAGGCGGTCGTGCAGTCGGGCCAGGACCGGAAGTGGGACGAGCTCTCGAAGCTCCTCCAGAACAACCCCGAGATGCACGACGAGTCGGGCCTCCAGCGCAAGATCATCATCTTCACCGAACACCGCGACACGCTGAACTACCTCACGGCGAGAATCGCGGGTGTGCTCGGTAACGAGAGCGCCATCGTCACCATTCACGGTGGAACGCATCGCGACGAGCGCAAGAAGGCGCAGGCGCTCTTTCGCTCCGACAAAGACACGCGCGTCTTGATCGCGACCGATGCCGCTGGCGAAGGCGTGAACCTGCAGTGTGCTCACCTGATGGTGAACTACGACCTGCCCTGGAATCCGAACCGCCTCGAGCAGCGCTTCGGCCGCATCCACCGCATCGGCCAGACCGAGGTTTGCCATCTCTGGAGCCTCGTGGCGAAGGAAACGCGCGAAGGCGCCGTCTGGCATCGACTGCTCGACAAGCTGGCCACCGAGTGCGAGGCGCTCAAGGGCAAGGTTTTCAACATCCTTGGGGATGTGTTCGAGGAGAGCAGCCTGCGTGAACTGATGATCCAGGCCATCAAGTACGGCGATCTTCCAGAGACGCGAGCCAAGCTCACGCAGAAGATCGACCACAACTTCGACCACGAGCGCCTGAAGAGCCTGCTCAACCGCAACGCCCTCGCCGAGCAGACGATGTCGCCCGAACGCCTCTTCAAGGTCAAGGCCGAGATGGAGAAGGCCGAGGCCCGCCGCCTGCAGCCGTACTTCGTGCGGTCGTTCTTCACAAAGGGTTTCGAGTCGCTGGGCGGCGTCATGCACCGACGCGAGGAAGGTCGCCACGAGATCACGCATGTGCCCGCCGAGGTGCGCGAGCGCGACCGTCAGATCACCGGCCGAAACCGCCGCGAGCAGGAGCCGATCCTCAAGCGCTACGACCGAATCTGCTTCGAGTCGAGCGCAATCCAGCCCTCGGACAAGCCCGGCCTCGCTCGCGGCGTGCTCATGCACCCCGGTCATCCGCTGATGCTTGCGGTCACCGACATCATCCTCGAGAAGAACGCCAACCTCCTTCGTCGCGGCACCGTGCTCGTCGATCCAAGCGACGACGGCGAGGCTCCGTGGTTCCTGTGCCTGCTCACGCACGAGGTGAAGTCCGGCGACGGAACCGTGCTCTCGAAGCGCATGCAGTTCATCCGCGTCGGGCCCGACGGCAAGGCGTCTTTCGCAGGCTGGGCGCCACACCTCGATCTTGAACCGCTCGCAGCGGGTGACCTGCCGCGCATCGCCGACACTCTCAAGGCATCATGGCTGCACGCCGACCTTGAGCAGAAGGCGATCGGCCTCGCGGCCGCGCAGCTCGTCCCGGAGCACTTCGAAGAGATCAAGACGCGCCGCACCGAGCACATCGAGAAGACCTTGGTCGCCGTCCACGAGCGTCTGACCAAGGAGATCGACTTCTGGAGCGATCGCGAGATCAAGCTGCGCGAGGACCGTGCCGCAGGCAAGGATGTCCGCCTCAACCTCGAGAATGCGTCGCGCACCCTCAAGGACCTGCAGTACCGCCTCGACAACCGGAAGCGCGAGCTACAAGCCATGCGCCAGGTGCAGAACGGTACGCCGGTCGTGCTTGGTGGCGCGCTGGTCATCCCGCAGGGCCTGCTGCGCAAGGCGCGTGGCGAGGCGCCTCCGCTGCATTCTGCCGACGCAGCAGCGCGCACCAAGATCGAGCGACTGGCGATGGAGGCCGTCATGGCCGCCGAGCGGGCCAAGGGGCACGAGGTGTTCGATGTCTCTGCCGAGAAGTGCGGCTGGGACATCACGAGCTACCCGCCCGCGGTCAACGGACGACAGTCGACTCCCAGGCACATTGAGGTGAAGGGCCGCGTTGTCGGGGCCGACACGATCACCGTCACCCGCAACGAGATCCTCTACGCCTTCAACCAGGCCGACAAGTTCGTGCTGGCGATCGTCTTCGTTCGCGACAACGACACGATCGACGGCCCGCACTACATGGCCAACCCGTTCCAGCGCGAGCCCGACTGGGGTGCTGCGAGCGTCAACTACAGCATCAGCGACCTGCTTGCGCGGGCGAATGGAAACGCATGACCGCCACCAGTCACCCTGTCATCAGCCCAAAGAAGCTCATCGAAGTGGCGCTGCCGCTTGATGCGATCAACGCCGCTGCTGCGCGAGAGAAGTCCATTCGGCACGGCCACCCGAGCACGCTGCATCTGTGGTGGGCAAGGCGCCCTTTGGCTGCAGCCCGCGCGGTGATCTTTGGCCAGCTCGTGCACGACCCCGAGGACCTCTGGCGTTGCCAGAACCCGGGCAAGGAGCCAGTGCCGCAGAATAAGGCCGCTTGGACTAAGGCCCGGACGCGGCTCTTCAAGATCATCGAGGACCTCGTCCTGTGGGAGAACACCACGAACGAAACCGTCCTCAACGCGGCACGCGAAGCGATTCGCGAGAGCTGGCGCCAGACCTGCGAGCTCAACAAGAGTCACCCGCAGGCCGCTGAACTCTTCAACCCCGACAAGATGCCGGGGCTGCACGACCCGTTCGCTGGTGGTGGTGCGATTCCGCTCGAGGCACAGAGGCTCGGGCTCGAGGCCTACGCCAGTGACCTCAATCCGGTCGCCGTGCTCATCAATAAGGCGATGATCGAGATCCCGCCGAAGTTCGCGGGCCGCCCACCGGTGCATCCAGCTGCGCGCAAGTCCAAGCAGCTCATCGCACCCGAGTGGAAGGGAGCAGCAGGGCTCGCTGAGGACGTGCGCCGATACGGCCGGTGGATGCGCGACGAAGCCGAGAAGCGCATTGGCCACCTCTATCCCAAGGTGACGATCACAAAAGAGGTGGTTGCCGAACGGCCCGACCTAAAGCCGCTTCTCGGCGAGGAGCTCACGGTCATCGCATGGCTGTGGGCGCGAACGGTCAAGAGCCCGAACCCCGCATTCGCGCATGTGGATGTACCGCTCGCAAGCAGCTTCATCCTGTCGAGCAAAGACGGCAAGGGAGCGTTCGTTCAGCCGGTGCTCGAGAAAGATGGGTATCGGTTTGCCGTGAAGGTCGGGAAGCCGCCGGAGGAAGCCAAGGGCGGAACAACAGCTGGCAAGAGACAAGCGTTCCGATGTCTTCTCTCCAATGTTCCGGTCGACTACGAATACATCCGGGAGCAGGGAAAGTCCGTGGGGCTAGGTCAGCGCCTCATGGCAATCGTCGCTGAGGGCCGCGCCGGACGCGTGTACATCAGCCCAATCACCGAGCATGGGAAGGTTGCTAGCAGCGCCGAACCTGCGTGGCGACCGGACAACCCACTCCCGGACAACCCGCGCGACTTTAAGACGCCGAACTACGGCATGGCGACCTTCGGCGACCTCTTCACCCCGCGACAGCTGGTCGCGCTGACAACCTTTAGCGACCTCGTTAGCGAAGCCCGCGACCTCATCCGCCGCGACGCCATCGCCGCAGGCCTTTCCGACGACGACATTCCGCTCGAGTCAGGCGGCATCGGCGCGCGGGCGTATGCGGAAGGGCTTAGTACGTTTCTTGCGTTTGCTGTCGATTACGCGTCAAACTACTGGTCTGTTATTGCGACGCCTGCTGAAGGGTTCATTCGTGGAACTTTCGCCCGCCAAGCGTTGCCGATGACATGGGACTACGCCGAAGCCCCACCGTTTGGCGACACGAGCGGGAACTGGTCAGGTGGTATCGAATGGATCAATAAGGCGCTTCAGCTTCTTCCCGCAAACAGGGACGGCCATGCCTTCCAGGCAGATGCGCAAGCACAGCGAATCTCGTCCGCACGGTTCGTAAGCACTGATCCTCCGTACTACGACAACATCGGTTACGCCGATCTTTCTGACTACTTCTATGTCTGGCTCAGAAGAGCCATGCGCCCCGTCTACCCAACATTGCTCTCCACCATCGCCGTGCCCAAAGCAGAGGAACTGGTCGCTACGCCGTATCGGCATGGCACCAAGGGCGCTGCCGAGAAGTTCTTCTTGGACGGCATGACTGCCGCCATGAATGGTCTCTCCCGTCAGGCGCATCCCGCTGCCCCTATCACTATCTACTACGCCTTCAAGCAGTCCGACTCGGAGGATGACGGGACCAACAGTACGGGATGGGAGACCTTTCTTGACGCGGTCATTCGGTCCGGGCTTGCCTTGACGGGTACGTGGCCGATGCGTACCGAGCGAGGCGCGCGTTCGATTGGCATAGGAACTAACGCGCTTGCGTCGAGCATCATTTTGGTATGTCGTCCTCGTGCTGTTGACGCTGGCACCATCTCTCGCCGCCAGTTCGTCCGCCTTCTGAACGAATCGCTGCCAGCTGCTCTCGATGCGATGACCCGCGCAGATGAAGGCGAGCACTCGCCGGTCGCACCCGTCGACTTGTCGCAGGCCATCATCGGCCCTGGCATGGCGATCTTTAGCCGCTACGAAGCTGTCCTCGAGGCCGACGGATCGCCGATGAGCGTCAAGACCGCATTGCAGCTCATCAATCGCTTCCTCGCCGAGGACGACTTTGACGCCGACACCCAGTTCTGCCTCTCGTGGTTCGAGCAGCACGGCTGGGACGCAGGCAAGTTCGGCGAGGCCGACACACTCGCCCGCGCCAAGGGCACCAGCGTCGAAGGCGTGAAGCAGGCCGGTGTCGCCGAAGCAGGTGGTGGCAGCGTGCGGCTGCGCCGTTGGAAGGAGTACGCGGCCGATTGGGATCCCTCCTCGGATGTTCGGCTGCCGGTGTGGGAAGCCCTCCACCAGCTGATCCGCGCCTACAACACGAAGGGCGACGCGGGTGCCGCAAAGGTGCTTGCGCAAACCGAATTGAAGGCGGAAGCCATGCGCCAGCTGGCCTATCGCCTCTACACCGTTTGCGAGCGCAAGGGTCGAGCCGACGACGCTCGCGCCTACAACGAGGTCGTGACGGGTTGGACTGGAATTGAAACCGCTGCCTCGAAGGATTCTGCCACTGTGCAGGGACAGCTCTTTGAGAACTGAGAGACCTGAAGTGAGAGACTCGACATGAAGCCTGAAACCAAGCCCTGGCGTGAGATCGCGATTCCCCACCCCGATGTCCTGAAGGGCACCTTCCAGCAGGCGGAGTTCGCCGCCGACATCACGGCGGTGCGCACGGGCAAGGCACCTGCCATCTACCAGGATGCCTCGGCGTTCTTTGAGCGCACCTACATCACCGAAGGCATGCGACTGCTTCTGACCCAAGTGGCGCAGCGACTCTCTGGCAAGAGCGGAGAGCCAGTCATCCAGTTGCAGACCGCGTTCGGTGGAGGCAAGACGCACACCATGCTTGCGGTCTGGCACCTCGCGACTCGCAAGTGCCCGCTGTCGGACATGCCCGGAGTGGCGCCACTTGTCGAGAAGGCGGGCCTGATGGATGTGCCCGAAGCACGCGTGGCCGTCATCGACGGTACGGCGCAGAGTCCGGGACAGCCGTGGAAGCAGGGGCGCACCGAGATTCGCACGCTCTGGGGCGAACTCGCGTGGCAGCTCGGCAAGGCCGACGGCTACGCGATGGTTGCGGAAGCTGACGCCAACGGCACCTCTCCTGGTAAGGAAGTCCTTCAGCGGCTGCTCGAGAAGTACGCGCCATGCGTCGTGCTGATGGACGAGCTCGTGGCCTACATCGGCCAGTTCGAGGAGGGCAAGCAGATCAGCGGCGGCTCCTTCGAGAGCAACATGGCGTTCATCCAGGCGCTCACCGAAGCAGTAAAGCTGGTGCCGAACGCGATCCTGTTGGCCAGCCTGCCCGAGTCAGAAATTCAGGCGGGTGGCTCACGCGGCGTGATGGCTTTGCGAGCGCTTGAGGACCGCTTTGGTCGGGTGCAGGCACTCTGGCGCCCAGTCGCAACCGAAGAAGCCTTTGAGATCGTGCGTCGTCGCCTGTTCGAGCCCATCAAGGACGAGAAGAGCCGCGACGCAGTGTGCCGCGCATTCGCCGACATGTATGTGTCGGAGGGGGCCAGCATGCCGGGCGAGACACAGGAGGGGCGGTACTACGACCGGCTGCGGCAGGCGTACCCGATCCACCCCGAGTTCTTCGACCGGCTGTACGAAGACTGGACCACGATCGATGGCTTCCAGCGCACGCGTGGCGTGCTCAAGCTGATGGCCAAGGTCATCAGCCGCTTGTGGAAGGCCAACAACACCGACCTGATGATCCTGCCCGGGAGCCTGCCGCTGTCGGACAACGATGTCCGGAACGAGATGACCTACCTGCTGACCGCAGGGTGGGAGCCCGTGATCGAGCGCGATGTCGATGGCGATCGCGCCGAGACGACGGAGCTCGAGGGTCGCGAGCCTCGCTTCGGTCAGGTGAACGCGGCGCGCCGCGTGGCACGCACGCTCTTCCTCGGCTCTGCGCCGTCGAGCGTGGCGACGAAGTCTGGCGCTCGTGGGCTCGACCGGGCACGCGTGCTGCTTGGATGTGTCCAGCCGGGTCAGGCGAGCGCGGTCTTCAGCGATGCGCTAGGGCGGATTGCCGATCGCCTGCACTACCTGAACAGCACCGGTGACAAGTCCGCGGACAACACGCGGTACTGGTTCGACACGCGCGCGAACCTTCGACGCGAGATGGAGGACCGCAAGCGCCGCTTCGACGACCGCGGCGACGTTCGGAAGAAGATCGAGGAGGTCGCCAAGAAGCTCTTCGTCGGTGCCACGATCTTCGATGGCGTGCATGTCTTCACGGCAGCTGCGGATGTGCCCGATGACAGCTCGCTCCGGCTCGTGATCCTGTCGCCGGACCACGGCTACATGAAGGAGATGCGGCAGCCTGCCGAGGACGCCGCGCGCGAGTACATGCGCTCTCATGGCAGCCAGCCGCGCCACCGCGCGAACCGCCTGCTCTTCGTCGCGCCTGATTCCGGCGTGATCAACCGGCTGGCCGACGCGGTGCGGACCGCGCTTGCGTGGGACAGCATCGTGGACGATGTAGATGCCGGAAAGCTGAACATCGATCAGGTGCAGAAGAAGCAGGCGCAGAAGGAGCTCGAGGGCGCCGAGGCTGCGCTGCCACGTGTTGCTCGCGAGTGCTTCAAGTGGCTGCTCTGCCCAGTCCAGGATGACCCGACCGCGTCGAAGCCCACTATCGAGGTCTTCCCGATCTCAACCTCCGGCGGATCTGCAGGCGCCGAGCTTGAGAAGGTCTGCTCGGACAACGAGCTGGTGATCGAGGCATGGTCGCCGATCCACCTTCGTGCGAAGCTCAAGGATCTGTATTGGAAGGGCGGACGCGAGGCGGTCGAGGCCAAGCAATTCTGGGAGGACTCGCTTCGCTACCTCTACCTGCCGCGACTCCGAAACCGTTCGGTGCTTGAGGATGTCGTGCGCAAGGGTGCGTCCTGCCGGGACTTCTTCGGCACCGCCTACGGCAAGACGGGCGACAAGTACGAGGGCTTCCAGTTCGGCAGTGGCGCGAGCTTCGACGACACGCTGCTGCTGATCGAGCCGACCGCTGCGGCCGCGTACGAGGCAGCGAACAAGGCGCCCGCTCCGGTCGCAGGTGGCGGCACCAGTGGAACGGCCAGTACGCCAGGTGGCGTGTCCGGAGGTACGACCGTCGTCATTGCGCCCGTCGTGCCAGGACCTGGCGGCATGACACCTGCAAAGCGCTACCGTGTGTTCCGCGGCGCCGTCGGCGTGAACTCGACGCTTGCGAAGTCGCAGCTCAACAAGATCGCCGAAGAGGTCATCGCGCTGCTGACATCGGACCCGAACGCAACCGTGAATGTCACGCTCGAGATCGACGCCGAGTTCGACCGCGGCGTGGACGACGGCCTAAAGCGAAGCGTGAGCGAGAACGCTGGCAGCCTCGGGTTTAAGACGAAGGATTGGGAGTAGGTTTCAGTCCGAAGGGAGGTCACGTGCGGGGCGAGTGCGCTGTCTGTAGTTATGAAGTGGTCCGGAAGCGAATAGAGGGACATCAAAGGTCTGTACTTCTAGTTGGAAACGGCCTCAGTCTCTCCCTCGCCGGAAAGTCGTTTGATTGGCGAAACCTACGCGCCAGCGTTTCCGCAGGCGGGCTGTCGGAGATCGCAAAGCGCGCATTCGAAGTCAGTCAGGCCGACGACTTTGAAAGTGCCGCGCGAGTGTTGCATGAGGCGGGCGCGCTGTTGAAAAGTCACGACTTGGAGCTTTCGCGGCTGCTTGAGGAGGAAAGCGTGAGGCTGTGTGAGCTAACCGCCACAGCGGTTGTAGACGCGCATCCCCAAGGCGATGGGCGACCAACCGATGAACAGATCGCGTCGTGTGCTCGTTTCCTCAGCGATTTCCGCAGGGTTGTGACGCTGAACTACGACCTATTGCTGTACTGGGTAGTCAATTCAGAGAATGACGCATGTCCGTTGGATGGGTTCAGCAACTGTCGACCGAATGACCAGTTCGCCGTCTGTTGGCAAGGTCCTGATGCAGACCCGTGCGTTGAGTATCTGCATGGCGCGCTTCATCTGTTTGTCGACGGTCTTGAAACGAAGAAGTTGCGCGCAGGCGGCGCAAGCCTGATCGGGCAGATCGAGGGTCGAATTCGGAATAGGAAGTTCCCGTTGGTGGTTGCTGGACCGACCGCGAAGGCAAAGGCTGCAATAATCGGCCGATCACCATACCTGCGTTCTGTGCTGCGGCGGATTGAGGAGCGCTCGGACGCGATAGTAACTTTTGGATGGAGCGCTGCCCCACAGGACGAGCATATTGCCGACGCAATCGTGGCTTCAGATTGTGAGCTAGTTTGCGTGGGTAGCTACGGGCTGCACGGAGGCATGCCAGAGCAAGGCTTGGCGAATCTCGCAAGGCGACTTAGTAAAGTAGGCAAGGAAGTCGTTCTGTTCGACACAACAGCGATGAACGTGTGGGGGAAGTAGACGAGTTGATCCACACTATCTCGGTGATGGATCCGCGCCGCTCCATGCTTCCGCCACCCACCCCGTCTTGAAGTCGCACGGCTTTGGCGTGCCGTGAAAGTTCACGATGCACGCGCGCGGCGGGGGACCGTTCGCGCACCGGTCGCGCTTGTACGACACGATCGCGTCGTAGCCGAGTAGTTGCCGAAACGTCCGCGGCGCCCTGCCCTCGCCCACGAGAAGGTCGCTGATGAACGCCTGATCGCCGATGCGCGGATGACGGCGGAAGCGCTCCATGTGGCGTGCGGCGTCTGCTTTGAACACCTCGAACACCCAACCCATGTCTCCGCTCCACGCCATGGCCGACGAGTTGAAGTAGTCCGTCTTACCGCGCTCGTGCACCATCGTGAACCGATCGCATGCACGGAAGAGCGGCGCGACGTCGCCGGTGACAACGACGTCGAGATCAAGGTAGAGCGTCGGCCCGGTGAGTAGGCCAGGACGGAACATCTCGATCTTCGACCACCATCCCGGCCAGACCTCACGGAGCGGCAGCACCTCGATGTCCGGTACGTCGACGTCAGCGAGGCACACGAAGCGGTGGGGACCGCTCGCGTGGCGCTCGAGGCCGCGCTTGAGCCGCAGCACCCACTCTGACGTGTAGCGCCCGCCGGAGCGGAGCACGCACGCGATCGTCGGCTTCACTTGATCCACCTCAGCCACACCTGGTCGTGGCCCGCTTCCTCGAACGGTCCGCTCGCCGCAACGGCGCGGCGCACGGTAGGCCAGCGGATGTCGTGGCCCGCGATCAACCCGCCCGGCCGCACCTTGGGCGTCCACGCCGCGATGTCGCGCGCGACCGCCTCCTCGGTGTGATCGGCGTCGACGAACACGAAGTCCACGCTGGCGTCCGGCACGACGAGCGCGGCCTCGTCGGTGGTCATCTCGAGCATGCGGCAGCGGCTCGGGAAGAGCGACGCAAGCGACAGCGCCTCGGCGCGGAAGCGCGCCATGGGCCAGCGCTCGTAGGTCTCGGCGCCGGGCTCGTCACGCGCAGGCAGCGCGCACCACGAGTCGACGCCGGTCATGTGGCTGTCGGGCACGTGCAGCAGGAGGTGCTTCGTGAAGCGCCCCTCGCGCACGCCGAGCTCGACGCCGCGGCGCAGGCCGTGCTTGCGGCAGAGGTCCGCCATCACGTGCCAACGACGCACGATCAGCCCTTCCCCGTGGTCGGTGTGAACGTCGCCGAGATCTGTGGCCCGCCGCCTGAGAGCGCGGAGCCTGCGGTCGACACGGTTCCATCGCTGAGGCTTCCGCTGTTGCCGGAGAAGCTCGACCCGCTGCCCTTGCCGCCGCTTCCGGAGCTCGACCCGCTCGACGAGCCCGCGCCCGACCCCGACGACATCGAGCCGCTGGAGCTCGAGAGCACGGTGAGCGAGATGTCGTTGTGGGTCCACGCGCCGTCACAGAGGAACATGTTGGTGCCTGGCACGTGGATCGCGACGGTGCGGACGATGCCCGCGATCGCCTCGATCGATTCGATGCGCTCTTGGCCGAGACTGCCTGCAGCCGCCGGGACGACGAGCCGGTCGCCGATCTCGAGGAGATGCGCGGACGCGAAGCCCCACTGGTCGCCGCGGCGGACGAGGAACGGGTGCTCGAACGTCGCGCGGATGCGGCCGTTGATGACGTAGTGGCCGTCGTGCTCACCCTTCCGAACGTGGTCGATCCGCACACGGCGGGGCGAGCAGTCGTCGAGGCCGTGCGAGGAGAGCCAGGCGTACTGGGCGCGGTAGTCGACGTCGGTCTCGAGGCCGGGGACCGCAAGCGACGCGACCTCCATGCCGGGGCGCAGCTCCTCGATCGCGATGGTGGTGCCATCGGCCAAGGTGACGCGGGACCCGTAGAGCAGACAGTTGCCGGAGCCGCCACCAGAGCCTCCACCTGATCCGCCACCACCTCCTCCGCCACCGCCGCCACCACCGCCGGAGCCGCCTCCCGAGCCGCCTGACGAACCGCCTGACGAACCACCCGAGGAGCCGCCCGTCGAGCCCTCGGTGCCGCCCGTGCCGCCGGTGTCGCCGGACGAGTTGCCCGTGCCGCTCGACGATCCACCACTGGAGCCGCTGCTGCTCGGTTCGCCGGAGCTCGACTCGCCGGAGGAGCCTCCCGAGCTACCGCCCGAGTCCGTGCCCTCCGGCTGCTGCGTCGTTGCCCACACCGGGATGTACAGGAAGTAGCGCATCGGGTTCGACGCGCCGCTTGAGGACATGGTCATCGCTTCTTCTCCTTGGCAGGTTCGTACCAGCCGTCTGTGGGGACGGGCTTTGAGCACTCGGCGCTAGCGCGCTCGACGGCCTCGTCGAACGCGATCTTCGGGAATGCGGTCAGCCCGCTCTCCGCGCAGCAGTTGTGAACGTTGAATCCCGCCTTCGCGAACTCGGGGAGCAGCGCGTGGAAGCGCCGGTCGAGGCTCTCGTAGAGCACGTTGTTGTGGCGGATCGCCTGGTCGGAGCGGTGCTCGTCGAAGGCGTACTTGCAGTCGCTCGCCATCCTGAAGTCGGCGCCGACTAGGTAGACCTGGCGGAAGCCGAGGTAGTGGAGGAGCCCGAGCGCGGCGAGCATCACGCTGCGCTTCCCCTTGATGCCGAGCGAGTCGGTCGCACTCGTCGCGCAGCCCCACGAGATCGTGTCGGCCCGCAGGAAGGAGCGGTGGTCGAAGGTGTCCGAGCGCCGGTACATCAGGACGCCCGGCATGTCGGCCACGCGGAACTGGCTCTGCCGGAATCGGCCCTCGCCGAGTGCCACGCGCAGTCGCGAGTTCCAGTGCTCGACTGGCACGATCTTCGTGATGCCCGGGTCCTTCCAGCCGACGTCGACGAAGCGGTCGGGCGTGTCGACGCACGTCCAGAGCGTCGGCCGGTGCACAGTCCACGAATTGTTGACGCCCATCGAGAGAATGCCGCGCCGCGAGAGCTTCGAGAGGTCGTGCGTCAGCAGGCTCGGCCCGGAGAGGACGAGGAAGGCGTGCCTGCCCCGGTAGAAGTTCGCGAGGGATACGTGGTCGAAGTCGGCGGTCCACAGTCGCACGCCGCTCGGCGCTGGCCTGCGCTGGCGGATGCCGGACTGGAGCGCCGCGATGTCACCTGCATGCTCACGCATGGATCGTTCCCCAGACGAAGGGGTGCCTGCGCGAAACCGTCGCGCCGGTGAGCCTCGCCGCGCACCACGCCGACGTGGGAACTCGCCCGAACGACAGCAGGTAGTGCGCGCCTGGACGTGCGACTCGCCGGATCTCGGCCCACGCGTGATCAAGGCCCGCGGTGGTCGCGCCAAGCATCACGACGCAGTCGGCCACGCCGTCGCCGACGGGAACGCGCTCGCCTTGGTTGGTCCCGATCGGTCCGCGCACGTCGGCCTCCTCGCTGGCGGGATCGACGCCGAGCCCGTCGCAGCGCCTCCTCCTGAGTGCCGACACGAGCGCGTTGTCTCCGGCGCCGAGATGGAGAACGAAGCGAGGCTGGGGCCGCATGGCCTCGATCGCGAGGATCGCCTCGACCACCTCGCCAGACTTGATCGCGCGTGCGTTCACTGGAGAGTCCCTCCGGGCTGAGGCACGGTCATCTCGGTGAAGATCACGCCGTTGAGCGCCTCGAAGGTGTAACGCGTGTTGCCGTAGGTATCCGGCTCGGCGGCGATCTCGACGCAGACCCCGGACAGGATCGGCTGGAGGATCGGCACCGCGGCCCGGTCCGGCGGACACGATTCAGGCACACCCGGTACGAGGCACGCGCCTGCGTTGGCGAAGCCCTCGATGCCGTCATCGGGCTGCGGATGGACCTGGGAGAGGTGCGACTCGTAGCGATTCATCGCCATGCGCGGCTCTGACTCGGCGCCCACCTTGTCCTTGCTCGAGAGCCCGTGCTCGAGCGGCACGTAGCTCCCGTAGGTGGTGCTTCCGGGGTCCGCGTCGATCCGTGCCTCCTGCCATTCGTAGCGCCAGCGGAAGCGTTCGCCGGGCAGGAGGTGGGCGATGCCGAGAATGGCTCGGAAGCGCGTGCGTGGCTGCTGCGCGAGACGCAGCGCCGCGTAGCGCTCGCCGACGCCGGGCTCCTTCCAGAGAATCTCCGCACCACCGTGGTCGCAGCTGCGGAGGTAGACGTCGCCGTCGACGAGTGGCGTGCCGCTCGACAGGCTCTCACCCGAACCGAGATCGGCGCGCGATGGATAGACGTCGGCGAAGCGGTGGCGCTCGTCCTGGACGACGATCACGCAGCCGAAGGTGCCCGAGACCACCGCAGGGCCGATCTCGCCGTCCTTGAGCGGCTGGAGCAGCACGCCGAACAGTCCCTCGTGCACGCCCGCGACGGGCATCTCGCCCTTGAGGACCAGGTTCTCCGCAAAGTCCTGCGGGAGCTCCTGCTTCCCGCTCGGCGGATTGTGCTGCGGCAGGTAGACGGGCGCACCAAGTCCGAGCACGCCCCAGCGGGGGTACTCGATCCCCGAGATGTTCTTCAGGAGGACAAGGTCGCGGTCGCGCCGGGCGAAGAGCGGGTCGGCCACGCCGGATGCACCGCGCTCGCCGTCGCGGCGGGCCATGTCCATGAGCTTGTTCCATGCGGCTGCGGAGAGGTCGATCGGCTCTCCACGCCTCACGCTCTTCAGGTAGTCCGACATCGGTCAGATCCCCAGCCCTGCGAAGCCGCCTCGCTTGTAGATCTGCTCGACGTACGCCGCCCGCGGCCGACGGACGACCTTCTCGGCGTTCGGGTCCTCTTTGTCCTCGAAGAGGAACCAGAGGTAGTCCCAGCCATCCTTGTTGATGCCCGTGAAGCCGCCGATGGTGCCGCCGGTGACGTTCGGGCTCGCGGCGAAGGAGTACGTGATCTCCCAGTCGCCGTTGACGCCGCGCTTCGAGCCGCGCGCGCCAAGGAAGAGCACCTCGCCCGCCGAGAAGCCTCGGAAGGCCGAGTTGTTGACAGTGCCGGTGAGCGCGAAGAGCGTGGCGACGTAGGAATTCGACACCGCCGCTGCGGTCTTGTAGTGCGTCTCGCTGAAGTTGAAGATCGGAACCGTGCGCTCGACGCCCTGCGGACCGTCGTTCGTCACGTTGACGCCGCTGTGGAAGTCGGGGGCCTGCGGTCCGCCCGGGAGCGCGACGCGCTGCTTGGTCGAGAGCGACACGAACATCGTCTCGCTCCCTCCACCCGTCGAGAACTCGTAGGAGCTCTCCGGAGGCGCGCCGCCGGAGGACCCTTGGTCGTTCGACTCCTGCGGCGAGTAGCGGGCGGTGACGAGGTACTTCGTGTCACTGATTGGCTCTGCCGAGCGCGACTGCCGCGGCATGCCGTTGTAGGTCGAGGGGCAGGTCGAGAGCACGGCATCGAGCGCGGCGTTCTCGCTCGCGGCCCCGTCGACGAAGTACTTGAGCGTGACGGACGGACTTGCGCCCGTCGTGACCTCGGTTCCCTCGATGAGCTGGTGGACGGTGGTCGGCATGCTTCAGCTCCAGACGAGTCCGCCGCCCTTGATGGCGTCGAGGATGCTGCGGGTGTTGCTCGCGGTCGCCTGCGTGGCATTCGCGATCTTCTGCTGCACCTGTTCCGACGGACCCACGAGCCCGGCCGCCGCCGAGAAGTTGAACGTCCCTGCGGTGCGGAACGACCGCTCCACGCGCTCGACCTGCGCGCCTGCGGCCTTGATCGCCTCGACCTTGGGTTCGTCGACCTTCAGTTCGATGGGCTCGAACTCGGGCATCTCGAACGAGGGTGGGTTCGCGCGCTGGACATCCAGCTCCTTGCGGGCGTCGGATGCCTGCTTTCGGAGTCGGTCGAGCTCGGCACGCGCCGCGTCGAGTTCCGCCTGGTTCGCGCCGTTGACGGCCGAGCGCTCGCGCTCGAGGGCTGCGATCCGGTCCATCAGCTCCTGCTCGCGCGCGGCGTTGTCGGCCGCCGCCAGGCGGTCGTAGTCCTGCTTGAGCCGACGCGCGGCCTCGTCGCCGATCCCGGTCACCTCGGCGAGCGCCTGCACGATCGAGAGGACGCCGCCGACGACCGAGTCGACGATCGCCGCAAAGATCTCGCGGGCCGTGATCTCGATGACGGTGAAGGCGCCAGCGAGGTCGTAGACCCAGGTGTTCCAGAATCCCTTGATCTCGTTCAGGATGCGGATCCAGACGACCTTCAGGCCTTGCAGGGCGATCTCGCCCGCGAGAGCCAGGTCACCGGCGGCAAGCGCGTCGCGCACGCCTCCCCACGTGGCGGTCAGGTCGCTCGCGAGCGCCGTGAAGACCTCTCCGAAGTAGTCGGCCACTTGGCCGAGGACCCCGGTCACGTAGAGGAGCGCAGTGCCGACCGCGAGCACACCGGCGACGGCGAGCCCGACCGGCCCCGTCATCGCGGTCCAGGCGGCGGTCGCGGTGGCGCTCACGGCGGCCCATGCGGCCGAAAGGAAGCCGAGCACGGTCGCCGTGCCGGTGATCACCGCCCCAAGCGCGACTAGTCCGCCGCCGATGACGGCGAGGACCGCGCCGATCCCGACGAGCGCCCCACCGACGGCGAGCGCCGTCACGACGGCGTCGCGGTTGTTGCGGACCCACTCGATCGTCGCACTCGCGACACCCCGGAGCACCGTGACCGAATCGAGGAAGACGGGCGCAAGCGCCGAGCCCACCTCGAAGACGAGCATGCGGACGGTCGCGGTGAGTTCGCCGATCGCGTCATCGAGGACGTCTGCCGCTTGCGCGGCGTCGGTCGACACGGTGAGTCCGAGGTCGCGCGCGTATTCGCGCATGCGGGCCAGCCCCTCGGCTCCTTGCGACAGAACCGGGAGAAGCTTGGTACCCGACTTGCCGAAGAGCTCCATCGCAAGTGCCGCGCGCTCGGAGGGGTTCGACACGGTCGCAAGCCCATCGGCGAACGCCGAGAGCATCTCCTCCGGCGTCATCGCTGCGAGGTCGGCCACTGAGAGTCCAAGGCGTGCGATGAGCTCGTTCGCACCCTTCGATCCGTTCGCGGCCTCGACGACGGCTTTCTGCATCTTCTTGACCGCGGTCTCGAGATCGGACGCCTCGACGCCAGCCTGTCCGAAGACGAACTGCAGCTCGCTCAGCGCCTCGACCGAGACGCCTGTCCGCTGCGAGAGGTCGTTGAGCTCGCTGCCGACCTTCGCGAATGAGAGCCCAGCCGCCGCGAGCGAGCCGACGATCGCCGTGCCCGCCGCCATGATCGCAAGGCCTGCCGTTTGGATGCCGCCACCGACGGCGCTTGCCGCGTCGCCGAACTCGCGGATCTTCTTCTTCGCGTTGTCGAGCGCCGCCGAGAGGCGGTCGTTCGCCCCGAGCTCGACGTAGGCGCGGCCTGCGCGGATTCCGGATGCATTGTTCGACGCCACGTCAGCCTCCGTTCACCGAGCGCGCCCAGTGCCGTGGGAGCTGTGAGAGCGATGCGTCGAGAGCAGGACGCATGTAGGGGCGCGCCGCGATGCGCACGGTCGCGGGATTGGGGCGGTAGAGCTGGTCGTTGAGCCGGGTCGCGTGCGCTGCCTGGCGTGCGGTGCGCACCTTTGCGTAGGCAACGTAGGGGCCAGTGCCTCGGTTGGCCCGCCGCACGGTCGCACCTGGCATCATGGCATCCGACACACGCATCTCGCCGCCGTCGCCGATCCGCCGCACGCGCCTCCGGTCGATGGCCTTCGCGCTTCCACTGAACTCGAGGATGTTGGGGGCACCCGTCGGACGGTCGAGCCGCGCGGGTCCGACGACGACCGATCGGGCGCGCTCGTCGTAGCCGAAGAAGAGGAGCTCCTTCAGCTGACCCTTCCGGGACGAAGGTGGTTGGCCAGGAGCGGAGGGCTTCTTCCGCCTGCGGATCGAGCGGCGTGCGATGAGGCGGATCGACGCGCCACCCTTTCTGAGCGAGGCGAACTGCGCCTTGTCGACGGCGCGCTGGACGCTGTCGCGGTCAAAGAATGTGTCCTTGAATCGGTCGACGGTGAGAGTGATCACGCGCGCCTCGCTACTGGGAAAGCCTCGCCCGGACCGTGGTCGCGCTCTTGGCGGCGCCCTCGATGGCCTTGCCGAGGTACGGGGTGAGGACGAGTCCGAACTCGTCGGTGGACGGGACGAGGACGACGGTTCCAGCAAGGATGTCCCACCAGAGCTTGGTGCCTGCAGCGATACCGCCGCTGACCGGCTTCGGAACACGCACAATCCCACGGACGGCGACCTGGCCAACGCTGCCAGCGGCGATCGCAACCGGCGCGATCCCAACGAGTTCGCCGAGAGCGACCATCGCGCCCGCGGCCACCGGGACCGTCGGGGTGAACGACACGTACTTGCCTTCGCTGTCGACCATCACGGGCATGGGGCCTCCGTGAGGTACCGACGGGGAGCGCACATCTGGAGCAAGGCAGGTACAAGGTCCACGGTTCATTGCGACCGCTCGGGGCGCGTCTGCAAAACGGACCTGGAGGTGAACATGAGCTTCTTCGACGTCTCGTCAGTAGATGCGTCTGCTGAGCGGTACATCCGGATTCTTGAGATGGCTCCGCAAGCGAGGCGAAAAGACGCAGACTGCACGCTGCTGCTGTGCGTCGCGACTCGGATCTTTGCGGGGCATGTCGATTGGCTGCGGAGTCACATTGAGCCGAAGCAAGCCAAAGTTCACGGTGATGGCTTCTCAAAGCTGCACAAGCTGTGGAACGGGCCATTCCTCGATGATTCGGAAACTTGGGGGGACATCCCGTCGCGATTGACTTGGCTCTCCAAAATCGAGAAGGCGCAGCTTCGGCAGCCTGATTGGGCTGAGGGTCTATTCCCAAGAACATCAGAGCGGACGTGCCCGCTGGCGAAGTGGGGTGAGGTCGCCGGACACTTCCGGAACGCTCTGTCTCATGGTGGCGTCCGGTGGGTTCGCGATGGCCGACCTGCCGGACAGGCAAGCAGTTCATCCGAATCGCTACCGACTCTTGACTCGCCAGCTCGCCGCCGTTCGATCGGAGGACTCGTGCTGGTGGCAGAGGAGACGAGGGATGGTCCGACGGTTCGTGCCTGCAGAATCTCACCCGGAGATTTCGAGGCACTCCTGTTCTGTTGGCTCCGCGCCATAAAGGCATCGGGAATCCGCGCTTCTGCAGACGATGTGGTCGAGGTGCTGCGTCAGGCCTCATGACGGCTCAAAGACGCTACTTGCGCCGCTGACGATCGAGCGGGGTTTAGCGCCTCAAGCACGAGCCGCTTCCCCTCCTCAATGCCCGCGTTGTAGGAGTCCTTCTTCTCGGCGAAGACGCGCTTGTCCTCGCCAGGGCGCTTGAGCATCAGCCCGGTTAGGAGAGATAGTCCGCCGACCAGGAATGCGCCGCCAGGAAGGGACGGTGCCGCAGTGTTCGCAGCGTCGAGGCCGAGGTTGACGAGAGATTCGAGCGTCGCGTAGCGGCCCTCTGCGTCGTCAACCGCGCGGCGGAAGCGTGTGGATCGCTCGTTCACCCAAGCAGTCCAATCCGCCCAGACGGCATCGGCCTCGGCAAGAGTGATGCCTTCGGCGGGGTCGGACACGTCGACGGCGCTGAGCAGATCTTTGGGTGCGTCGACCTTGACCATGCGCCGCATGTCGCACCCCTGCGCGAAGGCAAGTGCAAGGCATGCGAGCAGGAGCGCCGCGAGCGAGGCGGCGAGTGCCGGGTTCGACTTGATGGCGTTCTTCAGGCTGTCGAGATTCATGAGTTCTTCTCCTTCACGAAGACGTCCCGCAGGACGGTGATGTCGACCTTGAGCGGCTCGTTCCGGCGCGGCGCGCGGAACGGATGGAAGTCGGCGATGCCGAACGGCTCGCTTCTCTGGCGGTGGTCGCGATGCGCGTTTGCGAGCATGGCGAGCAGCGCCGCCGTATGGTCCCACTGGTCACGCGCGCGTCCTTCCGCCATCAGGCAGAGCTCGCGCAGGGTGAATCCGCCGGGATCGATTCCGATGGCTCCGGCGAGATGCCAGATGAATCGCCATGCGCCACGAGACGGGAGTTCACCGCCTGCGCGACCCTCGACTCGAGAGTGCTGTCCATGCTGTCCCGCGCTTTCTCCAGCATGGCCGACATCTGGTCGACGGCCCGTCTCAGCCTCTTCCGATCGCGCGGGTTCGGGCAAAAAGAAATGAAGGCCTCCGTGAACGCCTCGGACGCCGCGTGCAGCGCGTCGCCGCCAAGACCACGGCCGAACTCCTCGTCGGTGAGACCGGCACGGTCGGCTTCCGGCTTGCAGAGGACGTAGAGGATGTCGACGAAGACGACCGGGTCCCGCGTGATGGGATCGAGGCCCTTGCCGTCGAGGCCGCTGAGGATGTCGATGCCAAGCAGCGACCGCACGCGCTTGATGCCCGCGATATCGATCGCGACCTCCCACGTGCGTCCTGCGTTGTCACGGAATTTCTGCATGGCTTCCTTCTCGCGAGTTGCGGGTGGTTGCGTCAGCTCTCGACGGTGGTCACGGAGCTCCCGGCGTGCCAGGTCGGCGAGCGGGTGGAGAGCGTGGGCTTCGCGGTCACCTTCACGACGATCGCCTCGTCGAGCGGCTCCTCGCGGGTGAACTTCGTCACCATGAAGTCGGCGTCGAGTCCCTGTCCGCCGGTGGCGGCGTCGAGGATCAGGAGCGAGATCGCGGTGTTGTTGAAGTAGCTGTTCTTGATGGCGGTGAACCCGGCGTCGGCCGTGTCCCAGACCATCTCGAACTCGACGCTTGCGTCCTTGAGCGTGGCGACGGTCGCCTTCCAGCCGCCGTTGCCGCGGGTGGTGACGTCAGCCTCGCCCTTCTCGAGGTTGAGCGTGACGTTGCGGACGCTGGCGAGCGCCGTGTTCGCGGTGTTTCCCGCGGTGCCGTACTTGAGGACGGCGTCCATTCCGAGCTTGTAGGCCATGGTTGGTGTCCCTTCTCACGTACCGACAGTGTGGCCCGGTCAGGCGTGGCTCCGAAGCCTCGCCTGGACGACGCCGGTGTAGACGCGAAGATTGGCCGCGTGGTCCTCGCTCATGAGCGGGTCGATTCGCGTCTCGACGCAGGACCACGAGGGCGGCCCGGCGAGGCGAAGGCCAGCGAGCAGGTCAGAGACTGCCTCGACGGCGGCAACGCCCGCGGTGAAAGCGGTCTCGTCTGCTCCCTCGACCTTCTTCTGGACGGCGACCTCGATGAGATGGTCGACTTGGCCGACGCCGCCTCGTGTCGAGAGCGTGCGCTCGATGCCGCGCGGCATGACGGTCAGGGTGAGCGACGAGAGCTGTTCGCGCTCACGGTACGGCAGGAAGGCGCGCACGACGGTCTTCGACTCGCCGAGGTCGGCGGCGTCGAGCGCAGCGACGATGCTGTCGGCGGTCGCGGCGATTCCCACTACGGGGTCCTCTCGCCGCGGCGGTCGATGTCAAACCTGTCGAGTCGCGCGACGATCTCGTCGAGGCGTTTCGCGAGCGTCTCTAGGCGCGCGCCCTGAGAGGCGTCGATGATCGCGCCCTGTGCCTGGCTCTTCGCGAGCTCGCCCACGATCTGCCGAAGCTCCGTGACCCGCTCGCCGACGGCGGACATCTCCGCGCTCCACCGCCCGCCCATCCAGATCAGCCCCGCGAACTGGAGCAGGATCGCCGCAAGCTGCGCGATGCCGAGCAGGTTTCCGAAGGAGCGGGGGCTGTTCGAGTCGGTGGTCATGTGCTGCCCTGTGGTGAAGTTCCGGCGAGCTTCGTGTGGATGCGAATCAGGACGCGCGACGAGTCGCACGGACGCCACTCTGGGCTTCCCGCCACCGCGATGACCTCGTAGGCCACGTCGCCAGCCGTGCTCGCCTCGGTGATCCGGTCGCCCCGACGCGGAAGCGTCGCGATGCCGCCCAGGACGAGCGCGTCCATGCGCACGATGTAGTCCCGCGTCTCGAAGCGGAGCATGCCGTGCCCGTCATCGACGTCGAACGAGCTTCGCCCGACGCTCGCCGTGATGGCGACCGAGTCGCTGCCACGCGAGTAGGCCACCGGACGCGACAACTCCGCCGCGAGCTTCCCGGCGATGAACTCCGCGGCCCGGGCCATCAGGTCGGGCATGCGGGCCTCACTGGAAGAGCTTCACGAGCACGGTCGCATCCGCGTCGGCTGCGGTCTTGACGACCTTGCCGATGAGCTTGTTGCTCGTCGCGGTCGCGGTTGCAAGCTGCGTGCCGCTCGCCCAGTAGACGGTCGTGCCGACGGCAATGCCGGTGCTCGCTCCCGTCGCCTTGGGGAAGGTGAACACGCCCTCGACCGCGAGCACGCCGAGCGTGTTCGCAGGGATGTCGCGCACGGCGACACCCACGAGGTCCACCTGCACCACCACCGCGCCTGCAGCCACCGCCGAAGCGGGGGTGTAGTCCACGTACCGTCCATCCTGCACGAAAGTCGCCATGAGCTGATTCTCCTGAATGCTGTGCCGTTGGTGGACCTAGACGGGCGCTCAGGCGCCCGCCATCTTCACGCCGCCGCGCCAGTCCTGGAGCGCCACGCCGAAGTCGAAGTAGCCGCGCATCTGGACGCCGAGCACGGAGAAGTCGGCCTCCGCCGTCTCGACCGTCGGGACGTCGCGCCCGTTGAGGAACGCGACCTCGATGAGCGGCACGTCGGCGGGATTCGCGAGGAGGTACCACGCGGTCGAGCTGTTGCCGGTCAGGGTCGCGTTCGAGAGGTACGCCGAGTAGAGCGTGCGGAACTTGCCCGCATGCGGGTTCGCGGTCGGATACTTCGTGCTTGCCGCCGTGTCGCGGATCTCGGTCGAGTTCATCAGCTGCGCCGCGCGCGCGTTGAGCGCGGTGGGAACGAGAAGGACCGCAGGCGAGACGGCGAGCGGCTGGCCGTCCGCGTCGACCTGGTCGAGGAAGAGCTGCTCGGCCGCCGTGAGCGAGTCGATCCCGAAGGCGGTCGTCGCGCCGGACGCGAAGTTCTTGCGAGCGCTCGTGAAGAACGTGCTGTTCGCGAGGAACGCGCCCCAGAAGACCTGGTTCAGCTTGAGCGCAGCGCCGCGGCCGATGCGGGTCGGGAGCGCGGTCAGCGCGCCGAGATCGTCGTTGATGATGTCCTGCCGCGTGACGGAGAACATCTTGCCGTAGGTCTTCACCTGGTTGGTGAAGCTCTCCTCGCTGACGTCGCCTGCCTTGAGCTCGCCCGCCGGACCGATCTCGTCGTAGGCGAACGCGCCGTTGAGGCGGTAGGAAGTGATCTGCTTGAAGTCGCTCACGGAGCGGCTCGAGCTGATCTCGCGCCACGTGCCTTCGACCGCGGTGAAGCCCGCGAGGAGGAACTTGTTGGCCACGTTCGAGAAGATGCCCGGGAGGGTCAGGTTCGAGAACGCCGCATGGAGCACGCCTCGCGTATCGCCCTTGATCGAGCGCCCCGTGTGGCCGTTGGCCCACGCGGCCTCGAGCAGGATCTCCTGGAGGCCGATCCCGCGGCCGAAGCGGCGGTCGGCTGCGTCGAGGGTCTTCTCGTCGAAGTGCCGCTCAAGGCCCGAGAGTCGGCCAGCCTTGCAGAGCGCCGCCTCAACGACCTCGGGGCTTGCGTCGTTCGCACGGACATGCGCGGCGGGCGCACCGGCGAGCGGGCGAGAAGCCCGCAGCACCTCGAGCTCGGTCCGCGTCGCGTCCCAGCCCTCGGCGATCGCCGTGGCCTCAATCTCGGCGTGCCGCCCAGCGCAAGCCTTGCGAATCGCGCCGATGCGGGCGCTTTCAGCCGCTGCCTCGGCGCGCATCTGCGCCGCGATCGAGTTGGTTTCGGCGGCGGGAGCCGCGGCCTGTGCGACGTTCTCAACTTCGGACATCGTGTGTTCCTCTGCGTTTCCTGCGGCCGCGGCCGCGATGCGTGCTTCCGTGTCGTCGTCGGCGCCAAGCGCGACGAAGCTGACCTCACCCAGTACCGACCGACGCACGATCGAGACCGGACCTTCGAAGGTCCGGCCGTTCGCGATCGCCGTGCGCCCCTTCGGGACCTGCTCCGTCTCGGTGGCGTAGGCGCCGACAGATGCCTGCCATGGGAATCCATTCATGCCCGCCTCGACGATCTCGCGGGCGACCGGTCCGGCTCCGCTCACGATTCCCGCGACCCGGAGCACGCCGTCGACGACCGACACGCTGTCGGTGTGGCCGACGATGAGCGACGGGTTGTGATCCTTCAGGATCGGCCGTGGCTTGGAGCTCCAGGCGATGCCCGAGAGGTCGAGCACGGTCGGGTGACGCCAGCCCCGGAGCGTCATCGCGCCGCCGGTGTAGGCGCTCATCGCGAACCGGCGGAGCGTGGGAGCCGAAGGTTCGGCGGTGGCGTCGGGCGCGGAATCCGCGGCGAGCATCTCGACCGTCGCGGACATCGCGAGCGCGACGGGGCGCGCGGGGTGCGGGGCTTCAGGCGTCTTGGTCGTCATTCGTGTCCTCGTCGGAGGGGCCATCGACAGGCTGGTCGTTCCGCGTGGGGGCGGTGTCTCCGGCAGGTACCGACGGGGCCACGGTGATGCCGAGCTCCTCCATGAGCGCAAGTTCTCGCGCACGCTGGCGCAGCTCGGCCTCCCAGTCCTTGCCCTGCCTGGCGAACTCGCTTGCGAGCGTCGTGGTGTGGTTGGCGAGGCGCGTCGCTTGCGCGGATGCCTCCTTCGCCGGGTCGACGTGCTCGGTGCCATCCCAGAACCACTGGTGCGGCAGCGACTCGAGCACGCGCACGCGCGGGGGGACGAGAGACTCGATGAGCTTCGCCTCGTCGAACCACTCCGCGAGCACGCGGTCGAGCACCGTCCGGGCCATATGCGCCTGGTCGATGCGGATCGCCTTGAAGTAGGTCTGGTGGTCGAGCCGCCCGCTTGCGTAGTTGTAGCCCGAGCTGTTTCCGGCCGCGACGTTGAACGGCATGTTCAGGCAGCGGGCGATCTCGTTCAGGATCTCCCGCTTGAACTCGCCGTAGGAGGTCGTCGGCTGCTCGGGCTTGACCTGCGACATCTTCCAGCCTGCCGGAAGCGTCAGCAGCGAGTTCGCCTCGAGTTCGATCGTGTCCATTGGCTCGACCGGGTCGGCCTCGCCGTTGGCCGGTGCGTCGGTCTCGACGGTGCCCGCGAAGTTCGCCGCGGTCTCCGCGGCCGAGAGCACCGCGATCGTGTAGCGCCTCAGTTGCGCGAAGAGCGGGAGCGCTGGAACAAGATCGGGGATGCCGCGGTGCTGCTCGGGTCTCGCAGGCATGAAGTAGTGAACGATCCGCGAGGCTTCGTAGACATCCGATGCGAGCGTCACAGACCGGTCGCCGGGGTGGTCGCGAAGCACGCGGTAGGCCACTGGGTTCCCCGAGGCGTCGTAGACGATGCCGTCGACTTCGTAGGGGCCGAGCACGCCGTAGTTGAGGCTGGCGACGCGATCGGCCTCGATGAGCCCGACGTCGAGCTTGACGGGACCGGGGACGACCGGATTCGAGGCGAGCTTCGCGAAGCACTCGCCCGAGTGGGCGCGCGCCATGCGCATCGTGCGGAGCCGGTCGGCCAGGTTGATCGACCGCGCCCAAGCGTTGAATGCCTGCTCGATTGCGTTGTTCGCGTCGGGGTCGTCGGTGAGCACCTGGAGGCGCGGGCCGGTGCCGACGACGTCGTTGGCAAGCGTCGCGACGATTCCTGCCGCGTAGCTGTTGTTGGCCGACTCGTAGCGAGCGCGATTGCGCAGGGTCCGACGCACCTCCGGCGTGGCTGCGGCGTCGGCTGAGAGCCCGTCGGCGTTCGCCCAGTGCTTGCGGTTGGCGTCGTTCGTGATCGCCGCGTCGTAGCGGGCGCGGACCTGAAGCTGGCGCGGGGCCGCGGGTCGGCGGTTGCTCCGCCCGAGGATGCCTGCAAGCCAGCCCATCAGGCCGGACCTCCCGCAGCGGGCGGGACGATGCGCGAGATGCGCAGGCCGCGGTGCCGCCGGGACATCGCCTCCTTTGAGGCGGTGAAGCGCTCGGCCGCGATCTGGTCGGGGATCGAATGCTGCTCGACGCTACCCGCGTCGTTCGAGGCCTTCTTCAGGCCGAGGGCGTTCTCGCGGATGGCTTCGGTGATGGAGGGAGTCGTGTCGGGCATGGGGTTCGCCAGTACCGACGCGGGAGCTTTGGAATTCGCAATGCAGCGGGCAGCGCCAGTCACATTCGAAGTTTGGCGCGATGTCTTATCTCATTGCGTGCCAAGGATTGTGTTTTGAGAAGACTTTCGATACAAAGCCGGTTCGTTGGAATTGGCGCGGAAGGAATCTCATGCAGAGACTCTGGGACACCTCGGACGAGTTGAAGGTACTTGTCCTGCAGCTCGATCCCGTAAGCCGGGAATCCGCCAAGTGTCTGGCGCGGCTGCTTGGCCCGATTTCTTCGCCCGATCCGATGAGCACCCACTCGCGGGCACTCGAGCTACTAGATCAGGCTCTCATGGCAGGCCTGATCGCGAATCGTCGTCCGGCCTCCGATGTCGTCTTGCTCACGGATGAGCAGTACACGAAGAGTCTCTTTGTAGGAATAGGGATCGCGCAGTGGTACGCCGAGGCCCAGTCCGGCAGGCACTGGGATCAGGCCCTGTTTGATCTTGTTTCAGATAGCGCGGCATTCGATAGGGAGTCCTCCGCCATCGCGGAGCGTGTGTCTGCTGCGGGGCGCCAGTCGGCGCCACCAGCCCCCGGTGCCCGCCCGAGCATTACGAAGCGGCCTACGCCTTCGACCCCGCCGAGCCGCGCCGCCCAGGAGTCCACGGCTTCGAAGAGCGATGAATCGGGATGCGGCGGATGCATGACCGCCCTGGCGATCTTTGGAGCGATCATGTTTGTAATCCGGCTATTCGGTGGCTAGTAGATGCGGCCGGGTGATCAGGCTTGCGGTTGAGGTGATTCAATGTCTATCGAGAGTTCATGGAGTGTCGAGTTGCCAGGGACTGAAAAGTCCCAAGTGCTCGCATTACTCTTGGAGTACTTCACGGGAGCCGGATTCATCCAGCACGAAGTTTCTTACAACAGGATTGTGTTTCGGAGGAACGGCTATGGATCGTGGAAGTCGGCAGTGTCGAACTTCGTGATGGGTTCCACCTTTGCGTCCGCTCCGATGGAGCTTGAAGTCACAGTGCAGCCACGGCCGACCGCTGTTCACCTTGACCTGTGTTTTCGGCTTGGTTCCGGACTTGACGCGACGCCCGCCGACCTTCAGGCGGCTGTGGAACCTTGGGTGGAGGACTTTGTCCATTTCTGTGACGAATGGACTTCTGAGTAGTGGCTCAGGTCGCTCTTACGGCGCTCCCGTTCCGAGAGCGGATGCGTGCCGCTCGGAGCGCTGAGATCCGAAAGGACTTAACTCCTTCTACGTGCATCGCCGTCTCGCGCCGTCGATGCCGTCGCTCGCGCTGGGCGAAGGTGTTCACCGCACGTGCGGGATTGCGGCCTTCGAGTGCTGCGAGCCACGCTTCCTGCACCGCGTCCTCGCGGTCGATGCCAGGACAAAGCCGTAGCTCCAGCGCGAGCTTCGCGGCAAGCGGCGTGTTGGGAAGTTCGGCTCTGAGGGATCGCATCCACCCCGTGCCGACACCGGGCGGGTGGCAAACCGGGCAATCCGCGCGCAGGCCAGACGATCCTTCGATCAATCGAACGATCAGGACTCCGACTCCCGCGTCGATGTCCGCCTGCCGCAGTGCCTGCACTCCCGCCTCCTGAGCACCTGGCCCTTGGGAAGCCGACGGAGGTAGACGACCCGCAGGTGCTGGCAGCCGCACGCGCGGCAGGACAGCCCAAGCTTCGTGCCGTCCTTCTCTAGCCCCGTCCGCTTCTCCCGCGGCATCACCGGCCTCCCTTGCGGATCGCCGAGAGCTTCACGCGCGGCCTCGCGACGACCTTCGCGTCCGTGCCGAAGAGCACCGATCCCTCCATGCTCGCCGCGACCGCGCAGCCGACGAGGCAGTCGAGCCAGTGGTTGTCCGCGCCTGCGAGGCGCAGCTTCCACTCGTCGACCACGCGGCCGCGGCCCTCGGTCTTGACGCGGTACTCGCTTGTCAGGTGCGCGGCGAAGACCTCGTGCGCACGTGAGTCACGCCCGAAGAGCGAGAGCGATCCAGGGTCGCCGTGCGGCACCGCGAGGCGGGCGTGCACGAAGCTCTTCCAGAAGTTGGTGTCGAAGGTCACGTGCCGCACGGCGCGCTTGCCGCTGACGGTCGGGATGCGCCAGTTGAGGCCGACGCGCTCCCCGCGGCGGCGCTTGTAGTCGCTGAACGGCACGCTCGACGCGCCGACGTAGCGCCCGTGCGAGGGCATCACCGTGCCCGCGTGCTTCGTCTCGCGGCAGAACTGGTAGACGACATCCGTCGACGAGCCCCAGTTCGCATCGACCAGGAGCCGCGAGACACGCACCATCGCGCCGTCATCACGCCGCCACTCGCGGGCGACGAGGTGCTCGGTGACGCGCTCGAGCCCGGCGTAGAGCGATCCCTCGAGCCCGGCGCGCGGACTTGCCGCCGCGAGCGTTCGCTTCACGTCGCGCAGCGTCCAGGCGGTGCCCGCGGGGAACTTCTGGTCGGGCTCCGTGCCGTAGTCGACGACCGTTCCGCTGAAGTCGTCCTCCCACGCGACGACGCACCAGAAGAGGCACTTCGCCTGCACGTCGACGAAGGCGGTCAGGTGCGAGGTGCCGATCGGCAGCTCGCCGCGTGGCATGCCGTTGGTCTTCGCCGCGATCGCCTCGGCGCTGAGCAGCTCGTCGTCGAGCGCAGTCGCCTCGGGCAGCGGATCGTTCTGGTACTCGGCGTGGAACGCAGCCTCGTCCTGGAGACGGAGGTTCATCGCGTGCTGCAGGGCGCTCGCCTCGTCGTGGTTGAAGCGCGCCTCCCACGCGACCCGCGATCCTTCGTCCATCGCACGGCGGTGCTCGAGGTAGAAGGCGGTCGCGTCGCGGAGTCCCGAGCCGCTCTTGAGCCCCTCGGCACGCAGCTTCGCGTAGCGGTCCCACAGCGGCTGGTTCGTCGGGAAGGCGTAGACCATCCGCGTCCGCTCGCCTTGCCACTCCTGGTGCTTCTCCCGATCCAGCAGCCGGTCGGCCAGGTCGTCCTGCCGCACGACGGTGAGCGTCATTAGCCCGGCGATCTTGCGGCCTGGACCTGCGAGGCCGAGGACGGCGCCCGCAAGGATGCGCTCGCGGTTGGCGCACTGCGACGGGCTGCGTGCGCTCTCGTCGGTCTGAGGGTCGTCGATCAGGACGAGCGACGGACGGATGCTCGCGCCGTCGGGGCGCTTGTGCTTCATGCCGCGGATGCGGCCGGTGATCCCGCCGACGCGCACGACGGCGCCCGAGGCGGGCGATCCTGCGACGGACGGCAGCACGATCTCGCGTGCGGTCCACCCGATGTGCGTCTGCTTGCCCATCTGGAGCTGGCCACCAGCGCGCTGGTGGATTCCCTCGAGCGAGCGGATGGGAAAGCACACCTCCGGGAAGTCGTCGAGGAGGAGGTCGTTGTTCTCGAGCTCGGCCTTGATCGACTCGAGCATGCTCGCGGCGTGCTCCTCGTCGCTGCCGATGAGCGCCACGAACTCCCGGTGCCCGTAGAGGAGCGACCAGAGGCAGGCCGTCTCGCAGAGACTCGTCTTGCCCGAGCCGCGGGGCATCGCCATCGCGAAGAGCCCGCCCTCGAGGACGGCGTTCTCGATGCGGCCGATGACGCGGAGGTGGTCGTCGCTCCAGGCGAGGCGGAAGGTCTGCGGGAAGTACCGCTCGCAGAAGGTGCGGAAGTCGGATCGGCACGCGGCCTTCCTCGCGGGGTCGGCCACCTCGGGAAGCTCGCCGATGTCGCGGCCCGAGAGCGAGAGCTGCGCGTTGCGCTGTCGCGCCCGCTCGCGGTGGAGCTCGTAGCCCGAGAGCCCGGACGGCACCGCAGGCTCCGGCTTCGCGCAACGCTCCCTTCGCACGGCGAGCCACGCGACGTAGCGGAAGAGGTCGATGCCCTTGCCGGTGCCGTCGTCGATGCGAAGGCCGGCGCGGTTGCGATGGCGCTGCAGCACGCGCTCGCTCGTCACCTCGCCGAGCGGCGTCGAGTTGAGGATGCGGCAGAGCTCGCCCGGGCGGAGCCTTCGCGGATCGAAGCGGGGCGCGTCAGCCACCGGCGTCCTCCCTCGTCTTGAGCGCGAGCCACGCCGCGTAGTGCACGAGGTTCACGGTGCCGTCGGGATTCGTCGGCGCGCCGTCCCTGATGTCGGCCGCGATCATCGCCTCGGTGACGGGCTCGCCGCCCGCCTTCGCGAGGAGGCGCGCCGCGTCGGCCACGGCGAGCGCGGCGGGATTCACGCGCGCTGGCGCAGATTTCCCATGCTCAGGGTCCGTCATGAAAGGCCTCCGTGGCCGCACGTGGCGGCTTCATCTGGGACCTCGCGGGAATTGTCGGAACTATCGGGAAATGAGCCCCGCGTGCGCTTGCTGACGCCGCGACGTCATGGCCACATGTGCCACGCGCCGCCGAGGTGCGGCAAAGGAGAACGCGATGAAGAACAGCAACGACAGCAAGGCCCGCAGCACGAACCGCGCGACGAAGAAGCGCGACGAGGCGATCGAGGCGATCGCCCGGAACATCCTCGAGATCGAGACGCTCGCCGAGCGCAAGAGCGACTCCCTCGACTTCCACGAGGTCTCGGTGTGGGGCCTCCGCGACGCCCTCCTCGCCGCCTACGAGCTCGGCCTCGCCGCCGCGAAGAAGGGAGCCTGACCGATGAAGCCCAAGAGCACGAAGCGCCCGCCCGCCGCCGCCGCCGACGCGGTCCGCCTGGTCGCCGAGATCGCGAGCCTCCAGGAGAGGCGCGCCGAGGTCCTCGCGAGGCTCGCCGCCGAGGTGCGCGAGATGGACATCGCGATCGCCCGCGCGACCGACGCCCTCGGCTTCGAGGTGCGGAACGCCCGGATCGCGCCCGCCGACATGGCGGCCGCGGTGAAGGACGCGCTCGCCGAGAAGCGGGTGAACACGGGCCAGCTCTGCAGCCGGTTCTGCGACGCGATGGCGCGCCGCGGCGCGCAGGTCTGGCCGCCCGAGTACCGACCGATCACCAACGGCTGGGACGTGGTCCCGGCCATCACCACCCCTTGAGACTGCAGGAGATTCGACATGAAGACCGCGACGAAGAACGTGAAGAAGCCCGCCCCGAAGACCGCCGCCAAGACTGCGCCGAAGAAGGCGATGCCGAAGGCCGCGCCGAAGGTCGACGCGAAGAAGACCATGCCTCTGGTCGACCCGCGCATCGCCGAGAAGGCGAAGGCGCTCGACGCGGCGGTCGCGAAGCTCGCGACGCCCGGCCTGAAGGCCACGCGCAAGGAGGCGCCGAAGCCGGAGCCGAAGCCGGGCGCGAAGCCCGAGCCGAAGAAGGCGCGCAAGATGGGCGCCCTCGACGCCGCCGCGATCGTCCTCGCCGACGCGGGCAAGCCGATGCGCTCGAAGGAGCTGATCGCCGAGATGGCCAAGCGCGGCCTCTGGACGAGCCCGGGCGGCAAGACGCCGGAGGCCACGCTCTACGCGGCGATCCTCCGGGAGATCGGCGCCAAGGGCGCGGCCGCCCGCTTCGCCCGCGCTGGCAAGGGCGAGTTCACCTCCACGAAGAAGGGAGGTGCCTGAGCCATGCGCGAAACCGAGATCGAGGACCTCCTGCGCCGCCTCATCGAGGCGGCCGCGACCGGCGACCAGGACGCGCTCGAGGAGGCCGCATCGGAGGTGGCCGACCGCATCGGCGGCGTGCGCACCTTCGAGGACGATGGCGTCCTCTCGATGAACCGCGGGCTCGTGATCGACGCGGTCGAGGGCGGGCGCGAGTTCCAGATGCAGATCGTGAGGAGCCGGTAGGCCATGGCCTTCCGCATCACCGCCAACGTGGCGCCCGGGCTTGTGCGCGACCCGCACAGGCTCGCGCGCATCGACCGCGCCGTCGGCCGGGAGCGCATGGAGTCCTGGCATCCGCGCGGCCAGCCGCACGGCTGCATCGCATGGCAGACGGAGACGCGCGACGAGGCGCTTCGACTTCGGACGATGCTTGCGCACGCGATGCTCGCGACCCTCGACCACATGGGCGTGAATCCCGAGCCAGACGCGATGCTCCGCTCGGTGCGCATCGAGGGTCGCGATGACGGCGAGTGACCTCACTCGCTGCCCTCCGCCTGGACGCGCTCGGCCTTCCTGCCGGTGAACTCCTCCCAGCGGCGCACCACGACATCGCAGTAGCCCGGGTCGAGCTCCATCGCGAGGCATGCGCGCCCGGTGCGCTCGCAGGCGATGACGGTCGTGCCGCTTCCCGCGAAGGGCTCGTAGACCGTGTCGGCCAGGTGGTTGCGCACCGGGCGCTCCATGCACTCGACCGGCTTCTGCGTGCCGTGCCCGTGGCCCGCGTCGTCGCGCGCTGGGATCGACCAGAGCGTCGTCTGCGTGCGGTCGTCGGTGCGGTGGCCCTTGCCGCCCTCGCGGACGGCGTACCAGCATGGCTCGTGCTGCCAGTGGTAGTCGCCGCGGCTGAGGGCCATGCGGTCCTTCGCCCAGATGATCTGCGCCCGGATCGCGAAGCCCGCCTGCTCGAGCGACCGCTGCACGGTCGAGGCGAAGACCCCGGCGTGGTAGACGTAGGCCACGTCGCCGGGAAAGAGCTTCCATGCCTCGGTCCAGTCGGCGCGGTCGTCGTTCATGACCTTGCCCATGCGCGCGGTGTTCCCCGTGAGCCCGGCGTCCATGCGCCACTCGGGGTCGTACTCCACGCCGTAGGGCGGGTCGGTGACCATGAGCGTGGGCACGGCGCCGTCGAGGAGCCGCGTCACGTCGGCCGCACTCGTCGAGTCGCCGCAGAGCAGCCGGTGCTTCCCGAGCAGCCACAGGTCGCCCGGCTTCGTGACCGGATCGACCGGCTTCTCGGGGACGGCATCGGGATCGGTGAGCCCCTCGGTGCCTGCGGGCGCGAGGAGCTTCGCGAGCTCCTCCTCGTCGAAGCCCAGCAGCGTCCAGTCGATGCCTGTGCCGCGGAGGGCGTCGAGCTCGATCGAGAGCATCGATGTGTCCCAGGAGGCGAGCTCGGCGGTCTTGTTGTCGGCCAGCCGGTAGGCGCGGATCTCGTCGGCGGTCAGGTCGGTTGCGACATGCACCGGCACGGTCGCGAGCCCGAGGCGCTGGGCGGCGCGGAAGCGGGTGTGCCCTGCGACGATGACGCCGTCAGCATCGACGACGATCGGCTGGCGGAATCCGAACCTGCGGATGCTCTCAGCGACGGCCTCGACCGCGTCGTCGTTCTGCCGCGGGTTGTTGGCGTACGGCTTTACCTCGGTGATCGGTCTTGTCTCGATCCTCATCCGTTCCCTCCGTTGATGGTGCTTGCTTGAAGCGCTCGACCGCCTGCTTCAGGTCGGCCGGGTCGTAGCGCACGACGTTCCGCATGCGGACGCACGGGACGGGACCTCGCGGCGACGAGATCTCCCACAGGTAGCGCTCGCTGATACCGAGGAAGCGCGCGGCATCGCGCGTCGAGAGGAGTCCACGCTCGCGGGTCTCCTCCTCGTTGAGCTTGTTCCATCCGGTCAGCCGCGGCGCGGCCTCGGGCGCGGAGCGCTCCTGCGACTCGCGTCGCCTGATGTCGGCGGCCTCGTCGCGTGCGGACAGGAACTCGAGCATCGCCTCGGCAAGGCGGTGCGCTGCGGCGGTCTCTCTGGCAGTTGGCTTCATGGGTGAAGCTCCTTTCTGCCGCACAGCATCGCCGCCTTCGCCGCAGGCCGCCGCGTTTGGCTTCTGTGCCCTCGGTGGGCCAGGTGGCGCCGTGACCGCCACGAGCGCGGCGGACGCGTCCTGGGGCAACGTGGCGCGAGCGGTGGGCCAGAGGCGAGAGGCGCGACCCACGCGAAACAAACTCAGTCGCGATCGCCTGCTCCTCCGAAGGGCCAAGCAAGGCTTTCAGGCGCCCGGGAGGACCCAATCGTTCAGATCGGTCCGAGATATCGCAGGGGGTCCCTTGAAGGATCTCCGACGCGCGGAGGGCCTGTTTTGTAGTAGTTTTAGAGAAGAGAGAGATATTCTTCATTCTTTCTCTCCCTCCACCCGTGCACACACGCGCACGCGTACGCGCGCGGAGTTCTTAGGAAAGATTGAACTATTGAAGTCAGGCCAGCGCATACACCGTCCTCGGGCGTGTCGCGGTCGACTCGGTGCGGAGCACGATCTGCCCTGTTTCCAGCAGGTTTTCGATGACTTCGCCACGCTCGCGCTTGCTCAGCCACTGCGTGCGTCGGCAGAGGTCCGACGCTGAGATCTTTCCTTCAGCCGCACGAATCGCTCTGAGCACGCGCTTCTGCCGCGAGTCGAACTGGCCGTCGGAAACCCATGCGTGCGCGAGGTGGAGCATGCGTCTGGTCAGGTGTTCCGACACGGCGCACGCCCAGGCCGCCGCCTCCTGGCCCACCACCGGCTTCTCGCGGTCCACGCTGCACGCATGGACGAGCGCCAGCCTGCACGCCTTCTCCTCGGCACGCGCCCACAGCGACCGGCCCGGGGCGTCCTTCGCGAGCTCGGCGTCGACCGTCATCGCGAAGCGGTCGTAGACCGCCACGGCCTCCGGCGTCGTCGGGACGACCACGGGATCGGGATTCGTCCGGCGCAGGTCGCCCCCGGGCGCGAAGTCGCCCCACCAGCGGGCCGCCTCGAGGATCGACTCCGGGATCGCCGTCGCATGTGCCCGCTGGCGCACCGCGGTCGAGTCGGCCTCGAAGACGAGGAGGCGGGCCATGAAGCCGTCGGCGAGGGCGTCGGCCGTCAGCGACTCGAAGAAGTGCTCGGGCACGGTCGTGCCGTAGACCACCGCGCAGGGGCGGTCGATCACCTTGTTCCGCTTCGCGTCGGCGTAGGCCTTGCCCTTGAACACCGTGTCGGCGCTCGAGTAGAGCTTCATCAGCGCCGTGAGCACGTTGTAGAGGTGCGGCGCCTTCTTCGCGTCGCCGATCGTGCGGAGGAAGCGGCCGAACTCGTCGAACTGGAAGAGCGAAGCCTGGTTGATCTCGAGCGCGCTCACGAGCCCGGCGTCGCTTGCGAGGTCCTCGTTGGCCTCGAGGGCGTCGAGCCCGGCGTGGAAGAGCACGTTCTTCGACACCTTGCGCGCGTGGTCCTTGCCAGCCCCCGAGGGCGCGACGCCGACTGCGTAGAGGTTCGTGCGGTTCCCGCGCTCGTCGCGCACCTTGCGTCCCGCGAGCACCGCCTGCAGCGTGATCGCTCCCGCAAGCGCGAGCACGGGCTGCGGCCGGTGCGCGGTCGCCAGGTTGTGCGCCATGACGTCGGCGATGAAGCCCGGGACGCGCAGCAGGTGCTCCGGGAACGGACCCGGATCAGGCGGACCATCGGCAGGGGCGGAGTCGAGCGGATCCGGTCCGCCGCACAGCGTGAATCTCGACAGGTCGACGCCGAGCTCCGTCGCCTTGCGCTCGTCGCGGAGCCAGCCGTAGGGACGCGAGTGCGGCTTGCGCTCGGCGTCGTTGACCTTGTGCGCAAGCTCCGCCTCCGACCACGGCGGCTGGCAGCGGGGGTTGTAGTGCGCCACGAGGAGCGCGAGCGCCCTCGGCGGCGCGATGCCGAAGCCATGGACGAGCGCGGTCGCCGCGGCGTAGGTCGCTGCATGGCCGCCCGAGCCCGAGATGGCCGGTGGCATGCGGTCGAGATAGGCGATCGCGCGCCGCTCGACATGCTCGTCGTCCGCCGCCCCGCCCTGGCCCACCGGCTCCGCGATCCGGTGACGGCGCGCGACCACGTGGTCGGCGAGGCGCTGGACGCAGGCCTCGAGCTCCTCGGCGTCGACGGTCGCGGGGATGCCCTCGAGCATGTCGTAGCGCTCGCCGCTCGGATGGACGCTCGGCCCGACGATCGTCTGCGCGCCGGTGCTGCGGAGCTCGACGACCATGGATCGGTCGACGGGATCGCGGAACTGCCTCGTGCGGGCGCCGTGGGCCACGTACCAGCGGTGGCTCGCCTTGCTCGAGGCACGGCCCGTCACGCAGGCGGTGGGCGGCAGGAAGCGGTCCGCGGCCTCGCGAGCCTCCTCGCAGTCGAGATCGACGTCGACGAGCCAGCCGGATGGCTCGCCGAGAAGGACGCCGATGTTCGCGTCGCCCGCGAAGTGGCGCTCGGCGTCGCCTGCGTCGATGCGGAGCTTCTGCCAGCCGGGAATGAGCGGGCCCTTCGATCCGTGCGGGACAGGGACCGGGCACCAGCCGCGCGCGATGCAAGCGCGGGCCGCGTCGATGGTGGTGTGCTGCTGCATCAGAAGGGAATCCCGTCGTCGGGGACCTCGGGGATCGTGCGGACGGGCGAAGCGGCACTGGCCCACTCGGGGATCGGGCCGATCTCGTGCGACTTGATGCGGTCGTACTGCTCGCCCGGCTTGCGGGTCACGACAATGCCGGTGCAGTCTGCGAGCGCGCCCTGCGATGCGAGCGACACCGCCTCCTCGACGCTGTCGGGGACGGGCGCATCCGAGCGCATGCGCCACCATTCCTCTGCCTTCCGGCGTGCGTAGCTGCCAGCAGGATGGTCGAAGCAGACCCACTCGCGCTGGTAGGTGCCGAGGCCCGTGCGGTACTCGACGCGCATCGTCGGCGGCGCATCGGGATCGGTGCGCTTCCAGTGCACGAAGTAGCGCACATCGAGGACCGGCTGGACCTTCGGCTGCTTGCGACCGCTGAGCACATCCTCGGTCGTCGCGGTCGGTGCATGACGCTCGCGCTCGGGCTCGGGGAACGCGTGCCCGCACTCAGGGCACTCTCGCGTTGCGGTGGGAACAAGCGTGTTGCAGCCCGGGCACTCCTTCATCGGTGGCGGTCTGCCGTTGGGATTACGGTCGCGCATCTGCAGGTCGTCGACCGGTCCGTGCCGCATGACGTTGCCGCCGAAGTCGAGGACGAGGCAGTCCTCCTTGCCCGGCGCAAGGCGGAAGCCGCGGCCGACCATCTGGTAGTAGAGCCCGGGGGACGCGGTCGGTCGCAGGAGCGCCACGCAGTCGACGTTCGGCGCGTCGAAGCCCGTGGTCAGCACGTTCACGTTCGCGAGGTAGCGCAGCTCTCCCGAGCGGAAGCGCTCGATCGTGCTCTCGCGCTCCCTCGCTGGCGTCGTGCCGTCGATCCAGCCGCACTCGATGCCGTGCCGCTCGCGAAGCTCGTGCACGACGTGTCGGCCATGGGCGATCCCGGCGGCGAAGATGAGCGTGCTGCGGCGCGACCTGGTCTCCGCCGCGATCTCGGCGCAGGCGCTCTCGACGACCTCGTCGGTGTCGAATGCCTGCTCGACCTCGCTCGCGACGAACTCGCCGCAGCGGATCTTGAGGTCGCTCATGTCGACCTTCACCTTGCCCGCCTTCGAACGCAGCGCCGAGAGAAAGCCGCGCTCGATGAGCTGGCCCACCGACACCTCGTAGCAGACGTGGTTGAGGATCCCCTCGGGCGAGCAGATCATCCCCGTGCGCATGCGGAACGGCGTCGCGGTCAGGCCGATCACGCGCATGAGCGGATTCACGAGCTTCGCGTCCGCGAGGAACTGCCGGTACATGCCCTCGCCGTCGTCCGGCGGGATGAGGTGTGCCTCGTCGACGATCACGAGGTCGACCGGGCCGAGCTCGCCAGCGCGCTGCCAGATCGACTGGATGCCTGCGACGGTGACCGGGTGCTCGAGCTCGCGCCTGCCGAGCCCAGCGGAGTAGACGCCCACGCCGAGGCCGGGCGCCATCGCGTCGAGCTTGCCGACGGCCTGCTCGAGCAGCTCCTTCACGTGAGCCAGGACGAGGACGCGCCCTTGCCAGCGCGCGACGGCGTCGCGGCAGATCGATGCGATGACGGGCGTCTTGCCGCCGCCCGTCGGGATCACCACGAGCGGATTGTCGTCGCGCTCGCGGAGGTGCCCGTACACCGCCTCGACGGCGGCCTGCTGGTAGTCACGAAGTTCCATGTGTGCCGATCTCCCGAATCTCGATGCGTGCCGAACCGCCATCCACCACCTCGCCCCGCACCACGCGCAGGTCGTCGATCTGCGAGTCGTCGAGGTACGCGCCTCCCTTGCCCACCGAATCGAGCATCGCCTTGAGCGCGTTGTCGACGTCCCTCCGCCTGCGGTCCGGCGGGAAGAGCGTGACCTCGACGGCGAGCCGCCCGGTGAGCGGCCTCGTACCCGCGAGGAGCGAGCGCACCGTGCTTCGGTAGCGCCGCCCCTCGCGGCTCACGAGTGTCTTGCCGCCGACATGCCGCCAGTAGTGATTCACCGATGGCGGGTACGGCAGCATGAAGGTGTGCGTCAGCGCTTCCAGGGCGCGCCTCCCGCAGCGCTGCGCGGCGTCGACGCCGGTGCCTCGCGCTTGGCGAAGCCCTTCACGACGTTTGCCATCTCGCCGTTGTCGTCGCGCTTCCGGAGCGCCACGGTGATCGAGAGCGGCAGGTCGTGCAGCTCCGACGAGTCGGCGGGCGTCATCACTCCGACGGCCCTGCAGATGGCCGACAGGTTCCCGCGGGCGATGCGCACGGTCGTGTCGTTCACGTGCTTGAGCGTGAGGCGCTCCCACACGCGGCGGCCCTTGTAGGGTCCTTCGAGCACCTCGAAGACGAGCTCCAGGTACTCGCCTGCGCCGTTCTTGGTGGGCTTGGTCGTGCTGTCGACGATCGCGGCCACGTACTTGCCCGCCGGAACGGGCTCGAAGCTCGAGTTCGGATTGACGTCAGCCGCGTTGAAGTTGATGAATGCCATGTTTGGTTTGCTCCTTGCTGGTTCAGTTCTGGTCTGCGGCCGTCTGGATGGGGTTCTCGCCACGCGCGTAGGCCGCGAAGACACGGTGGTCGAGTGGGATCTCGTCAGGGAGCGCGAGGCGGTTCTTCGCCACGTGCGCGGGACGTTCGGTGGTGCGGAGGATTCGCTCGCCGGTGCCGATCGCCTGGACACGCTTGCGGTCGAAGCCCTCGGTCGCCGTGCGGGTGTGCACGCGGTAGGTCGCGAAGAGCAACTCGTCGCACCATTCCTGCACGAGCGCGCTGGCAAGCTTCTGCAGGCGGGGCGCGTAGCGGTCGTAGGTCTCGGTCTCGGGATTCGCGAACTTCTCTATCTGCGCGTGCGCGACGAGGATCACCTCCATGCCGCGCTCGTTGCGCAGCGCGTCGAGCCCTGCGAGCACCTCGCGCCAGAGGGGGAGCGCGAAGACGTAGCCCTTGCCGTAGCCGATGTCCTCGATGCTCTCGACGCTGCGCTTCTGGCAGACCTCCGCGTGGATCAGGCGCTCGAGCCAGTCCATGCTGTCGACGACGACGGTGCGGTAGTCGTGCTCCTCTGTGTAGAGCTCGCCGAGCGCGTTGAGCACGTCGCCGAAGCGCGTGGCCAGCGGGAAGCGGTCCGTGTCGACGCCCGCGAGGCCGTCCTCGGTCTGGATGAACACGGGCCGCTCGGCCATCGCGCCGAACGTGGTCTTGCCGATGCCGTGGGTGCCGTAGACGAGCACCCGGCGCGGTGGTGCGGACTTGCCTCGCTGGATCTGCTTGATGAGCTTCATTGGTTTCCCCTTTGGGTTGGTGGTGACGTGATGATTCAGGCGCGGTCGAACTGCCGCATGGACTCGAAGCCGGTGGGCCAGGTGTCGCTCTCGCGGCAGCGGAGGAGCTCCGCCATCGCGGCCTCGTTCTCGCGGCGCGCGGCATCGAGTACGGCGGGTGCGACGTGCCAGCAGCCGGTGCGGTAGGGCTCGCGCTTCTCGACCGCGACGATGTGGACGGGAAGCTCGACGCCGGTCGCCGCCTCGAGTACGGCGCGGTAGAAGGCGAGCTGGTGCAGGTAGCCGAATGCGCGGGCGTCGAACTCGAAGCTGTCCATGCGGTCGCAGGTCTTCAGGTCGACGATGCCCGCGCCGCCCGAGGGGTTGATCCAGTCGATCCGCGCCTGGCACGCATGGCCCGCGTACTCAGCGCGCACGACGCCCTCGGCGACGCCGTCGGCGAGGAGCGACGACGCGATCTCGTGGCGACGGACGCCCGCGGCCATCTCCTCGATCAACGCCGCATCGGCATCCGAGAGCGCGGGCTTGCCCAGGCGCTCGGCCCAGTCAGCGAACGCCTTGGTGCCGCTGCCGTAGGGAAGCCCCGTCTTCGGGTTCACTGGCCCACCGACGGCGAACTCCGCCTCGAAGCGCTCGCGGCCCTCGAGGATCAGGACGTGCGCGGCGCGGCCGACGACGAAGGCGTCGCTGTCCTTGCGCGGGATGAGGCCGAGCTGCTTCTTGCGGTAGAGCGCCGGGCACCGGCGGAAGTCGCCGAGGGCGTGGGAGGACAGGTTCTCCTTCGCCTTGGCGTGGTAGGTGTCCGAAGGCTCGCGGATGATCTTGCGGAGGTCGACGTCGGTCGCGATGGTCATGGGTCTTGGTCCTTCGAGGTCGTGCGGCCACAGGTCGCGTGTGAACGCGCCCTGCCCGGTGCGGACGAGCGGGAGGTGGTCGGATGGGTTGTGGGGGAACAGCGACGCGAGGAGGGAGAGGAGGCGTTTCAGGGGTCGCGCCTCCCGCAGTGCTGGAGGTTGAACGCCTCGAGCGTCACGGTCTCCTCGGTCCAGACATCGGCCTTCAGCTGCTTCTTGAGCATGTGCCGGAGCACGCGCGCCATCGCCTGCCCCTCGGGCCTGTCGAGCGAGATGCCGACGCAGAGCGGATCCTTGCCGATGCGGTAGGTGATCGCCGGGTTGAGCTGCTCAGCGCCGAACAGTCCCTCGCAGCACTCGACGACCATGGCGATGATCTGGCTGCCTGCGACGAAGTGGGCGGGGTTCTCGAAGCTGAAGGTCGCGATCGTGATGGTCTTGCGCATTGATTCCTCTACCCCTCTATCTCCGCAGCCGAAATGAAAGTCCTCCGCTTTCTGGCGATCAGGGACCAATCTCTTTTGATTCGCACACGACCCGGATCTGCTCGATGCCGTGGCCGCACTGCCGGTACGAGATGCCCAGCCGCCTGCACGCCGAGTTGGGCGATCCGTCGGAGAGCGCGATGGCGAGCTGCGCGAGCGTCGGCGAGAGCGTCGCCATGAGCGCCCTGATCGAATCCTCCCGCTCGATGCGGATCCGGAAGTCGCGCTGGTGCCGCCCGGTGGTCCTGGCGAACGCATCCGAGAGGGCTGCGTCGCAGGAGCAGCCACCCTGGCCGATGCATTCGACGCTCACGGTCCTGGAGTCGGCGCTACGCGACTCGGCGGACCGTGCGCGCAGCATCGAGACGGCGCCGTTGTGCGCAGCCTTGGTCGAGAAGGTGCCGATGCTCGACAGCGCCGGGTCAAAGACCTGGAGCCGGATCGCGACCTCGAGGCGGAGGTCGGCCATGATGTCCTCGCGATCGACGCGCCGGAAGACGCTCAGCCTCGAGAGGCGGCGGGCGGCCTGCTTGATCGCATGGACGACAGCGGGGTGCGTGAGGAGATCGGACGGGTTCGCTGGCTTGCTTTGCTTGCTCAATGGTGTGCTCCGCTTGCACGCGCCGCGGAATGCGGCGTCGGCGAGCAGAGGTTCACTGAGTGCAGTTGCAGTTCACACGCCACTTCGCAAGCACTTCACAGTCGCTTGCGATTGACTGTCCGACAGTCAACCGACAGTGCCGCTCGTGGGCGGCCACACGAGCTTGGCCTGTGGATCACCCTTGAACGTCCGGGTCTTGACTGCTGAGGCAAGCACATCCATGCCCTTGCCGCGTAGCGCCTGTCGGACCTTTGTGGCACAGGATCCAAGAGCATGGACGGTGCAGTCCCCGGAGCTCCATGGGCCGTTGGAACCTTCCAGAGTTTCGAGGGTGTGCCAGTGGTTCGCGCGCTTGGACAGCAGCGCGAGGAGCATGAACTGCTGGGTCGTCTTGCCTTCGAAGTCATGCACGACTCCATCGAGCATGACCCGGCCGCCGTTGTCATCCAGTGAGAGTCGGCTGCAGACCCTTCGCCACTCCGCTGCCGCAGACGGCGCAGTCGCTGCAACCACCTTCGAGACACCGGCCACCTTGTTCGCGGCGGACTTGGCATCCGCGGATTGGGCCGTGTCTTGTTTCGTCGGCGATGCTGCTGGCTGCGGCTTTGGAGGCTCGGCCTGCGAGCTTGGAGCGGCACTTGCTCCTGACTTCCCGTGCGGAAGCGCATCGATCCGAGCACGAATCTCTGCGTTCTTCTTCTTCAGCCTTGCCGCATGCTCGGAGGCATCGGTAGCAGCACGCTCGAAGAATGCCTTCTCCTCATCGGTGAGCAGGCCATCCATCGTCCCGATCGTGACCATCGCTCGGTCGACGAAGGTTTGGAAGTGCTGAATGTTCACGGGCAGAAACTCGCCGCCAACATCGCGCTCGGCTGCGTCCCCCGAGAGCAGGAACTCGAACACAGCCTCGAGCGCCTCCTTGGCCTGCTGATGCTGCTTGCAATCCTGCAGGGCATTGAGATGCTGCTCGGCGTGGTGCCGGAGGAGATTCAGGAGCGGCGAGAGCGGCTGGGGAACGGTGAAGAAGAGCAGGTCGGTCTCGGAGAGTGCGATGTCGCGAATCACCGCCCAGCACTCCGACAGGAGCCTGAGGTGCCGCTGAAGCATGACCTTGCGAATCTCTTCGGCGGTTTCGCCGGATTGAAGCTCCGCCCGAATCATCTCAGCGAGCTCAGTGAGTCGACGCACTGACCATCCAATCCGCTGGCCGACGGCATCTCGGGCGCCATACTCCTCGCAGCCCAGGAAGTCCGCGATGGACTGGCTTGCGTTTGCCTCGCCCTTCACGCGGACCTTCATCGCTGGTGAGAATCCCGCTGTAGAGATGACGCAGATGTCGGGCGCGAGCTCCGGCTCCTCATGGTCCACCAGCTCCTTGAGGTGATCGAAGAACGCCGCACTCTCGATGCCGATCAGTATCGCTCCGTGCCCCGCAATGACTGACTTGCCCTCGTGCAAGCTCATCGCAGGATCCTTGAACACGACATAGGCTGGGAAAACGGAGGACGAAGGAACGTTGTTGGTGCTTCGCGTCATCTGTGGTCGCCGGAAATCTTGGTTCACGCGCGCGATCCCGCCGCGCTGCCTCCGTCGGCAATCGCGGTCAACGCATCTCGGGGTCCCCGTTGCGTGAACTGAATGAAGGGGGGCAGGATACCGAGTGCTCGGTATTTGTTCGGTACGCCAATAATCGTTGGGAAAACCTGTCTACAGCCCGATCCCTGCCCACATCTCCGCCTGCCTGGACCAGCAGGGCTCCCCGGCGATCCGGCGGAGCCTCCGTTCGTTGACGCGGTCACGCTTCCCCTTAACGTCCTTCAGCGCAAGCACTTGGCGTTGAATCGACGGCGACAGAAGCGTCAGGTTCATGATCTGCGTCATCCGGGGCTGGGTGACCTTCATCTGGCGGGCCAGCGCGGTCTGGTCGCGGACCGCTCCCGCGCGGATCTGACCCTCGAGGTGGATCGCCAGGGCGAGCAGCCTCGCCACGCTCGCCACCTTCACCTCCGGCGGCGGGGGCTCCGGCCGAGGGGCCGCAGAGGCCACGACGAGCCGCTTCCCCGTGGGGGTGTTCTTGACCTCGATCCGCCGCTTCACGCTGATCATGCCGCCTCCTCGCTCTGCTCCTTGTCGTCGCAAAGGTCCTCGCCGCGGAAGACCACCTCGATGCTCGAGTCGCTGCTGTCGAACTCGACCCGGCCGATCGCAAGTCTCACCAGCTCCACTTGCTCCCGCGGCTCGAGCGTGGCCCACACCGCCTCGAAGTCGGCGAGGAGGGCAGCAAGCCTGCCGTCGGACGGACGCCCACCGCGGGCGAGCGACGCCCGCACGGCGCGCTTCACGTCGGGTCGCTTGCAGTACCGGCGGAGCTCGTCGACCACGAGCTGCTCGATCTCCGTCGCCGGGAGCGTGGGATGCGGGCAGGTCTTGCGGCCGAGCCGCATCGCGGAGGCGCAGGTGTAGTAGCGGTACTTGCGCGGATCCCGTCCTTGGAACACGTGCGTCATCGCGGAGTCGCAGTGCTTGCAGCGGAGGATGCGCTTGAGCAGAGCGTTGTAGCGATTCCTGAAGTCGTTCCCGCCGAGGCGGCCGTTCTTCTGCAGGAGCGCCTGCACCGATTCGAAGGTCTCGGCATCGATGATCGCGGGGTGCTCGCCCCTGAACCACTGCCCCTTGTGCGCGACCTCGCCGAGGTAGATGCGATTGACGAGCAGCGCGTAGAGGGTGCTCCGGCAGAATGGCGCGCCGCCGGTGATGCGGCCGTTCCGCATCAGCACCTTCTTCGTGGCGAAGCCCCGCTGGCCGACCTGGCGCGTGCACTCGATCAGCGAGCCCGTCCGAAGGTAGATCTCGTAGATCTCCCGGACATGGGCGGCCTCGGTCTGGTTCAGCACCAGCCTGGGGCTGCGGACGGTTCGGTCGACGTCGTAGCCGAGCACCGGCCTGCCGCCGGTCCACTTGCCCTTGCGCTTGTGGGCCGCGAGCTTGTCGCGGATGCGCTCGCCGATGATCTCGCGCTCGAACTGCGCGAAGGAGAGCAGGATGTTCAGCGTCAGCCTGCCCATCGAGTGCGTCGTGTTGAACTGCTGGGTGACCGACACGAAGGAGACCCCGTGCGCCTCGAAGACCTCGACAAGCTTCGAGAAGTCCATCAGCGAGCGGCTGAGGCGGTCCACCTTGTAGACCACGACGCAGTCCACCTTGCCCGCCTTGATGTCGTCGAGCAGCGCCCGGAGCGCCGGTCGCTCGAGGTTGCCGCCGGAGAAGCCGCCGTCGTCGTAGCGGGTGGGAACGAGCTTCCAGCCCTCGTGCGACTGGCTCCGGATGTACGCCTCCGCGCTCTCGCGCTGGGCGTCGAGGCTGTTGAAGTCCTGGTCGAGCCCTTCCTCGGTCGACTTGCGGGTGTAGATCGCGCAGCGCACGGTCTTGCGCGCGGCGGGCTCGGGATTGCTCGAGCGCCTCGGCTTGATCACGCGGCCTCCTTCAGCAGCCGGAAGAACCGGTAGCCGTTGACGTGCGATCCCGTGACCGCCTTGGCGATGGCGGAGAGCGAGTCGTAGCGCTCCCCGCGGAACTCGAAGCCCTGCGACAGGACCGTGACCCGCAGCGTCTCGCCCTTGTAGCGGCGCACGATGGCATGCCCCGGGCGGGGGAGGCGCAGGTCGCGCGTGGCGTCGGCGTTGGGGGTCTGGACCCCGAGCACGCGGGCGCGGGGCGGCGAGGCCCTGATGCTCGCGTCGTTGGCCAGCGCGGCGGCGAGCGCGAGGGCGTCCTCGCCCAGCCCGCCATGCACCGCGGCCTGCGCGATCCAGATGAGGCGCCGAATCAGGTACTGCCGGTTCCGCGTCTTCGAGTCATGTCCGGTCGCCTGTCGGTAGCGGCGCTTCAGGGCCGCCATGGTCAGCGATTCGAGCTGCTCGAGCTCGCTCGCGACGTCGAAGGTCTCTTCAGTCGTGTCGCCAGTTGGGGTCATTCGGTCTCCTGCCGTCGGTCCTGCATGCGCGGGGTTTCCGCGTCGGGCACAGTGACGCTCGACTCGGGCTGAAGATCAAGGCATGTCGTGGGTACTTGGGCGTGGATTTCTTCACGCACCTTCCGCCGCTTCATGTCGTTGAGCCTGCGGATGCCGCGGGCCAGGAGGTCGCCGATCGCCTGCATGCGTGCGGCGTTCGGGAGCGAGGGGTCGAGTTGGCGGTCCGGCTGCTGGGTCATGGCGAGGGCGGAAGCGTGTGCCTCCATCCCTCTATCTCCGCAGCCGAAATCAAAGTCCTCCGCTTTCTCGCCGATTGACCACGCGATTTCGCACCGACCGGACTCGGTTGTTTATGTGTTCGTGCATTTCCGCCTCTGGAACTGTGAACCAGAGACAAACTGGGGCGCGAGGTCTCTCGATGCGCGGAGAGACAATCCGCGAGCACGCCCGCAACGGTCGGCCAGCACCTCGGCCACACCACTCCGCTGGCCCACCCCGAGAGACCTTCGCGCACGCAAACCCTTGCGGCAAAACGCCGTACGTACGCCGCAAAACGCGAACGCCCCGGCCGGGAGGCCAGGGCGTTCACTCTTAACCGTCGGGCGCGCCAGTTTCGCGCGCGCCTCTTGAAGTAGCGGGGGCTGGATTTGAACCAACGACCTCCGGGTTATGAGCCCGACGAGCTACCAGGCTGCTCTACCCCGCAATGCGGAGTGAGAGGATAGCCGCAATCGCGCCTTGCGTCAATGCCACGCACGCACGCCGTCACGCACCGCGATTTGGCCCGGATTCGCTGTTGCCGAGCAGGGCGTGGCGCGCCCGCAGGGCCGTCGCACGAATCGAGCGCAGCCATCGCCGCGCCCACTCGAATTCGATGGCCAAGACCCCGATCGCTGCGGGGATGACCACCACCGCAGGCCCCGGCAGCACGATCATCGCCACGCCGACGGCCAGCAGTGCACCGCCGCCCACCAACACGGCAACGCGTCGAAGCACTCGGAGTATGGAGCCTCGGGACATGCCCTTGGTACGAACGCCGAGCGCCGCGGTTCCGGCTCGTCCGGGGATCCGCCGCGGCGGCCAATGGCCGTGGAATCGCGCATTGCCCGCAGTACAGTCCACGCCCCATGGCCAAGGACGCCGTCACCACCACGAAGGGCACCACCCGCATCATCTGCTCCATGCTTGGGATCTCCAAGACCGTGGAGAAGAAGCCCATCCTCAAGGACATCTCGCTCTCGTACTACTACGGCGCGAAGATCGGCGTGCTCGGCCTGAACGGCAGCGGCAAGAGCACGCTCCTGCGCATCATGGCCGGTCTCGACAAGGAGTTCGAGGGCAAGGTCGAGCGCGCGCAGGGCTACTCGGTCGGTTACCTCGAACAGGAGCCGCTCGCCAACGAGTCCCGCACGGTCATCGAGGTGGTGCGCGAGGGGGCCAAGCATGTCTTCGACCTGCTCGAGGAGTTCGACCGCATCAATGCGCGCTTCGGCGAGGACCTGAAGTCCGACGAGATGGACAAGCTCATGAACCGGCAGGCCGAGGTGCAGGAGCGCCTGGACCAGCTCGACGCCTGGACGATCGACAACCAGCTCGAGATGGCGATGGAGGCGCTGCGCTGCCCGCCGGCGGACCAGCCGCTCGACCAGGTCTCGGGCGGCGAACGCCGCCGCGTCGCGCTCACGCGCCTGCTCCTGCAGAAGCCCGACGTGCTGCTGCTCGACGAACCCACCAACCACCTCGATGCCGAGAGCGTGGGCTGGCTTGAGCAGCACCTGGCCCGCTACGAAGGCACGGTCATCGCGGTCACGCACGATCGCTACTTCCTGGACAACGTCGCGGGCTGGATCCTCGAACTCGACCGTGGGCAGGGGATCCCCTACGAGGGCAACTACTCGGGCTGGCTCGACCAGAAGCACAAGCGCCTGGCGATCGAGGAGAAGCAGGCGAGCGTGCGGCAGAAGACCCTGCAGCGCGAGCTCGACTGGATCCGCCAGAACCCCAAGGGCCGCCAGTCCAAGAGCAAGGCGCGCATGGCGAACTACGAACGCATGCTCAGTGACGACCAGTCGCGCCGAACAGCCGCCGAGATCGAGATCTTCATCCCGCCCGGGCCGCGCCTGGGCCAGGTCGTCTACAAGGCGTCGAACCTCACCAAGCGCATCGGTGACCGCACGCTGCTCGACGGCGTCGACTTCGAGATCCCCGCCGGTGCGGTGGTCGGCATCATCGGCCCCAACGGCGCGGGCAAGACCACGCTCTTCCGCATGTTCATCGGCACCGAGCGGCCCGATGGCGGCGCGCTCGAGGTCGGCAGCACCGTCGTGCCGGGCTACGTGGAGCAGCTGCGCGACTCGATCCCCGTGGGTGCGAGCATCTTCGAGGCGATCACCGACGGCGACCACGAACTCAAGCTCGGACCCGTGACCGTGAACAGCCGCGCCTACGTGGCGCGCTTCGGCTTCACCGGGACCGACCAGTCCAAGAGCGTGGACGTGCTCTCGGGCGGCGAGCGCAACCGCGTGCACCTGGCGCGCATGCTCAAGCAGGGCGCCAACGTGATCCTCTTCGACGAACCGACCAACGACCTCGATGTGAACACCATGCGTGCGCTCGAGGAGGCGATCGAGCACTTCGCGGGCACCGCGGTCGTGATCAGCCACGACCGCTGGTTCCTGGACCGCGTGGCCACGCACATCCTCTCCTTCGAGGGTGACGGCAAGGTCGCGTTCTTCCCCGGCAACTTCACCGAGTACGAGGATGACCGCCGCCGCCGCCTGGGCGAGGATGCCGTGGGCGCGGGCGTGAAGTACCGGCGGCTGACGCACTGAGGCGCCTGCCGGCGCTCACCGCCAGTCGAGCCCTTCGTGCAGCTGGTTCAGGTTGCGGCAGCCCGTCGCCTCGACCACGACCATGTCCTCGACACGGATGCCGCCCAGCCCCGCTTGGTAGAGCCCGGGCTCGATCGTGAGGACATCGCCGACGACCAACGCAGGCCCCAGCGGAGCCAGCAGCGGCGGCTCGTGGACCTCAAGCCCAAGCCCGTGGCCCGTGCCGTGCACGAGGCCGCACCAGTCGGCGCGCGCATCCTTGGGCGGTCCTCCGGCGTGGAATGGGTAGCCATGCGCGGCAAGCGCGTTCACCGTCGCGGCATGGACGGCATCGCCCGTGACCCCCGCGCGCGTGGCCAGCGTGGCCGCCGCCTTCGCCGCGACGACAGCCGCATGCATGCGCGCGACCGCGGGCGACACGGCGCCGTGCACGACTGTCCGCGTGCAGTCGCCGTTGTAGCGGGTCGTCCTGTTCCGGGGAAAGATGTCGATGATCACGGGCTCACCCGTGCGGATCGTGCCGTGGCCGTGGTCGTGGCAGTCCGCACCGACGGGACCGGGCGCCACGATCGGCTCGGGGTTCTCGTAGCCCATGCCCAGCAGCATGACGTCGATGGCGTGCTTCACGCGCTCGGCCTTGAGCGGCGCGCCGTCATGGTGCAGCACGCCGTCGGTGCCCGCCTGCGCGCGGGCCACCATCGCGCAGGCCATCTCCATCGCACGCTCGGTGGCGGCCTGCGCCGCGGCGATCCACTCGATCTCCTGCGGGTCCTTGTTGCGGCGCTCCGTCACGCCCAGCATCGGATCGCACGTGCACGCGATCCCGGCCCGCGTGAGTTCATGCGCGTAGATCGCCGGCAGCGAACGATCGCAGGTCACGCGATCGGCGCCGAGCCGACGGACGCACTCGGCCAGCGCCTGCGCCGTTGCGGTCTCCCGATCACCGCTCAGCCCGCCGGCCGGAGTCCAGTCAGCAGGGCAGGTCACGCGGTCCGCGCGCGCATGCCGCCGGGCGCGCTCCATCTCGATGTCGCGGATGATGAGCGTCGATTCGGTCCGGCCGCCGTCGTGCACGAGGACCAGCGCCGTGGGATCGCCCACCAGGAACCTGATGCGCCAATACAACGAGTTGTTCAGGCTTGGAATGCCGGCGAAGACCTGGACGGTGCGCATGGGTGCAGGCTAGCGCGCGAAGGCTGCCGGGTCCCGGCGCTCCGCATGGCGTGCGATGCACGCCACGCGTGGCGGTTCACTCGTCCTCGGCGTCGAGCTCCGGCAGCGTGGCAGGGCGGTCGCGCATGCTCTTGGCGGCAAGCTTGCAGCAGGCCACGAGGGTCTGGTGCAGCTTCTCGTGCTCGGGCACGGAGTCGAGCGCATTCATCAGGTCATCGACCTGGCGGTCGGGCTCCTGGCCCACGTCGAGCGACTCGATCGCACTGTCGCCCAGCTGCTCGATCGCTTCCACGAACCACTGGAAGTCGACCTTGCTCGCCTTGCCCCAGCCCTTGATGCGGGTGCGCACGGTCACACCGCCGATGGCGACGATGGGAACCAACCCCATGTCGTTGGTCGGCTCGCGGCAGAGGATGGCCACGGCATGGTTGCGGGCCAGGCTCGCCAGGCGCGCGCGGCGGGCATCGGCGCCCACGAGGGGCGGTTGCAGCAGGTAGGCGCCGGGAGCGAGCACGGGCTCCTCGCCGAGTTCGCCGTCGAGCACCTTCACGGTCTTCTTGGCGGCATCGAGCGCAAGCTGAAAGCGCTGGCGGCGGGCTTCCTGCAGTGCCGGCACGATGAGGGCCATGCGCTCGAAGTCGGCATCGCCGTGCGCGAATTGCAGGGCACGCACGGCGAGCTGCTCGGCGTCGAACCACTTGGCCGCCTTCAGGCTCTGCATCGCCTTCTGCATCAGTTCATCGACGCGGATTGCCTTGACGCTGGTGGACATTGGACCCGGAGTCTAGCCGTGCCCCTGTGGAGCAGGAAGATGCAGCGGAAGGACCCCGCCCGCGGCCGCAGGATGCATCCGAAGCACGCCCGGACGGCCGAGGATTCACCGACGCGCGCGCTTGTCGTCGCCGCGCTTGGTTTCCATGGCTCGGCCGTACACGCCGTCGCCGGCCTGGGCCACGGAATCGCAGATCCGCGCGATCACCTTGGAGCCCGGGAACTGCTGCCGCAGGGCCTGGGCCTTGGCCACGATCGATCCGCCCTTGAGCCGGAAGAGCTTCTTGTAGGCCTCCTTGGCCGCCTCGATCTCCTCCTCGGGAAGGCCCAGGCGGCTCATGCCGATCTGGTTGAAGCTGCGCACGCTGCTGGGGCTGCCCTCGACGAGCATGAACGGCGGAACGTCCTTGGGCACGCGCGCCATGGCGCCCACGAAGCTGCAGTAGCCCACGCGCGCGAAGTGGTGGATGCCCACCGCGCCGCCGAGGTTCGCATGGTCCTCCACGTGCACGTGGCCGGCGAGCATGACGTTGTTGGCCATGATCGTGTGGTTGCCGATGATGCAGTCGTGCGCGATGTGCACGTTGACCATGAACAGGTTGTGGTTGCCCACGCGCGTGTACCCGCCACCGTTGCCGGTACCCCGGTGGATCGTGACGTGCTCGCGGACCTGGTTGTAGTCGCCCATCACGAGCCAGGTGGGTTCGCCGCGGAACTTCAGGTCCTGCGGGTCGCCGCCCACGACGGAGTACGCGTGCAGCTCGTTGCAGCGGCCGAGTTCGGTGAGCGAGCCGACCTGCGAGTGCGGGCGCAGCACGCAGTCCTCGCCGATCCGCGCGCGGGCGCCGACCACGCAGTAGGCGCCGATCTGCGCGCTCTGCGCGATCTCGGCCGATGGATCGATGATCGCGGTTGGATGGATGCTCGGCATGGGGTGTCCCGGCGTGCTCACTCGATCTCGGCGTCGGCGTCGACCATCATGAAGCGGATCTTGGCCTCGGCAGCCGTCTTGCCGGCCACCGAGGCGCGGCATTGTACGGTCGCACTGCGGCTGTTTGCGGTGACGGTCTCGGCCTCCATCACGAGCTGGTCGCCCGGAGAGACCTGGCGGCGCAGCTTCACGCCGTCGAGCGAGAGCAGCACGGCCACCTTGCCGGTGTGCTCGAGCGTCTGCGCGAGCAACAGCCCGCTGAGCTGCGCCATGGCTTCCACGATGAGCACGCCGGGCATGATCGGCTGGCCCGGATAGTGGCCGGGGAAGAACGGCTCGTTCATCGTCACGTTCTTCACGCCCACCGCGCGACGTGAGCCATCGAGTTCGAGCACCCGGTCCACGAGCAGCATGGGATAGCGATGGGGCAGCAGCCGGCTGATCGCGCGTGCATCCATCGTGCGGCCGGTCCCCAGGCTCGCAGCCTGGTTCGCCGCCTTGATGCGCTGCACGATCTCCAGCCCAAGGCGCCTGTTGAGCCCGTGGCCCGCACGCGAGGCGAGCACTCGGCACTGCACCGGCGCGCCGATCAGGTACAGGTCACCGATCGCATCGAGCACCTTGTGGCGCACCGGCTCGTTGTCGAAGCGGAACGCGTTGTCGATCGGGCCATCCTCGCCGATCACGAGCACGTCGCGCGGCGTGAGGTGCGTGCACAGTCCCGCGGCGAGCAGGGCCTCGGCCTCTTCCTTCAGGCTGAAGGTGCGGGAGGGAGCGACCTCCTTCATGTAGTCGCCGGTGGCCAGGTCGAAGCTCCAGCCCTGACGGCCGATGCGATGCGCGTTCTTGCCGTAGTCGAGGTCGAAGACCACGCGCATGAGTTCGCCTTCGGAGGGGAACGCGGCGATCATCGCCCCGTCCGGATCCTCGCAGAGGGCCGGTGCGCGCAGCCGATGGATGATGCGCTCCGCGTCCTGGGCTTCGATGCCGGCCGCGAGCATGGGCTCCGCGAAGGGCAGGGCGCTGCCGTCGCCTGCAGGGAGTTCGGGGCCGTGCAGGCGCAGCAGGGCGTTGTCCACGCGCAGCCCGGCCAAGGCGCTCATGCAGTGCTCGACCGTCTCGATGGTCGCATCACCCGACTTGATGACCGTGCGGCGCGGGCGGACCACGACGTTCTCCACGCGGGCGGGAATGCGGACGGGAGGATCGAGGTCGACCCGCTCGAACACGATGCCGTGCCCGGCAGGGGCGGGCAGGATCTCCAGGTCCGCGGGGGCGCCCGAGAGCAGACCCTTGCCGCGCACGCGTACCGGGCCCGCGAGCGTGTGCTGCAACGGCTTGGGCTTGGAGGCTGGGGGTTGGGCTGGTGCCATGGGGCGAATCGACCGGCGGTCGACTCAGCCACCCTTTGGCGGATCCGCCACCAGGCGCTTCAGGCGTCCCGCGAGCGGCGCGAGTGTACGGATGGCGGCAATCTGCCGCAATGCGTCCATCATGGGCTGTGCCGGCAGGCCGCCCCAGGTCTCGCCGTCGGGGATGTCGTGCATGACGCCGCTGCGCGCAGAGAGCCGTACGCGGTTGCCGATGGTGCGATGGTCGGCGATGCCCGAACCGGCACCGATCTGGCACCAGTCGCCCACGACGACGCTGCCGGCCAGCCCGGTCATGCCGCTGATCACGCAGCCCTTGCCGATCCGGCAGTTGTGGCCGATCTGGCAGAGGTTGTCGATCTTCGTGCCGGGCCCGATGAAGGTGACCCCGAACTTCGCGCGGTCGACGCACGTGCCGGCGCCGATCTCAGCTTCGTCGGCAAGCTCGGCGATGCCGATGTGCGGCGTGCGCACGATCGACCCACGCTCGTCGGGGCGGAACCCGAAGCCGTCGCTGCCGACGACCGCGTTGGCGCCCACCGAGCACCGCGATCCGACGATGCACCGTTCGCGCACCACCGCGTGCTGCCAGATCACGGAGCCGTCGCCCACCCGTGCGCCGGCCGCGACGTGCGCACCGTGATGGAGGACAGCACCGCTGCCGATCGATGCCCCGGCGCCCACGAAGCAGTTCGCGCCGATGCGGCACCCCGCGCCGAGTTGCGCGCCGGGCTCGATGATCGCCGACGGGTGCACGCCCTCAGGCGGCATCGGCACGGCCGGGGCGAAGGCCGCCAGGACCACCGCCATCGCGCGGTCGGCATCCTTCACCCAGATGATGGCACGCACCGCGGGGTCATGGCCTTCGATCGAAAGCCCGCGCGTGGCGAGCGCCGTGCCGGCGGCGCTCGTCGCCCACTTGCCTGCGTACGCCTGCTCGCCGATGAAGGTGAGCTGGCCCGCCTGGGCGAGTTCGAGCGTGTCGAGGCCGTCGATCGCCACGTCGCCCGGACCCCAGAGTTCGCCGCCGACGAGCTCGGCGACCTCGGCGCTCGTGCGGGGCTGCGGCATCAGGAGCCGGCCTGCTTGGCCTTGAACTCGGCGTTCATGCGCTGGATGAGCATGTCGGTCACGTCGAGCTTCGCGTTGACGAACAGCGTGCGGCGGACGTTGAGTTGCGTGAGCACCTGCTGGACGGTGCCGGGCTCGACCGGGGCACCGGAGTCATCGAGCACGATCATGTCGATGTTGTTCTCCTGGGCCATCCGTCCGGCGACGGCACGCATCTCGGCGTAGGCCTCGCGGATCCAGTTGGCGCTCTCGGATTCCATCTTGAGCTTGGCGTACTCCTCGAAGGCGCGCATCTGGCCGACCTTCTCCTGGGCCTTGCGCTCGGCCTCGGCGAAGTTCGGGCTGCCGGGCTGGAACGACTCGAGTTCGTCCTGCAGCGCGCGCAGCTCTTCCCGCATCTTCTCGGCCTGGTCCTTCAGCGACGACTGCACGGTGTTCATGCGCTGCTCGTGGCCGGCGCGGGCATCGAGCCCGTTCAGCGCGCGCGCGAGCTCGACGGTGCCGATCACGGGGGCGGACGAGGGTGCCGTGGCGGCCACCACCGCGAGTGCGGCGAGGACCAGGGCGGTCAGGGAGGTCTTGATGGTCATGGTTCGGTCCTTCCGTGGTCCGGCGTCAGGGCTTGGGCGTGGCCTGGGTGGCCGCGGCGCGGTTGTTGTTCATGCGCAGCACGAGCTTGTCGGTGATGTCGTCCTTGGCGCTGGCCACCAGCACGCGCCGGCGCGCGATCTGTTGCTGCACCTGCTCGAAGTACGACTCCTTGCTGCGCGGGTCGCGCTTCATGTCGGCCGCCCCGTCGTTCACGAGCACGTAGTCGTAGCCCTCGACCTGGGCCAGCTTCTGGGCCTCGGACCGGATCTCGCGGTACAGCGCCTCGAAACGCAGCGCGCGTTCGCGGTCGAGCTCCTGTCCCTTGAGCTGCGTCCACTCGCGCAGCTGCAGGTTCTCCAGCGCGAGTGCATCGCGGGTGGACTGGATCTGCGCGGGATCGGTCATGGCCTCGGTGGCCTTCAGCCGGGCCTCGAGGTCCTTGCTGCGATCGGTGATGTCCTTCTCGAACGCCGAGGCCAGGCGCGAGATCTCCACCTCCGTGTCGGCACGCGCGGAGATCTTTTCGAGGACCTTCTGGATGTCGATGCTCGCCACGGCGGTCGGGGCTGCGGCGATTCGGCCGGCGGCGAAGGCGCTCGCGGCGACCACGGCGCCACCGAGCACGCACAGCACGGCAGGCAGGAACGTTCGTTGCTTCATGGGCGCGGATGGTAGCGATGCACTGACGATCCGGTCCCGCCGTGCGGGCCCACCTGCCGGTCGCCGCGTCCGCCCGCGTCGTGCGGGCCGGGCGGGCTCAGAAGGGGAGGTCCGCGGAGAAGCTGAAGACCTGCGTCTGGTCCGTGTCTTCCTTCACGATCGGCTGCGCGAAGTCGAAGGCCAGCGGCACCGGTCCGAACTGGGGAAGGTAGAGGCGCAGACCGATGCCGACCGACACGCGGTACTCGGCCAGCGCAACTTCGTCGACCACGGTGCCCGAGTCGCAGAACGCGACCCAGTTCACGAACTCGTCGATGAGCGGCATCTCGTACTGCGCGCCGGCGAAGAACTTGAACGTCCCGCCGATCGGGTCGCCGTCGGGTTGGCCCTGTGCGTTCACCGTCGGACTCGTCAGGCCGGGCGGGCCGGAACTGGCGCTCTTGGGGCTGATGGTTCGGAACTCGAAGCCGCGGAACGTCCGGCCACCGAGGTAGAAGCGCTCGGTCAGCGGCGCCTCGTCATCGAAGATGTAGCCGCTCTGCACGGTCGTCTTGAGCACGCTCTTGCGGCCGATCAGGTCTTCGGCGAGCGTGAAGAAGCCCGTCCATTCCCCGTTGATGGCGGTGTACAGGTACTCGCCGCCGAGCACGCCGTACTGCTGCACGCTGCCCTCGATGCGCGTGCCGCGCGTGGGACGGTTCGGGTTGTCCACGTTGGTGCGCGTGAAGGAGAAGGTGAGGGAATCGAGGTCGTACGGGCCTTGTTCCTCGTAGACGATCGTCGGGGTCGAGGAATCGAAGTCCGTCAGTTCCACGCGGTTCCAGTTCAGTCGGCTCGTGAAGGTCCAGAGCTCCCCGAGGCGCCGTGACAGCTGCACGTTCGGCCCCCAGCGTTCCTCGGTCCAGTCTTCGTAGACGCGGGTGCGGTAGAAGCCATTGATGCCGCCGCCCCATTCGGAGTCGAGCAGGCGCGGGTCACTGATGCCGATCGAGTAGTTGCTCACCTCGACGCCGGGCGAGATCGACGCGTTGAAGGTCTGGCCCGCGCCGCGGAAGGCACGCTGCGCGAAGAACTCATCGAGCGTGCGGGGCGTGTCGAACAGGTCGAAGTTGCGCTGGGTCAGGCTGATCTGGCCGAAGAGCCCGGTGTCCGTGCTGGCGCCCACGCCGAAGTTGAGCGAGCCGGTGTTCTGCTCCTTGACCTCGACGAGCACGTCGCGCACGCCCTGGTCCTGGGGGTCGGGCTGCTGCAGCGTCACGCGCACGTCGCCGAAAAGCCGCGTGCGCTCGAGCCGCTTGGTGGCCTCGTCGAGCTGCCGGGCATCGAGCGGTCGGCCCGGGTCGATCATGACGTCACGCCGGATGACGTTGTCCTTGGTCAGGCTGTTGCCCTGGATCCGCACGATGCCAGCGATCGTCTCGCCGCCCTCGCGGACCTTGAGCACCAGGTCGACCTCGGGGCTCTCGCCCGTGCGGACCCATTCGCTCTGCACCACGACGTCGGCGTGGCCCATGACCTGGTAGGCGCCCTTGACCGCCTCGACCGAGCCCTTCACGAGCGTCTCGAGGAAGGCATCGCCTGGGCGGATCCGCAGCAGCCCGAGGGCCTGCTCGCTGGTGAGCGCGGGCACCTTCTCCTCGCCCAGGTTCAGGATCGTGACGTTGCGCAGCCGGTACTGGCGGCCTTCCTCGACCGCGAAGACGACCTTCGCCTCGTTGCCGTCGGGCGCCACGTCGACGCGCCGATCGACGCGCACGTCGACGTAGCCCTGGCCCTTGTAGAAGCGGTCGAGCGCCGCCACGTCGCCGGCAAGACGGTCCTCGTCGAGGTCACCCTTCCCGAAGAGGAAGACCCACTCCTTCGTCTGGATCTCCTCCTGCAGGCGCTTGGCGGGGAACGCCCGGTTGCCGGTGAACTCGATCGAGCGCACGCGCGTGCGCGGCCCCTCGATGATCCGGAAGATCAGGATCCCGTTCTCCTTGAGCTCGCTCTCGTCCACCGTCACCTCGGCCAGGTAGTGGCCTCGGCCCCGGTAGAGGTCCTTGATCTTCGTCACCGCGCGCTCGAGGAGGAAGTCATCGCGCGGGCCGCCTGCGTACAGCCCGATCTCCTTGCGCAGCTCCTGGTCACTCAGGATGGTGTTGCCGATGACCTGGATGTCCGAGACCAGCGGCTGCTCGTCCATGCGGTAGGTCAGGTGGACGGTGCCATCGGGCTGCAGTTCCGCATCGGCACGGACGACGTCGAAGTGGCCGAGCCGATAGAGGTTGGCCACGTCGTCCTTCACCGCCTTGGCGTCGAAGGGCTGGCCCGACGCCATGCGGATGTTGTTGCGCACTTCCTGCTCGGTGACCCGGTCGAGGCCGACGAAGGAGATCTTGCTGACCGGCCGATCGGTCAGCGTGGCGTCGTCGATGGACTGGGCGAGCGCCCGGGGACAGCCCAGGATGAGCATCGCCACGGCCAGCACGCGCATCAACGCGTGGGCGAGGCGGGTGGGCGCGCACCGGACGGTCATGGATGGAGCATACCCCCGTGCGGCAGGCCGGTGACGGGCCGCGCGTCTACGATGGACGCTCCCCAAGCAAGGACCACCATGACCACCGCGACCCAGCTGCTGCGCACCCCGTTCCACTCCTTCCACCTGCAGCACAAGGCCAAGATGGTCGACTTCGCGGGCTGGGAGATGCCCCTGTCGTACGGGAGCATCATCGAGGAGCATCGCCACTGCCGCGCGAGCGCGGGCTTCTTCGACGTCAGCCACATGGGGCGCCTTCGGTTCACCGGGCGTCATGCGCGCCGGTTCCTCGACACGGTCTGCACGCGGCAGGTCCTTGGCATGGAGCCCGGCCAGTGCCGCTACGGCATCGTGTGCAACGAGCGCGGCGGGTGCCTGGACGACATCATCGTCTACTGCATGGACGAGAGTGACTTCCTCGTGGTGTGCAACGCGAGCAACCGGGCCAAGCTCCTGGCCCACTTCGCCGCCGTCAAGGGCGACATGGTCTTCAAGCTCGATGACCAGACCGAGTCGACCGCGATGTGCGCGCTGCAGGGCCCCAAGGCCATGGACCTCATCGCGGGCATGAGCCGCGAGATCCCCAACCTCAAGCGATATCGCTTCACCCAGAAGAACCTCATCGTGGTCAAGCTCATCGTGAGCCGAACCGGCTACACCGGCGAGGATGGGGTCGAGGTGATCCTGGGTGCCGGGACGGCCCAGCTCGCGATGGGCATGTTCCTCAAGAACGCGGGCCAGGCCGACAGCGTCGTCAAGCCGATCGGGCTGGGCGCACGCGACACGCTCCGCATGGAAGCCGGCATGCCGCTGTACGGCCACGAGATCGATGAGGACACCGATCCGATCAGCGCTGGGCTGGGTTTCGCCGTCAAGCTCGACAAGGGGCAGGACGACGAGCGGGCCGGTCGATTCATCGGGCAGGACGCGCTGCAGCGCATCGCGGCTGCCGGTCCGGCACGCAAGCTCGTGGGCCTCGTGCTCGAGGGCCGTCGCAGCGCCCGGCAGGGCATGCAGGTCAAGCACGGCAACGATGTGGTGGGCCGCGTCACCAGTGGTTGCCTGAGCCCCACCCTCGACAAGCCGATCGCGATGGCGTTCGTCGATGCGCCGTTGGCGGAACTCGGAACGTCGCTGAGCGTCGACCTCGGCCGCGAGAGCGCCAACGCCTCGGTCACCAAGATGCCGTTCGTGTCGGCGACTCGCTCCTGAGCAAGGGCGCCGGTCGAAGGTCAGTGGCGAGTCAGCCGAGGGTCGGCTGCCGAGCAGTCGCCGATCAGGCCGACTGCCCGCGGAAGAACCGCGTGGGCTTGTCGTCGTGCAGCTGCTGGTTGAGCCGCCGCAGCGCCTCGACCTCGATCTGGCGCACGCGCTCGCGGGTCAGGCCCACGATCTCGCCGATCTGCTTCAAGGTCAGGGGTTCATGCCCTTCGAGGCCGAAGCGCAGGCGCAGGACGCGGGCATCGCGCTCGTCGATCGAATCGAGGAGCTTGAGGATGATCTTGAAGTCCTCGTTTTCGCTCGCTTCGCGGTCGGGCTGCTTCCCGCGCGTGTCTTCGAAGAGGTCCCCGAAGTCCATCGCCACGCCGTCCTCGCCAAGCGGCGCCTGGCTCGGGGCTTGGTACGCCTTCACCGCGCGGCGGATGATGACGAGCTTCTTGACGGGGAGCTTCATCTCCTTCGAGAGCTCCTGCAGGCTCGGGCTGCGGCCGTGCTTCTCCTCGAACTTGCGCGAGGTGTCCTTCCACCGGGCGATCAACTCGACCATGTAGGCCGGGATGTGGATCGGCTGGACGGCGTTGATCAGCGTGCGCTTGATCGCCTGCTTGATCCACCAGCTGGCGTAGGTGCTGAAGCGCGCGCCCTGCGCAGGATCGAAGCCCTCGACGGCGCGGATCAGTCCGATGTTGCCTTCCTCGATGAGGTCAGGCAGCGTGAGTCCGCGATTGACGTAGTTCTTGCTGATGGCGATGACCAGGCGCAGGTTCGCCTTGATCATCCGCTCCTTCGACTGCAGGCAGCCATCGTTGATGATTCGCCAGCCGAGGGTCTTCTCCTCGTCGGGCGTCAGCAACGGAGTCTCGTTGACCTCGCGCAGGTACAACTGGAGCTCGGACTGGACTTCTGACCGGGCCATGGATCAACAATCCTAAGCGCAGGAGCGGTGGCCGTGGCAAGAGATTCCGGACGGGGCCCCGACGATCCCGTCCCGGACGGTCGGTCGAGCGCCAATCCGCTTGGATCCGGGGTCCCGGAAGCTACGATCAGGCCATGGACGATCTGTCCGGGCTGCTGTCTTCATGGCCTCTTGACCCATCCACGCCCCGCGTCCGGGTGGTGCAGGGCCTCGATGGCCGTCACAAGGTGCAGGTGCGACTGGACCTGGGCATCCTGCAGATGGAGATGGACGGTCGCCCCGATGGGCTGCGCCCGGGCGGCCGGGAGAGTCTCCTGGACCTGCTTCGCGAGGATCCCGCGCCCGATCCGCTGGCCCCTGAACGGCTGGAGGCGCTTCGGCAGGAGGCTGGCCTGTACCAGCAGCGTGCGACTGCGCTGATGATGGCCGGGTTCCCGGGCCTTGCCGCCCGTGACTGCCGTCGAAATCTTGACCTGATCGAGGTCGTACGCGAGCGTGCCGCCCGCCCCGAGGACCGCGCGGCCTTCGAGCAGTTGCGGCTCGGACTGGTGGTCACCCGCACGCGCGCGGAGGCTGCCGCGGCCCTGCAGGTCAAGGATCACCGCGGGGCGATGGCCGCCCTCGACGCCGGCCTGGCCGCGGTGCGCGACGCCTACACCATGATCGGCCAGCGCAACCGGTTCGAGGCCAGCCCGGAGGTCGCGATCCTGCGATCCATGCGCGAGATGCTCGTGCCGCGGCTGCCCAGCAGCCAGCGGGCGGAACTCGAGGAGCGCCTTCGCGCGGCGATCGTCAGTGAGAACTATGAACTCGCGGCGATCCTGCGGAACGAACTCCGTCAGATGAAGGACTGATCGCACGCGGCCTTCGCCACGGGGCTGGTCACACGTCCTCGCTGGTGGACGTGCCGCCGAACACGGCACGGTCGATGCTCAGCGCACCCGCTCCGACCAGCAGCACGTTCAGTGCGAGTGCGCAGAGGGCCAGCGACACGAAACCTGCTTGGTACTCGCCGGGTTCGAGGCTGTAGAACAAGCTCTCGGCCATGGCTCGTGCCGGACCGAGCGCGAACTGCGTGCCGATGGTCACGAGCATGGCCGCCGCCCACAGCCGGCTCAGGAAGCCGATCAGCAGCAGGGTGCCCGCGACCAGCCGCGCCACCGATTCCCACTGCGCCACCTGGAGAGGTTCGGGGACGACCTTCATCTCGTGCAGCTCGAGCGCCTTGCCGAGCCATCGTGGGGCCTGCAGCGGGTCCAGCGATTCCGGATCGACCACGGCACCCGGCGGTGCCTGCTTCGAGCCGATGTCGTAGCCGAGCTCGACCAGCACGGCCGTTTCCTTGGGCGTGAAGACCCGGGTGCCGAACGCATCGCGAAACCCAGCCGGAGCGAGCGCCAGCGCAAGCACGAGCCGCGCCAGAAGGGGCATGAGGGAGATGGCGAAGAAGCGTCGCATGGCATCGATGCGGCCGTTGCCGCTGGCTTAGGATGCTACGAACGCCGCGGGCGTGGCGGAATTGGCAGACGCACGGGATTTAGGTTCCCGTGGGGTAACACCCGTGCAGGTTCAAGTCCTGTCGCCCGCATTCATGACTGCATGGACCCCTACATCGTGGATGGCCAAGCCGGCCGCGCAGCAGCCTCCCTACGAGGATCGTGCGGCGCTCGACGCCGTGCTCAGCGAATTGGCCGCGCTGCCGCCGCTGGTCACCAGCGGGGAGGTGCTGTCGCTGAAGCAGCAGCTGGCCGCGGCGGCCCGGGGCGAGGCGTTCGTGCTGCAGGCCGGCGACTGTGCCGAGAGTTTCGCGCAGTGCAGGCCCGATGCCATCACGGCGCAGTTGAAGATCCTGCTGCAGATGAGCCTGGTGCTCGTGCACGGTTCGGGCCGGCGCGTGGTGCGCGTGGCTCGCCTGGCCGGCCAGTACGCCAAGCCTCGGTCGGCCGATGCCGAGGTGCGCGAGGGCGTGTCGCTGCCGGCCTACCGCGGGGACAACGTGAATCGCAGCGAATTCAGCGCCGCGGCACGTCGGCCCGAGCCTGAACTGCTGCTGCGCGGCTACGAGCGCGCGGCGCTGACGCTGAACTTCGTGCGCGCACTGGTCGATGGCGGATTCGCCGACATCCACCACCCCGAACAGTGGGACCTGTCCTTCGCGCATGCGAGCCCTTCGCGCGCCGAGTACGAGCGCATCGTGCACGAGATCCGGGCGAGCCTGGACTTCGCGCGCACCCTCACGGGCGAGGATCACCCCGCGCTCACGCGCGTGGACTTCTTCACGAGCCACGAGGCGCTGGTCCTTCCGTACGAACAGGCGCTCACGCGGCAGGTCCCGCGGCGCGACGGATGGTTCAACCTCAGCACCCATCTGCCCTGGATCGGCATGCGGACGGCTTCGCCCGAGGGCGCACACGTCGAGTACGCGCGTGGCCTGTCCAACCCGGTCGGCATCAAGGTGGGTCCGACGACCGAGCCGTCGGCGCTCGTGCGGACGCTCGAGGCGATCGATCCGCACCGTGAGCCGGGTCGCATCACGCTGATCCATCGCTTCGGTGCCGGCGCAATCGAGGCGGGCCTGCCGCCGGTGCTGCGTGCGGTGCATGCCGCGGGCTGGCAGGGCCTGTGGATCTGCGACCCCATGCACGGCAACACCGAGACCGTGGTGCCGGCCGATGGAGCCGGGGCCGGGCGTCCCGTGAAGACGCGCGCCTTCGCCAAGGTGATGCGGGAACTCGAACTTGCCTTCGCCGTGCATGCCTCCTGTGGCACGCACCTGGGCGGCGTGCACATCGAAGTCACCGGCGAGGACGTGACCGAGTGCACCGGTGGCTCGCGCGGCTTGAGCGATGCCGACCTGGCCCGCGCCTACCGCAGTGCGGTCGATCCGCGGCTGAATGCCGAGCAGGCGCTCGAACTGTCGATGCTGCTGGCCCGGCACCTGCGCGCGTCGAGGTGAGGGGCCAGGGGTGAGCGCGCCATGCAGGTGCGCCTCCCAAACCCGATCGCGCAGGCCCGGTATCCTCCGGCGCTCCCATGGGACGAAGCGCCACACCAGTCGTCGTCACCGGCCTTGGCCCGGTGTGCGGCCTCGGCGTGGGCCTGGAGCCTTTCTGGCAGGCCCTGACCGCAGGCACGAGTGCCATCCGCCGCATCGAGAGTTTCCAGACGGGCTCCTTCGGGTGCCCGTATGCGAGCCTGCTGCCGGAAGGCTTCGATGTCCGCACGCTCGTCCCCAAGAGCTACCGCAAGGGCACGAAGGTCATGGCGCGCGACATCGAGATCGCCGTGGCCGGCGCGCACATGGCCGTCCAGAGCGCCGGTCTGGTGACCCGGGGCACGGAGGGCGCGACCTCGGTGACCATCGCCCCCGACCGGTTCGGCGCCCACATCGGCGCCGGCCTCATCGCGGCCGACATCGATGAACTCACGGCGGCGCTCGTCACGAGCAAAGCCGACGACGGCACGGTCGACCTGGGCGCCTGGGGCAGCGTGGGCATGAACAACCTGACGCCGCTGTGGCTCCTGAAGTACCTGCCCAACATGCTGGCCTGCCACGTGACGATCATCCACGACTGCCAGGGGCCGTCGAACACGATCACCTGCGGTGAGTCGAGCGCGCTGCTGTCCCTGGGCGAGAGCATGCGCGTCATCGGCCGCGGCGATGCCGATGCCTGCCTGTCGGGCGGTGCCGAAAGCCGCGTGAACCAGATGGGCATGATGCGCAACTGGTTCAGCGGTCGCCTGCGGCAGATGCCGGCCGGTGCACAAGGCCCCGAACTCGTGCGTCCGTTCGATCCGGATGCGCCCGGGTCGGTGCTCGGCGAGGGCGGCGGGATCCTGGTGGTCGAATCGGCCGGCTCCGCCGCGCGGCGCGGCAAGGTTCCCTTGGCCGAGCTCGCGGGCTTCGGCGCCAGCCAGTCGGTCTGTGCGGACACGCTGGGCATGGATCTGTCGCAGACCGGCGAGGACATCGCCGCGGCCATCGAATCGGCGCTCGAGGATGCCGGCATGTCGGCCGACGACATCGATGCGATCGTGCCCACCGGCTGTGCGGTGCCCGAAGTCGATGCGGGCGAGCGCAGCGCGCTCGAGCGCATCTTCGGGGCGCGACTGGGCTCGATGCCGATCGCGACCGTCGTGCCCAACGCCGGCTTCTGCGGTGCGGGCACCGGCGCGCTGGCGGCCTGCGCCGGCGTGCAGATGCTGGCCACGCAGTCGATTCCCGCGCGGCTCAACGCAACGGTCACGCCCGGCCTGGATGCCGCGGCCGCTGCATCGCGCCCGGCGACGCTGCGCGCGGTGCTGGTGCTGACCACGAGCCTCGGCGGCCAGAACGCCGCCATCATCCTGCGGAGGGCGTCATGAGCGTGCGGATCGTCGTCACCGGCATGGGTTGGGTCACGCCCCTGGGCCACGACCTTGAGGGCGTGTGGAGCCGCATGATGCGTTCGGAGTGCGGCATGGCGCCGATCACGCGCTTCGATGCGCGGACCTTCCCGACGACCTTCGCCGCGGAAGTGCGCGACTACGACGTCAACGCGTTCGTGAAGCACCCGAAGGCCCACGCCACGGCTGGGCTCAACAGCAAGTACGCGCTCGGGGCCGCGCGCCAGGCCTGGGCACAGGCCGGGCTCGATGAACGTCCCGCGCCGAGCCTGCGGCGCGTGGGCATGTACCTCGGTGCGGGCGAGGGCGTGATCGACACCGCCAACTACTTTGCGGCCAACGTCGCCGGATGGGATGCGGCGTCCAGCCGCGTCGGTGGTGCATGGTTCGACGCCGCGAAGCGCATGCTCGATCGTGCGCGCGAGGTCGAGCAGGAGCCCAACATGCCGCTCGCGCACCTGGCGCGCGAGTTCGGCATCTGCGGCCCGAGCTACAACTGCCTGACCGCGTGCGCCGCCAGCACGCAAGCGATCGGCGAGGCGTGCAGCATCCTGCGGCGCGGCGATGCCGATGCGATGCTCGCCGGCGGCACGCACACGATGATCCATCCGCTCGGGATCACCGGCTTCAACCGCCTCACCGCATTGAGCACCTTCAAGGGCGACCCGACGAAGGCCAGCCGTCCCTTCGACATCGGCCGCGACGGCTTCGTGATGGGCGAGGGCAGCGGCATGGTCGTGCTCGAGACGCTCGAGCACGCCCAGGCGCGTGGCGCCACGCCGCTGGCCGAGTTGATCGGCTACGGCTCGAGCGCCGATGCCTTCCGCATCACCGACATCCAGCCCGATGGCCGCGGTGCCGCGGCGGCCATGACGCAGGCGCTCGCGCAGGCCGGCATCGATCCGCACGCGCGGCTGGACGACGGTCGCCCGCCGATCCAGTACATCAGTGCGCACGGCACCGGCACCAAGGAGAACGACTCGATCGAGACGATCGGCGTCAAGCGCGTCTTCGGCGAGCTGGCACCCTCGATCCCGATGAGTTCGATCAAGAGCATGATGGGCCACCTGATCGCCGCCGCCGGCGCGGTCGAGTTCATCACGTGCGTGCAGGCGATCCGTCACGGCATGCTGCCGCCCACGATCAACTACGCCAACCCCGATCCCGAGCTCGACCTGGACTACGTGCCCAACGTGGCGCGCCCGGCGAAGGTCGACACCTGCCTGAGCAACTCGTTCGGGTTCGGTGGGCAGAACGACACGGTCATCGTGACGCGTTGGCGGGGCACGTGAGCCGGTCCTCGCGCCGCCGCGGCCTGCTGCTGATGGCCGCGGGCGCTGCGGTGCTCATCGTTGGCGCCGGTGCGCTGGTCCTCGTGCAGCATGCACCCGACGCATGGGACCAGGCGCGTCGTCCTGCGCTCGCCCCGTCGGCGGATTCCCGCGCGGCCGGCTTCGAGACGGCGCTCGCCGCTGCGATCCACCAGGTGCGTGGCCCCGAGCCCTGGGCCATCGCGATCGATCCGGTGGACCTGAACGGGTGGTTTGCGCGGCGATGGCGCCCCTGGGCCGACTTTGCGGGTGACTCGATCCCCGACGACCTGCGCCGCCAGCCGCTCGAGCACATGGCGGTCGCCGTCGAGTCCGAGGGCGAGCTGGTGGTCATGCTGTCCCGGCAGGGCCGGGTGGACTGGTGCAGCCTCGAGGTCGTCGGCGAGCCCGGATCCGTCGGCCTTGCACTTACGGGCATCGGCGCCGGTTCGCTTCCGCTGCCCGTGGTGGTCGCCCGCGGACTGGCGGGGGAGCTGGCGCGCTTTGGCGGTGGCCTGCCGGCGCTGAAGCTCACCGACGGCAGGACGGTCCGTGTGCTCGACCTGGCCTTCCAGGACGGCATGGTCGTGGTGCAGTGCCGCACGGAACCCGTGGTGCGATGACCGAGCCGGGTGACCGACCGCGCCGCTAGACTTCCGGCCCCATGCCGCAGATCACGATCAACGGGAAGCCGATGGAGTTCCAGAAGGGCCAGACCATCCTGCAGGTCGCCCTGGCGAACGAGGAAGAGATCCCGCATTACTGCTACCACGACTCGCTCTCGATCCCGGCGAACTGCCGCATCTGCCTCGCCGAGATCTGGCAGCCCAACCCCAAGACCGGCAAGCTCGAGTCGACAGGCCGGCTGAGCCCCACCTGCCACACCCACGCCGCCGAGGGCATGGTCGTCTACACCGACAGCGACAAGGCGAAGGCCAACCAGAAGGCGGTGATGGAGTACCTGCTCATCAACCACCCGGTGGACTGCGCGATCTGCGACCAGGCCGGCGAGTGCGGCCTCCAGGACTACTCGCATGAGTACGGCCGCGGCGAGAGCCGCTTCGTCGAGGAGAAGATCAAGAATCCCAAGAAGCAGGTCGGGCCGAACATCCTGCTCTACAGCGACCGCTGCATCATGTGCACCCGCTGCGTGCGCTTCACGCGCGAGGTCACCCAGACCAACGAACTCATGGTCGAGGGCCGCGGCGGCACCGAGATGATCGATGTCTTCCCGGGCATGGCGCTCGACAACGAGCTGGCCAGCAACGTGATCGACCTCTGCCCGGTCGGCGCGCTGCTCGACAAGGATTTCCTCTTTCAGCAGCGCGTGTGGTTCCTGACGAAGACCCCGTCGATCGACGGCATCACGTCCAGCGGCGACAACATCAGCGTCGAGCACAACGATGGCCGCGTGTACCGCATCAAGCCCCGCCGCAACGCCGCGGTGAACCAGTGGTGGATCACCGACGAGGTGCGCTACGGCTGGAAGTTCGTGCACCGTGAGGATCGGCTCTCGCTGCCCATGCTGAAGGGCCAGCCCGCGGGCGATGCCGCGCACGCGGCGCAGGCGTGGACCACGGCCATCGAGAAGGCGGGTGCGGCGCTCGCGCAGGGCGCCGCCGCCGGCCGGCTGGCCCTCCTGGTCAGCCCGATGCTCTCCTGCGAGGATGCGTACCTCCTCGCGCAGGCGGTCCTCGCCCAGGATGCCAACGCCGTGCTCGGCGTGGGCCCCGTGCCCGTCGACGGCCAGGACAAGACCTTCCCCAACGGTTTCGTGGTGCGCGCCGAGAAGGCGCCCAACGCGCGCGGCGTGCGCATGGTGCTCGAGGCCGTCGCGGCGTCGTTCGCGGGCCGCTCCGCGGCTGACGTGCATGACGCCGCGGCCTGGTGCGCTGCCGTCCAGTCCGCGGGCGTGAAGGCGTGCGTGGTCACCGGCAACTACCCGAGCGCCTGGCAATCCGACGAGCTCGTGCGCGCCGTCGCAGGGCGGTCGCTCATCCTCATCGACACGCTGCCGGACCGGCTCACCAACGCCGCCGACGTGGTGCTTCCGTCGTGCACCTGGGTCGAGAAGCCGGGCTCGTTCGTGAACGCCAACGGGCTGCTGCAGGGGTTCAAGGCCGCGATCGCGCCGTTGGATTTCGCGCGCAGCGAGTCGCAGGTCGCGATCGAGCTCGATGCCCATCGTCGTCATGTGCGTGGATCGGCGTTCGCGGTGTCCGTGGTCCGTGCCGACATGGCGCGCACCAAGGGACTGGAGGGCTTCGCCGCCGACATCGATCCGGTGGTGAAGTCGTCGACCGTGCAGGCCGACATGGAGCTGGTGGCGCTCTGACGCCGCCGGCTGCCCCATGGATCCGATGAGCCCATCCCGCGGTCGCGGCGTCGCCGCGCGGATGTCCGATGTCCGCGAGGTCTGGGCGTTGGCGTGGCCGACGGTCCTCACGATGACCTCGTACACCATGATGCAGTTCGTCGACAGCCTGATGGTGGCCCAGGTCGGCATGGTCGAACTGGCGGCGCAGGGCAACGGTGGGGTCTGGAGCTGGGCGCCGATGTCGTTCCTCGTCGGGGTCATCACGCTCGTGAACACGTACGTGAGCCAGTCGCTCGGGGCCAAGCGGCTGCACGATGCCGCCAGCTACGCGTGGAGCGGCCTGTGGATCGCCGTCGGCAGCTGGTTGCTGCTGCTGCTGCCGCTGGCGCTCTTCGGTTTGCCGGCGCTCTTCGGTGCGATGGGGCACGAACCCCGAGTGCAGGAGCTCGAGACGCAGTACGCGTGCATCCTCGTGGGTGGTGGCCTCGTCACGCTCGCCGGGAAGGCGATGTCGAACTTCTTCTTCGGCATCCACCGCCCCAAGGTCGTGACCATCGCCGCCATCCTGGGCAACCTCGTCAACGTGGTCGGCAACTTCATCCTGATCTACGGCGAGCGGGGGCTGCCCAGCCTTGGCCTGCCCGGGATCCCCGGCACGCAGGCGTACGGTGTCGCAGGGGCCGCGATCGCGACCGTGATCGGCACGTTCGTCGAGTTCCTCGTGCCGTTCGTGGTCTTCCTGGGGCCGAAGCTGCATGCCGAGCTCGGCACGCGCTCGGCGTGGCGGCCGCAGTGGGGGATGTTGGGGGGGCTCGTGCGCACGGGCGTGCCCAACGGGATCCAGTTCAGCAACGAGATGATCTGCTGGGCGCTCTTCATGAGCACGCTGGTGGGGCGGTTCGGCACGGACCACCTGGCTGCCGGGTGGAGCGTGCTGCGCTTCATGCACATGTCGTTCATGCCCGCCGTCGGCTTCAGCGTGGCGACCGCAAGCCTGGTCGGAAGGTCGATCGGCGCAGGGCGACCCGATGATGCCGTGCGCCAGACGCATGCCGCTCTCACGGTCTCGCTCGCGTACATGACCTTGTGGGGCATCGTCATGTTCGTCTGGCGCCACGACATGGTCGGGATCTTCGCCGACTCGGGTGACGTGCCGGCCGAGCAGGTGGCGCGCATCGTCGCGATCGGCGGCACGCTCATGATCTGCGCGGCGGTCTTCCAGACCTTCGATGCGCTGGGCATCATCTACACGGGTGCGCTGCGCGGAGCCGGCGACACGCTCGTCCCGGGCATCGCCACCGTGACGCTCAGTTGGGGCATGATCGTGGGCGGGGGGCTGGCGCTCGTCGCGTGGTTCCCCCAGTGGGAGAGCACCGGGCCATGGCTGGCGGCGACCGCCTACATCGTGATCTACGGTCTCTTCATGGTCTGGCGCTTCGAGAGCGGGCGGTGGCGTTCGATCCGGCTGCTTGGTGGGGCCCCCGAGCCCTCGCCTGGGATTGAACCGGGCGGCTCCGGCAGCGTCGGCAGCGGTTCTTGAGCGTTGCGCCGGTCCCGCTATCATCCCCGGGCTCGGCTCCGGACGACCGGCGCCGCACGAACCACCTGAGGAGCGCCGACCCATGACCACCGCCACCGTGGCCGCCACCACCCATCCCGTGATCGCCGAACAGGCCGAGCAGTTCCTCAAGACCGGTCAGCGCATGAAGGCCATCGACCTGCTCCGCCCGATCGCCACCACCGGCGAGGATGCCGCCCTGGCCGTCCGTCTGGCGTCCATGCTCGAGTCGGTGGGCGAGGATGAAGAGGCCATCTCGCTGCTGGAGCGCGTCTGCCGCATGCCGACGCCGCCGATGAACGCCCTGGTCAACCTGGCGATCATGTACGAGGATGCCGGCGACTATCTGCGCGCCGAGCGCTGCCTGCGCAAGGTGCTCGAGACCGAGCCCGGCCACGAGCGCGCGCGGCTCTTCCTGAAGGACGTGCTGGCCAGCCGCGACTGCCTCTACGACGAGGACCAGGCGCGCGACGATGCCAAGCGCAACCAGATGCTCGACCAGCCCGTCACGGACTTCGAACTCTCCGTGCGTGCGCGCAACTGCCTCAAGAAGATGCAGATCCGCACGCTCGGCGACCTGCTCAAGATCACCGAGAGCGAACTGCTTGCGTACAAGAACTTCGGCGAGACCAGCCTGATCGAGATCAAGCAGATGCTCACGGCCAAGGGTCTTCGCCTGGGCCAGGGCCTCGAGGGCGCCGGCTACGCACGCGTGCGCAACGAGATCTACGAGAAGCTCAAGGAGCAGGTCGGCGCCGAGGTGCTCGAGAAGTCCGTCGCGTCGCTCGAGTTCAGCGTGCGCTGCCGCAAGGCGCTCCAGATGCTCGGCGTGCAGACGCTGGGCGACCTGGCCAGCCGCACCGAGGCCGAACTCATGGGCGTCAAGAACTTCGGCCAGACCAGCCTTGACGAGATCCGTGAGCGCCTGGCCGACCACGGCCTGGGCCTCCGCACGCTCGAGGGCTGATCCCGCGCGTCCGCGATTCTCAAGCGGCTTCCCGCTGCCTGTCGATCCCTGCCCCAGCGGCACGCCGATGTCGCGTGGAGGTGTGGCATGGCTGGCCGGACGAGCGTGGGTGCATGGGCAAGGCGGATCGTGATCGCCGCGTGCGGTTGGTCGGTGGTGGCCTCGTGCTCATCGCCGCCTTCGCCCGAGGCAGCGACGAGCAAGCCGGCACCGCCGATGACCGTGGATCGCCAGCCGCCGACGACGCCCGTCGAGGTCGCCGTGGCGCCTTCGCCTGAACCTGCCAAGCCAGCGCCGGCGCCGGCCTTCGCGCCCAGGTTCGACCCACCGCGTCCGACGCCTCCGAAGGTCGAGCCGACGGTGCGGGTGCGCGTGGGCACCAGGCTGCGGACGCCACAGTCGTTCGCGTGCCCGTCGGGCGAGTTCACGGTCTCTCGGGGCAACGAGCGTTGGACGGCCGCAGCGCCGCTGCGCGTGGCCGCCACGTCGGCCGGGTGGCAGGTGACGGCCAAGGGCAGTGCGAGGTCGTTCGCTGCCGGGCCGCTGGAGTTGCGTCCGATCGGCAAGGCCTCGATCGAGTGGGATGGCGCGGGCTGGCCCGGTGTCGCCACGCTCGTCGCGCTGCCCGAGGGCCTCGATGTGATGATGGAGGTCGGCGTCGAGGAGTACCTGCCGGGCGTCCTGGCCAAGGAGCTCTACCCCCAGTGGGACGAGGATGCGTTCCGGGCGCAGGCGGTGGCGGCGCGCAGCTGGGTGCTGGTCGAGGAGTCGCGCTGGGAAGGTCGCCGCCACTACGACGTGACCAGCGGCGAGTCGAGCCAGGCGTGGGCCGGGCACACGCGCAATGCCCGCGCACGCGAAGCCGTCGCCGCCACGCGCGGCATGGTGCTCGTCTTCGAGGGCGGCGTCGTGCCTGCGTTCTACTCGAGTTCGTGCGGCGGACGCGGCGCCAACGCGCTCGGGAGCGTGACCCTGAACCCCAACCACGACATCGCCCCGGTGCGCTCGGGTGACCAGCCTGCACGCACGGGGTGCTGCGAGTCGCCCTCGTTCAAGGCATCGTCGAACTACCGGTGGAGCGCCACGCTGCCCGCGGCCACGGTGCAGCAGGCGATTCGTGGCTTCGGTCAGCGCAATGGCTTCCCGACCTGGGCCGGCATCGACGTGCCGATCGCGATCGAGGCATCGCAAACCGCTTCGAACGGCCGGCCGATCGAGTACCGACTGCGCTTCAAGGATCGGAATCCGGTGGTGATCCCGGCGTCGCGGCTGCGCGAAGCGATCAACGGGGGCATCCCCGGCGAGGGTGGTTCGCGCACCCTCAAGAGCGATGACTTCACGGTGGCCTCGACGCCCAAGGGCCTCGTCTTCACGGGTCGTGGCTTCGGTCACGGCGTCGGCATGTGCCAGCATGGTGCCCAGGCCACGGCGAAGGCAGGCAAGAGCTGGCAGCAGATCCTCGAGCGCTACTATCCGGGAGCCCGGTGCGAGCGCGCCTGGTAGCGCACCCACCGGCACGGATCCCACATGTTCACCGGCATCGTCCAGCACGTGGGTCGCATCACGGCCGCCCAGCCGACCGCGGCCGGCGTGCGGTTGACCCTCGATCCATGCGGCTGGTCGCATCGCCCGGCACGGGGTGATTCCATCGCCGTCTCGGGGACCTGCCTGACGGTCGTCCAGGTCGATGCCGGTGCATGGAGTTTCGACGTCATTCCCCAGACGCTCGCGCGCACCACGCTGGGCTCGATGGGTTCGGCGTCCGCTTCGATGGGTTCCGCGTCAGGCGATGCTGCGCTGCAGCCGGGTCGATCGGTGAATCTTGAGCACGCGGTGCTCGCCTCGACGCCCATGGGCGGTCACATCGTGCAGGGACATGTCGATGGCGTGGGTCGGGTGGCCGCGATCTCGACGACGGGGGAGTGGCGCGTACGCATCGAGCCGCCGGCCGACGCCGCATCCAGCATCGTCGCGCAGGGCTCCATCACGGTCGACGGCGTCTCGCTGACCGTTGCAGGCGCCGCGGCGGATGGATCGTGGTTCGAGGTCGCGCTCATTCCCGAGACGCTCGCTCGCACCACCCTCGCCTCGCTGGCGGTGGGTGACGCGGTGAACATCGAGGTCGATCACCTGGCCAAGCTCATCGCCCGGGAAGTCGAGCGCCGCCTGGCGCGCGGCTGAGCGGGTGCCACCGCGAGGGCAGGCGCGCAGCCGGGGGCCTAGGAAGCGGGAGCGCCGGCGCGTAGCCCACACTCGCGCTCAGGTGCGATCGATGCACACCAGCGTGACGTCGTCGTGCAGCGGGGTTCCGGCGCAGGCTTCGTCGGTGTCGCGCCCGACGGCATCGCAGAAGGCCTGTGCCTCCGCCAGCGGGCGGTGGCGCGCGAACGACTGCAGGTAGCGGTCGTTCGGCAGGCGGTGCTTGTGCCGCAGCACGGCGGCATCGGGGAAGGCCTGCTCGAAACCGTCGGAGTGCAGCAGCAGCCGGTCGCCCGGAGCGAGTTCAAGCTCCGCTTCGCCGAAGGTCGTGCCCTCGAACACGCCCAGCAGTCCTCCGGTCGTTCCATGGGGCTCGAAGCCGCCGTCGGCGCGCGCGAGCAGGATCGGCGGATGCCCCGCGCAGCTGAACCGCACATGGCCGCTCTGCACGTCGATCACGGCGTAGACCGCGGTGGCGAATCGTGACGCATGTTCCGAGCGAGCGAGCATCTCGGCGTTGAGCCGCTCGAGGCTCTCGGCCGGGCTCAGGATGCGGTACGCGTTGCCCGCGATGTCCTTGGTCGGCAGCGCGCGGCCGATGACCAGTGTCATCAGTGCCGCAGGCACGCCGTGGCCGACCGCATCGGTGATGAAGATGCCGAGCCTGCGTTCGTCCAGCCGCATCACGTTGTAGAGATCACCGCTGACGAACTCAGCGGGCTTCCACAGCGCGCCCATGCGGATCGAGCCCAGCGTGGGCAAGGACCGCGGGAGGAAGTCCCGTTGCACGCTCGAGGCCAGTTGCAGCTCGTCTGTGATCCGGTTCACCTCGGCACGCAGGTCGCCGCTGCTGGCGGTGGCGGCGATCGCCTCGCGCCGCATGCGGTCCAGGTCCGCCTGGCGCTCAAGGAGCCCCAGCAGCATGCCTGCCACGAACTCCGGCGCCGCATCCGCGGGAGCGCGCGCCACGATGGGTTCGCCCGCATCGTCCGCGCCCAGGCAGAGCACGGGCACATGGCGCGACAGGGCATCCTCGACGAGCCCGCGGACCTGGGGATCGGCACTCGCGGAACCCAGGACGAGCACGGCCTCGGCGCGGCGCACGCGGCTGCCGGCCTGCGCTGCATGGGCATCGCCGCCTTCGCAGGTGAAGGGGCCGGTTGCGGCCAGCGTGCGCGCGACCGCGGCGGCGGTCGCGCCGTCCCGCGCTGCCAGGACCGTGACGGCACGCGGCCTCACTTGGCGAGTTCCTTCAGGGCCTTGGCATCGAGCGTGACCTTGGTCCCCGCCCCGATGCCCAGTCGATCGATCGTGCCCGCCTTCAGCTCGATGACGAACTGCGCGGGCTTGCCGCTGGGATAGCGACGCAAGCGGTTGCGGTACGCCTCCTCGCTCTCGCCCTCGGCCCGCGGAGCCTCGGCCACCATGGTGTAGGCGGACACCACGAATCCCTGCGGATCGACATAGAGAATGTCCATGTCGGTGATGCAGTCGATCATCCAGAAACCCTGCGGCTGGGCCGAGCGGAACGCAAAGATCATGCCGCCGTGCTCGGGGATCTCGGCCACGCCGCCGAGTCCACGGGTGCGCGAGGCATCATCGGCCGCAATGGTCAGGTCGAACGTCTCGCCCTTGATCTCGATCCTGCCCGGATCCGAGCCGCCGCACCCGGCGAGCAGTGCGGTCAGGGCCGTCACGATGATCATCACGAGCCGTGGCATGTCCAGCGGACGATATCCGGCGTCACTCGCAGGCGCGCCTGCCTGGCCACCAGCGACCGAAGTGCATCGGGCGTGACGGCGGCGGCGAGCTCGCCCGGCGTGGTCTCGCCACTGAGTTCGGCACCGCGGCACCAGTGCAGCATGAGCCGGCGCACACGCCCGGCCGAGGCGCCCGCAGCCGACAGGGAGCGCAACGAGAGCGCATCATGGCGCTTGGCCAGTCGACGATCGTCCTGATCGACGACCAGCGGGAGGTGCCACCATCGTGGGCGCGTGCCGCCCAAGGCATCGATCAGGACCGATTGCAGGATGGCGCTGTCGAGGAGGTCCTCGCCGCGCACGACATCGGTCACGCCGGAGGCCAGGTCATCCACGACGACCGCGAGTTGGTAGCTCGGTCCTCCCGACTTCATCCACACCAGGGGATCGCCCCAGACCATCGAGGGATCGAGCGTGCGATCGCCGTGCAGTTCGTCATGGATGGTGCGATCGCCGGCAGGGCAGGCGAAGCGATGGTTGCACGCCTGGGTCCGGAAGGACCAGGCATCACCCGGCGGAGGTCGCAGCGACGCGGGGAAGCGAAGCACGGCATCGCCTTCGTTGGGCGCGTTGGCCTCACTCGGCCCCGGTGGCACGATGGCCGCGGCCCGGACCTGCGCGCGCGAGTGGGGAGCCTCGAAGATGAGCCCCCGCGCGGCAAGCGCATGCATCGCCTGGCGGTGGCGATCCAGATGGCCCGACTGCAGTTCCGGTTCGCCGTCCCAGTCGACGCCGAGCCACTGCAGGCACCAGAGCGCATCGAGCCGGGCCTCGGCCGAGGCCCGCGAGGCATCGAGGTCTTCCAGGCGCAGCCGGATCGACCAGCCGTGGGTTCGCGCCAGCGCCCAGGTGCACAGGAAGCTCCAGGCGTGACCAAGGTGCAGGTGGCCGGTCGGACTCGGCGCCAGGCGCGTGACGGTGACTGCCATCGCAGGCGAATATAGTCCTCGCATGCACCGCTACTCCGACGCCGAGATCGACGCAGCGCTCAGCCGGCTCCCCGAATGGTCACGCGTCGGCGAGTGCATCCAGCGCACGTTCACCTTCGCCGGCTTCGTGCAGTCGATGGCGTTCGTCAACGGCATCGCGGATCACGCTGAACGGGTGCAGCACCACCCGGACATCCTGGTGCGTTGGTCGAAGGTCACGCTCAGCCTGTCGACCCATGACGTCGGCGGCATCTCGGTGAAGGATGCCGACTTTGCGGCGCACGCCGATGCGGCGGCGGCCCTGCTCAAGAAGGGCTGACCCGGGGCCCACTGCCTCGGGGCCGCATGCCTGCGGCCCGGCGCTCGGGGCCGCATGCCTGCGGCCCGGGGCGCACACCGGCCCGCCGGAAACGGTTCACCCGATCGAGGCCCGCAGCGGCGCGAGTGCATCGCGCAGGAGCGCGGCCCGCGCCGCCGCCTGCTGTTCAAGGGTCTCCATCGGATCGTTCGGTCGCGCGAGGGCGAGGTGCGCGGGCTGGACCTGCAGGAGCAGCCGGTGCACGAGCGTCGAGTCGATCGCTTCCGTCAAGCCGCTGGCGATTCCCAGCCGCAACCGACCAAGGAGCTTCATCGCCTCGTCCAACTGCATGAGCCGCGAGTGGGTGAGGAGCGCGGCCGCGCGGATGAACCGGTCCCGCGCGGCGGCCGGGGCCTTGGAGCGGTAGGTCTCGCGTGCGAGCCGTTCGTAGCGGATCACCTGCGGGATGATGCGGTCACGCAGCTCGCCGAGGACCTCTTCGTCCCGCATGCCCAGCGTGATCTGGTTGCTGAGTTGGTAGAAGTCGCCCATCGGCTCGGAGCCTTCGCCGTGGAATCCACGCAGGGCCAGGTGGAGGTCCTTGGCCGCGCGGCGGACTCGGTCGAGCTCCGAGGTCAGCCGCAGGGCCGGCAGGTGGAGCATCACGCTCACACGGATGCCGCACCCGACGTTGGTCGGGCAGGCGGTCAGATAGCCCCAGCGGTGGTGCCAGGCGAAGTCGAGCGCCGATTCGGCCCCGCGGTCGAAGGCCGTGGCCGCCGCGAAGCACTCATCGATGCGCAGGCCCGAATACATCGCCTGGATGCGGAGGTGGTCTTCCTCGTTGACCATGACCGAGAGCGTCTCGTCGGCCGAGATGCCGACGGCACGCGGCGCGTCCGAGGCTGCGAACTGCTTGCTCACCAGGTGGCGCTCGACCATCTGGGTGCGCTGTTCGGCAGGGCACTCCTGCAGGTCCACCCAGCCGAGCATGCGGCCCCACGATGCGCCCTGCGCGCGATCACGGACCATCGACACGACCTCGCGACGCTGCATGGTCGACGCCCGGTTCGTGAAGGGGAACCCAGCGAGGTTGCGGGCCAGGCGAACGCGGCTGGCCACGACCACGTCGGCATCGCGGCCGAGCGGTCCGAGCCAGGGGCCACCGTTCTCGATCGGCTTCATGCCTGATGCCCCGAGGGGAGGCCATCCACCTCACGCAACGCGTTGCGGACCTGTGCAGCGACCTCGTATCGCTCGGCCGCCACGGCCTGCTCCAGGTCCTTCAGGAGCCGTGCTCGGTAAGCGTGGCGGGCCTCGGCGTCGTCGCGACGGGCAGGAGCTCGGCCGCAGTGCGCCGTGGCGCCGCCCTGCGCGCGTTGGATCGCCTGGTCGATGACGGGGGCCAGGGCATCGAAGCACGCCGAGCAACCCGCGAGGTTGTGCTTGCGGAACTCCGCCAGGGTCATGCCGCACCCGCCGCAGGCCGGTTGATGCCGCTGGCCGGTCAAGTGGGCCGCCAGCAGCTCGGCGATCGGCGCGCCGGCCGGCACGTGGTTGAGTTGCACCACCGCATGCTCGGCACACAGATGGACGGTCATCTGCACGCCGCCAGAGATCACCGTCTCATGCACGACGGCCGGCTTGTCGCACTGGTCGCACTTCATCGTCACGAAGTGTATGCATCGACCACCACCTCGCGGATCCGTGCAAGTTCTTCCAGCAGTTTCGTTGCCGCAGCCAGCGGCTGGCAGGTGGCCTTGTCGCTGAAGGCCCGGTCCGGATCCGGGTGGCACTCCAGGAACACGGCATCGACGCCGGCGGCGACGGCGGCACGGGCCAGGAGCGCGGCGCGATCGGGGCGGCCACCGGTCATGACGCCCTCCGCGCCGGGCAGCTGCGTACTGTGCGTGACGTCAAAGCAGACCGGGACGCCCAGGTCCGCCATGTCCTGGAGTCCGGGGAAATCGTTGACCAGGCGGTGGTAGCCGAAGAACGTCCCGCGTTCGGTCAGCATGATGTGCCGGGCTCCGCCCTCGCGGACCTTGGCCACCGCGTTGCGCATCTCCCCGGGGGCCATGAACTGGCCCTTCTTCACGTTCACGGCGCGGCCGGTCTGGGCGGCAGCGACCAGCAGGTCCGTCTGTCGGCAGAGGAAGGCCGGGATCTGCAGGATGTCCACCGCCTGGGCCGCCCGTGCGGCCTGGTGCGGCTCGTGGATGTCGGTCGTCGAGGGCACGCCGAGCCGTTCACGGAGTGCGGCGATCATGTCGCAGCCTCGCTCGATCCCAGGTCCGCGCGGGCTCGAGGCGCTGGACCGGTTGGCCTTGTCGAAGCTGGCTTTGAAGACATAGGCGAAGCCAAGCGCGCTGCAGGCATCGCGCATGGCCGTGCCGATGCGCAGGTTCGTCTCGTCGTCCTCGAGTACGCAAGGACCGGCGATCACCGTGAGTGGACGCGGGCGGCGTGGGCCGAAGGCGAGACCGGGATCGAAGAGGCTGTTGGCGTAGGCGGTACCCATTCCCGGCATTGTGACGCAACGCCGCACGGCGTGCGTTCTCGGGGATTCCGGGACTTTCCCTTGATGAACCTCCCGGGGAAACCGATCGTCCATCTGGAAGCGGGCCCTGAGCGCCCGATGGAGGCACGATGGACCGATTCCCCTACGAACCTGCGGCATTCACCGAAGCGATCGCCAGGCACATCAAGGGCACCTGGCGTGACCGGAAGGTCGAGGTGATCGACGTGCTCAAGCTGCTGGTCGACGGCCGGCGCATGGGACTGGAGAATCTCTATCGCCTGGTCATGCAGGATGCTGAGCGTGCGACCGAGGTCGTCGGCGCGTACTTCCAGAAGGTCTTCGAGGGCGATCTCCTGGCGACCGCTGCGCTGCCCTTGGCGGTCGCCAAGCCGCGCATCATGCCGAGGCTCCAGCCCGAATCCATCTTCGACTCGGTCGATCGCGAGCAGGTGGCGCACATTCCGTTCGTCAACGGGACGGTCATCGTGTTCGTGATCGACCTTCCCGACATGACCGTCAGCATCAGCACCGAGCAACTCGTGCGGTGGGGACTGACGACCGACGAGCTCGAGGAGGTGGCCCGGGTGAACCTGGGCGCCTATGCGCCGGAACTCAACGTCCAGATCATGCAGTCCGGGGACGGCGGCAGGGCAGCGGTCGTGAGCCTGCGCGATGGCTACGACGCCGCGCGGTTGCTCCTCACGCACCTGCACGATCGGCTTGCGCCGGAACTCAAGGGTGACTTCCTGGTGGCCACGCCGGCCCGCGACATCTTCGTGGCCATGAGCCGGGGCCCCGGGCAATTCATCGACCGCATCATGGGACGCATCGACGAGGACTACCGTCGATTGCCGTACCCCATCACGCGCAATCTGTTCTACGTGACGCGCGACGGCGTGGCCGGCACGGCCGAGGCCGCATGAGCGCCCCTCAGGTGGAAGGCTCGTGCAGCGGCTGCGCCGCCGGTCACGGATCCATCCCCGGGCTCGGGCCCGGTCAGCGAACGGGTTCGATCGTCGAACCGCTCTGGACGTAGAAGTTCACGAGGTCACCGGTGGCGAAGTCGCTGGCCGCCTGGCCCTGCGGCACCGTGATCCACATCGGCACGACGACGTCGGCGAGCACCATGTTGACGCGTGTGTCGGTGGCGATCACCCGGCCCTGCACGATGCGCGGGTGGCCTTCGCTGGGCTCGACGAAGATGCCGCCGGCCTTCGCGTGGTGCATCTTCAGGGCCGTGGCGCGGAAGCGCGCATGGACGCGCTCGCCGGCGACGAAGGTGCACGCGGGGCAGTGAGGCAGGAACGACATCTGGTACTGCGTGCCCGGGACCTTCACCACGATGCCATCGGAGGAGGTCGAGGTCACGAGCACGCGGGCGGTGTCGGTCAGCACGGGAGTCATGGTGCGGCAAGCCTAGCACGGGGCGGTGGCTTCGGGCCCATGGAGGCACCGCTGGATCAGTCGCGCGAACCCATCGCCAGGAAGTTGGCCAGGAGCTTCGGTCCCTCGATCGTGAGGAAGCTCTCGGGGTGGAACTGCACCCCCTCCATCGGGGAGGCGCCGGCGGGGGATCGCCAGCGGAGCCCCATCACCTCACCGCGCTCGGTCCAGGCGCTCACCTCGAACTCCGCCGGAACGGTCTCGCGGCGCACCACGAGCGAGTGGTAGCGGGTCGCCTCGAACGGATCGGACAGCCCGGCGAAGACGCCCCGGCCGTCGTGGTGCACGCGGCTGGTCTTGCCGTGCACGGGGACATCGTTTCGCTCGACGACCATGCCATGGAGGTCGCCGATGGTCTGGTGCCCCAGGCAGACGCCGAGGATCGGCACGCGGCCGCGCAGGGCGGTGATGATGGCCGGGCACGCACCGGACTCCTTGGGCGTGCAGGGGCCCGGCGAGATCACCAGGTGCGTGGGGGCCATCGCCAACGCACCGTGCGCATCGATGGCATCGTTGCGGATGACCTCGACCTTCAGCGAAGGATCGATCTCGCCGAAGCGCTGGACCAGGTTCCAGGTGAACGAGTCGTAGTTGTCGATGAGCAGCAGCACGTCGTTGGCCGCTGATCACTCATCGCGGGCGTTGAGCGCCTTCTTGCGTGTGGCGCCTTCGCCGTAGACCGCCATCTCGCCGAATCCATCCGGATCGATGCCGATGCGCGCCACGCGCACCCCGGCGCTGTCGCGGATCGCGAGCGCACCACCCGGGGCGTTGCTCGCCTGGCCGAGGATCACCACCGGGCGTCCTTCAGCTCCCATCAGATTCAGCAAGCCGCCGGATGCGGTACCGCCGAGCCCCGCGATCACGCGGGTGGAATGCAGCAGCTGCAGGGCGCCGCCGCCATCGGCGCCGGTCTCCAGGAGCACGTTGGGCTGCTTGCCGTCGGCCAGGAGGAGCTTGCCGGTGCCGTCCTCGCGCACCAGCAGCGATCCCACCTCGGATCCGGCGTTGTTCTGCACGACGACGAAGCCGCCGCCCGCACGCGAGCCGATCGAGGCCGCGGGTTGGCCGGTCGATCCCAGCACCTGCAGCACGCCGCCGGTCGACTCGGTCGCCGCGCGCACGATGGGCTTGTTGTCGGCATCGGTGAGCGCGACCTGGGCGAGCCCGGTCGCGGCGTCGAGCGAGGCGCTGCCCTTGCCGTCGGCGGCGTTGGCCTCGATGCGCGCGCCTTGCGCCGTGGCATACAGGCTGCCCACCACGCGGCCCTGCGCGTTCCACATGATGAAGTCGCCGCCGTGCTCATTGGCCCCGAGCCGCGCCACGTTGGCGCCCGAGCTTGACCACAGGCTCAGCCGACCCGCCCCCTCGGTGGTGTCGGCGAGCATCACGACCTTGCCGGCCTCATCGACGATCTCGAGCTTGCGCGCCTTGATCGTCTCGCTGTTCAGCGCCGTGGCGGCGAGCACGAAGGTCGACACGAGTGCCGCGCCGAGCACCATCGAGGCGCGCCGCCACCGTCGAGCGCCGCGCTCGAGGGATTCGACGTGCGATTCAAGGGCGGACAGGCGTGCTTCGAGGTCGCTCATGGTGTGGCTCCGTGGAGGAAGGACGGGCTAGGATAGCCCCCGGCTCCGCACGGCGGACCCAAGGAGACCATCGTGGCACGACGCAAGACCGGACGACTCGGGGTGGGGCTGATCGGGACGAAGTTCATGGGCAAGGCCCACTCGCACGCGTGGGCGAGTGCGGGGCCGTTCTTCGACCTGCCGCTCGCGATCGACCTGGTGACGGTCGCCGGCCGGGATCCGGCCGAGACGCATGAGTTCGGCAAGCGGTGGGGGTGGCGCAAGAGCGTCGCGCAGTGGCAGCTGGCGGTGCTCGATGCCGAGGTGGACCTCGTCGACGTGAGCACGCCCAACCACGTCCATGCCGACATGTCGATCGCCGCGCTCGAGGCGGGCAAGCACGTCGCCTGCGAGAAGCCGCTGGCGGGCACGCTCGCCGACGCGCGCGCGATGGTGAAGGCTGCGAAGAAGGCCAAGGGGCAGAAGACCTTCGTCTGGTTCAACTATCGCCGCTGCCCGGCCGTGGCCCTGGCGCACCAGCTCGTCCGTGATGGTCGTCTGGGAAAGCTCTTCCATGTCCGGGCGAGCTACCTGCAGGATTGGGGTGGGCCCGACACGCCGCTGCTCTGGCGCTTCCAGGCCGACCAGGCCGGCAGCGGTGCGCACGGCGACCTGAACGCGCACATCATCGACATGGCCAGGTTCGTGACCGGCCAGGAGTTCACGGAGGTGAGCGGCGCGATCGAGCACACGTTCGTCAAGGAGCGTGCGATCGTGGAGTCGGCCGGCGGTGCGATCAGCGGCCGGGGAGCGAAGGCCAAGGGCAAGCGCACGGGCCGGAGCACGGTCGATGACGCGGTCCTGTTCCTGGCGCGCTTCAGCGGTGGCGCGATCGGGAGTTTCGAGGCCACCCGCCTGGCGACCGGCAACAAGAACCGGAACCAGATCGAGGTGAACGGGGAGCATGGATCGATCAAGTTCGACTTCGAGCGCATGAACGAACTGCAGTGGTGGGACAACACGGCGCCCAAGGCGCTGCAGGGCTGGACCACCATCATGTGCACCGAGGGAGTTCATCCGTATGCCGGCAACTACTGGCCGCCCGCGCACCTCATCGGCTACGAGCAGGGATTCGTCAGCATGGCCGCCGACATCGCGATGGTGCTCGGCGGTTCCAAGCCGGTCGTTCCCTTGCCCGACTTCGAGGATGCGCTGAAGACCCAGTGCGTGCTCGAGGCTGCCGTCCTGAGCGCCCGTGAACGCCGTCCGGTTTCGCTCAAGGAACTGGGCTGAGGTACCTTCTCCGTCCCATGGATCCGAGCCTCCAGGACCAGACGACCGCGACCCTCGAGCGCTCCGTGCCATCGGCCGCTGGGCCGGGCAAGCACGGTGCCGTCGAGGCGGCATCCGCCGCCCGACGCGCGGCGGAAGCGCTCTTCTCGCTCCAGCGTCCCGACGGACACTGGTGCGCCGAGCTCGAGGGCGACAGCATCCTCGAGAGCGAGTACATGCTGATGAAGTTCATCCTCGGCCAGGAGCGCGAGCCCATGGCCGATGGCCGCGACGGCTGGACGGTGATGCAGGAGCTGGCGGCTGCACTGCGCGACCAGCAGCGCCCCGACGGTGGATGGGGCCAGTATCCCGGCAGCGCGGCCGACGTGAGCTCCTGCGTGAAGGCGTGGGTCTGCCTGCGGCTCATGGGCGACGACGAGCGCGCCCCGCACATGCGACGCGCAGAGGCCATGATCGTGGCCCGCGGCGGAGCGGAAGCCTGCAACAGCTTCACCAACTTCTATCTCGCGGCCTTGGGCCTCATTCCCTGGATGGCCGTCCCGGCGATCCCGCCTGAGGTGGTCTGGTTGCCGCAGTGGTTCCCGTTCCACCTGTCGAAGGTGAGCGCCTGGAGCCGCACGATGATCCTGCCGCTCGCGATCGTCAGCACGCTGCGCCCCACGCGACGCGTCAGGCTCTCGCTGGATCCCATCGTCCGCGACCCGGGGGCGCTCCGGCGGCTCACGATGCGGCGTGAGGTGCCCGCGGCGTGGCGTGCGTTCTTCCGGGCCATCGACCTCGGCCTGAAGGGCATGGGGGCCGTGATCGGTACGGGGCCACGGCGCCCCGCGATCCGCGACGCCTTCGAGTGGATCATGAAGCGCGCGAGCCAGGATGGTCCCGCGCGGACCGAAGGCGTGGGGGCGATCTTCCCGCCGATGGTCTACCTGCAGATCGTGTTCAAGGCGCTGGGCATCCCGCGCAGCGATCCCCGTGTGCAGGTCGCCGAGCGGGACCTGGATGCCTTCTTCCTGCGTGATGCACGCGGCACGCGCCTTCAGCCCTGCTTCAGCCCGGTGTTGGACACCGGCATCGCCCTCTACGCCCTGGCCGATGCGGGCTTCGATGCCAGCGATCCGCGCGTGGCGCGGGCCTGCTCGTGGCTCGAGTCACAGGAAGTCACGCACATCGGCGATTGGGCCGTCCACTGCGCTCCGGGTACCGGTGCCGGAGGTTGGTGCTTCGAGTACGCCAACGCCTGGTACCCCGACTGTGACGACACGGCGATGGTGGCGATGGCCCTGCATCGGGCTCGGCATGGGGCCAGCGGTGCCGGCGATCGCGGCGTTCGGTGGATCCTGGCGATGCAGAACGACGATGGCGGCTGGGCCGCATTCGATCGGACCGAACATCGACAGTGGATGGAGTACGTACCGTTCGCCGACCACAACGCGATGCAGGACCCGTCGTGCCCGGACATCACCGGGCGCGTCCTCGAGTGCCTGTCATGGCATGGACTGCGTTGCGGTGATGCGGCCATCGATCGCGCCATCCGCTACATCCAGTCGCACCAGCTGCCGCAAGGGTGCTTCTTCGGTCGCTGGGGCGTGAACTACATCTACGGCACGTGGCAGGCGGTCATCGGGCCGATCCGCTGCGGCGAACCGCGCGAGGCCGGCTGGATCCGTCGGGCCGGAGCCTGGATGAAGTCGGTGCAGAAGCCCGATGGCAGCTTCGGCGAGAGCGCCGACACGTACGAGGATCCGTCGCTCATGGGTACGGGTCCGAGCACGGCGAGCCAGACGGCCTGGGGCGCGATGGTGCTCCAGGAGATCTACGGCGCGGACGATCCGGATCTGGCCCGTGCGATCGCGTGGCTTGCGCGCACGCAGCTCACCCCGGCGCAGGCTGCCGATCCGGCGACGAATCCCGACGGTGATCCCGCAGGAAGTTGGTGCGAGACCGAGTTCACGGGCACGGGCTTCCCGAAGGTGTTCTACCTGCGCTACCACCTGTACCGCCTGTACTTCCCGCTGATGGCACTCGGCCGCTTCGCACGTGCGCACGGCGCGGTGTGAGGGCGGCATCAGGCGGCGGGGGAAGGCCCGTCGTGGCAGCCGGATCCCATTCCTAATGGTGGATGAACCGATTGGCCCCGAGGTCAGAAGGGCATTGCACAGTCCACCACCACCCGTTCGCCCGTCGCCGGATGGGTGAACGCGAGCTCACGCGCATGAAGGCACAGCCGCGGCGACATCGCCCGCACCGACGGCAGCGCGTAGAGGTCGTCGCCAAGGATCGGATGGCCGAGTTCACGGCAGTGCACGCGCAACTGGTGGCTTCGGCCGGTGTGCGGACGCAGCTCCAGCCGCGTGGCGTGTCGCGTGGCGTCGCGTGACACCACGCGCCAGTCGGTCTGGGCGGGCCGTCCGTGGACATGATCGACCACTTGGAGCGGCGTGTTCACCAGGTCCTTGCGCAACGGCAGGTCAATCAGCCCTTCATCGCGTGCCACGATGCCGTGGACCAGTGCCTCGTACGCCTTCCCGACCGAGCGCTCCTGGAACTGGACGCTGAGGCAACGATGCGTGCGGGGATCGAGCGCCAGCACGATGCAGCCGCTGGTGTCGCGGTCGAGTCGGTGGACGATGCGCGCTCCCGGGAACACGGCGGCGGCGCGCGAGGCCAGGCAGTCTGCCTTCTCCCGGCCGATGCCGGGAACGCTCAGCAGGCCGCTCTCCTTGTCAAGCACCACGAGGAAACGGTCCCGCCACAGCAGACGGAACCCGATGCCATCCGGGAGGGGCTGATCTACACTTGTTCGCTGCTCCACGGAACCCATTGCACCATGAACCGATCGATCCTGCTCCTTGCCTCCACCCTGATCTGCGCCTGCACGGGAACCAGCACCGGCACCGTGCGGGAGGTGGGGACGATTCCATCCACGGGGACCGTCGCACCGTCGGGCTCGACGGATCCTGCAGCCGATTGGGCCGCGGCCGAGGCGCCGATCCTGACCAACGCCGTGCAGCTCACGTTCGGTCGCGACTGGGTGCGCGCTGGCGAGAACTACATCGATCCGTGGGGCAAGCGGGTGTTGTTCCAGGGCGTACCCCAGCCGGAGGCGGGCAAGGCCGCGGACGACCACTACGCCATGGTGCTCGCCGACCTCGTGATGGGCGCCGACGGCAAGCCGGCGCTCGCCAACAGCTGGATCATCAGTCCCAAGGGCAGTGCCAACACGTGCGGTTGGTTCGATCCGAAGGATCCGGATCGCATCATCTTCGCGACCACGCTGGTCCCACCCACCGCGAGCAACTCGCCCGGGTACCAGCGGGGCACCGGTCGGTACCGATGGAGCTTCCCGCCGGAGATGCGCATCGTGTCCCTCGATCTCAAGGGCCGCGCCAAGGGAAGCGAGATCCTGCCGGCTGACCTGAAGACGCTCGTCGGTGATGGAAGTGCCTACGTGGCCGAAGGCAACCTGAGTGCAGACGGCCGTCACCTCATCTACTGCTCGCTCGCGACGGGGCAGGGCGACCTGTACTCGCTGGATCTCCAGACGGGCCAGACCACGCCGCTCGTGCGTGAGCCCGGCTACGACGGCGGTCCGTTCTTCAGCCCCGATGCTTCGCGCATCTGCTTCCGCAGCGACCGCACGGGCGATGGCCACCTGCAGCTCTTCGTGGGTGACCTTGATCGGACCGCCGAGGGGCGGATCCTCGGCGTGAGCCGCGTACACCAACTCACGATGGGCGAGACCGTCAACTGGGGGCCGTTCTGGCACCCCGCTTCGACGGCCATGGCCTACGCCACGAGCGAACTCGGCCACCAGAACTACGAGGTCTTCCTGATCGACAGCGCGCGGTGGACGACCGGCTCCGGCATGCCCATGCAGCGGGATGGATCGACGCGGTTGCGCGTGACGCATGCCGCCGGCGCCGACGTGCTTCCTGCCTTCAGCGCCGACGGTCGGCGCATGATCTGGACGAGCAAGCGCGGCCCCGAGAACACGAGCCAGGTCTGGCTCGCGGACTTCGCGCTTCCGTTGGCTTTCGAGCCCGTTCGGACCGATGTTCCTGTCGGTGCCGCGCAGCCGGCCGAGGCGGGATCCCCAGCACCGAACCGAACGCCGTGACTGCCCTTGCGATCCAGCGTCGGCACCTGATCCCGTTCCGCAGCTCGCTGCTGCCCCAGATCTTCACCGACACGCTCGTCGTGGGCAGTGGTGTCGCCGGGCTCCGCTGCGCGATCGAGGCGTCGTCGCTCGGAGACGTGATCGTGCTGGCCAAGGAATCACTCGACCTGTCGAGCACCAGCTGGGCGCAGGGCGGCATCGCCACGGTCCGCAGCGCCGAGGACAGCATCGCCCAGCATGAAGCCGACACGCTCGAGGCCGGTGCAGGGCTGTGCGATCCCCAGGCCGTGGCGGTGCTCGTGCGCGAGGGGCCGGGAGAAGTCGAGCAGATGATCGAGTGGGGCATGCGGGTCGACCGGGACGCCGACGGCTCCGTGAGCCTGGGACGCGAGGGAGGTCACCGCCAGGACCGCATCGTCCACGCCGATGGCGACGCGACCGGCGCTGCGCTCGCCGCGGCACTCATCGCCAGGGTGCGGGCACTCGGTTCGGTCCGGCTCTTCGATCGCTGCTTCGCGCTCGATGTGCTCACGCGTGACGATGCCGGCGAGCGACGCGCGGCCGGTGTGCTCACCTGGCACCCACGCTTCGGCCTGCAGATCGTGTGGGCCCGCGCGGTGGTGCTCGCCTGCGGTGGTGCGGGGCAGGTGTACCGCGAGACGACGAATCCCAAGGTGGCCACCGGCGATGCCGTGGCGATGGCATGGCGCGCTGGCGTGACGGTGGCCGACCTGGAGTTCATGCAGTTCCACCCGACGAGCCTCTACGTGGCAGGTGCACCCCGGCACCTGATCAGCGAGGCCGTCCGTGGCGAGGGTGCATGGCTGGTCGATGCGTCCGGCGAGCGGTTCATGCACGGCGTCCATCCCATGGCCGAGCTCGCGCCGCGGGACATCGTGAGCCGGGGCATCGTGGAGCACCTCGCCCGCACCGGCCAGAGCCATGCCTTCCTCGACTGCCGGCACCTCGGCGGCGGCGAGCCCGGGTTCTTCGCCCGCCGCTTCCCGGGTCTTGACCGCATGCTCGCGGGTTTCGGGCTCGATGCCTCGCGCGAGTTGATCCCGGTGAATCCCGCGGCGCACTACACGATCGGCGGCGTGCTGACGGACCTCTCCGGCCGGACCAGCCTGCGCGGTCTGTATGCCTGCGGCGAGAGCGCGGCCAACGGCGTGCATGGTGCCAATCGGCTGGCCAGCAACAGCCTCCTCGATGGCCTCGTCTTCGGTCGGCGCGTGGCCCACGCGCTGGCAGCCGATGCACTGCCCGATCCCGTGCCCGTGCACACGGACAGCCGCATCGACGTTCCCGAGCGGGGCGACCTCGATGTCGCCGACATCCGTGCCAGCCTCCGCAGCGCGATGTGGCGCAACGTCGGCGTGCAGCGCTCCGCCACGCGGCTTGGGGATGTCCTGAAGATGATCGAGTTCTGGGGCCGCTACGGGCTGCACGCCGTCTTCGAGCGACCTTCGGGATGGGAAGCGCAGAACCTGCTGACCGTGGCGCACCTCATGGCCCGGGCGGCGCTCGAACGGACCGAGAGCCGGGGAACGCACTGGCGCAGCGATGCCCCCGAGCCGAGTCCAGCCTGGCGCGTGCGCCTGGCGTGGACGCCGGGACGGGACCAACCCGATCGCCTGCCGATCCCGCTGGAAGCGCGGGCATGACGCGGGCCGTGCTGGCGTTGCTGGTGCTCGCGGCTGGGTGCGCACCTGAGCGCGTGGAGTACCGCTACCGGAACCCGTTGAGCGACCGGGCCAAGGATGAAGTCGACCACACGCTGCCTGACGGCACGAGGATCGTGTACCGCGACCGTCCCGCCGAGGCTGCGGGCAGGTTCGGCTCGAGCGAGGTGGCGGCCAGCCCGGAGCAGCCACCCGTGCAGGGCGTCGGCGCCAACGACGGGAGCGATCCGGCCCTCGAACTGCGCATCGAGCACCCCGACGGCACGATCGAGCTGCGGGCGTTCACGCCGGCGCAGGTCATCGCCCATCTGCAGAACGCCATCCGCAATCGCGAGTATCCGCCGTTCTATGCGCAGATGCTCACGAAGGATGCGCGCAAGGAATGGGATGCACGTGGCGGGGAACCCGCCTTCGCGGCCTGGATGGACGAGCAGCGCAGCGCCGTGATGGAGTTCCTCAACCGGACGAGCTACGGCATGTTCAGCTCCGACGTCATCACGCGGGCCACCGGCCCGAAGTCGATCGAGCTCCAGCTCACGCCGCACCTGCACGGACAGTTCAGGTTCGAAGCGATCGAGTTCGAGCGACAGCAGGGCGGGATGAGGCTGCGCGCCCTGCGCTGAGCCGCGCCGGGCGGTTGCCGTCCGTCACTCGAACCGGCCGCGGTCGAGGATGTCGAAGTCGTGGAGCTTCGAGACCTGCTTGGCCGACAGCGCGTCGATGGCCATGAGGCGCTCGACCAGCCGCGAAGGCTTGGCCAGACCGAGCGAACCCAGCAGGCGGAACTTCGCGTTGAGGATCCCTCGCAGGTCCGCGGTCGTGTTGCGCGCATGGCCCGCCGGATACATCACAAGTCCGCTGTCGAGCGTCCGGCCATCGGTCGTCTCGATGACCACCGAGGTGGGGATGCCGTCGGGGTAGCGACGGTCGTACTCCTCGCCTCCGTGGGCGAAGTCGATCTTGGCCATGAGCTCACGGGTGCGGGCGTTCTTGATCGCATCCGCCGAGTAGTCGTGCGGCCCGAGCATCAGGCGCTTCCACCAGTCGTCGTTGGTGGCGCCGATCGACTCGGCGCCATCCTGCGCGGCGGCCTCGATCGCCTTGCGAAGCAGCGTGCTGACGATGTAGACCATGCTGTGGTCGGCGCTCTGGCGGGTCTTGGGATCACGCTTGGCCGGATCGCCGATGATGCCGAAGGCCGGCTCGTAGGCCACGATGCGGATCGCCTTGATGGTGCCCGGCTTCTGCAGGATGTCGCGGTTCGCGAAGGCCAGGTCGATGATGGCCTGGAGCGCACCGGCGCTCTGGTGTTCGTACAGCCCGAGCTTGAAGTGCATGCCCATGACGGCGAAGTCGTCGCCGGAGAAGCCCAGCACGAGGTCGAACGGGCTGTCGCCCTGGGTCTTCACGAACTGGCGGAACATGCTCTCGGGGTTGCGGAAGATGTCGCGCGGCCCGAGGAATCCCTGCATGCTGCGGCGCATGCACAGGATCGCGGCCTCGGTGCTGATCGCGGCGCTGGCTCCCTTGGAGTCACTGAGCTGCTTGCCGGCGCGGATCGCGCGCCAGGGGATGTGGTGCGCCACGAACATGCCGATCGCGCTCTCGATCTGCTCCGCCGTGGCGCCCATCATGGCACCGTAGGTCGCCGCGCTGGCGATCGCGCCGTGCACGACGTGGTCGATCTTGTAGGACTTCAGGCTGAACACCTCGGCCAGGCGGCCGCGGATCTCGTCGAGGCAGACCATGCCACGCAGCGCGGTCGCACCATCGAGGCCCATGATCTGCGCCGCGGCGATCGGCACGGGATAGAAGTCGTTGTGGCCGAACTCGCCGGCCGTGTGGCCCAGGCCCGGGTTGAACCCGAAGTTCGTGCCGTTGGAGTCCCACTCACGCACGGCGGCGCTGTTGGCGACGATCGCCTTCTCGGGCTGCACGCGCTTGGAACTGCCGAAGACCGTCGCGCCATGCTTCTTGTTCTTGTAGCGCAGGGCTTCCTCGCGCAGCAGCACCGGAGCATTCGTGCCCAGCGCGATCGCGCTCAGCCCGCAGAGCACGGCATCGGCGTGGAACAGCTTGGTGCGGGTGAGGACCGACTCGGCCGCCTCGCCCGACTTCATGAAGTCGATCGCGTACTGGCCGATGCCGAGGGCTTGGTTCGTGTTCCGTGGCAGGTTGACGGTGGACATGGGGCGCGAAGTGTAGCGGTGCCTCCCGGTGCGACCGGTGCGACCGCTGCCGGGCATCGGCCGGCGTCAGTGCGCGCTGGCGCTCGTGCTCTTGATGTCCGCGACCACGTGGTAGCACGTGGGGTCGACGCCCCGGGCGAGTTCAATAACCCGCTTGGAACCGCGGCGGCGCGTCTCGATGAAGAGCATCTGCACGGGGCCATCGCGCCCGCGGCCGTCGAAGACGGTGACGGTGATCCCCTGGTCGCGCAGGGTTGCAGCCATCTCGTCCCCCCTGCGCGTGAAGACGCGGACCACCGAGTGGCCACTGGCCATGCGCGCCTCGACGACCATGCCGAGCCAGTTGCCCAGTGCGAAGCCGAGCGCGTAGGGGATCGCGTACCACGGGTGATCCTGCACCGTCAGGATGACCTTGCTCACCACGAGCACCCAGACGAGCACTTCGATGAAGGCCAGGACGAACGCACGCCCCTTGTGGCCCTGCACGATCGCCACGGTCCTTACGACGCCGATCGAGACATCCACCAGTCGTGCGGCGATGATGCCCAGGCTGACGATCGCCGCGGTCATGACGGGCTCGCCGGCGCGGACCACGAGCCAGCCAGCGACGATGGTGAGCACGGTTGCGGCCGTGGCGACCCCGAGCAGCCGGCCGTCACGCCTGGCCGGGGCCTCAGCCTGCAAGCAACGCCTCGTAGAGCTCGACGATGCCCTTGCCCTGGGTCGCGATCGTCTCAAGGATGCGACGCCCCGAGGCGATGTCGAGCAGTTCGCGGACGAGCTTCGCCTCGCCGGCGTGGTCGGCCTTGTTGGCGACGAACAGGTCGGCGATCTCGAGGATCCCCGCCTTGTCCATCTGCACGGCATCGCCCATGCCCGGCACGACGACGACGGCCGTGCGGTCGACGTGCTCGCGGATGGCGACATCGTTCTGCCCCGCACCGACGGTCTCGACGATCAGCGTGTCGAAGCCTGCGGCGCCGATGAGGCCGGTGATCTGCGGCAGGCTTCGGTAGTCCTCGCCGACGATCGCCAGGCTGCGGTAGAAGACCTTCTCGTCGACGGCGTTGAAGTCCACGCGCAGGCGATCGCCCAGCAGCGCGCCGCCGGTGATCGGGCTCATGGGGTCGAAGGCCACGACCGCCACGCGTTCACCGCGCCGAACGGCCTCGGCGGCCAGCGCCGCGACCAGGGTGCTCTTGCCGGCGCCGGGCGAGCCCGTGATGCCGACGACGCGCGCCGGACGGCGCATGGGCGCACCCGCGGGCAGCGCGCCTGCGTGCGCCAGACTGATCTGCCGGGCGAGGACGGCGTGCGTCGAGGACGACTGGAGGGGCGCATGCACGCGCACGCACTCACGGACGCTCTGGACGATGTCCTCCATGCCCGTGCCGGTGTGGTAGATGCGGCGCACGCCGGCCGCGATCAGGGTCGGCACGTCTTCCTGCGGGATGATGCCGCCGACGTTGACGGGCATGTCCGGCCGACCCAGGGCGCGGCACTCATCCAGCAACCTGGGCACCAGCACCAGGTGTGAATTGCTCATCATGCTGCACGCGATCACGTCGGCGTCCTCGTCGCGCGCACCGATCGCCAGGCTGCGCGGCGTCTGCCACAAGCCGCTGTAGATCACGTGGACGCCGGCGTCGCGGAGCACGCGTGCGATCAGCTTGACGCCGCGGTCATGGCCGTCGAGGCCCATCTTGCCCAGCAGCACGCGAGGTCGGTGCGGCAGGTCGCCGCACCGGTCGCGCTTCTCGATGGCGCTCGTGGGATCCTGCAGCGACGGCACGCTCATCGCGACACCTCCGTCGTCGGCGCCTCCCCGGACTCGACTCCCTTGGAGTCGTCGGAGTCCTTGCCCTCGTCAACCGGGCGGGCTTCGTCCGTCCACTGCCCCGGGTGGAAGCGACGGCAGAGTTCCACCACGATCTTGTCGGTGTTCTTCCACTTGTAGTCGTCGAGCGGGTACTCGCGGCCATCGGCGTCCTTCACGACCGCGATCGACTTGCTCATCCAGCGATCCATGTCGATGTCGGCCACGCGCTCGGCCGGGATCGTCCCCTCCGGCGTGTCGAGCGAACCGTCCTCGTGGAGCGTCCAGCGCTTGCGGCTGGCGGCGACCAGCATCCAGGCACACCAGGGGAACCCGACCACCCCGCAGCCGATCACGTAGCCCCAAAGCTGGAAGGGCTTGTCGAAGCCCGACGGCGGGGTCGGGGGTTCGGCGAACTCGGCCGTGAGGCGGCCCTTGGCGGCTTCGTACTCCTTGGTCTCGTCGTCGCTCAACGCCCGGTTCTTGGCCGCAGCGGCCAGTTCATCCTGGCGATTCTTCAGACGCGTGTAGTCGCGCGCCGACGCCTCGAGCGCCGGGTACTTGACCCAGTAGTCGTAGGCGCCCCACAACCCGAAGGCAAGGCACATGAACGTGTAGAGCGCCATCCAGAATCGGTAGCGCGGCTGCAGTCGCGTGGAGATCGTCATGGGAGACCAAGAGTCTAGCCGGGGGCGGGTGGGGGACGCGGGGGCTCGCACCGCGCCGTCCTCTCGCGCCCTCGGGCGCGAGTGTGCGCTTTGCGCCGTCCTTTCGCGCCCTCGGGCGCGAGTGTGTGCTTCGCGCCGTCCTTTCGCGCCCTCGGGCGCGACTGTGTGCTCCGTGCCGTCCTCTCGCGCCCTCGGGCCCGTGGCTGCGCGGACGCGCTCGCTCCACCAGGTTTCGCTCGCGCTCACGTCCGTCGCTCGGCGGGGCCGGCACCCGCCTCCGAACACGCTGTTCGTGCCGCCTTCGCGACTCCCAAAGCCGCGCAGCGCAGGGCCGCTCGGTCGCTGCGGACGGCGCGTCACATGGTGGTGACCGCGTGGCAGCTGGCCTCTCGGTGTGCGTGTGATCCGCGTGTGGGAAAGAAAAGGGCCCGCCGCAGCCAAGGGCCTCACGGTGTGCGTGTAATCCGCGTGTGGGAAAGAAAAGGGCCCGCCGCAGCTGGTGGGTCTGCGGCGGGCCGGGAGGAACAGGGCCTTGCGGCCCTGGGTTGTGGCAAGTGCGATGGGGGAGTGCCTCCGAGGACGGCCACACCTGTTCGGGATGAACCCGCGCAGGGGGTCAGACGCCACCGTTCCGTGCTTGTCTGACCAGTGCTTAGAGGATCCGTTCTTTGCCGACCGCTTGGTCTCCTTGGGGCAACTGCCCCCATCGCTGGCTGCCGGGCGTCGTCGGAGCGAAGCGCCCAGCATGGTTGAAGGTGACCGGAGCGCCCGGTCACCGTTGGTTCGATCAGCTGCAGCCCTGGCTGGCGCCGCAGTTGAAGCATCGGTAGCAGGTGCCGTTGCGCACGGTGATCGCACCGCACACGCTGCACGGCGGGGCATCACCCATGGCGGATGCAGCCTGTGCGTCGAGGGCGTTGGTCATCACCTTGGCACCGGTCGAGCTCGTCACGCCCCCAGCGGGCGCTGCGGCGTGCTTGCACGAGCCGGAATCCCCATCGCAGCACTCCGACGAGTCGGACGCCCCATGGGTCCCGCTGATCCGGTCGCCCAGGTTCAGATCGCCCGAAGCGGTGTGGTTCGAGGCGCGGGAAACGTTCGACGCTGCAGTCCGGTCGTTCCATGAGTCCTCCTTGACGTGATCCCGTGCACCGCCGGCGACGGCGGGAGCGTGGGATCCGGCATCCATGCCGGCGCGGTGCGGGGCGTTCTGTTCACGGTAGCCCTGGATGAACTCCATGCCCATCCAGCGGAAGATGTAGTCCACCAGGCTCTTGGCGATGGGGATGTCGCGGTTCTGCGTCATGCCCATGGGTTCGAAGCGCTGGTGCGCGAACTTGTTCACGAGGCTCTGCAGCGGCACGCCGTACTGCAGGGCGACGCTGATGGCGGTGCCGAGCGAATCCATCAGGCCGCCGATGGTCGAGCCTTCCTTGGCCATGGTGATGAAGAGCTCGCCCGGCATGCCGTCCTCGTAGAGGCCCACGACGAGGTAACCCTCGTGGCCCGCCACGTTGAACTTGTGGGTGATGCTCTGGCGCGTGTCGCTGAGGCGACGGCGCGAGGGGCGCTCGATGACGCGCTCGACGATGCGCTCGACCACGCGCTCGATGATCTGCGGCTGGCCGTCGGCCGCGGGGACCTTGGCCTCGTCGGGCAGACCGTCGAGGTCGGCTTCCTCGGCGTGGTCGGCAGCGTCGCTCTTGGTCGCGAGGGGCTGGCTGAGCTTGCAGCCGTCGCGGTAGAGGGCGTTGGCCTTCAGGCCGAGTTCCCACGAGAGGCGGTACGCCTTGCCGATCTCGTCGACGCTCGCCTCGTTGGGGAGGTTGATCGTCTTCGAGATGGCGCCCGAGATGAACGGCTGGGCGGCCGCCATCATGCGGATGTGGCCCTCGGCGGCGATGAACCGCTTGCCGATCGTGCCGCACTTGTTGGCGCAGTCGAACACCGGCAGGTGGGCGTCCTTCAGGTGCGGTGCGCCCTCGATGGTGCCGGTGCCGCAGATGACGCGGTTCAGGGCGTCGATCTGACGACGGTTCAGGCCCAGCGCACGCAGCCCGTTGAAGGCCATGTCGGTCTTGGCGCGCTCGGCATCGATGCCGGCCTTGCGGAGGACGCGCTCAGGCATGCTCCAGGCGGAGAAGGCGAAGCCGATCTCGAAGCACGACGGCAGGCCGTTCTCGAGCGTGATGAGTTCCTCGTTGGTGAAGCCGGCCGAGATCAGGAACGACCGGAACGAGGGCTGGCTCGCCGAGATCGTGCCGCGTTCGTCGGCCATCGGCACGTCCAGGCTCAGGGTGCCCATGACGTACGTGAGGATGTCATCGGTCTGCGCGTTGGTGTAGCCGAGCGAGCGCAGCGCCGGGCGCAGCGACTGGTTCGCGATCTTGAAGTAGCCGCCGCCGGCGAGCTTCTTGAACTTGGTGAGCGCGAAGTCCGGCTCGACGCCGGTGGTGTCGCAATCCATGAGCAGGCCGATGGTGCCCGTGGGGGCGATCACGGTGACCTGCGCATTTCGGTAGCCGTGCTCCATGCCCAGTTCGAGGGCCTCGTCCCACGCCGCGGTCGATGCGGCAAGCATGTCCTCGGCATTGGCCACGTTGATGCGGCCGCTGCGGAAGAGGGCGTGGTCGATCGGCACCGGTGCGATGCGCAGCTGCTCGTAGGCGCCCGAGTCGCGCGCCGCACCGTGCGCGGCGGCGCGGTGGTTGCGCATGACGCGCAGCATGTGCTCGCGGTTCTCCTGGTAGCCGGCGAAGGCGCCGTGCTCGGCAGCCATGCGGGCGCTGGCGGCATAGGAGCGACCGGTCATGATCGAGGTGATCGCGCCGCAGATCGCACGGCCTTCGTCGCTGTCGTAGGGGATGCCCGCCTGCATGAGCATGGCGCCGAGGTTGGCGTAGCCCAGGCCGAGCGTGCGGTACTTCCAGCTCAGCTCGGCGATCTCACGGCTGGGGAAGCTCGCCATGAGCACGCTGATCTCGAGGACCATGGTCCAGACATCGATCGCGTGCTCGAAGCCTGCGATGTCAAAGGTCTTCGACTCGGCGTCGTAGAACTTCATCAGGTTGATCGACGCCAGGTTGCAGGCCGTGTTGTCGAGGAACATGTACTCGCTGCACGGATTGCTGGCGTTGATGCGACCACCCTCCGGGCAGGTATGCCAGGCATTGATGGTGGTGTCGTACTGCAGACCGGGGTCGGCGCAGCGCCAGGCGGCGTAGCAAATCTGGTCCCAGAGCGCCGACGCCTTCAGCGTCTTGGACGCCTTGCCGTCCATGCGGCGCGTGAGCGACCAGTCGGCATCGGCGTCGACGGCGTCGAAGAACGCATCGGACAGGCGGACGGAGTTGTTCGAGTTCTGGCCGCTGACGGTGTAGTACGCCTCGCCGTTGAAGTCGTAGTCGAGCTTCAGCCCCATGCCCTTGGCCAGGTCCTGCTGGTCCTTGGGGAGGTGCTTCATGCCTTCGACCAGCGCGGCGACCTTCAGTTCCTCGCGGACCTTCCAGTTGACGAACGCCTCGATGTCCGGGTGATCCACGTCGAGGCAGACCATCTTGGCGGCGCGGCGCGTGGTGCCGCCTGACTTGATGGCGCCCGCGGCGCGGTCGCCGATCTTGAGGAAGCTCATGAGGCCCGAGCTGCGACCACCGCCGGAGAGCGGCTCGTTCTCGCCGCGCAGGCGGCTGAAGTTGGTGCCGGTCCCGGAGCCGTACTTGAAGAGACGCGCCTCGCGGACCCACAGGTCCATGATGCCGCCTTCGTTGACCAGGTCATCGCTGACGGACTGGATGAAGCACGCGTGCGGCTGCGGGTGGGTGTACGCATCCTTGGCGAGCGACAGCGCGCCGGTGAGGTGATCGGCGATCCAGTGGCCCTGCGCGGGGCTGTTGATGCCGTACGCCCAGTTCAGTCCCGTGTTGAACCACTGCGGGCTGTTGGGTGCAGCCATCTGCGTGATCAGCATGTAGCTGAGCTCGTCGTAGAAGGCCTGGGCGTCATCGGCCGAGTCGAAGTACCCGTGTTCCTGGCCCCAGTGGGCCCAGCAGCCCGCGAGACGGTGCACCACCTGGCGCACGCTCTTCTCGGGGCCGAAGACCGGCTTGCCATCCTTGACGACCGGAACCCCATCCTGGTCGAACTGGGGCACGCCGGCCTTGCGGAAGTACTTGCTGACCACGATGTCGGTGGCGAGCTGGCTCCACTCCTTCGGGATCTCGGCATCGTTCATCTCGAAGACGACCGAGCCGTCGGAGTTGTGGATCTTGCTGGTGCGCGTGGTCCATTCGATGGTGCTGAACACATCGCGCTTGCCGTCCGTGAATCGTCGATTGATCTTCATGGCTTCCTACCTTGCGTCCGTGCGCTGCTGGAACTGTGCTGTCCGTGCGTTGGTGCTGAATCGTGAGGCGTGACGTCCCGGGGCCGGCATGGCCGACCGCGTGACACAGAATCGTCAATGGCCCTGGAAGGGCAGTCCGTCGACCCGGGGCAGCGTGAGGCCGCCCTGGTCCTGGTACTTGCCGCCCTTGTCGGCGTACGACACCGCGCAGACCCGATCGGCCTTGAGGAAGATCATCTGGGCGATGCCTTCGTTGGCGTAGATCTTGGCGGGAAGGGGGGTGGTGTTGGAGATCTCGATCGTGACCTTGCCGCGCCATTCAGGCTCGAGCGGGGTGACGTTCACGATGATGCCGCAGCGGGCGTAGGTGCTCTTGCCGACGCAGATCGCCAGCACATCGCGGGGGACATCGAAGACCTCGATGGTCTCGGCGAGGGCGAAGGAGTTCGGAGGGATCAGGATGTGATCCTTGCCGGTCTGCGCCGTATCGATCGTGATGAAGAGGTCGTTCGTGAAGTTCTTGGGATCGACGATCGCAACGCCACCCGAGGTGGCGTTGGTGAAGATCTTGAACTTGGTGCCGACGCGAACGTCGTAGCCGTAGCTGGAGACGCCGTACGAAACCGTGCCGGGCCGCTTGACGTTCTCGGCGAACGGCTCGATGGGAACGCATTCCCGGATCTGGGTGTCACAGAGCACTGCCATGGATCTTCTCTGTTCCTCCTGCACCACCCGCGACGGGCAGCGGCCGATGGCATGGCATCGACGACCTTGGCTGGAAGCACCCAGCCTGTGCAGCCGACTCCGATCAGGGAGGCGGCTGGTCTCCATCGTGAACGGCACCAACCTTGATCGGTGCGCCCACGATCCACCAACCCATCGTCGCTTGGCTTTGATGCCGGGTCTCCACAACGACCGGCGCCAGGCAGGATGGGGCGGATACCACGACGAATTTGGTCCGAGAACCAACTTTCTCCGCAGCATCCTTGTCGGTGAGGGGAACCACCACCTCACTGACAGGACCGCACGATAGCCCTACATGTTGTGGTTGCAAGCGTGCGAATCACAAAATATCGCGCTTTTGGCCTCGATGTTCTAAGTCAAGACTTGGTCAAGACTTGCTGTCTTGACATGGTTCAGGCCCCAGGACGAACCAGCCGCCGAACGGTGGACAAGTTGCCGGGGAGGGCGTGTCGCACCTTCTAGACTCGCCCCATGGTCACGGAAGGCCCATGGCTCGACGGTCTTACCTCGGCGCAGCGCGCCGCAGTGGTCCATCCGGCGGCACCGCTCTTGGTGTTGGCGGGGCCGGGTTCCGGCAAGACCCGCGTGATCACGCGGCGCATCGCCCACCTGGTGGCGCAAGGCGCCGCGCCGTGGTCGATCCTCGCGCTGACCTTCACCAACAAGGCTGCCGGCGAGATGAAGGAGCGCGTGCACTCGTTGCTCGGGGCGGAGCTCGCCGGTGCGCGTGGCCTGCAGGTCAGCACCTTCCACTCCTTCTGCGCCACGTTGCTGCGCCGGTACGGATCGAGTCCTGCCGCCGCCGCGAGCGATGGCACCCCGCTCGCTCCGGGATTCTCGATCTTCGACACTGATGACGCGCGCGACGCGGCCAAGCGCGCGATCGCGGCCGCGGGCTTCGACAGCAAGAACTGGCCCGCGGCGATCGTGCTCTCGCGCATCAGCGATGCGAAGAACAAGCTGCTCGATGCGGCCGCGTACGCGGCGGAGGCCGGCGACTTCACCAGTCGCTCGCTCGCCAAGATCTACCGCGCCTACGAGGCCGAACTCGCCAAGTGCAACGCGGTCGACTTCGACGACCTGCTCCTGCGGGTGGCGCGGCTCGTCCGACAGGATGCCTCGGTGCGGGAGGAACTCCAGCAGCGCTACCGGCACGTGCTCATCGACGAGTACCAGGACACCAACCACGCGCAGTTCGTGATCGCGGGCGCCATCGCCCAGTCGCACGGCAGTCTCACGGTGGTCGGCGACCCGGACCAGTCGATCTATGCCTGGCGCGGAGCGGACATCACGAACATCCTTGATTTCGAGCAGCATTTCCCGGGCGCCGGCGTCATTCCGCTGGGCCAGAACTTCCGTTCGACGGCCCACATCGTGGCCGTGGCGGATGGCCTCATCAGGCACAACACACGCCGCAAGCACAAGGACCTGACGACCGAGCTCGAGGCCGGTGCGATGCCCCAGGTGATCCGCGCGCTCGATGAGCGCCACGAAGCGCGGGTGGTGGTCGACGAAATGGTCCGGCAGCACGAGGCCGGCGTGCCGTGGAAGGGGATGGCGGCGCTCTACCGCATGAACGCGCTCAGCCGCGTGATCGAGGACGAGCTTCGCCGGCGTTCGATTCCCTACGTCGTGGTGCGCGGCACGGCCTTCTACGAACGCCGTGAGATCAAGGATGCGCTCGCGTACCTCCGCACGCTCGCCAACCCGAGCGACGAGGTCGCCCTGCGCCGCATCATCAACGTGCCCACGCGCGGCATCGGCGCGACCACGATCGCCCGCGCCGACGCGCTCGCCGCGGCGCATGGGCTGGGCTTCGAGGCGGCGCTCGCCGCCACCGACGGGCTGACGGCGCGCGCGCGCAAGGCCATCGACGGCTTCCTCGCCAACGTGGCGCAGTGGCGCGCGGACCTGATGCAGGGCGCGCCGCACGAGGTCGATGACGAGGACCTGCCGCAGATGCTCGGCGGCATGCTCGGTGGATACGTGGCCCGGGTGCTGACGGAGAGCGGTTTCGAGGCCGCCGCCGGCGAGGGCAGCGCCGATGCCGAGGAGGCGGCCGAGCGCCGTGCGAACGTGGCTGAACTGGTGACGGCGGCCTCGGAGTTCCGCATGCCGGCGCAGGAGCCCGGCGCGCCGCGGCCCCAGCTCGTCGATGTCCTGCGCGCCTTCCTCGAGCGCGTGGCGCTCGTCGCCGACTCCGATGCGTTCGACCCCGAGGCTGGCGCGGTGACGCTGATGTCCCTCCACGCCGCCAAGGGGTTGGAGTTCCCGTTCGTGGCGGTGATCGCCTGCGAAGAGGGCATCCTGCCCCACAGTCGGGTGCAGGCCGATCCTGCCCAGCTGGAGGAAGAGCGTCGATTGCTGTTCGTGGGCATCACGCGTGCCGAGCGCCAGCTCATGCTCTCGAGCGCGGCCATGCGCACGCTGCGCGGGATCCGGGAAGCCACGATGGAGAGCCAGTTCATCGAGGAGTTGCCCGCGGACCGGGTCGCCAGGCGTGACCTCGCCGGCGGCTCACGAGGCGGTTCGATCGATCCCGATGCACCGAGCTGGGAACCGGATCCCGACGAACGACAGGGCTGGAAGGCCGGCATGCGCGTGCGTCACCGCCAGTTCGGCATGGGGCAGATCGAGGCGGTCCTGCGGCAGGGCAGCGTGACGACCCTGCGCGTGGCGTTCCGCACCGTGGGCGTGAAGAGCCTCGTCGCGGAGTACGCGCGGCTCGAGATCGTCGGTTGAGCCCGGCCCGAGGCCGGTCCCCTTCACCGGCAGCAGCCGGTCTGCCACATGATGAATGACCAGCGATCCACCGCATCGCGCACGCGCAGCGAGAGGGGCTTGCCCTGGCCGTGCCCGCCGTCGCGATCGACCCAGAGCAGGATCGGATCGGTGTCGTGGTCGTTCGCGGCCAACGCCTGGAGCCGCGCCGCCATCTTGCGTGCATGCAGCGGATGCACGCGCGTGTCGTTCTCGCCGGCGGTGATGAGCATCGCGGGGTAGCGCTGGCCCCGCTTGATGTTGTGGTACGGGCTGTACGCGCGGAGCCAGCGGAACTGGTCGGCATCGTCGCTGCTTCCGTACTCCGGCACCCAGAACTTGGCCATGAGGAACTGCTGGTAGCGCAGCATGTCCAGGAGCGGCACCTGGCAGACCACGCACGACCACAGGTCGGGGCGCTGCGTGATGGCCACGCCCGTCAGAAGGCCGCCGTTGGAGCCGCCCATGACCGCGAGCCGATCGGCCTTGGTGTAGCCCTTCGACGCCAGCCATCCGGCGACGGCGTAGAGGTCATCGAACACGTTCTGCTTGCGGTCGCGCATGCCGGCTTGGTGCCACGATTCCCCGTACTCGCCGCCGCCGCGGAGGTTGGCGAGCGCGTACACGCCGCCGGCCTCGAACCACGGCCAGTTGGTGGCGTTGAAGCCCGGTTCCATGCTCACGTTGAAGCCGCCGTAGCCATAGAGCAGGCACGGGTTCGAGCCGTCGAGCTTCAGTCCCTTGCGGTGCACGATGAAGACCGGCACCTTCGTGCCGTCCTTGCTGGCCACGAAGTGCTGGCTCACCTCGACCATCGAGGGATCGACCGGGACCTCGGGGCGGGCCCAGAGCGTGAGCTGCGCCGCGGGACCGGTGAGCTCGGTGCGGTAGATCGAGCGCGGCTCGTTGAAGCTCTCGTAGGTCACGAACGCCTCGTCGCGGTCTTCCTCGGTCGCGATGCCGGCGTTGCCCAGACCGGGCAGGGTGAGCTCGCCGGCGCACGTCCCGGAGCGGCGGAAGAGCTCCATGCGGGTGATCACGTCCTTCTTCCACGAGGCCACGAGCCAGGTGGCCGTGGGCGAGACGCCGTCGAGCACGGCATCCTTGCGCTCGGCGATCACCGTGCGCCAGCGTTCCTGCGCCGGCTCGGTGAGGTCGATCGCCAGCAGCCGGCCGTTGGGGCTCTGGAAGGTCGTGGTGGTGAACATCGTCGTGCCCTCGATCGCGACCGGATCGAAGCGCCCGTCGAGTCCGACGGCGATCGGCGCGAATCGCACCTGTCCCGTGCGGCGCCACTCCTCGACGCTCGCGACGTACAGGTCGTTTCGCTGCCAGCCTTCGCTGACGCCCAGCGTGATCCACTTGCCGTCGCGGCTCAGCCCGGCACCGGGCACGCGCGACGGTTCCTTCTGCACGAAGAGCACAGGATCGTTGCGCTCATGCATGCCGAGCATGTGCCACTTCACGGTGCGCGAGTACGGATCCTTGGGGTCGGAGAGGCGCGAGTACAGGAATTGCCGGCCGTCGGGAGCCCATCCGCCGAACCCCGCCTTGCCGGGGATCGTGTCGGCGAGCCAGGAACCACCGGCGGTCGCGAGCACGTGGAGCTGGCTCATCTCGTCGCCTGCGCGCGACAGGCCGAACGCGACGAACTGGCCATCGGGGCTCGGCACGTACCAATCCAGGCTCGTCAGCCCCTTCTCGTCGATCGCGTTCACGTCGAGCAGCGTGCGGGGTGCGCCATCGAAGCCCTCGCGCACCTTGAGCACCGGCTGGTTCTGCGTGCCGGAGCGTTCCGAGTAGAAGTAGAGGCTGCCCCGCATCGACGGAGCCGAGATGCCGCCGATCTGCATGAGCGGCGTGAGCGCCTTCTCGAGTGACCCGCGGCAGGGCAGGGCATCGAGCACGCGGCGCGTGTGGTCGTTCTGCAGGGTCGTCCAGGCCGCGACGTCGCTGCTCTGGGCTTCGAGCGCCTCGAGCCAGCGGTACTCGTCGGTGAAGGACTCGCCGTGGAGCGTGTCGGTGACCGGACGCTGCTCGGTCGGGGGCGGGGCGATGGCGGCGGACAGGACGAGGACGGCATGGAGAAGCATGGCGGGATCCTAAGCCGACCATCCGGATGGGTGGCAAGGCCGCGGCGGTCGGGCCGAGGTCACCGATCCGGCCTCCTGCCGGGGGGCGGCGTCAGGCCCGCGTCAGCCGCATGCGGACGGTTTCGGGCAGGGCGGCGAGCGACCGCACGATGCCGTCGCCCTCGAAGGGGTCGACGTCGAGGATCACGTAGCTCGTGTGCGGATCCGACTGCAGGTACTCGGCGTTGATGTTGACCGACTCCCGCGCGAAGTGCCCGTGCATCGTGCTGAGCACGCCCGGGACGTTGCGGTGCACGTGCATGATCCGGACCTGGCCGGCGCGCAGGGTCGGCAGGTCGACCTCCGGGAAGTTCACGGCGCTGGCGGTCGAGCCGCTGGTCCAGTGCCGCGCGAGCTTCTCGGCGACCTCGATCGCGATGGACTCCTGCGCCTCTTCCGTACTGCCGCCGATGTGCGGGGTCAGGATCACGTTGCCCAGGCCGCGCAGCGAGCACCCGAACGGTTCGTCCTTGCTGGCGGGTTCCTGCGGGAAGACGTCCAGCGCGGCACCGGAGAGATGGCCCGACCGCAGGCTCGCGGCGAGCGCGTCGAGGTCGACCACGCTGCCACGGGCGTTGTTGATGAGCGCCGAGCCGGGCTTCATGCGCGCCAATTGCGGCGCGCCGATCATGTGTTCGGTGGACGGGGTGCTCGGCACGTGCAGCGTGACGATGTCCGACTCGGCGAGCACGGCATCGAGCGATGGACGCGGCTGTGCGTTGCCCAGGGGCAGCTTGCGCACGATGTCGTGGAAGACCACGCGCATGCCCATCGACTCCGCGAGCACGCTCACCTGGCTGCCGATGTGGCCGTAGCCCACGATCCCCAGCGTGCGTCCGCGGACCTCGTGCGCGTCCTTCGCGCTCTTGTCCCAGGTGCCCGCGTGCAGGAGCGTGCTCTTCTCGAAGAGCCGGCGCGCCAGGCAGACCGCCTCGGCCACGGTCATCTCGGCGACGCTGCGCGTGTTGCTGAAGGGGCTGTTGAAGACGGGGATCCCCGCACGGCTCGCGGGCGACAGGTCCACCTGGTCCGTGCCGATGCAGAAGCACCCGATCGCGGCGGGGCGACCCGCCGTCAGCGCCGACTCGCGGACCGACGTCTTGGAGCGGATGCCCAGCACGGTGGCGCGCGCCATGGCGGCACGGAGTGCGTCGCCTTCGAGCGCTCCGGCGTGGCGTTCGATGACGAAGCCTGCATCGCGCAGGATCGGGTCGGCTGCGGCGTGCACGTTCTCGGCGAGGATCGCGATCGGTTGCATGTCAGGTTCCCACGATGTCGGGCAGGTCGAAGAGGCCCGCGGTCAGGTTGACGGGGCCACCCGCGGTGATCAGCACATCGGCTTCGTGATGCACGCTGAGCGATCCGTCGGCTGTGTAGATCGGCCAGGCCGAGCCCTCGGAGCGCGTCTCGGTGGTGCCCACCGCGATCATCGGCTCGACCGCCACCAGCATGCCGGGGCGCCAGAGCGACCAGGCCTCGCTCCACTCCCCGGGGTAGGTCGGCACCGTGTTGGCCACGTAGGGCGCGGCGTGCAGCGAACGGCCGTATCCGTGGCCACCCAGGCCACGAACGAGGCAGAACCCGCAGCGCTTCTCGACGTGCTGCTGCACGGCCTTGGCCCAGTCGACCAGCGGCCGACCGGGCTGCATCGCCTCGATGCCAAGCCGCAGGCTCTCGCGCCCGGCCTGCATGAGCTCTGCCGCGAGCTTGTCACAGCCCCGGATCGCGTAGGTCCATGCCGCGTCGCCGATCCAGCCCTTGTGCTTCACGCCGATGTCGACGCTGAGGAGGTCGCCCTCGGCGATCGGTCGATCGCTCATGTCGTGCGTCCCGTGCACGACGCAGTCGTTCACGCTCAGGCATGAATGGCTCGGGAACGGCGGATGCCCGCGCACCTTGTAGCCCTTGAAGCACGAGGTGCAGCCGAGGTCGTGGAGCTGCGCTGCGATGAAGGCGTCGATGTGGGCCAGCGTGAGCCCCGGACGGAGTTCCTCGACCAAGCGACGGTGGATGGTGACGACGCACGCGGCCGCGGCGGCGGCGGCCTCCTGGTCACGGGGTTCGATCATGACGTTGCCTCGAAGCCTGGTTCATCGGAATTCACCGCGCGACCCGCATGGAGCACCAGTCCGGGGGCGCCAGAGGGGAGGCCGTGCACGAGCGCGTCCTCGTTGGTGTCGTGCAGCAGCAGGAGATCGGCGCGCCGGCCCGGCTCGATGGAGCCCACGTGCCCCGCCACGCCCAGGAGGTGTGCGGCGTTCGTGATCGCGGCGCGCAGGATCTCGGCGCTCGTCAGTCCCATGAAGCGTGCGGCCAGCTGCATGGCGAAGGGCAGTCCCAGGCCGGGCGCGCTGCCCGGGTTCGCGTTGCTCGCGATCACGAGCGTGCCGCCGGCATCGAGCAGCGCGCGTGCATCCATGAAGCGCATGTCGAGCGCGAAGCCCGTGGCCGGCAGGGCGACGGCGAACGCGCCGCTGTGCGCCACCGTCGCCAGGTCGGCGGCACTCGAGGCCTCGAGGTGGTCGACGCTGCGGACACCCATGCCGATCAGGTCGGCCAGGAGCCCGGAGCGCGAGAACTGGTCCACGTGCACCCGCACGGGGCAGCCCAGGCCGATCGCGGTCGCGACGAAGCGCACGGCGTCGTCGCCCGTCCAGGCGCCCTGTTCGATGTAGAGGTCCATCGTCGTTCCCGGCCTCGCTTCGGCGATCGCCGGCAGCGTCCGGCGGATCGTGTGCTCGATGAACTCCGGGCAATCCGGGTCGATCGCATGGCCCGCAAGGCACGTGGCCACGGCCTCGATGCTGCCGACGCACGCGGTCGCGGCGTCGTCGATCGCGTCGAGCATGCGCAGTTCCGCCTCGGTGGACAGCCCGTAGCCGCTCTTGACCTCGCAGGTGCCGGTGCCCAGCCGGGCCATGCGCTGCAGCCGGAGTGCCGTGGCAGCTGCCAGCTCCCGGCGGCCTGCACCCCGCACCGCGCGCACCGAGCTCATGATGCCGCCGCCGTCCTTGAGGATCGACAGGTACGGTTCGCCCGCACGCTTGCGCGCCCACTCGCTCCAGCGGTCACCGGTCCAGCAGGCGTGCGTGTGCGCATCGATCAGCGCGGGCATGAGCACGCGCCCACGCGCATCGATCCGGATGGGAGCATCGGGCGGCGCGCCGGCGCCGACGCCCTCGATCACGCCATCGTCGCCCACGAGCACCCAGCCGCGGTCGATCACGCCGAGGTCGCGCATGGCTGCGCCCCGGGCCGGTCCGGGGCCCATGGGCATCGACAGCACGCGCGCATCGTGGATCAGGAGCGGCACGGGCGGAGCCTACCCGAGCCGACGGAGGGGCCCGGTGCTTCGGGTAGAGTCAGTCCGTCATGACACCGCAGAGCAAGAAGACCGCCCTCCTCGAGATCACCTTCGACGGCAGCATCATGATCGTCAAGCCCGCCGGCCCGAACGTCGGTCAGCGCGAAGCCCCGATCATGAAGGCCGACATCGACCCCGTGGTGAAGTCCGCCGGCAAGGCCATGAAGGTCATGGTGATGGACCTCTCGAGCGTGCAGTTCATGAGCAGCATGGGCTTGGGCATGATCATCGACATGCGCAACGCGGCGGCGCAGTCCGGCGCCACGGCGGTGCTCTTCGGGGTCAACAAGGACCTCAAGGCGCTGCTGGCCATGATGAAGATCGAGAAGCTCTACAAGATCGCCGACACGGCCGCTCAGCTCCAGGCGATCTGCGGGCGCTGATCCGGCGCTGATCCGGCTCTGCGCTTTCGATCCAAGCGCCGCCGGCGCGTGGTCAGTCCAGCCCCAGTCCGTCGCCGACCTGCACCACCAGGTCACCCCGCCCACGATCGGTCGGAGCCAGCCCATCAGCCGTGTCCTGCGTGATGGCCACCACGAACACGCTCGTGCCGGGTCGGCGCGCCATGACCTCGAGTGCGGTGCCACCGAGGAAGTCGCTGTGAAAACAGCCCACGAGCAGCACGGCGCGCGGGCTCGAGCCGAGGGCGCGGGCGACGCTGGCGCCCATCGTCGCGTCCCACACGCGCTGGCTGCGCAGCATGCGGTCCACCTGGTCGTCGGGCACGGCTGCGTCGGAGCCGCGCATGTCCTGCATGAGTTCGGCAAGCCGGTGCCGGTACGCGCCCACGTCGGGGGCGATCGGCAGGTCGAAGAGCGCGCGCTCGTCGGCCGGGAGCGCACGGAGGCCGTCGTAGCCTTCCTTGTTGGCGCGCGAGACATATTGGCGTGGCGCATTCGCGGCCACGATCGACGCACCGGTGGCGCGCGCCAGGTCGAGGCACGGCTGGTAGAAGGCCAGCCAGCCGTTGGGCTGCCCTGACCAGGTCCTGCTGCCGGTCCGGTCGATCAGCTGATCGGTCGTGATCTCGCCCCGTACCCAGGCATCGACGATTGGCTGCTCGTGGCGCTCCAGCATCTCCAGGCACAGTGCGGTGCGCGGCTCGCGCTCCAGCAGTCGGGCGTAGAGCGCCTGCTGCAGCGCATGCGCATCGGGGTTGTCGTGGTACTCGCCCAGCAGCACGACATCCGACCGGGCGGCACGCCGCGCGGCCTCGTCCAGGTCGATCCGCTCACCGGTGGTGCCGTCCAGGATGACGAGGCTCGACGCCGCGCGTTCGCGTTCGGTCGGGGTCAGCACGCGTGCAGCGCGTGGTGCGGCGCAGGCGGCACAGCAGACGACGAGGGCAGTGATGGCGAGGAGGCGCATGGGCCTACGCTAGTCTCGTGGACTGCATGGAGGCAACCAACGGGAGACCACGCGTGCCGGAGCGCCAGCGATGAGCGTGCAGGTGGCCGCACTGCTGGGCGATGCCGGTTCCATCGCGCGCAGGCTGCCCGGCTTCGAACCGAGGCCACAGCAGCTCCAGATGGCCTCGGCCGTCGAGGAATGCCTGGCCCGAAGCGGCCGCCTCATGGTCGAGGCGGGCACGGGAACCGGCAAGAGCTTCGCCTACCTCGTGCCGGCGATCCAGCGGATCCTCTCGCATCGGGAGCGCGTGGTGGTCTGCACCAACACCATCGCCCTCCAGGAACAGTTGATCGACAAGGACATCCCACTGCTGAATGCGGTGATTCCGGATGAGTTCAGCGCCGTGCTCGTGAAGGGGCGGGGCAACTACGTGAGCCTGCGGCGGCTGCGGCTGGCCAGCGAGCGCGCCGATCGCCTGCTCGGCAGCGAGGAAGAGCGCCACTCGCTCGAACTCATCGAGGACTGGGCCTACCGGACCACCGACGGCACGCGCAGCACGCTGCCGCAGCTCCCGCGCGAGCAGGTGTGGGAACACGCGCAGTCGGATGCGGGCAACTGCCTCGGCCGCCGCTGCCCCAACCACGACGCGTGCTTCTACCAGGCGGCGCGCCGGCGCATGGAGAACGGTGATCTCCTGGTCTGCAACCATGCACTCTTCTTCAGCGACCTTGCGCTGCGGCGCATCGGCCGTGGGTTCCTGCCGGACTACCGGCACGTGATCCTCGACGAGGCTCACGCGATCGAGGAGGTCGCCTGCGAGCACTTCGGGGCGCGGCTCTCCGAATCGCGCGTGGCGCACCTCCTGCGCACGCTGCACGACGCGCGGCAGCACCGGGGCGGACTCTGGACGGTTCGCGTCCAGGACGGCGGCGAGGGCACGATCCAGCAGGCGATCCTGGCGGTGGATCGCTGCCGCGAGGCCAGCGAAGCGTTCTTCGGCGACCTCTGGCGTTGGCACCAGTCGGCGGGCGGGGCGGGCCGGGTCCGCGAGGCGGGGGTCGTCGGCAATCCCCTCACGCCGGCGCTGACGGAGCTCGCTGCGCTCCTGGCCTTGGTCCGTGAACGCGCCGCGAGCGATGGCGACTCGGCCGAAGTGAACGCCTGGCAGCAGCGCACCGCCGACATGGCTGCCGCCGCCGAGGCGCTGGTGGCGCAGTCCTTGGCCGGCTGCGTCTACTGGGTCGAGGCAGGCGGGCGCCGCAAGGCCCACGGTGGGGCACGGCCCGACGTCGCACTCGTGAGCGCCGCGGTCGACGTGGCGCCGGTGCTGCGCGAGAACCTCTTCGGCCGTGACGTCTCCGTCGTCATGACCAGTGCCACGCTGAGCACGCGGCCGGGCGATTTCCGCCACACCGCCGTGGCACTCGGCTGCGATGACCCGACCACGCTGCAGGTCGGCAGCCCGTTCGACTACGCGAACCTGGTCGAGCTGTACCTCGACGTCTCCATGCCCGAACCATCGAGCCCTGCGTACATCGAGTCGCTCGCCGACCGGGTGCTGCGCCATGTCGGCGAGACCGATGGCGGTGCGTTCGTGCTGTTCACGAGCCTCGACGCCATGCACCGCGTGGCGGAGCTCGCGTCGCACGAGCTCGTGTCGCGCGGGCACCCGCTCCATGTGCAGGGGCTCGGCGTGCCCAACCGCCTGCTCATCGAGCGATTCCGCCAGGACGAACGCAGCGTGCTGTTCGGGGTGAGCAGCTTCTGGCAGGGGATCGATGTGCGTGGCCGCGCCCTGCGCAACGTGATCATCACGCGCCTGCCCTTCGAGGTGCCCGACCTGCCGCTCGTGCAGGCACGGCAGGAACTCGTGCAGTCACGCGGCGGCAATGCCTTCATGGATGACCAGCTTCCGCGGGCGATCCTGCGCTTCAAGCAGGGCTTCGGGCGGCTCGTCCGCAGCGCGACCGATTCGGGTCGCGTGGTCGTGCTCGATCCGCGGATCGCGACCAAGCGCTACGGTCGGCTCTTCCTCGATGCGCTTCCCGAGGGGCTTGAGCCACGGATCATCCGCGCGCCCGAGGAGGAGGGTTTCGACGACGGCCCGGCCTGGGACTGAGCCCAAGCCATCCGGGGGCGAGCGCCCGTGCGCCGGGCGTACAGGGCCGCAACGCAACGCGGGACGCTGCGTGCAGCGTCCCGCGCAAGGATTCACTCGCCGTCGGGCTGGTTCACTTCTTCGCGGCATCGAGCTTGGCGAAGGCGGCCTGCGGGTCGGCCTTCACCTGCGCCGCGCACTTGCCGCAGCAGGTTCGCACGAGGCGGCTGCCGATGACGGTGTCGACGGGCGAGTCACCGAGCTTCTCGCCGCTGATGACGCAGGTGTCGAGCGGATAGGTGGGCTTCTGGGTGGCGATCACCTGCTCCTGAACCTTCTTGACCCAGGCATCGGGATTGGCCTGGACCTTCTTCACGCACTTGCCGCAGCACAGGCGAACGAGCTGGTTCTGCACCACGATGTTCTTCGCTTCCATCGCGTCCGCGCCGCGAGGATCGGGGAGCTTGTCGTCGGGCATCACCACGCACGACGCATCGGGGTACCACTTCAGCTGCTCCTTGATCATCGCTTCGTCGACCTTCTTGAGGTAGGTCGCCTGATCGGCCTTGAACTTCGCGGCGCACTTCGGGCAGCAGAACTTGATCTCGCGGCCGTCGTTGGCCTTGTTCGAGGCATCCTCGACGACCACGGTGACGGCGCCCTCGCCGAGCTTCTCGCCGCTCACGGGGCAGGTGGCGAGGCAATAGGGGGAACCCTTGATGGTGGCCTCGGGCGCCCGGAAGGCCAGGGCGGAGGCAATGAGGGCGGCGAACGACAGGATGGCGGTGGTCTTCATGGAGGCTCCTTGGCAAAAAGCCTAGCCCGGACGGTGACGGCTGGGGGCAGGCGGGCTACACTCCATCCGTTCATCCATATGGACGGATGAATCACTCGAACCCAGGAGCACCCAGTGACCACCGCGACCGCCTCGCCGACGACCAACCCCTTCCTCACCAACCGACTCTCGACGACCGAGTTCCTGCCCTTCAAGGTCAAGGACCTGTCCGCGGAGACCGTGCGCTTCGGCCGCAAGGAGATCGAGCTCGCCGAGGTCGAGATGCCCGGCCTGATGGCGCTGCGCGCCGAGTACAAGGGCAAGTTCCCCCTCAAGGGCGCCCGCATCATCGGCAGCCTGCACATGACCATCCAGACGGCGGTCCTGATCGAGACCCTCGTCGAGCTCGGCGCCGAGGTCCGTTGGTGCAGTTGCAACATCTTCAGCACGCAGGACCACGCTGCCGCAGCCGTGGCCGTGGGGCCGACCGGCACCCCCGAGAACCCCAAGGGCATCCCCGTGTTCGCCTGGAAGGGCGAGACGCTCGATGAGTACTGGTGGTGCACCTGGCAGGCCCTGCACTTCGCCGACGGCAAGGGCCCGAACATGATCCTCGATGACGGCGGCGACGCCACGCTGCTGATCCACAAGGGCCTTGCGTTCGAGAAGCACGGCAGCGTGCCGACGGCGACGACCGAGGACAGCGAGGAGTACGGGGTCATCCTGAACCTGCTCGCGGCGCTTCAGCAGAAGCACCCCGGCTACTGGACCAAGACCGCGCCGAACATCCAGGGCGTGACCGAGGAGACCACCACCGGCGTGCACCGCCTCTACCAGATGCAGGAGCTCGGCCAGCTGCTCTTCCCGGCGATCAACGTGAACGACGCCGTGACCAAGAGCAAGTTCGACAACCTCTACGGCTGCCGGCACTCGCTCGTCGACGGCATCATGCGCGCCACCGACGTCATGCTCGCGGGCAAGGTCGCCGTGGTGTTCGGCTACGGCGACGTGGGCAAGGGCTCGTGCCAGAGCCTTCGCGGCCAGGGCTGCCGCGTGAAGGTCGCGGAGATCGACCCGATCTGCGCGCTACAGGCGTGCATGGAGGGCTACGAGGTCGTCACGCTCGAGGACGTCGTCGAGACCGCCGACATCTTCATCACCGCGACCGGCAACAAGGACATCATCCGCGCCGAGGACATGTTGCGGATGAAGCACAACGCCATCGTGGGCAACATCGGCCACTTCGACAACGAGATCGACATGGCCGGCCTCAAGAAGGTCAAGGGCTCGACCTGCGTGAACATCAAGCCGCAGGTCGATGAGTGGAAGCTCCCCAACGGCAAGAGCATCATCATGCTCGCCGAGGGCCGCCTGCTGAACCTCGGTTGCGCCACCGGCCACCCGAGCTTCGTGATGAGCTCCAGCTTCACCAACCAGGTGATCGCCCAGATCGAGCTCTTCCAGAACACGAAGCGCTACGAGAAGAAGGTCTACACCCTGCCCAAGAAGCTCGACGAGAAGGTCGCTCGCCTGCACCTGAAGCAGCTCGGCGCCAAGCTCACCGAACTGCGCAAGGACCAGGCCGAGTACATCGGCGTGGCGCAGGACGGGCCGTACAAGCCCGAGCACTACCGCTATTGAGCCCTGTCCCGGCCGCGCGCCGGGGCACCCGCATGCAGCCTCGGGGGCGTGGAGCACTACACTCCGCGCCCCCGATGCCTTCCACGACAGCCAAGCGTCCCTCCCCGCGCAAGGCGCGCGCCGTCAAGCAGTGGTTCTCCGCGCGCACGGCCGATCCGCACCACCTCTACGAGCTCGCCGTCCAGGCCCCGGACGCGGAGTGCGACTTCATCGACGCCACCTACCGCAAGCGGGTGGGTCGTCTTCCCGCGACGCTGCGCGAGGACTTCTGCGCATCGCACGCGGTGTGCCGAGAGTGGGTCTCGCGAAGGCGTACCAACCGTGCCTGCGGGATCGACCTCGACCAGTACGTCCTCGACTGGGGTCGTGCGCGCCAGCAGTCCACGCTCACGCCGGAGCAGCGCGCGCGCATCATGCTCGAACGGGCGGATGTGCTCACCGCCCGCCGGGCCCCGGTCGACGTCACGGTCGCCATGAACTTCTCGTACTGCGTCTTCAAGACGCGTGAGCTCATGCTGCGCTACCTCAAGGCCGCGTTCAAGGGCGTCCGCCGGGGCGGGATGTTCGCCTGCGATGCCTACGGCGGCTCGGGCAGCTACGTCGAGGGGGAGGAGGAGCGCCACCTCGACGGGTTCACCTATGTCTGGGACCAGGCCGTCTACAACCCGATCACGGCAGAGGTCCTGAACCACATCCACTTCCGCTTCCCGGACCGCTCGGAGCAGAAGAAGGCCTTCACCTACGACTGGCGCCTCTGGACCCTTCCGGAGCTGCAGGAATTGCTGGTCGAGGCCGGGTTCCGCGACCCGGTGGTGCACTGGGAAGGCACGGCGAAGGACGGCTCGGGCGACGGGGTCTTCACGCCGAGCCGACGGGGCGAGGCGTGCGAATCCTGGATCGCCTACATCACGGCGTGGCGTCCATGAGCGTCCTACGCTTCGACATGATCGCCAAGCTCGACCAAGCCGAACCCCTGGCCGAGGCGATCCGTTCGGAGCTCGTCCGGGTCACCGAGGTCTTCGATGCCCAGCTCGAGAGCGACCAGCCGTGCGTGAACGCGCTCGCGCGCCACATCGAGCACTACCGCGGCAAGATGCTGCGGCCCATGCTCGTGCTGCTCTGCGCGGCGGCCACGGACCGTTGGCCCGCCGGGCTCGCGCGCATCCTGCCGGGGCACCGCGTGCTGGCCGCGACGGTCGAGATGATCCACATGGCCACGCTCGTGCACGACGACGTGCTCGACGAGGCTGAGCTGCGCCGCAAGGGGCGCACCATCAATGCGCTCTCGGGCAACGAGGCCGCCGTGATGCTCGGTGACTACCTGATCTCGAACGCCTTCCACCTCTGCAGCAGCCTCGGCGACCCGCGCCTGAACCTCGCGTTGGGCAAGGTCACCAACACCCTCTGCGAGGGAGAACTCGTGCAGCTCTCCAATCGTGGCAACTGGGAACTGGACGAGCCCACCTACTTCGAGATCGTCCGCCGCAAGACGGCTTCGCTCGTTGGCGCCAGCTGCGAGCTCGGTGCGGAGCTCGCCGGCGCGAATGACCAGGTGAGCAGGGCCCTCGGACGCTTCGGCGAGGATCTCGGCATCGCGTTCCAGATCCAGGACGATGTCCTCGACCTGATGGGCAGCGATGAGGAGGTCGGCAAGTCGACCGGTCGGGATCTGGCCAAGGGAAAGCTCACGCTGCCGGTGGTGAAGCTCCTGCGCGGTGAGTGCTCGGCCAGTCGCGCGCAAGCGCTCGATCTCATCCAATCCAATGACGCGGTCGGCTTGCGGGCCAAGGTCGTCGAGTCCGGCTCGCTCGAGGCGGCCCGACGCGTTGCTTCGGAACTCGTCGCACGCGCCAAGGGGCAGCTCGCCTGCGTGCCGCCCGGTCCCGTGCGCGACCTGCTGCACACCATGGCCGACGCGGTCGTGGACCGTTCGTTCTGAGCTCCTTCCGCGCATCCACGGGCCCGAGGGTGCGAGCTGACGAGCGCGGAGCACCCTCTCGCGCTCAGTAGCGCTTCGACCCACCCTTGGATCCGCCTTGGACCGGGCGATCCGGCGCGTCCTTGAGCGCCTTCGCCCAGCGGCCATCCTTCATCGCGGCGCCGGCCTTGGCACACCACTCGCGGTTGGCCTTCACGATCGGGTCGAGCAAGGCCGCGGTGAGCCCGTTCGGCGCGCCCTGCCAGCGGACGATGCCGTCGCTCGTCACCACGACGCAGGCCGGGATGCCGCCCACGCCGTAGAAGCTCGACATGCCGCCCGATCGATCGCTGGCGATGGCGTAGTTCATGCGCAGCGACTGCGAGTTCATGCCGGTCCGGCACGCATCGGGCGCCTCGCTCGTCACGCCGACGACGACGACCTGGTCGCCGTAGTGCGCCTGCAGTTCATTCATGTGCGGGACCGCCGCCACGCACGGAACGCACCAGGTCGCCCAGAAGTCGATCACCAAGACCTTGCCCGACGGGTCAGGCGTGGGCGTCAGCCACGATTCGACGTAGAAGGTCGGTGCCGGCTGTCCGCGTCGATCCTGCTTGAAGCGCGAATCCACCGCATCGTTCGGCGCCGGCAGGTCAGCCTGCGCGGGTCCGGCGGCGGCCGCCGGGCGCGATGGTGCTTCGGTCCCGCGTGGCGACTCCGCGCACAGTTCCTTGATCGCGGCCTTGAGTCCGCTGGACGAGAGCCCGGCATAGCGGACCGTGCCGTCACGGTCGATGAGCACGTTGACCGGTGAGCGGAAGACGCCCAACTCATCGCAGACCGCACCCGTGGAGTCGACGAGCGTCGGTGCGGCGGGCTTGCGCAGGGCCTTGGCCGCACCATCGGCACCCTCGGGCGTGTGCAGCCCGATGAGCACGAGGTCGCCATCGGCAAGCGCCTGCTTCGCGGTGGTGGCGGCCTTGCCGAGCATCGCCTTGGTGGAGGCGTCGGCGCTGGTGAAGGACTGGATCAGCACGACCTTGCCCTTGAGGGCAGCCGCGTCGGGAGCGTCGCCCAGCCAGGTCCCGCCGGTCGGCAAGGGCGGCATGCGCCAACCGCGCGCGGCATCGAGGGCGGCGCGGTCAAGGGGATCGAGCTTGTCGAGCCACTTCGCGTTGGTCGGCGGCAGGCTCACGGGTTGTGCCGGGGCCTTGGCGGGCGGGGCGTTGCCATCAGCCGGCGGCGCGGCCGGAGGCTGCTTGGCCGGCGGCGCGGCCGGAGGCACGATGTCATCGGGTGCCGCGGCGGCGACGGACAGCACGAGGCAGGCTGCGATGCGGATCATGCCGCCATGCTAGCGGTGCTCAGCGCCAGACCGGAAGCGCCATCGTGTCGATGAGCCGGACGCTGCCCAGCTTCGCGGCGATCAGGCCGCGCGTCGGGGTCTCGAAACCCTGCACGGGCATGAGCGACTGTGCGCTGCGGATCACGGCGTACTGCACCTCGAGACCGTGCTCCTCGAGCACCCCGTGCATCAGCGCCTCGGCGGTGCCGGGATGCTGTGCGGCGCAGGCGACCTGCAGCGCGCGGCTGAGCCCGCGTGCCGCCTCGATCTGCCCCGGCTCGAGATACCGATTGCGGCTGCTCATCGCGAGGCCATTGTCCTCGCGCACGGTCGGCTCCGGCACGATCCGCAGACCGTCGAACCGGGTCGGGTGCATCTCGACCATGTCGGTGATCACCCGCAGTTGCTGCCAGTCCTTCTCGCCGAAGTGCGCCACGGCGGGCTGCACGAGTTCGAAGAGCCGCGTGACCACCTGCACCACGCCCGCGAAGTGGCCCGGCCTGCACGCATCCTCGAGACGGGGTTGCGTGGCCACGGCCGGCAACGCAAGGTGCGCGGCTTCGTCGCGTGCTGCGTCGATGCCGCGCGGATAGATCGCCTCGACTGCAGGCACGAACACCGCAGCGGCACCGGCCGACGCACAGGTCCGCAGGTCCGCATCGAGCGTCCGCGGGTAGCGCGCATAGTCCTCGTTGGGCCCGAACTGGGTCGGATTCACGAAGATGCTCACGACGACCGGTCGCCCACCCCGTGATGCCGCGCGGATCAACGACGCGTGGCCCTCATGCAGTGCACCCATGGTGGGCACGAAGGCGCACCCACCCCACGGAGCGAGCGACGAGGCGTCATCGATGAGTGCGGGCGTCATCGTGTTCCCCGTGTCATCGGGTGCCGGGCATCCATCAGGGCGATCATCATCACGCCCGCGGGCCACAGCAGCCACCAGGCGCTGTGCTGCAGGAAGCCGAGCTCGGCACCCATGCCTGCAAGCAGCACCGCCACCGCACCCTTGCCGAAGCCCCATCCCGCTCGGGCAGCGAGCAGCAGCACCGGGAACACCACCCCGTACATCGCGAGCCAGCGCAGATAGCCCGTTTCGCCCGGGAAGTACCAGGCGAACGGCGACGCAGGTGCGATCGTCTGCACCGTGATGCCGATGCCCGCGACGACGCCGACCATCACGAGTGCTCGCACGAGGCTGTCGCCCAGCCGAGGCCCCGACACGACCAGCCCGGGTTCACGCTCGCTGCGGACATCGAGCGTTCCGTGGCGCACGATGCCATCGAGTTCCCGGAGGTGCGCCAGCGCGGTGAACGGCAGCTGCACGCACCACACGCTGAGCATGGCCACGCCCGGGGCTGCGGCGGTGCCATCCCATTGCATCGCCACACCCACGATCGTCAGCCCGAACGTGAGACCGAAGACGGCGAACGCGCGCGGGGAGTCGACGGATTGCCGTGCGCGGTGGAACGTCAGGTCCAGGGCAGGGCAGGCCAGGAAGCCGGCGATGATGACCGGTGCAGCCAGCAGCAGATCTCGCCTCGGCAGCGTGCCTTCGTCGGGCCACTCGCCCATCGGGCTGACGGGCATCTGCCACAGGAGGGCGATCGAACCGCCGGTGGCCACGCAGGCGACGGTGATCCATGCGGCGTCCTTGTGCCACCAGGTTCCCAGCGCGGCGATCGTGGCGAGCCCGAGCGCCAGTGCCGTCATCAGGCCGGCGCCGGTGGCGCACCCGGGCTCATCAACGAAGCCCGCTGCCGTGGGCAGCATCCAGGCGAGGAACGCCACCTGGTAGGCGGCCGTCACCGCGCTGAAGGTGGCCATCAACTTCTGGTGGCGGGCGCAGAAGGATCGGCTCGAGGCAGGCGTGAACCACCAGCCGAACAGCGTGCATCCCAGGACGTTGGGCACCAGGAACAGCCAGAACCCCGGCCAGCCGTGGAGCCGCAGCATGAGGAAGGGCAGGAAGGTGCCGATGCACCAGGTCCAGCTGCTTGCGCAGAAGAGTCCCCATCCAAGATCGCGCAGGAAACGTGGCATGCCGAGATCAGTCCGCGCTGATGGTGTCGGGGCCTGAGCCGGCGGTGCGCCGGTAGCGGCCGTCACCGTCCTTCTCGAACTTGGCGAACCCGAGCCGCTTGAGATTGCTGTCGCCGAAGCGCTGCGTATCGCTGTTGGTCGTGAACTGCGGCGGCACGGGGACCCTTCGCACGGGCAGCCCAGACTCGGGGTGACGCTCGAGCGCCGGTTCGCTCATGCGCTGGAAGACCTCGAAGTGCTCGCCGTCGGTGCCATCGGGCATCACGACTGCGTAGAGGTACGTGGGCATGTGGATGATCCTACGCGTTCACTCGAGTTCCGCGCCGCACCAGGAACGCAGTCGATCCATCGCGACGCGAACGTCACCGGACCGCGCTGCGCCCGCCTCGCGTTCGATCACGAGGTCGAGCGGACGCCCCAGGCCGCGGAGGGCATCCATGAACGCGGGCCACCGGACCGCTCCCGTGCCGACCTGGACCTCCTGGCCCCACTCGCCCGACCGCGCCGCGGGCACCGCATCCTTGATGTGGACCTGGCGGATCCAGGGACCGAGCGTGGCCACCGCAGTGACCGGATCGCCCATCCCGTACAGGATCATGTTGGCGGGATCGAAGTTCACGCCGACGGCAGGATGGTCGATCTCGCGCAGGGCATCGGCGAGCGTCGTCGCGGACTCCTGCCCGGTCTCGAAGGCCACGGCCACCCCTGCGGCGTGGAAGAGATCGGCGACCTCGCGAAGTCGCGTGACCATCATCGAGCGCTCCGGCCCGGCGTGGTGCGGGATGAATCCGGCATGGAACGTCACGAGCCCGATGGATTCGGCGCCGGCGAGCGCCGCCACGCTCGCTGCGAGCGATCGTGTCGCCGGCCACGTGGCATCGGGGCGGACCCCGCCCGTGCGCGCGATCGAATCAAGCGTGGTGTAGTCCTCCCCGACGGTGGCCAGCATGCCGCTGGCGATGGTCAGGCCCCGAGCGCGCAGCACGCGGACCGCCTCGCGCCAGGCCGGCGCATCCACGCAGGGGACCAGCGCCAACTGGACGCGCGAGATCCCGATGGGCGACAGCAGTTCCAGCAGGTGCTCGGGGTGCTCGGGGCGCAGGCTCCAGCTGCACACACCAACTCGGAATCGTGGCGGTTCCATGGGGTGCCGATGCTACTATTCGCCCCTTCACTCCCCGAGCCATCCAGCGTGACCACCGCACCCACGAACCAGCCCATGACCGAGCAGCCGCGCCGCTCGTGGCTCGAGCGTGCCGAATCATGGCTGAGCCGGATGAGCACCAAGAACAACTTCTGGCACCGGCTCTGCTCGATGGTGTGGCTGCCGTACGCCTTCACCAGCGGCATCAGCATGAAGCGGATCGACAAGGATCGCTTCACTGCGGTGCTTCCCTTCAGCCGAGTCAACCGCAACTGGTACAACGCGATGGCCGGGGCTGCGCTCCTGGGCAACAGCGAGGTGGCCGGCGGGATGTACCTCTTCGGAGAGTGCGGTGGCGACTACGTCGTCGTCTGCAAGGAGATGAAGTACCGCTTCCTCCGTCCGTGCCTGGGGCCTGCGGTCTACCGCGTCGTGAACAGCGACGACGTGCGGGCGCTGATCAAGGCCGGCGGCGAGTTCAACGTCAACCTCGTGATGGAAGTGGCGCAGCTCGTGGGCGGCAAGGATGGCGACCGGAAGGTCGGCCAGTGCGACATCACCTTCCACTGCACCCCGAAGTCCATGATCAAGGCCAAGGCCAACCGCCTGAAGGCCTTGGAGTCGGCCCGCGCCGCGCGCGATGCCGCCGCGTCCGGCTGATCCCGGGTGGGTGACCTCCCGATCCGCGGTCCGTACGATCCGGCCGTGCACCCCCGCATCGCCGAACTCCGTGACCTGCTGCACAGGGCGAACGCCGCGTACTACGTCGATGCCGCGCCGTTCATGTCCGACGGCGAGTATGACCGTCTACTGGCCGAACTCGCCGCGCTCGAGGCCGAGCACGGCTGCGACGACCCCAACAGTCCCACGCAGCGACTCGGCGATGCCGCGTCGGGATTCGCCAAGGTCGCCCACGCCGTGCCGATGCTCTCGATCGAGAACACCTACACGCTGGAGGACTTCGGTGCCTGGCACGCGCGATGCATGGCGTCGCTCGGGAGCGAGCCGGTCCTGGTCTGTGAACCCAAGGTCGACGGCGTGGCGATCAGCCTCCGCTACGAGGACGGCGCGCTCGTCCGTGCGCTGACGCGGGGCGACGGCGAACAGGGCGACGACGTGACCGGCAACGCCCGCGCGATCCGCGCGATTCCCACTCGGCTGCGGGGCGGGCACCCCGCGGTGCTCGAGGTGCGTGGCGAGGTCTTCATGCCCAACGAGAGTTTCGAACGCATCAATGCCGAGCGCGAGCGCGCGGGCGAGGAACTCTTCGCGAATGCCCGCAACGCCACTGCCGGGACGCTCAAGAACCTCGATCCTCGCCTGGTCGCCTCGCGCCGCCTGTCGTTCGTCGCGCATGGTCGCGGTGCGTGCGAGGGGGATCCCTCTCGCGGGCACTGGGAGTTCCTCACGAACCTCCGCGCCTGGGGCGTGCCCACCAACGAGGGTGCGTCACGCTGCGTCAGCGCCGAGGAGGCACGCGGGCGCATCGACACCTTCAAGGACCAGCGTGCCGGGCTTCCCTACGGCGTCGATGGCATGGTGGTCCGGGTCGATGCGTTCTCGCAGCAGGCCGAACTGGGTTCCGCGAGCAAGGCCCCGCGCTGGATCATCGCGTTCAAGTATCCCGCCGAGCGCCGCGAGACCACGCTGCTGCGCGTCGACTGGCAGGTCGGCAAGGGCGGCACGCTCACGCCGCGCGCGACCATGGCGCCGGTCTTCGTGGCCGGCACCACCGTGAGCCACGCCACGCTCCACAACATCGAGGAGATCCGCCGCAAGGACCTGCGGATCGGAGACACCGTGCTCGTCGAGAAGGCGGGCGAGATCATCCCGCAGGTCGTCGAGGCGCTCGCGGCACGCCGGGATGGATCGGAGCGGGCCATCGAGCCGCCGACGACGTGCCCATCCTGCGGCGGAGCGGTGGAGCAGGAGGGACCCAAGCTCTACTGCGTGAATGCCGCGTGTCCGGCGCAGCTGCGTGAGCGCCTCAAGTGGTTCGTGGGCCGCGACCAGATGGACATCGATGGGCTCGGTGACAAGATCATCGACCAGTTGGTCGAGGCCGGGCTCGTGAGGCACTTCGCCGACGTGTTTGCGCTCGATCCCGGGCGGTTGGCCACGCTCGAGAAGTCCGACGCGGCACCGCAGCGCAAGGTCCGCAAGGATGGATCGCTGGCCGAGGCCGCCCGCATCGGCCCCAAGACCGCCGAGCGGATCGTGCGCAGCGCCGACGCGGCCCGTGGTCGCGGCCTGCAGCGCGTGCTCGCATCACTCGGCGTGCGCCACCTGGGCGAGGCGGCGAGCAAGACCCTCGCGCGTGCCTTTCCCGATCTCGACGCCGTGCTGCGTGCGGACGTCGCGACCCTGCAGGCGCTCCCGGACTTCGGGGAGATCACGGCGGGGAGCCTGGTCCGTGACTTCGCGGCGCCCACGCTCCGGGACGAGATCGAGCGGCTCCGGACCGTGGGCGTTGACCTCGCCAGCCATGGGTACCGACCCGACGATGAAGGCACCGCCGGGCCGCTCGCCGGCAAGGTGGTCGTGCTCACGGGCGAACTGCCCGGATGGGACCGACGCACGCTGACGGCGGCCGTCGAGTCGCTCGGCGGCAAGGTCTCAGGCAGCGTGTCGAAGAAGACGGACCTGGTCATCGCCGGTGCCGCGGCCGGCAGCAAGCTCACGAAGGCACGCGAACTTGGGGTCCAGGTCTGGGAAGGTGACGACGCCGTGCGGGAGCTCGCTGAGCTCGGGGCGAAGCCCACGCCTGCCGCCTGAGCGGCCCTTCGATGGTTCGGTCAGCGCTCGGGTCCTCGTCGATCTGGGCGCGTTCTGTCGATCAGGGCTTGGGGTCGGTGCCGCGGTCGGCATCGCCCGGCATGGGTTGGGCCACGCCGAAGGGCATGGCGCCGCGCAGCGTGCCGATCATCCGTTCGCGATCCTCGACGCGGGTCGTCGTGACGGCTCGGTCGCGGTCGATCTGTGCGACCCACCACTGGGTGCCGTCGTCGCGAGCCTCGACCTCGAGCCCGACGAGCACGCCGCCGTAGTGGACGAGCGGGCCCCAGACGTTGCGCCAGCGGCCGTCGATGCCCAACGTGAGTCGCTCTTCGTCGCCGTCAGGCAGCGTGTGCACCAACTCCCACCGTACGGGCTCGGGCGTGGTGCCGTGGCCGATCACGCGGAAGTGATAGTCGTCGCCCATCCACTCGAAGGCGGGGAAGTTCACGGTCTGCCGCCCGGGCAGCAGGCTGCCTCCCAGGTACCAGGCCAGTGCCGCGGCAAGCAGCACGAAGATCACGATGTTGATCAGCAGGGCACGAAGACCCAGGGTGAGCAGCGGCAGCGGGCTCGGCATCGACGAAGGCTACCGTCAGAAGGCGAGCCGGCCGCTCCACAGCATCCAGCCAACCACTGCGGCCAGAAGGATGCGCCAGAGACCGCACCACAGGAACCCGCCGCGTCCGATGAAGGCCACGAGCCACGAGATCGCGAAGGCGGCGCTCACGGCGGCGACGATGATGCCGACGGCGACGGGCATGATGCCGCCGAGCAACTCGATGCCGCCGTCCTGCCGCAGCAGCTTCAGCAGGCTGTAGGCACATGCAGCACCGAGGGTCGGCAGGCCCAGCAGGAAGCTGAACTCTGCGGCCGCACGCGGGCGGAGTCCGACCGACAGCCCGCCCAGGATCGACATCATCGATCGGCTGGTGCCTGGCCACATCGCCACGCACTGCATGAGTCCGATGAGCACGCTCTGCACGACCGTGAGTGAGCTTCCATCGACTTCCGTGCCCCGTTCATCCGCGGCCCGTTCACGGACCCACTTGTCCAGGAGCACGAGCGCGACGCCGCCGATCGCCAAGGCCAGCACGACCGGCAGCGGTTGGAAGAGCCGCGCCTCGAGCCAGTCATCGAGCAGGAGGCCGAAGATGGCGGCCGGGATGAACGCAGCCACCAGGTTGCGCAGCAGCCGAAGGGCCTGCCGATGGTCGGCAGCCTTGCGGACCAGGCCCGTGACGGCGACGCACGCGTGCGCCATGCCGCGAACCTTGTTCCAGTAGAGGCCCGCCACGGCGAGGATCGCGCCCCCCTGGATCACGATCGAGAAGGCATCGACCGCCTGGCGCTGTGCCGCGTCGGAGCGCAGCCCGAGCCACTGGGCCGTCAGCAGCAGATGGCCGGTCGAACTCACCGGCAGGTACTCGGTGATTCCCTCGACGAGCCCGAGGATCACGGCGTCGAAGAGCGTCATGGGCGGGTCTCCCGGGCAAGCCACGGCATCATGGAGCGCACGGTACGTCCTGCGTCCTCCAGCGGCTTGGCCGCCGCCGCTGCGCGCCCGGCCGCCAGGCGTCGGCCCCCACGGTGCTGGTCTTCCATGAGCGCTGCGAAGAAGCTCCCATCGCGAACCCGTGCAAGCAGGCCCTGCATGGCTGCGCGGGCGTGATCATCGACGATCACAGGGCCGGCTTCGTCGATGCCGAACGCGGCGGTCGGCGAGATGCGTTCGCGCATGCCGGCGATCCCATGGTCGTAGACCAGGTCGGCGACCTGCTTGAGTTCGTGGATGCACTCGATGTACGCGATCTCCGGTGGATACCCCGCGCAGACGAGCGCGTCGTAGGCCGCCTGCATCAGGTGCACCATCCCGCCGCACAGCACGGCCTGTTCGCCGAAGAGGTCCGTCTCGGCCTCGACGGCCGCCGTCGACTCGATGACACCGGCGCGGCCGCACCCGATGCCTGCAGCCCACGCCAGGGCGAGTGCCCGGGTTCGCTCGGGATCGGTCCCGGGTGCGTGGACGGCGAGCAGCGCAGGGATCCCTTGGCCCATCGTGTATCGCATGCGAAGCGTGGCGCCCGGTCCCTTGGGCGCGACCATCACGATGCCGCGCGTGGGAGGTGCCGACACCAGGCCGTATCGGAGTGGGGCGCCGCAGACGAATCCAGCGATCGCGTCCACCTGCATGGCCGTGTGCGCCGAGGCCCAGACGTCACCTGCCACGTGATCGGGAACGCAGAACGCGACCAGCGCGGCCTGCGAGGCGGCATCGGGCGCGTCGGCATCCCTGAACCCTTCGCTGCGTGCGGCGGCGCGCGCCGAGGAACCGGCCCGGCCGCCCACGACGACATCGACCCCGCTGTCACGCAGGTTCATCGCGTGCGCCCGGCCTTGGTTGCCGAAACCGATGATGGCCACGGTCTGGCCGGACAGCGGCTTCAGCCACAGTCCAGAGGAATCCTGCAGAACTTGGCACTCGGAGCGATCCATCGCAGCCCACGGAACATAGCCGTCGGGCCACGATTGGGTTGGAAGAGGGGGAAACCGTGGCAAGATCAAGATGGGTCGGGCGTTTCAGTGCCTGAACCCTTCAAGCCCGTCGACCCTCCCAACCGATAACGACCCCATGACCGCTCTCGCCGACCAACGAACCTCCGAACGATACGGGGTGCACGCCCCGTACACGGCGGTCCGCGTCGAGACTCGTGGCGGCGCTGGTGTTCCACTCGAGGGCCACGCGTACGACATCTCGGCCACGGGCCTGAGATTCGAACTCGACGAAAGCCTGAAGGTGGGTGAGCCCCTGAGCCTCGAACTGCTTCTTCCGGGTGCCGGCGGCTGGGTTCGCCTGGCTGGTCGGGTGGTTCGGCTCTTTGACGAGGCCGATGACCCGGGACCGCGTCGCATGGCGCTCCATGTCGATTCCTTCGAGGATGAGTCCCATCGAGAGCGGCTGCTCGGCCACCTCGATCGCGGCTATCTGATGATGGCCTGATCCGTCGACGAGCCTTCCATGCCATCCAAGCGATCGTCGACAGCGTCCTCCGCGGGCAAGGGGTCCGGTCCAGCCAAGTCGTCGCGCAAGCGTGGATCCACGTCGGGGTCCAAGTCGGGATCCAAGTCCGGATCCACGTCAGCAGCGCGGGCCACGACCCCATCCAAGCCGCTTCGTCCGGGAGCATCCCCGGCCACGTCGCGTCCGCGCACTGGGCGCAAGCGCGCCGACGCGGCGGGCACAGCTCCGGTCCCGGGCACGGAGCGGCATGACGAGCGTTTCGACCTGATCGGGCACGTCTTCGCCGACGCCGGCTTGATGCGGCTCGCCCTGACGCACGCATCGGTCAGCGATACGCGGATGGCCAGCAACGAACGATTGGAGTTCCTGGGCGATGCCGTGCTTGGGCAGGTCATCTGTGAGCACCTGTACCAGCGCTATCCCGATCGGCTCGAGGGCGACCTCACCAAGCTGAAGTCGTACCTGGTCAGCCGCGAGATGTGCGCCCAGCTGGTGCGCGAGGCAGGGTTCCACCGGCTCATGTCCATCGGCAAGGGCATGATCAGCGTGGAGCAGCTTCCCAAGAGCGTGTTGGCAGGGCTGTTCGAGAGCCTGGTCGGTGCGATCTACCTCGACGGAGGCAGTGAGGCCGCTCGCGCCTTCGTGCTGCGCCACATGGAGCCGCACATCGAACGCACGCTGCAGCTGGGGCATCAGGAGAACTACAAGAGCGTGCTGCAGCAGTTGGCGCAGCAGGCCGGCCTGGGTTCACCCACCTACTCGGTCCTGGACGAGCGGGGTCCCGACCACGAGAAGAACTTCGAGATCCGCGCCCAGATCGGCGAACGCGCCTTCACCAGCTGCTGGGGCATGAGCAAGAAGGCCGCGGAGCAGGGGGCGGCGCTCCATGCCTTGCGTGAACTCGGCTTCGTGGTCGACGGGCCGACCGGCCCGCAGGTGCAGCTGCCTCAGGCGATCGCCGACACGATGCCCTGAGCGAGTTCGCTCGGCGTGCGCTCGTCGGTCACCACGACCGCATCGGCGAGTCGTTCGAAGGTTGGCCACCGTCGCGCACGGATCGCGGCCACTTCACGGTCGGGCGCATCGCCCGTCAGGCTTGGTCGGGTGCCGGGAGCCCGGCGGATCCGATCGGCGAGCACGTCATCGGGGGCATCGAGCAGGACGATCCGCCACCCGCGCGACCGCGCGGCATCGAGCATCGCCTCTGCGCCGGGGGCCACCGGCGTTCCTCCCCCAAGCGCGATCACCGCGTGGGACGCCTCATCCAGTGCAGACCGAAGGGCTGCGGCCTCAACGGCCCGGAACGCCTGTTCGCCGAGCGCCACGAAGGCATCCTGCACGGAGCAGGCTCCCGAGGCTGCGGCCACGGCATCGTCAAGATCGAGGAACGAGCCACCGATCATGCGCGCGACCTCACGTCCGATCGACGACTTGCCGGTGGCTCGGAGGCCGATCAGGATGATGCGGTGCATGCGAAGGTGTGGCGCACTGCCACGGGGCCTGCGCCGGGCATGCGGGCGACGCTGCGGGCGCTCAGCGCACGCGGATCGCGCGGCCGAGGCGGCGCTTGCGGTTGATGATCTTGCGGCCCTTGCGCGTGCTCATGCGGCTGCGGAAACCGACCGAGCGGACCTTCTTCGTACGGCTGACCTTGTGGGGATAGTGCATGGCGATCTCGGTGGTTGGCCCGACGGGGCGAGCCACACACTTTAGCGGGGCTCTCGTCAGAGGGCAAGCGGATCAGGGCGTCCGTGCTGTGGTTATCAGGTGCACATCGGCGTGAACAGCGGTCTGGCTCAGACCGACGCGTGCCGGGAGAGCTGACCCTCGACCAGGAAAATGACCTCGGTGGCGACCGACGCGGCAAGGTCGGCGATCCGCTCGAAGCGTTGGGCCATGGCCATGATCTCGAGATCGGCCTCGACCCACTCCGGGTGCGAGGGCATCTGCTGCCGCGCCCAGAGGAGGATGGCCTTGTTGATGTCGTCGACGCGACGGTCGCTGTCGCGCACGTGGCGGCCGAGCGTGGCATCCTCGTTGCCCAGGGCGACCAGGACGTCGGTGAGCATGGTGCGTGCGGCGAACGCGATGTCGATGAGGTCGCCGGGGAGTTCGTCGTGCTCGATCTCGGAGAGTCGGAGGATGCGCTTCGAGATGCCGCGGGCCATGTCGGCCATGCGCTCGAAGTCCGTGTTGATGCGCATGACCGCGAGCACGAGCCGCAGGTCGCCGGCCACGGGGTGGGCCAGGGCGAGCAGGCGCATGGCGTGCTCCTCGATCTGCGTCTCCATGCGGTCGATCTCGTCGTCCCCCTCACGCACCTCGTGGGCTGCGTCGAGGTCGTGCTCGACCAAGGCATCGATCACCCGGGTTAGGCGCCGCTCGACCATGGCGCCCATGGTGAGCAGGTCGCGTCGGAGGCTGGTGAGTTCGCTCTGAAGTTCGATCGGCATGCGGTCCCTCCTGGAATCAGCCGAAGCGACCGGTGACGTAGTCCTCGGTCTGCTTGGACTTGGGGTTGGTGAACAGGGTCTCGGTCGGTCCCGATTCGATGAGCGAGCCCTCGAAGAAGAATGCCGTGCGGTCGCTGACGCGCGACGCCTGCTGCATGTTGTGCGTCACGATCACGATGGTGTACGCCGTGCGCAGTTGACGGATCAGGTCCTCGACGCTCGCGGTCGACTTCGGATCCAGCGCCGAGCATGGCTCGTCCATCAGCAGCACTTCGGGACCGCCGGCGATCGCCCGGGCGATGCACAGGCGCTGCTGCTGTCCACCGGAGAGGCCGAGTGCGCTCGCATGCAGGCGGTCCTTCACCTCGTTCCACAGGGCCGCGGAGCGAAGGCTCTGCTCGACGAGATCCTCCAGATCCGCCCGGCTGTGGCGCCAATGCAGGCGCGGCCCGAACGCCACGTTGTCGAAGATCGACTTCGGGAATGGATTGGGACGCTGGAACACCATGCCCACGCGGCGGCGCAGGTCCACCACGTCGAGCGACCGGGCCAGGATGTCCTCGCCGTCGAGCGTGAGCGTGCCGCTGGCCCGGGCACCGGCGATCGTGTCGTTCATCCGGTTCATCCATCGCAGGAACGTGCTCTTGCCGCAGCCGCTGGGCCCGATGAACGCCGTGACCTGGTTGCGGGGGATGTCGAGCGAGATCCCCTTGAGCGCCTGGAACGCACCGTAGAAGCCATCAAAGGCCGCCGCACGGATCGAGATCGGCCCCGCGTCGCCGGGTGATGCGGCGGCGGCCGAGGTCGGGTTGGTCTGCATCGAGGACATCATGGTCATTGGAGTGGAGTCTGGAGGCGCTGGCGCACCAGGATCGCGAAGGCGTTGAAGGACATGAGCACCGCGAGCTGCACGATGATCGCCGCCGCCGCGATCTCCTGGAAGGACGCCTTCGCGCGTCCGGCCCAGTTGAAGATCTGCATGGGCAGCACGGTGAACTCGGACATCAGGTTGGAGGGCGTCTCGAGCACCATCAGCGGGGCACCGAGCACCAGGATCGGGGCCGCCTCGCCGATGGCGCGGCTCATGGCCAGGATCGCGCCGGTCATCACCATCGGCAGGCTGGCCGGGAGCGTGAGGCGGGAGACCATCTGCCACCGCGTGCTGCCCAGCGCGAGAGCACCCTGGCGCAACGAGTTGGGGACGGCGCGGATGGCTTCCTGGCTCGCGACGATCACGATCGGCAGCACGACCAGGGCGAGCGTGAGTCCGCCCGCGAGCACGCTGGATCCGAAGGGAAGGCGGAGGTAGAGGAGTGAGTCGGGGTTGCCGAACTCGATCGGGTCGGATCCTGCACGCCAGCCGAAGAAGCGGCTGAAGGCGGTGAGGCCGATGATGCCGTAGACGATGCTCGGCACGCCTGAAAGGTTGCTGATGTTGATGCGGATGAACTCGGTGAGCCGTCCGCGCTTGGCGAACTCCTCGAGGTAGATGGCCGTGCCGACGCCCACGGGCAGGGCGGTGAGGGCGCAGATCGAGCAGACCCAGATGCTGCCCACGAGTGGCGCACGGATCCCGGCCTGGTCCGGCTTGCGCGAGGCGAAGTTCGCGATGAAGTCCGGGCTGAGACGATGCACGCCGTCCATCACGATGCTGACGATGAGCACGGCGAGCACGCAGACGGCGAGCCCGGTGCACACGACGCAGGCGGCCAGGAACAGTCGGTTCGCCAGGATCCGACGGCCAACGGGCACGTGGGGGACGTCGGTCACTCGTACTCCTCCCGGAACCGCTTCAGGATGGCCGTTCCCACGAGCGTGAGCACGAGCGTCATCAGGAAGAGCGTCGCGGCCACGGCATAGCTCGACGCGTATTCCACGCTGTTGGCCTGGGCATCGCCGGTGAAGATGGCGACGATGAAGCCGGTCATGGTCTGCACCTGGCTGGCGGGATTCATCGTCAACTGCGCGAGCCCACCTGCGGCCAGGGCCACGATCATCGTCTCGCCGATGGCGCGCGTGAGGGCAAGCAGGAAACTCGCCATGATCCCGCTGAGCGCCGCCGGCAGCACGACCTTGACCGACGTGTCGAACTTCGTGCCGCCGAGCGCGGAACTGCCGTCGCGCAGGCTCTGCGGCACGGCGCGAAGGGCATCCTCGCTGAGCGAGCAGACGATCGGGAGGATCATGATCCCCACGGCAAGCCCGGCACTGAGGGCGTTGTAGGTCCCGAAGGCATCGCTCGCCCGCTGGAGCGCGGGCGTGATCACGGCCAGCGCGAAAAAGCCGTAGACGACCGTCGGCACGCCCGCAAGGACCTCGAGTGCGGACTTGAGCACCATGCGCAGCCGCGGCGGTGCGTACTCCGACAGGAAGATGGCCGCCACCAAGCCGATCGGCAGCGCGAACGCGCCGGCGATGACCGTGACCAGCAAGGTGCCGCAAACCAGGGGCAGGACCCCGAACTTCTGCTCGCCGCCGAGCAGCGGGCTCCATTCGGTGCCCGTGAGGAAGGGGACGATGCCGATGCCCGGCTTGTCGGGGAACCCGGTGAAGAACCCCCAGGCTTCGATGCCCAGGACGGCCACGATCGAGAAGGTGGTCACGATCGACAGCAGCGAGAACGAGAGCAGCACCGTCTTCACGACCGTCTCGCTGCGGTCACGCGACGATCGCGGGATCGGCGTGCCGCGTGCGGCGGGAGTGGTCGCGGCGACTGCCGGTTGGGCCATGGAAGGATCCTACGGCCCCGCGCCCGACGGCAGGGCGGACCTGGGTTCAGGCCGTGTTCAACTTCATCGATAGATCGAGCGGAACGGGCCGTGCACTTCCTTGCCGTCGGCGCCGACGAACTGCGTCCCGGTCCGGCGGGCGACCCAGTTCGTGCGCACCATCGACTGCAGGTCGGCGGGCAGCTTGATGTATCCGACTTCGGGCGCGAACTCCGGCGCCTTCTCGACCAGGTAGTCGACGAACGCGACCACCTGCGGCTTGGTCAGCGAGGCCGCGTTGACGTAGTAGAAGAGCGGTCGGCCAAGGGGTTGATAGGTACCGTCCTCCACCGTCTCGGGACTCGGCGCCACGGGACCCTTGCCACCGTCGATTGCCACGCCGCGCAGCTTGCCCTCGTTCTCCATGAGGTAGGCGATGCCGAAGAAACCGATGGCGTTCTTGTTGTCGAGGATGCCGCGCACCAGGACGTTGTCATCCTCGCTGACGCTGATGTCGCCCCGGACCTTGCCGTCCTTGCCGATCACCGCCTCCTTGAAGTAGTCAAACGTTCCCGAGTCGGTACCGGGGCTGAAGATCTGGATGGCCTCGTTGGGCCAGGCGGGGTTGAGATCGCTCCAGGTCTTGACGCCACCATCCGCGTAGATCCGCCTGAGGTCGGCGACGGTCAGCGACGTGACCCAGGTGTTGGCCTTGTTGACGACGATCGAGAGTCCGTCGAAGGCCACCGGCAGCTCGACGAACTCGATGTTGTTCTTGCGCGCCAGGTCGACCTCGCCGGGCTTGATGGCGCGGCTCGCCGCGGTGATGTCGATCTCGCCCGCGCAGAAGCGCTTGAAGCCACCGCCGGTGCCGGACATGCCGACCGACACATTGACCTTCGGAGCGACCTTCTTGAACTCCTCGGCCGTCGCCTCGGAGATCAGGAACACGGTGCTCGAACCATCAAGCCGGACGGGCCCCGAAGCCTTCCTGGCGTCGGTGTCGGGGGACTGGGGACTGGCGAGGGTGATGATGGTGGCGAGGGTGGTCAGCAGCATTGGCTCTTCTCAGGAATGTCGACCCTAGCACGAACAATGTTCAGGATATGTTACGGCATCCCGGGAAGGAGGCTCTTGCCCGCGTCCGCCAGCGGCAGCCGGATCGTGAACCGTGAACCCTTGCCCACCACGCTCTGGGCATCGACCGCCCCCCCGTGCGCAAGGGCGATGTGCTTCACCAGGGCCAACCCGAGCCCCGTGCCACCCAGCTCACGGCTGCGCGCCTTGTCCACGCGGTAGAAGCGCTCGAAGATCCTGGGAAGGTGCTTGGCCGGGATGCCTGGGCCGTTGTCGACGACTTCGATCTCGACCACGTCGCCGGCCAGTCGGCCCTCGACCTCGACGCTCGAGCCCGTGGGCGAGTACTTGATCGCGTTCGAGACCAGGTTCGCCACGGCCTGATGCACGAGCGTGCGGTTGGCGAACACTCGGATCCCCGGACCGCATGTCACCGACAGGGCAACCTGCTTCGCGCGTGCCGTGTCGCCCAGCTCGCCCTGCACGTCGCCCAGGACCTGGCCGATCTCCAAGTCTTCGAATTCAAGACCGGTCCGTGAATCGATCTGATCCAGCGACGCCAGGCTCAGGAGATCCTCGACCAGCATCGAGAGCCGACGCGTGTTGCGGTGGATGATCCCGATGAAGTGGCCGACCTGCGGGGGGTCGTCGTAGCCGATCTCCTGGAGCGTCTCCACGTAGCCCTTGATGTTCGTGATGGGCGTGCGCAGTTCGTGGCTCACGTTGGCCGCGAAGTCGGTCCGCATCGATTCAAGCCGCTTGAGCCGCGTGATGTCGTCAAGCACGATCAGCAGGCCGTCGAGGCGCCCGTCGCTCCCGGGCAGCGGTTCGCTGGCGGCCTGCATGACGAGGGTCTCGACGCCTTCGAGGCGGATCTCCGCACCGAGGTGCCCGTTCGCGGCCAGGGCCTCGTTGACGAAGCGGCTCAGGTCCGGCTGACGGGTGGCCTGCTGCAGCAGCTTGCCGCGGTAGTCACCGGAGAGCCCGAGCAGCTGCTCGGCGATCCGGTTGGCGCTGCGGATCCGCTGCTCCCGGTCGAGGGCGATCAGGCCGTTGCCGAGCGCTTCGAGGATCGCCTGCAGTTCATCCCGTTCGACGGTCAGCCGAGAGATCATCGTCGACACGTCGCGCTGCGCCCTGCCGAGCGCCCTCGAGACGCGGAACGCCTGGCCGCCCTGGGGCCGATCGAACCGCGCGGGGAGCCGGCCCTCAGCCATCGCATCGAGGGCAGCCTCGATCAAGCGAAGGTCACGGCTGCGGATGACGTGGCGCAGCGCCACGCACGCCGTGCCGCAGGCGAGCGCGGCCACCAGCAGGCCACCCGACGGCGATTCGCTCGTCAGCACCATGATGACCATGAGGGACGCCGCCATGAGCAGGGCCCAGGACAGCATGCGGAGCGCCGAGGTCGGCACGGTGGTCATGCGCGGAGGCTATCGCGCGGGGCGACTCGGGTTCACTCGGTCAGGTCGTTCGGATCGCGGAACCGGTAGCCCACGCCGCGGACGGTCTGCACGCATTCGCCGAGGGCACCGAGCTTGCGTCGCACGGCGGTCACATGCACGTCGACGGTCCGGCTGGACAGCACGGTGTTGCGGCCATGCACGGCGCTGATGATCTGGTCACGCGTGCGCACGAAGCCAGGACGGAGCGCGAGGAAGTGCAGGATCCCGAACTCGGTCACCGTGAGTTCGATCGTCTGGCCGTCGACGGTCACCACGTGGCGTTCCCGGTCGATGAGCAGGCGGCCGTTGACCAGACTGATGCGCTCGGTGGGCTCGGTCGCGCCGGTCTTGCGCAGCGCGTTGCGCAGGCGCGCCATGAGGACGCGCGGGCTGAAGGGCTTGGTGACGTAGTCGTCCGCACCCATCTCGAGCCCGGCCACGATGTCGGACTCCTCGCCACGGGCGGTGAGCATGACGACCGGGATCTCCTTGGTGCGGTCCTGGCCCTTCAGGCGCCGGCAGATCTCCAGGCCATCGAGGTCAGGCAGCATGAGGTCCAGCACGATCAGGTCGTAGCCGGCACCCTGGACCATCTCGATGGCCTTGCGGCCGTTGCGCGCCACGCTGACCTGCATGCCGTCGCGCTCCAGGTGGAACTTCACCAGGTCGGCGATCTCGTTCTCGTCCTCGACGATCAGTGCGCTCGCGGGCATGGCAGGATTATGGCGGGCTGCCGGTCTTTGTCATGTGTCGGAAGCGTTAAGAGTCCATGAACCCTTCACGGACCGATCGTGGTGCAGCAGCGTCCGGCTCGGGCATGGCGACCCGTGACGGCGGGCAATCCGGGAGCCACGCCATCCTGGGCAAGCGCTGCGAGGACCGCCATCGCGGCCGCCTCGCGGTAGGCGGGTGGCCATGCCGTGGCAGCGGGTGGCGTCCCCCCGGGAAGGCCCTGACGGAGCGCCGTCTCCAGCGCACGGTTCAGCACGCCGCCGCCGGCAAGGACCAGGCCGTGCACCTCGTGTCGGCCCAGGACCGTCACGATCGTTCGTGCGATCGCGGACACCGCCGAGGCGCACGCATCGAGCGGCGAGAGATGCCCGAGCAGGGATGCTGCGCTGGCGACGGACTCATCGGCCGTGCCGAGGCTGCGTCCCGACCCGGCCTGTGCCGACAGGACGCCCATGACGGCGTCGCTGGCCGCACCATCGACGGTGCCGGCCATGGCCGCACGGCCATCCCAGTCGCAGGGTTGGCCAAGTCGCGTGCGTGCGAGTTCATCGAGCAGCTGATTGCACAGGCAGACGTCGAAGCCGCGCACGGCCGCTGGATCACTGCCTCGGGGCGGGAGCACCGTGGCGTTGGCGAAGCCACCCAGGTTGATGACCGCGGTGGGGCTGGTGCCCGCGTACATGATGAAGTCGCTCGTCGGCGTGAGTGGTGCACCTTGGCCACCGGCAGCGAGGTCCGCACCGCGAAGGTCATGGAACACGGGCACGCCGAACGCGTCGGCCACGGGCCAGGGTGCGCAGAGCTGCATCGACACGGGGGGTGCGTGGTAGAGGGTCTGCCCGTGCATCGCAATCGCCGTCGGTGCCGCGGTGGTCCGGCCCAGTTCCTGCATCGCCTTCACGTGTGCATGCGCCAGGTCGTGCGCGAGCCCGGCCAGTGCGCCCGCGGTCGTGGGCTCCTGCCGCAGCGCCGAACGCACGCGCGCCGCGAGCCCCGGCATCGCCTCGTCGTAGGGGAGCGAGGCTCCCGCGAGGAACCGCGGACGCATCGACCAGCCATGGCCTTCGATGGCCACGGCCGCCACGTCGATGCCATCGCAGCTCGTGCCGCTCATGCAGCCGTGGATCACGCGAACGTCGCCATCGCCGACAGCCATGGGGGCATTGTGGCAGAACCGATACACTCGCGGGTCGCATGCACAAGCGCATCCTCGTCACGGGCGGAGCGGGTTTCCTCGGCAGCCACCTCTGCGACCGGCTCGTCGAGGCCGGTCACGACGTGATCTGCCTGGACAACCTCTTCACCAGCCAGAAGTCGAACATCGCCCACCTCCTGGGCCGGCCCAACTTCGAGTTCGTCCGCCACGACGTGATCAATCCGTTCCACTTCGAGGTCGACCAGATCTACAACCTCGCCTGCCCGGCCGCGCCCGGCCATTACCAGTACAACCCGATCAAGACGATGAAGACGTCGTTCCTCGGGGCGATGAACTGCCTGGGCCTGGCCAAGCGACTGCGCGCCCGCGTGTTCCACGCCAGCACGAGCGAGGTCTACGGCGATCCCGAGGTGCATCCCCAGGTCGAGAGCTACCGCGGCTGCGTGAACCCGATCGGTCCGCGCGCGTGCTACGACGAAGGCAAGCGTGCCGCCGAGACGCTGATGTTCGACTACCACCGCATGCACGGCGTGCAGATCAAGGTGGTCCGCATCTTCAACACCTACGGCCCGCGCATGCATCCCTTCGATGGCCGCGTCGTCAGCAACTTCATCCGGCAGGGGCTCGCGGGGGACACGATCAGCATGTTCGGCGATGGTTCGCAGACGCGCTCGTTCTGCTACGTGAGCGACCTCATCGATGGCTTCCTTCGCATGATGGAGTCGCCCGCCGAGTTCACGGGTCCGGTGAACCTGGGCAACCCGAACGAGTTCACGATCATGGAGCTCGCGCAGAAGACGATCGCGATGACCGGTGGCAAGGCGCGCCTCGGCGCCAGCCGTCCATTGCCTCCGGATGACCCGAAGCAGCGCAAGCCCGACATCACGCTCGCGCGCGAGCGCTTGGGCTGGGAGCCGACGGTGCAGCTGGCTGAGGGCCTGCAGCGCACGATCGACTGGATGAAGTCGGTCGACCTCGCCGACTTCCGGGCACCCACGCCGAACTACTGATCTCGCGCGGGCGGTTCAGCCGGTCGCGGGCGGGTCGACGGCAACCGCCACGGCCATGTCGGCCGAGGGCGCCGCGGTGCTCGGTGGGTGGTGGCCCCGGCCATCCCGGTCAACCGGTCATCGGGGCATGCCGCTGCGTTGCAACTTGGCGATGCATTCTGGAATCACGCGGGTGGCGTGGTCCAGCTCGTCGGCGGTGGTCAAGCGGGACACGCTGAGGCGGATCGTGCCATGCGCCACGGGGTCGGGAAGGCCCATCGCCCGGAGCACGGGCGAGGGCTCGAGCGATCCACTCGAACACGCTGCGCCGGCACTGGCGGCCACGCCGCGCTCGGAGAGCAGCAACAGGATCGCCTCGGCTTCAAGGCCGGGGAAGGCGATGCTCGAGGTGTTCCAGAGCCGGGGCGACCCGGCCGCGTTCACGATGGCACCGGGGACGGTCGCCACGATCGCGCGTTCGAGCGCGGTGATCAGGGTTCGGCATGGTGCCGCGGGGGTGCACTGCGCGAGCCAGGCCCGGGCTGCCTGGGCAGCCACGCCGAAGCCCACGATGCCCGCCACGTTCTCCGTGCCGGCGCGGCGGCCGAGTTCCTGCGGGCCGCCCGGCAGGATCGACTCGATCGCTGCGCCCGGGCGCATGGCGATCGCACCCACGCCCTTCGGACCATGGAGCTTGTGGGCGCTGCAGGTCAGCGCATCGATGCCCAGCGCGGACCACTCGACCGGTTCGCGGCCGACCCACTGCACGGCGTCGGTGTGCAGGACGATGTCCGCGGCGCGGCATCGCGCCGCGACCTCGGCGATCGGCTGGATCACGCCCGTCTCGTTGTTCGCCCACATCAGGCTGAGCACACTGATGCTGCGGCCGTGCGCGCGCAGCAGTTCATCGAGTGCGTCGAGATCGATGACGCCATCCGGCCGGTGGCGCAGCCAATGCACCGCGGTGCCTCGGGCTTCGAGTGATTGCGCAAGTTCCCGCACCGCACTGTGCTCGAGTGCACTGGTGGCGAGCGCGGGTCGTCCAGGCCGCGCTGCGATCGCACCCAGGATCACGCGCTGCGCGGCTTCGGTCCCGCCCGAGGTGAAGGTCACCGCCCGCGGCGTACAGCCGAGCAGGCTGGCCACCTGCTCACGCGCCAGTTCCATGGCGTGGCGCGCCTCGACACCCGCACGATGAACGCTGCTGGGGTTCGCCCATCGCTCGCGCATGCATGACGCCATCGCGTCGACCACCTCGGGAAGCGGCTGGGTCGTGGCGTTGCAGTCGAGGTACGCCTGCATGGTTCAGGTTGCCGTGGTGCGCAGCGTCCGGAGGAGTGCCTCGGTGCTTGCATCGTGCGTGGTGCAGGTCGACGTGCCCTCGAGGCCCTTGATCGCCTCGACGGCCAGGGACTTGCCGAGTTCGACGCCCCATTGGTCGAAGGAGTTGATGCCCCACACGATGCCCTGCACGAAGGTCGAATGCTCGTAGAGGGCGACGAGTGCGCCGAAGCTGGCGGGCGTGAGTGCGTCCGCCCAGAGGAACGAACTCGGTCGGTTCCCGGGGAACGTGCGATGGGGGACGAGCGCCTCGGACGTGCCCTCGGCGCGCACCTCGTCGGCCGTCCGGCCGAAGGCGAACGCCTGGGCTTGCGCGATCGCGTTCGCGTTGAGCAGCACACGATGTCGCCCGAGCGGATGGGCCGCCGTCCTGAACGCGATGAAGTCGATGGGCACGATGGTCGTGCCTTGGTGCAGCATCTGGTAGAAGGCATGCTGGCCGTTGGTGCCGGCCTCGCCGAAGACGACGGGACACGTGCGCCAGGACACGGGTTCACCGTGATCATCCACGCGCTTGCCGTTGGACTCCATGAGCAGTTGCTGCAGGTAGGCCGGGAAGCGCGAGAGCAGCTGGTCGTAGGGCAGGACAGCGAGCGCAGGCAGGCCCAGGACGCTGGAGTTCCAGACGCCGATCATGCCCATCAGCACGGGCAGGTTCGACTCGAGCGGCGCGGTGCGCGCGTGCTCGTCCATGGCGTGGAACCCCTGCAGCAGTTCGCGGAAGCGCTCGGGTCCAATGGCCACCATGGTGCTCAGCCCGATCGCACTGTCCATGCTGTAGCGCCCGCCGACCCAATCCCAGAACCCGAACATGTGGTCAGGATCGATGCCGAAGGCCCGCACCCGCGCTTCGTTGGTGCTCACCGCGACGAAGTGACGGATGACCGCCGCCTCGCCGAGCGCGGACACCAGCCAGGCGCGCGCGCTGGCGGCGTTTTCCATGGTTTCCTGGGTCGTGAAGGTCTTGCTGCAGACGATGAAGAGCGTCTGCGCCGGATCGAGCCCGGCGAGCGCGATCGAAAGGTCGTTGCCATCGACGTTGCTCACGAAGCGGCAGTCGAGTTCGGGCGTCCGCCAGGGCTGCAGCGCCAGGTAGGCCATGGCGGGCCCGAGGTCGCTGCCGCCGATGCCGATGTTGACGACATGACGGATGCGCTTGCCGGTCGATCCGGTCCACGCGCCGCTGCGCAGCGCGTTCGCGAACCGGGCCATGCGCTCAAGCGTGTGCTGCACGTCGGGCACCACGTCGTGGCCATCCACCGCGATCGATGCGGTGCCGGGCGCACGCAGGGCCGCATGCAGCACCGAGCGCCCTTCGGTCCAGTTCATCCGTGCGCCCGCGAGCATGGCCGCGAAGCGCTCGGGCACCTGACGTTCGCGCGCCAGCTCGAGCAGGAGCGGCATCGTGCCCGGCTGCATGAGTTGCTTGGACCAGTCCAGCGTCCACCCGGCGCCGGCGGCGGTGCAGCGCGCAGCGCGACCGGGCTCGGCGGCGAAGGCAGAGCGCAGATCCACGGGATCGATGCTCGCGTGATGCGCGAGCAGGGCCTTCCAGGAAGCAGCGTCACCCAAGCGGCTTCGCAGGGGAAGGGAGCACGCATCGAGCGTTGCAGTCGACATGCGGAGACTGTACGGCAGCTGCGTTCGTCGGCGCGGGTACAGTTGGTGCATGAAGCAGACTGCGTTGCTGAACCTCCTCGGCCAGAGTCCTTGGCAGGACAACATCACCCGCCGCATGCTCGATGATGGTTCGCTGGCGCGGACGATCGAGGCGCTCGGCATCACCGGGCTGACGAGCAACCCCACGATCTTCGAGAAGGCCATCGGCTCGGGCTCCGAGTACGACGCCCAGGTCAAGGCGTGCGCCGCGCGTGGGCTCGATGCCGACGCCACCTTCTTCGAGTTGGCGCTCGAGGACCTGTGCCGGGCGTGCGATCTCTTCCTGCCGATCCATCGACGCACCGGTGGCGTGGATGGATGGGTCAGCCTGGAGGTCAGTCCGCTCCTGGCCAACGACACCCAGAGCACGGTCGATGCCGCGGTGGCGCTGCACACCAGGGCCGCACGTCCCAACCTGTTCATCAAGGTGCCGGGCACCCCTGAGGGTCTTCCGGCCATCACGGAACTCATCGCGCGCGGCGTGCCGGTCAACGTGACGCTGCTCTTTGACGTGGCGCAGTACGAGGCGACCGTGCTGGCCTACATCAAGGGCCTTGAGCAGCGCATGGCTGCGGGACTGGCCCCGGACACCTGCAGCGTGGCCAGCGTCTTCATCAGCCGCTGGGACAAGGCCACCGCGGGGCTGCCCGAGGGCTTCCGCAACCGGGTGGGGATCGCGATGGGGCGCGCGTGCTACGACCGCTTCCTCGATCTCTTCTCGGGTGATCGCTTCGAAGCCCTGCGTGCGAAGGGAGCACGTCCGCAGCGGCTGCTCTATGCGAGCACCGGCACGAAGGATCCGGCCTTGCCGAAGTCGTTCTACGTCGAAGCGCTGTGCAGCCCCGGCACCGTCAACACGATGCCTGAGGATGCGCTGCATGGCCTGGCCAATGCGGGCACGCTCAAGGCATGCTTCACGCCCGGCGATCCCGCAACGGCCGAGGTCCTCAAGGGCGCGATGGCGAACGGTGTGGATCTGGCCAAGCTGGCGCATCAGTTGCAGACCGAGGGTCGCGACGCCTTCATCGCGAGTTGGCACGCGCTGCTCAAGAGCATCGCTTCCAAGCGCGGTTGAACGCGCGATGGCGGGCACGGGCCGCCATGCGGTCGTCGGTGCAGGCGCAGACCGATGCTCTCGCGGCCGTCGCTCCCTTTGGTCGCGGCATGCCTCGTTCGCTCAGACAGTCCTCGCCTGCTCAGAAACTGGCGCGTCTGTCACCCCGTGGTCACTGACCGCTGCTGCGCGCCAGCTTTCCTCGCAGGCTGCGGAACTCGCTCTGCGAGGCATGCCGCGCCCTTTTTCCGCGACGGCCGCAACAGAGCTCACCACTGACACGCGGTCACCACGCTGCGACGCGCCGTCCGCAGCGACCGAGCGGCCCTGCGCTGCGCGGCTTTGGGAGTCGCGAAGGCGGCACGAACAGGGCATTCGGAGGCGGGTGCCAGCCCCGCCGAGCGACGGACGTGAGCGCGAGCGAAACCTGGTGGAGCGAGCGCGTCCGCGCAGCCTGGGCCCGAGGGCGCGAAAGGACGGCGCGGAGCGAACACTTGCGACCGAGGGCGCGAGAGGACGGCGCAGAGCGCACACTCGCGTCCTGGTGGAGCGAGCGACCGTCCCGGCGGTGCTCGGCGCAAAAGCGAAACCGCCTCGGGCGAGTGCCCGAGGCGGGAATGCGGTTGAGAGGACTTGAACCTCCACGGGTTTTACCCCACTAGAACCTGAATCTAGCGCGTCTGCCAATTTCGCCACAACCGCGAGTGGGGCGAGAAGTATAGCGATCGCCCGCTCATCACGGAAGGGCGTTATCTCCTCATCCCGGCGTGGTCATGGTCCTCAACACACAGCCCCGCCCGGCAACGCCGGACGGGGCTGGGCAGCATGGCAGGTTGGTTCACTCGCTCTTGCTCTTGACGAGCGGGGCATTGGGGTTGGCGGCGCGGAACGCCAGGACGCCCTTGCGGATCTCGATCACCAAGTCGCGGTTCTCGCGCAGGAACTGCTTGGAGGCTTCGCGGCCCTGACCGAGGCGGACATCCTTGAAGCTGAACCAGGCTCCGCTCTTCTCGACCACGTTGGCGTTGACGGCCAGGTCAAGCAGGTCACCGACCCACGAGATGCCCTCGTCGAACATGATGTCGAACTCGGCCTCGCGGAACGGGGGGGCGATCTTGTTCTTGACGATCTTGGTGCGGACGCGATTGCCCACGTTGCGCTCGCCATCCTTGATCGCGCCGATGCGACGGATGTCGACGCGCACCGAGGAATAGAACTTCAGCGCGCGGCCACCCGTGGTGGTTTCGGGACTGCCGAACATGACGCCGATCTTCTCGCGCAACTGGTTGATGAAGATCACGATGGTTTCGCTCTTGGCGATGGCGCCGGTGAGCTTGCGCAGGGCTTGGCTCATGAGGCGGGCCTGCAGGCCGACGTGGCTGTCGCCCATTTCGCCCTCGATTTCGGCGCGTGGAATGAGCGCAGCGACCGAGTCGACGACGATGACGTCGACCGCGTTGGAGCGGACGAGCATTTCGCAGATTTCGAGGGCCTGCTCGCCGGTATCGGGCTGCGACACCAGCATTTCATCCAGGTTCACGCCCAGCTTCTTGGCCCACGACGGGTCAAGCGCATGCTCGGCATCGATGAAGGCAGCAGTGCCACCGGTACGTTGCGCATTGGCGACGACGGTGAGGGCCAGCGTGGTCTTGCCGCTGGATTCAGGACCGAACACTTCGATGATGCGGCCGCGCGGGAGCCCCCGACCGCCGAGGGCCAGGTCGAGGCTGAGCGCACCGGTCGAGACCGCGGGGATCGGCGTGATGTTCTCGCCGTCGAGCTTCATGATCGAGCCCTTGCCGAAGGACTTTTCGATCTGGCCCATGGCGGCTTCGAGGGCCTTGAGCTTGCCCTTGGCGTCGAGCGCGTTGTTTCGTGGGTCGCCCGCCGACGCATCGGAGACGAAGGGCTTGGGTTCGACGGTGCGGCTGCCGGCATCACCGGGGCTGCCTGCAGTCGAAACCTTGCCTGCGGTGGGTGCGGTGACGGACACGGTGGACGGCTTGGCCATGCTGCTCCCCTGAGTGGTGCCTTCGAGGCGCGCAGGCGCGGAGACCGACGAGGCATCCGTGCCCGCTGTGGAACGAGTTGTAACGGCTTTCGCCTGCTCCGGCGCGCGGGTTGCGGCGCGCGCGACAGTTTCGGCTGGCTTGGTGGTGGTGGTCTTGGGGGAGGTGGAGGTCGACATGGTGAGTCCTTTCACGAGGTGGTCACGGTGGGTGGGACGAAGGGTCCGAGTCCGTTCGGTAGGTGTTAGGGTAGACCGAACACGTGTTCGGTGTCAAGCGAACGGATCGGGTTGGGCAGTGTGACGTCGCGCTCGTCGACATCCGGCAAACCCGCACAAAAATCGGTGGTGTTTCCTCCCTCGATTCGCACCCCCGGTGGCGTGGGCTAAGGTAGGCCTATGCCGCTTCCCACGACCCTCGCCGCCATGGTTCTCGGACAGTTGACCCCTTGGCTCGGCCAGCCAGTTCCAAGCCCGATCGTTCGCGAGGATGTGCAGCTCGCCCCGGCCCTCGCCGAGGCCGCGTCGGTGGTGCGGATCGATTCGGCCGCTTGGGCCGCCGCGCGCTCGGGCGACCTGCAGCGGTGGCAGGGGGTCCCGGTTGCGCCCGGTGTGAACCTCGACCTGACGCTGACGCGCGTCAAGCCCTTTACCGACGATGCCACGATCGTGGATGCGCAAGGCCCGAAGCTCGAGGTTGCGATCGAGGCGCCGACGGTGGACTGCTTCATGGGATCGGTCGACGGCGAGCCGGGCTCGCGTGCCTACATCGCCATCAGCGAGTTCGGCCACTACGGCTACGTGCTCGCGAAGGGGCGCACGTTCATCCTCTCCAGCGGTGACTTCGGCTCGAACCTGCCCACGCTCTTCTACGACCTCGGCGCGCTGCCGCCGGGCCTCGTGCCCAACCCGACGTTCACCTGCTCCGAGCTGCACGTGCCGGGGGCGAAGCCGCCGATGACCAGCGCATCCGAGGGTTCGCTCGCTGGATCGCCATGCCGCCAGGTGCGCATCGCCGTCGAGACCGATCACGAGTACCTGCAGTCACTCTTCGGCGGCAGCACCACCGCGGCGACCGCGTACACGGCGGTGCTGATGGGTGCGGTCAACGAGCTCTACGTCACGGCGCTGAACACGCGCATCGGTGTGAACTACCTGCGACTGTGGAGCACGCCCGACGATCCGTGGTCGGCGACCTCGACCGGCTCCGAACTCGGGGTCTTCCGCAACTACTGGGCAGCCAACATGGGTTCGCAGCCGCGTGAACTCGCGCACTTCCTTTCGGGGCGCGGGCTCGGTGGAGGCGTCGCGTGGCTGAGCGTCGTCTGCAATCCCGACTACGGCTTCGGGCTCAGCGCCAACCTGGGCGGTTCGTTCCCGTACCCGATCATCAACAACTCCGATTCGAACTGGGACATCATGGTGGTTGCCCACGAGATCGGCCACAACTTCGGTACCACGCACACGCACAACTTCAGCCCGCCCGTAGACGGCTGTGGTTCGAGCCCGCAGGACTGCACCGTGGCCGACCAGGACCAGGGCACCATCATGAGCTACTGCCACATCTGCCCGGGTGGCCTGCAGAACGTGCGCATGGAGTTCCATCCGGTGTGCATCAACGCCATGCACGGCCATCTGGATGGCAATGGTTGCGTGGAGGAGGGATCATCGCGTCCGCCGCAGACGATGATCGATGCCATCACGGCGTTGCCCGGCCAGGCCGTGACCTTCGATCCGCTGACCAATGACATCCCGATCAACTGCGAGGCGATCTCGCTGCGGTTCTACGCGCCGACCACCGCACTCGGCGGCGTGGTCGAGCGCGTCGGCACGAGCGGCTCCGTCCTGCGGTACACAGCGCCGGCGGGGAGCGTCGGCAATGACGTGATCGCCTACGCGATCGAAGAGGCGTCGGGCGCCACGGCGACCGGCGAGATTCGCGTGCAGGTGAAGCCGGTTCGCGCCGCCACGCCGGTCCAGGGTGACGTGCCGGCGCTCCTGGTGGACTACTACAACCTGAGCGCAGCACCGCCATCCGTCCTTCCTGACTTCACGCAGCTCACGCCATACCGCACCTTCGCCTCGGCGACCGTGAACTACGCGTCGACCGGAGGCAACTTCGCCGACAGCCAGCGCGCCGACACGGTGGGTGCCGTGTGGACCGGGTGGATCAACGTTCCCGCGTCGGCTGAATGGACGCTCTTCATCGAGAGCGATGATGGTTCGCGACTGTGGATCGGTGACCAACTGCTCATCGACAACGACGGCCTGCACGGCATGGTCGAGCGGTCAGGAACCATCGCGCTTGGCGCGGGCAAGCACCCCGTGCGGCTGGCGTTCTTCGAGAACGGCGGGGGCGCAGGCATGATCCTCCGTTGGCAGGGGCCCGGCGTGGCCAAGGCCGTGATTCCGGCCTCGGCCCTGACCAGGGGCGGCACGGTGAACCGCAGCGACATCAACTCCGACGGCCGCGTCGATGGTGGTGACCTGGGCTTGCTGCTGGCTGCATGGGGCACCGCCAACGCTGCCGCAGACATCGACCAGAGCGGCACCGTCGACGGCGCCGACCTGGGCACGCTGCTCAGCGCCTGGACGGGTTGAATGGCTGGTCCGCTCCAGCGGCGAGGCGCCGGCTGCACTGCGCGCTGACCGAGGTCTCAACCGGTTGGTGCGAGCGCCATCGCGCACATGGCCATCACGCCGGTCGCGATCGCGTCGTCGTTGAAGTCGAAGTGCGGTGAGTGCAGCGGATGCACGGCTTCGCCCTCGCGCCGTGTGCCGAGCACGATGTAGCAGGCCGGCACGCGCTGTCCGTAGTAGCTGAAGTCCTCGGCGCCCATGACGGGCGCCGGCATCGTGTGCGTGTTCGCGCTCCCCACGGCGCGCGCGAGTTGCCGCGCCGCCACCGCGGTCAGCGCGTCGTCGTTCACCGTGACCGGATAGCCGTCGCGGAAGGCCACGGTGGCCGTGCAGCCGTGGGCGATCGCCGTGTTCGCAGCCACGCGCTCGATGCGTTCCTTCACCTCGGCGCGCGTCGATTCGCGCAGCGTGCGCACGGTGCCGAGCAGGTCCACTCGTTCGGGCATCACGTTGCCGGCGGTGCCGCCGTGGACCGAACTGATGCCGACCACGGCGGCATCGAGCGGATCGAGCGTGCGCGACACGATCTGCTGCAGCGCCACGATGATCGCGGCGGCGGCGAGCACGGCATCGCGGCCCGTGTGCGGCATCGCGGCGTGCGAGCCGGTGCCGTGCACGGCGATCTTGACCTCGTCGGCACTGGCCATGACGGGCCCGGCGCGCAGCGCCACGCAGCCGGTGTCGAGCCAGGGCCAGCAGTGCAGCCCCATGATGCGATCGACCGGAGGCCCGATGACGGACCCGTCGAGCGCGCCGCTCTCGATCATGTGTCGGCCGCCGCCGCCGCCTTCCTCAGCGGGCTGGAACAGCAGCGTGATCGGATGGGGCAGGCGGCCTTCGCGCCCGAGCGCGGCGAGCACGCGCGCGGCACCGACGAGGATGGTGGTGTGGCCGTCATGACCGCACGCGTGCATGCGGCCGGGCGTGGTGCTCGACCATGCTGCGCCCGTGGCTTCGGTGATGGGCAGCGCATCCATGTCGGCGCGCAGGGCGGTCGCGCGGTCGCCGGGTGCGGGAAGGTGCGCCAGCACCCCGGTTCCGCGCGCCAGCCCACCGCGGTGCTCGATGCCGGCGGCGGCGAGTTCGCGCTGCACGACCTCGCTCGTGCGTCGTTCCTCGAACGCCGTCTCCGGGTGGGCGTGCAGGTCGCGGCGCAGGGCGATGAGCGAGGGAAGCTCCTGATGGATCAGGGCGCGCAGCCGTTCGGTCGTGGGCATGCGGTCAAGCCTAGCGGGGGGCTTGGTCACGGTCATGGAGCGACCCGCGCAGCCGCCCCGGGCCTCAGGACAGCAGCATCTTGACCGCGATGCCGATGAGCGTGAGCCCCACGATCGACTTGAGCCAACGAGCATCGAGCCGAGCCGCCAGGATGCTGCTGATGACGGCCAGCGGCAGGGCGCCGGCCAAGAGCAGGCCCAGGAGGTGCCAATCGGTCCGGCCCTGCGCGGCGAACGAGCCGCCGGCGACGAGTGCCACGGGAATCGCGAAGACCGTGTCGGTCGCCACGAGCCGGATCGGCGTCATGCGCAGGGGATAGAGCGCCCGCAAGAGCACGGCGCCGATCGCACCGGCGCCGATCGAGGTCGCCGCGATCACCGAACCCAGGAGCGCCCCGGCAACGACCGTGAGCGCCGCCTGCGGGCGCTTGAATCGCTCGGGATCGGCGAGGCGCTTCGCGGTGCTGAGCTTCTGCACCAGGTGCCCCAGGAGCATGGACAGCCCCGACACCAGGATGAGCGCGCCCATCGCCCGCACGACCAGGAGCTTCTGCTCGGGTTCGACCTTGATCGCAAGCACCGAGCCCACCACGATGCAGGCGGGGATGCTGCCGAGCCAGAGCCGCCGCAGGACCTGCAGGTCGACGTGCTGGCCGCGGAAGTGCACCCAGCCCGCGGCGATCTTCACGACCGCGGCGAACAGGAGGTCGGTGGCGATCGCAACGACCGGATCGATGCCGAAGCCGAGCACCAGGATCGGCGTCATGATCGCTCCGCCCCCCACGCCGGTCAGCCCGACGAAGGTGCCCACGAGCGCACCGGCGGCGATGGCGATCAGCGGATCAGGCACGGGGGAGGAGTGTAGTGACCACCACCCAGCTCACCCCTTGAGCGTGGCCATGTCGATGACGAAGCGGTAGCGCACGTCCTGGCGCAGCATGCGCTCGTAGGCCTCGTTGATCTGGTCCATGCGGATCAGCTCGATGTCGCAGGCCACGCCGTGCTGGCCGCACCAGTCGAGCATCTCCTGCGTTTCGGGGATGCCGCCGATGCAGCTCCCTGCGAGGTTGCGTCGAGGCAGGATCAGGCTGAACGCGGCGATCTGCTGGGGATTCGGCGGCACGCCGACCATGCAGAGCGTGGCATCGAGCTTGAGCAGGGCCATGTAGGCATCGAGCGAGTGGTCCGCCGAGACCGTATCCACGATCAGGTCGAAGCTGCCGGCGTGCTTGGCCATGGATGCCTCGTCGTTCGAGAGCACCACCTCGTGAGCTCCAAGGCGCAGGCCGTCGGCGACCTTCTTGGGCGAGGTCGTGAAAAGCACGGTGTGCGCACCGAGTGCGCGCGCGAACTTCACGCCCATGTGCCCGAGGCCGCCCAGCCCGATGATGCCGACCTTCTTGCCCGGCCCGGCGCCCCAGTGGCGCAGCGGCGACCAGGTGGTGATCCCCGCGCAGAGCAGGGGCGCGGCGCTCGCGGGATCAAGCGTCGACGGCACCTTGAGCGTGAAGGCTTCGTCCACGACGACCTTCTCGGAGTACCCGCCGAAGGTCATGCCGCCCAGGTGCTTGTCCTCGCCGTTGTAGGTGAAGACCGCGCCGGTCATGCAGTACTGCTCGAGCCCCTTCGCGCAGTGCGCGCACGTGCGGCAACTGTCGACCAGGCAGCCCACGGCGGCGAGGTCGCCGACCTTGAAGCGCGTGACCGCGGAGCCCACGCGCGTGACCCGGCCGAGGATTTCGTGGCCGGGCACCACGGGGTACTGCGTGAAGCCCCACTCGTTGCGCGCGAAGTGCAGGTCGCTGTGGCAGACGCCGCAGAACAGGATGTCGATCTCGACATCGGTCGGCAGGGGCTGGCGACGCTCGATGGCGTGCGGCGCGAGCGGTGCGGTCGGCGATGGGGCGGCGTAGGCGCGGGTGGTCATGCGGGGCTCCTGGGGGAACCGCAAGGCTAGCCGCGCGCCGTTCGTCGAAGCGCATCCTTCGGTGAGGACCACTCCAGAACTCGGAGGGCTTCTCCTAGGATGCGTGCATGCACGACGCGCGTGATGTCGAGGCCCGGACCACCAGCCCTGATGCCGGGGACCATGACTCCATGCAGGATGTCATTGCGCTCTATCGCCGCGACATCGACATGACCCTGATCCGGGAGCGCCTGGCCATGAGCGTCGGCGAGCGTTTCGCCGCCCACGAGCGCGCCTTGGATCTGGTGCTCGAACTCCGCCGCGCCGGGCAAGCGATGCGTGACGCTGCACCGGTCCGGGAGACGGCACCGTGAGCGACATGCCCTCGCTGTTGGCAGCGCTCGTCGAAGGAGGGGTCGACTTCGTGCTCATCGGAGGCATGGCCGGTGTGGCCCACGGTTCAAGCCGGGTCACGGTCGACATCGACGTGGTCTACGGTCGTTCACCCGCCAACATCGAACGCCTGGCGGCGGCGCTGGCACCCCTTGCACCCACGCTGCGCGGCGCACCACCGGGGCTGCCGTTCACCTTCAATGCCGCCACGATCCGGGCTGGACTCAACTTCACGCTGCAGACGATTCTGGGGCCCATCGACCTGTTGGGCGAGGCTGTGGGCGGGGGAACCTGGGATGCACTTGCTCCGCAGAGCACGATCATCGAGGTCTTCGGTCGGCCGTGCCGCGTGGTCTCGCTGGCGCAGCTGATTGCGCTCAAGCGTGCAGCAGGCAGGCCGAAGGACCTCGAAGCGATCGCGGAGCTCGAGTCGCTGCACAGGGGGGCCTGACCAGCGCCGCGCTCAGCTGCGCAGTGGTGCCAGGCCAACCGCCTTGCGGCCATCGTTCACGACGCCGAAGGCGAACTTGTGGTGGCGCACGAGCCTGCTGAGCTGGCTCATGGTGATGCCCAGCACGCCCGCCGCGCCCGCGAGGTCGTAGCGGCGCGCCACGATCACGTCGAGCGCCTCGGCCAGGAGCGCCGGGTAGTCCTCGTGCTCGGGGTTCACGCTCATCTTCTCGCCCTGCCTGCGGCGGCACCAGAGTTCGCTGCACTGGTGGCGATCACGGCTCGTGGGCGTGCGGCACTTGGCGGCGAGCTTGAGCCGCAGCCGGAAGAGGGCCATCGACTTGTTCTGCCCCTGGCTGCGTCGTTCGGTCCCTTGGGCATCGATGCCCGTGGCGACGTGCTGGATCCAGCACGCGGTATCGACGCGGTTGCGATGCTGGCCCCCGGGGCCACCAACGCGCCCGAACTCGATCGTGCACTGCTTCAAGAGCTCAGCCTCGTCGAGCGTGGCTGGGTGGGGCGCCTGCACCATGGTCAGGCGAGGGTCGATGTAGGGAATGCGGTAGGTCATGGTGTCGGTCGGGGCGTGGCGGGGGCTGGGTTGGTCGGTGCGGAAGGACCGTTGCGCTGCGGGCCGCGCACGCCGCGCGCGATCCGGCTCATGGGTTCCGCGGTGAACCCGAGGTCGCTCACCGATGCCGGCATCAAGGCGGCGAGTCCGGCGACCATCGCGGCATTGTCGATGCAGTGCGCCATGGCCGGCACACGGCACTCCATGCCGTGGCGCTGCGCCCACGCGGTCAGGGCGTGCCGCAGCGGTGTGTTCGCACTCACGCCACCGCCCACCAGGAGCGTGCGGGGTGGGGGGGCGTCCATGCCGAGCGCGGCATCGAGTCCCTCGACGATGCTGTCGATCGCGGCGCGTTGGAAACTGGCGGCCAGGTCGCTGACACGCTCGGGCGTGAGCGGTGGCACGACGGCGGCGTTCGCGACCGGCGAGGCGCCATCGCTGCCTGCATCGCGGCCCCTTCCCGGCCGTGCCGATCGTCGTGCCGCGCCAGGCACCCCGCGCGCGGAGTAAAGCAGGGCAGTCTTCAGGCCGCTGAAGGAAAACTGAATGCCGTCGCGGCGCAGGAAGGCGCTCGGCAGGCGCACCGCGTTCGGATCGCCACCCACGGCTGCGCGTTCGATGCGTGGTCCGCCGGGGTAGCCGAGTCCGAGCATCGAGGCGGCCTTGTCGAAGGCTTCGCCGATCGCATCATCGATCGTCCATCCGATCAGGCCGGGTGCCGTGGGGCCCTGCATGCGGAACACGCTCGTGTGCCCGCCGCTCACGACCAGGCCGAGCGCCGGCCACGCCGGCATCGGTCGGTCGAGCAGGCACGCCGCGAGGTGCGCGACCACGTGATCGACCGGCACGACCGGCTTGCCCAGCGACCAGGCCACGCCCTTGGCGGCGCTCACGCCGACCAGCAGGCTCCCGATGAGCCCGGGGCAGTTGGCCACGCCGATGCGGTCCAGGTCGCGGAAGCCGATGCCCGCATCGTGGATCGCCTTCTCCAGCGTGGGCACGATGCACGCGAGGTGCGCGCGGCTGGCCAACTCCGGCACGACGCCGCCGTAGGGCGCATGCATGGCCTCCTGGCTCGCGACCACGCTCGACCGCACGCGCAGCGACACGCCGTCGAACTCGACCACGCTGGCCGCGGTTTCGTCGCAACTGGTCTCGAGGCCGAGCACGAGCATCGTGCAAGCGTACGTGCAGGATGGCGTGGGCACGACGGGTCATGCGTGGCGGGCAGCACCAGGCGATCCCAAGACGGTCGCGGTGCATTGCCCCCTAGAATCGGAGGCGTGGAACAAGGCCTCCGTGACGAGATCGACATCCGGCGCGAGCGCGCGATCGTCGCCAGCGTGCTGGCGCGCGAGGACGAACATGATCCGGATCCCCTGGCCGAACTGCGTGCGCTCGCCGACACGGCCGGCGTGCGGGTGGTGGGCGAACTGACGCAGCGGCGCTCGAAGCCCGATCCCCACAGCTACCTCGGCAAGGGCAAGGTCGAGGCCCTGGCGGCGATGGTGCAGGACCTGGGCGCGAAGGTCGTGCTGCTCGACAACGACCTGTCCCCGAGCCAGCTCCAGGCGCTCGAGGAGGCCGTGAAGTGCAAGGTGCTCGATCGCAGCGAGCTCGTGCTCGACATCTTCGCGGGCCGCGCGACCACACGCGCCGCGCAGCTGCAGGTCGAGATCGCCCAGCTCGAGTACACGGCCCCGCGCCTGCGCGCGATGTGGTCGCACCTCGGCCAGGTCACCGGTGGCGCCCCGATGGGCGTGGGGACCCGCGGTCCCGGCGAGAAGCAGATCGAAATCGACCGTCGCCTCGTGCAGCGGAGGCTGTCGCAGCTCAAGCGCGAGCTCGCCGAGGTGCAGCTGCGGCGCACGCGCGAGGTCGCGAGCCGCCGCGCCGACCACTTCACGGTGGGCATCGTCGGCTACACCAATGCCGGCAAGAGCAGCCTGTTCAATGCGCTCACCGCCGGCGGGGCCTTCGCCAACGACCAGCTCTTCGCCACGCTGCACACGCGCGTGGAGTCGTGGCAGCTCGGCGGTGGCGAGTCGTGCCTGCTCAGCGACACCGTCGGCTTCATCCGCCGCCTGCCGCACCACCTTGTCGCCAGCTTCCGCAGCACGCTCGAGGATGCGATCGCTGCGCACGTGCTCCTGATCCTGCTCGATGCCGGCGACCCGCACGCCGAACGCCAGCTCGGTACGGTCAGGGAGGTCCTCGATGAGATCGGTGCGGGCGACCAGCCTCGGATCGTGGTGCTGAACAAGCTCGATCGCGTCCTGGCGCAGTGCGAGGAGTGGGACGCGATGTCCGAACGCGAGCGGGCTCGACTGTCTGGGCCTGACGTCGCTGCCGTCGATGATGGTCCCGGTGAAGACGAGCCAGCCCCGCGCACCGGGACGAGCTGGGCCGAGTACGCGAAGGTGCATGGTGGCATCGCCGACCCGCGTGAACGCCTCGAGCGCTTGCGCCGTGCATGCCCGGGTGCGGTCGAGGTCAGTGCGCGCACGGGCGAGGGACTCGATGCCCTCGCGGATGCCGTCCGTGCGCAGATGCTCGGGCCGGTCGTGACCGTCCGCATCCGGCTGCCGCTCTCGGCCGGCAAGGCCGTGGACATGCTGGAGAAGCGGGGGCACGCTCGCGATCGCGACTACGGCGACGATGGGACGGTCACGCTGACGGCCGACCTGGCGCGTCGCCACGTGGAGGTGCTTCTGGCGCAAGGCGTGAAGGCCGAGATCGATGGCGAACCCGCGGCCGCCGCGCTGAAGCGCCTGTGGCCTGCGGCGTCAGCCGGTCCCGCCGCCCGGGTCCCCCTCCACGAGCGGTTGTTCGGCGCATAGATCGCGCACGAGGGCAGCCGCCGCATCGGTCGATGCATCGCGCAGCCAGGCACGGCCGCCGCGCGGCCACGGTGCCATCCACGCGGCGAGGCGGCACGACGGCTCGCGGCCTCGCGACCAGAGTCCATCATCCGCGCGCCCGAACGCCACGCGCTCGCCACGGCGGGGGAATCGATCCCAGCGTTCGATCGGCGTGCCGAGGAGTGCCCAGTCGATCGCAAGTTCCTGCTCGGGCATGGCGGCGATCGCCACGAGGTTTCGCTCGCCGGGCATGAACTGTCCGCACGCCTTGCGGACGAGCCGCTCGATCCGGTCGCGCTGGTGGCCGGGCCGCTGCACGTCGCCGGGTGCGATCGCCACATGCCCGCCATCCCACGGCGAGAGCACGCTCATGCGGCCCAGCACATCACCGGCCAAGGACCGCACGAGCAACTCGTCGCCGATCGATGCACGGCGCAGGAAGTCCTGCGCCGCCTCGAGGTCAGGGGCCGACGCCAGGAGCGGCGCGAGGGCTTCGACCGAGACCACCACGCCGCGCGGGACGCCCTCGACGCCGCGCAGCGCGGCCACGAGTTCCTCCTGCACGGCGCGCCGTCGCTCCACGGGTGCGGGATCGAGGGTTGGATCGGGCGCGAGTGACTTCACGTGGACCCACAGCCTCGTCGGCCCGCGCGTGGCCACGAGGTCGCAGGTGCGCCCGTCATGCGTGGGCACATGCAGCTCCGTCGATGCCCCGGCCGCGAGTGCTGCGGCGATCGCCTGGGCCTCGGCGAGTGCGCTCCACCAGCCGGTCGTCGAGGGACCGGCCCGCAGCATGGCGTGCATCGATTCGACGTGCCGGTGCGACGCGCGCCCACGGATCGGACCGCGTGCGTCCGAGACGTTGCCGAGCCAGGATTCGACCTGTCGCAGGATGGGCTGTGGCGCTGGCGCGGTCACCGCGCGAAGCCTATCGGCGCCAGCGCAGGCGGCAGCGGGGGACAAACTTGCCCAATTCCCGCCCGTCGGGCGAAAGTCGATCCGCCATGGGCCCGATGCATGCTGCGGAGGGAAGCACGATGGACCCAATGGAACTCATCCGCAGTGTGCCGCGACTGGGCGAACTGCTCGTGGCGCAGGGCGTGATGACCGAGCGCGAGGTGGAGCGGGTGCTCTCGCGCCAGCAGCAGGATGGTCGGCCGTTCGGCGCCCTCGCGGAGGAGATCTGCGGCGTCGATCCGTCGCTGATCGAAGCGGCGTGGATCGACCAGTACCGGCAGATCCAGGCCACGTCGCGCCGAACGCTCGCGACCGCCGAGCCCGAGGCGCTCGCCCTCGTCGATGCGCGACAGGCTTGGCAGTTCCGGCTGCTCCCGCTCTCGATCGATGACGAGGCCCTGGTCGCCGCGACCACCACGCAGCACATGGCCCGTGCCGCCCGATTCGCCAGCGCGGTCCTGGGCCGGACCGTGATCTTCACGATCGTCGACAGCGAGGAGCTGGCCGCCGCGCTCGAGCGCCACTACCCCATGAACGCCGCCCTGGGCATGGACGCACGGACCGTGCGTGGCGGCGTGCAGATGGACCCCCTTGGCGGTCGCCTCGAACCGAGCAGTCGGTGAGGCGACCCAACAATGACGCGCGGCGCCCAGTCAACCTGGGCGCCGCGTCGTTGATGCCACCTCGCGGACTTGAACCGCGGACACCCGCATTTTCAATGCGGTGCTCTACCAACTGAGCTAAGGTGGCGGACCGAATTGGCCCCTGACCAGCGGCCGATCACTGCACCGCGGCGATCAGGGGGAAGCGAAGGGTACGCGCTTCCTCGACGATGTCAAGCGAGTCGAAGGCGCGTGCGCGTGCGACGGGGCGGGTGGGCATGAGTTCCCGCGACTGCTGCACCTGGCCGAACAGCAGGTCGGCCAGCCAGCGCGAGAGTGGGCGCCGCGGGTCCCACGCCCGCAGGCCGGCACCACGCTCGGTGGCCGCCTGCAGCTCGGTCCAGAATCGCTCGATCTGCAGTCCGCCATCGCGGGAGGGTGACCAGGTGTTCAGGGCCTCGCGCAAACGCCAGGTGTGCTGCAGGCGCAGTTCGCTCCAGGCCTGCGGTGCATGCTGCACGCCACCGATGACGAGCACCAGATCGAGCACCGACGCGCGGATCGCATCAGCCTCGACGGCATTGAATCCTGCCTCGGGCTGCAGCGCGCGCACATGCGCGACGCACGCGTCGACGCCCACGCCCATCGATGCGGCGAATCGGCCGGCGTCACTGAAGAACGCGCGGCGCAGCTGGGTTTCCCAGCGCTTCACGCCTGTCGCACGCGACGGCTTGGCGCGCGATGCGGCGCCACGCGATCCGCCGCGAGAAGCAGCGTTCGCTGCGCCGCGTGATGCACGCGCGAACGCCTTCGAGGCGCCCCGCGATGACGATGTCCTGGCAGTGGAGGTGCGCGATGACGCGCGACGAGACGTCCTGGTCTGCATGGTCTTTCTCCGCGATCCGTGCGAGTGCAGGGCAGGGCCCTGCGGAGGCAGTCTACTTCGCGTGCGGCGCTCGTCAACCGAAACGCTTGCGTTTCAAGGGCGCGCATGCTCCCGGCCGAGCCAGCGCGGTTGAAGGTCGCCAAGCGCACCGAAGTCGCGTCTCCAGGAGTCGATGGTGTCGCGTCGTGCCGTCGCGATGAGTGCGCGCGCCTGATCGTCACCCAGCACGAGGACCTCACCCAGTGGATCGATGAGCGACGATCCGCCGTCGTAGGTCAGCGTGGGATCGCGTCCAACCCGGTTGCAGCACGCGACGAAGGCTTGGTTCTCGATCGCTCGCGCGCGCGTGAGCGCAACCCAGTGGGCGTGCCGTCGCGCGGGCCAGTTGGCGCTCAGCGTGAAGAGCTCCGCTCCCGCAAGTGCGGCATGGCGCCACACTTCGGGGAAGCGAAGGTCGTAGCAGATGAACGGGGCCACCTTCCAGCCCGCGACCTCCACCACGAGGGGACCGGGTCCGGCCGCGTAGTGCGCCGTCTCGGTGCCGTACGAGAACAGGAAGGTCTTTCGGTAGGTGGCTCGCACCGAGCCGTCGGGTCCAAGCACGAACACCGCGTTGAAGACCCGGTCGCCCTCGCGCAACGCAAGTCCGGCCTGCAGCCAGACTTGATGGCGTTCGGCGAGCTCCTGCGCCCACGGCAGGCTCGATGGCTCGGCAGCTCGGGCGGCCTGCATGGTGAAGCCGACATCGCACAGCTCGGGGAGGATCACGAAGGACCCCGGCTCCGCCGAGTCGGCCACGAGCGAGGCGAACGCGCGCTGGTTGGAGGGCTTGTCCTCCCACGCAAGGTCGTGCTGGAGCAGCACGATGCGGAGGTCGTTCGTGGGTGCTTGACCCATAATCGAGGAAGGGAGTCCGACGGGGCTTGAACCCGCGACACCCGGGATCACAACCCGGTGCTCTGCCAACTGAGCTACGGACTCCGAGAGACGGCGAAGTCTAGCGAGATCGGTCGACCGCTGCAACGGTCGGCAGGAGTGGGGCGAAGGCCCCGACCCGGATACCATTCGCCGCTTCCCGTGTGCCGGGATGAACCACCCATGACCACCACCCTCCAGGCCCGTCCGTCCTTCGGTTCCGCCACGATCCACTCCAACCTGACTGCACCGAGCCTGGTGGAGCAGGCCCTGGCGCGCGGTGAGGGCATCCTCGCTGCCAACGGCGCGCTGACCTGCGACACCGGTGAGCGCCGCGGCCGCAGCCCGAACGACAAGTTCCTCGAGGACACCGCCGGCATCCACGGCACCATCGACTGGGGCAAGGTCAACCAGCCGGTCACGCCGGCCCAGTTCGATGCCCTGCACGCCAAGGTCATGGCCTACATGTCGGCCAAGAAGGACCTCTACCGCTTCGACGGCTATGCGGGGGCCGATCCGTCGTACCGCCTCAAGGTCAGCGTGTTCACCGAGGAAGCCTGGCACAGCCTCTTCGCCAAGACGCTCTTCATCAATGCGCCCGAGGCGGAGCTCACTGGCTTCGCGCAGGACTGGACCATCATCAACGCCTGCAACCTGCGCATCGACGATCCGGCCGCATTCGGCCTGAAGACGCACCTGGGCATCGTGCAGAGCCTCGAGCGCCGCACGGTGCTGATCGTGGGCACGCGGTACGCCGGTGAGATCAAGAAGTCGATCTTCTACGCGATGAACTACGACCTGCCGGACATGGGCGTGTTCCCCATGCACTGCTCGTGCAACGTCGCGCGCAACGACCCCGCCAACGTGGCGCTCTTCTTCGGGCTCTCGGGCACGGGCAAGACCACGCTCTCGGCGGACCCAAACCGCGACCTCGTGGGCGACGACGAGCACGGCTGGAGCGACACGGGCGTCTTCAACATCGAGGGCGGCTGCTACGCCAAGTGCATCAAGCTTTCGAAGGAGGGCGAACCCGAGATCTGGAACGCGATCCGCTTCGGCAGCGTGCTGGAGAACGTCGTGCTCGACCCGGCCACGCGCGTGCCCGACTACGACGACGCGTCGCTCACCGAGAACACGCGCGTCACGTACCCGCTCTCCTACATCGCCAACGCCAAGCTCCCGAGCGTGGCTGGGCACCCGAAGAACGTGGTCTTCCTGACGGCGGATGCGTTCGGCGTGCTGCCGCCGGTCGCCAAGCTCACGCCCGAGCAGGCCCAGTACTACTTCCTCAACGGCTACACCTCGAAGCTCGCGGGCACCGAGGCCGGCGTGACCGAGCCGCAGCCCAACTTCAGCGCGTGCTTCGGCGGCCCGTTCATGCCGCGCCCGCCCATGGTCTACGCCCGCCTGCTCAGCGACCGCATCCGCAAGCACGGCTCGCACGTGTGGCTGCTCAACACCGGCTGGACCGGCGGTCCCTACGGCGTCGGAAGCCGCTTCAAGCTCTCGTACACGCGGGCGATGGTGACGGCGATCCTCGATGGGTCGCTGGCCAAGGTCCCGTGCGTGAAGCACCCGGTGTTCGGGCTCGAGATGCCGACGGCGGTGCCCGGCGTGCCGGCCGAGGTCCTGGATCCGCGCAACACCTGGAAGGACAAGGCCGCCTACGACGCCAAGGCCAAGGAGCTCGCCCAGAAGTTCCGCGCGAACGACCAGAAGTTCGACATCGCACCCGAGGTCCGCGCAGCCGGCCCGGTGGCCTGACGCATGGCCGTCGCCACCGTCACCTTCGATGACGTGAAGGCCGCGGCGGCGCGGATCGCGGGCGGCGTCGAGCGGACCCCGTGCCGACGCAGCTCGGCGTTGAGCGATCACTTCGGCGCAGAGATCTTCTGCAAGCTCGACTATCGCCAGGCCACGGGCTCCTTCAAGGAGCGCGGCGCGCGGAACACGCTGCTCCAGCTCGACCAGAGCCAGCGTGCGCGGGGCGTGATCGCGGCGAGCGCAGGCAACCATGCGCTCGCGCTGGCGTACCACGGCCGCGACCTCGGCATCCCGGTCACCGTCTGCATGCCGCGCTTCGCACCGCTGATCAAGCAGGTGCGGTGCAAGGAGCTCGGTGCGCGCGTGGTGGTGTACGGCGACAACATCGCCGAGGCGCGCGTCCGCGCCGACCAGCTCGTCGGCATGGAGGGCCTTGCCTACATCAACGGCTTCAACGATGCGTCGATCATCGCGGGCGCGGGCACGATGGCGCTCGAGGTCTTCGAGCAGGTCGAGCGGCTCGATGCGGTGATCGTGCCCATCGGCGGCGGCGGGTTGCTGGCGGGGGTCGGCCTGGTGGCGCGTGCCGTCTCGCCGACGACGAAGGTCATCGGTGTCGAGCCCTTCCGCGCGGCGAGCTTCCGCGCTGCGATGGATGCCGGCCATCCCGTGCGCGTGTCGATGGAGCCCACGTTGGCCGACGGCCTGGCGGTCCCCGAAGTGGGCGACCTTGCGTTCTCGATCGCCCGTGACCACGTGGACGAGGTGATCGAAGTCGGCGAAGAGGCGATCTCGCTGGCGATCCTGCGCCTGCTCGAGTGGGAGAAGGGCGTGGTCGAGGGTGCCGGCGCGGCGAGCCTGGCGGCGTTCATCGCCGGCCGCGTGCCGCAACTCAAGGGCAAGCGCGTCGGGCTCATGCTCTGCGGCGGGAACATCGACCCCACGACCCTGGCTCGCGTGATCGAGCACGGCCTGGCCGTCGACGGCCGCATCGTGCAGTTCACGGCGATCATCAAGGATCGCCCGGGCGGCCTGGCCGAGCTGGCGACCACGCTGGCGACGGCCGGCGCGAGCGTGAAGCAGGTGAGCCACGAACGCGCGTTCGGTGGTCCCGACATCAGCAAGGTGCAGGTGCTCTGCCAGGTCGAGGTCCGCGGGCCCGAGCACGCGGAGCAGGTCTATGCGGCGTTGCGTGACTGCGGCATCACGGTGCTGGAGCGTTCACGCATGGGCCTCTCGCGATTCGGCGAGGATTGAGCGCGCATGCGCATCGCGCCGCTCCAACTCGATCCGGTGGTGGGGGACGTGCAGGGCAACCTCGCGCGGATCGTCGAGGCGGCGCGCACGGCGGCCGGCCTGGGCGCCGACCTCGCCGTGACGGGCGAACTGGCGATCTGCGGCTACCCGCCGCGCGACCTCATCGAGCGTGAGGGTTTCGTGGAGCGGTGCGAGCAGGCCGTGGCGGAACTGGCCGGCCGCTGCGCGCTGCCCCTGCTCGTGGGCGCGCCGCGCCGCGTGGGTCGCCGCGCGCGCAACGCCGTCGCGTTCCTCCGGGGCGGCCGCATCGAGGCCTGGTACGACAAGCGGCTCCTGCCGACCTACGACGTGTTCGACGAGTGGCGCCACTTCGAACCGGGCGCGGCGCCATTGGTCATCGAGCTCGCGGGCCGGCGCCTGGGCGTGCTGGTCTGCGAAGACCTCTGGCGCGCGGACGATGCCGTGGGCCCTGGCCGCTACGCGTGCGATCCGGTGGCGGACTGTGCGGCGCTGGGCGTCCGCGCCATCGTGGCGCTGAGCGCGAGCCCGTTCAGGCTCGGCAAGCATGAACGCCAGGACGGCATCCTGCAGGCTGCCGCCGCGCGCATCCGGGGGAGCGTGGTCAGCGTGAACCAGGTCGGTGCCAACGATGACCTGGTCTTCGACGGTGCGAGCGCACTCGTCGATGCGTCGGGCACGATCGCCCAGTTGCCGCGCTTTGAGGAGTCGGTCGACGTCCTGGAGCTCGGCATGCCGCCGCGCACGGTCGAGCCGCGCGATGCCCAGCACGACACGTTCCGTGCGCTCGTCGCTTCGATCGGGGGCTACCTGCGCAAGACCGGCCATTCGAGGGCGATCGTCGGGCTCTCGGGTGGCATCGACAGCGCGGTCGTGGCGGCACTCTGCGTGCGCGCGCTCGGCGCCGCGAACGTCCGCGGGGTGATGATGCCCAGCCGGTTCAGCAGCGACCACTCGCTCTCGGATGCCCGGGCCAGCGCTGCCGCGCTCGGCATGCCCGAGCCGGACCTGCTGCCGATCGCCGACGCGCACGCGTTGCTCGCGCGCACGATCGGTGCGGCGCAACCCCTCGAGGGCCTTGCCGACGAGAACCTGCAGAGTCGGCTGCGCGGTCTCACGCTCATGGCGCTCTCGAACGCCTCGGGCGCGATGGTGGTGAGCACCGGCAACAAGAGCGAGCTCGCGGTCGGGTACGCCACGCTGTACGGCGACATGTGCGGCGGGATCGCGCCCATCGGCGACCTCACCAAGGGCCAGGTGTACGCGCTCGCCCGCTGGATGAACGACCACCACGTCCGTGCCGGCTTCGATCGGCCGCCGGTCCCCGAAGGCAGCATCACCAAGCCGCCGAGCGCCGAGCTGCGTCCGGACCAGCGCGACCAGGACACGCTGCCTCCCTACGACGAACTCGATGCGATCGTCCACGGCTTCGTGGACCTTGAGCAGTCGCCGTCCACGATCTCCCGTCGCATCGGCCTTGATGAGGCGATGGTGCGACGGTGGTGCCTGGCCATCGATCGGGCGCAGTACAAGCGCGAACAGGCGGGCGTGGTGCCGAAGCTCACTGCGCGCGCGTTCGGTCCTGGGCGCCGGTTGCCGTTGGCGATGCGGGAGTCCTGATGGCGATCCGCCTGCTGCCGCCTGAACTGGTGAACCAGATCGCAGCGGGCGAGGTGGTCGAGCGCCCTGCAAGCGTGGTGAAGGAACTCGTGGAAAACGCGATGGATGCCGGTGCGTCGCGGGTGACCGTCGACCTCGAGGGTGGCGGTGCCGACCTGATCCGCGTGAGCGACGACGGCTCGGGCATCGCCCCCGAGGACTTGCTGCTGGCGGTCACGGCGCACGCGACCAGCAAGATCGCCAGCTTCGATGATCTCGAGGCCGTGGCGAGCTTCGGCTTCCGCGGCGAGGCCCTGGCCAGCATCGGCAGTGTGGCGCAGTTGCGCATCACGAGCCGGCGTGCGGTCGACGGCCATGCCCATTCGATCGAGGTCGACGGCGGACAGGTGACCGGTCCCCGCCCGGCGGCGGGGGCTGCGGGCACGGTCGTCGAGGTGCGCACGCTCTTCCGCAACGTGCCCGCCCGGCGCAAGTTCCTGCGAAGCCAGGCGGCGGAAACCGGTCGTGTGCATGATGCGATCGACGCGATCGCGCTCGGGGCTCCCGGGATCGGCATCCGTCTCACCAGCGACGGGCGCCCGCTCGTTGATCTGCCGCCGCAGGACGAGCGCACGCGGTGCGTCCATGTGCTCGGGAAGGGGTTGGCGTCGGAACTGCTGGATCTCTCGTTCGAGTTCGAGGCTCCCGAACTGCACGGGCCGATCCGCATCGGCGGCGTGGTGGCGACGCCCGCGGCAGCCAAGTCCTCCGCGCGCAACCAGTGGATCATCATCAACGGACGCTCGATCGAGGACCGCTCGCTGCAGCACGCCGTGCGCGAGGCGTTCCGGGGACTCATGGATCCGTCCGTGCATCCCGTGTACGCGCTCTTCGTCGAACTCGATCCGCGGGCCGTCGACATGAACGTGCATCCGGCGAAGACCGAGGTCCGTCTGCGCTTTCCCAGCCTGGTGCACCGCGCCGTCCGCCGCGCCGTGGCGCAGGCGCTGGAGCGGCGGGGACTCGTCGTGCAGGAGCGCCTGCCCGCGAGCGAGCGTCCCGAACCGACGATGCCCTTGCCCCTGGGCATGCCGCAGCGCGCGATCGTGCACGACGACGGTGGTGATCGCGGCATCGTGCAGGTCCCCATGGGCGGGGGGCCTTCGGCCTCCGAGCAGCTGACGCGTCCTGCGCATGGCACGGGGGTGTCCCCGGAGCCCACGCGCTTTGCCGAGTCGCAGCTCGATGCAGCGGCTGCCTCGGCTCCCGTGCGCTTCATGCAGGTCGATCATGCCTGGCTCGTGGTCGAGGAGGGCGACGGGCTGACCGTGATCGACCAGCATGCCCTGCATGAACGCGTCATGTTCGAGGAGCTGAAGGCCCGCATCGAACGCGCGCCGCTCGAGCGTCAGCGGTTGCTCATGCCCGAGCTCGTGGACTGCGGCGCCGGTGCCATCGAGCGCATCGAGTCGCTCACGCCGATCCTGGATCGGCTCGGGCTCGAGTGCACGCCATCCGGTGCGCGCACGATCGCCGTGCACAGCGTGCCGACGTTCCTGGTGGAGCGGGGGATCGGTGCGCGGGAGTTCCTGGCCGCGATCGTCGCGGGTGACCTGCAGGCCGATGATCCGCGCGCTGCCGAGGCTGCCCTGAGCGAGGTCCTGGACCTGATGGCCTGCAAGGCCGCGGTGAAGGCCGGCGACCGCCTGACGCACGCCGAGATCGCCGCACTCCTGGCCCGGCGCGCCACGATCGACCGACCTGATCGATGCCCGCACGGTCGCCCCACGGCGTTCCGGCTGACGACCGCCGACCTCGAGCGCCGCTTCGGCCGCGCGTGACTGATGCGGGCGCCGGCTCAGTCGCCCGGCCCCACGTCATCAGTCCTCGATGATCTCGTGGAAGACGACCTGGCCGGTGGCGAGGCAGCGGCGCAGGTACGGCTCGCACGAACCGCACCCCGTGGTGCAGCCGAGCTCATCGGCGAGCTGGTCGAGCGAGAGCGATCGCTGCTTCGATGCCTCGAGCGCGCGCTCGAAGGTCACGTCGTGGCACACACAGCGGTCGATGCGCAGTTCTGGCTTGGGCATGCGCGTCATTCAGCGAGGATCGTAGGCGGCGTCATCGTCGGACAGGAACCCGTTGGCGGGATGGCCCATCACGTCGGCAAGCGCCTGGGGCGTGGAGAGCGCGCCTGCGCAGCTCGTGCAGACGCCGTGCACGGAACCATCGAGCCGCGCGACGTGCGAACAGCCCAGGTGGCGGAACGCCTGGCCGCCGGCGCACACCATCAGCAGGTCGCCTTCGACGGTGTTCATCGGTGCGCGCATGTACTTGTTGGTGCCGCCGGACCAGCCGGCATCACCCAGGAGCGCGGCCTGCGTGTTGCGGCACTGGGCGCTGGCCAGTCCCGGTCGCACGTTGGACCAGCCGTCCAGGACCGTGCCGCCGCCGCCCACCTGCGGGAAGCGGCCCTCGGCACCGATGAAGGTCGTGTTGTAGTTGTAGCCCGTGAAGGGATCGCCGCCGGGATCGTTGCCGGTCCAGCTGGGGCACTGCTGCACGCGGCTGGGTGTGTCGAGGTGGCGCGTGATCGAACCCGGCAGCGGCGCGCGCCCCGGTGCCGTGTCGAGGTCCCAGGACAGCGTCCGGACCCCGCTGCCCGCGGTGGGCGCGAACATGAGGACCGCGGGTGCGAAGCGCTCCTTGTTGAGCGTCACGTACGCCTGCGACGCGCCCGCGAGCTGCCGAAGGTTCGATTGGCATTCTGCCCCGCGACCACCTTCCGCCAGCGTGCCCAGGGCGGGCAGCACGAGCCCGACCAGGATCACGACGATCCCGATCACGACGAGCACCTCGATGAGCGTGAAGGCGCGCCTCATGACCAGGCTGCCAGCAGTGCGCCCAGGTCGCCGCCGTCGACGCTGCCGTCCCCGTCCAGGTCAGCCGATGGCTCGGCCGTGCCGAAGGCGCTGAGCAGGATCCCCAGGTCCGCACCATCGATCGAGCCGTTCCCATCGAGGTCACCCGCCATGCCCGCTGCGGCCACGTCGCTGAAGCCATCGATCTCCGCACTCTGCATCGCACCCACCGGAACGCGCACGCGGACGAAGCGGATCGACGCGAGTCCGAGGGGTGCAAGATCGATGCCGGCGCCGCCGCCGGAACCGTCGTACATGTCCCGGACGGCCGTCCACTCGCGGCCGATCATCGATGCCGGCGTGATCGATGGATCGATCGGCCGGGTGAAGTCGCTCGGCTCGAGGCCGGGCACGGTGGCGTACGGCGAGGCATCGATCCAGCCGCAGGTCGGCGCGAAGCCATCGGCATCGATGCCCGGAACGGTCACCCACGACACGCCGTCGGTGCTGACGGCGATCTGGCCACCCTCGGCGAAGAGACCTGACGGCATGCCCGTCGGGTACGCGGCGTCGCCGAAGAAGGCGTTGCCGAAGACGATGAGATCGACGCCGAAGGGATTGCGCGGATCGTCGAGGACGTCATGGTCGAAGGCCACCACGAGTTCGCCGCCCGCGCCGATCGAGACCAGCTCGTTGGTCATGAACGCGGGCTGGAACGGCGTGACGGCCTGGGGGAAGAAGGGGCCCCCCGTGAAGCGTGTGGGTTCGCCGAGCGCCGAGGCGGCGTTGGTGAATCCCGCGGCCGGACTCGAGCCGGGTGCGTAGCCGACCACGTTCGTGGCGAATGGTGATTGCGCACGCGCCGACACGGGCAGGGCAGCGAGCAGAACGACGATGGCCAAGCGATGCATGGGAACCTCCGCGGACTCGCGCCCTGGCCCCGGGATCGCGGGGGCACGCAGCGCATGGTGTCGGCAGGTCTTCCGGCTTCGGGTCCTGACTCGACCTTCCCGGGCCGCGGAGCCCAGTGGTCGTCGTTGAGTCAGGGTGCTGGCGTTTGGGGCCAGCCACCCGTTACGGCGGCGCGTCCGCGGTGGTGTTGCACCACGCTTCCCTCGCAGCGCACGGCATGCTGCGATTGACCGGACATCCGGTCAATGACCGACCGATGGAGGTTACCGGGAACTCCGAGTGGCGTTGGTGCGAAGGGTCGTTGGGCTTCGTTGCACTGAATCGCGCTGCCCGATACCCTTCCCAGACTCGCCACGGCGCCTGCCGAGGCCACCCCACGACCACGGAGTCCGCGACGTGATCCAACCGCTCTCGACCGTTTCGCTGCTGCTTGCCCTCGGCCTCGTCCCTTCGGCCATGGCGGTTCCCCTGACCGTGTCGCTGCCCGTGTGCGGGGCGACCGTCGCGATCGATGACCCGACCGATCCCGATGAGCCGTCGGAGCCAGCCTCGGAGCCGGCGTCGGAGCCGGCCGACGAGCCGATGGATGAGCCCGCGGCCGAGCCCGCGGGCGACGAACCCGCGGCCGCCGAACCCATGTCCGACGACGCAGGCACGACCGACGGCGGCGATGCCGAGGCGGCGTCCGGTGCCGCGGACAGCGCGGGCGCCACCGCCGAACAGGCACGGCTGCTGCAGGATGTCCTGCACTACGTGCTGGTGGCCAACATCGAACTCGCCGAAGCCAGCGCCGACAAGCTGCTGGAGTCGGGGATCACAGACCAGGATCTGGCGCTCCTGGTGCAGGAGCAGAACCTGACCGAGCGTCTGGAGCGCGCGCTTGCCCGCAGCCGCAAGATGGGTGATGGCATCACCAAGTCGATGGCCACCCTGGAGACCCGCGTCGAGAGTGGTCGCCGGGCTCTGGCCCGCAACGGCCGGATGATCCAGTCGGCCGTCGACAACCTCGTGGGCTCCGGTCGCCAGCAGGTCTACGCGCGCGCCCGGCTCATGAGCGCCGGCGAGTTTGCCGTGCCGGCACTGCTCCGCGCGGCGATCGGCATCGGCAATGATCAACTCGCCCTGGCTGCGCAGCGCATGCTGACTCAGCTGGGCTCGGCCGCGGTAGCGCCGCTGGTGGCCGCTCTGCCGAACCTTGACGGCAGCAACCAGGTCCTGGTCTGCGAGATCCTCGGCACCATCGGTTCGCCCACCGCTGCAGCCGGCCTGCGCGCCCTTGAACTCGCCAAGGATGGTTCCCAGGAAGTGGCTTCGGCCGCCGGCCGTGCCTACACCGCATGCGGTGGCAAGGGCGCATCGGTGTCCGCCGAGTACACGTCGCTCGCCCGCGCCCACTTCGATCGTCGCAGCGCGTTGCTTGCGCAGCCGTTCGAACCCAACAACTTCGCCTGGACCTGGGACGGCGACGGCCTGATGCCGGTGGCCGTGCCGACCGAGGCGTTCCATGCCGTCATGGGCATGCAGGCTGCCCGCGCGGCGCTGCAGGCCGATGCGTCGAACGCCCAGGCGCTCGCGCTCTTCGTGGCCAACGACCTGCGTCGCGAAGCGGTCATGGGCGAGTCGCCGGATCCGGTCTCGGGTGATCGCGCCTACAGCGCGGCATTCTTCGCGACCGCCGCCGGTGCCACCATCGGCCAGGACGTGCTCGCCCTGGCGCTCGGCGCCGATGACCTCGGTCTGGCGCGCACGGCGCTCATGCACCTGGGCGAGATCGCCGGTGAACAACGACTGGCCCCGAGCGACGTGAGCGCGGCCTGCGAAGCGCTGACCTACGGTGATCGTCGCGTGCGTTTCGACGCGGCGCTGCTCTTCGGCGGCCTCGCCCCGACCAGCTCGTTCGCGTACGACTCGAGCGTGGTGCCCACGCTGGCTTCGATCCTCGCGGTCGGCGCCGATCCGCTGGCTGCCGTCGTCGCGAGCAGCAACGAAGACCGCTCGGCTCTGCAGCAGAAGCTCAGCGCTGCAGGGTTCCGCGTGGTGGGCGGTGACTTCACATCCTTCGAAGAACTCGAGGCCGAGCTCGGTTCGACGGCCGTCGATCTGCTCGTGGTGCAGATGATGGCCCCCGAGCGTGGTGGTCGACGTGCCGCCGACGATGCGGGCAGCCGCACCGACGTCAACGGCACCGCCCGCGCGGTGGCCGGCCTCCGTGCGAGCCGCACGATGGCCTCGGTGCCTGCGCTCGTGAGCGTCGGCGCAGCCGAGAGCGGTCGCGTGCGTGCGGAGATGGGTGCGGACATGAACACCCAGCTCTTCGAGATCGGTGCACCCGACGAGGCCTTCAATGCGGCCGTGACCAGCATCATGGGCTCGGTCGCCGGCGGCGCCATGACGGCCGAGGATGCCTCGGGCTACGCGACCCGCGCGCTCGCCGCGCTGCGTGCGATCGCCTCCAAGCCCGGGTGCGTCCTCGATGCGGGCGTGGCTGAACCCCAGCTGCTCGACGCGCTCGCGCGCTTCGAGGGCGAGTCCCGGTTGGATGTCGCCAACACGGTCGCCATGCTCGCCTCCGCGCGTGCCCAGTGCGCCCTCGCCGATGCCGCGCTTGCCGCCACGGGCGACGAGCAGTCTGCGCTCCTTCGATCTCTGGCGGCCAGCGCCCGGCTCGGGGGCAACCGCCTGCAGTCCCGTCACGTCGATGGCCTGCGCGCCCTCATCGGATCGTCCACCGGCGACACCGCCGTGGCCGCCGGCCAGGCGTGGGGCGCCCTCGACCTTCCGGTTGCCGAAAGCGTCGGCCTGATTCTGAAGTAATCTCCCCGGCCCATCGCCGCCCTAGCTCAGTTGGTAGAGCGGAGCTTTCGTAAAGCTCAGGTCACGGGTTCGAGTCCCGTGGGTGGCTTCCGGACCAACGGCCCGTCCCCAGTGGACGGGCCGTTGTCGTTGATGGGTTGCGCGCGTGCGCGGCGGTCGTCGCCCGCCTGGCCTGCGCCGGCACTCAGTCGCGCGAGGGGGCTTCGATGCGGCCGAGCAGGAGCTCCAGCGTGGCACACACCTGGTCGACGTCGTCGTCGCTCATCGAGGTGTACATCGGCAGCGTGATCGTGCGATCCGCGAGGCTCTCGGCGACGGGGCATTGGCCCGGGTGCGTGCCGAAGGCAGCGCGGACATGCGGCAGGAGATGGCACGCGGGATAGTGATTCGCCGCGCCGATGTCATGGCGGTGCAGGCCGTCCACCAGCGCATCGCGCTCCATGGCGCCGAACCGGTCCGACAGTCGCACCCAGAACAGCGGCCAGGAGATCATGCCGTGATCGGGGATCGAGGGCACGATGAGATCGGGCAGCGCGCACAGGCGACGCACGTAGCGCCTGGCGACCTCGGTGCGTCGCTCCAGGATCGACTCGAGTCGGTCGATCTGGCTCGCACCGAGTGCCGCGAGCGGCTCGGCCAGGCGGGCGTCGTAGCCCAGGCACGCGAACTGCATGATCATGCCCACGTCGGGCGACTGGTCGGGGAACGAGCGACGGTCGGTGCGCCCTTGATTGCGCATGGCCCTGCAGAGCATGGCCAGTCGATCGTCGTTGGTCACGATGGCCCCGCCTTCGCCCATGGCGATCGGACGGTTGGGGCCGAAGCCCAGGGCCGTGATGCGGCCGAAGCGGCCCGCATTGTCGGCGCCGAGGGTGCTGCCGAACGCCTCGGCTGCATGTTCGACCATCGGCAGTTCAGCGCGCGCACAGACCGCAATGAGCTCCTGAAGGCCGGCGATCGCGCCGAAGATGGGCACACCGAGGATCGCGCGGGTGCGGGGGGTGATCTTCGTCTCGGCCTCGGTCGCACTCATGCAGAGGGTGCGATGGTCGGCATCGACGAAGACCGGCGTCGCACCGACCGCGATCACGGCGTTGGTGTTGGACGGGAAGGCGAAGCTCGGGACGAGCACCTCGTCGCCGTCGCCGATGTCGAGCGCGCGCAGCGCCAGTTCGAGCGCGGCGGCACCGCTGGAGACGCCGATCGCGTGGGGTCGGCGGGTGACCTGCGCCACCTTGCGCTCGAAGTCGAGCAGCGCGCGACCCTGCGAAAGGCGCTCCCCGTGCAGCGTGTCCATGACGGCGTCAAGGTCGGCCCGCACGAGGTCGGGCTTGGAAAGGGGGATGTTGCTCATGGTGTGGTCGTGAGGGAGGCCTCGGTCATGGCCTTGATCGCGCGATCGGCCTGTCCCGACCGCGACAGGAAGATCCATGCCGCCTGTGTCCTGAAGTTGATGCTGAGTTCGCTGCCTCCGGAGGCGGCTACCCCGACCTGCGCGAGGACCGCAGGGTCGACGGGGTCGCTCGTGCGGGCCCGTGCCATGCACGCCATCGATGCGGCGCTGCGACCGAGCTTCTCCCGCGCGGCGCAGGCGAGTTCCGCCGCGCGCGCATCCTTGGATTGGTAGATCGCATTCACCAGCAGTTCGGATCCGTCGCGATCCTCGGCGGCGCCCACCAGTCGCGCGGCCATGCCCGCGGGATCGATCACGGCCAGGCGCTGGCCGGCATCGAGTGCCATCGAACGGAACGGGATCGAGGCATCGGCCTTGAGCCCGGCATCCACGATCGCGTCGAGCGCGGGCCGTGCCGCGGCATCGGGCATCGATCGCGAACGCTGCAGCGCGGCCTCGGCCATGAGGCGCTGTCCGGTGGCGACCATCGCGGCCAGCCGCGTGCCCAGGAGCGGTGCGTCGCCGGCAGCGGCGGCATCGATCGCGTTGGCGAGCGCTTCCATGGATGGATCGCCGTTGCGGATCGCGGCGGCCCAACCTGCGGGCGGCGCGTCGATCGACACGATCAACTGCAGGCCCGCACGGAGCAGCGCCACCTGCGAACGATCGGCGGTAGCCGCACGCCAGAGCGGTTCGGCATGCGTTGGATCGAGCTTCAGGATGGTCCCCATCACGAGCAGGCGCAGGTTGGCGGGAATGCCATCGCCAGCGACGAGCGCGGCGAGCTTGGGTGCGGCAGCCTTGAGCGAGTAGCCCTCGGCGGCGCGTGCGACCTCCTGGATCGCGGCGGTCCGGTCGTTGCCCTGCAGCCCGGCCACCCGGCTCGCGAACTGGTCCCAGCCTTGGGCATCGCCCGCCTGCACGAGGATCGCGGCGGCCAGTCCGGCCACGGCGGGGCGGGCATCGGCCAGCAGCGGGGTGATCGAGGCCGTGTCGATCGATTCACCCGCCTGCAGCAGCACGCTGGCCAGCACGGCCCGATCGAGCGGCTCGATGTCGTCCCAGTCCATGATCTCGCGCGCGGCTGACGGCGAGATGAGCTTGAGCCCGACCGCCGCGCGCATGGCGGCAAGGCGCGTGGGCGTGTCCGTGATCAAGCGCAGCGACAGCGGCGTGACGCCGCTCGGGTTGGCCAGCTCGGCCTCGCCGAGCAGCCCGTCGATGGCCGCCGTCGGATCCGAGCGCTGCGCGAGCACGTTGAACAGCGGTGCAAGCCGCGGATCCTTCATCGATCGCAGGGCAAGCAGGGCATCGTGGTGTGCACCGTTGGCGCGTGGGGCGATCGATCGCACCAACGCATCCAGGCTCGCCTGGGCGTAGTCGATCTGCTCGAACTGCACGAGGGCGGCAAGCGCCATCGGACCGACCACGCCCATCATGACCATGACGGCCAGTGTAGGGCAAGGCCAGCAGGCGGGAGGCTCAGGAACGAGGCGCGGCCAGCACCGATCGGCGCACACGGGCCACCAGTTCATCGGCACCGCACGACCCATCGGCGGCGTCGATCGCCGAGCGCTGCTCGACGAGCTTCTGCACGCGGCTGGCCGCGGCGTGGATCGTGCTGTGCGTGCTGCGGCCCATGGCCTTGGCGATCTCGGGATAGCTGCGCGTGGTGAACTCGCGGGCAAGCAGCGCGATCACGCCCCGGGCCAGCACCGCACGGCGGTGACGGCTGGCCCCCAGGCACTCGGAGCGCTCGACCCCGAGCGCCTCGCAGGCTGCCTCGATGATCGTAGGGATCCTGACGTTGGTGCGGCGCTCGCGGGCCGCGTCGGCATCGAGCACCTGGGTGACCGATGACTCGTTGATCGCCTCGCCCTGCAGGCGGCGCGTGTCGAGCACGGAGACTGCCGCGAGCTTGGCCACGGCACCTTCGATCTCGCGCACGCTGCCCACGCATCGGCTGGCCACGCAATCGATCGCGGCATCGGTGAGGCGCAGGCCACGGCGCTGGGCGAATCGGCGCACGAGGGCATTGCGCAGGTCGCGGTCGGGGGCATCGACCTTGGCCACGATGCCGGCCAGCAGCCGGCTCACCAGGGCCTTGGAGAGCCGCGCGATCTCGCGTGGGTGCTCGTCACTCACGATCGCGACCTTGGCGCCCATCAGGCCGACGGCATCGATCGTGTGCAGGAACTCGGCCTGCGTGGCGGTCTTGTCGGCCAGGAAGTGCACGTCGTCGATGGCCAGCAGGTCGCACTCGCGCACGCGCTGCCGGAACGCGGAGACGGTGTTGGCACGCAGCGCCGCGAGGAAGCCGTTGGTGAACTGTTCGCCGGTGAGGTATCGCACGCGGGTGGATCCGGCGGACTGCCGCGCGGAGCACAGCGCGTGGAGCAGGTGGGTCTTGCCCACGCCGCAGGGCCCGTGAAGCACCAGCAGGTTCACGCCCGGCAGCGTGCCGGCGGCGAACTGGCGTGCGCTCTCGAGGGCGATGCGGTTGCTCGGCGCCGCGACGAAGTCATCGAAGGTGCGCCACTCGTTCCCCGGGCGGGTCCGGCGTTCGCGTTCGGGGAGCGCCGACGCGATCGCGCGTTCAGGGTCGCCACGCCGCGCGCGGGCCCCCGTGGGCTGCGGCAACTGCGGTGCCGCGCGGATCGTGACCTTGGCAGCGGGACCGAGGCGTTCACGCATCACGGACTCGAGCACGGTGCGATAGTGGCGCTCGATCCAGTCGCTCGCGAAGGTGGTGCGGACGGCGACGTCGAGCGAGGAGCCATCCACGGCCAACTCCGACTGGCTCTCGAACCACATGCGGAAGGGCACTTCGCCCACGCGGATCCGGATGGCTTCGCCGATGGCCTCGCGCCCGGTGGAGGAGTCGCGCGCATCGAAGGAGCAGGAGGTCTGGGTGTCGTTCAAGCGCGGTGCTCGGGGCAAGGTGGCGGCGGACCCGGCAAGGACAGGGGACAGCACCGACGATGGTCGTCGTCGCTGCACGATCTCTCCGTGCCGAACACAATGTGGTGTGGACCTCGACGTCCGTGCGAGCCGCCCACGAGAACCGGGCGTTGGTCATCCTGACCGGGCGGGACACTTTAGCCCAAGTTCAGGTTCTGCCAAGACGATCGTGGTGAGTTGGCGAACGGGCATCGACAAGATGTGTGCGCGCGTGCACTTGTGCGTCGCGGAATTCCTCGCACGCACCCCGGTGCGATCGCGTGCATGCACTGTGGACAACCGATCATCGGAGCGCGTGGATGAACGCCACGCGACGCATCGTCCTGTGGAATCCGGCGTTGTGATAGAGGTGCAGCGCCGGCGCGTTTGCCTCGTCGCACGCCAGGTGCAGGCTGCGCAGTCCGCGGTGTTCCAGTCGCCCGATCGAGTGCTGCAGCAACGCAGGACCGATGCCTTGACCGCGCGCCCAGCGGGCCACGCCGAAGTAGACGAGTTCGGCCGCATCGGTCCCCGGCAGCGGCGCGCACATGCTCACGGCGGCGGGGCGCCCCTCGAGCCAGACCATGGTCCAGAGGTCAGGATCGACCGCGTGGGTCGCCAGATGGCCTTCCAAGGTCTCCGCGGGGGTGCGCATGCCGGCCAGCGCCGGGCAATCGAGTGTGGCCTCGTAGGTGGCTTGAAGCAGCTCCGAAAGCGTGGCCAGGCCGACCTCGCTGTGCACGTCGCAGGCCGTGATCGATGCTCCCGAGGGCCAGCTGGCGGCGACGCGGCCACGGCGTGGCAAAGCGCGTTCGTAGTACCCGAGCGTGGCCAGCCGACGCATCCCCGCTGCCTCCAGAACGCGAAGTTCTCGGCCACGGGCGGGTTCGACCAGAGCTTGCGCCATGGCGCGACCGAGGCCGTGCGCGCCGGTCAAGGCCCGCGCGAGGAGGCGCCCCAGCGCTGGGATGGCGGCATCGGACGTTCCGCGGGTGAGCAGGGCGTGGAGGGTGTTGCCAGCCTGCGGGGCCAGTAGCGCGGTGGCGCCGATGCAGCCGTCGGGGTCCGCGACGCACCACGCATGCTGAAAGAACGAGGAATCGGCCCGTGCGTCCCGGATCAGTCGGCGCAGGACCGACGGATCGGGCCCGGCCAGGCGCCGTAGGGCCTCGGCCCGTTGGGCGACCGACGGCCGGAACGGCTCACCCCAGTCGGGGGCGTGGCCAAAGAGCCCGGTTCGGTCGAGGAGCGACACGTCGAAAGCCTATCGGCACGAGGGGTCGCGAGCGAGGATCGGTACACTTGGGCGATGCTGATCCGTCCGCTGGCCATTGCGCTCCTTGCCGCCTCCTCGCTCCTGGTCCTGCCTGGGACCCTTGCGCCGAACGCGACGGCGGCGGTTCTGGGCGAGCAGTGGAAGCTCGACGTTCGACCCAAGGGGCTCCGGCTCTGGGTCGATCCGCAGGATGGGAAGGGCTACTGGTACTTCGTCTACGACGTGGTGAACCAGACCAAGCAGTCGCTGCTGTGGTCGCCCAAGATCCAGTTGCTGGACGGCGAAGGGCGCCTGATGCGCGGGGGCAATGATGTCCCGCCGCAGGTGCGCAAGGCGATGTGTGCGTCGATGGCCGAGGAAGGCGTGGAGGATCAGTTCGCCGTGATGGATGACCTGCTGCCCGGCGAGGACAACGGCCGGACCGGCATGGTGGCGTGGTTGGCCGAGGGCACCGACGGCACGGAACTGACCGTGTTCATCGCCGGGGCGTCCAGCGAGACCGAACAGAAGGTGCACCCCAAGACGGGTGAGAAGGTCACCCTGCGCGAGAATCTTCAGCTCGACTACGCGGTTCCCGGCGATCCCAAGGGGCGTCGCGCGGAGCCGGCGATCCTGAAGAATCGCGAATGGGTCATGCGCTGAGGCGACCTGCGGCCGCGACGGTGGTTGCGGGCCCCGATAATCAAGGGTGGCCATCGAGGTTGGTGCTTCACAAGAGCGTCGATTGCCCCTACACTCCCCGACTCGCTCTCGAAAGGACTTTTCGTCATGGCACACAAGAAGGGCCAGGGCTCGACCCAAAACGGCCGCGACTCGAATCCGCAGTTCCTCGGCATCAAGCTCTATGGCGGCCAGGACGCAAAGGCTGGTTCCATCATCGTCCGCCAGCGCGGCACGAAGTGGAAGGCCGGCTTCATGACCTACCTGTCGGCCGATGACTCGGTCATGGCCAAGGTTCCAGGCACCGTGCGGTTCCGCGGCCGGATGGTCGACGTGATCCCCGCCGACCCCAGCCTGCCCCGGCTGGCGATGGACACCAAGTGAATCGAATCAACCGTGACGGGCGCAGCCAGCACGCTGCGCCCGTTTCGTTTTTGCCCGCGCCGGTCATCGCGCGCGGATCCACCCATCATCACGCGGCGCCGTGGCGCTCGTGCGGCCAGGAGCGCTGAACGATGTTCGTCGATCGTGCTGTCATCCATGTGCGCAGCGGCAAGGGCGGCAACGGCTGCGCGCACCTGTTGCAGCTCAAGGGCAATCCCAAGGGCGGCCCTGACGGTGGTGACGGAGGCAAGGGCGGCGACGTGGTCGTGGTGGGCGATCCGCACTTGGACACACTGGTCGAGTTCGCTTACAAGCCTCACTGGTTCGCGACCGACGGCGAGAACGGCCAGAAGAAGAAGTGCCATGGCTGCGACGGCGCCGACATCGAGATCCGCCTGCCGCTCGGCGCGCAGATCATCGATCCGGAGTCGGGCGACATCGTGGCCGAGATCCTCGAGCCTGGTCAGCGCGTGGTGATCGCCGCCGGCGGCCGTGGTGGCCTCGGCAACGATCACTTCAAGAGCGCCGTGCACCAGACGCCGCTCGAGCGCACGCTCGGTGAGCCGTCGGTCGAGAAGACCTACGAGGTCGAGCTGAAGCTCATCGCCGACGTCGGCTTCGTCGGGTTGCCCAATGCCGGCAAGAGCACGCTGCTCAAGGCGAGCACGCGCGCGAATCCGAAGGTGGCCGACTATCCGTTCACCACGCTTGGGCCGCAACTGGGGATCCTCGATCTCGGTGATGAGCGGCGGCTGGTGCTGGCTGACCTGCCAGGACTGATCGAGGGCGCAGCCGAGGGCGCGGGCCTTGGCCATGACTTCCTGCGGCACGTCGAGCGCACCCGGTGCATCCTGCACGTGGTGGATGCGCTACCGGTCGATGGGAGCGATCCGGTCGAGGCGTACCGCACGATCCGCCGTGAACTCGCCGAGTTCAGCGACGAGCTCGCGCGCAAGCCCGAACTGGTGGTCCTGAACAAGATCGACCTGCTGCCCGCCGAGGATCGCGAGGAACTGCTCGCGGACGTGCTCAAGCGTTTCGCCAAGCGCGGCGTGAAGCCGATGCTGATGAGCGGCGCCACCGGCGAAGGCGTGCGCGAGGTGATGCTGTCCGTCTGGCGCATGGCCGAGGCCGCTCGCGCCCGCGCGTGATCGCGGCGGTGGTGCGCTGACCGGCGCGCAGGCCGTGACGCACGACTCACTCCGCCGGACGGGGCACGACGGTGCCGGGCGCGGAGAGTGAGCGCCGGAACCGGTGCGTGCGCAGGAGGCGCACGGCACGGTGGATGTCCGGCGCGATCGGGGCGAGGAACTGCATCGGCTCGTTCGTGATCGGGTGGCGGAACCCGAGCATGGTCGCATGCAGCGCCTGTCGGCAGAGGAACGGCGTGGTGTCGGTGCCGCCGAAGTCCGCCTCGCTCGAATGCTTGCCGCCGTAGAGATCATCGCCCACGATCGGGTAGCCGATGTGCGAAAGGTGCACCCGGATCTGGTGCGTGCGGCCGGTGAGGAGCTCGAGCTCGACGAGCGACGCGCCCTCGTACTCCTCGATCACGCGGTAGACGGTGCGCGACGCCTTGCCGGTCTCATCATGCCGGACGGCGTACTTCTCCTTGATGGTCGGATGCTTGCCCAGGGGCAGGTCGATCAGGTCGGCCTCGGGCTCCATGCGGCCATGCACGAGCGCCAGGTAGCGCTTGCTCGTCTGCCGGTGCTCGAACTGCTTGGCCAGCCGCCAGTGGGCGGTGTCGCTCTTGGCCACGACCATCACGCCGCTGGTGAGCTTGTCGAGCCGGTGCACGACGCCCGGACGCGCAATGTCCTTGCCCACGCTCGAGAGCTGTCCACCGGAACGGTGCCGGAAGTGCCACGCGAGCGCGTTGATGAGCGTGCCGGTCTTGTGGCTGCGCGCGGGATGCACGATGAGCCCGGGCTGCTTGTTCACGACGATGAGTTCGTCATCCTCGAAGAGGACGTCGACCGGGATCTCCTCGGGGGGGATGTCGCTCGATGGCGGCGGCGGCAGCATCGCCACCACGCGGTCGCCCTTGCGCAGCTTGGTGCTCGCCTTGGGAATGCGGCCGTTGACGGTCACGGCCTCCTCGTCGATCAGTCGTTGCAGCTGCGTGCGCGACAGGAACGGCACGCGATCGACGAGGTAGCGATCGAGCCGCTTCTCGAGATCGCGCGTGAGCTCGAACGTCACGCTGACGGGATGATCATCGTCGAACTCCCCGCTCGACTCGTACAGCGCGAAGAGCGCCTCGCGATCGACCTGTCCGCCGGGGGCGATGAGCTGGATGGCGCCGCCCGGACCCGACACGATCGAGTCGTCATCGGGAACGCTGGTTGGGCTGGACATGGCGAGGCGTGCGTTGGGGCGGCGCGCCTGTGCGCGGCGTGATCAGGGCGTGGCGGGTGCCGGCGCAGGCGCCGGAGCAGCCGGTGCTTCGGGCGCTACCGGGGCCGTACCCGGAGCATCGGTGGCTGGAGCAACCGGCGCGGTGGCGGGGGTGTCGGTGGCCGGGGCCGTGGCAGGCACATCGACCGCCGGAGCGGGGGCGGCGGGCGGCGCAGGCGGTTCTGGGATGAAGACCGGCGACTCAAGCAACGTCAGAGAGTCGATGCGGGCCTTGGCCTGGGCAGCGAGCTGGGGGTAGGCATCCTTGGCCAGCGCGGCGGCCTGTTCGTAGCGTTCCTTGGCCAGCGCGAGCTTGCCTTCGCTCTCGGCGACGGTGGCGCGGCCGAAGGCGGCGGGGATCGCAAAGACCACGTTCGTCGTCGGCGACGTGGCTGCCGTGACGACCTGGGCGTAGAGCTCGTCCGCCTTGCCCAGATACTCGGTTCGAAGTTCCGGCGTGACCGCCTTGTCGGCATCCTCGGGCTTGCGATCCCAGCGCACGCCGGTCTGCAGGCAGTTCATGTAGGTGTCGGCGGCAGTGAGCAGCGCCATCATGTGCACGCCGGGCTCGCCCTCATTGCGGCTGGCGATCTCGACCATTGCGGGCGGGATGCTTGCTCCGGCGAGCTCTTCCCAGGCGAGGGCCACGGCATTGGCCTTCTTCTGCGTCCACCAGTTCCAGCCCATGAAGGCACAGAGCACCACGAGCACCCCCAGCAGCCAGTTGGGGCCGCTGGTCTTGAGCCACTGGACGAAGTCCTCGTTCAGGCGACCTTCCGCCAGATCGGTCTGCTGCATCTGAGCAAGACGCTTGCGGTCGGACACATCCCCGGCGGGTCGTTTCTGGTCTGCCATGAGGTCGGGAAGTGTAGCATCGGACCCGCCCAATCGGGCTCCGCACCATGCGTTACCGACTCCTCGTCACGGACCTCGACGGCACGCTCCTGGACCGTCGCGGGCGCGTGAGCGAGGGCAACCGGCAGGCCATCCGCAAGGCCCGGGATGCGGGTCTGGAGATCGTCGTCGCCACCGGCCGGAGTTGGATGGAGGCCCGTGCCGTCGTCGAAGAGGCCGGCATCGATGGACTGTGCATCGCGGTGGGCGGGGCCAGCCTGCACCGAGCGACCGACGGCGGCGTGGTGCACACCTTCGACATGTGCCCGATGGCGGCGCAGGAGTGCGCATGCATCATCAGTGAGCATGGTCACGTGGCGCACGTGTTCCGCGACGCGTCGCGCGCCGGCCACGACTACCTGCTCGTCGGCAGCCACGACCTGCATCCGGTGAGCGATTGGTGGTTCAAGGAGTTTCCCGTGTCCGTGGAGCGGATGGCGTGCCCGACCCACTGGCAGCCGCACGCACACGCGCACGCGGTCCTGCGCACGGGCACCGTGGCGGGCGCGCATGAACTCCCGACGCTGGTCGAGCGCTTGCGCGAGCAGGTCGGCGAGTCCGTGACCATGCAGCACTGGGGCGCCGTGACGCAGGACATGTCGATCGGCACGCAGACACATGTGCTCGAGATCTTCGCCGCCGGCGTCGACAAGTGGACCATGATCGAGCACGTGTGCGGCCTGCGCGGGGTGGGCACCGACCAGGTCGCGACCGTGGGGGACGGCATGAACGACCTCGGCATGCTGCGTGGCGCGGCACTCGGCATTTCGATGGAGAATGCGCACGAGCATGCGCACGCGGCGGCGAACGTCCGCGTGGGCCATCACGACCGCGACGGTTTCGCGGAGGCCGTCGAACTCGTGCTGGCACAACGCTGATCGCGCCGGTTCGCACGGCACCAACGTGCTCGCGCAGCCGCTCGACCGTCCTCGGTGCCGCCATGGCTGGCGGTCGTTCGCGACGCAACCGTTCCTGCGTGATGCTGCCGCTACGATGGGCGTGTGACCGGCCGCGAGCACGACCCTCGTGATGCGTGGACGCCGCCCTTGGCGCGCACCGATGGCGATGCCTTGCTCTCGGCTCCGGAAGCGCTGCTGAAGGGTGCGCTCGAATCACCCGTGCCGGCCGTGGCGGTCTTCGGTCCCCGTCGTCCGCCCTTCGAGCCGCTGTTCCGCATGGCGATGGATCCTGCCGCGCAGTCGGCCCTCGAACGCAATGGCCTGCGACTCGAAGCGTCGGTCGACGCCGTGCGGAGCGTCAGCCTGGCTGCCATCGAGTCCGCCGCCGGTCGCGGGGCGATCGCGCTGGTGCCCAATGACCAGGTGGATCGGGCCATGGGCGCGCTCGAGCGGTTGGCCCGATCGTGCGCCGGTCCCGTGGCCTTGGTGCTCGAGGACAACCCGCACCTGTCGCCGGCCACGTGCCCACGCCGCATCTGCTGGCGCCTGCGCATGCCGACGCTCGAGCCATGGGATCTCGAGAGCCTGCGCCGCAGCGTGGGTCTCGCCCTCCGGATGTCCAGTGCGGCCGGCGTGCCCGTGGGCATCGTGGTGCACAACACCATGCTGCGATCGTGGGCCACGCTGGCCATGCGGCCCAACCGCGTGGTCACCATGCTCGATGCCGTCGAGCCCGAGGCTCTGGTCGTGGATCGCGGCGATCCGCTCCGTGACCTGCGGAGGGATGAGTTCAACCATGCGTGGTTCATGCCCAGCCCGGGCGAGCGGGAGCGCTACGGCATCATCGCGATCGGTCCGTGCGTGCACGCCACGCTGCACATGCTCGATGCCACGGGATTCACGGGTCGCGTTCCGGTCTTCCGGCTCGGTGCCAGCGCACCGATCGATGAGAGCGCGCTCGAGCGATTCCTGGAGCGCTGCGAACACGCGATCGTGGTCGAACCGCGGCCCGGCAGCACGGCACCGCGCGTGGTCGGGCTGGCGCAGCGCATTCGCCGTGCGCACGGGCATGCAGCGCAGGTGTGGTGGACCGAACTGCCGCCGCTCGAGGGCCACCCGCGGGTCAGGCTTGAACCGAATGAAGGTACGCGCAGTTCGACGCTGGTCCGCAAGATGATCCATCTGCTCGATGAGCTCCGTCCGAGCAAGGATCCCCACGCGGTCCTCGCCCCCGACGTCGAACTTGACGGCGTGGTCGTGCCGCCCCGCGATGAACACCTCGGACTGGCCAGCGCACGCATGGCGGCCACGGAAGCCGCGCTCGATGCCATCGAGGCGCTCGCCGCGCGTTCGCCCGAACAGGGCGAGGTCCCGCGGCATGCCGTGCTCGCCGGAGGCCCGGAACCGGCGCGCGCCGGCTCGACGGTGCTCGAGGTGTGGGACCGACGGCGCTGGTCGATCGAGGGCGGCGCCGCCGTGCGGCACGCCGTGCGCACCGGATCCCGTGTGTTCGTCGTCTGCGACCTTGCGGCCGACGAGGAACCGGACGTCGAGCGCCTCGCCGAGGCCTGCACGCCCGGTGACGCACGACGGCTGCCCCGGACCGTGCGGGTCGACGTGAACGACCGCGATGCCGTGGTGGCGTCGATCGTCGAGGCCGCCGACGAGGGCGGCGTGACGATCCTCATCGCGCGCGATGGTCCGCCGGCCCGACGCGACATCAACGTGCTCGAACGCGACCTCATCGAGGTGGACCGGCTGGGCTACCTGCCCATGCAGCGGTTCATCTGGCCCGTGAGCGCGGCGTGCGACCTTCGCGACCCGCCCTTGGCCACGCTCATCGATCAGGGGCTGGAGCGGGGCGCGGATCCGTTGCGCGCGACGGCGGAGATCGTGCGCGTGACGCCCGAGCCCGGGCAGGGCTGGCGCCTGCGCGTGGAGCCTCTGCTGGAGCAGGTTGAGCTCGAACGCGAGCGCCCCGTCGCGTTGGCCGAGGCCGCACGCCAGGCATCGAGCCTGCCCGCACCGACGCCGGTTCATGCGGCACAAGGCGTCTGGCGCGCGCACCTGGCTGGTTGGCGCGGCGACCCGCCGGGCGTCGCGGTGCAGATGCTCTGTGAAGCGGGGCGTTCGATGGGCTACCGCGTCGAGGCCGTGCACCACGCGACGCCGGTCGGTCCCGGTCGACGCTCGTGGGCACAGGTGTTGTTCACGCGCGCTGCCAGCAGCGACGACCTGCCGATGCCGACCCGCATCCCGTTCGGTGAGGGCGATGTGCTCATCGGCATGGATCCGGTCGAGTCGCTGCGCGCGCTTGGACCCGATCCCTACCTGCGCATCGGGGCGGCGGGCCGCACGCGCGCCTGCGTCAACACGGGTGCCTTCCCCGACCAGCTGCGGGAGCCCTTCGAATCCGCGGCGGCGGCGCTCGAACCTTCGATCGAGCGGACGCTCGGCGTTCCAGCGGACCTGGCGATCGACATGGCCCGTCGCGTGCGCCATGCCTTCCTGAACGATCGGGTGCTCGACGTGGCCATGCTCGGCGCGTCGTTCCAGCTCGGCCTCGTCCCGGTGACGGTGGAGGCCCTCGAGGCCGCCGCGCGCCGCATGGAGCAGCGCGGCTACGCGCGCAGCCTGGAGGCGCTCCGTTTCGGGCGGCTGGTGGCGAGCGAACGATCGGAACAGCGTGAGAGTTCCAGTGACCGGGAGCGGGCCGACGACATGGTGCGACGGATGGAGTTCGAGGCCCGCGTCTACGGCAATCCACGTTCACGACGCCTCTCGCGCCGCGTGGTCTCGCTGCTTCGACCCTACCTGCGCAGGCTCGAGCCGCTCGGAGCCGTGGAAGGCGGGCAGCCGCTGCATGACCTGGTGCTCGCCTTCCGGCGTTGCGTGATCTGGGGTGGGGGCGACTACGCGAAGCGGTTCGGCGATGCGATCGTGGCCCTGGCCGATCGGGAGCGGGGGATCGATGCCATGCCGCTGACCGCGGCTTGCGTGTTGCCGCTGGCCGAGCTCAGCCTGATCCGTGACTTCCCGTACCTCTGCGTCATGACGGTCGGGGACGAACACCGACGCCGCGTCCGCGAGTGGTTGGGCGAGGTGCGCAGTCGCGGCGATCATGTCTCCCGGCGCTACCTCTACCGGGTCGACCTCGCGGTGCCGGGCCGACGGTGGAAGGCGGAGTTCAAGGGCAGTGACTGGCCCGCCCGCGTGGTCGAGCTCGTCATGCCGCTCGTACCGCTCTCGTGGCGAGGGCGCTCAGGCCAGGATGCGCGCGAGGCCGGCTACCGATTCGTTGCCGATGCCGCTGCGAGTCAGTCCACCTATGACCAGTGGGTGCGCGCCGCCCAGGCCCTCAAGGCCCACGCGCTCGATGGATCGATCCGCGACCTGACGGCCGGCGACATCGATGCACTCAGGCCGGGCTCACTTGCACCGCGTGACATGCCCTGATGAGCTGACCGGCGGGGCTGGAGCGTGCGTCGGTCGCGCCGCCGCGCGCGCACCTCACGCCGCCGGCTGATCACGCCGCATGCTCTCGTGACGGAGCTGGCCGCACGCCGCAGCGATGTCGCGCCCCCGGCTTGCGCGAATGTGCACGTTGACGCCCTTCGAGCGCAGGATCTCCTGGAACCCAAGCACATCCTCCGAGGACGGGCGCTCGTAGGGCATGCCCTGCACCTCGTTGTAGCGGATGAGGTTCACGTTGGCGCGCAGGGTGCGGGCGAGCCGGGCCAGTTCGTGCGCATGCTCGGGGCGGTCGTTCACGCGGCCGAGCAGGATGTACTCCAGCGTGATCTCGCGGCCGGTGCGGTCGAACCACTCCCGGCACGCGTCGAGCAGCTCGGCGATCGTGCTGTACTCGGCCCACGGGATGATCTCGCGCCGAAGATCGTCGAAGGGTGCGTGCAGGCTCAGCGCAAGGGTGACGGGCAATTCGAACGAGCAGAACTTCCGGATCGCCGCGGGAAGACCCACGGTGCTCACGGTGATCTTGCGCGCGCTGATCCCGAAGCCCCACGGTGCGTGCAGCGTGCGGATCGCGGCCGTGACGGCGTTGTAGTTGGCGAGCGGTTCGCCCATGCCCATGAAGACGATGTTGCTGATGCGGCCGACGCCCTCGAGCCGCGACAGGTGCCAGACCTGTTCCACGATCTGTCCGGCGGTGAGGTTGCCGTCGAGGCCACCGATGCCGCTGGCGCAGAACCGACACCCGACGGGGCAGCCCACCTGCGAGCTGATGCACGCGGTGCGACGGTCCTCGCTCGGGATCATGACGCACTCGGTCTGCCGGGATGGCTCGGCCATCGGCAGCAGTTCACCATCCTCCGGCCAGCCCATGAGGAGTTTCTGGGTGCCGTCGGTCGCGACCTGGTGTCGCAGCGGCCGGCCACGCACGAAGGTCATGCCGTCGGCAAGGGCGGTGCGGGCGGCCTTGGACAGGTTGGTCATCGCGGCGGGATCGCCAACGCCCTTGGCATAGACCCAGTCGAGGACCTGCGCGGCGGCGAACTTCGGCAACCCGCGTTCCGCGCACCATGCCTGCATGGTGGCCGGATCGAGATCGAAGACGTGCGGTCGCTCAGCGGCCACTGCTGGCACCGATGGTCAGGTCGACGGTCGAGAAGGGGATCGAGTGGTCGCTGAACCAGCTGGCGTTGCGGACGCCGCAATCCTCACGCACCACGCGGCGTCCGGTCGGATCGATCCCGCGCGCCCGCATCGCTTCCTTGAGCGTGCCCGGCAGGCCGAACTCGACGTCCTCGTGCCGCACGTCGTGCTGCTCGACGGTGAGCTGGTGGCGCGCTGCGATCCACTCGATCACGCCGCGGATCAGGTCGTCGGGTGCGCTCGCGCCTGCCGTCAAGAGGACGGTCTCCACCCCGTGGAGCCATGATTCCTGCATTTCGCTGGCATCGTCGACCAGCACGGCGCGGGTGCCCACGTTCTCGGAGATCTCGGTCAGCCGCACCGAGTTCGAACTGTTGCGGCTGCCCACGACGATGACGAGGTCCGACTTGGGCCCGAGCGCGCGCACCGCCTCCTGACGATTGGTGGTGGCGTAGCAGATGTCGCTCGCCGGCGGTTCCTTGATCGACGGGAACGCCTGCTTGAGGGCGCTGATGACGATGCCGGCATCGTCGGTCGACAGCGTGGTCTGCGTCAGGTAGATGAGCTTCTCGGGGTCGTCGATGCGCAGGCCGGGGATGTCGGCGGGGCTCTCGACGATCTGGATCGAATCCGGTGCCTCGCCGCGGGTGCCCACGACTTCCTGGTGGTTGCGGTGGCCGACGAGCAGGATCTGGAAGCCCTTGCGCGAGTAGCGGATGGCCTCGGCGTGCACCTTCGTGACGAGGGGGCACGTGGCATCGATCGCGGTCAGGCGGCGGTCGCGGGCCTGCTGCCGGACCGCCGGGCTGACGCCGTGCGCGCTGAAGACCACGATCGCACCCTCGGGCACCTCGTCGATCGACTCGACGAACTGCACGCCGCGGTTGCGGAAGCGACCGACCACGTGAGTGTTGTGCACGATCTCGTGATAGACGTAGATCGCCTCGCCCGGGCAGATGTCGAGCAGCTGGTCGACGACATCGATGGCCATGTAGACGCCGGCGCAGAAGCCACGGGGGTTGGCGAGGATCAACTTCATGAGCCCGGGGATCATAGCCCTGCGCGTGCGAGGGGCAGTATCGTGCCGGGCCCCATGGACGACGCCACCGGCCACGACTCGACGGCCATCGCCGCGGCGATGCCTGGCCTGCCTGCGGCGTTGCGTTCGCGGGCCGGCCTGGACCGCTGGGGACCGGGGGCGGGGGAACCGTGCGGGCTTCCCGAGGCCCAGCGCTTCTGCGCCGCGATCGCCGGCGGCGCCGCCGAGAACTTCAGCGTGATGAGCGGGTTGGTCCCGGCGGCCGCGCGCCAGTCGTTCCAGGCGATCTACGCCTTCTGCCGGATCAGCGACGACCTCGGCGATGAGACGGGTTCGCGCGAGGCGGCCTCGGCGTGGCTGCAGTGGTGGCGCGCGTCGCTCCATGCGGCCTTCGCGGGGCGAGCCCTCCACCCGGTCTTCGTCGCGCTCGAGCCGGTCGTCGCGCGGCATGGCCTGGCCATGGAGCCCTTCGATGCGTTGCTCCGGGCGTTCCTGCGAGACCAGGTCCAGGACCGCTACGGGACGTGGGAGGACCTACTCTCGTATTGCCGGGAAAGCGCGGATCCGGTCGGGCGACTCGTGCTCGGCGTGCTCGACGAGCGGGATCCGCAGGCGCTCGTCGCCAGCGACGCGATCTGTACCGCGCTGCAGCTGACGAACCACTGGCAGGACGCCCGCCGCGACCTCGTGGAGCGCAACCGGATCTACGTGCCGACCGAACTCTTCCGGGGTGAGCGCCTGGACGAGCGCCTGCGCTCGACCATCGAGGCGGGGCATGCGCCGGACCGTGAGTTCCTGGCAGAGTGGCGCGCGTGCCTGGCCGACTGCGTGGCCAGGACTGCGCCGATGTACGACTCGATCGCTGCGCTCGAGCACGCCGTCGCGCCGCGTCACCGCGCGCTGCTGTGGCTCTTTGCGGAGGGCGGGCGCCGCACGCTCGCTCGGATCGAGCAGTGGAACTACGAGACCTGTCTCGATCGTCCACGGCTGTGGGCACCGGAGAAGGCCTGGATCGTGCTGCAGGCCGTGCTCCGTGCGCGGAGGAACGCGCCATGAGCATGACCCGCGCCTGGAGCGACCCGGTGGTTGCCGCCAGTGCATCGCACTGTGCGCTCATCACGCGCCGCGAGGCCCGCAATTTCTACCACGGGCTCAAGCTGGCTCCCGAGCCGCGTCGATCGGCGCTGTACGCCGTGTATGCGTGGATGCGCCGTGCCGACGACCTCGTCGATGACGGAGGCCCCGACCGCGTCGAGCAGGTGGCCGCGTTCAGGGCTGCGACCGAACGGGCCTTCCTCGGCCACACGCCTGACGCCGATCCCATGTGGCCGGCGCTCGTGCGTTCGATCGAGGATCACGACCTGGCTCGCGAGGATTTCGACGGCATGCTCGACGGCCAGCTGCTCGATGCCGAGCACCGGCCCTGCAGGGACTGGGCCGAGGTCCGGCACTTCTGCGATCTGGTCGCCGGCACCGTCGGTCGGACCTGCACGCGCATCTTCGGGGCGACGCACCCTGAAGCGATGCGGTTGTCCACGGATCGTGGGATCGCCTTCCAGCTGACGAACATCCTGCGTGACCTCCGCGAAGACCACGGCATGGGGCGCTGCTACCTGCCGGCCGATGAGCTCGCGCGCGCAGGGCTGGACGTCACGAGCCTGTTGTCGTGGAGCGATCCCGGGCGATGCGCATCGTTCATGCAGTCGCAGGTGGATCGATGCCTGGCGCACTACCGCTCGAGCGCTCCGCTCGACGGCATGATCGACTGGTCGTGCCGTCCTACGCTCTGGGCCATGACGGCGATCTACGGCGGCATCGCCTCGCGGATCGCGGCGCGACCACGGTCCGTCACCGAGGGGCGTGTCGCGCTTCCGGCAGCCAGCAAGCTGCTCGTGGCGCTGCGTGCGCGACTGGGCTGGCACCGCGGGGCATGCGTGCCATGAGCCGATCGGTCGCGATCGTCGGCGGCGGCATCGCCGGCCTGGCTGCTGCGCTCCGGGTGGCCGAGGCGGGTCATCGCCCGATCGTGATCGAGACGCGTGGCAAGCTCGGTGGCCGCGCCACGAGCTTCGAGGATGCGCGCACGGGCCTCGTCCTGGACAACTGCCAGCATGTGCTCATGGGCTGCTGCACGAACCTGATCGACTTCTACGCCCGGCTCGGTGTGGGTGAGGCGATCGAGTGGCACGACACGACGTTCTGGGCGAATCCACCCATGGACCCCGATCGGATGAGCCCTTCGTGGTGGCCCGCGCCGGGGCATTTCTCGGGATCGTTCCTGCGCATGCGCATGCTGTCGCTGCGCGACAAGCTCGCGGTGGCCCGCGGGATGTGGGCACTGATTCGACTCGGGCGGGATGGGCGTGCGGCATGGTCCGGACGCGATTTCGCCGCATTCCTTGCGCAGACCGGCCAGACGCCTGCCGCGATCGAGCGATTCTGGGAACCCGTGGTCGTCAGCGCCTGCAACGTGCCGAGTGCGTCGTGCGATGCCGCCTACGCGATGAAGGTCTTCCAGGATGGCTTCCTCCAGGATGCCTGGAGCCCGTGCATGGGCATCAGCACGGTGCCGCTCGCGCGGCTCTACGACCCGGCTCGTGAGGCGATCCTGCATGCCGGCGGTGAGCTGCTCGAGTCGACGAGTGCGGTCGCGCTGAACTACGACGGCCGTCGCATCAGCGGGGTCACGACCGACGAGGGCGTCGTCGAGTGCAGCGCGGTGATCACGAGCGTGCCGCCCGATCGCCTCGCCAAGCTCTGCAGCGACACGCTGCGCAAGGCGGACGCCCGGCTCGCCCGGCTCGAGGAGGTGCCGTTCAGCCCGATCCTCGGGGTGCACCTCTTCTTCGATCATCCGGTCATGGACACGCCGCACCTGGTTTTGCCGGGTCGCGCCACCCAGTGGCTCTTCCGCAAGCCCGGCGAGGATGGCCGCGAGCACGTGCATGCGGTGATCAGCGGCGCCGATGCGTGGATGGCGCTCGACGAGGCCACGATCGTGGAGCGTGTGCTCGACGACATGGCGTGGGCGTTGCCGCGCGTGCGAGGCCTGGCTCCGGTGGCCGTGCGGGCGGTGAAGGAGAAGCGGGCGACGTTCGGTTGCGTGCCCGGCATCGATCGACTGCGTCCGAAGGCCGTGCCGGATCCGATCTCGGGCGGCATCCCCAACCTGTTCCTGGCGGGTGATTGGACGGCGACCGGCTGGCCCGCCACGATGGAAGGCGCCGTGCGCTCGGGCTACGCCGCTGCGGCGGCCTGCACGGGCCAGGGCGGCATCGTCGCCGACGTGCCGCCAGGGCGTGTCGCGGCATGGCTCGGACTGCGCGCATGATCCCCAGCGGAGGCCCGGAACTCACGGCATGGATCGTGGCGCGCGGTCGCGAGCTGGGGTTCGCAGCGGTTGGCGTGGCACGCCTGGAGCGCTCACCGCGCGAGGCGGTCATCCGCGAATGGGTCGCGGCCGGACGTCATGGCCCGATGGAGTGGTTCCGCGAGCAGCTCGAAGCTCGGCTCGATCCATGCACCATGCTGCCGGGTGCGCGCAGCGTGGTCGTGGTGGCCGATCGCTACGCGGATGGTCGGCCGGATCGTGTGGATGCCGCCGCAGCCCCGCGCGGGCGCACCGCGCGCTACGCACGAGGCCGCGACTACCACCGACGGATGAAGAAGCGCCTGCTCAAGCTGCACAAGGCGCTTGACGAGGCCTTCCCCGGCCACGGGTTTCGTCGGTGCGGCGACCTCGAGCCGGTGCTTGAGCGTGAGCATGCCGAGCGCGCGGGAGTGGTCCGCATCGGCAAGAACACGCTCGGCATCGCGCCGGGATTGGGCTCGTGGATCCTGCTGGGCGAGCTGCTGACGACGCTTGACCTCGAGCCGACCACGGCGGCACCCGGCATCGGTGACGATCCCTGCGGCAGCTGCACCGCGTGCATCGATGCCTGCCCGACCAAGGCGATCACGCCATGGTCGGTCGATGCGTCGCGCTGCATCAGCACCTTCACGCTCGAGGAGCGCGGCGACGGCCAGGCCTGGCTGGCCGACTCGGTCGGCGATTGGCTCTTCGGGTGCGATGCGTGCCAGGAGGTCTGTCCGCACAACGCGCCGACCGTGCGCAGCCGCCGTGCAGGCGTGCACCCTGACTTCGATGGCCGCGGCGCGAGCCATGACCTGCTCACGGTGCTCGGCTGGTGCGAGGAGGACCGGACCGAGGCGTTCCTCGCTGGCACGCTCAAGCGGGTGTCGCTGGACATGGCACGCCGCAATGCGGTGCATGCTGCGGCCTCGGCGATCCTCGAAGAGCGCGGGAGCGAAGCCGGTCGGTTGGCCCTGCGGCGGAAACTGCTTGAACTCGCCGCCGATTCTTCGCAACCTGAACTCGTGCGGCACGCCGCGCGACGTCAGGTCATGCGGCTGGGCTCGTGAACCTCAGGGCAGCGGCTCGTCCTGGTTGCCTTCGGCCGGGTCGCCACCAACGCCGTTGGGCACCGCGACATCCTGGGCGCCGCCCATCATGCCACCGGCGGCCTTCATCATGGCGCCCATCATCGCCTGCTGGAACGCCTGCATCGCGGCACCCGGATCGGCGATCTCGCCGGCGGTGATCTTGGCGGCGACGGCCTCGGCTGCTCCGCGCATCGGGCCGGCGATCATGCCGATCTGCGCGCCGAGCTGCTTCATCATGGGGTTGCTCATCGCCTCCTGCGGCATGGACGCGACGTCAATGAACCAGCCGTCGCCCTCCTTGAAGAGCTTGATGTTCTGGGGGCCGCTGACGAGCGTGGCTTCGGTGTCGGTCACGTCGGTGAGCGTGGCGTTGGCTGCATCGGCCGCGCCGGCCGTGGTCTCGCCAAGCGCCGCGAGGGCTTCCGTCCCGAACGTGGTCTTCATCGCCACCATCAGCGGTCCCATGGCCGAGCTCAGCGTGCCCAGGACCTGGCCATCGCGGCGTGACGTTTCGTCGCGCCCCGACATGCACTTGGCGATCCGGTCGAAGCCCTCGACGGAGTCGTAGCTCCCCTTCATCGTCTCGAGCAGGGCTTCGGCGCTCTCGAAGCCGACGGGGTCAGGCAGCGGTGCGGGCGCGGGCGCCTTGGCGCGGGCAGGGCGCTTCGCCGGCTTCTTCGCATCGGAGGAAAGCGCGATGCCGCTCTTCGCGGCCATCTCCGCGGCGAAGTCCTCCGGGCTCTCGAGCGACTTGATCGCCGTGTCGACCTGGGCCTTCATCGCCGTCTTGGATTCCTCGCTCGAGCTGCTGCCGTCGATGGATTCCTTGGCGTTCTTGTAGGCGGTGACGGCTGCCGTCACGAGCTCGCTCGGATCGTTGCCCGCGAACTCGATGCCATCGGCCACGTCTCCGGCCTTGCCGGCCATGTCGGCGATCGCGGCATCGGCCAGCGCGGCGCTCGCAAGCAGATCCGCCAAGCGGGCCTGCAGCAGGGTGATGGTGAGTTGCTCGTTGCGGGCACTCTGACCGCTCGCGCCCTGCAGGCTCGACGCACGGCCGGCGTTGGTGGCGGCCTGCTCCAGATCCTGGGTCACGGCCTCCACGGCCTGCTTGAGCGCATCGCCCTGACGATCGGCGATGCCCTTGGCCGCTTCGGCGACCTGCGCGCTCATGGCCTCGAGTGCCTCGGCGTTCTCCTTGGCCGCGTCCTGCAGACGCTTGGCCTCGGCAGCGACCGATTGTGCGGCGCGTTCGAGCGCGGCTCCCAGGTTCTGGTCGGCATCCGCCATCGAGGCAAGTTCCATCGCCGTGGCGGCGAGCGCCTCGTAGGTCACTTCGGCGACCATGCCGTCACGAGCGGCGTCGCGTGCTTCGAGCGTCATGCCGAGCGCTTCGTCGCTCGCGCTGACACGACCCATGGGCGATTCGGAACGCGATGCATCGAGTCGCTCGCGGGCCTCGGCCAATCGCGATTCCGACGTGGCTTGCAGCGTGGCCGCAGCCGACTTGAGCTCTTCGGCCTTCTGCGCAAGGGCGACCGCATCGATGCCTTCGAGCACGCCGCCTGCCTCGAAGGTCGTGGCGAGGCGTTCGAGTTCGGCGGCGATCGGATCAAGGTTCGTGGCGCCGATGGCTTCGAGCGCAGCACCCGCGACGACCATGTCCGGCAGCAGGCCGGCGATCATCGCCCGGGCGGTGCGGTCCTGGGCCATCATGTCGTCGACCTTCTGCATGCCGAACGTGGCGGCCTGCAGGAAGCCGCGCGCGGCGATCAGGCCCGCGGCGTTCTGCTGCTCGTTGCTCGCGCCCGGGATCGACGCCAGTCGCTGTGCTGCAGTCCGGCACTGTTCGATGCGCTCATCGAGGGTCTCGGCGTCGTTCGCTGCGGCAAGCTTCTGGCCCCACGTGCGGATCGCGTTGGTCGCCTCCTCGGGGTTCTTGGCCTGCGGATCGGTGCAGGCGGCGAGCAGGGTGACGAGGCAGCAGGCGGCGAGGGTGCGGTTCATGGTGGGTGCCGTGGGAAGTGCGTGGTCAGCGGGACTCGGGGACATCCTTCAGGTCGCCGGCGTCGGGCGAGCGGAGGGACGGGGGGTCGAAGTCGACAGGGTACTCCGGACGCGGACGGTGCATGGTGGCGATCCAGCGTTCGCAGTCGGCCATCAGGCGCTCGTTCGTGCGGTCGAAGACCGGCTTCCATCCCGGGACGTCGGGGTGGGGGAAGCGGGCGCTCGAGCGGGGCAGCGCGTGCTGGACCAGCAGCGAGTCGTGCGGCTGGTCGAAGTCGACCATCGGGCGGTCGTCGAAGCGCGACTCGAGCAGGATGAGCAGGTTCGTGTAGCGCACCGAGTCACTGTTGCCGTTGCGGGCGTGCAGGAAGAAGTTCCCGCCATCGAGCCCGCCGTGGCATCGGCTCGTCGCGCAATTGCCCAGGAGCCACGCGTTGTGGACCTTGGTGCGGAACATGTTCAGGGCATGGGGTTCGGTATCGACCTGGATGCGGTCGTAGAGGTCCCGGGCGCGCAGGTCGAACATGAGCTTGACGAGCTCGATGGGATCCTGCGTGAAGAGCCGGGTTCGCCCCGACTCCGACTCAGGGATCAGGTCGCTCGATGCGTGCGCAGCGATGAGTTCCTTGATGGCGTCGGCCGAGATGGTCACCTTGGGCGGTCGGTTGAAGTCGATCTCGTAAACGCGGATCAGGTTGACCTCGGATGGCGTCAGCAGCCGATCCGGAAGGGCGGATGCCGGGGCGCGCGGGGTGGCGGAAACGCCCGCGCCACCCGTTGCCGCGGTGCCACTGGGCGTGCTCCGGAAGACGGCGACCTGCGCCTCGATGGCCGCCAGCAGCCGCTTGGCCTCGTCGATGGGCCGGGTGGCGATGAGTGCCCGCGTTTCGGTCAACGCTTCGTCGTAGGCGCGCTGCTCGAAGAGCCAGCGGCACATGGCCAAGCGGCCATCCACGTCGTCGTCGCGCAGCGCCGCCTTGAGCTTGCGGTACCGCTCATCGAAGCCGACGTCGAGCATGACCTGCCATGCCCGATCGCGGGGCACGACGGTGCGGATGCCGGCGATCGAGTAGACGACCGCATCGAAGCCGTCGTCGAGGATGTGTGCGCGCACGCTGGTCCCATCGCGCATCGTGATGAGCCCCGTGGCGCCGCTGGCCGGCACGTCGACGAGCTCGATCACGTTGAGCACCCGCCCGTGCTCGAAGGTCACGCTCGTTTCGCCGCGGCGCACGGTGAAGGTCGTGTCGTCGTCGGCGATGACCCAGCCGCCGAACTCGCGCGAACGGCTCTCGACCACGTGCACGCGGCGGATGGCGCCCTCGGGCGGCTGTTCGGGTGCCGGTTGGCTGCCTGCCGCCGGCGGGGCCGCGTCAGGCGACAGCGCGCCGGATGAGGGCGGCGCTCCCGGCGTGACCCCGGCCGGCGGTTCGGCTGCGGGGGACTGCCCACGGCACGGCGCGCTCATCATGGCGACCGAGGCCAGCGCCGCGGCGAGTGCCGCGACCGTGGAGGTGCGTGGGCAGGGCATCAACGGATTGTCCGTGAACCCGTGGCCCGGCGCAACCGGGGCGGAGGGGCTTCTGAACCACTATCGTCCGGACTCAACCTCAGGAGGCCTCCATGAAGCTCGGTGTGATGGCAGCGTTGTTCACGGGACGCACGTTCGGGGACGTCGTGCGCGACTGCGCCGACATGGGCCTCGATGCGATCGAGTTGCCGGTCGGCGCCTATCCGGGCAAGCCCTTCTTCGATCCGCGCAAGGTGCTGGCGAGCTCGAAGGAGCAGGACCGCATCAAGGGGATGCTCCGGGACCACCATCTGGAGCTCAGCGGGCTCGCCGTGCATGGCAACCCCGTGCACCCTGACCGGAAGATCGCGAAGGCCCACCACGACGAGTACGAGACGGCGGTCAAGCTGGCACGCGTGCTCGGCACCGACGTCGTGATCACCTTCAGCGGCTGCCCAGGCGGGTCGCGCAAGGACTCGACGCCCAACTGGGTCACCTGCCCCTGGCCCAACGACTTCACGGGGATCCTGGCGTACCAGTGGGACGAAGTGCTCGTGCCGTACTGGGCGAAGCAGGCCAAGCTCTGCGCGAAGCACGGCGTGAAGACCGCGTGGGAGGCTCACCCCGGATTCTGCGCCTACAACACCGACACGCTCATCCGGCTCAGCGAGCGCTCGATGAAGGCCAGCGGCCTGCGCGGCAAGCCGGTGCTCGGCGCGAACCTCGACCCGAGCCACTTCTTCTGGCAGGGGATCGACCCGATCCTCGCAGCGCGCGAACTGGGCGAGCGCGGCCTGCTCTTCTACTGCCATGCGAAGGACACCGAGCTCGACCGCCACGAGGGGCCGCTCAACGGCTACCTCGATGCGCGGCCGTACACGGCGCTGACGCGCCGGAGCTGGAACTTCCGCACCTGCGGCTACGGCCACGGCCACGAGTTCTGGAAGCCGTTCGTGAGCACGCTGCGCCGCTACGGCTACGACCACGTGCTCTCGATCGAGCACGAGGATGCCCTGATGAGCATCGAGGAGGGCCTGACCAAGGCCATCGACTTCCTCACCGACGCCATCATCGAGGAGAAGCCCGCCACGCCGTGGTGGACGTGACCAAGGCGTCATCTTAGAATTCCGCTGCGTTGCTCGACGGGGACGTTCGCCCCGACCGGGCCGCAGAAGGGTTCAACATGCTTTCCGGGTTCCAAGGCGTGGCGGCGTTCTGTGTGGTGGGGCTTGCGGCATCCCTCCCGGTCCGGGGTTGGGCTATGGCGCAGGATGACGCCGGTTCCGTGGCGTTGTCCAAGGTGGTCGAGACCGATGGAGGTGCGCTCCGCTCGGCGCCCGGCGGCGGCGACATTCCGCTGATCATCGATACCAACGAGGTCACGCCGCTCGACGCCCACCTGGCGATCTTCGCCGTGCAGGATGCGAACAAGGCAGGCCGAAAGGTCATCGCCGTGGTCGAGGGCGACGTGAGCGGTGGCGCCGCGGTGGTTGCGGCGGCGTGCCAAGGCATAGCGTTGATGCCCGATGGGCAGCTCACCGGTTGCGCCGATGCATGGTGCCAAAGCCCCGCGATGCGTGAAGCCATGGCGAAGGAAGTGTCATCATGTGGCGGTCGAGACCCCATCGTCGCCAACCGGCTGCTCGGGGGTACCGAGGCGCTCTCGCATTCGAAGGACAATGGGGTTCAACAAGGCAACGGTGCTGAGACGATCCTCGCGGCTCAGGGCAAGCCCATGACACTCGACGCGGCGGCCCTGCAGACCTTGGGCTGGGCCGGTCCGCCGCATGCCGATCGAGCGGCGGCCTTGGCGGCCATCGCGGCGGGCATCGGGACCAATCCACCAGGCGGTGGATCGTCGAGCGGCAGCGGGGCGAAGCAACCCTCGGGCAAGCAGCCCGCGCCGCCATCCGGCAAGCCCGGGGTTCCTCCGCCCGCAGGCAAGCAGGGGGCCGCGCCGCCGGCCGGGCCGGGCGGAGGTGCGCTGCCGGGACCCGCGGCGGAGAAGCTCTCGGCGATCAAGACTGACCTGGCTGCGCTCAAGAAGCTCATCGAGGAGTTCAACCTCTACTTCCTGGGCGAGAAGGGTGTGTGGGACCAGAAGTCCAAGGGCTTGCGTCAGGTTTGGAAGACCGGCGAGATGACCAAGGATCAGCCCACCAAGAAGAAGTCAACCGAGCTGCAGACGGCCATGCGCCAGAGGGCCGCCGCCATCCAACGCAATCTTCGGTCCATCAAGGTTGCCGCCAAGGGCGCCGCGATCCCGCAGCAGGCGCAACTTGACCCGCTTGATGATGTGCTTCGCGAGTTCGAGGCTTCGCTGGCGACCGACGATCCGGACAAGTACTCCCGCTCCTCCGCCGCAATCATGAGCACCAAGATCCCGTGATCTGCGCCGTGCGCTGAATGCGTCGCGGCTGGACCGCATCACCGCGCCGCTCCTCCAAGCGACCATCCAGGTCGACCGCGCCTCCGGAGCTTCCGCTCACGCCTCCGGCGCTTCGAGCTGCCGCGGCAGGGCGGTGACCTGCTCGGGCGAGGCGAGCGCATCGGATGCCGTCATGTCGGCGACCCGGTTGGCGCCCGGCAGCAGGCGGGACTCGAAGGAGCCGACGGCCTTGTTGTAGGCGGTCGTCGCGGAGGCCAGCTGCGCGCCGACCTTTGCGAGGTGCTCGGCGAAGGTGTGCAGGCGATTGACCAGTTCCTTGGCTTCTTCGCCGATCTTCGCGGCGTTGGCGGCGAGCGCCACGTTGCTCCAGTGCATGGCCACCGTGCGCAGCAGGGCGAGCAGCGTGCTCGGCGTGACCACGAGCACGTACTGGTCCATGGCGTCGGCGTGCAGGCTCGGGTCGGCCTCGAACGCGGCGGTGAAGGCGCTCTCGACCGGGATGAAGAGCACGACGAACTCGAGTTCGCCATCGACGGCCGAGGCGTAGTCGCGACGGGCGAGTGCCTTGACGTGCGTACGCACGGCATCGGCGTGGGCGGCGCGCGCGGCGGCGCGCTCGGCATCGGATGCCGTGGGCTCGATCGAGGCGAGGTACGCGGCCAGCGGCACCTTGCTGTCGATCGCGATCTGCCGCTTGCTGGGCAGGTTGATGATCATGTCCGGGCGCAGCCGGCCGTCCTGACCGGCCACGCTTGATTGCTCGGTGAAGTGCACGCCTGCCTGGAGACCGGCGAGCTCAACGACCTGCCGAAGCGCAACCTCGCCCCACCGTCCGCGCTGGCGGTTGTCGCTCAGCGCGCTCGAGAGCTTCTGTGCGGCCGTCGTGGCCTGCTGCTGCAGGAGCGAGATCGTGCGGAGCTGCTCGGTGAGCGCCTGGGCATCGCCCTCGCGCTTCTCGCCCAAGGCCTTCACGAGCGCTTCTTGCTTGGCGAGCTGTTCCTGCAGCGGCTTGAGCGTGGCATCGATGGCCTGCTGGCGGGCGGCGAGATCCTGCTCGGTGAGCTTCTTCTGCCCCTCGAACTGATCCTTGGCCTGCTTGAGCAGTTGCTCGGCGCTGGCCTGGAGCACCTTGGCGCCGGTAGCCTCGAAGGTGGCCTTCAGCTGGTCCTGCGCGCGCGTGAGCAGCTCAGCCTGCTCCCGCAGGTTGCGTTCGCGCTCGGTGAGTTCGGTGCGGACGGCCCGCATGTCGGCTTCGAGCTTGCTGCGCGATGCGGCTTCGGCTTCGGCGCGCTCCCGTTCCTGGCGGGCGGCAGCCAGAAGTTCCTGCGCGCGTGCGGTGGTGGCGGCGAGCGTGGCCTGGGCGGCTGCCTGCGCCTGCTGGGCGGCGGCGGCCTGCTGGCGCAGGTCGCCAAGTTCCTGTTTCAGGCCGGCGGCCTGATCCCGGGCGAGTTGTGCCGCGGCCTGCTCGGTTGCATGCTGCGCGGTCAGGCGCGCACGCAGGGCGAAGAAGGCGATGGCGCCGCCGGAGGCAGCGCCGAGGACGAGTCCGATGATCAGGGAAAGGGCGTCCATGGGGAGATGGTATGGGTCCATCACCAACGGACGACGCAGAGGTTCGTGACACGCACCGGCGACATACCCGTTTTGGATGCCGGGGCCTGGCTATGGATGCACCTCTATCTCACAGATCCATCAACGCCGCACGCGTGCCGGCCTTGGCGAGCAGGCCGGCGGCCTGTTCGGCGAAGGGCTGGCCGCTCGCGCGCACCGCGGCGATGAGCTGCTCGATCTGCTTCTCCTTGCGGAGGTAGCCGAGCACCACCGTGCCGACCGCGTTCGCGTCGATCGATGCGAAGAAGTCGATGCCCTCGCGGTAGACGATGCGGCTCGACAGGCTCTTGGCGACCATCCACGCCTGGTACGGCGCCGGCAGCACCGTGAACAGGCGGTCGCCGACGGCCTTGGCCAGCACCTCGGGTACGTGCTCGAGGATCACCTCGCGCATCGCGGCCTTGTCGGCGTCGGTCCACGACCCCATGCTCGCGTAGACCGCGTCGGCCGCGGCGTTCATCGCCTTGGAGAGCCGCGTGCTCAACTCCGGCAGAGGCACGCTCGGGTGCCGGCGGCCCTCGGCGAGCAGCAGCTCGGCCTCGCGGCGCGCGAACTCGCGCAGCTTCACGAGCACCTGGTCCACGAACGCATCCTTGAGCTTCATGAACGCCGGCTCGTCGAGCAGCATGCTGGCCTGGATCTCGTACGAACTCGTGATCACGCCGCACTTGTTGGCGCTCGAGTCCTTCATGATCAGACAGCCCTTCTCGGAGAGCCGCACGCGCGCCTCGGGCGTCAGGAACAGGTTCGCGCCCTCGACGATGATCGGGCTGCTCGGCCGCCCGTCGGGGAGGAGATAGTCCTTCCAGTTGCGCTCGTTGATCGTGGCCGGCCGACCGCCGCCGGGGACGAAGGCATCGGCGACCACGCGGTTGTGCATGGTGTTGCGCAGCTGCGCGCCGTCCGAAGCCTCGACCGGCGTGATCCGACCCTTCGGCCCGAGCTTCGCGGCATTGAAGCGCGCGATGGGCAGTCCATCATGGAACAGCCGCAGCAGCTCGGCATGGTCGAGCCCGTCGGGATCCTCGCCGCAGCCCGAACCGTCGGCCACGCCGACGATGCGAGCGTTCGCGCCGTAGTCGCGCTCGAGGATCCGCATCATGTTGCCGGCCACGTCGCCGTCGGGTCCGCCGGTGATCTTGACCGTGAAGGGCTGCTTGGTCGGCTCGATGCCGCGCGCGCGCAGCGAGCAGGCGAGGAACACGTTGACGCCCTCGCTCGTGACGCCGTAGACCTTGTGGTTGATGCCGGCGCCGGGCTTCGAGCTCATGAAGGCGCTCGGCAGCGCGTAGCCGCGGCGGCGTGCGCGCGCCACGATCCACTCGATGTGCTCGGGGGTGATGTTCTCGTCAGGCCCCAGGTAGATGAACTCCTGGAACCCCAGGCGGTCCACCACGAGGCCGCGCACGGCCGGGTCGCTCGTGATCAGGTCGAGGATGCAATCGACGAACGCCTTGACGCAGCGGTTGGTGTCGGCGGGGACTTCCAGCAGGATCGCGCACTTGGCGCCGCCCTCGGGGATGTCCTTGTTCTTCAGCTGCTGCGCGAAGGCCAGGCCGTAGACCTCGTCGTAGAGGCGGTCGACCTCGCGCTCGTACTGCGCCTGCGTGGTGGGGCGCACCACGCGCAGGCCGCCGCGCGCGATCTCCTTGAAGCGCACATGGAAGCCGTTGAAGCCGCGACCGTGGACGAAGAAGGCGCCGAAGGGGGTCTCCGGGCGGGTGCTGCCGACCATGAAGGCCGGATCGAGCCGCAGCGCGAAGCCGAAGCGGTCCGCGACGTGGCAGTTTGTGCGCAGCGTGGCGCGCATCGCCTCGAGGGTCGTGCGCAGGATCGTCAGCGTCGTCTCGCCGTCGGCCTTCTGGGCGGCCTCGGCATCGAGCGCCTCGAGCGACTTCAGGAACGCGGCATCGTCGCGCGCGCCGGCCGGGTCGAACCGCTTCATGAAGGCATCGACCGCGGCGACGGAGACGGTCTGGAACTGCTCGAGCACCGAGAGCACGCGATCGCGGTGGAACGCGAAGGGATTCTGCGGCGAGAGCTTCTGGTGCACGAGCGCGGCAAAGGCACTCAGCGCCTCCGCACGGTCGAGGTCGAGCGCCGGGTGGCGCGCCTGGATCTCGAGGATCCGATGGTCGATCCACTTCACGCGCATGAGATCGCGAGCGGTGCGCTGCCACTGCGGGCTGGAGGAATCGATCGCCCGGCCATCGGCCGTCTGCACGACGAACCCGAGCATGGTGACCGAGCCGTGCGGCGGATCCTTCACGACATCGAGGTACGCGCGCACGATGCTGATGCCGGCGCGCGCCAGCACGATCGCGGTGCGCTCGAGCATGGTGCGGGTGCGGGCGTTGGCGAAGGCGATCGTGATGCGGCTCTGCGAAGGATCACTCTCGGGCTCGAGCTCGATGGCTGCGCCGTCGGAGCCCGACACCTGGAGAACCATCTTGCGCTGGCGGCAGAAGCGCAGGGGGGAGACGGTCAGCACGTAATCGGCGCTGCAGCCCTGCGCGTAGGCGCGCATTGCCTCGGGGGTCCACTCGCGGAAGTTCGCGGCGGCATAGGCGATCGCGGCATCGAGCCGCGAGGCCTGCGCAGGGTTGCGAGGGTCGTGGGGGGTGCGCTCGCCGAACTCGAAGGTGTCGATCACAAGCGAGCCGTCGAGTGCGCTGTGGATGCGGGCCGAGCGCAGGCTCAGGTCCATCGGCAGTTCGGACACGACCGCGGCGAGCACGCCGGTCGAGTCACCCGGGCGGATGGCGGTGATCACCGAGCCGTCCTTGTTGCGGAGCGTCATGTTGAGCGGTCGGCCGCTGGTCTTGGCGGCGATGATCGCCTGCAGGTGGCTGCGGACCTCATCCGGCGTCGTGTCCTGGAAGTAGCCGGGGCCCATCTGGCCGATGAACCAGGGGACCACGCTCTCGGCGGCGTCGCGGTAGGTCTGGAGCAGGTCAGCCGTGAGCTGAGCCCGGTCGAGGGTGCTGGAGGTCGTGCCCGTTGAAGACGCTTGGTCCATCTCCTATTCTTACCAATTCGCGCCTCCCTCCCGGCGCGCACCATGCCAGCGATCTCGATCGGCAACTTCGACGGCGTGCACTTGGGCCACCAGGCCCTGGTCGCCCGGGCGGGTGCGGGCATGACGGCGGTCACGTTCGATCCCACCCCGAATGAGGTGCTGGGGTTACCGGTACCTCCCCGCATCATGGGACCGCGTCGGCGCGATCACTTCCTCCGCGCGGCGGGTGCCGCCGACGTGCTCACGCTGGCCACGGACCGGGCGACCCTCGGCTTGGCGCCCGAGGAGTTCCTCCGCTGGCTCCGCGATCGTGTGCCGTTCGGCCGCATCGTCGAGGGGCCTGACTTCCGCTTCGGCCATCGACGCTGCGGCGACGTGACCACGCTGATGGAACTCGCTCCCCGGCTGGGCTTCACGGTCGAGGTCGTTCCCGAGATCGAGGCTTCGCTCGATTCCGGGCATGTCGTCGCGGCGCGCAGCACCACCGTGCGATGGATGATCCAGCATGGCCGCGTGGCCGATGCCGAGCGACTGCTCGGACGACCGCACGAACTCGTGGGCACCGTCGAGCAGGGCGACCAACGCGGACGGACCATCGGCTTCCCCACGGCCAACCTGGCGTGCGGCGGTTGCCTGCTGCCGGCCGACGGCGTGTACGCCGCGACGGCGCATCTGGACGACGGACGCTCGTTCGTCGCAGCCGTCAGCGTCGGCATCAAGCCCACCTTCACCGGCGCGCGGCGCACGGTCGAGGCGCACCTGATCGGCTTCGATGGCGTGATCGGTGACTATGGCTGGTCGATGCGGCTGGAGCTGCGTCGCTGGGTGCGTGACCAGGTTCGCTTCACCAAGGTGGATGACCTGATCCGCCAGATCGGCGTCGACACCGCTCGATGCCTCGAGGAACTGCATGCCTGAATCCTTCGACTACACGAGCAACGCCACGCCCGCCGAACTCGCCGTGCGGATCGGTGCGTGCTCGGATGCCTGCGTGATCACGCACCAGAAGCCCGACGGCGATGCCATGGGCAGCCTGCTCTGCGCCGTGCGCATGTGCCGGGCGCTCGGCAAGCGCGCGGTGGGCTACGTCGCGGGAGCCGTGGACCCGAACATCCAATCGCTCGCGGAGCCCGGCGAGGTCCGCCACGTGAGCCGCGGCTTGCCCGGCCCGTCGCACGACCTGGTCATCATCGTCGACACGGGGTCACGCTCGCAGCTCGAACCGTACCTGCCTTGGCTCGAGCCACTGCGGGACCGGGTGATCCTGGTCGACCACCATCGGTCGGGTGATGACCTGGCCGCGCTCCGGCTCATCCGCCCCGAGTGCGCCAGCGCCACCATGGTGGTGGCTGACGTGGTGCGTGCGTTGGACATCAGCATGGTGCGGCCCGGTGGCCAGGCGCACCGATCGATCGCCGAGGCGATGTTCGCCGGGCTCGCCACCGACACCGGCTGGTTCCGCTTCTCGAGCGCCGACAGTGCAGCGTTCGCGTTGGCCAGTGAGTTGCTTGCCTTGGGCGTCGACAAGAGCACGCTCTACCGACAGCTCGAGGAGAACGAGCGTCCCGAGCGGCTCGCCGCCACGGCCCAGGCGCTCGCCAGCCTTCGCTTCCTCCAGGATGGACGCATCGCCGTCATGCAGCTGCGCCCCGAGGACTTCGAGCGCTCCAAGGCGCGTCCTGAGGACATCGGCGGCGTCGTCAACAGCACCATGATGGTCGGGTCGGTCTGCGTGAGCATCCTCATGACCGAGCAGGAGCGGGGGATCACCAAGATGAGCTTCCGCAGCAAACCGCGCGGGGGTGGTCAGCCGTACTACGACGTCAACGTCCTTGCACGGCAGTTCAACGGCGGCGGGCACGCGCAGGCCGCCGGTGGGCGGGTGCCGTTGGCCATGGACGCCGCCTGGGCGATGGCCGAGCCGATCCTCGAGGGCTACGCGCCCGAGCCTCCTGCAGCGTGAACGCCGTCGTCACCCCCGGTGACCATGCGGTCCCGCGAGGCTCTGGCGGACATGCACCTCTGCCGCTGGAAGTGCGCCGCTGGACTCCCTACGATCCAAGCATGCTCCGCACCACCATCCTCGTCATCGTGCTTGCCGGTACCGCTGTCGCGTGCGATCGGGGCGGCGTGGCCTCGAACGCCGAGCCGGCGAAGGCTGTGATTCCCGCGGCGTACACGACGTCGTTCTCGGTCAAGGGCATGCACTGCGATGGCTGTGCGAAGACGGTCGCCAAGAAGGTGAAGGCCGTGGAAGGCGTGGCGGAGTGCACGGTCGACCTGCAGGGCGAGCGTGCGACCGTCGGCATGGACGATGCCAAGCGCACGCAGGCCGTGATCGATGTCGTGAAGAAACTCGGCTATGAGGTCGAGCCGATCGACGATGCCGCGCCCGCTGAACCCGCCGCGCCTGCTACGACGCCCGCCACCTGAGCAGCGCCGGCAGGACCACGACCGCCACGACGACGCACGAGATGCTGCCGATGAGCATTGCCCAGCCAAGGCTGGCGAGCCCCCGGTGATCCGCCAGGACCAGCGCGCCGAAACCGATCGCCGTCGTCACGCCCGTGAAGGCCGTGGCGGTCAGCGTGGCGGGAAGACCCTCGGGATCGCGCTTCCAACGATGCAGCACGTGGATCGCGCTGTCGATGCCCAACCCGAGCAGCATCGGCACGGCAAAGAAGTTCGCCAGGTTGAGCGACAGGCCAAGGGGTCCAAGCAGGCCCAGCATGATGAGCACGCCCGCGACGACCGTTGCCGTGGCCAGCAGCGCGTGGCGAAGCGATCCGAAGTCGATCCAGGCGATGACGAGGATCGCCGCGAGCGAGAGCCACGAGACGAACTCGAAGGCGCGCCGCATGTCGGCGATCGACTCCACCTGGGTGACGGGCACGCCCGTGACGAACGGATCGATGGTGCGCAGCTGTGCGACGAAGGCACGCAGCGTCGGTTCATCCCACGCATCGCCGGCCGGCACGACCTGCAGGAGCCACGACCCGGCGGGCGACATCGAACTGGCGCGCACGGCCGCAGGAAGTGCTTCGCGGATCGTGGCCAGGCAACCGGCGCGCAACTCAGCCAGCGCACGTGCGGTCCGCACGGCGCGGGCATCGATCGCGGCCTGCATGTCGGCCGCGCGCGCGGGGTCGGCGAGGGCCTCGGCGACCGCGGTCCAGCGTCGCTCGAGGGTGCGCAAGAGGGGCGATGCGCGCTCGTCGGTGCTCGCAGCCGCGAGCGCTGTGAGTCGGGCGAGGCCGTCGCGGATCCGCGTCGCGCGCTCGGCGGTGAGCACGGTCGACGGAGGGGCATGGCGGCTTGGCGTGGGAACGGCATCGGGTCCGGACGCGCCCTCGGTTGCCGTGCGCGGGACGGCCTTGGCACGCGTCAGGTCCGGGATCGCTGCGGCAAGCGCCGCGCGTGCTGCATCGCCGGCAGGCGTCGGGCGACGCACGATGTCGAAGGCGCTGCGCACGCGCTCGACCTCGGGCAGGGCGCGCAGGCGTTCGCGGAGTTCCCACGCTTCGTCGGGGCCGGCAGCCGTTGAAGCCGCGAACCAGGTCTGCGTGGCGTCGTCGGCCAGCACGCGTTGCTCCCAGGCGACGCTCGCCAGGCCTTCAGCCTGCATCGACAGCAGGTTGGCATCAAAGCGCAGGTTCGACGGCGCGGCGATTGCGGCCACCAGGATCGCCATCGCAGCGATCACCGTCGTGGCGCGCGCGGGTACCGCGATCCACAGCCCGGTGGAGCGTGGTGGGTCGCTCACTGATCCGCCCGCCGTCACCAGCAGCGCCGGCAGCACGGTGACCATCACGAGCGCGCTCGTCAGCAGTCCCAGGCACGCCAGCGTCCCCAACTCACGCAAGCCACCGAAGTCCGTGAACATCGCCAGCGCGAAGACCACAGCCGTGGCGCATGCGCCGGCGAGCGTGCCCGGGCCGGCCTCGCGCACCGTGCGGGCGGCCGACGCAGCGCGCGTCGAGCCCGGCAGGTACTCGTTGAATCGGCTCACGATGTGCACGCCGTAGTCCAGCCCGGCGCCGACGAGCACCAGCAGGAACACGCTCGACAGCAGCGTGATGCGGCCGACGAAGAGCCAGGCCAGCCCCATGGTGATGCCCACGGCGATGCCGAAGGTGGCCACGGCCAGAAGCGGCCTGCGCATGCCGCGGAAGAGCCAGATGAAGAGCACCGTGATGACCGCCAGCGACAGCACGCTCGATCGCCCCATGTCGGCGTTGCTCGTCGCCAGCTCGTCCTCCTGCAGCACGGGCTTTCCAGTCAGGCCGATCTCGACGCCCGGGTGACGCGCCTGGACGCCGGCGAGTGCCTCGCGAACGGCTGCCAAGGGCATGGCGATCGCGTTGAAGTTCGCGAAGTCCTTCGCGGGCATCGCCTGCAGGAACCAGAGCCGGCCGTGCTCCGATCTGAGAAATCGCTCCGGGAGCTCCGCGCCGAGCGATCGATCATCGATGGCCGACGATCCATCCATCGATTCAGGCGTGGGCAGTGGAGGCGCCAAGGCGTCCAGCGTGACGATCGCCGACTCGATGCGGTCACGGTCCGGCACCGTGGCCGCAATGGCCTGTTCTGCCTGCTCGATGGCGGCCGTGGCCCTGCCGAGCGCGAGCAGCTTCAAGGCGGTCTCCGCCCGGGCCAACTCGTGGAGATCGCGTTCGGCCATCGCGTGCGGTGCCACTCGCCACTGCTCGGCGGCGCTGATGCCTCGATGCACGTGCACCAGCTGCCCCGCGTCGATCAGGGGGCGGAGCGCAGCGTCGAGCTCGAGCACCGCCTCGCGTGCACGACCCTGCGCGGCATCGTCGTCACCCAGGGGGTCGACCACCACGATCATGTCCTCGAGGTCGCCGAACTCGTCGAGGAAGGCCTGGTACCGCTGCATGAATGGGCGGTCGCGCCCGATGAGCGAGTTGGTGTCTGCGTCCAAGGGCAGATGCATCGCCCCGAGCCACCCGCCGATGGCGGCCAAGACCACGCTGACGCCGAGCAGGGCTTTCGGCGCCCGAGTGGCCACCTTGGCGGCGGCATCGGCGATGATCTGGAAGGGATTCATACGCGCTATTATTGGACTTATAGGCGATCCGGCCGGTCACTGTACCTCGCCGCCACCCACGCCCGTGGTTGGGCTGCCCGGCGCGCTCCGGGAAAATCGGCCGACTCTGTCCTCCCTGCCGGCCGGGCGTGTGGCATATTCACGAGCACGCCTTGGATGCGGTTGGGCAGGCGCGCAGAAGAGGTCAAGCGATGGGCAAGACGAACTGGATCGCCGTGGCGGGTCTCACGATGGTTGCATCGTCGATGCTGTCGCCGTTGGCGCTGGCGCAATCGGTGGCGCGCCAATGGAACGATGAGCAGCTCGCCGCGATCCGTCGCGATCTTGCGCGGCCGACTGTGCACGCGCGCAACCTCTACCACGTGAGTGCGGCGATGTGGGATGCCTGGGCCGCGTTCGATCCTGCGGCCGATGCGGTGATCGCCGTGAGCATTCCCGATATGAGCGCTGGTGATGTCAACGCTGCCCGCAACATGGCGATCTCGTACGCGGCGTATCGCGTGCTCAACAACCGCTTCTCGACTGGCCCCGGCGCTGCGGTGAGCCTGGCTGCGTTCACGGCGCGCATGAATGCGCTGGGATACAACCCGAGTTACACCGGCACCACCGGCGGTACGCCGGCTGACTTGGGCAACGCTATCGGCGCCGCTGTGATCGCCCACGGCCTGGCCGACGGCTCGAACCAGCAGAACGGCTATGCGAACCAGCAGTACGTCACGATCAATGATCCACTGATCGTCGACCTGCCGGGCAACCCGTGGGCGATCAACCCCAGTCGCTACCAGCCGCTTGCGCTCGATTTCTTCGTTGACCAGAATGGCAACCCGATCCCCGGCGGGTTCCCGCCATTCCTGTCGCCGGAGTGGGGCTTCGTCACGCCGTTTGCACTCACGCCGGCCGACCGCGAGGTCAAGCAGCGCGGCGGCTTCAACTGGAACGTGTACCTCGATCCCGGTCCCGTGCCCGCGCTCGACAACGCGATGATCGCGACGTTCCAGCAGAGCCACGGCGTGACGCTCACGTGGAGCGGCCAGCTCGACCCGGCCGATGGGGTGATGATCGACATCTCGCCCGGAGCGATCACGGCCAAGGCGCTGCCGGTCGACCCGGCTGATGACTTCGCGACCCTGTACGACGGCTACGTCGGACCGAAGTGGGGGCCTGGCCTGCAGGCAAACCCGGTGACGGGCCAGCCGTATGCCACCAACCTCGTCAAGCGCGGCGACTTCACGCGTGTGCTGGCCGAGTTCTGGGCCGACGGCCCGAGCAGCGAGACACCGCCTGGCCACTGGTTCAAGATCAGCAACGAGGTCTCCGACAACCTGGCGCAGAAGCGCTGGGGCGGCACCGGGCCCGTGCTCAGCGACCTCGAGTGGGACGTAAAGCTGTACCTCGCACTCGGCGGTGCGCTGCACGACACGGCGGTCTCGATCTGGAGCGTGAAGGGCTACCACGATGCTGCTCGGCCCGTGACGGCGCTGCGCTACATGGCCATGAAGGGCCAGTCGACCAACCCCACCGGTCCGTCGTACCACCCGCACGGGCTGCCGCTGGTGCCCGGGATGATCGAGCTCATCACGGCGCAGACGACGGCGCCGGGGCAGCGCCACGAGCAACTCGCCGGCTACGAAGGCAAGATCGCTGCGCTGGCCTGGCGTGGGCCGGACTTCATCTCGAACCCGGCCGTCGATGTGGCAGGGTGCGCCTGGGTGCTCGCGCAGACCTGGTGGCCGTACCAACGTCCGACGTTCGTGACGCCGCCCTTCGGCGGGTACGTGAGTGGGCACTCGGGCTTCAGCCGATGTGCCGCGGACCTGCTCGAGGACATCACGGGTTCGCCGTACTTCCCGGGCGGCATGGGCGTCTTCAACGCCGTGCAGAACCAATACCTCGTCTTCGAGGACGGCCCTTCGCAGACGGTGCAGTTGCAGTGGGCGACCTTCCAGGATGCCGCCGCGCAGAGCGCCTACAGCCGCGTCTGGGGCGGCATCCATCCGCCGATGGACGACTCCCCGTCGAGGCGCATCGGCCGGGCCATCGCGCCCAAGGCGTTGGCCCGGGCCGAGGAGCTCTTCGGTGGTGCGCCATGCGCCGCCGACCTGAACGGCAACGGCACCGTGGACGGCGCAGACCTCGGCATCATGCTCGGTGCTTGGGGGCCGTGTGGCGGAGCCTGCGTCGCCGACCTCAACGGCGATGGCGAGGTCGGCGGCAGTGACCTGGGTTCACTGCTGGCGGGCTGGGGTCCGTGCCAGTAACAGCTCGCCGCGCACGAACACGTGCGTGGCTCGGCCGGTGACCGGCCAACCGTCGAACGGGCAGTTGCGGCTCAGGCTCACGAAGGATTCGGCGTCGATCGTCCACGGCATGGCCGGATCGATCACCGTGACGTCGGCAGGGCCGTGCACCGTCAGCGTGCCGAGCCCGCAGCCGTCGAGGCCGCACAGCCTGGCCGGCTCGATCGTCAACAGGGCGACCAGGCGCGGCCAATCGATCGCGCCCGATTCGACGAGCGCCTTGGCGTAGAGCGGCAACGCGCACTCCAGGCCGATGATGCCGAACGGCGCCGCCGTGAAGTCGCGTGCCTTCTCGGCGACGGCGTGGGGCGCGTGGTCGGTGCCGAGCACCGTGATGATGCCGTCGGCGACGGCCTGCCGCAGCGCTTGGACGTCGGTGGCCGTGCGCAGCGGGGGGTTCATCTTCGCCTGCGTGTTGTAGCCCTCGCAGAGGTCGTCGGTCAGCAGCAGGTGGTGCGGGCTGACCTCGCCGGTCACGCGCTGGCCCGCATCGCGCGCGCGCTTGATGATCTCGACGCTGCCGCCGCTGGAGAGGTGTTGCGCGTGGTACATCGCACCTACGCGGGCGTTCAGGCGGACGTCACGCTCGATGATGACTTCCTCGGCGACCGCGGGCCAACCGCCAAGCCCCAGGCGTGCGGCCACGGCGCCGGCGTTCATCACGCCACCCTTGGTGAGCGAGGCATCCTGGCAGTGCTGCATGAATGCCTTGCCCAGCGCCGCGCACGTCAGCAGCACCTTCTGCATCATGGCGGCGCTCTCGATGCAGTCGCCGTCGTCGCTGAAGGCAACCGCCCCAGCCTTGGCCATGGCACCCATCGGGGCGAGTTCCTCGCCCTTGCGGCCGACGGTGGCTGCACCCACGGTGAACACGCGCGCCTTGCCCGCCTCCTGCGCCTTCAGGCGGACGAAGTCCACGAGGCTCGGCAGGTCAAGCGCCGGCGTGGTGTTGGGCATGCAGCACACGGTCGTGAAGCCCCCCTCGATGGCGGCCGACGCACCGCTGAGAATCGTCTCCTTGTGCTCCTGGCCCGGTTCGCGCAGGTGCACGTGCGGGTCGATCAGTCCGGGGGCGACGATGCAGCCTTCGCAGTCGATCACCGTCGCTCCGGACGGTGGGCTGATCCGGCTGGTCGAGCGTTCGCGGATCGCCGCGCCGTCGATGAGCAGGTCACCCGTTGCGTCCAGGCCCGATGCCGGGTCGATGATCCGGCCGCCGCGAAGGAGGTACGTCGCCATGCGGGCGATGGTACGGGGAGGAGCGAGTGCACCACACGCCATGCCGCGCAGCCCAAAAACACATCGGCCCCGCACGAGACGGGGCCGATGGAGTCAGTCGATCGATCGGGAGCAGACTCCCGACGGGGCTCAGCCCTGGGTCGCGGGGCAAGCCTTCTTGCAGCAGCCGTCGGCCTTCTTCTCGCTGACCGCGCCGGGGGCGGCGGTGGCGGGGCAGGCGGCCTTTTCGGTGCAGCTCTTGCTGCAATCAGCCTTCTTCTCGCTCACGGCGCCGGGGGCGGCGTTGCCGGTCGCGGGGCAGGTGGCAGCCTTGTCGCAGCTCTTGCTGCACTCGGCCTTCTTCTCGGCAACCGCGCCGGGGGCAGCGGCGGCGTCCTTGCAGCATTCGGTCTTCGCGCCGCTCGAGCAGCATTCGCTCTTGGCGCCGACAGCGCCGGGGGCCGCGGTCTTGGTGGTTTCGCAGGCAGCGAAGAGGCCGACGAGGGCCAGGGCAGCGATCGAGAACTTGGTCATGGTCAACTCCTAGGGTTGGTGAGAATGAGACTGGTCACGCGGACGATCGTCGAGGGTCGTCGAGACCCCCGTGGGACGCATACTCTAGCGCGATTGTTGCCCGAGGACAGCGATTTGGGACAAAGTTGAGCCCTGACGAAACCCCATCCCCACCCCCTGGTGAGCCCCCGACACCCGGGGAGCCGGGGGGGCCACAGGCCGATCCCGGCGCTGCCGAGGCAGCACCCGGGCCCGGCGACGAGGGCTTCATGCTGCGTCCGCGCGTCGACCGCCTGGCGGCGCTCCTGGCCAAGGCCCGCACGCTGCCCAAGGTGGCGGGCGTCTATCTGATGAAGGATGCCGAGGGTCGGGTGATCTACGTGGGGAAGGCCGGGATCCTGCCCAACCGCGTGGCGAGCTACTTCGTGCCCAGCGCCGACCTCGGCCCGCGCAAGCACCCCATGCTGGACCTGATCCACGACCTTGACACCATTCCCTGCGAGGGTGAGTGGGAGGCGCTCCTCATGGAGAGCCGCTTGATCAAGGACCTCCATCCGCACTTCAACGACCGGATGACGGACGACAAGACCTTTCCATACCTGGTCGTCACGATGCGCGATGACTTCCCCGGCGTCTTCATCACCCGCGATCCGTCGGCGCCGCAGTTCCGCGGGGCACGCGTCTTCGGTCCGTTCACGAGCAGCGGTTCCTTGCGCCATGCGGTGCAGGTCCTGCAGCGCGTCTTCAAGTACCGCACCTGCGAACTCACGATCGAGGCCTCGAATCCGGCGAATGCGTCGTTCAGGCCGTGCCTGCTGCATGACATCCACCAGTGCACGGCGCCGTGCGCCAACCGCATCTCGCCCGAGGCCTACCGCGCCGACATCGATCGGTTCCTGCGCTTCCTCTCGAGCAAGCGCAGCGCGATGCTGCGCGAGTTGCGCGTCGAGATGGAGCAGGCAAGCGCCGCCCTGGACTTCGAGCGTGCGGCCGTGCTGCGCGATCAACTCCGGGCGATCGAGCGGCTCGATGACCGCGAGACCCGAGGCGACGAGGGTGAGTACGACTGGCAGCCCGAGGTCACGATGTTCAGCGGTGACCCGCTGGCGATGACGCGCAGCCTGGCCCGCACGCTGGGCCTGGAGTCGATCCGCTGCATCGAGGGCTTCGACATCGCGCACCTGGCGGGCGAGGAAACCGTCGGCAGCAAGGTCTGCTTCGTGGATGGCCGGCCGTTCAAGGATGCCTACCGGCGCTTCCGCGTGCGCAGCGTGGAGAACAACGACTACCGCGCGCTGCAGGAGGTCGTGAGCCGCCGATACCGCGAGGCCGGCCGTGGCCATGAGCTGTACCCCGACGTGGTGCTCATCGACGGCGGCGTCGGCCAGCTCAACGCCGCGCTCGAGGCGTTCGCGCAGCTCGACCGCAAGCCGCCCATGGTGATCAGCCTGGCCAAGCGCGAGGAGCTGATCCATGTCCCGGGGCGGGCCGAGCCGATCCGGCTCGGCCGCGAGAACGCGGGTCTCAAGCTCTGCCAGGCGATCCGCGACGAAGCACACCGCTACGCGCAGCACTATCACCACCTGCTGCGGACCAAGCGCTTCCTGCCGCCGAAGCCGCCCAAGGGTGCCGGCGAATCCCAGGGGTGACGCCCCGGCTGCCCGGGCTCACGCCGGCGAGGGCATGGCGTCGGTCGGTGGTTCCGCGTCGGGACCGGCCGGGGCCGGCGCGGGCTTGCTCGCCGCGAACTCCCGCTGAAGCAGGTCGCTGACGGTGGACTTCGCGAGCTGTTCGCCGCGCATGAGCCGCTCGACCTCGTCGCGCGTGAGGGTCTCGTACTTCAGGAGCGCCTGCGCCACCGCATCGATCGCCGTCCAGTGCTGTTCGACCATGCGGCGGGCCTCGTCATAGGCCTCGTCGCTGATGCGGCGGATCTCCTCGTCGATGATCCGCGCCGTCTCGGGCGAATAGTCCTTCTCAGGGATGTACATCTCGCGGCTGTCCTCGCCGGAGTAGTTCACGAAGCCCAGGCGGTCGCTCATGCCCCACTTGAGCACCATGGCCCGCGCGTAGGCGGTGACCATCTGGATGTCCATTCCCGCACCCGACGAGATGTCGCCGGTGTGGCGCCCTTCGGCCAGGCGCCCCGCGCACAGCACGCGCATGGTCGCTTCCATGAAGCGCCTGCTGTAGCCGTAGCGGTCCTTCTCGGGAAGGCTGAAGGTCACGCCCATCGCCTGGCCGCGGGGGATGATCGTGACCTTGTGCAGGGGATCGGCATCCTTGAGCAGCATCTGCAGCACGGCGTGGCCGGCCTCGTGGTACGCGGTGGCCTCGCGCTCCTGCTGCTCGACGCGGCGGCTCTTGTTGGCGCGGCCCCAGCGCACCTTGTCGCGGGCCTCCTCGAGGTCGTTCTGTTCGATGAAGTCCTTCTCGGCCATCGTGGCGATGATCGCGCTCTCGTTGATGAGGGCAGCGAGGTCGGCGCCGCTGAACATGGGCGTGGCCTTGGCGATGCGGGCCAAATCGACATCAGGCCCCATCTTCACCTTCTTCGCGTGCACCGCGAGGATCTCGGCGCGCCCCTTCACGTCGGGCAGCGGCACCTGGATCGAACGGTCGAAGCGGCCGGGCCGCGTGAGTGCGGGGTCGAGCACGTCGAGCCGGTTGGTGCCGGCGATCACGATGACTTGGTCGCTGGCCTCGAAGCCGTCCATCTCGACCAGGATCGCGTTCAGGGTCTGTTCGCGCTCGTCATGGCCGCCGCTGTTGAACCCGCCGCCGCGACGGCGGCCGACCGCATCGATCTCATCGAGGAAGATGATGCAGGGGGCGTTCTCCTTGGCCTGCTTGAAGAGGTCGCGCACGCGGCTCGCGCCGACGCCCACGAACATCTCGACGAAGTCCGAGCCCGAGATCGAGAAGAAGGGCGCATCGGCCTCGCCGGCGATGGCCTTGGCCAGCATCGTCTTGCCGCAGCCCGGCGGGCCGGAGAGCAGCACGCCGCGGGGGATGCGGCCACCGAGCCGCGCGAACTTCTTGGGGTTCCTGAGGAACTCGACGATCTCGCTGACTTCCTCCTTGGCTTCCTCGATGCCGGCCACGTCCTTGAACGTGATGCCGGTCGAGTCCTTGGTCTGCAGGCGGTGACGGCTCTTGCCGAAGTTGCCCAGCATGCCGCCGGGGCCGCCGCCGGCCGAGCGCAGGCCGCGCATGAAGAACCAGAAGATGAAGATCAGCACGCCGAGCGAGAGCAGGCTCGGCAGCAGCGCCATGAACCAGGACTGGCCGGTGTTCTCTTCGCTCCAGCCCACGCCTGCGGCGGTCAACTGGTTGCGGATCCAACCGTAGTCATCCGGGAGGATCGTGGAGTAGATGCGCGTGGGCTGCTGGGTGGCAGCGCCGGGCGCCTTGCCATCGCCCGAGGGAGCGGGGGCGGTCCATGCGGTGGCATTCTCCTTGACCTCGGCGACCACGCGGCCCGTCTCGATGACGATCGAGCCGTCCTTCAGCTTGCCCTGCTTGGCGTATTCGATCAGGGTGGGCAGCGGTTGCTCCTGGCCCTCGGGGCCGCCCGAGAAGAGCACCATGCCCACCAGGACCATGAGGCCAAGCAGCATGACGAGCGTGAGACCCGGACGGCGCGGCGGGGCGGCGCCACCCGGTCCGCCCGGTCCCTTGCCGCCCGATGGCGGTCCCTTGCCGGGGGACGACTGGTTCTGCTGGGCGTGGATCGGGGGGAGGAGTTCGTTCATGGTGATCACCAGTCGGCCTGCATGCTGTCAACGATCGCCGAGGCCAGTTGTTCGACGACTTGGAACCGAGCCAGGTCAATCGGTTGTTGGATGGGGAGGCTCGCGACGAAGACCGCGGATTCGCGGAAGCCGTTGCGCTGGACGAGCGGCTTCCCGGTGCGCTGGTCGATCCACTCGTAATCGACGGTCACGTTGAGGGCCATTTCCTCGCTCAGGCCGGTACCGCGGCTCTTGCTGATCTGCTGCAGGTCGACGGTGCGGATCGTCGCTCGCAGCACGGTGTCGGCCTTGCCCTCGCTGGCCACGCGGAAGTGCGTGCCGGACTCGATGGCCTTGACCAGCGCGTCGGTCAGCTCCGGCGCCACCTTGCGATCGAAGGAGGCGTTCTTGGCGACCGGCACCGCGACCGTGCGCAGGCTCTTGTCGAAGCGCTGGCCGGACTCGTACTTCGGGGCACCGTCGCACGCGACCAGGCAGGGGAGCAGGCAGAGCAGGGCTCCAAGGCGCAGGATCATGGAGCGGCCTCCTTCGGCGCCTCGCTCGGGGCTGGCGTCATCGGCTTGGGTTCCAGCGCGGCGCGCATGGCCGTCCGGAGCGCGGCGTAGTCAGGAGCCCCGGCCTTGGCGTGCTCCGGGAGCTTCATCGCCAACTCGGGTGCGATGTCCAAGGCGTCGAGCGTCGACACGCTTCGGGGGAAACGCGTCACGAGCCGCCGGATGAAGCGCTCGGCACCGACCAGGTCGCCCTGATCGATGTACCAGTGGGCCTCCGCAAGCAGCTTGCGCGCTTCGCTTTCGTCGATGCGCACGAGCAGCGCCTCGGCACCGATCTTGTTGGCCAGCATGGGGTCGCGGACCTGCAGTTCGCGCAGCCGGATCTGCGCCTCCACGAGACCCTTGGCACTGTGTTCAGGCCCGCGGAACGACGCGCAGTACGAGTAGATCAGCCGAAGTCGCGCCTTGTCGACCTGTGGGCTGCGCGGATAGTTCTGCACGAACAGGTCGTACGCCTCGGCGGCCATGTCGAGCTGGCGGGTGTCGAAGTAGTGGTCCGCCAGGCGCATGCCGGCCTGCTCCGCGAGCTGGCTGCCGGGCAGTCGCTCTTGGATGCGGATGAGCATCTCGACGGCCTCATCGGTGGCATCGACGATGCGCACGGTGCCGAAGAACCTTCGCTTCAGTCCGTCGGCGTAGGCGCAGGCGATCGCGTACTCGCGTTGGAGCGCCAGCACGAACACATCGCTCGATGGATAGCGACGCGCGACCTCCTCGTAGTCGAAGAGCGCGTCGTACTCGTTGCCACCCTTCCACAAGGCATCGCCCCGGGCGAGCAGGCAGCGGGCCCGAAGGCCGTTGGCTGGAAAGGACTCGAGCCAGGCATCGGCCAACTTGTGGGCGCGCGCGTACTCGCCACGGGCCAGGGTCTCACGAACGACCTGAAGGCGGCCCTCCGGGCTGCCCGGGGCGACGCCAGCGGGGGCGACCCACTGGTCGTTGTCGTCAAGGACCTGGGTCTGCGCGAAGCAGGGGACCGCAAGGGCGATGGGGGCGAGGAGCGCCACGATGCGCAGCATGGGGGGATCGTAGGGGTTCTCGGCCCACGCCGCCAACGATTCGGGTGCCCGTGACGCGGGCGTGCCGTGCGAGATCGAGCGCCCACACCGGGTCGGGTTCGTCTTCATATGACGCCCACACCGATGATCTATCGTGTCCGGATGCGTCGAATCCTGGTGATCTTCAACCCGATCTCGGGCGGTGGCAAGGCCGCCGCGGCGAGCGTGGGCGTCGAACGTGCGCTGGAGTCGGCGGGCTTCGAGGTTCGACGCCTGGCGACTGAGCCCGGGCCGAGCGAGCAGTGGCTGGATGAACCCCTGGCAGGCCGCGACGCGCTGGTGGTCATGGGTGGCGATGGCGCCGTGCGCACGGCCGCCATGAGCTCCGCCCGAGTCGGTGTGCCGCTGTGCAACCTGCCCTTCGGAACCGAAAACCTGTTCGCGCGGCACTTCGGGATGAGCCGAGACCTTGCGGCCTTGACCGATCGCCTTCGGAACGGTTTCGTCCGCCGCGTTGATCTTGGCTTGGTGAATGGCGAGCCGTTCCTGGCCATGTGCGGCATCGGCCTGGATGCCGAGGTGGTCCATGATCTGGCAGGCGCTCGGACGGGTGCCATCTCCAAGCTCACCTATGCCAAGCCGATCCTCCGTCAGGTGGTGGCCTGGCGCGCCCCGCGGCTTCGTGTCGAACTCGATGGATCGCCGTGGCCGTTGCCGGGAACGGGTTTTCTCGTGATCGGCAACTCGCGTCGCTACGCCGCGCACATCGATCCCGCGGCGATGGCGATCGACGATGATGGTCTGCTCGACGCGTGCTTCTTCCCGTGTTCCTCGGCGATCGGTGCGTCGATATGGGTCATCCGCTGCTGGCTCAGGCAACAATCCCGAGCGCGTCACTTCATCCACTGGCGTGCGCAATCCATCGTGATCCGGGGCGTCGACGGCCCCGTGCGCTACCAGATGGATGGTGATCGGCCGCGTGCACCACACGATGCTGTGGCGGTGCGCATCGAGGTCCGCCGTCAGGCGGTGCCGGTGCTCATCGGGTCCGAGAAATGAAATTGGCACAAAGGTCGGTCGGTGGCCTTGCACCGTCCGGAAACCATCTGCTATGTTCCCGCTGCCGACGAGGAGCCATGGATGGCACCGAGCTCGGCCGACGCGGCACGGATGTCTCGTCGTGAAACTGGTCTGGGCCGCAAGGCCCCTTGGTCAAGGAGCGACCACGCATGTCCAGAGCGAATGCTCGTGCATTGAAGGAAGGGTCTGCCAAGGGCGTTGCCCGAGGCAGCGGTGTACCACCCAAGCGCATCGGTCGATCATCGACCGCACTCCGGCTCCGATCCGCCGAGGCGCTGGCATCACCCGAGACGGACGATCTGGTCGAGATGACCGCGGCCGCCATCGAGGCGCCCGCTGCGCCTTCGCCGATCGACGCGACCTGGCAGGCGTTCAAGACGCTGCAGGCCAGTGGCGATAACCCTGTCGAACTTGAGCGCCTGCGCAATGTGCTCATCGAGAACTACCTCCACATCGTGAAGTTCAATGCCGAGCGGCTTCGCATGAAGCTGCCGAGCGAGGTCGATGTGGATGACCTCAACTCCGCCGGCCTGTTCGGGCTCATGGATGCCATCAAGAGTTTCGAGCCCAGCCGCGGCGTGAAGTTCGAGACCTTCTGCGCCCAGCGTGTGAAGGGGGCGATCTACGACGAGCTGCGCAGCATGGACTGGGTTCCGCGCCTCGTCCGCAGCCGCACCGCCAAGATCGAGCGCATCCGCAAGGACCTGCAGGGGCGCCTTGGTCGCAAGCCCACCGACGAGGAAGTGCTCGCCGAGAGCGGCCTCACGCGCGAGGACTTCGACAAGGTCGTCAAGGATTCACGCCCGGTCGGCACGGTCAGCCTGAACCGCAAGTGGTTCGAGACCGACTCGAGCCGCGACGTGCGCGAGATCGACGTCATCGAGGACAACCGCCAAGCCGATCCGTTGCAGTCGGTCGGCAAGGCTGACCTCAAGGTGCTCCTGACCAAGGGCCTGTCGCGCGCCGAGCGCCTCATCGTGGTCCTCTACTACTACGAGGAGATGACCATGAAGGAAATCGGCATGACGCTCGACCTCTCCGAGAGCCGCGTCAGCCAGATGCACTCGAGCATCCTCGCGCGCATGAAGGCGCAGATGCAGCACCGCATGAAGGAACTCTGACGTACTTCCCGGCGGGTCCGGCAATGCCGGGCCCGGCCGGGTCACGACCCTCGGCCGGCCTGATCCCCCGCGCCGACAGCCACCGTTCCACGCCGCCTCCCGAGCTCCACGGGAGGCGGCTGTGTTGGTGGGTGCGGGGAGGATCCAATCCGAGGATGCAGGTTGACAATGTCAACCAAGCCTGCAAGAATGGACTGATCATGCCCGACGACAGTGACGGCACGGCATCGGGGATCGAATTCGGTGAGACGATCGCCGATGAGGCCATGCCGCCGTCGGCGTTGGCCGAGACGGAGATCGCCGAGCTGGTCGGGACGCCTCGGGCGGCTCGCTCGGGTCGAGCCAAGCCGGAGCCGCTCCGGTGCTTCCCCGCGTCGAGTGCTCGTCGTGACATCGTGCTGATGCTCGGTGGCGCGGGTGCCGGGAAGACGGTGTTCGCATCGCGGCTGTACGAAGCACTCTGGTCCGGCGTTCGGCTCCTCAAGGGGCGCGTGGATGGTGCGGCGGGACCGATCAGTGGTGAGCGCGCGGTGCGCACGATCACAGGCAAGGCCCGCGACATCAAGGTGCATCATGACGTGCTCCGCATCGCGGGCGAACTCGCTGCGGGGAAGTGGCCAGCCAGCAACGTGGGGCTCTCGCATCTTGAACTCGAGGTGACCTTGGACGGGGTCACGGAACTCGTGTCGCTCGTGGACTACCCGGGCGGAGAGCTCGACCGGGCGATCAACTGGCAGGGGAGCGACCCGCTCTCGGCTGAGTTGGTGTGGTTGGCCCAGAACGCTTCTGCAGTGATCGTCTTCATCGATCCGGAATGCGTGTCCGTCGGCGGGACCCGATGGGACGAGGATCTCGCCGCAATCACCCACGCGGTGACCATGGCACGCAGGGGGGCGGGCCGCGAGGACATCCCGGTCTCGGTGGTGGTCACCAAGGTGGATCGACACAACGAGTTCGTCCAGGCCAACGGAGGCGTGAAGGGTGTCCTTGCCCATCGCGCCAGGGTGCTGTCGGATGTGGTGCAGCCAGCCACCTACTGGCCGATGTCGGCCATCAGTGCGGTGGCCACCGTCGGCGGTTGGATGAAACCCAAGCGAAAGCGCCCTCCCATGCATGTGGTCGAGCCGTTCGTCTACTGCTTGGCCATGCTTGAACGTCAACGCGAATTGCGCAAGCGCTTCGCCGTGGCCGAAGCGTCGTTGCGTGACATCGAGCCATTCGTCCAGGCGGCGCGGCAGGCAGCCGTGCTCGAGGCGCAGGCGCTGGAGCGCCGGCTGCCGCAGTTCTACCGGGCGTGCATCATGCTGGTCGGCGCCATGCTGCTGATGGTCCTGTCGATGACCGTGCTGGGGCCTCGATCATGAAGGGCGATGACGGGGTGCCACCCATGCATGGCCGTGATCGGGATGACACCGAGGTCCGGAACTGGATGATGCCGCTCGGGCAGCAGGAGTTCCGGGTCCCCGACGCGGGTCGCGTGCGGCTGCCGGAGGATGCGCCCGAGTGGTCCGGTCGACTCTTCGTCCTGACGCGTTGGTTTCGCCGCATCGCCACGGTGCTGACGGTGCTCGCTGCCGTCATCCTGGCGGTGCGATGGGGCATGGTGCTGCTGCGCTGATCGACGCACCCCGCGAGTATGCTGTCCCGAGCGCCCCGTAGGCGCGGAAGGGGCGCCGCGTGATGGGCTCGAAGCCACATCCCGAAGGTCACGAGCGGGATGACGACACGTTGTCGGAGCATGAACTGGATGCAGCCTTCGACGACCTCGCGCTCGATGGCGCATCAGCCGCGGGCGTGGCACCCATGAGCGTGCCCGCAGGGGCGAGTGGCCTGTTCCAGCCCGGTGGCGTGCGGGACCGGATCGTCGTGCTCGGTCGCCGGGGATCGGGCAAGACCGTCTTCATCACGCGCTTGTACGAAGCCCTCTGGCAGGGATGCCGGTTGGTCAATGGCCGATTCGTCCCCGAGCGCCAGGCCCAGGCCGGCGATGCCGTGCGCACGCTGAGCGCTCGGGCGCGCGAGGGGCGCCTTCATTCTGAACTCCGTCGCATGGCCATGGACCTGGATGCAGGGAAGTGGCCGGTGTCCACGCAGAGCAGCACGCTGATCGAGATCGACATCACGCTCGATGGCCGGACGAAACTGCTCTCCGCCATGGATTACCCCGGCGAAGTCTTCCGCACCGCCTTCGCGCTCGGGGCCCAGGATGCAGCGAGCCAGGAACTGCGCGATGCCGTCGATCGCGCGGCGGCGCTGCTGCTGCTGGTCGATCCTGCCGTCGCCCTCAAGCCCGGCATTGAGCGTGAGGAGGATGCGTTCGGCCTGGTCGCTGCCGTCGAGCGGTTGCGATCCATGCCCAACGGCGACGACGTGCCCGTGGTCGTCGTCCTCACCAAGTGTGATGTCCACGTACCGCTCCTACGGGCCGAGGGCGGTCCACGTGCGCTCGCCGAGCGCCTATACCCGCAGATCTTCCGGCAGCTCGGCGGCACCCGGACCGTGGCGTTCGCGAGCAGCGCCACCAGCGTCGTGCGCTCGCCGCGCGGAGCGGTCATCCCGCGCAAGCGTCGAGCGCCGCGGGACGTGGTCGAACCGCTGGTCTTCTGCCTGGATTGGCTCGAGCGAGTCGAGGAGCAGGAGTCGCTCGAGTGCTCGCAACTGGAGGCCAGTCTCCGACGCGCCGAACAACTGCGCGAGGAGCAGGCCGAGGACGAGCGCGAGGAGCGCGAGGCCCGGGTCGGCTTGGTGACCTTCTGGATCGGGGTGAGCGCGCTGCTGGTCGGTGTCACGGTGGCCACGTTCTGGTGGATGGGCAAGCTCTGACATGCCGCGCGCGGAGATCCATGTCCTGGGCTCGAAGGCTGGTTACACCACGTTGGCTGCCTCACGCGGGGTGACCGCGGGGGAGCGTCAGGCGCTCGAAGAACTCGGTTTCGGCGGCGTGTCACGGGAAGGGGACATGGAGTCCCTGCGGCGCGATCCGTGCATGATGGGCCGCCAATTGCCGAGTGGACGCTGGGCGATCTCCAGGTTGCTCCCGGGCGGGCGCGATGACTTCGGACGCGCGACCGTCGAAGTCGTCACGATCATCCTCACACCCAGCGAGTGGGCGAAGGGTGTGCTCGACCTCGGCAGGCTTGCATCGGACCACGCGGCGTGGGCGTCGATCAGGGCGCATGCTGATCGGGGCATGGAGGTGCCGGCTGCATCGGTTGCGCAGCGCGTGATGCAGCGGCCCTTGGCCAACACCGTCGATGCGCTCGAACTGGCCCGCGAAGCCGGTGGTGTGGCCTGGATCGCCGGCCAGCCAGCGCTCATCGTGGCCACGCTGCACGCGCTGACGCCCGCGGATGCCATGGCCGTGGGCTGGGGCATCGGTCTCTTCGCGGTGCCGCCATCCGTGGAGCTCTGCTCCATGCGATCCGGCATCGTGCCGTCGTCGGGTCGACCGCTGGTGGCCATCGATCCTGGTGCCACGGGGGCGCGCACGGCCCTGGGTGCACGATCCATCGCCGCCGCGGCGTCCGAGGATCGCATCGGTCGATTGGCCGCGCTGCGGGACGTGCACCTTGAGCTGGAGCGAGCCCCGAGCGGCTACGGGCGCATGGCGGCACGGCCGGTGTCATCGGCGGATGCCGCGCAGCCATCAGGGCGCGAAGGCTCGTGGACGGATCGACGCCTGCTGTGGGCCGGTGCCGCGGCGATCGGGCTCTCGATGGCCCTGCTCATCGTCGCCATCACGCTCCGCGCCCGCGGCGGCACGGCGGGTGCGCCGCCTGCGGGAACAGGGGCCGGTGCCGCTGCGGTGGCGACCGTGCTCGATACCGATGGGGATGGGATCGACGACGCGATGGATCCCGATGACGACAACGACGGCATGCCTGATCGGCTCGAGGTGGCGCAGGGCACCGATCCGCTCGTGGCGGACACGACCACCGCGACCGAGCCGGCCCCGACACCCACCGGCCTGGGCTTGACGGCGCCATCGATCAAGCGCCCGGTTGAACCGGTGGCGCCCTCGCCGGATGCGCAGTCTGCTCCGACGGGTGCGGGAGCGCCCTCAGCCGCGCAACCCGGTCCGGCACCCGTCGAACCGAATCCATCATCGTCCACGGCGCCCGCGGGCCCGGCGCCTCGAGCCGCTGCCCCGTTGGGTGACAAGGACGGCGACGGGTTGCCCGACGGCCTGGAGCGCATCAAGGGAACCGATCCGCAGCGCAGCGACACCGATGGGGATGGCGTGGGTGACGCGACCGACGCCTTCCCCACGGATCCCAAGCGATCCATCGACACGGATGGGGATGGCATCGACGACTCCCAGGACGATGACGACGACGGTGATGACTTGGTGGATGCTGCCGAACGGATCAAGGGTTCGGATCCACTGAAGCCCGACACCGACGGCGACGGGATGGACGACCTGCGCGACGCGTTTCCCGTCGATCCGGGTCGGCGGCTTGAGGACACCGACCGTGATGGACTCACCAACGATTCGCCGGGTGAGAACGATCTCGACGGTGATGGCCTGCCCAACGACAAGGACCCCGATCGCGACGGCGACGGTGTCAACGATGTCGACGAGGCCGTGGTGCCGACGGAAGGGCGCGATGCCGGTGTCTTGCCGTGCGATCACACCGCAGACTGTGATGGCGACGGCGTGCGCGATGACCGGGATCGCTTTCCGATCGATCCGACCGAGTGGGACGACGCCGATGGCGACGGATTCGGGGATCGTGCCAAGGATCCCGACCCGGCGGACGCGTCGAAGCCGGATGTCGTGGGTTACGTCTGGCGTGTCGCGCGTGCCTTGGATTCCTGGCGCCTCGACGATGGACCCGAAGCGCTCGATGCGTTCGGTCGCCGCGATCAGCAACCGAAGCAATCCGCGGCATCCGCCAAGGATCGGCTGGTCCGTGCGCTGACGGCGCTGGCCGAGCGTTCGGCCGTGTATCCCTTCCTGCCCGGCTTCTCGACATCGGACGAGTCGCCCGCGGCAGCCCTCAAGCGGCTCGACGCAGGCTTGTCGAGCGCCGCTGACGAGACGGTCGTGACGATGGAGCGAGACATGCTTCGCGCGCTCTGCTCACTCGGTTCACTCTGGCGCGAGTCGCGCGCTTCAGCCAAGAGCGACAACGACGTCAACGACGCCATCGTGGAGGGTGTTCGCGCCCAGGCAAGGCTCGGCGAGCAGCACCTGTCGGCTGTCCGTGAGTGCGTCCGGCAGTTGAGGCTGATCGATTGTGATGCACTGATCCGGGGCAAGGACGATCCCAATCGTCGCCTGCTGCGACAGGAGCTCGATCGACTTCGCGACGAACTCGATCGGCGTGCGCGGCAGAAGCGGGAGAGTGCGCGATGAAGTCGATCCGATGCCCGGCATGCGGTCGGTCATGGCTCGTCGCCCGGACCGATGCTGCACCGGATCGCTGCCCGGGTGCAGGGTGCGCAGCAACGCTTGGCACGGCGGCGGGCCGTCCGTCCACGCCCCTCGATCCCTGGGCCATGCCGCGCGAGCGCCGCCCCCGCGTGCGGGCGCCCGTGGTCACGAACGATCCCGTGCCGCCGCGCGGCACGCGAGGCTGGATCGACTTGGCTCGCGGTACCGGGATTGCGTTCGGGATCGTGGCGTTCGTCCTGCTCGGCGTGGTGATCGTGGGAGTGGTGCTCCGCGAACTGCCGACGTCAGCCGGTTCGGACCATGCAGGCATCCTGATCGAATCGGTCGATGCCGGGGTACAGCACGAGCGGATCAATGGGATCGTGGCCCGCATCGATGGCAAGCCCGTGGCGATCACCACGCTGTCGAATCTGCGGGCCCTGCGGACCGCTGGTGCGAACCGCGTGCACCTCGTGCCGAGCGCGGTGTCGATGGAGCCCGGACAGCGCGAGTCCATCGAGGTGGCCGTCGATGCGTGCATGATCCGCGCCGATGCGATCGATCAGTGGATCGAAGGCGCTCCCGCAGGCAAGGGTGAGGATGCCTGGGCTGCGGTCGGCCGCGGAAGCGTGGTTGACCTGGCGTGGTGGCGCCTGCCCGACGAGGCGGGTCTCGCTGCGGTCGAGGTGGGGGAGGCACCGACGGATGGTGCGGAACTGCGCGCACGGTCATCGATGGGGAGCTCCGTGACGGCTCGGTGCCGTTCGCTCGCTCCGCAGCCTGCCGCGATCGCGATGCTGGCATCGTCCGGATCGCCGATCGCCGAGCCGGGAACGCCGTGGTTCGATGGCGACGGCGCCGTGGCGGCGCTCACCGTGGCGTCGCCGGGCATCGAGGAGCGGACCCGTCGTTGCTTCGCGTCGCCCGCGACATGGTCGGATCAGCACGTGATTCCCCTCGAGGGCCTGCGTCGACTGGTGGATCCGATGTCGACGTCGTGCAAGCCGCTGGCACGGGTGTTGGAGGCCGTCGAGGCCCGCTCGACCCAGCCGGCCGCTGCCGAGCGCGCGGCACGCACGCAGTGGCTGATCGCCGCGAGTGCCGCCGAGGGCTTTGCCGCGCTCGCTTCGACGAGTGATCGCGCGGCGACGGTGCCGGCCACTGCGACGACGCTGGAACTCCTGCCGCGCCCTGTCGATGGCGAGGCACGGGTCATCGTGTGGCCCGAACTCAGCGACATGGTCGATGTGGTTGTCGTTTCGACCGATCCCTCGATCCGCTTGGTCGCAGTGCCGGGCGTGATGGGACGCATGCTTGAGGTTCGGGATGCGGGCGGGCAACCAGCCGTCCTGCCGGCCGGTCGCCCGGTCTCGATCTCCATCACGATGTCGCTCATGGGCAAGCCCGTCGGTGGTGCGGTTCGTGCGTTGTTGCTCGGTCGTGAACCCGATGCCGCGGCGTCACAGCGACGCATTCCCGGGGGTGCGCCGCCGACGACGGTCGTGCCACCACCCGCCGCACCGCCGACGACGGTCGTGCCACCACCCGCCGCGCCGCCGACGGCGGTCGTGCCACCACCCGCCGCGCCGCCGACGGCGGTCGTGCCACCCACCGCGTCGCAGCCGTCGCCGCCCGCCAACCCAGGAAGCACGCCATGACCTCGACGCTCCGCCGCACGCTTCGCCCCAACACCACGTGCCCTCAGTGCTGGTCGACCTTCCCGTCGGCCGACGTGCGCTTCATCTCCGAGAGCCCCACGCTCATGGGTGACCCGGTCGTGGGTTCCCAGGAGCCGCTGCGGTTCCTCCCGACGAGGTTCGATCGCCAGGGGCGCGCGCTCGATCCCGGTGGCGCGGTCTGCATGCGCATGGCATGCCCCGTCTGCCACCTCGAGATTCCGCCTGCGCTGCTGGAGGTGGGGCAGACCGTATTGTCGGTCGTGGGTGCTCCCTCGAGCGGCAAGTCCGTGCTGCTCGCTGCTGCCACGTTCACCATGCGATCCGGGCTCGTCGTGCCTGGACTGGACTTCGCCGACATCGATCCGTCGCTGAACGACCTCACCATCGATCTTGAGGGAACGCTGTTCAAGAGCGCCACGCCGGACGTGCCGGCGATGATCGCGAAGACCGAGACCTCGGGGCGGCTCTATCGCACGTATCGGCGCGGCGATCTTCGGATCACTGCACCGAAGCCCCAGTTGTTCGGCCTGGCGCGGCGCGACACCCGCTCGGTGCTGGCGCTTTACGACAACGCGGGCGAGCACTTCCTCCCCGGCGCAGTGTCACCGTTCGAGCAGGCCACGCGCCACCTCGGCGTCTCCACCTCGATCGTGCTCGTCATCGATCCCACGCAGGATCCACGCGTGTACGGGCCGCTTGGCGGTCGTGACCATGTGGCTGCGCTCGGCGGCAGCAGCAGTGCGCCCGGCCGTGCCGATCTGGTGCTGCTCGAACTGGTGAACCGTGTGCGCCGGCAGCGCGGGCTGTCGTCCAGCGAGCCGCTGCCGTTGCGGGTGGTCGTGGCGCTCTCCAAGCATGACCTGTGGTCGCCGTTGGCGCCCGAGATCGAGGACGTCCTGCGCGACGCGGCAACGGCGCACCCGATGCGGGCGCCGCATGGTGCGACGCTCTCCCGCGTGCACCAGGGTGGCGTGGCGTTCCTCGAGCGCCATCTTCCCGAGGTGCTCGGCGCGGTCCGGTCGGTCGAGCCCGGCTTCAAGGTCGTGCCGTTCAGCGGACTGGGCCGGGCCCCGCAGCGCGACGTGGCATCGGGCGACATGCGGATCGCGCCATCGCACGTTCGCCCCACCTGGGCGGCCGTGCCCTTCGTGGTCGCTCTCTCCGAGGCCATGCCCGAGGCGCTCTTCGAGTACCGATTCGACGCGCGCGCATGAGCTTCGAACTCATCCACACGTCCGTTCCGCGCGATCTCGATGGACAGTCGGGGTTCGGGATCGCCGCCATGACGCGGGACCTGCCGCGGCCGTTGCGTGATGCCCTCGTGGCCTGGAGCGATGGATCGGAGCTGGAGGGTTCGACCGATCGCGCGATCTCGTATGCCGTCTGCCAGGTGGGTGGGGCGGCGTGGCCGGTGCTCACGTGCATCACGCGGTGCGGCGCGGATTGGTCGGGCCGACCCAATCGCGTGGCGCACCACCTGGTGCTCGAGCCGGGCGATCGCTGCATCGACGGTCCCATCGCGCTGGCCCGGACGTTTCGCTTCGCCGAGGATCCGCCCGAGGTCGGGCTTCGGTCGGCGCCTCCGCTTGATGGAGAGCCTCCGCTTGATGGAGCGCCTCCGCTTGATGGAGCGCCTCCGCTTGATGGAGCGCCTCCGCTTGATGGAGCGCCTCCGCTTCGATCAGCCCTTTCGCTGCCGCTTTCGAAGCAGGGGGGCGTCGCGACCGGCACGATCGATCCGGCGTGGTTCGAGGTCATCGCTGATCGCGTGAGTGGCCCCCATGCATCGCGGGTGGTGGTTCGACTGCCGAGTGGCCTGGATCCCTTGTCGCTCGTTGCCGCCGTGACGGCGCTCGTCGAGCCTCGGCGTCGCTGGGCGGTGCAGTGGTCGACCGGGTCGGTCGTCCATGCTGCGCACGGTCTGCCCACGATCGTCGTGACGCGTGAACAGGATCCAGGCGCACTCGACCTGGGCCAGCCGGCACCCAAGCCGCGCCGCGACGACGCAACCCCGGTGCCCGGTTCCATCGGTGTCCATCCGCTGCCGAACCCACGTGAGCCCGTTGCCGAGGTGATGAAGGCCACCAAACCGAACCGCCCGGTGGCCACGCCGGCGCCGGCGTCGATCCATCCGCGGCGCACCGGGCGCCCCACGCCGGAGCCAATCGCATCATGGTCCGCCAAGCCGTGGGTTCCGATCGTGCTCTTCGCCGTGGCAGGCGTGATCATGATCGTGGCGCTGGGGCTCTTGCTATGGTGACCATGTCCACACGATCGGGGAGCAACGCATGAGCCTGACACCGACCATCAGGGAAGTCCAGCAGGCGCTCGAGTCCTTGGCGTCACGCGATGACGACGAACTCCAGCGCATGCAGGTGGCAGCCACGGCACGCGGCTTCGCGGCAGCGCTCCGCCAGTCGATCGGCCGTGCCCTCGAGTTCGCGGAGGAAGGGCTCCTGAGCGAGGCGCATGGCGTCATCGCCGACTTCCCCGAGCTCCTCAAGCAGTCCTTGGCGTGGAACGGCGTGCTTGCCCGCAAGGACGGTGTCGGGGCGTTCGCGCGTGCGTCATGCGATGGTCTGGCCTCTGGGTCCGACGCCGAGCACGATCGCCTCGAACAGATCATGCTGGCGTATGCCGATCGGGAGCCGGCGCTCCGTGGCTTCCGTCGCGCATGCCTGGAGGGTGAGGCGCCTGCGGGCATGCGACAGAGGCTTCGCGCACTCATGGTGGCCGAAGGTGGTTCCGGGCCCTGGGCATCGCAACTCGCCACCGTGGAGCGCGAGTGGATCGACGATGTCCGTCGGCGCATGCAGTCAGGGATCGACGATGCCGATCTGATTGCCTTCGCGGACGAGGTCCGGCGCGGCGGATGGGCGGCGCGCGTCGATCCGGAGTTCGTCAAGGTCGTCGAGGCGCGTGCGCAGCCGCTGCGCAACAAGGTGGCGCAGGGACGATTCGCCGAGTTGGCGCGCGAGCTGTGCGCGGCGCAGCGAGCGAACGACCTGGCCGAGGTCGATCGACTTGAACGGGCTTGGGCGGAACTGCAGCGCTCCACCGGCGTCATGCCGGCTGACGACGTCGCTACCTCGGTCGCGGCCGTCTTCGCCTGGTCGGCGGACACCACGGCCCGCCGCGAGCGCGAGGCGGCCCACGCCCGGGCGCTCGACGAGCTTGACCTGCTGCTGCTCGACGAAGCCAACGCGCAGGCCGTGCTCACCGCCTGGACGCGCATCCGTGATTCCGCCATGCCCGTTCCCGAGGGGCTCGAGCTGCGAGCGGTACGCTTCATCCAGCTGCACGAGGAACGCGAGGCCCGCCGGCACCGTCTGCAGCTGGTCGGAGGCGTCGCCGCCATGCTCGTGCTCGGCGGTGTCCTCGCGTTCGCGGTCGTGGCGTACCAGCGGAGCACCGAACGCCGGGCCGCGCTCGATGCCGTCATCGCCGCGATCGATGCGCAGGACGGGGACCGTGCCGTCAGCCTTGCGCAGGGGATCGAGAAGGCGCATGCGGGCGACCTGAACGCTGCCGAACGCGGCGCCTTGGATGCCGCGGTGGCGCTGCGGGACCGATTGCTGGCGCTCGAGCAGCGCGTGGATCGGGAACTCGCCGCGGTGGACGAGGCGCTCGCCACGCAAGCGCCGCTGCCTCGCGTGGCGCTGCTTGAGACCTCATTGCGGGGCCTGCAGGCAGAGGCCGGACTGTCCGAGTCATCGCAGGCGCGGATCGCCTTGGCGCTCGGTCGCTGCACGGCGCGCCGCGACGAGATCGCAGGCGGGCACGACGGCATCGCCCGCACGGCCATGGCCGACGCGGACCAGGTGCTTGGAGCGTGGCCCTCACCGTCACAGTGGTCTCCACGCGAGCGGGTGGATCCTGAACGTTGGCAGCGGTACAAGGCAGCCTTGGAGAAGGTCGGCCTGGCGTTGGCTGCAGCCAAGACCCAGGTCGCCGAGACCGAACGCGCGAGCAAGCGACTTGAGCCTGACATCGATGCGGTGAAGGGGCGGCTTGATGAGGCGACCGAGCGCATGGCATCGCTCGAAGCCGCCCTCAATCAACTCGCGCCGGCTGAGTTGGCTCGTGAGATCACGAGCGAGCAGCAGTTCATCGACCGGATCAAGTCGATGCTGAAGGGCCAGACCGGCGTGGTGCTGGGAGATCTCGGGCTGCGAACGGCCTTCGAGGAGACCGACCAGGCCGACGATGCGATGCTCGCCCTGGCGGAGTGGCGAGAAACGCTTCGTCCGAGCCTCCTGGCGCACCTTGGGCCGGACTTCGAGATCGCCGAGGATCCTGGGGTTGCCCAGAAGGCGCTGATCGAGATCGAGGCGCATCTCCGGAAGTTTCCCGATTCGCCGCTGCGGATGGCTCTCGAAGCCCTGCGTGATCGCCAGGATCCGGCCAAGCGACAACTCGTCACGACGGTCGACGATGTGGTCGCTGCCCTCGAGCGCGATGGCTACGCCGGATTGCAGGTCATCAACCTCCGCCAGCAGGGCCGCTTCTTCTACCGTCGTGCCTCCGTGGATGGCGGGCCCACGAAGGGTGCGCTCGAAGTCGCAGCCGATCTCATCGAGCCACCGGACAAGCTTGGCACGGCCACCTCGATCAAGGCAGATCAAGTGCGTGGCGACGCGGTGGCGTCGCCGGTTTCGATCGTGTGGGCGGACGGGATCTCCCGGCTTCGCGGTGCGCGCATTTCGGCGGTGGTGCCGGCGATCTCGCGCATGTTGATCGAACTGGCCGAACTCAAGCCGAATGCCGCGGGGCAGGATGGGCTGATGCAGTTGGCTGTCCTCGCCAACCTCACGGAGATCGCGGTCGATGGACTCGGCCAGCCGGTCGATGCTGATCGGTCGCGTGAGTTGCGCGAGTGGATCGAACTGATCCGCAAGCAGAACGCCGGTCTCTTGAGCCTCGATTGGGTCAAGGTCTGCCATGCGCCGGAGCAGACCACGTCGCAGCAGCGTCGCGAGGCTGCCGAACTCGTGGGCAAGTTTCCGCTCAAGCGCGGCATGACGCTCGAGTCGAGCTCGCAGCGGCTCGATGGATTGAGCACCTACGCGCCCATCGGTGTCATGATGGCAGCCGAGGGCAACCGCGGCACGCGGCGCGTGGTCCTCTGGCGCCCTGCGCAGGAGGTCCTTGCCATCTCGCAATCACTCGGTCGAAGCACCCTCGTTCCCGTCCGCGTCACCAACGGCACCGCCAGCGATGCGGGCCTCGCACTCGGGCGCGGTCCCACCCTCCTCTATCGCGACGAATCGCAGCAGCGCAAGCCATGACGAACGCCGACCCGACCAACCGTGCCGCGCGCCGGCTCGATGCCGCCGCTGCGGCCTACCGCTTCAAGACCCTCGACCCCGAGGCTCGTTGGGGATTCCAGGCCGGTCCGGGCACCACGCCCAGCCAGCTCGCGTGCCTGATCGCCACGGTGGCGGTGGCGGGTGGTGCCTACCTCATCGTCGGTCTGCTTCGTGGCACGGCATGGGGTGGGTTCCTGTGGCACGAGATGACGGCGTATCAGTACATCCCGATCCCGGTGATCGTCTTCAGCATCTGGTGCTTCGCGTTTCTGTGGCTCAAGGCGCTGAAGATCAAGGCGCAGCGTGCGGTGCTGGCTGCGCCCGTGCTGCCCACCGGAAACACCTTCACGCTCACCGCGGAGACGGCCGATGCCGTCGTCGACCGGATCGATGCGATCGCGGACGAGCCCGAGCGGTTCCTCTACCTCGCGCGGGTGCGAGGCGTGCTCCGCATGATGCGCAACCTCGGCCGCGTTGGGGATGTGGATGAACTGCTGGCGTCGCGTGCGGAGCAGGACGAAGCGTCGAATGACTCGGGCTACACCGTGTTGCGTGGGTTCATTTGGGCGATCCCCGTGCTGGGCTTCATCGGCACCGTGCTCGGCCTGACCGAAGCGATGGGGCAGTTCGGCGCAACGCTGGCCTCGGTGCAGGATGGCGCCGGTGCATCGCAGGTCTCGGCGCTCGTGCAGAATCTGACCGGCGTTCTCGATGGCCTCAAGACGGCATTCGTGACCACGGGGCAGGCTCTGGTCGCCGTGCTCATCATCCAGCTCGTCATGATCGCCGTGAAGCGGGCGGACGAGCAGCTGCTCGACGACATCCAGGGCACCTGCACCCGCACGATCGTCGCGCGCGTGCGCCTGAGCGGGAACGGCTGATGGCCCGGCGCTCCGCCGAGGCACCGGTCACGTTCTTCTCCTTCCAGGACGTGCTGCTTTCGCTCATCGGGATCACCATCCTGGTGACCGTGCTGCTCATCATCAGTTCGATGGTCCAGGCGGTTGAAACGGTCCAGCAGGCGGTTTCCGCGGCCCAGTCCGATCCGGCCTCGGCCGCCACGGTCACGGCACTCAAGGAGCGGCGCGACCAGCTGACCGAGGCGCTCCGGCGCGCACAGCGGCGGCCCAACGAGGATCCGACGGCACGCCGCGCGACCCTCCGGCAGGAGGTGCTGGCCGCACGCGAGGAGTTGGATGACCTCAAGCGCGAAGTCGAGCAGCTCGAGCGATCGCTCCGCGACATCCTGCTGCGTCACCCCGAAGCCGGCGCAGCCCGGCGATTCCAGTCGCTCGAGGAGCGCCGCCAGGAACTGGAGTCGGAACTCGAGCGCGAACAGCGCCGCCGCCAGGTGACGTACCTGCTCGGCGACTCACCCAAGGGCATGCCCGTCGGCGTCGAAGTGAGCTCGCGCGGCTTCCTCGTGTTCTCCGTCGAGAAGGGCGGCGGGTCGTTGATGGTGTCGGCGGACGGTTCGCTCGCCGCGATCACCGAGGCCGCGTCCGTGATCGCAGGCGGCAAGCCGTTCTACCTCCTGTTCGTGGTCAAGCCTTCGGGGATCGATCACTACCGTGGCATCGTGGCCGAGCGCAACGCCATGCCCGAGGATCGCCGACCGGGCATGGGGCTGGACCTGGTCGCGGAGTCGTCCATCCTCGACGGCGCCATGCCGGGCCGGCAGGAGTCCGCGCCGTGAGCCGCCGTCGCCGCGGCACGGCTGATGACGGCGGGAGCCTCGAACTCCTGCTCGATCCGATCTGCAACATGTTCGGCACGATCATGTTCGTCATGCTCATCGCCGCGATCATGGCGATGGCCAAGGCGAGCCAGGTGACGGCCGAGGGCATGCGCCGCGCCGCCGAGCAGACCCGGGCCGTTCCGGCCGATGCAGCCGTGCTCCAGCAGGACATCGCCGATCTCGAGCGTCGCCTGCAGGAACAGCCCGCGGCGAAGATCGATCCGACCACGGCGGAGCGCATGGAGGACGTGGAGCGGGCCATGGGAGAGATTGCGCGGCGGCGCAAGCTCCTCGCGGCCTACGAGCGCTCGGTCGAGGCAGCGGGGCGCGACCTCACGACGATGGCGGAGCTCGTGCAACCACTCGAGGCGGCGATCTCGCGACTCGAGGAGGACCTGAAGCTCGCGAGGCAGTCGAAGTCACGCGCTGCACGCCCGCCCATCGAGCGGCTCATCACGCAGCGGGCGTTCACGGTCGTCGTCTGGGGCGACCGGCTGTACGCCGTCTGCCGCTTCCCGCCCGGACCGAGGCCGCGCGAGCGGTGCCTGTGGTACTCGCTCTGGCACCCCCAGCACACGGTCGCGTCGCGGTGCCTCGTGCCCGTGCAGAACTGTGAACGCGGTCAGGAGCGCATCGAGCGCGACGTGGTCCTGGCGACCGGGAAGGGGATCGATCTCACGGCGGGCAACGCGATCGAGTCCGATCCGGCCTTCCTCGACCTCCTCGCCACGCTGGATCCGAAGAAGGACTTCATCGACTTCGAGGTCGCTCCGGACTCCTTCGACAGCTTCTTCCTCGCCAAGAGGCTCTTCGTCGACCGAGGCTTCGAGTACGGGGTGAGCGTGAACACGCAGCCGCTGCCGGAGTACCGCGACCTCGTCGTCCCCGGCCAGCCACGCGGGCTTTGAGCCGGCGCTCCGGCGCCCTTCACTTCACGAGCTTGAACTCACCATCGTTCTCGTCGGCGATCTGCTGGAGGATCGCGATCGCCTGGGGTGAGTCGTCGAAGCCGAGCGTGTTGATTTGTGTCAGCGTCGCTCCGTTGTTGAGCTCGGCGATCCGGTTGGGCACGTCGGTCGGGATCAGGCCATCGGTCAGGATGAAGATGCAGTCGGGAATCGGATCCATCGACTGGAAGGCGAACTGCAGGGCGGGCAGCGGATCGGTGCCGCCCATCAGGCCTTGTTGACGGATGCGCTCGACGGCTGCCTTGGTGTCGACGCCGGCCTCAAGCCAGCCGTCCTTCAGTGCGGCAGCGCCATCGGTGAAGAATGCCACGCAGAACTCCGTGCCCGCGGTCAGGGCCTCGATCGAGCGGATCAACTCCGCCTTGGCATGCTCGAACTTGGTGGTGTTGCCCCATCCAGCGCCCATCGACCCCGAGACATCGATGACGAACATGAAGCGGCTGCCGCCACCCTTGACGCCCATGAAGGTGGAGACCTTCGTGGCGCGCTTGGTCTCGGGTGCCGCCGCCGCGGCAGCCTGCCGTGCTTGGCGCGCGCGCTCTGCGGCAGCGGGGTCTGGCCCGTCGCGACGCAGCGACTCGAAGCGTGCGGGGTCGCACGGGACGTACCGCTTGGACCCCAGCTGCAGCGCGTTCGTCTCGCGCTTCCAGGGCAGGACCCACGGACCCGCGCCCGACGGCGCCGTGAACGCCGCGCCACCGACCGTGCCGCCCCGAGCAGGGAAGCGGCTCGTCAGCGTGGCATCGAGCGACATGGTGCATTCGCCCTCGAGCGCGCCCGCTGCACGTGCTGCCAGCGCGATGCGGAACTCGCCCGGCATGACAACGGGCGCGGTGCCGGAGACCACACGCAGCACCGTGACCACACCACCGACCATGTCGATGCTCAGCAGGGACTGGCTGTAGCCGCCGATGCCGAAGTCGGCCGTGCTGTCGGAGGATTCCTGAATCCAAGTCCCGTGCAACGGGTGCTGCACGACCTCGCCGCGCTGCTGGCCCGCGCGCTTGAGCGCTTCGGCGTCGCCATCGAGTCGATCGACCTCGAGCTCGGGCAGCTCCGGTTCACCCTCGGGAGCCGGCTGGCGATCGGTGTCGCTGGGATCCTTGGGCGCGGGTTGCGTGACCGGAGCCGCTGCGGCGGCCGGTGCGCTCCGGGTGCGTTCGCGAGCACCTTCATCGACACCCACCGGAGCCCCGCCATCGGACTTCTTCACCGAAGCGTCGCCCAGACCATCGCCGCGCGTGGAACCGGTGGCCTTGTCCTTGGATTCGGTCGTGGTTGAGTCGCCGGAGCTCGTCGAGGAGGTGCTGGACGTGGCGTCCGGTGCGCTGGGCTTCGATGCACCCTTGGTTGGTTTCGAAGCCTTGGGATCGCTCGAGCCGCTGGTCGGCTTGGCGTTGCGTGCCTGTGGATCGGCGGGGTCGCCGCCGGGCTCGTTCTCATCGGACCCGCTGCCGTCCGCAGGTCCCATGCGACCGCGCCGTTCGGGGGAGCGCTCGTCGCGTGGCTTGCGATTTGGATTGGCGCCGGCCTTCACCAGGTCGTCGAGGCCGCGCCCGATACCGCCACCGCCGGCGCCTTGGCCTTGCGCGCCCGTTCCCTGCACGGTGGGTACGCCTGAGCGACCTTGGCCCGCGCTCGAGGCATTGTTGCCGCTGCTCGACCCCGACCCCATCGTCCCACCTTGTGAGCCGCCTTGCGAACCACCTTGGGAGCCACCTTGCGAACCGCCTTGCGAGCCGCCTTGCGAGCCGCCTTGCGAGCCACCTTGCGAGCCACCTTGCGAGCCACCCTGCGAGCCGCCTTGCGATCCACCTTGCGATCCACCCTGAGATCCACCTTGTGATCCACCTTGCGAGCCGCCTTGTGAGCCGCCCTGTGAGCCACCTTGCGAGCCACCCTGCGAGCCGCCTTGCGATCCACCTTGCGATCCACCTTGCGATCCACCTTGCGAGCCACCTTGCGATCCGCCTTGCGATCCACCTTGCGATCCACCTTGCGATCCACCTTGCGATCCACCCTGTGATCCACCTTGTGATCCACTTTGCGAGCCGCTCTTGCTCTGGCTACCCGAGCCGGTCGAGTTGGCACCGGACTTGCCGCTTCCAGATCCGGTGCCACCGCTTGATCCACTCCCCGCGCCCGAGCCCGAACCGGATCCCGAGCCGGATCCCGAGCCAGCTCCCGAGCCAGCTCCCGAGCCAGCTCCCGAGCCAGCTCCCTTCCCGCCTCGACCGGCGCGCAACGGCGCGCCAGCGGTTGCGCCACCGCCATCATTCACCTCAACATCGAGCGCACCGGCAGGCTCGCGCGGGTTGAACGGTGTGCTCGCCGCAGAGGTGTCGCCATCGATGGCCACGGCCACCGGCTCGGGGGCGACGACCGCCTCATCCTGCTTCGGCGCGCTCGAACAACCCGCGATGATGGCCATCAGGGTCAGGCAGCCAACACGAGGCAGGGCGGTCATCGGTGTGGGCATGGAACCTCCGGGGGCCGCATGCTACGCCTGAAGCCACCGAATCGAGCAGGCGCGCCGACCCATTCGACGGAGCGCGCCGCACCCACGGCGCCCGCCTCAGAGCTTGCGAACGTAGATGTTCGCCCACTGCACCGCGCTGCCGTGCTTCTGCAGGCCGATCGGGCCGGTCGCGGGCACGCCGGGCAGCGAGGCGTCCTTCAGGACGTGCTTGCCGTTGAGCCACACGTTCAGGACCTCGCCCTGCATGCGGATGCGGAAACGGTTCCACTGACCGATCGGGGCGTCGGCCTTCTCGACCGGCGTGCAGGCTTCGCGCACGGCGGCCGACATGCTGGGATTCGTTCGATAGCCCCACACTTCGCCGCTGCCCACGCTCCAGTTCCACATGTTGACCTGGCTCTCGGGCTTGCCGCGCAGGAAGATCCCGCTGTCGTACTCGTCGATCTCCTCGGTCATCTCGCTGCCGTCGGCGTTGCGGACGGCATCGCCCTTGGGCCCGATCACGGGGCGACGCTGCTTGCCCTGCGCGGGCCCCGACCAGCGCCAGTCGGCGATGAGCTCGAAGTCGCCGAAGCTCTCCTTGCTCCACAGGTCGCCGCCCTGGCCGTCGAAGTTCAGCGTCCAGTCCTCGACCTTCCAGTGGCCTTCGCTCTCCTTGGGCATGGTCCAGTGGTCGAGCGTGCCGTCAAGCAGCGGACGGAACTCGGCGAGTTCCGGATCGGCGCGCATCTCGGGGGCTGGCATGAGCATGCGGTTCTCGGGCAGCGTCTTGATGCGCAGGTTGCGGAACCAGATCGGCGAACCTTCGGCTTCCAGGCAGATGTAACCCTGGCGGGGCTTGATGTCCTTGCCGCCCGAGACTTCCTTGCCGTTCACCTCGAGCTTGATCGTGCCGTCCACGCAGATCACGCGGTAGTGGTTCCATTCGGGCGCACCCTTCGTGCGGTCCTCGCTCGGCAGGCAGCGCTGCCAGCCTTCGGGATGCGGACGATCGGGCACCATGCTCGCGCCGTGGATGCTGAAGATGTCGCCCTGCGAGGTGTAGCGCAGGCGCCCATCGGCCATGCGGCTCTCGACGCCGTCCATCACCTGCACCTCGATGCTGCGCGTGAAGGGCACGCCGCGCGCGCAGATCGCATCGCTCCACACGAAAAGGCCGGCGTTCCCGCCCGGCTTGCGGTGGCTGTACTCCATCTCGAAGACGAAGTTGCGGTACTGGCGGTCGGTGCGCATGACGCCGGTCGGCGACCCCGTGCACGCGATGACCGGGTTGCCGGCCTCGTCCTTGCCCACGCTCCACGTCGAGGGCGAAGTGTTCACGTTGGTCCAGCCGGCCAGGTCCTTGCCGTTGAAGAGCGGCTCCCAGCCCTCGGGCTTGGCGGCCTGTTCACGCGCGAAGTCGACGGTGAACGTGCCGGCCTGCGCAGGTGACGCCGCGATGGCCGCATCGCGCGTGGTGGCCGCGTGTTCCGCGGGCGCCTCGGTGGCTGGCTTGGTCGGCGCCGCGCACGCGACGAGGATCGAGGTCACCGAACACGCAGCCATCGACGCAACAAGGGCGGAAGTGTGCATGCGCGCACGGTACCGCCGCGGGGGTCAAGCGTCGATCGTGAGGGTTGGCGCTGCGCGGCGCATCACGCGTCGATGGTCGCAACCTTCGGCGCGACATCGACCTTCGCGGTCGTCTTCGAGAGCACGTCCTCGACGGAGTGGCCGGGGGCGACTTCCGTGAGCATGAAGCAGCCGCCGCGCTTCTCGAAGACGGCGAGGTCCGTGATGAGCATGTCCACGCACGACTTGCCCGTCAGCGGCAGCGTGCAGCGGGGGATGAACTTGCTCTCGCCCTTCTTGTTGCAGTGTTCCATGACGACGATGCGGCGCTTGACGCCCGCGACCAGGTCCATCGCGCCGCCCATCCCTTTGACGAGCTTGCCCGGGATCATCCAGTTCGCCAGGTCGCCCTGTTCATCGACTTCCATCGCACCCAGGATCGCCAGGTCGATGTGACCGCCGCGGATCATGCCGAAGCTGTCGGCGCTCGAGAAGAAGCTGTGGCCCGGCACGCCCGTCACGGTCTGCTTGCCGGCGTTGATGAGGTCGGGGTCGACCTTGTCCTCGGTCGGGAAGGGGCCCATGCCGAGCAGGCCGTTCTCGCTCTGCAGCCAGACCGTCATGCCGGCTGGCACGTAGTTCGCCACGAGCGTCGGGATGCCGATGCCGAGGTTGACGTAGAAGCCGTCCTTGAGTTCTCGGGCGGCGCGCTTGGCGAGTTGGTTGCGGTCGAGCGGCATGGGTGCGATGTTGTAGCACGCGCCGGGCGCGCCGTGCGGCGTGAGGCTTGCAGCAGCGCGCAGCAGCGGGCGGCGCGCCGTGCAGCGCGCTCAAGCCGCCGTATCCTTGGGCGATGCACCCCGTCCTGACTGCGCTTGGCCTTGATCGTCACGCCCGTGTGAAGCCCGCCGCCGGCCCCGCGCCCGAGGGTTGGGTCGTCACCGAGAACCCTGCCGACGGCTCGCTGCTGGCCATGGTCCGCCTGCAGCCGCGCGCCGAGCTGGAGGCCACGATCGCCCGTGCGCAAAAGGCCTTCGAGAGCTGGCGCATGCTGCCCGCGCCCAAGCGCGGCGAGATCGTGCGCCGCATCGGCGAGGCGTTCCGCGTGCACAAGGATGCGCTGGGCGAGCTCGTGAGCCTGGAGATGGGCAAGATCAAGGCCGAGGGCCTCGGCGAGGTGCAGGAGTGCATCGACATCGCGGACTTCGCGGTCGGTCTCTCGCGCCAGCTGTACGGCCTGAGCATGCACAGCGAGCGGCCCGGGCACCGCATGTACGAGCAGTGGCATCCCCTGGGGATCGTCGGCTGCATCACGGCGTTCAACTTCCCGATCGCCGTGTGGGCCTGGAACAGCATGCTCGCCGCGACCTGCGGCAACAGCACGCTGTGGAAGCCGAGCCTGCTCACGCCGCTCACCGCGATCGCCGGCAGCGAGGTCGCCTGGAAAGTCATGCGCGAGCAGGAACTCTGGCGGCCCGAGGGCATCGACCCCGCCGACATCTTCCCGCTCATCATCGGCACCGATGCCGAGGTCGGCGAGCCGATGCTGGCCGATCGACGCATTCCGCTGATGAGCGCGACCGGCTCGTGCCGCATGGGCCGCCGCGTGGCGGAAGTCGTGGGCAAGCGCCTCGGTCGCACGCTGCTTGAACTGGGCGGCAACAACGCGATCATCGTGCTGCCCGATGCCGACATGGAGCTCGTCGTGCGCGGCGTCCTCTTCGGTGCCGTGGGTACGGCGGGGCAGCGCTGCACGACCACGCGCCGCCTGCTCGTGCACGAGTCCATCGTTGACCAGCTCGTCGATCGCCTGGCCAAGGGCTACAAGGGGATTCCCATCGGTGATCCGCTCAAGCCCGGCACGCTCGTCGGTCCGCTCATCAACCGTCAGGCCGTGGCGAACATGCGTCACGCCATCGAGCAGGCGGTCGCGCAGGGCTGCACGGTCGTGAGCGGTGGCCTCGAGGGGATCGATCGCTTCAAGGACACGCCGGGCCACTTCGTCACGCCGACGATCATCCGCGTGAAGCAGGGCTGCGTGCCGGCGATCTGCTGCGAGGAGACCTTCGCGCCGATCCTCTACGTGTTCAGCGTGAAGGATCTCGATGAAGCCATCGCGATCCAGAACGGCGTCGACCAGGGGCTGAGCAGCGCGATCTTCACCGACAGCGTGCGCGCGGCCGAGCGGTTCCTGGGGCCGGCCGGCAGCGACTGCGGCATCGCGAACGTGAACATCGGCACCAGCGGCGCCGAGATCGGCGGCGCGTTCGGCGGCGAGAAGGACACCGGCGGCGGCCGCGAGTCAGGCAGCGACAGCTGGAAGGCCTACATGCGCCGCCAGACCTGCACGATCAACTACAGCAAGGACCTGCCGCTCGCGCAGGGCATCCAGTTCGGGTGAGTGCCTGAGCAGGACCCGCGCCGCTCACGGCGCGGTTCAGCACTCAGGCCGCGGGTCAGCACTCACGGCGCCCCACTCACTTCGCCGGGGCAGCCGGAGTGGTCGGCGCTGCGGGCTTGGCAGCCGCCGCGGCCTTGGCCTCGTCGGCGGTCAGCATCGATGCCTTGGTGATCATCACGTCCTCGACCGGCACATCGCGCATGCCGCCCTTCATGCCGGTCTTGACGTTGCGGATCGCATCGACCACGTCCATGCCGCCGATCACGCGGCCGAACACCGCATAGGCCGCGCCGTCACGCGGCAGGTCGAGCCCGCCGTTGTCGACGACGTTGATGAAGAACTGGCTGGTCGCGCTGTCGGCCACGCTGGTGCGCGCCATCGAGATCGTGCCGCGCGTGTTCTTCAGGCCGTTCTGCCACTCGTTCTTGATCGGTGCGCGGGTGTCCTTCTGCTTCATGTCGGGGGTGAAGCCGCCGCCTTGGATCATGAAGCTGCCGATGACGCGGTGGAAGGTCGTGCCGTCGTAGTGGCCGTCCTTCACGTACTGCACGAAGTTGGCCACGCTGAGGGGCGCCTTCGATTCGTTGAGCTCCAAGATGATGTCGCCCTTGCTGGTCGCGAGCTTCACGAACACGACCTTGTCCTCGGCGGGTGCGGCGGGCGCGGCGGGGGCCGTGGGCGCTGCCGGAACGGCGGGCTTGGCCGCATCCTGGGCAGCGGAGACGGTGGTCAGGGCAAGGACGGTGGTGAGCAGGGTGCGCAGCATGGTGGTTTCCTCGGAGTAGGTGCTCGGATGCTAGCGGGTCGAACCCGTGGCGGCCCTCGCTCCTACCATGTCAAACCCGATGGACTCCACGCCCACGACCGCACCGTCCATGGCCCGCCGCACGCTGCCCCGCGTGGGCGGACCGCTCGCGCCGGTGATCGACCTGTTCAGCAGCGTCCGCTTCGGCATCGTGCTGCTGGTGCTCCTCTTCCTCTACATGTCGATCGGCAGTGCGGGGATCATCTATCCGGTGCACCCCAACGTGTTCCACCCGGATGCCTGGGTACACGCACAGTTCCGCCAGTGGCGGCCGTTCGAGATGACCGAGTTCGAGTGGTTCCACTGGTGGCCGTTCGACCTCCTGATGGGGCTGCTGTCGGCGAACCTCATCGTCACCACGATCCGGCGCATCCCCTTGAAGGCCGTCAACCTCGGCGTGTGGATGATCCACGCCGGCATCATCGTGCTGGTCGTGGGCAGCGTGATCTACTTCGGGCGCAAGGTCGAGGGCGAGGCCCCCGTGATCAGACGCGCCGTGGTGCTTTCGCTGAAAGATGCCGCCGGCACGGTCGTGGCGCGCGAGCGCGTGATCGCCGTGCCGGGTGCGCGTGCGCAGTTCGGGCCGGAGGCGACGCCGTACCTCGTCGAGGTCGCGGACATCGATCCCTCCTGGGAACTCCTCAGCGGCGCCGACAAGGGCAAGCGCGCCTACAGCGTCACGCTCACGGTCAACCGGGGCGACCAGCGCTTCATGCGCCAGGTGGTGGCCGGGTATCCCGAGTACACGGAAGACCTGGTCCTGACCGATGACCAGGCACAGCCGGTCAAGCGCGCCCGCAAGGTCAACGCCGACGGCAACCCCATCATCGATGCCTCGCTCGAGGTCGGGCTCGAGTACGCCGGGCAGGGGTGGTTCTACCTGCGCAACGACCTGTCGAAGGCCTGGGCGCTCTACGTGCGCGCCCCCGGCGACGGCCCCTGGACCATGCGGCCGATCGATGGTCTGCCGCTCTACAACGACTACATCGCCAGCCGCGACGAGGTCTTCAACGGCGATGGCACGCCCATCGACCCGATCGACCTGAGCGTGCCGGCGACCGATCCCGACGATCCCTTCAAGGATGTCGCGCTGCGCATCAACGGGTTCCTGCGCTACGCCATCGACCGCTCGCGGTGGATGCCGGGCACCGAGCGCGATCCGTTCAATCCGGTGGTCATGCTGCAGGTCTCCACCGGCAAGCCCGGCGAAGCTGGTGATCGCTACCAGCTGCAGGCGCTCGATCCGGAGCGCAGCATGGCCGACGGCGGTCTGCTGCGTGCGCAGGTGATCCGCGACGAAGCCGAGATCGCCCGCGCGTCGTCGCAGCCGAGCCTGCGCATCGCGGTGCCCTCGATCGGGTTCGATGGCGTGATCGCGATCCAGCCACCGACCGCCGGAGCGCCACCGGCGTCGACGCCGATCGGTGCGCCCGAGTCGGGCTGGTCGTTCCGGGTCGTCGCCGTACAGGATCGCCTGACTGTCGGCGAACGCACGACCGATGTCGCCATCGTCGAGATCGTGTCACCCACGCGCACCTGGCGCCGCTGGGCCTTCTCCGATCCGGCGCTCACGCGCGACCTGCCGCCCGAGGGCGAGCCGCAGGACCAGCCGCTGCCTCCGGATGCCTCGATCACCACGACCTACGTGCCCGGCGAGGATGGTGCGTTGCTCACGGTGCTCATCGGACCTGCGCCGGGCCAGTTGCGTCTGGCCAGCTCGATCGGCGCCATGCGCGGTGCGCCGCAGCCGATCGAGGTCGGCAAGCCCTTCGCGTTGCCGTCGGGGCTCGCGATCACCCTGCTCGAGTACCTGCCCAACGCCGTCGCGGTGACCAAGCCGTTCATCGTGCCGCCCGATGAGCGCCAGCGCGATGCGCGCGAACTCTTCTCGCGCGTGCTCGTGTCGGGTCCGCAGGGCGGCTCGACCTGGCTTGACTATCACCCGTACGTCTTCGATCGCCGGGCCGATGCGCTGCGGCGGCATCCGTTCGAGCCCACGCTGGTCGATCTCGGCGGCGGTCGCAAGGCCGAAGTGCTCTTCTCGCGCGTGCGCGTGCCGATGCCCACGAGCGTGGCGCTCGATGACTTCCTGCTGGCCACGCACATCGGCGGCTACACGGGTGAGGCCTCGACGATCCGCGACTACACCAGCATGCTGCGGTTCGACGATGGCGCCGGCTGGAGCGAACCCGTGCCATGCAGCGTGAACGCGCCGGTCGAGCACGATGGCTGGTGGTTCTTCCAGGCGCAGTGGGATCCGCCGGACCAAGCGCGGTTCGAGGGTGACCGCGCCAGCCGCGGCCTGAACTACACCGTGCTCGGGGTCGCCAATCGAGAGGGCGTCATGATCCAGCTCTTCGGATGCATCCTGTCGGTCGTGGGCATGGCCTACGCCTTCTACGTCAAGCCGATCATCAAGCGCCGCAAGCGTGAGGCCGCGCTGGCGCTCGCCGCGCAGGTGCGAGCCGGCGGCCAGCGGGCCTCGACGGCGCTCATGGTGGCGGTCGCGTGCGCGGTGCTCGCGTGCGCCGTGCCCGCGCGAGCCGACGAGGCGGCCAAGCCCTTCCACGAGGCCGTCGACCTGCTGCCCCTGGGCGAGGTCGCGGTGCAGACCGAGGGGCGGCTCAAGAGTTTCGGCAGCTTCGCGAATACGCAGATGTCCTTTGTGAGCGGGCCGCGGCGCATCAACGGGCAGAGCCCGGAGTTCACCTACCTCGACCTGCTGCTGCGACCCGAGGCGTACGAGGATGCCGACATCGTCTTCGTGAAGGGCGCGGCCGCGCGCGTGCCGATCGCCGAAGCCGTGATCGATTCGAGCAAGGGCGACGATGCCCGCAAGGCGGCCGAGGAGCGCATGGCGGGGTTCCTGAAGCATGGCTTGATCTCGCCGGCCCTGCTGCAGCGCCCCGAGGTCATGGCCACGCTGCGCCGGATGGAGCAGGACCTGATCCGCACCGAGAAGGTGGTCAGCCAGATCCAGGGTGCGATGAGCGTGCGCGAGCCCAAGTACCTGCTGTCCCGGCTGCTGGTGATTCCGCCCGCGACCGACGATCCGCAGCAGCGGTGGCACAGCCTGGGCGAAGTCATGATGCTCGCGGTCGACGCCGAGCGCGCGAAGGCGGCTGGCATCGATCAGAAGCCGCTGCCGGGCATCGACATCGCCCTGCAGCGCGCCGTCGCCTCGGCGTGGAAGGACCTCGTCGACGCATGGGCCGCGCAGGATGCCGCGGCCGCGTCGAAGGCGGTCGCAGCGCTGGCGGCATCCGTGCACGCGGTCAATCCCGCGGTCTATCCCGACACGGCGCGCCTGGGCTGGGAATCCTGGTACTTCCGCAACGGCAACCTGACCCGCGTGTGGCTCGTCTACATGGCGGCGATCATCCTGCTGCTGCTCGGGCTCGTGTACCGCTGGCCGCGTGCGCTCGCCTGGGGGCTTGCGGTGTTCGGCATCGCGTTCCTGCTGCAGACGGCCGCGGTCATGCTGCGCTGGTGGATCAGCCAGCGCTGGCCCAACAGCAACATGTTCGAGGCCGTCACGACCGCAAGCTGGTTCGGCGCGTGCTGCGCCGCGGGGCTCGAACTCTGGCTGCGTCGGCGACCGGTGCGCGGTTGGTTCGCGCTTACCGCGTCGGCGTGCAGCATGGTCGCGCTCATGGCGGCGCACTTCCTGCCGGTGCAGCTCAACCCGAACATCAGCAACATGATGCCGGTGCTGCACGACGTGTGGCTCTACATCCACACGAACGTGATCATCTTCAGCTACGCGCTCATCTTCATGGCGGCGATCAGCGCCGGCGGCTACCTGCTCTATCGCTGGCGCGGTGGCCCCGCGACCTACGCCCGCGCGGGCGGCACGGCGGCGATCGTGATGGCGGGTGGGACCGGGTCCGCTGCAGCTGGCGGCGCGGGCGGGGCCGTGGTCTCGGCCGGCGGTGGGGCCATGGGCTTCGGCGACGATGCGCAATCGGCTGGTGGCAAGGGCGGCCTGGGTGAACTCCTCGACGGCGTCACGCTGCTGCTCATGGAACTCAGCTTCATCCTGCTCTGGGCCGGCATCGTCATGGGCGCGATCTGGGCCGACCACTCCTGGGGCCGGCCGTGGGGCTGGGACCCGAAGGAAGTCTTCGCGCTCAACACCTTCATCGTGTTCGCGCTGCTCATCCACGTGCGCTGGCGCGTGAAGGACAAGGGCCTCTGGACGGCTGTGCTGGCGGTCATCGGCGCCGCCGTGATGCTCTTCAACTGGATCGTGATCAACTTCGTGATCACGGGCCTGCACTCGTACGCGTGAACCCGGCGGGGCCGCGTGCGTTCAGCGGCCGGTTCGCGCGGCTCGTGCCGCCGCGCGCCCGCTCACGCTGCCTGGTCGCGCGCGCCGTCGGCCTCGAGTTCATCGAGGTAACGCGTCGACACGATCAGCATGGGGCTGATGATCCGGATGTCGCTGTCGCGCCGGGGCGCCGACACGACCAGTGAACGGCCATTGCCGCTCAGCAGCGCGAAGTCGTGGTGCACCACATCCACGGCCTGTCCATCGGCGAGGTAGAGCCGAAACGGCCGGAAGGGCTGCGCCTTGATGAGCCCACGCAAGGCATCGGTGTTCATGGAAACCTCCACGGACACTGTAAGCCAGCATCACGCCCAACCTTCCGAAACCGCACAAAATTTGGTGCATGCCGCGCGTGCCGCCGCGCGTCACTCTGCCGCCAGCGACACCCCACGGCGTTCCTTCACCAGCAGCACGCCCACGACCACCGTGGCGAGCGCGATCGTGATCGGATACGCGAGACCCGCGTACGGATTCCCCGTGCGCTCGACGAGCAGCGACGCGACGTACGGCGTCAGTCCACCGAAGACGCCGTTGCCGATGTGGTAGGGGAGCGACATCGAGGTGTAGCGGATCCGCGTGGGGAAGAGCTCCACCAGGAACGCCGCGATGGGGCCGTAGACCATCGTGACCAGCAGCACCTGCACGAAGACGAGCGCCACGAGCATCACCGCGGGGAAGGTGGCGTCGTCGGCGGGACCCTGCCCGGCCGAAGCGCCCGCGGCCGCGAACTGCTGGCCGAAGTGCATCATGCCTTGGTAGATCGGCACGTAGAGCAGGGCCGCGAGCAGGCACCCGGTCAGGATGATCGGCTTGCGGCCGATGCGGTCGGACAGGCTGCCGAAGAGGACGAAGAACGGCGTGGCGAGCAGCAGCGCCGCGACCACGATCAGGTTGGACGGGACGAACTCGACGCCCGCCACGCGCTGCAGGAAGAAGAGTGCATAGAACTGCCCCGTGTACCAGACCACGCCCTGGCCCGCGACGGCGCCGAAGAGCGCGATCAGCACGAGCCGGCGGTTCTCCGGCTTGCCGAAGCTCTCGGCGATCGGGTTGCGCGACAGGGTGCCGTTGCGCTTGGCGCTGGCGAAGAGCGGCGACTCCTCCATCCGCACGCGGATCCAGTACGAGAAGAGCACGAGCACGATGGAGAGCAGGAACGGGATGCGCCAGCCCCACTCCTCGAAGGCATCCTTGCCCAGCGACTGCCGGCACGCCAGGATCACGCCGAGGGATGCGAACAGGCCGAGCGTGGCGGTGGTCTGGATGAAGCTCGTGTAGAAGCCGCGACGCGCATCGGGTGCGTGCTCGGCCACGTAGGTGGCCGCACCGCCGTACTCGCCGCCCAGCGCCAGCCCCTGCACGAGCCGCAGGACCGTGAGCCCCAGCGGTGCGAGCACGCCGATCTCGGCGTACCCCGGCAGCAGACCGATGAGGAAGGTCGAACCACCCATGAGCAGCAGCGTGACGAGGAAGGTGTGCTTGCGGCCGACCACGTCGCCCAGCCGACCGAACACGATCGCCCCGAAGGGCCGCACGATGAACCCCGACGCGAAGATGGCCAGCGTCTTCAGGAAGCCGGCAGTGGGGTCATCGCCGGGGAAGAACTTGGCGCCGAGGATCGTCGCCAGGCTGCCGAAGAGGTAGAAGTCGTACCACTCGATCAGGGTCCCGGCGCTGGCGGCGCCGATCACGCGCCAGATCACGCTGCGTGGAGGTTGCGCGGGGTGCATCGAACGGGCACTCTAGCGCGGCGCCCGTCGTGCCCGTGCCGCCTCAGCGCTCGCGCCCCTCAGCTTCGGACCGCGCCGGCGAACCGCGCCGCGCTGCCGAGCGATTCCTGGATCCTGATCAGTTGGTTGTACTTGGCGTTGCGGTCGCTGCGGCACGGGGCGCCGGTCTTGATCTGACCGCAGTTGGTGGCGACCGCGAGGTCGGCGATGGTGGCGTCCTCGGTCTCGCCGCTGCGGTGGCTGAGCACCGCGCGGTAGCCGGCCTTGTGCGCGATGTCGACCGCGCGCAGCGTCTCGCTGATCGTGCCGATCTGGTTGACCTTGACGAGGATCGCGTTGGCGCAGTGCTCGCGGATCCCGCGTTCGAGGAAGAGAGGATTCGTCACGAAGAGGTCGTCGCCCACCAGCTGCGTGGTCGCTCCCAGGCGCGTCGTGAGCTTCGCCCAGCCCGCCCAGTCGTCCTCGGCAAGACCATCCTCGATCGAACAGATCGGCCACTTGGCGCACCAGCCCGCCCACAGTTCGATCATCTCGTCGCTCGACGCCACGCGGTCCGGCGCGCTCTTGAAGAAGCGGTAGCCGACCTTGCCCACGGCCTTGGCCTCGTTGGCCAGTTCGCTCGTGGCGGGGTCGAGCGCGATCTTCACCTGGCGGCCGAGGTCGTACCCGGCCTTCTCGACGGCGCGCGCGATGTACTCGAGCGCCTCCTCGTTGCTCTTGAGGTTCGGGGCGAAGCCGCCCTCGTCGCCGACGGCCGTCGACAGGTGCGCGTCATGGAGCACCTTGCGCAGCGCGTGGTAGATCTCGACCCCCGCGCGCAGGGCATCGTCGAAGCAGTGGAAGCCCCACGGCTGCACCATGAACTCCTGGAAGTCGACGGTGTTGTCGGCGTGCTTGCCGCCGTTGAGGATGTTGAGCATCGGCACCGGCAACGTGCAGGCCGCCGCGCCGCCGAGGTAGCGGTAGAGCGGCAGGTCGCACGCCACGGCCGCGGCATGCGCGACCGCCATGCTCACGCCCAGGGTGGCGTTGGCGCCGAGCTTCGCCTTGTTGGGCGTGCCGTCGAGCGCCAGCAGCAGGCGGTCGATGCCTTCCTGATCACGCGCATCCGCGTCCTCCAGGTTGGGTGCGATGACGTCGTTCACGATCGCGACGGCCTTCGCCACGCCCTTGCCCAGCCAGCGCGAGGCGTCGCCGTCGCGCAACTCCACGGCCTCGTGCTCGCCGGTGCTGGCACCGCTGGGCACGGCGGCGCGACCGATTGCGCCGTCATCGAGGGTGACTTCGCACTCGAGCGTCGGGTTGCCGCGGCTGTCGAGGATCTGGCGTGCTCGGACGGACTCGATCGTGAAGCTCATGGTGTGGTCTCCGGGCGCGGCAGCGTAGCGGGGACCGGTCACGCCGGCGGTGCGGGGAACCGCGGCGGCTTGCCCTCGAGCACCGCGGCGACATCCTTCACGACCCAGCTCATGTTCGCCATCGCGGTGAGCGTCCGGCTGGCCAGGTGCGGGGCCAGGTGCGCGTTGGCCATGCCCAGGAGCGGGTGCCCGTGCGTGAACGGCTCGGGGTCGTGCACATCGAGGATGACCTGCGCCGCCGGCCGGGTGCCGAGCCACGCCGCCAACGCAGCATCATCGATCACGAAGCCCCGGCTGGTGTTGATGAGCACGGCATCGTCGCGCAGGTGCGCCAGGAGCGCCGGCCCCACGAGGCCCCGGTTCGACGCCCGGCCATCGACGTGCACCGTCACCACGTCGCTGTCGGCGAAGAGTTGCTCGAGACCCACGGGCTCGGCGCCGTGGCGCGACGACTCCGGCACCTCGAGCAGGTCGTGATAGATGCAGTGGAACCCGATCGCACCCGCGACCTGCGCCACGCGCCGGCCGATGCGGCCCATGCCCAGGATCCCCAGCACCAACTCGTCCATCTGCCAGGCGCCGACGACCTCCTCACGCACGTCGTCCCAGGCATCCTTCGCCAACGGGCGATCCAGGAAGAGCCGCGGCCGCAGCGCATCGCAGAAGAGGCACAGCACGTACTCGACGACGGCCTGCGTGTTGGCATCCGGCGTGTGCACGACCTCTATGCCGCGTCGGCGGCAGGCGGCGACGTCGATGTTGTCCAGCCCGACGCCCGCCCGCGCGACGACCCGAATCGCAGGCAACCGGTCCAGCAGCGCGTCGTCCACGATGGTGTAGGTACGCACGACGAGGGCCTCGGCGCTCGCCGCTTCGGCGGCGAACTCGGCACTTGCGGGTGAGCCGCGCACGACTCGCGCGCGGCCCGCAAGCCAATCGATCGCAGCGTCGTCGAGCGCTTCGGTCACGATGCACGTTGGCAGGCTCACATGAGGAAGGGTAGCCGCGGGCACAGCGATCGCCGTCGCTCGAGCGCGTGGTGCGCTCGGCCACCCCGTCCTCACGCCGTCGATCGGTCGCGTCCGGTGCCGACCGGGTCGCCGCGTGTGCGCAGCGGTCGCCCCGCGCGGCGCCGCACCGCGCTACCTTGCGCAGCGTGAGCGTGCGCCGTGACACCGCCGTGCTGTGGAGCCTCGTGGGGCTGTTGGCCGTCACGCTGCTCTGGCCCATCTGGATGGTCCTTCGCGGTGCCTTCGAGGACGGCACCGGCGCCTTCACGCTGGCGCACCTGCAGGATGTCTTCCGGGACCCGCTCCTGGTGCAGGGTTTCGGCAACAGCTTCCGCCTCGCCGCATGCACCACGCTGCTCGCGACGGCACTTGCCTTCCCGCTGGCGACGGTCGGTGCGCGGTGCGCCTTCCGAGGCAAGGCGCTGCTCAATGCCTTCGTGCTCGCGCCGCTGATCCTGCCGCCCTTCGTGGGCGCGATCGGGCTGCGGCAGGTGCTCGGGCGCATGGGCGCGCTCAACGCGCTGCTGCAGGACATCGGGCTCACCAGTGCACCGATCGACTTCCTCGGCGACGGTGGCTTCTGGAGCATCGTCGCGATCCAGGGCTTCAGCCTCTACCCGATCATCTACCTGAACCTCGTCGCGGCGCTCTCGAACATCGACCCCGCGCTCGAGGAGGCGGCACGCGGCGTGGGTGCGGGAGCCTTCACTCGTTGGCGGCGCGTGACCTTGCCGATGGTCCGGGGCGGGCTCTTCGCCGGCGCGACCATCGTCTTCATCTGGTCCTTCACCGAACTCGGCACGCCGCTGATGTTCGAGTACCGCGTCGTGACGCCGGTGCAGGTCTTCGACGGCCTGAAGGAACTCGAGACCAGCCGGCAGCCGTACGCGCTCACGGCCATCATGCTGGCCATCGCGGTCTCGCTCTACCTCGCGAGCAAGTACGTCTTCGGCCGCAGTGCCGGCACGCAGTCGACCAAGGCGAGCATCCGGCGCGAGGAGCGGCCGCTCACGGGCTGGCAGGGGATCGCCGCCGCGGGGCTCTTCGTGCTCGTCGGTGGACTGGCCTGCACGCCGCACCTGGGCGTGATCCTGAGCAGCCTGGCCGTCCAAGGTGAGTGGTACGGCACGGTGCTGCCGCAAGCCTGGACGGGCCATCACTTCGCCGAGGCCGTGTCGCACCCACTGTCGGCCGGCGCGATCCGGAACTCGCTCGTCCTCAGCCTGCTCGCCGTGGTCCTGTCGATGGCCGTCGGGCTGGTCATCGCGCGGGCCCTCGTACGCGGTCGCGGGTGGGGGAAGCCGGTGCTCGATGGACTGGTCATGCTCCCGCTGGCGGTGCCGGGCATCGTCATGGCCTTCGGCATGATCGCGTTGAGCCTGACGTGGCCCTTCAACAGCGGTGTGATGAGGCCGTACACGGACATCCTCGGCGCGACGCCCAATCCGTTCCCGTTCCTAGTCCTGGCATACGCCGTCCGACGCCTGCCGTACGTGGTCCGTGCGGCGGTGGCCGGGCTCGAGCAGACCCCGGCGGAACTCGAGGAAGCGGGGGCCATGTGCGGCGCACGGAAGGCCACCGTCACGCGCCGGATCGTGCTCCCGTTGGTCGCGGCGAACCTGGTGGCCGGGGCGCTGCTCGCCTTCAGCTTCGCCATGCTCGAGGTCAGCGACAGCATCCTGCTTGCGCAGCGTGAGAGCGACTATCCCGTGACCAAGGCCATCTACGCGCTCGCGGAACGGCTGGGCGATGGCCAGGCGATCGCCAGCGCGCTCGGGGTCTGGGCCATGGCGCTCTTGGCGGCGACGCTCCTTGGAGCGAGCCTGGTCCTGGGCAAGCGTCTTGGCGCGGTCTTCCGCGCCTGATCGCCGGGCGTCCGTCCGCCCGGATCGCGCGCCAAGCCCGCGCGCCCGCGTCGACGGCCCGGTCCTATACTTGTCGGACCATGCCGTACACGCTGATGCCCGACGAGGGCTACGGACTCGAAGTCGAGACGCTGGAGTACCTGAAGGAGCACGTCCAGGGTCCGGACCGCTGGGTGCTGAACTTCGGGCCCCAACACCCCGCCACGCACACCACGCTCCGCCTGGTGCTCGAGATCGACGGCGAGCGCGTGGCCCGGGCGACCCCGCACATCGGCTACCTGCACTCGGGCTTCGAGAAGCTCGCCGAGCACCACGACTGGAACCAGTACGTGTGCACTGCGAGCCGGATGGACTACATCAGCCCGATCGTCAACGACATCGCCTGGCACCATGCGGTGGAGCGGCTCTTCGGCGTCGAGCTCACCCCGCGGTGCACCGTCGTCCGCACGATCCTGATGGAACTCGGTCGCATCCAGAACCACCTCCTGTGCGTGGGCGCAGCCGCGCTCGACCTCGGGGCGTTCACCAGCTTCCTGTACGGCTTCAACGAGCGCGAGCGGATCTACGACATCATCGAGTACGTGAGCGGCCAGCGCTTCCACCCGGATTGGACCCGCGTGGGCGGAGCATGGCGCGACATCCCCGACGACGAGGTCTTCCGCCGCATGGTGCGGAACTTCATCGATGTCCGCCTGCCCAACGCGATCGCGGATCTTGAGAACCTGTGCAACCGCAACCGCATCTTCGTCGATCGCCTGCAGGGTGTCGGCGTGATCGGCCGCGACGAGGCGATCGCCTGGGGCCTGAGCGGTCCCAACGCGCGCGCGAGCGGCGTGCGTCGCGACCTGCGCAAGGACGAACCCTTCATGTGCTACGCGCCCAACTGGGACGGCAACGGCGCCGATCCGGTGCGCTTCAATGTGGCCGTGGCCAGCGACGGCGACTGCCTGAGCCGGTACCTCGTGCGCCTCGAGGAGATGAAGCAGAGCCGCGCCGTCATCGACCAGTTGATCGACCGCATTCCGGGCGGCCCGATCGACACGGTGCGCGATGCCAAGCTGCGCGTGCCGCAGAAGGCCGAGGTCTACGGCTCCATCGAGAGCACGATCCAGCACTTCGAGCTCTACATGCACAACCGCGGCTTCACGTCGCCGGTGGGTGAGAGCTATGCGTCCATCGAAGGCCCCAACGGCGAGATGGGCTTCTTCCTGGTGGGCAGCGGCGGGCGCTGCGCCTTCCGTGCAAAGTGCCGGCCGCCGTCGTTCATGAGCTTCCAAGCCTTCCCCAAGCTGATGGAAGGCCACCAGCTTGCCGACGTGGTCGCGATCATCGGGTCGCTGAACATCATCGCCGCCGAACTCGACCGGTGACCGCCGGGATCCGTCGCGCAGACCAACGAGCCATACGCCAAGGACCAACGACATGAGCTGGAAGACCAAGCCCTCGAGCACCATGCAGATCCCGCGCCGCGCCGAGCCGTACGTCTCGCCCGCGGTGGCCGAGCGCTGGGAGCGTGAGATCGTCTCCAAGTACCACGTGCGCAAGGGCGCGCTGATGCCGATCCTGCACGAACTGCAGCACGAGCACCGATGCATCCCGTATCAGGCCATGGTCGAGGTGGCGCGCTTCCTCGGCATCTCGCCTGCCGAGGTGCTCGACTGCGCGACCTTCTACGAGGAGTTCAGCCTCGAGCCGCGCGGCCGCTGCACCATCGGCATCTGCCAGTCGATCGCGTGCGAGGCGTGCGACCACAAGCCGCTCATGGACCACTGTCGCCGCACGCTGGGCATCGAGCCCGGCGAGACGACGGCCGACGGGGCGTTCACCCTGCTGGCCATGGAGTGCCTGGGCTCGTGCGACACGGCACCCGTGGCGCTCTTCAACGAGACCCTGCACGAGAAGCTCGACGTGCCAACCGTCGATCGACTGATCGCGCAGGCGCGCCAGGCACCCGCCGCCGGCCACCACCACTGAGCTTCCCATGCAGCGTCGCGACCAGGACATGAGCGTTGCCGAGAGCCTGGGTGCCTTCGTGGGCGCCATCTGGGGCGGCATCGCCTCGACGCCGGGTGCGCCCGGCCGGGCCGATGCGGCCGCCGACGGCCGGCCCGATGCCGACGGAACGCGTTCCGCGCGGACCGTGGCCACGCGCGTCGAGGACCGCGAGGTCGACGGCGTGATCCTGCGACGCACCATCATCGACGAAGTCATCGTGCCGCCGCAGGGCGCCGCGACCAACGATCCCACCAGGACCAACCATGCGACTCACTGAACCCGTCCTCACCAAGCGCATTCCCGGCTGCGTGCCGGGCATCAACGACGGCGGAACCGCCGCGCGTTCGACCGTCTCGTTCGCGCAGTACAAGGCGACCGGCGGCTACGCCTCGCTCGCCAAGGCGCTCGACATGGAGCCGGCGAAGGTGATCGAACTCGTCAAGGAAGCGGTCGTCCGCGGTCGCGGCGGCGCAGGCTTCCCGGCGGGCCTCAAGTGGTCGTTCCTCCCGCAGGATGACGGTGCGGGCCATCGCTACCTGTGCATCAACTGCGACGAGGCCGAGCCCGGCACCTTCAAGGACCGCCTGCTCGTCGACTTCGATCCGCACCTGATCCTCGAGGGGATCGCCATCGCGTGCCACGCGTGCCGGCTCGACACCGCGTACTTCTTCATCCGCGGCGAGTACCACCACCAGGCGAAGGTCATGGAGAAGGCCATCCAGGAGGCCTACGCCGGCGGCATCTTCGGCAAGGGCGGCCTGATGCGCCGCCCCGGCGCGCTGAGCGTCGACTGCTTCCTGCACCGCTCGGCGGGCGCGTACATCTGCGGCGAGGAAACCGGCCTGCTCGAGGCGATCGAAGGCAAGCGCGGCTGGCCCCGCGTGAAGCCGCCGTTCCCGGCGGTCAAGGGCCTCTTCGGTCGACCGACGATCATCAACAACGTCGAGACGCTCGCCGCCGTCGTGCCCATCGTGGAGAAGGGCGTGGCCTGGTGGAAGGGGATCGGCGTCGAGAGTTCGCTCGGCGGCATGCCCAGCTACGGCACGAAGCTCATGGGCGTGAGCGGCCACGTGAACCGTCCGGGCGTGTTCGAGGCACCGCTAGGCGTCAAGCTCAGCACGCTCGTCAACGACTACTGCGGTGGGATGCGCAAGGGCAAGCGCTTCAAGGGCGCGATCGCCGGCGGGGTGAGCATGGGTGTGCTCGGCACCGACCAGTTCGACGCCGCGATGGACTTCGACATCGGCCGTGCGTGCAACGTGCTCGGCCTGGGCACCGCGTGCCCGACCATCTTCGACGAGGACACCGACATGGTGATGGTCGCGCGCAACATCGCGCGGTTCTTCAAGAACGAGTCGTGCGGGCAGTGCACCCCGTGCCGCGAGGGCAGCGGCTGGATCTACAAGCTGCTCTGCCGCATCGAGCAGGGCCAGGCCACGACGGCCGACCTCGACCTGCTGCTCGAACTCGGCATGAGCATGGGCCTGACGCCCGGCACCACGATCTGCGGCCTGGCCGACGGCAACAACTGGGCGATCCGCACCATCGTCGGCAAGTTCCGGGGCGAGTTCGAGAAGCGCGTGAAGCCGAAGTTCGTGCCCGTCCACGTGAGCGCGCACTGAACGCGTCGCGACCGTGCAGCGTCCCCGCGCCGGTGTGCGGGGTGATCCCTCCACCGGCCTTCCGAAGGGTCGCAGGGGCGTGATGGGTAGCATGACCGCCATGGATCCCGTGATCGAGGTCCGGCTGGATGCACCCCTGAAGCGGCTCGAGGCCGAGCGGGCCTGGGTGCAGGACCGTCTGTCGGCCTGCCTCGCGCATGTCCCCGTGCCGGTGGCGCGCGTGACGGTCGAGGTCATCGACGACCACCGCATGACCGCGCTGCACGAGCGCTTCAGCAACGTGCCCGGCACGACCGACGTCCTGACGTTCCCGGCGAGCGGTCCGGGCGAGCCCGTGGAGGTCGACATCGCCATCTGCGTGGACGAGGCTGCGCGGCAGGCGACCACCCGCGGTCACGAACTGCGCCGCGAGCTCCTGCTCTACGCGCTGCACGGCGTGCTGCACTGCACGGGCTTCGACGATCGCACGCCCGCCGAGCACGCACGCATGCATGCCGAGGAGGACCGGATCCTGCAGGCGATCGGCCTGGGCGTGGTCTATGCCCGCGGGGAGCAGCCATGACCGGCATGCACCTGGGCCTGCTCGTGCTGAGCCTGCTGCTGGCGAGCTACTTCAGCGCGCTGAACCTGGCCTTGGTGGCGGTCAGCCCCAGCCACCTGCAGCGTCGGCTTGAGCAGCGCGGCCGCGGCCTGGTTGGCCCGTGGATCATGCGGGAAACGGTGGCCCTCGAACAGTCGGTCGCGTTCCTGCGCACGTTCGGGCGCCTGGGCGCGTTGGCCGTGGTGCTGGTGGCCATCCACGACCGGGATCCCGACGGCGCCCTGGCCATGCAGGCGCTGGTCGCGCTGGCGATCGCCGCGCCGGTCGTCTGGCTCACCACGAGCGTGGTCGCCGGCGCCGTGGCCCGCCACGCGCCGGCGTGGATCATCGTGCGCAGCGTGCCGGTGCTGCGCATCTGCTGGGTGCTGTCGTGGCCGCTGGTGCGGTCCGTGCGCTTCGTCGACGAGGCGGTCCGCCGCATTGCCGGTGCCGAGCAGGGGGCCGTGCACGCCGAGCGGGAACTGCTGCAGACGATCGAGGATGCGCAGCGGGCCGGTGGCGTCGATGAGACGATCGCCACGATGATGGAGAACGTCGTCGCGTTCAAGGGCACGCTCGTGAGCGAGGTCATGACGCCCCGGACGGCGATCGAAGGGCTTCCCTACACCAGCGACCTCCAGGTGATCCGCCAGTTCATCCTGGGCGCGGGGCACAGCCGCATCCCGGTCTACCGCGACAGCCTCGATTCGATCGTCGGGATCCTCTACGTGAAGGACCTGGTGCGCTACCTCGGCGACGAGACCGAAGACTTCGAGCTGTCCCGCCTGCTGCGCGTGCCGGTGCGCGTGCCCGAGACGAAGCCCGTGCGCGAGCTGCTGCTCGAGTTCCAGCGAAGCGAGGTGCACCAGGCGATCGTGGTGGATGAGTTCGGCGGCACGGCGGGCCTCGTCACCATCGAGGACGTGCTCGAGGAGATCGTGGGCGAGATCGTCGACGAGCACGAGCCTGAACACGAGGTCGTGGCGTCGATGGCGGGGGACTCGGCAGCGGGATGGACCGTCGACGGCCGTTACCGCGTCGATGACTTCAACCGCGAGACGGGCCTATCGCTGCCTGAGGACGAGGACTACGACACGGTCGCCGGATTCCTGCTGTCGGCGCTCGGTCGCGTGCCATCTGCGGGTGAATCGGTGCAGACGCACGGCGCCACGTTCACCGTCGCCAACGCCTCGCCGGCCGCGATCCGCAGCGTGACCGTTCGGCTGATGGCTCAGCCGAACTCGTCGCCGCGGAAGGTGCTCGCGAGATAGGCATCGCGCACCATCGGATCGTTGATGATGTCCTTGGGGGCGCCGTCGCGCAGGTTGCGCCCCTCGTGCACGATGTAGGCACGGTCGCAGATCCGCAGCGTCTGCTGCACGTTGTGGTCCGTGACCAGGATGCCGATGCCGGTGTCGGCCAGCCGGCGCACCTCGCCCTGCAGTTCCTCGACCGTGTGTGGATCGACGGCCGCGAAGGGTTCATCGAGCAGGATCAGTCGTGGATCGGTCACGAGCGCGCGGGCGATCTCCAGACGACGCCGTTCCCCGCCGGAGCACGTGCGTGCCTCGTCGCGGCGCTTGTGCTCGAGACCGAACTGCGAGAGCAGCGCGTTGCACCGGTCGGTCCGCTCGGCCCGCGTGAGCGGCAGCGTCTGCAGGATCGCCATGAGGTTCTGCTCGCAGGTCAGCCGCTGGAACACGCTCGGCTCCTGGGCGAGGTAGCCCATGCCCGCGCGGGCATGCTGGTACATCGGAAGCCGCGTCACGTCACGACCGTCGAACTCGACCGAGCCGCTCTCGGGAGAGATCATCCCGATCGCCATGCGGAAGCTGGTGGTCTTGCCCGCGCCGTTGCGCCCGAGGATCCCGACGATCTCACCCTCATCCACGGTGAAGCTCACGCCGTCGACCACGCGGCGGCCACCGTAGGACTTCACGAGTTCGTGGGCAGCAAGCAGCGGCACGCCGGGAGTGTAGCCGTCCGGCTAGCATCGTCCTCCATGCGACAGCCCACTGCCATCGTGCTCGCATGCCTGTCCTTCGCAGGTTGTGTGGAGCGCACGGTCAGCATCACCAGTGACCCGCCGGGGGCCCGCGTGTGGATGAACGATCGCGAGGTCGGTACCACGCCGTGCGTCGTGGGCATCAACGACTACGGCACCTACGACGTGCGCATCGTCAAGGAGGGCTACGCCGCCGACTGGAACGGCCGCAGCGTCGACATGCCGCTCTGGGATGCGCCGGGGCCCGACCTCGTCGGCGAGATCCTGCCGGTCGACCTGCACAGCCGCAACGAGTGGCATGTGACCCTCGTTCCGCTCTCCAAGGACGAAGCCGCACTCATCGATCGAGCCCGCGCCGCGAAGGTCGAGGCCGCTCGGCCGCCGTTCGCCAAGTGATCAACCGGTCCCGGTCCGTCTGCCGTCCAAGGTGGGCGGATCCGTCGGCGGCGATCCTGCCCGCAGCATGCGGTCGATCGCCACGATGCGATGGGTGAGCGACGCGTTCGCAGGGGGGAACTCCAGGTGAGCGAGTTCGCTCGCATCGACCCACCGAACCTGCGCGCAGCCGAGGGGTTGGGGCGAGGCGTGATGAGGCGCCATCGTCCAGAAAAGTTCGAGCGTGATTGGTCCGGCGTTCAGCGCCCCGCCAACGGCTCGCAGGTCGGTCGCCGGTACGCGAAGGCCCACTTCCTCGAAGAGCTCGCGGGCCGCCGCCTGCGGCTTGGTCTCGCCCGGCTCGACCTTCCCGCCGGGCCATTCCCACAGTCCTGCAAGGGTGGCGCCGGGGAGCCGCTGGGCCACGAGCCACTCTGGGCACCCAGGGGCCGCAAGACGGGCGACGGCAACGGCGGCGATGGCGGAAGGCATGAGCCGAGATTATCAGACAGGCAGACGGGCGGGGTCCGATGCGCAAAAACACTTGGAAAATCAATGCAATCGGGGCCTCGCTGCCCATTGACGGGGCGGGTCCGTCGTAGATACTCCGGATCCAGACTTCTTCGCGGCCTTTGGCCGTGGTGCCGCCGTTCGAGCGTGTCGGAGCGTTCGGACGGCGGTTTTTCTTTTGGCCCCGCCGCGGCTCGCCGTCAGCGGAGTTCAGCGCGCAGGTAGCGTCCCGTCCATGATCGATGCCCTCGCGCTCGTCCTTGCGTCTGACGTCGGCTCCGACCCAGTGCCGACCCCGAAGGACCTGCAGGCTGCCGCCGGCGTCCACTACGGCGCCGAGGGTTCGAGTGCGTTCACCATCCTCGTCGGCGGGGGCTCGGACCTCGACGGCGCGGACTACGCGCAGGGCATCGCGGAGTATTCGTGGTTCGTGGCCGAGGGCCTCGGACTTGGCCTCTACGCCAGCGGCATCGGTGTCTGGCAGCCCATCGAGAACGCCGCAGGCGGCGGCGTGGGCATCGACATCCGCTGGCACTTCCTCCGCGAAGACACCTGGTCGGTCTACGGCGAACTTGGCTGCGGCGTGCAGTTCACCACCAACGAGGTCCCGGCCAACACCAGCGACACCAACTTCGCCCCCTGGGCCGGGCTTGGCGTGCGGCACGAACTCGATGCGGCAACCTCGCTCATGCTCGGGGTGCAGTGGTTCCACCAGAGCAACGCCCGGACCGATGAAGAGAACCCGGGCCGCGACAGCATCGGCGCGTACGTCGGCCTGAGCTGGTCGCTCTGACCGCAGACGGACCCGCCCGCGACCCGCACCCGGCGTGGGGGCAGGGCATCCCAGGATGGTCCGCAGAATCATGCCCTCGGCGTTCCCGAACCGATGCCTTTCTCGGGCCTCGCCATGAACGGGCGCCCGTTGGGCCCCGTCCTTGAAGGGAGACTGCATGCCGACGGTACACTTCCTCCGCGCCTCTCCCGAGGCTTTGCCCGTGAAGACCGATCCCTTGACCCAACCTGAACCGACGGCGCCGACCGCCGACGCCGGCCTCCGCCTCGTCGGGACCGCCGCCCTGAACAGCCTGCCGAGCGACCATGCCGGCATCCTGCTGCTCCGGCAGGCGTGCGCTGCCCAGGCGGCCCTGGTGGCCGACGCCATGCGGCTGCAGCTGCGCCTCAAGCAGGACGGTCGTTGCGACCCCATCCAGGCCATCACCGGGACCAGCAGCCTCGAGCGGGCCGCCGCCGAGTTGGCGGACTTGGTCCGTGTGCTCGATGAGCGCCTCTCCACCGAAGCCAGCCGGTAGCCTTGCCGCGTGAGCACTGAGACGACTTCCATCAAGGAAGGTGACGCGCTGGACGCGTCCGACCCGACCCGACTGCTGTCCAGCCTTGACGCCATCCGCGACTTCCGCGGCGACGTGACGCTGGTCCTCCACGACGGGACCACCGTCGAGGGCTTCGTGTTCGACGTCATCGTCGGGGCCGACCTCGGCTCCTGCGCGCTTCGGTTGTTGGTGCCCGGCGACGCAACGCGTCGTTCGGTGGCCGGCCGTGAGATCGCCGCGATCCGCATCACCGGCCGTGACGCGGCGGCGGGCAAGACCTGGGAAAACTGGGTGCGCCGTTACGCCGAGAAGCGGCTGGCCGGCGAGCGAGCGAGCATCGAGAGCGAAACGCTCGACTGAAGCGATTGGCTGTGGACGGCGCAGGACTGCGCGGTGGCCCCGTGGCGGGTCGGATGCTGCGGCCGGGTCGATCGCGCGTTCAGAAGTCGTCGTGACGCCGTCGCAACCTGAAGAGGTTGCGGCCCTCTTCCGGATCCCACAGGCACCAGCCCATCTCGCCCGCGATCCTCAGCATCACGGGCCACGAGATGGCCTCGTCGCTGACGCGGAGCACGGCGAAATCCAGCACGCCATCACCCTCGGGAAGGCTGATCTCGATGCCGGGGCCATAGAGCGTGCAGCTGCCCGGGGCATCGGGCGAGGTGTTGAGTTGCGCGAGGCTGCGGAGCACGGCCGCGCGCTCGCCGATCGGCAGGCGCGGGATCTCGCCCTCCGGATCCAGGTCCTCGACGTGTTCGGGAAGTCCGTAGATGTAGTACGAGCGAGGCACGCTTCACTGATCCTATCGGAGCGATTCGCACACGGCGTCGACGAGGCGCTCGAGCGGGACGGGCTTGTTGAAGTACGCGCTCGCACCCAGGGCGGTCGCGAACTCCCGGTGCCGGCGCCCTTGGTTCGCGGTGACCATGACCACGGGCGGCCGTTGGGCTGCCGCGCCCAGTCGCTCGAGGATCGCCAGTCCCGACAACTGGGGCAGCATCATGTCCAGCACCACCGCATCGATCCCGCCCGCCTGGAGGGCTGCCCACGCCTGCGCGCCATCGCTGGCGCGGACGACCGTGGCGGCCTCGGCTTCGAGGGCCAACACCATGCCGGCCAGGATGTCCGGATCGTCATCCACAGCGAGGATGGTCTTGCCTGCAAGTCGTCGCTGCATGCGCGGGATCGTAGCGGTCGCCCTTCGCGGGTGCAGGCTCAACGCGATCCCGGCGGCAGGGGCAGCGCAAGCTGGTCGAGCAGACCATCGGTCATCCAGGGGAGCGACTGGAGCTTCGCGCGCAGCCGCTCGGGCATCGGCTTGCCCTGGCGCTCGTGCAGCGGCCGGCTCTTCCAGCGGCGGTGCATCCACAGGTACTGCCACGGCGAGCGACGGATCGCCAGTTCGATGCCGCGGTTCACGCGTGCCGCGATGAAGAACGCAGGATCATCGACCGCGGCCCACTCATGCGGTTCGATGACGTCATGCGCATCGAACTCGTAGTGGAAGCGATCGCCGCTTCGATGGGCTGCGCCGACCACGATGGGCACGTCGTGCCGCATGGCCAGGAGGGGAATCGACTTGTACGTGCTCGCGAGGCGGTTGAAGAAGGGCACGAAGATCCCGTCGTCGCCGGCATTCTGGTCGGCGATGAATCCGACCCTGCCACGGCGGTCGAGGATGTCCTGCACGACTTCGGTCGCACCCCACTTCGTGAGGATGCGCAGCCCGCGCGCCTCACGGACGCCGAGGATCCAGCGATTGAGCCAGGGGTTGTCCAGCGGCCGCGCCAGGGCCGTCATGTCGAAGCCCAGCATCGTCATCACGAAGCCGAGCAGCTCCCAGTTGCCGCAGTGTCCCGTGCACAGGATGACCGGGCGTCGTTCGAGCAGCAGGCCGAGAGCGCGCTGCAGCAGGGGATGCGAGGGTGCGAACGAGACGTGGCTCGTCCAGCTGCTCGGGGTCACCAGCCGCGGCGTGGCGACGCTCTCCACCATGAAGAGCTGGAACATCGACTCGAGGCTGCGCACGGCCAGGTCGCGGCGCTCCCGTTCGTCCAGGTGCGGCATCGCATGCGCCAGGTTGTCCATGGCGCGTTGGCGGTGCCGCGGGACGACCGAGGCATAGAGCCGGCCGAAACCGGCGGCGGTGCGGAGGTTCTCCTCGACGCCGAAGGCGTGCAGCAGTCCGAAGCAGGACCGCAGGGCCGCGTACTGGGCGAAGTGGACGGCTGGCGCGACCGTGGACGCCACGCGGGGCTCAGCGCTCCGCGTCGCCGGTCAGCGTGCGCAGGCGGTTCCAGTTCAGGATCGGGATGCGGGCGTCGGTCGCACGCTTCACCAAGTCGATGTAGTTCGCGCGACGCTCGCGGGCCTGGCTGACCGCTTCGATCTCCTCGATCGAGGCATCGTCGCTCAGGGAACCGCGCGGCTCGCTGGGCTCGACGCCCACGAGCACGAAGTCGACGTCGCCGGGGAGTTCGTCGCCCTCGGCGACGGTGCCGCCCCAGTCACGGATCCGCTGGATGACGAACGCCTTCTCCTCGGCGCTGGTCCGGCCGTCGGCGTCGGTGTCGAACTCGCCGTAGAGGAAGAAGCGGTAGGTGTAGTCGGGGCTGTAGATCGCGTTGACGAGCACGTCGTCCTTGACCGGCGGGCTGGCACCGCGCTGCTGGCGGATCACGCGGGCGGTGCTGGTGGTCTCGTCGACCTTGAGCACTTCGATGCTTGCCTTGCCGGGCAGGATCGCGCCGGTGGCCGGATCGACGCCTGCGCCGACGGCGTCGGCGTAGACCTCGAAGGTCATGCCGGGGCGGATGCGGTGCTTGCGACCGAGGTCGATGTAGACGCGACCCTCGGTGTTCGAGGCGAGCACGTGGCCATCGACGAGCGCGGCGGAGTTCTTCGGCTGCACGCGGATGCGATCGACCTGGCGCTGGAGGTCACCCGCACGGGATTCCAAGGAGTTCTTCTCATCGGCGAGGGCCTCGAGCTGCCCCTGGAGCTCTTCCTCGCGGGCGCGGCCGGCACTGGCGACCTCTTCGCGGGCGCTGGAGAGCTGGCTCTTCAGTTCATCCAGTTCGGCCTGCGTCTTGGCGATCGCTTCCTCGCGTTCGGTGAACTCGGGGCCCTTGGCTTCCAAGGCCGCGTCGTAGGCCTGCTTGGCCTCGTCGATGCGCCGCATGGCGACGGTGAGGTCGTTCTCGGCCTTCTTGGTGGCTTCGCGTGCGGCGTCGAGATCCTTGCGGAGCTTGGCGGCATCGCTGCGGGCCTTCTCGAGCATGGTCTTGACGATGTCATTCTCGCCCGCGCCGAACTCCTTGCGCAGTTCCTCGACCGAGGCGTCGGTGCGTCCGACCATCAGCGTGACGGCCTGCCCGAGGCGCTGGGTGGCTTCGTCGGCCTTGCGGTCCGACTCAGTCTGGCCGCCCCGCGCGGAATCGGCCATCTTGCGGGCGTCGTCGTACTTGGACCACAGGACGATGCTCGTCACGAGCAGCGCCACGGTCGCCAGAACGAAGATGACCAGACCGATGACGGTGCCGTTGCTGCCGGAGCGCGATGCCATGGAGAGCTACCTCGTGGGGGGCGGGGGTGGCGAAGGGCCACCCCGAGACCCGGAGTGTCGCGCATGGAGGGGGCACGCGTCAAGCCGATCCCTGGTCCGATCACCCTGTGGGCGGGTGGGTTGCGCCGAAGCCGCCTTGCCGCCATAATGCCGGATCCCCCGCAGTCAGCAGAGGAACCACACCAGTGCCCAACACCGCATCGGCTAAGAAGCGAGTTCGCCAGACCGAAGAGCGCAATGCCCGCAACCGCTGGCGCCGCACCCGCGTGAAGGACGCCGTCAAGGCGTTCAACACCGCCGTGCTGGCCGGCGACAGCAAGGCAGCCGCCGAGGCCTACAACAAGGTCGCGAGCTTGATGGACAAGTTCTCGCACACCCCGACCATGCACAAGAACACGGCGGCCCGTCGCAAGAGCCGCCTTGCGAAGCGCTTGGCCGGCATCGCGGCGAAGAAGTGAGCCGTGGCGGCCCGCACGCCGCGCACACGAACCAAGCCCCGAGCGGCCCGGCCTGACGCCGGGCCGTTGTCCTATTGGGAGCGCTCCAAGCAGCCGTTGGAGATCCTCTGCCTGCTGGTGCCGCTGATCGTCCTGTACGAGATCGGCCTGGTGCGTTGGCTCGCCTCGGCGCAGGGGGTCCAGACCAACGATGCGCACCGGGCGCTCGTGCACCTCTTCGAGTCCTTCGGCATGGACGCGACCCGACTGGGGCTGCCGGTGCTCAGCCTTCCGGCGGTGGCGATGGCGGTCGTGCTGCTGGTGCTGCACGTGCTCTCGCGCAAGCCATGGTCTGTGGACCTGCCGACGGTCGCAGGCATGGTCGTCGAGGGGGCGCTGGCGGGGTTGCCGCTGTACGTCCTCGTCCGCGCGGTCATGGGCATCGCCCTGATGGCCACCACCGCGGCGCCGGGTGCCTGGCTGGGCGACCGCATCCTGATCTCGATCGGGGCGGGGCTCTACGAGGAGTTCATCTTCCGCATGGTGGCGCTGCTCCTGCTGCACTCGCTGCTGGCGGATCTGCTCAGGGTCAAGGACCCGTGGGCGACCTGGGTCTCGGTGGTCCTGGCTGCGTTGGCGTTCGCCGCATACCACCCGCTGAGGGGAGCCACGGGCACCATCGAGTGGCCGGTGTTCGCGTCGCTGTTCGTGGCGGGGCTCTACTTCGGCGGGCTCTACGTGGTCCGCGGTTTCGGCATCGCGGTCGCCGCCCACGCGTCGTACGACATCGTCGTCGCGGCGGTGTCGCAGCCCGCTGGATAGCATCGTCCGCATGTCCGATGCACGCTCCGTCCGTCTCCTCGTGCTCGATGTGGATGGCGTCCTCACCGATGCCGGCATCATCTATTCCGAGGATGGTGTGGAGCACAAGCGCTTCTGTGCCCGCGACGGCGCTGGCATCGTGGCGTGGCGCCGGCTCGGCAACCGCGTGGCGATCCTGTCGGGGCGTACGTCGTCGACGGTGGAGCGACGTGCACGCGAGCTCGGCATCGAGGTCGTGATGCAGGGCTCCAAGGACAAGCTCGCCGACCTGCGCGCGATCGTCGATCGATGTGGATGCACGCTCGATGAGACCGCGATGATGGGCGATGACTGGCCGGACCTTCCGGCCATGATGGCGTGCCACTACCGGATCACCGTGGCCGACGCATGCCAGGACGTGCGCAGCATCGCCGACTTCGTCGCGCGCCACCGTGGCGGGCATGGTGCCGTGCGCGAGGCCATCGAGCACCTGCTGCAGGAGCAGGGGCGCCTTGCGGAGGCCCAGTCGTGCTTCGCGGCCTGACGCCGACGCGCCTGGTGCTCTTGGGGTCAGCCCTGCTGATCAGCGCAGGGCTCCTGGTGGTGGCTGCAGGAAGCGATCGTGGCATCCCGCGTGGTGCGCCTCGTCGCATCAAGGATCCTTCGGCACTCGCTCCGCCGACGACGCTGGGCCGTGACGAGGCCGCGCGCGCCGGGGCGCCTGCCGACATGCGTGGGGGCATGCAGCTCGATGCGGGCGCCTGGGTGCAGGTTGCCGGGCCCGACGGCAGGGTCAAGCAGCGGTACACGGCGGATCGCATCGATCCCCGTCCGGGCCAGTGGCTCGAGATGGTGCAGCCCCGGGCGGTGATGCACAGCCCCAACGGCCGCATCGTGGCCCTGCGGGGCGATCGGGGTCGGGCGCACGTGCCGGCGAAGGCACTCGAGAACGGTCGATTCGAGGGCAACGTCGTCGTGAGCGTGTGGATGCCCGATGACCAGGGGCGCAGCCGCGACATCACGACCGAGGAGCCCTCGGTGGTGGTGCTTGCGCAGGAGGCCACGTTCGATGCGATCCGGAACCGCATCGATGCCCCGGGGGAGGTGCAGATCACCAGCGAGACGCTGCAGTTCACCGGCGAGACGCTCGAACTCGTGCTGTCGGCCGACGGGCGCTCGATCGAGCTGCTGTCGGTGCGCCGTCCGCTGTCGCCGCTGGTCATCACGCGGTTGCCCGGCAGCAAGGCCGCGCGTGCGGGGCAGTCGGCGCCTGCGTCGGTCCACTCGTTGCCGCACGCGCTTCCCCAGTACGCCATCGATGAACCGCGGCGAGCGGGGCGGCCGTACCGGCTGCAGTTGCGCGAGCAGGTGCACATCACGCGCGAGCGCGGCGGCCAGACCAGCTCGATGACCGGCGACCAGCTCGTCGCGTACTTCCACCTGGAGGAGGGCCAGACCGATGACCGGCTCGTCGAGTCGACGCCCATCCTCGGTCCGCTGCCGGTCCTCGTGGCCTCGCAGGCGATCGCTGCGATCGAGGATCCCGAGCGCGTCGTGGTGCGCTTCGCGGGGCCGCTCGTGATGCGCCCGGCCGTCGCGGACGAACAGCCACCGGCCGATGATCGGATGCGGATCGAGCTCGATGGGCGCCCGGTCGAGTTGGCGGACCTGCCCATGGCGCTGCGGGCGCCGGACGTGACGGTGGACCTCGTCCGCACGACCGACGGCGACCAGCCTGAACGACTGCTCGCCAAGGGTGGTGCCCGGGCCACCGATGGGACGCGCGTGATCGAAGCGTCGACGATGGACATCCTGCTCGACGGGCAGCCGGGCGGCAGCGAGCCGCGCCGGGCGGTGCTGACCGATGGCGTGCGGCTGTCGGATCGTGAGCGGGCGGCGAGTGCCCGATCGGCCGACATCCGCTTTGCGCGCGGCAGCGACGGGAAGGCGCAGCCACGGCGCGCCGAACTGCGGGGCGGCGTGACCATGGTCGAAGGATCGCGCACGGTGGGGGCGGGGGACCTGGACCTGGACTTCGTGGAAGTCGACGATGCGGCGCAGCCGGTGCGCGCGCGCCTGCGCAACGAGGTCCGCATCAGCGACGACCTGCAGGTGCTGTGGGCCAAGGAGGTCGATTGCTCGTTCGGCCCGATGGAGGGCTCGAAGGGACATCAGCTCGTGCAGGCCGATGCCTCGTCGACGGTCCAGATGCAGGTCAAGGACGGCGCGCGGGTCTTCGCCGACTCGCTGCAGGCTGACCTGGTGCGGCGACAGGCACTCCTGCGCGGCCCGGGGTTGCAGGTGGTTCGTGGGCCGGTGCGCGTGGACCAGGTCGCGTCGCTGCGAGTGGATGAGCGCGAGCGATCCGCGCGCGTGGATGGCCCGGGGCGCGCGCAGGGTTTCGAGAGTCCGCTCTTGGCCGACGCGCTCGCCTCGGCCAAGGCCACACCACCCAAGGATCCTGCGCTGCGCAAGCAGTTCGAGGCCACCTGGCAGGAGCAGATGGCCTTCCAGGAGCGCGAGGCCGACGGCGCGGTGCTTGAGCTGCGTGGCGAGGTCACCGTCCGCGCGGAACCTGACGTCGGCGAGATCGACCTGCTCGATGCGCGTGGCGTGACCGTCGAGTTCCTGCCCAAGGGTGCGCCGGAGGGCGGGGCGGGCACCGATCGCGCAGCGGCACCGGCGACGACCGAGTCGGCGGCCGGTGGCAAGGACCTGCGCGTGAGCAAGGTCGTGGCCGTGGGTGGTGCGCAGGTCCAGAACCAGGTGTGGACGATGAGCAACGGTCGGCGGGTCGGCGATCCACGCCTGGTCCGCCTGCAGGGCGAACGCCTGGAATTCGACATGGTGCGCAGTGAGATCGCGGTACCCGGAGTCGGCTCCGTGCTGGTCAACAATCCGTCGGCACCCGGTGCCCGTGCGGCGAGCTTCGTCGGTCCGGGTACGGAGGGCGTGACGCGCTTCCGCTTCGCCGACGGCATGCAGGTCAAGCGTCTCGACGGGGACCTCCACCGCATGAGCATGCGCAAGTCGGTCGAGGTCGCGCACGCGGGCCCGCGCGAGGGCGACACCTTCACCCTGACCTGCGCGGCCCTGGATGCCGATCTTTTCCGGCCCGCAGCGGCCGAGGCCGCCAAGGATGAGGTGATGGGGTTCGGCGGCGCGGCGGAGATCCGCACGCTCTCGGCGCAGGGCGCGGTGTTCGTCCGCACGTCACAGTTCGACTGTGAGTGCGAGTCGTTCGACTACGACGCGCTGAAGCAGGTGGCGGTGATGCGTGCCGCGCCGGGCCGGCTCATCGCGCTCGTCCCCACGGGTCAGTCGACGCCCACGCGCGCAGCCGCGTTCCGTTGGGACATGTCGGCGGGCAAGCTGTCGGTCGAAGGTGCGCAGGGTGGAATGCGCCGCTAGGACGGCGCAGGGTGGCATGCGCCGCTAGGACGGCGCAGGGTGGCATGCGCCGCGTAGGCGGCGCGGGGAGGCATGCGCCGCTGAAGCGGCGCGGGACTCACGCCAAGGCAGGTTCGAGGGTGGCTGTGCGCGGGGCGAGTCGATCCATCGCGAACGGAGCACCAAGCTCATCGCACAGCATGCGCGCCGTGATCTGGCTCGACAGGAAGATGACCGGAAGCCCCGAGCCCGGATGCGTGCCGCCGCCCACGAGCCAGAGCCCGTCGAAGCCGGGCAGCCGGTGTTGCGGCCGTCGGTGCAGCATCTGCCCGAGGTTGTGCGCCAGGTTGAAGGTCGCCCCGTGGTTGATGCGTTCGGCCTGCCAATCCGCAGGCGTCACGAGCCGTTCGGTCCGGATGCGCCGCGCGACGTCGGGAATGCCGAGTCGGTGTTCGAGCTGGTGGAGGGCATCGGCGCGCAGCCGTGGGCGCATCGCATCCCAGTCCACGGTGCAGTGCCCGTCCTTGTTGTTGGTCGAGGGCAGCAGCACATAGAGCGAGCTGCTGCCGTCGGGGGCAAGCGTGGGATCGATGCGCGAGGGATTGCAGGCGTAGATCGAGGGATCCTCGCTCCAGCAGCCGCGCTCGGCAATGTCCTTGAGGTTCTCGGTGTAGGTCTCGCTGGTGTAGATCGTGTGGTGGGGCAGGTCGACGGTGCCGTCGAGGCCCAGGTACATCATGACCGTGCTGCAGGAGTAGCGCTTGGCATCCAGCACGGCATCCTGCTGGTCGCGCCGGCGCAACCCGGCCGGGATCAGGTTCTTCATGGCCCAGGTGGCATCGGCATTGACGATGACCTGGCCGTGTCGATGCTCGAGTCCATCGACCATCACGCCGCGCACGGTTCGGCCATCGAACGTCAGGCGCTCGACCGGCGACGAGGTGTGGATGCGGACGCCCATCGAGCGGGCGATGTCGCCCATCGCCTGCATGAGCGCGTTGCAGCCGCCCGTGGGATGCCAGATGCCGTACTCGTACTCGATGAACGGCAGGATGCTGAACAGGCTCGGACACTCGAACGGACTCATACCCAGGTACTTGCTCTGGAAGCAGAGCGAGAGCCGGACGAGAGGATCCTGGAAGTACTCGCCCAGGTGCGTGTGCAGTGACTGCCACGGCTTGATCTTCGGGGCGACCTTGATCGCGTCGAGCGTGAGCAGGTCGTAGAGCCCGCGCATGGGGGACTCCAGGATCGGCGTCATCGCCGCCAGCTTGGCGCGGTTGTCGTCGAGGAAGCGCCGGAACGCCACGCCATCGCCGGTCCGACGGGCCTCGAACTGCTTGACCATGCGTGCCACGTCCTGCGTGGCATCGATCTGGACGGCGGGTGCGCCGCGCTGGCCGTGGAGCAGCCGGTACATGGGATCGAGCCTGGCCAGCTCGGCATGGTCGTGCAGCGAGTGCCCCGTGGTGCGGACGATCTCCTCCAGCACGTACGGCATCATGAAGAACGTCGGACCGCAGTCCCAGTGGAACCCGTCCTGGCTCAAGCGTCGCGTGCGGCCGCCCACGCGGTCGTGCGCCTCGTACACGGTGACCTGCAGACCGCTGGCGGCGAGCAGGAGTGCCGCAGCCAGGCCACCAGGCCCGGCACCGACGATGGCGATCGAACGTTCAGTCGACAGTGAAGCATTGGCGATCACGGAGCGGGCTTCGGGTGAATCCGGAGCCCGGATTCACGAATCCACCCCATGGTGGGGTGCGAAAGACCGACTTGATGCGTGTGACAGCAGCCGTGGCCGACCCAAGCATGACCCCCTCGACGGAGCGCGACCGGGTTCACGCCTGTGACGCGGCGTGCTGCTCGTGCTCGGTCATCGCGCCAGCAGCCTGGGCCGACCTCGGCCGGCGGATCGAGTGGCTCGAGGGGAGGACCGATGCGCTTGCGCGGAGCGCCGCCGACCTCGCCGAGCTGGTGGCCGACGAACTCGGCAAGCCACGGCATGAAGCCGCCATCGCCGACGTGTTGGCGCTCCTGGCCGCCATGCGATGGACCATCCGCCGTGCGCCCGCCATCCTTGCGTCTCGCGGCGCGGGCTGGGGCAGTGCCATGTTCCTTGGTCGCTCGATCCGCACCGAGCGAGCGCCGCTTGGCCACGTGGCGATCATCGGCACCTGGAACTACCCGCTGCAACTGCTCGGCGTGCAGATCGTGCACGCCCTGGTCGCCGGCAACCGCGTGACCGTGAAGCCGAGCGAACGATCGCCCCGGACCCACTCGGCGCTGCTTGCGCTCCTCGGCCAGGGACTTCCCGACGGCATGCTCGTCTGGACGGATGCCACGCGCGAGGCGGGAGAGCGCCTCCTGGCCGGCGGACGCTTCGATCATGTCGTGTTCACGGGATCCAGTGCGGTGGGGCGCCGAGTCGCGCAGCGCTGCGCGCTCGACATGATCCCCTCCACACTTGAATTGTCGGGCTCGGACAGCGCCCTCGTGCTGGCCGATGCCGATCCGGTGCGTGCGGCGCGTGCGGTCTGGAATGGGTTCACGATGAATGCAGGACAGACCTGCATGGCTCCCCGGCGCGCCATCGTCAGCCGCGAGGCTGCGCCGTCGTTCCTGCACGAACTGCGCGTGCTCGCCGCCTCGGCCCACCCGGTGACCCTGATCGACGCCACGGCGGCCCGCCAGGTCGATGCGGTGGTCCACGAAGCCGTCGCGGCGGGAGGAACGCCGATCACCGGTGTGCTCGAATCGCCCAGCGGCAGGTCGATGCGCCCCCAGGTCGTCGTCGATGCCCCCGAGTCGTGCGCCCTCGCGCGAGGTGAGCACTTCGGTCCGGCCCTTGCCGTGCTCATCGAGCGGGATGACCAGGCGGTCCTGGAGCGGCACCTTGGGTACGGCCAGAACCTGAGTGCATCGATCTTCAGCCGCGGCGTACCGACCCGCGCCATGATCGAGGCGACCGGTGCGAGCATCGTCACCGTGAACGAGTGCGTGGTGGCGTCCGGCCATCCCGGCGTGCCGTTGGCCGGTTCGGGCGAAAGTGGCTGGGGAACCAGCCGCGGCGCCGACGGACTGCTGGCGATGACCCGTCCGGTGACCGTCGCCGTCACCCGGCGCGGTGCGGACGTTCCCGTCGGACCACCGCCGGCACTCCTGCTCCGCGTGCTTGGCTGGATCATGCGAGCCAACCTCACCCGTCGTCACGACCCGTCCACCTGAACCAACCATGAATCGACCCACTGCCATCGTCATCGGCGGCGGCCTCGCCGGACTCTCGGCGGCCACCGAACTCACCACCAACGGATTCGCCGTCACCGTCGTCGAGCGCAACCAGCACCTGGGCGGCAAGATGAACGTGCTCTCGGAGAAGGGCTTCACCTTCGACATGGGGCCCACCATCCTCACCATGCCGCAGGTCGTGCGCGGGATCATCTCGCGCAGCGGCCGGTCGGTGCCGGACTACCTCGACCTGGTCGACCTCGATCCGCAGTGGCGCTGCATGTGGGACGACGGCACGGTGATCGACCTGCGCAAGGATCCGCAGGCGATGGCCGCGGCCCTCGATCGGCAGTTCCCCGGGACGGGCGCCGGCGCGGGCTGGCGATCGTTCGTCGACTACAGCCGCCGCATGTACCGACTGAGCGACAAGGTCTTCTTCTACAAGGACCTGGGCGGCATCGGTGACCTGATGCGCAAGCCTCCGGCGCGCGACGCCGGCCTGCTGGGTGATGTGCTCAACATGCGCATGCACTCGACCGTGGCGGGCACGATCCACAAGCACATCGGCGAGCCGCACATGGCGCAGCTCTGCGAGCACTTCCTGCAGTACGTGGGCTCGAGCCCGTTCCTGGCTCCTGCGATCCTCACGCTGATCGCCTCGGCGCAGGTCGACCACGGCTGCATGTACAGCATGGGTGGCACGCGCATGGTCGCCCGCTCGCTCGAGCGGATCCTGCGCGAGGAGAAGGCCGAGCTCATCACGGGCGTCGGCGTGCGCCGGATCATCCAGGAGGGCGGCCGCGCGGTGGGCGTGGAGCTCGAGGACGGCCGGTCGCTGCGTGCCGACGTGGTCGTCAGCAACTGTGACGTGCAGCGCACCAACCGGGACCTGATCGGCACGCCGCAGGGCCGGGCGGAGCAGGAAGACATCGCCGGCAAGTACACGCCTGCCTGCAGCGGCGTGGTGCTCTACCTGGGACTCGACCGCCAGTATGACCACGTCTTGCACCATGACTTCCTGTTCAGCAGGGATTCCCAGCACGAATTCGATGACATCTACCGACTGGGCATCCCCGCGCGCGACCCGACGCTCTACCTGGCTGTGCCGAGCCGTACCGATCCGGGCCAGGCGCCGGCCGGCTGCGAGTCGCTCTACATCCTGGTGCACACGCCGTTCCGTCGTGAGGGTCAGGAGTGGGATGCGCCCGGTGGTCTCTTCGACCAGTACCGCCCCGTGATCATCGACAAGCTCCGCCGCAACGGCTTCACGGACATCGAGAAGCACATCGTCGTCGAGCGACGCCTGACCCCGGCCATGATCGACCGCATGTACAACGCCGAGGGCGGCGCGATCTATGGTCTCGCGTCGCACGGCAAGCTCCGCGGCGGCTTCAAGCCCCGCAACCGCAGCAAGGTGCTGAGAGGGCTCTACCTCGCCGGCGGCAGCGCGAATCCCGGACCCGGCGTGCCGATGGTCCTGATGAGCGGGGTCACTGCGGCCAACGCCGTCTGTGAGGACGTCGGCATCCATCCCGCCCAGGTGCAGGAGCGCGAGGCGTGCCTGCAGCCGGCCTGACCGACGGGCGGCCGAGCGCGGGCTTCAAGCGCGTCTTCGGCTGGTACGTGCGGCGCCTCGTGCGCAAGCGCTTTGCATCCGTGCGGGCCATGCCCGGCACGATGCAGGTGCTTCGTGACGTCGGTTCCCATGACGGGCCGGCGATCGTGGCCATGAACCACTCGAGTTGGTGGGATCCCATGATTCCGTGCGTGCTGCACCCGATGACCGCCGGGGAGCGGGGCGTCTTCGCACCCATCGACGAAGCCATGCTCCGCAAGTTCCGCTTCTTCGCGCGCTGTGGCCTCTTCGGCGTCGAGCCCGACTCGCCGGCCAGCCTGTCGCGGCTGGCCGACTACAGCGCGCGCGAATTCGCGCGCGAACCGCGGAGCACGCTCTGGATCACGCCCCAGGGGCGCTTCGTCGATGTTCGGAGCCCGATCGCCCTTCGACCGGGCGTGGGGGTGGTGGCCCATCGCGCGCTGGGGCCCAAGGTCGCCGTGCTCGCCGTGGAGTACGGATTCTGGACCGAGCAGCGACCCGAGGCGTTCCTCTGCGCGCGGCTGGTCGATGCGCCGAGCGAGGCCAGCGCCCGCGGTTGGCACCGTGCGATCGAGGCGGCGCTCGGTGCGGCGTGCCGTGAACTCGCGGAGTGCGTGATGACGCGGGATCCGAAGCGGTTCGAGACCGTCTTCGGCGGATCGGGCGCCACGATCAACCCCGTCTATGACGCCATGCTCGCGGCCCGGGGACAGGGAGCGGCGATCGAGGTCGACGCGCGTCGGGTGGGCGGACGATGAGCCTGGTGTCCACGCTCCTGTCGGTCGGCACGATCACGGGTGCCGTCGGTGCCATGGTCGCCTGGGGCGGCATGCTCTCGAACCTGCGGCTGTACACGCGGACCGCGCGGAGTGATCGACCTGCAGCACGACCCGCCGTGCCGATGGTCAGCGTGTGCATCCCGGCGCGCAACGAGGAAGCGAACATCGAGGCTTGCGTCCGCAGCGTGCTCGCCAACGTGGACGTGGCCGTCGAGGTGCTGGTCTACGACGACCAGAGCACCGATGCGACGCCGGCGATCCTGGCCCGCCTGGTCGCCGATGACGCGCGTGTCCGCGTCGTCCCGACCCAGCCGCTGCCCCAGGGTTGGAACGGCAAGCAGTGGGGCTGTGAACGGATGGGGCAGGCGGCGCACGGGCAGTGGGTGCTCTTCACGGACGCGGACGTGCGGTTCGAGCGCGACTGCGTCGCCAGGACGCTGGCCCGTGCGGAGTCGCTCGGTGCGGACCTGCTCTCGACGGTGCCTCGCCAGGTCACCGGCTCCTGGGCGGAGCATGCAGTCATCCCGCTGATCTCGTTCGTGCTGCTCTCGTACCTGCCCATGGCGCGCATGCGTGCGACGACGAGTCCCGCAGCCAGTGGTGCATGCGGACAGTTCATCCTGGCCCGTCGCGATGCCTGGTTGGCCAGTGGTGGCCACGCCGCGTTCCGGGCGAGCATGCACGACGGCATCAAGATGCCGCGCGCGTTCCGTCGTGCCGGGTTCAGGACCGATCTCTTCGACGGCACCGACCTGGTGCAGTGCCGGATGTACCGGGGGCTTGGTCAGGTCTGGAGGGGCTTCGCGAAGAATGCCTACGAGGGCCTTGGGTCACCGGTGCTGCTGCTGTTCGTGACGCTGCTCCATGGATGTGCCGTGCTGCTGCCATGGCTCACGCTGGCCCTCGGGCTCGCGGGTGTGGCGATGGCCCCGTGGGTGCCCTGGGTGGCTGCGCTCACCATCGTGGCAGGCTTCGCCCAGCGCATCGTGCTGGCGCGTCGGTTCGCCCATGCCTGGGCTTCGGTGGCGCTGCATCCGGTCGGCATCCTGATGCTCACGGTGATCCAGTGGCACAGCCTGTGGTTGCACCTGACCGGGCGGCGCGCCTGGAAGGGCCGCACGGCGGGTGCCCCGGCCTCATGAGGTTGCTGCGGGCGCGAGCGGCACCGGAGGCGCCGTCTGCAGCGCCACCATGTGCCGGTAGTGCTCGCTGCGCTCCATCAGCTCGGCGTGGGTGCCCTGGTCGTCGACGAGGCCGTCGCGCAGCACGACGATCCGGTCGGCGTGCTGGATCGTGCTGAGCCGGTGGGCGATGACGAAGCTCGTGCGCGACCGCATCAGTACGGCGAGTGCAGATTGGATGAAGCGTTCGCTCTCGCTGTCGAGGTTGCTCGTCGCTTCGTCGAGGATGAGGATGCGTGGGTCCGCCAGCACGGCGCGTGCGATCGCGATGCGCTGGCGCTGACCGCCCGACAGGCGTACGCCACGCTCGCCGATGATCGTCGCGTAGCCCTCCGGCATCTCCTCGATGAACCGGTCGGCGAAGGCGATGCGTGCGGCCTCGCGGATGGCCTCGTCCGATGCGTCACGCCGCGCGTAGGCGATGTTCTCGGCAACGGTGCCGTCGAAGAGGAAGACATCCTGCTCGACGATGCCCAGGAGCTGCCGGTAGCCAGCCAGCCGGAGATCGCGCAGGTCCGTGCCGTCGAGCAGGATCGCGCCCTCGGTGGGGTCGCTGAAGCGGGCGATGAGGTTGCAGAGCGTGGTCTTGCCGCTGCCGCTCGCGCCGACCAAGGCCACCATCTGGCCCGGCTCCGCGACCAGGCTCACGCCGCGCAGGACCTCTCGCTCGGTGCCGGGGTAGCTGAACCGCACGCCGCGCACCTCGATCCGGCCGCGGACGGTCGGCCGCGTGGGCGTGGTGGCGCCCGCTCGATCCGGCAGTTCCGAGGGTTCGGCGACGAGGTCGAGCACGCGGTCGAGTCCGGCGAGGCTGGCTTGGAAGTTGGTGGCGCTGGTGGCGAGTGCCTCCAGCGGCCCCAGCAGCATCACGAGGTACGTCAGGAAGAGGATCAGGTCGCCGGTGGTCAGCGTGCCTTCGAGCACCTGCATCCCGCCGTACCAGAGCAGCAGGGCGCTGGCCACCGGGATCATGATTTCCCACGCCACCTCGATCCCCCGTGACCACCACCACACGTTGATCTCCTGGCGCGCCATGAGGTGCGAGCCTTCGGCGTAACGACTGCGCTCGGCGTCCGTCCGCGCGAAGCCGCGCACGACGCGGATCCCGCCGAAGGTCTCGGTGGCGTGTCCATCGATCGCATCGCGAGTCAGCTTGATGTCGCGGTGGAGCGGTCGGATGCGGGCGATCCAGGTGCGGTGGGTGAACCAGACCATCGGCAAGAGGAGCACGCTGCCCAGGAGGAGTCGCCAGTCGGTCCAGGCCAGCACCACCAGGCTGCCCAGCAGCTGGATGATCGCGCGCCATGGGTTGTAGACCATCGAGAAGACCAGGTCGCCGACACCACCGGCATCCTCACGAAGCATGCTCACGAGTCCGCCGGACTTCAGTGACTGCAACCGATGGAGCGGAAGATCGGCAGCGTGGGCGAAGGCCAGTCTCCGGACCGCGTTTTGCACGCGCTTGACGGTCCGCGTGGCGAGCCAACGGCCCCAGAGACCGATGACCAGGTCCACGGCGGTGAGCGCGATCATGCCGACGGCAAGTGCCACGAGCAGTCCGCGCGGCGTGTCGAGCGCGGTCCATGACTCGGGGAAGAGGCCGCGCACGGACGGGGACAGCGGCGCACCGCCGAACACGTTGTCGATCGCGAACTTGGTCGCCGCAGGGGGGACCAGGCCCAGCAGGGTGCTCACGGTCAACGTGCCCAGCGCCACCGCCAGCGAGCGGCGGCTGGGGCCCAACAATGCGAGGAACTCCCGCAGCAGCGACACAAAGCTCCGGCTCCGGCGCAGGCTGCGCTCGGTGCCCTGCCTGGAGACCACCGCTCCGTCACGGCGCATGCGATCGAATCGCTCCCGCATCTGCGTCCGGTAGGCCTCGTAGCGGCGGCGGCTGGTGGTGCGTGGCATCGGGCCATGCTAGGTGGTCGCTACAGTGCCACGCATGAGCCTTCCACTGGTCCTCGTCCTCTCCGGCTGCATGCTCGGCGCCTCGTTCCTCGGTGCGGCGCAGTCCGCCACCGGCAGCGAACGCACCACCAAGTCAACGTCCGTCACGCAACAAGGCTCGACCGGCCCGCGCCGCGGCGACGATGCCCAGGCTGCACCACAGGGCGGTGACCAGAAGCCCAAGGCCAAGCGACCGCCCGGCGTCTACTACGGATTCAAGGAGGCGCCTGCCAAGAAGGCGGGCACCGTTCGCTTGGCGGCCTACAACGTCGAGAACCTGTTCGATGGCGAGGACGACCCCGCGCTCAGCGGCGAGGAAGATGACCTGAAGGAACGCACGAGCGAGGATCGGCTTCAGGCCTTGGCCAAGGCGATCCGTGCTCTCGATGCCGACATCCTCGCGCTGGAGGAGGTCGAGAGCGAGGCGTGCCTGCGCTGGTTCCGTGACACGTACCTGAAGGATCTCGGCTACGAACACCTGGCGAGCAAGGACGTCGGCAATCCGCGCGGCATCGAGCAATCGCTGCTCAGCCGATTCCCCATCGAATCGGTCGAGGTGCGTCCCGAGGAGGATCTCTCCGACGTCAAGCGCGACGGCAAGGGCTTCGCGGAGAAGCCGACCAAGCCCGGCGCCGAGCAGGGCAAGCGGTTCCAGCGCAGCCCGCTGATGGCCGATGTGCGCGTGCGGCCGGACTACGTGCTCCGCGTGATCGTGGTGCACCACAAGGCCGGTGGCCTCGAGTTCGCCTACCAGCGCGAGGCCGAGGCGTTGCAGGTCATGGAATGGGTGCAGGAGGCGCAGGCGAAGGACGAGCACATCAACCTGGTCGTGCTCGGTGACTTCAATGCCCAGCCGAGCCACAAGACGGCCAAGATCTACGCCGAAGGCGGACTGGTCGGGGCGTACGACTTCCGGGACAAGTCCCGCAAGGACATGAAGGATGCCTACACCACGCACGCATCCGGGCGCCCGATCGACTACATCATGGCGTCGCCCGGACTGAGCGAGGATTTCGTGAACAACTCGTTCTTCGTGCTCGGCACCATGCACGCGGGCGATGACTACGACTGGCGCAAGGGCGAGGAGCCGCCGAAGGGCTACGCGAGCGATCACTACCCGATCGCGATCGACTTCACGCCGGATGACACCGACCTCGCCAAGGGCGGCAAGCGCGCCACCAAGGCGTCGTCGTCATCGAAGGCAGCTCCGCCGTCGAATGCCAAGCCCGACGCCGCTGCGGACGACTGAGCCGGGGCGGGTCCGGATCGCTGAGGGCTGATCACGCGACGCGCCGTGGCGGCCGTCGCTCCCTTTGGTCGCGGCATGCCTCGCGCCGTCCGCAGCGATCGAGTGGCCCTGCGCTGCGCGGCTTTGGGAGTCGCGAAGGCGGCACGAACAGCGTGTTCGGAGGCGGGTGCCAGCCCCGCCGAGCGACGGACGTGAGCGCGAGCGAAACCTGGTGGAGC